>WIAH01000001.1 GCA_014055525.1 Nitrospira sp. CR1.3
TCGCGATCGTCATGATCTTCGTCGCATCCCGCCGCCCCTGGCTCTCGCTCGCCTTCGCCACCTCGTCGTAGCTGATGAACTTCGCCATCCCTTTATCCGCGCACACCTTCGTCAACGCCGCCGTCAATGTCGTCTTCCCATGGTCCACGTGCCCAATCGTCCCGATGTTCACGTGCGGCTTCTTCCGCTCAAATTTCGCCTTCGCCATAAATCACTCCTTTTCTAAATACCCTGAAGGTCTTATCCCGTCGCGCATTATGCAAAGCGCTCCAGGTCGAGCAAGCTCTGTTTGGAGCCCACGACGCGGATCGAACGCGTGACCTCGTCCTTACCAAGGACGTGCTCTACCAACTGAGCTACGTGGGCCTTCCGGTTTCGTCTCGCGCCGTTCGCACTTCGTGAAGCATGCCTCGCCATCAGTTGAATATGTCTCCCGTCCATCTGCGCTTCACGTCCCGAAACCCCAAGGCGCTATCCCATCCCCAAGAACGACTATCATGGCTCCTGCTCGAGCGAGCTCGGTTTGGAGCGGGCGGTGGGAGTTGAACCCACGACAGCCAGCTTGGAAGGCTGGGACTCTACCGCTGAGCTACGCCCGCCTTAGCCTATTGCTTGAGAAACGCCTAAGGTGTTGATCCGCTCGCAGGCCTCCAAAACAAGAACACTGAAGGTGTCGATCCCGTTCGTTTCGTCTTGAACTCGCCGGCCCTAACTTGCTAATTCAAGAAACTTCGCGGTGCGTATCCGCTTGCGCACCATTGTTGAGCGCTCGCGGTCGAGCAAGCTCTGCTTGGTGGGCAGGCAAGGATTCGAACCTTGGAAGCCGATGGCAACAGATTTACAGTCTGCCCCCTTTGGCCACTTGGGTACCTGCCCGAAACAGCCAACGCAAATTTTCAATCGCAAAATCGTTGTCTTCCTTCATCATCTGGGATGAGAAAAGAAGAGTAGGCCGGTCCACGCACAGCACCTCCTTCCTTACAAGCAAGGATGAAAGTACTGAGCCACGGACACAGCCTTGTTCAAGAAACGCCCGATTCTATTGATGAAGTCTCACGAAGTCAAGGGGCAAAGCGCCAGAGACAGAATTTTTTCTTTCCGACCGGCCTTCGTCCTCCCCGACAACCAATTCAATCCGTCCAATATTAGGGTGGACTAATTTCAGACCTCCCGCTAACGTCTTCGAGGACATTCAGACCAACGGACGAGCTGGGAGTTGGAACCTGCCGATTTCCATGGAGTTACACAACGCGATCACTTGCAGGGTCTGTCTTGCGGGAGAATCTGAGCCGGTGCAAGGACCTGGGTGGCCTGCTGAATCAGACCATCGGAAAAACCTAGCGCTTCACTCATGAGATGCCGGACTTCTTCCGGTGACACGCGCGAAGCGGGAGCAAGGAACCGCTTTCTTGCGATCGCGCGTTCATCAGGATTTTCCGGCTCGTAGTAACCCCGGATTTTTCCCTCGCGATCCGCTTCCCGTAGACGTCGAATCCAGGCATCCCGATTCTTTCCTGGCTTCTGAATCGATCCCGCGGATTGCCGACCCGATTCCAGCTGATTCCAGACAGCCCAGCCGATGAAGACTGCCCAGGCTTCGTTTAACGCTTCCCACGATTCCCGCTCGCTCAAGAACCGCTCTTCTGTCTCCGCTCTTCGCTGCACAACCGGCGTGATCAACACGGTGCTGTAGCGACAACGTTGTTGCGATCGCGCAAACGCTAGGATTGGATCTCCCTGATCCCCCGCCCGCGTCGTCATCACGTAATCCATGTATGCATGAAAGAGTTCGTGATACAGCGTCTCCATCTCGCCGTTGGTGAGTCGATTGAGCGGTCGCAGGGTCCCTCCCGCGACATTGAACGAGAGCGCGCGGTTCAATACCATTCGATGCTCGCCCAAATGATACTCTGCCGCGAACGCTTGAAGATCATCGAATTCAAACGTGACGAAGTCGGATGGGACGGCCTTTAAGAACTTTACCGGCAACCCGAGCTTTTCCGCTTCGGTGACAATCTGCTTCCAGATGTGCCCGGTGAATCTTTCTTCGCCGTGTCCGTCGATGGGTTGAAATAGCAACGCGGAGAGGACCCAGAACAGGATGGTGAGATACCCGATGCCGCGCATCATGTGAAGCCTGCCCGGACGCCGATCAATACAAATCGTCCCTGTATCCCCGCCAATCCGAATGGCTTCCCTCTTCAATGAGCGCCAACTGATCGAACATTGCCGGAGAGACGTGGTCCAGAAAGCGGGTCGGCTTCGACAGCAACATACCGCTGCCCTTATCAAACACGTTGATCGGATACGTGAGATAGAGATGGCGTTTGGCGCGCGTCACCGCAACATAGAAGAGCCGGCGCTCCTCTTCCAGTTCCTCGTCGGTCACGAACGAATAGATCGACGGGAATTTTCCGTCGACGACCCAGATGACGAACACGCACTGCCATTCCAATCCTTTGGCCGAATGGATCGTGGACAGCACCATCCGTTCATCGTCGCGGTCCGGCGCCTCCACATCCACCGCGCTGCCGTCGGGCGGTTCAAGCGCGAGATCGGCAAGAAACTGGTCGACCTCGGGATACCCCTCCGCAATGGTCTGCAGGTGGTCCAGATCTCTCGTCCGCTTCGGATAGTCGTCGTACTGTTCCCGGAGGATCGGGAGATAGTACTCATAAATATGATTGACCTGATCGGCGGTCCCCAGATCGTGAGACCCGGAGAGACTCTCCAGCGTATGTGCCAGATTTTTGAGACCCTGTCCCGATCGCCCGCTCACCTCGCGCAACACGTGATAGGGTCGTTCCGATTTGACCAGCGAGGCCAACAAATCCTGCGCCTTTTTCGGACCGACTCCTTCGACCAACATCAATACTCTGTGCCAACTTACTGCGTCGAGCGGGTTGGCAACGACCCGAAGATGGGCCAGTAGATCCTTGACATGGGCCGTCTCGATGAACTTCACGCCGCCCCGCTTCACAAAAGGCAGGCCTCGGCGGGACAGCTCGATTTCCAAGTCGAACGAATGGAAGCTCGACCGGAAGAGCACGGCCACTTCGCCCAACGGCACGCCTTCCTCGCGCAGTTCCAAGATCTTCTGAGCCACGAAGCGCGATTGGGCATTCTCACCCGCGGCCTCCGCCAACGTCGGCAACGGTCCATCCAGCTTGCGCGTGAAGAGATGCTTGGTGTACTTCTCCGCGGCTTCCTCGATAATGCAGTTGGCGAGATCCAGGATCGGCTGCGTGCTGCGATAGTTTTCCTCAAGCTTGTAAATGGTCGCTCCCGGAAAGTTCGTCGGAAATTCCATGATGTTCTTGAACGTCGCGCCGCGGAACGCATAAATCGATTGGCTGTCGTCCCCGACGACCATGACATTCTGATGAGTCGAGGCGAGATGGCGAATCACGTCGGCCTGCAAGCGATTGGTATCCTGATACTCATCGACAAGGATGTGGCGATACAACTGCGAGATTGTCTGCCGAGCCTGTCGATCATCCGTCAGCAACCGCCTGAGCAGGACGAGCAGGTCGTCGTAATCCACCAGTTGGCGTTGGCGCTTGGCCGTCTGATAGCCTTTCTGCAATTGCCTGAGAGCTTCAAGATGATCGGCAAAATGACTGAACTCCTCCAAGAGGATGTCGTCCAGACTGCGCAGCGTGTTCTCGGCTTTGCTGAAGATTTCGGCGATCGTGCCCTTGCGGGGGAACCGCTTGTCTTTCTCATTGAGCCCCAGTTGCGACCGCACGAGCGCAATCAAATCTTCGGCATCGCTGCGATCGAGGATGGTAAAAGCCGGCTCCAGGCCGATGGCGCGGCCGTAGCGTCGCAGCAACATGTTGGCGACCGAGTGGAACGTCCCCCCGCAGACCCGCTCGCTGGGGGCGCCGATCAACTCGCCCGCCCGGTCGAGCATTTCTTGCGCCGCTTTGCGGGTGAACGTGAGCAGCAGAATATTGGACGGATCGACGCCGGAATCGATCAGGTAGGCGACGCGATAGACCAGCGTGCGCGTCTTGCCGCTGCCCGCCCCCGCAATCACGAGTGAAGGCCCATCACCGGCCGTCACTGCAGCCAACTGTTGGGGATTCAGCGCCGCCGCATAGTCGATGGAAAGCTTGCGCGGAACGGCATCATCCGGCGTCCGCTTCAGAATGTACGGCGTAATGTTTCGATTCATGAGGAAAACTAGAGGCGCCTGCGCTGTATAACATTATAAACGAGAGGGTTTCAACGAGCTCTGGAATCGGGGCGACTATGCCTCTTCCACGGCACCCCTTGGAGGCATACCAGCGTCTCAGCTATAATGGTCTTTTTGTTCAGGGAGGCCGAACAGGATATATGGCCGTGGGAAATACTCCTTATAATCAGCAACAACGCTCGCTTGCCGAACTGATTCTTGCCGTCGCCGGCGAATCGGTTACAGTCATGAAGAAGAACGCCCCCGAGCAGGCATTGAAACTCAAGCGCCAGGACGAATGGGGACTGTACCTCGAGTTTCTCAAAGTCATGTTCAATCTGACAGACAGGCTTTCGGCCTTCCACATTCCGATCAAGGACCAGCCGGAATTCATGAACGGGCTGGAAGATGCCGTGACCACGCAACTCAAGACGGTGCTGGAGCCCGCCTTCGGCTCGGGCGTGGATCAGTCGGAAATCATGGTGACGATAGGAGGAGCCGTGGCGGAGAGTCGTGAACTGTATGAGCGCTATCGGTTTTCAATCACCGAAGACAGCAAGGCCAAGAATGACATGTTTGACGCCTTCGGCGGGCGCGTGGCCGAAGCGCTCGGAATGAGCGGCCATCCGCAGATCACATCAGCCGCGACAATCTGCGCCACCGCTGTCGTTCCAGCCATTGCCGCGATCCTCCAAGGGGAGGCGCCGCCGGCCACAGCCGGCATCTCGGCACAACCGGTGTCGGGGGTCGCAGGCTCGGCTGTCGCGGCGTCTACTGCGTCGAAAGGCCAGACCGGGAACGAAATCAAATTGATCAGTGTGATGTCCACCGTGACCGGTGAAGAAGTGGAAACACGCTGGGGACTCCATCCCCGCTTCCGCCAGGATCTCACTCGGGACGAAGCGCAGCAACTCACGAAGTTGATGAATCGAGTTGCGAAAATTCTTGGCGAACGCTACGCATCCGTGGCATTCTCGGACGAGTGGACCTCCTGGCATAAGGCCGGCCACGCCTGATTCGCCCGTCGCGGGATGCCGGCCATCCTCTCACAATCGCCTCGGTCCCCAATCACAAGGAGACGCAGTGGAGACTACGAATGTCGCTCAGGATTCACGAATCACATTGCCGCTGAGTCTGGCCCGCCTCGCGGAGTTGTCCAAGAATCTTTGGTGGAGCTGGACGTTGGAAGCCCGTCAACTGTTCGAAACCATCGACCCCACCCTTTGGTTTCTGACGCATCACAACCCCGTCAAGCTGCTCGCCGACGTGAAACCGGAACGGCTGGCGCGGCTGGCGGAAGATCCATCGTACCTCCGGCAGTACTCGGCCGTGATCAAACTGTTCGATGAGTATCGGGCGAATGGACACAGCTGGTTCAGCACCCAGCATGCGGCGTCCGCCAAAGAAACCATCGCCTATTTTTCGGCTGAATTCGGCCTCCACACGTCGATTCCCATTTATAGCGGCGGCCTGGGAATTCTGGCAGGAGACCACTGCAAGGAAGCCAGTGACCTCGGCGTTCCCCTGGTGGGGATCGGATTTATGTACCCGCAGGGATACTTCCGCCAGCGCATTACGCCAGAAGGCTGGCAGGAAGCCGCGTATGCGCCGTTCAATCGCGAGGACTCTCCGATTCATCCGGCGCTCACGCCTTCGGGAGAGCCCTGCCGGATCACCGTGGAGATGGGCGGGCGGGTCGTCGCCGCGGTTGTCTGGAAGGTGCTGGTCGGGCGTGTGCCGCTCTACCTCATCGATACAGATGTCCCGGAAAATACCCCGGAGAATCGCGCACTCTCCGCCCGATTGTACGGAGGCGATCAGGAAATGCGGCTCTGCCAGGAAATCTTGCTTGGCATCGGAGGCGTTCGGGTCCTTCGCACTCTTGGCATCGCGCCATCCGTTTGGCACGCCAATGAGGGGCATTCCGCCTTTCTGACTCTGGAACGGCTGCGCGAGTTGGCTCAAAAAGGCACTTCTCATGCCGAAGCGAGTGAGTTCGTCCGCCAGAGCACCGTCTTCACGACCCATACTCCCGTCCCGGCCGGACATGACGTGTTTCCCCATTACCTAATGGACCGCTACTTTGCAGGATTTTGGGATCAGATCGGGCTCACCCGCGATGAATTTCTTCGATTGGGAGACACACCGGAGTCTCACAGCCAAGGCTTCAACATGACCGCTCTCGTAATGAGATTGTCGGCACACATCAACGGCGTCAGCCGCGAGCACGGACGGGTGAGCCGCCAGATGTGGCAACACTTTTGGCCTGGTCTTCCCGTCGACCAGGTGCCGATTCGGAGCGTCACAAACGGCGTCCATGCGCCGACGTGGATCGCTCCGGATCTTCATCGGTTGTACAGCAGGTCACTCAGTCCAAACTGGGCAGAGACCTGCGACGACCCTGCAATGTGGCAGCGGGTCGCCGATATTCCTGACCATGAACTGTGGGCTGTTCGCCAAGCGGTCAAGCGAAAACTGATGGGGTTCATCAGAGAGCGGGCCCGCAACGGCTGGGTGCAAGGCCACCTTCAACCGTCACAAGTGCTCGCCCGTGGCACGCTGTTGGATCCCGAGGCTCTGACCATCGGATTTGCGCGACGGTTCGCGACATACAAACGGGCTACGTTGCTATTCAGCGATCTTGAGCGCTTGAAACGCCTTCTTCAAGACCGGTGGCGTCCTGTTCAATTGATCTTTGCAGGAAAAGCCCATCCGGCGGATGAGCCGGGCCGCTATTTCATTCATGAGGTCTTAAACTTCTGTCAGGATCACAAACTTGGCGGCCACGTGGCCTTCCTGGAAGACTACGAAATGCACATGGCGAAGTACCTCGTGCAGGGCGTCGACATCTGGCTCAATACGCCCCGTTTTCCGATGGAGGCCAGCGGCACGAGCGGGATGAAGGCTGCGCTCAACGGCGCGCTGCACTTCAGCGTGCTCGACGGCTGGTGGCAAGAGGGATACAACGGCGCCAACGGCTGGGGTATCCAACCCTTAACCGACAATTCGGACGCCCAGGTCCAGGATCGTCATGACGCCGAACAGCTGTACCGATTATTGGAACAGGAAGCCGTGCCGCTCTACTATCAGCGTGATCTCGACGGCATCCCGCGCGGCTGGCTGCAACTGGTCAAAGAAAGCATCAGAACCGTCGCACCCGCTTTCTGCACCAAGCGAATGGTCAAGGATTACGTGGAGATGCTGTATACGCCGGCGATGGTCCGCACTCCGACGAAATGGTAGGGTCGGACCAACGCGGTCTCTCTCGACAGCTCCAGCCATGTGGTGCTATCTGTGAATTCATGTTCGCTGTCCTCTTGTCCGTTGCGCTCTTCCTCATCGCCGATGATCCAGCCGCAGACGCCGTAACCGGAACAGCTGGGTCCACGCTTGAACGTGAAGCAGCTGAGGCCTTCCGCCGAACCGAGTACGACAAGGTGCTGAGTCTCTGGGAATCTCGGGCGCCCGATACTGCACCCTCAAGAACGCTGCTTCGTATCGTCTTCAAGAGTCAACTGAAACTCGGGCGCACGGAAAATGCGATTGCCCTCTACGATCAGCTGGTCTCCGGTGATCAACCGGACGACCTCGCGCTATTACGTCCCCTGGCGTTGAGCATACTCACGACCCATGTGCGGGACCCCAAGGAATATATCCGCATCGCCGCCTACACGGCATTGGCGGAACTCGGCCTTCCGGAGACACAGTCGATTCTGGAAGACGGATTACTGGACCCCTCCCCGCTGGTGCGTGCCCGGGCCGTTGAAGGCCTTGGGCACGCCGGGTTGGCGTCCAAATCGGGGCCGTTACGACGGGCGTTGCAAGACGACATGCTGCCGGTTCGCATCGCTGCGATGAACGCGTTGAGCGAGAGTGGCGTCGCCGACATCATGCCTCGGATGATCGAAGTGGCCAGGACCGAAGATGGACCGGAAGGAGTCTTCGCCTATGCCGCGCTCTACAAGCTCGGCAGGCAGGACATGTTGAGCGACATTACCGGAGCCGCGACATTACCGGATCCGGAGACGCGTATGGCGGCGTTAGGCGTGCTGGGAAAGCTGAAGCGCCCCTCAAGTCTCGCGATCATTAGTCAGGGTGTGTACGATCCGGAAGCTTCTGTCCGCGCCTTTGCCGCAGGGGCTTTGGGAGACTTCGGCCAACCTGGGGCTGTCGCGCCGCTCACGCATGCCCTGGGAGACGAGCACGCGCGCGTCCGAGGCATTGCCGCCGTCAGTTTGGGTCGGCTCGGGATACGAGACAATCGCCCGCTCCTGCAAGCGCTCACGCGCGATGCGTCATTGCAGGTCCGCGCCAACGCCGTCGAGGGGCTTCTACGATTGGGCGACTCCTCGGCTATGTTGGTCGCCACGGATTTGGCCCGGCATCCGGACCCGTCGATCCGGGCCGCGACAGCGCAAGCGCTCGGGGCATCAACCGACAAACAAGCCGTCACCATGTTGCAGATGCTGTTGCAGGACCAACAGCCTCAGCCGCGTCTCTTTGCCGCCAAGGCATTGGGGAAAACTCCGGCCCCTGTGTTTCCCCAGCTCAAGAAAGGTCTGCATGATTCGGACTCGGCGGTCCGTATCACCGCCGCTGGCAGCCTACTCCAACAGATCGACCGCCAGATCAAGTCCACGACTCGTCGCGGACAGAAAGGATAGGTATGTGGAAATTTATCGGAATCTTTATCTTGAGTTTAGGATCCTTCGCGCTGGGCTTTTACTTCGGCCAACGGCCGGTCGGCACACTCCAGGATACGGTGGGTGACCTGCGCCAGTCGATCAAAGACATGTCGCGCAACGTGATCGATACCACGATGGGAATTGAGCAGGATTTACGCCGACGGCAGGCCTTGCTCGAGGCGAAGTCCAAAGTCGTCCAATCACGATCCGACTTACTCGATAAGAACTTCGGCGAGGCCGCAAAGCAGCTAGCGGAGGGAGTCGCGGGCCTGGAAAACGCCATCAAGGGCGCAAAACAAGACTCCTCAACTCAGGCGGTGCGGGACGTGATCGGCACACTCCAGGAAATGCGGCTGGAACTCACGATGGGAAAATCCGTTCCGATGAAGAAACTCAGCGAGGTTCAGCAGGAGATCGATCGGCAGTTGAACAGATAACTCTAGGCGTTTGCTGGCTGCTTCTTCCACTTCGCCAAGATCCGCTCGACTCGCATCCGCACGACCATATCCGGATCCTTCGTCAGCGGCTTAATCGCGTCGCGTCCACGGTCGTCTCCGATGGCTTCCAGCGCAGCGGCGGCGGTCAATCGGGTAAACCAGTCCTTGTCGGCAAGCATTTCAACCAGCGGATTGATCGCGTCGGCGTGTTTGATTCGACCTAACGCCAGTACCGCCTGTTTTCGGACCAACTCGTCCTTGTCCTTGAGGGCGGCGACCAAGCGCGTCAAGGCAGGCTCGCCGAGTTCAACCAGTGCGTTGGTGGCGTCTTCTTTGAACTCGTCATTTCGGAGCTGCAGCATGAGCGGATCGAGCACCCGCTCGTCGCGAATCTTGCCTAGCGCACTAATCGCATACTTCCGAACGTCCCAATCACGGAGCAGTTTCAGGAGCATTTCCACCGCTGGAGAACCGATCTGGCCCAGCGCGTCGATAGCGACTTCGCGAACCTGCCAGTCTCCGTCGCGCAAGGCATGACAGAGGGGTTCCACGCAGCGTTCGTCACCCATCTCGCCCAGCGTAATGGCTGCCTCACGCCGCACAACCCAATCAGGGTCCTTGAGCAGATCGATCTGGATATCGATCTCGTCCTTGGCCTTTTCTTCCTCCAGAACGACTTGCTCCGACTGCTCGCCGGACAGTTCCGCCGACGAAACCTCACCCGCGAACTCCGCCGCCACCCGGTCGGTCAATTCATCGGTCGCGGTCTCCGCGCCGGCTTGAACCTGTTCGTCCTGCTCACGCTTGTCCGATTGTTCCATATCCCTGTCCTCTGCTGATCGCTCCTGTCGGAGTGCTACCCCGCGCTCGGAGTCGCCGCTTCGGCCGGCTTACTTCCCGCCGCATGCTTCTTCCGCAACGCCAACGCGCGTCGCTTCCGTTGTTCACGCTTCAATCGCTTCCGCAGCGCGCGGAGCGCCGCATCCCCTTCCGGATTGTTGTGTCCCTGCAGTTTCGCCACAACCTTCTTCTTCAGCCGCGTTTCGTCTGACTCTGCTGCCTGAATCTTTCCCATTGAACTTTCGCCTCCCCCTTCGATCGACTCGTCGCTCATACCCGACCGACTACAGGTATCGGCCAAGAATGTAAGTTTAGTTGAGAGCTTCGCGCACTGTCAACCGCATGAAAGGCCGACAGCTAGGCCAGGAAGAGGGTCACCAACTCCGTGTGAGCGTCATGATCCGCTGCCAGCGTCGACGGGACACGCAAATTTCGGCGTTGAACCCAGAGATCGCTGGGGCGAAGTCTGAAGGGAGACCCGAGGACGGGATCGACCGGTTCCGGAACCACCCCTGAACAAAGAATGCGGACGACCGGGAGCGCCTCTAGCGCGTCGGAAGAGAGCAGGGCTTCCGGACGGCGTTCGCCGACAATTTCTACCTGAACCAACGAGAGCCCTCCGCGTTCCATTCCAAGACGCACCGCCGCGGCATGGGACAGATCGAGAATTCGGCCGTTCACGTATGGTCCGCGATCCGTGATGCGGACAAAGAGAAACTTTCCGTTGGTCAGATTGACAACACGTACCACACTCCCGAGCGGGATTGTCCGGTGGGCGGCAGTCAATCCCTCCATGTCATAGAGCATCCCATTGGCTGCCTGTTTGCCATGAAACTGCTCTCCATACCAGGAGGCCATACCACGGTCTTTAATGCCCGCGTCGAATTGCGCATCCCCCTTGGGAATCCAGGAGCAAGCGCTCAGGATGAGTCCTGTGCCAAGCAACAGAGATAGAGCCAGAGGGCATTTCGACTGCATTGTATCGTAAGTCATTTCAACACCTATGCATCAGGTTGAACTGACAGCCTTGCGCTCACAGGTTCAACCTAAGGCCGCAGCATGGGTTCAACAATACCGAAAGTGTAGCCCCCGTCCCCCTACCTTCGGATGGAGGGCGAAAAGATTCCATGAACGGACATGAACAGTAACAGCCCAGCGACTCCGTTGCCGCCATATGAATGAGATGAAGAGTGGGCCCGGTTGGCCGGTCTAGATCAGAACATCAGGCTTTCGCCTGAATCGCCCGCGCGAACAAGCCCTCTGAGGTCTTCACATATGTCAACCAGACGATCTCTCCTACCTTTATCGTATGGAGCGCCACACGTTTCTGTCCGCGCAGAATCTTGGTTTGCGGTGTGACCGTTGCTCCCACCGTCATATGGTTCTTGGGCGTGAGCGGCGTATTGACCACGATCAACTGCGGGGACTGGTTCAATGTTACGGCAATCACAGTCCCTTGTACCTTGTATGAACGGCTCTGTCCCGCCTCGCTCGAACGCGAGGGCAACAGGAACACCCCCACTGCGATCGCCACCACCGCTACTGAAAACCAGCGCCGAACCGGCGTGACGATTCCTTCTTTCATGTCCTGAGACCGTTCGGATTGCACGGGACTCTAACAGGATGCCCGTCGCCTGTAAAGTTGTCGGACCATGACGTGAAAATCTGAAACATGGGCCTGCGACGCTCTTGTGATATTGACTGCCTCCCGCCGGCTGAGTAAGATGCATCGGTGTCGTGGATCGAATGTCGATGACCAGCCCACCCGTGTAATCCTCGACGATATCCATTCAACAGCAGGTACGCCCGCGACGACGTATGATTGACGTTCAGCAAGTCACGAAACGATACGGACAACACACCGCCATTGATCGCGTGACCTTTACTGTCGCGAAGGGTGAAGTGCTCGCCTTTCTTGGCCCGAACGGGGCCGGCAAGACCACGACCATGCGCATCTTGACCTGCTTCTTACCGGCGACCGAGGGAACGGCTCAAGTGGCGGGGTTCGACTGCATCGATCAGCCATTGGAAGTGAAACAACGGATCGGCTATCTCCCGGAAACCCCGCCGGTCTATCAGGAGTTGACCGTTTTCGAATACCTTCAGTTCGTCGGGCGGCTTCGCGGGCTCAAGTCTCAGGCGCTTCGGGGAGCGATCGTCCGGGAGGTAGAACGGCTTGGATTGGGGTCCGTGCAACACCGGTTGATCGGGAATCTCTCAAGAGGTTATCGGCAAAGGGTCGGACTGGCGCAGGCCATGCTTCACGATCCTCCTGTCTTGATTCTGGACGAGCCGACCGTGGGGCTGGACCCTAAACAGATCATCGAAATTCGGGAACTGATCAAGAGTCTGGCCGGATCGCATTCGGTGATCTTGAGCACGCACATTCTTCCCGAAGCCACAGCCGTCTGCCAACGCGTGGTCATCATCAGCGGCGGCCGCATCGTGGCCGAAGACACGCCCGATCAATTATCCGCACGGCTTCGTCATTCGGAGAAAATTGCGATCGTCTTAAAACGACCACCGGCCGATGCGGAAGCCCGCCTGGCCCAGATCTCCGGAGTGCACCAGGTATTCGCCCAGGGCCCGGCCGGCGGTTTCATGCTTGAATGCGCGCTGGGCCAAGACGTTCGCGAAGAGGTCGGACGATTGGCCGTCACCAGTGGATGGGGGCTCGTCGAGTTAAAGTCGATCTCCATGACTCTGGAGGACGTCTTTCTCCAGCTTACCCGGCATGAAGAAGGAGTTTCGCCAGCGGAGAACGCGCTCGAACCGACAGTCACGGCGCCGGCCGAAATCTCGGAGTCGTCGTCATGACACCGGTTTCGGCCATCATGGCGAAGGAACTCCGCTCCTACTTCGTCTCACCGGTTGTTTACGTCGTGAGCGCGGTATTCCTGCTCATCGTCGGACTCCTGGCTTATCTCTATATTGTGTTTGCGGGAGCGCAGGCGATTCAGCTGATGCAGTTACAAGGCGGGCAGGCGCAGATTAATCTGAACGATCTGGTCTTCCGTAACCTTTTCGCGAGCGTTCGGTTCGTCCTGCTCATCGTACTGCCCATCCTTACCATGCGCCTCTTCGCGGAAGAACGAAAACTCCGCACCTTCGAATTTCTCATGACTTCACCGATCGGCTTGAACGAGATCGTCGCCGGCAAATTCATGAGCGTCCTGCTGGTGTTCCTTGGCCTGCTCGGCTTGACCGGATTGATCCCACTGACCCTTTCTTTGTTCAGCGACTTCGACTGGTATCCAATATTGACCGGCTACCTTGGGCTGGCATTGCTGGGCGCGTTTTTCCTCAGTGTCGGACTCCTGGCTTCAGCCTTGACCGAAAATCAGATCGTCGCCGCCTTCGTGAGCTTCGGTTTTCTCCTGTTTATGTGGCTCCTCGCCGGTCTCGGCTCGCTTCTCGGCGACACGACGGCCGGACAGGTCCTCTCATACATTTCCTTCATGGAACACTATGACCACCTGGTCCGTGGCTTGGTGGATACCAAGGACCTTGTCTACTTTGTGAGCGCGCTCATTTTATTGTTGTTTCTGGCCCACCGGGTGGTGGATTCGACCAGATGGAAATGAAACTCAAGACCCTTCCGCTCGGCGTCGTCGGCGCCGCGCTGGCTGCCGCCGGCATGATTGGCTACAGTCTCGCGCCGGAGAAGCTCTGGCTCGTCACGATGGTCGAAGGATTGGCGCTGCTCTGTCTGATCCTGTTTTTCATCGCCCATTTTCAATCGCTCAAGACCTTTTCATCCCGTCGCTCCACCCGCATGGGAGCGAACAGTCTCATCATGGTCGCCTTGATGATCGGAATCTTGACGATCGCCAACTTCCTCGCCGCCCGCCATTCCCTACGCTGGGATTTTTCAGAGAACCAGAATTTTTCGCTTGCGCCCCAAACTCACCGCGTCTTACGCAGCCTGCCTCGCGACGTGAAGATCACGGTCTTCACGAGAGAGAAAGACCCTGGTTATCAATCTTATAAAGAACGCCTTGACAGCTATCGGCAAGCCAGCTCGAAAATCGCCGTCGAGTTCATCGATCCTGAACGGCAACCGAAATCGGCACAATCCTACGGCATTACCAGGACCGACACGGCCATTTTCGAAAGCGGCGCCCAGACAATCCGCGTGACCAACCCATCCGAAGCCGAACTGACCGGCGCGTTGATGCGCGTTTCAAAGGACGAAAAGAAACGTATCCTCTTTCTTGAAGGCCATGGCGAGCATAGCCTCGACGATCGTGAGCGCTCGGGATTCTCCTCAGCCAGAGACCTGCTGACCCGGCAGGGTTATGAGGTCAATACGATCAGCCTGCTCACGAAGACCGGCGTCCCGGATCGCACGGCGATCTTGGCGCTCGCCGGTCCGCGCAAGCCGATCACGACCGAGGAATTGGATCGGATTCGGGTGTACATAGAGAGGGGCGGGCGTCTCTTGCTTATGGTCGACCCCGACTCGCAGGCCGATCTTACCCCCCTGCTCTCACGCTGGGGGCTCGGACTCGGTCCCGGCGTGCTCGTCGATTTGCAGGATCGGTTGGCGCAAGGCGATCTGACGGCACTGCTTGTCCGCACCTTCACCGAACACGAAATCACGCAGGACCTCAACGCCGCAGTGTTGTTTCCCCTCGCCCGCCATATCACCTTTGATGAGCAAGCCGGCAAGGATTGGGACTATGTGCCGCTCGCGCGAACGTCGCCGAACAGCTGGGCTGAAACGGATCTCAAAGGCCGCGTCGTGAGCCTCAACGAAAAAGAGGATGTGAAGGGGCCGCTGCCGATGGCGGCCGCGCTGGCTCCCAAAACACCGCCGGCCGAAGGCAAACCCAGACCGGCCATGGTGGTCATCGGCAACAGCGCCTTTGCGACGAACGGTTTTGTGAACTTTCCCGGGAACAGCGATTTCCTGCTCCACGCCACAGGATGGCTGGGGGAAGACCGGGAGTTACTTGCCATCGGTCCCAGAGATCAAGCGCTCAGGCCTTTCGTTCCCAATCCGATTCAGGAACGGACGTTGCTATATGTTCAGGTGATCTTTCTCCCGACCCTGCTGTTCATCGCCGGCATCACGGTGTGGCGGAAGCGCCGACGACTGTAACCTGCATGCGATACTGGCCTACCCTGCTCATGGCCCTCGTGCTTGGAGGACTCGGCCTCTACCTCTATCTCGTCGAGTTTCCGGCCAAAGAGTCCCAAGACCGTCAGGAATCCGCAAGAAAGAAAGTGCTGTCGCTGGATCAACAAGCGATAACGGGCTTGACCTTCAAGACCGACCGAACCGAGTTGCACTTCGAACGGAACCCCGACAAGGGCTGGATGTTGACAGCGCCCCTGCAGACCGAAGCGGATCAGCGCGAGATTCAAAATCTGATCCGAGCGCTCGTGACCGGATCGATCCATCGCGTGGTTGACGAAAATCCGGCCTCGCTTGCGCCGTTCGGACTCGAGACGCCCGTAACCACGATCACGATCACAACCGCCGGTGCGCGGGAGACCCTTTCGGTCGGCGACAGCGGGCCGCTTTCTTCCACGCTTTACGTGCTGCGGGAATCGGATCATGCCTTGCTCCTCACCGATATGGCGCCCAAAGACTTCGTGAACAAGAGCTTGATGACCTTCAGGCGAAAAGACATTCTGCATATGGCCAGAAGCGAGGTGGACCGCATTCGCCTGACCTACCCCACGACCGAAATCGTGCTCTACAACGTCAACGAGAAACCCAAGCCCAAATGGAAAATCCGCTACCCGGTCGAGGCGGAAGCGGACGTGAATGAGGTGCGCATGCTGTTGTTCCGCCTGGAAGACCTGAAGGCGTTGGGGATCGTCGATCCGGGACCGGAACGGGATAAGCTCGCGAAAACCCTCACTGCGCCGAAAGTGAAGATCACCCTGCATGCCGCAGACGGCGATCAAACGGTCAAACTCTACCAACCGAATCCCTCCAGCGGAGAAGCCATCGCGGAAACGGCTCCCGACGCACCGCTCTATCGCATCACTCCGACGGCCATCAAAGATCTCACCAAAGAGCTCTTCAATCTGCAGGACAAACGATTGCTGGGAGCGGACGCCACCGACATCGCCATGCTCTCCGTCACCACACCAACCGGACAGTATGTGTTGATCAACCAGAGCGGAGAATGGGTGCTGGAAGCTCACCCGGCTGATAAGGTGAATCAGCAAACGGCTGATCTTTTCGTAAGTCGAGTCGCGAATGTGCCGGCCGAGGAGCGGGTTATGAAACAGTCCGGCCCGCTGGCGCCATACGGACTGGTGACCCCCGCAGCGGAATTCGTCGCGACTGGGCGAGACGGTAAACTCGTGGGCAAACTCTCGCTCGGGAGCCAATCAAACGGCCTTGTCTATGCGATGGGCCAGCGGCTGCAGGGCATCTACCAAATCCGAGCCGATCTGTTGAAGCAGATCCCGAGCAAACAAGACCTGCTCGCCGCGGCAGGCGATACGGTCAAGACGTCGAACTAACACCCGTCTTGCCCTATCCCTTACCTGGACTTTTTGGACCCTCTTCAGTATCGTAGCCGCATGCCCCCGTAGCTCAGGTGGATAGAGCAGCGGTTTCCTAAACCGCGGGTCGCACGTTCAATTCGTGTCGGGGGCACCATACCAACCTTCGGTTGACCCGCGGGGCTATTGTTTCGCTTTATCGTTGTTGCGCCCCGCGGATAAACCCATTCAGTGGTTCTTTTACTCAACAATAATCGCTTGTTCCGACAGCTCATCGGGCATAGCCCCTCTCCAATGACGCCGCCGGATACAAACCTCAACAATTCCAAACATTAATTTCTTGTATGTGCCAGGGCTCCCCCTTCCGAAGTACCTCCTTTAGGTCTAACCAAGATCCGACAGGTCCGCTAACTTTTGAATCAGAGCGAGGACCCTTGTCGAAAGGAGAGCATGATGAACTGTCGCCGTTGTCAGGGCTGCATGGCTCGAGATCACTTTGTGGACCTCATGGAAAGCGGAGGAGAATGGTGGACGGCCAGTTGGCGCTGCATTAACTGCGGTTATGTTCTGGATCCGATCCTGGAACAGAATCGCCGGAAACAGCAGGTCGAGATGGTCGCCGCTCCGGTACCGGCAACCGCTCTTCAAGAGGATCTCTCTGAGGAAGAATTGACCGAGTTCGACGCCGCGGCTTAACAGTGCAGCCAAAATTCTGCCGAGGATCGGTCGCCGGCGAACGGCAAGGTCGCGCCTTGTCCGCTTTCCGGTGTTTTCTTGCCAGGTTGTGAGCCCTCGGCTACACTTTTCCCACACGCCATGGCACGAGCAAGAGCAGAGCGGACCAGGTCAAAAACCGCCATCCTCGAAGACCTCGCTCAAGGGATGGAACGCCTCCAGAGCTTCATTCCCCAGATTGAGGATTTGGGCCGCGACGGCTTCCCTTATCTGGAAGGGGCGCGAGCAAGAACCGAGCTGCAGCTGAAGGAATGTATCAAGAAGACGTTTGGAGAAAAGTCCCCGGAGTTCCAGACCTACCGACAGCATCGACTGTCCGTAGACACACCGGCCGACACCAAGCAGACCGTCGCCCTTCTCAAGAATCTTATCGCCGCGCTTGAGGATAAGAAACTGGAACTGCAGGGGCTTAAGCCGCCACCGTCTTCTGTTGAAGTGCCGCCGCCACCACCGCCTCCGACCACTCGACCGCAAATGACCTTGGTACCTTCCTCGATGACGACGGCACAGGTAACGATCACTCCGGCTGCACCGGCAACGCCGCCGCCCATGACGATGTCAGTCGCGCTCACAACCAATCTCGACATGGCTCAACCTTCAGCCGGTTCACAGGCCTCATCTTCCGGCCCTGCGAGCGCACCGGTGACCGTGCCAGAACCCATGAGACCACAACCGAACGTCTCCGGAGAGGCTGCAGTTCCCGTTTCACCCCCGCAACCAGATCGGAAAGATGCCCCGCCAGAAATCAGCCCTCAGGCAACAGCTCCGGTCGCACCGATCGCCGAGCGGATCGTTCCTCCGGCTGCGGAACCGGCGCAAGCGCCAGCCAGGGCACAGGCTCAGGCGGCCGCCCCGCTGTCAGAAGTTCAGACGCCTCCGCCGGTAGTTGCGGTGGTCCAGGAAACCAAGATCGCGCAACCGGTTGAACCCATGCCTCACCTCAAGCCTCAATCGACTGTCGAAGCGTCATCGGCCAACGATCCCGTCGACATCGTGAAATCACTCTGTAAGCGATTCCACATGGTTGCCCGGCAGTTGCGCCTTCGGGGCGAGTACCGAGCCACGTTGGATGTCGAAGACGAACTCGACGCCCAGGACCTCCTGCACGGGCTCTTACGCCTGCACTTCGACGATATCGAGACAACCGAATGGCTGCCCAGTTATTCGAACGGAACTCCGCGCATCATGTTTCTATTGAATGACAGCCGTCTCGCGGTGATGGTAAAAAAAACCCGAACCGGTCTGACTACCAAGGACCTGACCGAGCAACTCCGTATCGACGTCGAGCATTCGCGGACGCTCAAGCGATGTTCAACGCTCCTCTGCTTTGTGTACGACCCGGAAGGCCGCATCGGAAACCCAAGAGGCCTTGAAACCGATCTCATCAGCATCAGCGATCAGATGACCGTCGACGTCTATGTCGCACCGAAATAGTGAGGCCATGCCATGAAGAGAGCGAAAGAAGCATCCGCTACATTGACAGGGGCACCGGGCATCCGGTACGTTGACGGCGAACCTGCCATTCCGGCGGTGCCCTGTACAATCCATGCGCCGGTTGACGGCGGGGTAGTCATGGCGGACCGGGCCTACGTCTTGATCCACGTGCTGCCGGGACAGACGAGCAGCGTCGTCCGGGCATTGAGAGAGATCAAGCAGATCAAAACCGTCGATCCTTGTTGGGGCAAGCCGGACATCATTACGATTGTCGAAGTCGCGGACCAGGACGCATTGACTCAGTTGGTTCTGAGCCGGATCCATGCAATCGAAGGCGTCACCCAAACCGACACTCATCTGGTCTATCGATTGAAGGAAGCCAAGGCGAAGTGATCACCGCATTCCCGCGCGTCGCTCTCCTTACGCTCACCTTGGGAACAATCGGCTGCGCGGGCCCAACCATCCCGCACGATCCAGATCTCGTCGACGTGACGTTACCGGCCCCGGTCGATCGAGTCAGAACCGCCGTCATCCAGGTTCTGACCGACGGGGGATACGAAGTGGACCAGAAGAACGATGAGCAGTTGACGACCGGATACCGTGAGGAAATACGCGGACCGTGGGACTGGCTCTTGCGCTGGCGCTTCGGAACCGGCAAAAGTCGGGTGGAAGCGCAGGTCACCGCGGCGACGGAGGAGAGCACCAGATTGCGCCTCAACGTGCTGTACGAAGGGAAGGACGGGCTCTTTACCAGGTGGGAGGACTCGCCGACCGCGCTGCCTCAAACCGCTGAAAACCAGTTGCGGCTGATTAAGAACGCGCTCCAGATTCTCTAGCGCTCGTTCTCAGCCCGCCTCTTTCTCTCCGCCTTCCGCATCCTCGCCCAGATCGACACCGAACCGTTCCGCCATCCGATACAACGTCCGCCGATCGATCCCCAGGATCTTTGCCGCTTTGACCTTGTTGCCCTTCGTCTCTTTGAGCACTCGGATCAAATGACGTTTTTCTACTTCCTCCAGCGTGAGATAGGCATCTTCGGGAATGTCCGCCGGCTCGACTCTCGCCTCCGACATTGTTCCCGCTTGACGAATCGCGGAAGGCAAATCCTCCGGCGTCAAGAGCGGACCGTGACTGAGCGACACCGCCCGCTCAATCGCATTCTCTAATTCACGCACGTTGCCCGGCCACCGATACCGCTGCAGCAGCGCCAGAGTGTCAGGATGAAACCCCCGCACCGCTCTCGTGGCCCCCGCTCCGCACTTTTGGAGGAAATGATGGGCCAACATCGGGATATCTTCATGACGCTCCTTCAGCGACGGCAACGTAATGCGCACCACATTGAGGCGATAGTAGAGATCGTCCCGGAATTTTCCCTCTTTCACCAGTTGCTCCAAATCGCGATTCGTCGCGGCAATGATACGGACGTCCACCTTGATGGAAGCAGTCCCACCGACGCGTCGCACCTCGTGGTCCTGCATCACCCGCAGCAGTTTCACCTGGAGCGCCTGCCCGAGCTCTCCGATTTCATCGAGAAACAGGGTCCCACCGTTCGCGGATTCGAAGAGACCGGTCTTGGTTCCGACCGCACCAGTGAACGCGCCTCTCTCATGGCCGAACATTTCCGACTCCAGCAGCGTGTCCGGCAGCGCGCCGCAATTCACCGGCACGAAAGCCTTGTCCCGCCTGGGGCTGTTCGCGTGGACAGCGCGGGCGATCAGTTCCTTTCCGGTCCCGCTTTCGCCTTGCAAAAGCACCGTGCTCTTGCCTTCAGACACCCGCGCGACCAGTTTGTACACTTCCAGCATCGCGGGACTGCTTCCCACCAACGGAGACCAGTCATCCTTACCCTTGAGTTCTTCCCGAAATCGCGCGTTCTCTCGCACAAGCCGGCAATGGTCCAGGCTTCGTTGTACAACGAGTTTGATCTCTTCCTTCTTGAACGGCTTGGCCAAGTAGTCGTAGGCGCCTTGCTTGATCGCCTCAATCGCCCCTTCCAAGGATCCGAACGCCGTCAGCACCACGATTGCGGTGTCCGGACTCAGACGCTTGAACTCGCGGAGAACCGTGAGCCCATCCACCGCCCCCATGCGAATATCCGTCAAAACCAGATCGACCGGCCCCTGCCGCCCGCGAGCGATGGCCTCTTCACCGCTGCCGAAGGCCTCCACGTCGTAACCTTCTTTCTTCAACGCCTCCGCCAGCAGCTCACGCGCGACCGCGTCATCGTCAACCACCAGTATATTCGCTGCCCCCATCGCTCCCCCTACAAAATGGATCCGCCCGGTTCAGGCATCTTACCAGGCAACGTCACCGTGACCACGGTCCCCTGTCCGGTTTCGCTTTTCAGAGATAGACTGCCCCCGTGAGCCAGCACAGTTTCGCGGCTCAAGAATAGCCCTAATCCCGTTCCCTTGCCAACTTCCTTCGTTGTAAAAAACGGCTGAAAGGCTTTTTGAACGTCTGCCTGCGGCATCCCGACACCTGTGTCACGCACCGCAATGGTAACCATCATCGGCGTCATATCGGGCGCCAGCCGTCGAGCCGTCTCCAGTTCCTCCTGCGTGGCCGCGCGACCGCCCACCTGCACCGTCACCGACCCCTGTTGCGCCGTGGCGGCAAGGGCATTGGCGAGCAGATTGACCAACACCTGATGAACCTTCTCCGCGTCGGCCCAGACCTGAGGAAGCCCGATCGCCAGGTCAACGGTGAGAGAAACACCTTTCGCATGAAACGCCGGCTCCATCAAAGCGGTCGCCGGATTGATGACCTGCTCCGCCGACATCCAGACCGGCTCAGGTCTGCGCTGTCTGGTGGAGGACAAGAGGTCTTGAATGATGCGAACGACGCGATTGAGCTGCTCATCGATGACCGTAATCCGTTTCTTCATGGCGGGCGTCACGCCCGGCTCCTCCGCCAGGGCTTGCACATGCCAGGCGATCGAGTGCAGCGGCGTGCCGACCTCATGCGCCACCGAGGCGACCAACTGCCCAACGGCCGCCAGCCGTTCAGAGCGGTTCAGTTGATCCTTCGCGTCGACCAGGAGCGTATTCGCGCGCAGCAGACTCTCAGTCTGCTGCGCCAAGGCGGCTTTTGCGGCTTCCTCTCTGGCTTTCCGCTCTTCCCATGTCATCCCCACGTAGGCCACCACCATCAACACCCCGGCGACCACCGATCGATTGATGACCGCGGCCTGAAATCGTCCCGGCTTCGTCGGCTGCATCAGTCCCAGGTACGTCGCCGCAACGCAACAAGCCACAGCCAGGACCATCAGCGCCCGATTGCGGACGCGAGCCACGAGCAGGATAGGAAAAACCAATCCGTACGCCGCAACAACGTTTGCCGGCGCGACGGTTTCAAGAATGACGATCGCGACAAACACCACTCCCGCGATCGCCAGAAGAATGCGGTTCTGCCTGATCATCTCGATCGTTCGTCCGGAGGAAGGTCTTAGCTCAGCGGGCGGGTGGAACGCAAGACAGCGCCGAGATCCCGTAACCGTTCGTCTCCGAGAACGGCATCAACCGAGACAGCGTACTTTCTGCTCCAATTCGGATGCGCGTCGATCGTTCCCGGAAGATTGGTCTGCGACAACTCTTCGAGCCCGTCTTCCAGATTGGCAAGCACCACCGCAGAGGAACTGCGGGCCAGGTAGACATGGATGGCTCGACAGAGCGCTGGCGTCATCGTAGGCACCGAGGCGGGATCGAGTTGCACCCCTTCCGGCAAGAGCCCTTCCTGTTTGAGCGCTTCCAGCATGCGTTCCTTGTCGCGCCGGCGCTCATCCCAGGCTTGACGCCTGGCTGCATCGTCCCGGAATGCGCCCAGCCCCGCCCGCACTTGAAGATCTTCCCCGGACCAGAATCCCGTCAACGTGGGCAGGTCATGAGTCGTCACGACAGCGAGCGATTGTTCCGGATACTCATGCGGAGCCTTACAGGCTCCGTCTCCCCGGCGTTCGAAGTAGAAGACACGATAGGAGAGCACTCTGGCCTTTGCCAGTTGTTCCCTCACCCAATCCGGCACCGTGCCGAGATCCTCTCCGATCACCAAGGTCTTGGACCGCACGCTCTCCAGCGCGACGATCGCCAGAAGATCCTCAAACGGATAATGCACGTAGGTCCCTTCAGCCGCCGGTCTGCCGCGCGGAATCCAGAAGAGCCGGCAGAGGGCCATGACGTGGTCCAGCCGGATCGCTCCGCCCAAACGGAGGTTGTTGCGCAACAACCGAATGATCAATTCGTACCCACCGGCACGCAGAGCGAGCGGATTGACAGGAGGCAAGCCCCAGTTTTGTCCTTCCGGGCCTAAGGAGTCGGGCGGCGCCCCGCAGTCGGCATCGAGCGCCAGCATCGATTGATACATCCAGGACTCGGCCCCGTTGCGTTCCGCCCCGAGCGCCAGATCGTTATAGAGCCCGATCGGCATTCCCGCCTGCTCGGCGAGCCGCCGGTTCTCGCCGAACTGTTCGGATGCGATCCATTGAATGTACTGAAAGAAACGCACGCGCTTGCGATGGCGCTTCGCGTATTCCCGCACCGGAGGGCCGGGTGACTGAAACTGCGCGGGCCAATCGCGCCAGGTCGTCGCTTTCGGCTGGATCAGCCGCCGTTCCTCTTCGAGGGTTTGAAAGGTCGCGTACAACTCCAGCGGTTCCCCTTCGGCTTGGATGAATCGCTCCAGGAGTTTGGCGCGGGCGGTTTTCGGCTCCAGATCCGGCTCTGCGCCGGTGTAATGCTCTTTCAAGAATTGCCGGTAAGCCAGGTCCAGCATGGCACGTTTGGCCGCGGCAATGGCATCGTAGTCGACGCGCCGGCTCTCGCGCAGGGTCTTGAGCTTCGCTTGAAATTCCGGCGCATGAAATTGCCGCTGGGCATCCGGTGAAGCGAAAAATTCCGGCAGCCGTTCGAGATCGATGTAGAGTTCATTCAAAAAGAGACGGTTCACCGGAGAATAGGGACTGACGTGATGAGGCGCAGTATTGCGCAGGGCGTGAAGTGGATTGAGCCCGACCAATCCCGCGCCGAGCGATTTCCCGGCCCATTCGACTACCCTGCCGAGATCGGTGAAATCGCCGCATCCCCAGTTCCGGTCCGAGGACAGAGAATAGAGTTGAAGCCCCAATCCCCACAGCCGTTGATGGGCGGCAAGAGAGGGCGGAAGGTAACACTGTTGCGGCGCGACGATGAGCCGCATGGTCCCCACCGGCCCCCCGACCAGTCCCTCCGCCTGCAGGGTCACCGTGTAGTAGCCGATCGACAAATCTTTCGGCAAACGGAGTTCCACCCGGACGTGGCGGCGTCCGTCGAGAAAGCGGACCTCGACGGGCGAAAGTCCTGGCCCCGCTTCCCCGTCCTGCACCGGTTGCCCTCCTTCATCGAAGATATTCCAGCGCGCCACAACGGAACGTTCTTTGCCGTCTTCCAGCGCCAGGCAGCAGGTGACGAAGACATCCGCGGTGCTGTCACACACGACGCGAACTGGATCGCAGGGACGGCGCCACGGCGCCTCCTCCCACCCGCGCAACGCCCGCGTGAGCGCTTCAGCCGAATCGGCATGAAAGCCCATCGCAGATAAAATGGCGCGCCTGGTTTCGTCCGTTGTGACGTGGCGGGTCCCGCCGATGTCATAGTAGTCCGAGGCGATGCCGACCCGCTCCGCAAGAGAGGTGAGAAGTGATGACTCGGTGGGCTCAGACATGATGGGGCAGAGTCTGAGTCAAGATCACGGCTAAGTCAAGCTATCCTATTGTTCTTGCAGATGATTTCAGTACAATACGTCCCTCATGGCCACCGGACATGCCTTGGTCAGATTCGGAACGAGTTCCTGGGCCTACGAAGGCTGGCAGGGACTGGTGTATCACCGGCCGTATGCGAAGAGCCGCTTCACTCAGGACTCACTCGCGGAGTATGCCGCCTACTCCAGCGACGAGATCGGTCATCCGCCGCTCTTTCGCACCGTCGGGATCGATCATTCATTCTATCGCCCGGCCGGCGCGGAACAGCTCGCGCATTACGCGAGGCAAGTGCCGGCCGATTTTCGCTTTTGCCAAAAAGTGTGGGAAGAGATCACGATTCCCGCTTATGCGAACCTGCCGCGGTACAGAGCCAAGGCGGGCGAGGCGAATCCCCGATTCCTGGACGCCGGCTTGTTTCGCGATATGGTCTTGAGACCGGCGGTGGAAGGGCTGGGTGACAAACTCGGCCCCTTCCTCTTCGAATTTCAACGGTGGGGCATTGAACCGACCGGCTTTCTCGATCAACTCGATCGGTTTCTCGGACAACTGCCCCCCGGTCTGGCTTATGCCGTCGAAGTGCGCAACCAAGTCCTGCTCAACGGACGATACCGGGATATCCTCCGGGCCCACAATGTCGCGCACGTCTACAACCACTGGACGGCGATGCCGACGCTGGCGGATCAACATCGTGCGCTGGAGCAAAGCTTTACCGCCTCCTTCGTCGTCTTTCGCCTGCTCACCCCGCTCGGTCTCGCCCATGAAAAAGCGGTCGAGCGCTATAAGCCGTATGACCGCATTGCTCAAGAGCAGCCCCGCATGAGACAGGACACGATCGCCTTGGTCAATCAGGCCCTGCAGGAAGGAAAATCTTCCTATGTGCTCGTCAACAATCGAGCGGAAGGCTGCAGTCCCTTGACCATCCAAGCGCTCGTGTCGGCCTTCAACAGCAGGACGTCACCCTAGGCATGGCCCCTGGTGAGAGAATCCCGCGCATGGTAGGATGACGCCAAGATTGAATCGTTAAGTGGTGATCACGACCCCTTCTCAGAAAACGATCCCGAGGAGGTTGCCATGTTGATGTCTAACAAGCATGTCGCATCGTTATTTCTCGGCATGCTGCTCCTCTCCCCGACGGCGAGCGGAGCCGCGGAACCCGTCAACAGCCAGGTCGAGGTGACCGGCCAGTATCGCTACACTTTTCACGATCCCGAGACGGCGGCGAGCGCCATGACCCTTGCCTGCCGTGAAGCCTGGCGACTGGCCGTGGTCGAGTCCCCGCTCTATCGCGAGCAGACCGCCAGTGTGGTCGATTCCGCGCTGTTACGCGACGTGGCGAACAATTTGGTGACCAAGTATCTTCGCGATCAGCAGATACTCGAGCAGTCGGAACAAGGCAAGACTGTGTCCTGCCGCGTGCGAGGGATGCTCGTGTCGGATGAAGGCGCGAAAGCGATCCGCACCCAATTGGCGGGCGGCCCGCCGAGCGCCGAAGGAGTTGAACAGAACCGCACGTTAAAGATTCTCAACGTCCGTGATGAAGGAAACGGAACACTCTCGATCGAGTATCAGGCGCTGAGACGGATCGACTGGCTGAACACCCATTATCAAGGCGGGCTGAGAGAAACAGCCGATATTATGGTGGACTTCTACGACGACCAGAAGTTTCTGATCAAGACCGACCGCTATCCAGCCAGACGGAGCGCCTCCGGAGACGACGTCATGAACCCCGGCGCGACCGGCGTCCTGAAAGTGACCAAACCGCTGGCCGCGAGAACCTATCGCGTGTGGCTGGTGAAGTAACACGGCGGGATCGATAAAAGACGGAAACTTTCTTGATCAAACTCCAAATCTGTCAACAGCCTTTGCGATCGAAGGAAAAGCCCGAAGCACTTGCCGATCGGCCGTGACAAGGGGAATTCTGAGGTCTTCAGCCAAGGCTACAAACTCGCAATCATAGGCTGAGCAGTGAGAAGCGAGCGAAAGCTCCATGACGTGGGCAGTATGTACTGTGTATTCTCGTCCCTCCATCCAGTTTTCTGCCTCCTCGGCTAGCAGAATTCCATCCTCTAATGACATCTCTCCACGTCGAATGAGTCCAACAACACAGTTTCTAAATTCTGATCGCCATAGCCAGGGAACGACCCATACCCCATCCTTCGCTAGCACTGACTCGGCTCGGCTCGTCCCCTTTCCTTGCACGAATAGGTAGACGACCAGGTTCGTATCCACGACGATCATAGACGTCCTTGCCGCTTCAGGCCGTTCAATACGCGATCAGTCAACGGCCCTTTTCGTGGTTTGACGCGCACCCGTCGAACGTGCGTCAAGAACGCTTCCGGATCCATTTGAACACTCCTACTGCTGCTTTTCAGCAAGACGATCACCTGTTGATTCATGCTTCGATGATGCCGAGCCGCCATGCGCTTTAGGTCCTGATACACTGAATCCGGAATATTCTTAATCGTCACCGTCGCCATAACACCTCTTGTGGACATCTAAACGGTTCCATATTGGAACCACTCTACCGTTGCGTGCCTCTTGCGTCAAGTAGGCAACAGGCTTCGGAGGATCTCAATGCGTGAAACCTCTTGGTTCACAACGAACCTACTGCTGTAACGTTGCAACGCTCTTCCCTCGGTCGGGCCACATTCCCGCGCGAAGCATTCACCTGAAAAAAGGCATCCACGAAGCGTTCCCTGGCCTGTTCGATGTCAACAAGCGCATTGATGATTTCGAAATTGCTGAGCGCGGTGACGATCGCAAAGCGTTCTCATACGAGGCCCAGGTTCTTGGTCGCGGACTCAAAACCCGACTGGGTGATCCCACCACTTTTTGAAGTATCCATCACACCTGAGCCTGCTGATCAGACCCCACTTTTTCCCTGTAGGTCTAGCGTTCGTGCAGACTTTCTTTTAGCGCTTTCAGAATTGGACTCAAGAGATATTCGATGATCCGTCGCTTGCCGGTCTTGATTTCGACGGCGACGGCCATACCGGGAGACAAGTTCACCGTTTTCCCGTTGACGAGGATCGTGGACCGTTCCAATCGGACACGCGCGGCGTAGACCAGGTGATCTGCTGACTTGGTTTGACTTAGTGTCTCATCTTTTGTCTTGTCGCGGTCGAGCGGCACCGCATCGTCCGACACTGTGACGACTTGACCGGGGATCGTGCCGTAGAGCGTAAACGGAAACGTTTCGACCTTAATTTCGACGGGCTGGCCTTCTTTGACGAACCCCACATCCTTATTCTCGACCTGCGCCGCCACTTCGACGGGGTGATCTTTCGGCACCACGACCAAGAGTTGTTGCGCCGGTGTGACGACTCCCCCAACCGTGTGCACGGCCAGTTGCTGCACTACTCCGTCGATCGGCGTCGTGAGCCGCTGAAGCGTCGTCTTCTGTCCCGCCTTGGTCACCTCTTGAGCGAGGGAGGCAGCCTTTGTTTCAAGAGTCGCCAGCTCGGCCTGCTTGGTCTGCTGAAATTCCGACACGAGCGCTCGGTAGTTCTTTTCGCTTTCCGCGAGAGCCGCGCGATCTTGTACCAGCTTCATGCGCTGTCCGGCCAATTCCTGAGTTCTGTCAATGCGCTGCTCTTCGGCCTGGAGATACTCCATTTTCGTCGCAGCCTGATATTCCAGGAGTGACTTAAAGGTTTCAGCCCGTTCAGTTTCCATGGGCACGGTCGCTTCCAGCCGACGAATGTCTTCTTTGGTTTGCTCGATCGCGGCCTTTCGTCGATCGATCACATGCTGTGCCGCCTGCGCACGCGCCTGATATTCGGCCAGCTCTTCACGGAGGAGTTGATGCTGCAAGGCAACATACGTTGCATCCGCATCAGTCGGAGGGTCGAAGGTCGATTGGCCTGCGATCAGCGCTTGCAAGCGAGCAGCTTCGACTCTGGCTGCCCGGTACTCGTTCGACGCCCGGTCTCGATCGGCCCGGTTCAGCGTCGGATCGAGTTCGATCAGCACATCGCCTCGTTTGACGACATGACCATCCTGGACATGAATGGCGGCGATGACGCCGCTTTCATAGGGTTGGATGACCTTGGAATAGCCGCTGGAGATGATTTTGCCTTGGGCGATGGCCACGATATCGATCCAGCCGAACGTGCCCCACAGCACGCCGGACGTAAACAGCGCCAGGATCACCCAGAGAATCGAGCGGCCGATCGGTGAAGGAGGCGCCTGCTGAATTTCCAGCACGGCGGGAAGAAATTCTGTCGCTCGTTGAGATGAGGGGGTCAGGAAACCTGCACCCATGGTTCCTGACCCATTTTCCAGCTGCCAAGCTGTCTTCCAAACTATCCAATGCTGCGATAAAGACCCGAATGCCATCGACTTCTATCCTGTTAGATCTCCACCTCGATCCGCCCGCCTTGAAGCCGGCACAGTCGTGCATAGGAGCCATTCCTCCCGAGCAAATCGTCATGGGTGCCGTCTTCGATGATCTCGCCTCTTTCCACGACGTAGATGCGATGGGCCGGCCGGACCGCGCTCAACCGATGGGCGATAATGAATGCTGTTCGGCCGTTGCAGATCTGAGCCATGTTTCGCTGAATGACGGCTTCCGATTCGTAGTCGAGCGCGCTTGTGGCCTCGTCGAAGATCAGAATCCGCGGATTGGCGACCAGGGCTCGCGCGATTGCGATCCGCTGACGCTGCCCACCGGACAAGGTACACCCCTGCTCGCCAACCGGCGTATCGTAGCCTTCCGGCAGTTCGAGAATGAATTCATGAGCCCCGGCCAGCTTGGCCGCCTGGATCACCTGTTCCACCTCAATCCCCGGATCGGTCAGGGCAATGTTGTCGCGGATCGAGCGATTGAACAGGAAGTTGTCCTGGAGCACAATGCCGACCTGCCGGCGTAACGAACTGGGATCGACCTGTGCCACGTCCACTCCATCGACGAGGATACGGCCGTGCTCGGGAACATAGAGCCGTTGAATCAATTTCGCGATCGTGCTCTTGCCGGATCCTGACCGCCCAACGATCCCGATGATGTGTCCCGGCATGACCGAAAATGAGACCTTGCGCAATACTTCGGATCCGTCCGGACGGTACCGGAAACTGATCTCCTCAAAGGCGATCTGTCCGCGCAATGGCTGAAGGGTTGTCCGATTGGCGTTGTACGAGGCCTCCGCTTGCGTATTCAGCACATCGCCCAGCCGTTGAACGGAAATGCCGATCTGCTGGAACTCCTGCCAGAGGTTCACGATACGGAGCAGCGGGCCTGTGACCTGAGCCGATAACATGTTGAAGGCGATCAATTGGCCGATGCTCAAATCTCCGTCGATGACCCGATAGGCGCCGACCCAGAGCACCGCGACCACGGTGATCTTCTGAATGCACGAGGCAATCTGGCTCGCTCCCGTAATGAGGATGGTCGCTCGAAAACTGGCTCGCACATAGGCGGCGAGTTGCTCCTCCCATGCGCGCAACAGCGGCGGTTCGACGGCGAGGGCTTTGATCGTCTGAATGCCGCTTACCGCTTCCACGAGAAACGACTGATTGTCCGCGCCGCGGTTGAATTTCTCATGGAGCCTGGCGCGGATGGCCGGTGTGATCGTCATCGACAAGAGGGCATAGAGCGGCAGCGAGGCCATGACGATCAGGCTCAGCATGGGGCTGTAAAGCCACATGACAACGAGGAACACAAACGTGAAAAAGACGTCTAAGACCACGGTGACGGAATTGCTCGTGAGGAACTGCCTGATGTGTTCCAGCTCGCGCACTCGCGCGACCGTATCCCCGACACGCCGCGCTTCGAAGTACGCCAGGGGGAGCCCGAGGATGTGACGGAACAATTGCGCGCCCAGGCCGACATCGATGCGATTGGTCGTATGCGAAAACAGATAGGTGCGCAGACCGCCGAGCGTCGCGTCGAACATCGCCAGGGCAATCATGCCGATCGCCAAGACATGCAGCGTCGTGAAGCCTTTGTGGATCAGCACCTTGTCGATGACCACTTGGGTAAAGAGCGGCGTGAGGAGGGCAAACAGTTGCAGGAAGAACGAGGCCAGGAACACCTCGCCCAGCAATTTGCGATACTTCACGATGGCCGGGATGAACCAGGTGAAATCGAACCTCAAATCCTGAAGCCGGAGATTGGCGCGCTTCGTAAACAACAGCAGCTCGCCGGTCCAACCCGATTCGAACTCCTCGCGAAGCTGAATCAGGGGGCGCTCGAGTACCGGGTCTTGAATCAGCGCCTTGTCGCCTTCGATCTTAGCCAGGACCACATACCGTCCGTCGCCTCGCTTCGCCATCGCAGGCAGCGGGGTTCCTGGCAGACGGCTCCATTGCGTGCGATGGACACCTGCCTTGAGTCCGAGATGCTTCGCGGCACGCAGGATGTCAATATCGGAAAACGAGAATCCGGACCGGGCAAACTGATGGCGCAACTGCGCCGCATCAGCCGGCACGTCATGAAAGCGAGCCAGGATGAGGAGGCAGAGGAGACCGGTATCAGTCTGGTGGGGAGAGGAGCCTGGCTGCTCGTCACGGTGAGGCACGATGATTTCCCTGGATTGTCGCAACGATATCCGGTCTCATACGTTGACGGAAACATGCCTGTTCAGTATGGTGAATCAATGCATGGGGGCCCGGATGAATCTGGCAACCACGAAGCTGACCTATCATGATTACCTGCTTCTGCCGGATGACGGGAAGCGGTACGAGATTCTCGACGGAGAACTGTTCGCGACCCCGTCACCGGTCCCTCGACATCAACTCGTCGTCGGACGATTCCTCCATCACCTCATAACCTACCTCGAAGCCCACCCAATAGGGACCGTGTTCACCGCTCCCTGCGATGTGGTGCTCAGCGATACGGATATCGTTGAACCCGATCTTATTCTGATATTGACAACCAGCCGTGCCAGCATTACGGAGAAAAACGTTCCGGGTCCGCCAGACATTGTCCTTGAAGTGCTGTCCCCCGGCACAGCCGCTCGGGATCGCGACTTGAAACGCAAGCGATATGAGCGGTTCGGGGTGCAGGAGTATTGGTTGGTTGATCCCGACCAGAACACTCTCGAGATTCTCGCGTTAAAGGACGGAACGTATATTCATGTCTGCAGAGCGACGCGGCCGACTGACTGCGTCTCCCCGCTCCTACCTGGATTGATCCTAAACCTTGCACGGCTTCTCGAATAGCCCTTTCGAGCCTCCGCATCACCGCCTTGGGGACTGACACCCTTCCCCGCGTCTGCGCGTGGTGTCCCCTTTCTTCTCTTCGGAACAGGGACAGGCACCGGCTGCGCCGGAGCCAGTCCCTCAATGCCAGTTGGCCGCCAGCACTGTTTGCACCTGTTGCGGCTGCTGATCGATGGCTTGGTCCCACGTGAGGCCTGTCTGTTGCGAGAAACCGGCCATCGCCTGGATGAGTTGATCCACTTGGGTATTCACGAGATGCTGCCCATGGCCGGCCTGGATATCTTCGATCTGATTCGTGGTGGGGCTCGTGTACCAATTCTGGATCGAGATTGAATCGCTCGACCCATGCACCGCGAGACGCAGATCGTTGGCTTGCCGTGAAAGCACGAGGTCTAAGGGAGTGATCGCTGCGTCAAACAGCAGGTGGTCCTGGTTGCTTTGGAAGGGATCAGAGTCGACGATCGTATCATGGCCGTCGCCGCGGGCGAACGTGTACCTATCGTTGCCGGACCCACCGGTCAGCGTATCGTTGCCGGTGCCGCCGGTGAACTGATCGGCGCCGCTGCCACCGGCCAGGCTGTCGTTTCCTGCACCACCCCGGAGGATATCGTTGCCAGAACCGCCATCGAGCGTATCGGTGCCGTCGCCTCCGTCGAGCACATCGTCGCCGCTCCCGGCGTTGAGATTGTCGTTTCCCAACCCACCGAAGAGCGTATCGTCTCCGCTGCCTCCGAGGAGCGTGTCGTTGCCCCCACCGCCGTCGAGACTGTCGTTGCCCGAACCGCCATCAAGCTGGTTATTGCCGCTATTGCCGATCAGGTTGTTGTTGGCCGAACTGCCGGTGCCGTTGATGTTCGCCGCACCGGTCAGCGTGAGATACTCGACGTTGGAACCCAGATTGTAGGTCACAGCACTCTCGACCGTATCGATCCCCTGATTCGCCGACTCCGTGACCACATCGCCAGTTTGATTCACGACGAAGGTGTCGTCGCCGGCACCGCCCACCATCGTGTCATTACCGAGGCCGCCGTCGAGCCGATCGTTGCCTGCGCCGCCGGTCAACGTATTGTTCCCACTGTTGCCGACTAGGACGTTGTCCAGCGCATTACCAGTCACGCTGATATTGGCGGTCCCTGTGAGCGTGAGATTCTCGACGTTCGCGCCGAGCGTGTAGGTGATGGAACTCTGCACCGTGTCTGTTCCCTCGTTGGCATTCTCGGTCACCACATCGCCGGCGCTCTCGACGACGTAAGTGTCGTTGCCCGTTCCCCCAGTCAGCCGGTCAGCGCCGGGCCCGCCGTCCAAGAGATCGTTGCCGGCCCCGCCCATGAGCGTATCGTTGCCGGCGAGCCCCGAGAGTTGATCGTTCCCGATGCCGCCCGTCAGCACATCGTTGCCGGCGGTGCCAGTCAAGATCTGGTCGGCACTGCTGACCGTGACCGTAAAATCATCGGCGGCGCTCAGACTCCCCGTATCCGTCGCCGTCACGGTGAGATTCAGCCTTCCGACATCGGCGCTGCCCGGCGTACCGCTGAAGGTGCGGTTAATGGAATTAAAGTTAAGCCAAGTGGGGAGCGGATTGCCGTTGGTCAATCGCGCGCTGTAAGTCAGCACCTCGCCCGCATCAGGATCGCTAAACGTATTCGCCGGGACAACGAAGCTGTACGCGGCACCTTGCGTCGCCTGTTGATCCGAGATCAGATTCGCCACAGTCGGAGCGTCATTTACATTTTCTACCGTCAGGCTGAAGCTGTCCGAGACGCTCAAATTCTCTGCATCCGTCGCCGTCACCTTTACCTCCAAAGAGCCCACGTCACCGTTGGTCGGTGTCCCGATGAACATCCCGGTGCTTGCATCGAAGCTCAGCCAGGTGGGAAGCGCGCCGCGATTTGCCAGACTCGCGCTGAGAGTCAAGTGATCGCCCGCATCGGGATCAGCAAACGTATCCTCCGGCACCACCACATTGAACGGGGTGTCTTCCTGGACCACCTCATCTGCCAACGGGTTGGCGACGGTCGGAGCATGGTTGACATTTGATGGAAACAGCTCGGCGAGGCTCGTTGTGCTGCCGTCGCCAAAGACCAATGTGTTCACCACCAGCGAGCCATTGGTGGCGGTGGGATCGAAATTTGTAAGTACCGCCTTGTCTAATCCGCTACGGCCGACCTGAATGGTGAGGGTTCGCGCAGTTTGGTCCTGGGTGAACGTCAGATCGCCCAACTGAATACCGGCGCCGAACAGGATTCGATTACCTTCACCCGCCGAGGCGGTATCTTCGATCCGATCCACGCCGTCGCCGAGGTTGAAGGCATAAGTATCACCTCCGCCACCACCCAGGAGAGCATCATCGCCCCGACCGCCAGCTAGAACATTCTCAGCGCTATTGCCCGTCAGTCGGTTGTCCAGGCCGTTGCCTCTCCCATCAATCGCCTCATCTCCGGCCAACATCAGGTGCTCAAGATGATCGCCTAGCTGATAAGAGGCACGACTTATCACTCTGTCGGTTCCCTCCCCCGCTGACTCCATGATGATGTCGCCGACTCCGACAACATACACATCATCTCCGACACCGCCGATCAACATATCGATTGCAGTGTCGTTGATCGAGTCGTCAAGCACGGTAGCCGGATCGATAAATTCGAATCCATTGGGCGAAAGGATCCGTCCATAACCTCCTATCAACGTGTCATTGCCCGCATGGCCTTCAAGGATGTTGGCCCCGATACTGCCGATTAGCACATTGTCCAAATTGTTTCCAACACCATGAGTGCCGCCGAACAGGAGCAAATTGTCTACATTATTCGGAAGTATCTGATCGGTGATGGCAACCACCGTATCGCTGCCTTCATCAGGCAATTCAACGACTGTCGCATTGGGCAGATCGAAGAACGGGCCCTGAGTCGGATCGACCGCTGACAGGACTTCGTATCCACCGATGAGGATGTATGTGTCGTCTCCCGGGCCACCAAGCAAGAGGTCCACGCCGTGAGCCCCCACACTGCTAAAGGGCGGCCCTCCCAGCATCCACAAGAACGGTCGGAGTACATCATTCCCTTGTCCACCGACCAACACATCACTCCCGTCGCCAAATTCGGTGAAGGACGGAATCGAGGCACCGCCGATGAGCACGTCATTCCCTGCGCCACCATCGAGGATATTGTCCCCGTCGCCGCCACCGTGATCAGGCGCACCCATGATGACGTTGTCGAGCTCGTTCCCGATGCCAAGAACGGCTTGACTCCCAATGTCAAACAGCAAGTTCTCCACGTTCCCAGAAAGAGAGTAATCCAGGAACGTCGTTACGGTATCGTTGCCTTCATTCGGAAATTCGACAACGATGTCTCCGGCTCCTACACCGTAGAGATCGTCTCCTTTCCCTCCAACCAGGGTGTCTGCGCCACTCGTGCCTCCCATGGTATCGTTTCCGTCCGTACCCGCACCCTGCTGTTCATGGCTGGTGAGGTAAGCCTGATCCCATACCGTCCCATCGGCAAATACGATCTGGCCTGGGAACGACAGTCCCATCTGCAATTCATCGAGCGTTCCCACGATGCCCAGCCTGTGATTCCCCGATTCAAATGCATACAGCCTGACATCAGCAGGAAGGACGTCGGGACCCAGTTGCACCGTATCTTCGACGGAAGGGTTGGCGCTGTCACACCCATAACCCCGTCCGAACACGAACGTGTCGATTCCAAGACCGAACAGATTATCGTTCCCTGCGCCTCCGTCCAAGAAATTGACGAGCCCCTGTCCGCCAAGAAAATCGTTCCCCGCACCGCCACGGAGAATGTTCTGCCCTCCGAGAGCGGACACGTTGTCATCACCGTCTCCTCCGTCGAGTTCGTTATCTCCCCCTCCCCCGGATAGCGAGTCACGTCCGTCACCACCCAACAGCACATCGCTGCCCTCACCTCCGTCTAGAAGATCATTCCCGGCGCCCCCTTCGAGCCGATCGTTCCCGCCAAACCCATTCAAACGATCATTGGCGGCAGTTCCGATCAGCACATCATCACTAATCCCACCGTCCAATATCACACCGGGACCTGGGTCATGCACACCAGCCGATTTTTCCGACAGCATCGCCGCATCCCAGATCGTGCCGTCAGCGAATCGAACCTGTTTTGTCGAGAGATCAGATAGCGAGGAATAGAGGAGAATGAGGTGGTCGCTAGGACTCTCTTGGTTACTGGAGAAGGAAGGCAGTGACAAAAATAGCCCCGAAAGTCCGAAGCGATTTCCATATGCAAGAGATTCAGAGTCATCAAGTTGCCGTCTGGTGACGGTCGTTTGGTCAGGTGTGATTCCAGCATTCACCTGAATGGTGTCTATTTCTCCTGCAACCACATCATCCACCGCATCGATGCCGGAGCCGAATCCAAACAAATAGGCATCTTGGCCCGCGCCGCCACGCAGCACATCGAACCCTTCATTCCCTGCCAATGTATCGCTCCCCAATCCTCCCTCGAGCACATTTCTCTGACTGTTTCCCAACAGCACATTGTCGAGGGCGTTACCGATACCCACCTGAAGACCTGCGCCTGTCCCTCCGTAGATCGAAGTCGCGATCGCTTCGCCTGCATCTCGTCCGATCTGAAGGAACGGATCGATGTTCCTGGCTGTTTCTAGCAATGTCAGATTTTCTACGTTGACTCCCAACTGGTACGATCTGGTCGTCTGGATCGTGTCGATGCCTTCGCCCGCTCGCTCCATCACGATGTCGCCTGCGCTCACGACATAGGTGTCGTTGCCTCTTCCACCGGTCAGCACGTTGACCGCACTGTTGCCGGTCAACACATTGTCGAGGTCATTGCCGGTGCCATCGATCGGCGCCGAGCCGGTGAGTGTCAAATTCTCGAGGTTCGCGCCTAATGTAGAGGTCCGGTCCGTCACGACCGTATCGCGCCCTTCACCGGCTTGCTCAACGACCGTGTCGCCCAGGCCTATAAAATAAGTGTCATCGCCAACCCCGCCGGTGAGCACATTCACACCGCTATTGCCTGTCAGCACATTGTCGAGTTCGTTGCCGACGCCGGTGACCGTGGCGGTGCCGGTGAGCGTCAGATTCTCCACGTTGTCTGACAGCTGAATGCTGACGGCCGACTGCACCGTATCCAAGCCTTCATTGGCTAGCTCCGTGACGACATCCCCGCTATCATCCACCAGATAGGTGTCGTCGCCGGTCCCGCCAACCATCACATCGGCGCCGATACCGCCATCCAAGAAGTCGTTCCCGGCCAGCCCTGAGAGTTGATCATCTCCCGCCAATCCTTGAAACAGATCGTCACCAACTGTGCCGGTGAGATTGTCACTATCCGCTGTTCCGATGATCGGTCGCCGCGCCAACTCGGCAATCGTCGCCGTATCCCAGACTGTGCCGTCGGCAAACCGCACTGCGTCGAGCTGCAACACCGCCGCCGTGAAAAACTGGGAGAGAGTCACGGCATCATGGCTGTCGCCGATGGTCAGCACCACGTCTTCGCCGTTCCTCGTGACCTGGAGATCAGTGGGCGTCACATCGGCCGCATACTGAATCGCATCGTTTGTCCCACCCACATCGATCAGCCGATCCTGGCCGCTGCCACGACCAAGTAGATAGGTATCGTCGCCGCGGCTGCCGTTCAGCAGATCGTCCCCTGTGCCGCCGTCCAGCACATCGTCGCCGGCGCCGCCTTGCAAGGTGTCGTTGCCGGCCAGGCCCTTCAATCGATCCGTGACGTTCGTCCCCGCCACCACATCGTTCCCCACCGTGCCGGTGAGATCAAACCCGCGGGCAATCAGTTGATCGTACGTCAAGACCGTGCCATCGGAGAACCGGTAAGAGTCCACCGCATGGGGTCCCAGCACGTTGCCGCGATCGAACGACTCCAGCAGCAGCGTATCGCCGGACGTGCCGACACGGATCAGCATTTGGTTTGTCCCGAATCCGAATGCCGGCGCCTGCCAGCCCAGCGTCAGATCGGCAGGCGCCATTCCGGCGCCAAACACCACGCTGTTGCCTTGCCCCGTCTTGGCCAGATCCTCGATCGTGTCAATCCCATCCCCCGTCACAAACGTATACTGATCGTCCCCGGCTCCACCGTTCATCCGATCGTTGCCCCGACCGCCGATGAACAGGTCCCGTGCATTCGTCCCAAACAACGTATCGTCGAACTCTGTCCCCGGGACGTTGATCCCGCGATCTACCAACTGCGCATGCGTCAGCGTCGTGCCGTCGGAAAACTGAAACTCATCGACGGCGCGTGAGTTGTAGATATCGGAGAAATTGGGGAAGTCCAACGACAGCCCATCTCCCTGCGTGCCGATCGGCAGTTCCAAGCCGTTGCCGAGACGATACTGCATGCCCGTGGCTGTAATGCCCGGTCCGAAGACCACCTGATTCGCATCGCTGGAGCCCGCGAACTCCACGATCTGATCGACGCCGCTCCCGAGCGAGAACCGATAGGTGTCGTTGCCGGAACCGCCCTCCAGACGATCGTTGTCGGCGCCCCCGTCGAACGTATCTGGTCCCTCGCCGCCATCCAGCCAGTCGTTTCCCTCTCCGCCTAGCAATAGATCTGCCCCGACCCCGGCAAACAGTTGATCGTTTCCTGTCCCTCCCTCTAAGACATTGTCGCCAGATCCCCCAAATAGTCCGTCGTGACCTGCTAAGCCGACAATCCTCTGATAGCTCTCGCCGCCATTTAACACATCGTTGCCGCTCGTTCCCACGAGATCGAATCCTCGTGCCACCAACTCGGCATGAGTCAGGGTCGTGCCGTCGGTAAACTCGAAAACATCGATGCCTGCCGACTGGGTTGGATCAGCCGGATTAAACCCTTGAATGTAGATAGTGCCGCCATTGGAGCCCACGCGCAGCATCAAGGAGCCGAGGCCGAGCGTGATGTCCTGCGAAGTAATGCCGGGCCCAAAGACTAGCTTGTTCCCTTCCCCCGACGTATCACTAATCGTATCGACGCCATCGCCAAGATTGAACATGTACGTATCGGCGCCCAATCTACCCGAGAGCTGGTCATTTCCGGTTCCACCGTCAAGCTCATCGCTGCCGCTGCCACCGAACAGTTGGTCGTTCCCTCCGCCGCCGACGAGAAGATCGTTGCCTTCTCCTCCATCCACAATGTCCTCGCCTTCATCCCCAATGAGTTCGTCATCGCCACTCTCGCCGGACAGCGTATCGTCACCAACGCCCCCCACCAGCAGATCCTGTCCGGCTCCCCCAACAACCTGATCGGCCCCATCTTCGCCATCGAGAAAGTCGTCGCCGTCACCGCCAGACAGTAGATCGTCACCCGTTCCTCCTGCTAAGTCGTCGGCTCCGCCCTGGCCGAAGAGGCGATCGTGCTCTGTGCCGCCATTCAAGAGATCGTCGCCGTCCCCGCCTTGCAATTCGTCCGCCCCTTGTTCCCCATCTAAGATGTCATCCCCGGCTTCGCCAAACAGGCGGTCATTGTCACTGCCGCCGAGCACGAGATCCTCGCCTCCGCCGCCTTGCAGTTCGTCGGCCCCCGCGCCGCCATCGAGCAGGTCATCGAAGCCGAGCCCCACGTTATTGGCGTAGTCGCCTACGAGCACGTCGTCCCCATCGCCGCCGTACAACGCATCTTCACCGCCGCCACCGATCAGAGTATCGTTTCCCCCTTCGCCCTCCAGCCAATCGTCGCCCTCCTGAATGATCCCGACCTGCAGATCGTCGCCGACCAGCTCATCATTGTCCTCGCCCCCCAAGAGGACGTCGTCGCCCGCATCGCCTTGTAGATAATCGGCACCTTCGCCGCCGTCGAGGTAGTCGGCGCCGCCGGTCAGGCTGTTGAACGCTTGGCCTGGGAGGGTCGTCACAATGCCGGGATAAGTCAGTTCGAAATTCGGCGCATTTGAGGAAACTTGATCACCATAGAGATGGTCTGCACCGGTCCCGCCGTAGAGCACATCGTCCCCTCGCAACCCGAGCACCCAGTCATCCCCCGCTTCGCCATCCAGATAGTCATCGCCTGTTGTGGTTGATCCAAGCGCAATCGATTCCCCAGAAAGGACATCGTTGCCGTCTCCGCCCCATACCACATCGTCCCCCGACCCGCCGTCGAGACCATCATTGCCAGGCCCGCCATACAGAACATCCTGGCCCAAACCACCCTTGATCAGATCGATCTCACCACCCCCGTCGAGGACATCGTCGCCTTCAACCGCGAGGATCAGATCGCGTCCGGCTTCACCATAGATTCGGTCGTGCCCAGCCCCGCCGTGCAGCTCGTCATGACCGTCACCGCCATAGATTTGATGGTTGAACGCGGAGCTGCTGCTTTCCAGATCGAGAACGTCGTTGCCGCCGAATCCCCGGGCAACATGATTGGCCGAGGCCGTAAAGGTTGGAGTATTGTCTGTGGCATCGCCGTCATAGGTCACGGTCGGTTGGCCATTGTTGTACTCAATGACGGGCCCGGCGTTGTCTACGAGGTTGCCCGCATCGGCGAGTTTGATCCCGAGGGCGCCGGTGCTGAAGTTGAAGTTTTCAACAGCGAGAGTGCCGTTGATGACGAGATCGGCACCGGACTTCACATAGGTAAATCGACCGTCAGCGCTCCCATAGGTACTTGCCGGATCGCCTTGCCGGCGAATTCCACCGACAAGCGTCTGATTGTCGAATTGAATGGTGCCGACCTTGTCGGAATCGACGATACGATCCTGTCCTTGGCCGGAGTGATAGACATGGGTATCGAGGCCGGTGCCGCCATCCAACAGATCGTTGCCGAGCCCGCCGTTCAAACGATCGTTGTCGGCACCACCATAAAGTTGGTCGTCCCCTTGCTGACCGAGGAGAATGTCATTCTCGCTCCCGCCATGGAGCTCGTCATTATCGACACCACCTTCAAGATAATCTTGACCCGCCAAACCGTTGAGCACATCATCGCCGGCGCCACCATAGAGATGGTCGTTGCCGAGCCGGCCATCGAGCGGATCGTTCTCGGTCCCGCCAAAGGTGACGACTTCCGTGGCTGTGGCATTGCGGCCATTGTTGAAAAGGGTCGATTTGTCTTCATACAACGTGACGCTCGCATCGCCAGGTGTCCCATCGGCTCGTGTGAACTTCAGTGTTTCTGCCAACAGCTCAGCCCGATCACTCAATGCATTCAATGTCCAAGTACCCTGGCCGATTTGGGCGTTGTAAAGGTCCACCGCCCCATTGACGTTGTGTTGCGTATAGTCCGCCCCAATGACTGCGAAGGGATTCAAGTCTTGCAAAGCAAAGCGATAGGCCATCCCGGTTGCGTCGGCGTTACGAGCCGCCGCATAGATCTCGTTGCTGCTCATGGTGGCCAGACTGATGATTTGGTAGGTCTGCGTCCCGACCGCACTTCTGACGGCTTCGAGATTGGCATAGAATTGACTGCGAAACGTAAGATCTCCAAAGTCATTCGTTTGGCGTCCAAAGGGCGTCGGGGTGTGGTTCGAGACGAAGATCCTGCCCAATCCATCCAATGCGTTCTCCAATGAGTTGCCCTCGGCGATGCCGGTCGTACCTATCGTCGTGCCTGAAGCACGCTGGTCCGAACTCGCGCCAAATATCTTCTCGATATCTCCTTTCGTGAGATTGGGATCGATCGACTGAAAAAGTTCGGATAGTGCCAAGGAATCAATAAGCAGCGTGAAGCTATGCGTCGTCCCAAAGCTACCATTAAGCCCAAAAAACCCACCGAAGCCGTCCAAAATGGGTTGTCCTTCAATAAATACGCTCGTTTCAGCGCGATGCACACCGGAGTTAGCCACATAATCCGTATCTTCGTGATTGGCATGACCGACCAATTGAGTGATCTTGGAAAACGGACCGTCAGTTCTCGGAATATCTGACAAAGCTTGCGAAGTGGGGTGATATTGATCGAACACGGCTTGAAGTGCAGTCTGGTAGCGGAAATCGGTGTACAGACTTCCAGATGTACCGCTGTCGAACGGGTGACTATCTAAACCTTGGCTTGATAACTGATCGGCGAAGAAATCGACCATTTCCTTAATGCGCGCCCCCTCAGAGAGTCCCGGTGTGCCTCCGGACAGTTGTCCGCGTCCGGCACCATTAAACGTGTAGGTATGGTTGACGTCGGTCTCGTGCATCTCAGTGAAAACGGTGGCGAGGTGACCGCCCAGGGAGTACCCCGTCACGTTTAGCGTCGCACCATTCGGGAGCAGACCATCAGTCTTGAGCTGCTGATAGTATTTCTCCATGCTTACGAGCTGGCCAAAGGCGAACCCTTTGAAGAAGATCTCCCCGTCTGCGCCAGGTTGACCGTCGCGCTCGAAGTCTCCACCTTCAGATAGATTCCGGTATTCGGTACTGCGAAAGGAAAGGGTGTATGAATCAGTGGTTGTGTCCTTTAGTAGCGTCGCTGAAAATCCCGTCGCATCGTTGGCGTGATGGTCGACGACTTGGTAGCGGGAAGTAAAGTCCCTAGCTTGGCCGCTTTCGCGTGTTCCGGTAAAGCGCGTGAAGCCAGTAAGTGGGAAACCATCTCGGTTGTTGCCTAGAAGCAGCCTATCTGTTATCTGGTCTGCATTCGATAAAGAAATACCCTCGAGATACGACTCCGCTGCCATCTGCTGGAGCGCAAACCCCAACCAAGTGCTGAATTCACCTTGTGGCATTCTGCCCTCCATAACTAGCCTCACCGTGACTGGGAATTAGAGCTTTGGTAATAAACCAGTACGCAAAGTCTCCATCCTTATTCCTGCCAGGTCTGACACTGTAGGTTGGGCACACATTTCCTCCAAGCCACCAGACGCCAGTAAGATTGTTTCGAACGTGACCACTCCGAATAAACCCGCGACGTACAGCAAGTACCTCCATTGTCCTCAAATCCACCAGAATTAGTTCTCCTCCAACTATTCCTAGATCGCGGTCATGAGGACGTTTTATGCCTCTCCAAGTAAAGCCAAAACGACTTCGAAGCTCTCTTACATTTTCTTGGTCCATCTTTTTCTTTTTCATCTGGTTGTATCCAGAATAGCGGCGGTACATGGTCCCAACAGATGGAGACACGCCAGCAGGTGGGAATGGAATTTCGAAAAATTGATAGGCCCCCAACGGGGGGTTTACAAATATCGTCTGAGGTGTTTCTGCCTCCCAATCCGTGTACCCGTAAGGATCTTCCAACGCATACAAATGCGCCTGCATATCATCTGTAGCCTTTTCCCGCGGCCGCATCATGTAGAGTCCTTCGACATTCTCCACTGTCTTGTAGATGAACTCCCCTGCTTCGGTCTTACAAAGGTGATCGAAGTACTGCTCCGGCGTCATGCCGGGCTTGTAGCCGCTGTCGGCCGGGAGAGGATTGGGAATCTTGATTGAATGAGCAAAGCGGCCTTCCTCGGTGGCCAGTGGATCGGCGGGCTTGAGCTTCGCGACCTCACCACATACTTCGTTGGGCGCCAGCTTCCGGCTGGCACACTGCTTCGTTATGTCCTTCAGCGCTTTGTCAAACCGTTCCGCCACCGTCTCGCCCTTGGCCGCATTGACTTGGCCAATTACCGCGAGTAGGCACACCGGCATCAACCATCTTGCAATCTCATGCATGCTTATTCCTCCGTTGACGTGGATGATTTCAGAATGGTTGTCATACCTCCCGCGCCAGTAATGAATCCTCTATGCCGTCATAACGCTGTCACCTGGCGTATGAGCCAGTGTTATCAAGCTGAAATACAACCATTTCGGTTTCCTTAGTTAAGAAAAGCGGCGGGACTTTACGCTCGTGCGGAATGTGTGTCAAGAAGAAATTTTTGGCGTTCCTTCTTGCTTGCAGCCACCTTGATACATGAGTACAATCGGCTATCAGTAGGCATTCCAGAGGAATGACACGATGGCCTCTACGGTAAAGCAAAAAGTGACCGTGCAAGCTGGTGGTGTGGTGCGCGTGCAATCCCAAGAGCTTGTGCCAGGCTCTACCGCCGATGTCATTATCATTCCCAACACTCCAACGTTGCCGTCGCAGAAACTCGCTGGAGTGATCGGGAGCGCGACGGGGGGATTTGCGTCTCCTACCGAGGTCGACGCTTTTATCCGCCGAGAGCGCGACGCGTGGTCCGCCTGAACCTCTCCGGACACGTCTATTTCGACACCAACATCTTTATTTATGCCCTTGAGGGATACCAGGCCTTTCGTGCTGTGATGACAATTCTCTTCGAAGCGCTCGACCGAAGAGATTTCGTTGTCCCAGTCAGCCGCGAAGTGTTGATCGCGGCAGCCCGTCTTCGTGCAGACGCTAATCTTAAGCTTCCGGATGCCATCCATGTCGCCACCGCGCAGCTCACTGGCTGTGAGCAGTTCCTCACCAACGATACCCATGTCCCCACCTTGCGTGGCCTCACCGTTCGACTCTTATCTGAACTCTCGCCTTGAGGACCGAGAGGAAACAAGACCGTTCAGCCTGAAATGACAGGCTGGGCGTTTTGATCGCCACCAAATTCCGGCCCAGCGCGGAAGATTATCTATGGCTGGAGCTTTTCTTCTGAGCGGCCTTGGGCGTATCCTGACAGCTATGAAATGGTGGTATCTGTTTCTGGTCACCGTTCTGCTCGGGATAGTGATGCTTGCCTACCTCATTATCAGGCTGAACTTTCCAATTAACTTTGGAGGAATTTTTGGAATGGATGATCGGGCGAAAGCCACTCAGAGCGATGGCGGGAAGGCATCAGCGGCGAAAACCGCCTCCAAAGATGTTCTGTTGGACGAGCTACGGCAGCGGCATCAGCTGCGAGCGCTGACGGCGATCGAAGATGGAAAGCCGATACAGGAATTGCCGAAGGGTATCTACGGCTTCTCCACGTGCGGCGAATCGCTGAACGCGGCACGCGGCATTAAAGCTTCCCTCGAAATTCATCGGCGTCGTGATGGGATCGATTACTACGTCGGGTATGCTTCCGATGAAGACATCGGAAAGTATCTGGCTCGTCAAAAGAACTTTCACATCCTCACGTTTCCTCGCGCAACAGACAAGGCCTCATCGCTGTTCGAAATCCCCATCGATTTCGTCTCGAAGTGTGAGGCCCGCCAGTTGAGCGATGGGTATCTGTTCGACCTGTTCGTGAGAGACATCCCCGAATTGCAATCCTGAGACGCGATCGACCGGTCTGTTCGCGTCCTCTTCCCGACTTTCCGCATTTAAACGGCTTCCTCATGTTTTTTTAAGGCCGTCCGGCCTAGGGCCGAACGTCTCTGTGCTTCCTGTTGTCATCGGTGTATAGGGACAACCGAAGGGGATGTCAGCCCGCAACATGCACACACTCCAGAAAGAGCAACGCGGGCATGTGCGGTATCCCGTCCAGTATTCTGGATCATTTTCGAGAAAAGGCATCAGCGCGAGAGGGGTGATCCTGAATTTGTCTCTTGCCGGCTGTCGAGCGCTGAGCGAGGCGCCGGTCGCCGCCGGTGAATTGGTGATTCTCATCGAGGTGCCGCGCCATGCGACGCCGTTACAGATACAACTCGGCGCAGTGCGCTGGTCGCAGGGATCTGAATTCGGCGTGGAGTTTCTTCGCCTGGAGCCGGATCAAGAGCGACGGCTCCGCGAACTGATTCAAGAGAGTGAAGCGGACCAGGCGCTGCGGACGTGGCAGCGCGGCTAAGCTTCTCAGTTCGACCTTCGAGAAGCGTTGTGAGAGAGCGCGGCGCGGCGGCCCGAATAAAAGGTGCGGGTGGAAAACTCGATCGTCTTGTAGAGGGCCTCCACGGCGTCTTCCTTGCGGACGAAGGCCACCGCTCCCGCCGTGATCATCGCATTATAGTCGTGCGGGGTGTAGAGACTGGACACCCCGATGATCATGACCTGCGGGAGGCGTCTATTGATATGGCGCGTGGCCTCGACGCCGTTGACCTGCGGCAGATGAATGTCCATCAGGATGATGTCAGGCCGGTGCTGCTCCGCCAGCGCCTCGGCTTCTTCCCCATTGGACGCCTCCCCGACGACGAGAATCTCCGCATGTTCTTCTAACAGCACTTTCAGCAGATTCCGATCCGTCTCATTGTCATCAACCAACAGTACCCGCCGCTGCCTGCTTGTCGGGGCTTGCCCCTGTGCCCTCTCAGCCGGCGACGCAATCGGTCCTGTTGAACCTCCGCTCGAGCCCACTTCCGAAACAACCTGCACCAGTTCTTCGATCGCCTGCATGATATCCCTCAATGATTCGTTCGTGATGAGCTATGATAGCCCATTGCCTCCCCTCACATACAAGAGGATGGCAAACTTTTTTCGTGACTCGCCCCGGCTCGCGAAATCAGGCCAATCTGTTGATGCCTTTCGATTCGTTCCGGATCGACGGGGACCCGCTCGCGTCCCCTGTGCTACTTCTCCGCGCCGATCGGCGGCAGATTGATGCCGAACCGCTCCAGACCCATGATGACGGTCAGTGCCGAGGGGGAGTGCTGGACGATTTCTTTTTGCACCTCGATCCGGCGGAGATCGACGAATTCCGGCGCGGTCAGGCCGAGTGATTCGCGATAGGCTCGGTCCGCAATACCACGCTGCTTCTCCGCTTTCTCACGCGACTCTTCCGCCTTCTGAAATTCGACCATCGTAATCTTCCGCTGTTCTTGAATGATCGTCTGGGTGGTCTGTTCCACCACACCCTTCGGCGGCAGAATACTGCCGACAACCACGCGATTCAGCCGGACGGGGATACTCTGTTTTTCGATGAGCTTGACCTGTACTTCCCTGGCGATCGCCTCTTGCAGCTTGGTTCGGGTGGTCGGATCGGTGGTCAATTGGAAGAGGGGGTACTTCTGCACTTCTTCCCGGACGAAGGTCCGGAAGGCTTCTTTCACATTGTTCTGATACCAATTCGGCCCGTAGCGGGAAATCAATTCCGGCGAGCGGCCCTCGATCACGTTCGCAATCATGAAGGCATCGAAGGAGACCGGGGCGTTTTCAGCAGAAATGATATCGAAGTGCTCCGAATACTGGACCGGACGGACATCGACATCGACGACCTTCGTCGTCGGCGCGACCCACACGCGACCGGTCTTCGTAGGAACGGGATCCACGCCGCCGTGACCGAAGAAGAACGGCTGCTCGACCATCACGCCTTCGTGCCCTGCCTCGATCGCTACGCATCCACTGAACATCACCATCGCACCGACTCCCACCACGGCGCCCAGAGCACGACTCACTGGTCCCTTCATAGCAAACCTCCTCTTGTTCTATGTGTTCTCTGCCCGTTCCGAGCAGGATGGCCGGTGAATGCGCTGCTTCCTCTGTTCAATGCTCACGAGGAAATCTCTTTAGGTACACCTTACGAAGCGGACTCAAATAAAGTCAAACAAGTCAGCGGCGGAATCACGATGCAGCAATCAGGTGGTCGAACCGGCGGAAGGAGAGTCGGATTAGAAGATACCGGCCTGCTTCTGAAGCCAGCGAATATACTGAGTGATTTGATCGACGTCTGCCGCAGACACGCCGGGGATACTGGGCATGTTTCCGAATTCCCAGTGGTGGGCTTTCACACCGTTGGCTGCCGCGCGTTGGAAAGCCGCGTCACCGTGATGGTTGGGCTCATAAATTTTGTGGACCAGGGGAGGTCCCTGGCCGGTACCGGCTCCTTGCGCCCCGTGACAGGCGGAGCAATTGGCGTTGAACTTGGCTTCTCCGGCCTGCAGTTCGACAGGGATGGCGCCGCCGCCGACCGCCGGCTTCGGTTGCGAGGAATCGCAGGCAGCGAGCGCAGCGAGTGCCGCCGCAAGTAGCCACACAGGCCGTCTCGATCTGGAAAGTGAGTACAGATTCATCGGTGAGAACCGGACTCGCCCTCGGCTGCGTCCGGACGGCCGAACTGCTCGCGGAGCATCGCCTGCGTGCGTCGCAGAGTCATCCGCCGGTAGAGTCTGGCCATGATCGGCGCGACCACGATCAATCCGATGGTCAGATACATGAAAAATTCTTCGGGCGACAGGTCGTACATGCCGCTACGTTACTGCATATGCGGTGGGATCCACAACCCCGGCCTTGGCAAATCCCTCCCGGCGAATCAGACAACTGTCGCATCGCCCGCAGGCCAGTTCGCCGACCGGATCGTAGCAACTGTGCGTGAGCTCGAACGGCACCTTCAGGGCGATGCCTTCTCGAATGATCTCGGCTTTGGAACGCGTAAGCAGCGGCGCCTTGACTTGCAGCGCCCTCCCTTCGACGCCGGCCCTGGTGCCTTCTTTTACCGCCGCCTCGAAGGCGCGAATGAAAGCGGGGCGGCAGTCGGGATAGCCCGAGTAGTCGAGGACGTTCGCGCCGAAGTAGATCGATGTGGCGCTCACGGCCTCCGCATGAGCCGCCGCGAGGGACAGAAAAATGAGGTTGCGCCCCGGCACATAGGTGACCGGAATTCCTGTGCTCCGCTGCTCTCCGCTGCGATCTTTCGGAACCGGCTGGTCGGCGGTGAGGGCGGACCCGCCGATGGCGCGAAGATCGATCGCGCAGACCAGATGATTCGTGATGCCCATCGCCTCCGCGATGCGCTTCGCCCGCTGCACTTCCACGACGTGGCGCTGTCCGTAATCGATCGTCAGGAAGTAGAGCTCGTTGCCGTCACGCTGCGCGATGGCCGCCGTGACGGTCGAATCCAGACCTCCGCTCGCCAGCACGACCGCCCGAGGCTTGGTCAAGGGGATCACGATCACTCCTTTGTATCTTCACAGTAGCCTAGCAAGGACGAGGGGAAGATCTCCATCGACGCGGCCATGGTACGTGGTTGAGGGGAAACCAACGGTTCGGGGATGTCGCAGGGAAGCCGAGCAGGGTGAAACAGCGTCTCTCGCGTACGAGAGTCGTCAGTCCCGTTCTTCTTCTTTTTCGATTTTTTCGAGCAACTCTTCTCTCGACTGGCACTCGACACAAAGTTTCGCGAAGGGCACCGCTTCCAACCGGCGCTCGCTGATCTCGACCCCACATTCAGCGCAGATCCCGTAGGTGCCTTCTGACAAACGCACCAGCGCCTCGTCGATCGCCTGCCGGCGGCGATTGCGCATCTCCATCAGGGAAATCCCCAACTCGCGATCCAGATCCATGAGCGCTTGATCTCCCACGTCGCGCGCGGACTCCAGGCGTCGCTGCTGATCTTCCGTCAGCGACTGCCCGAGACTGCCTTCGATCTCCTTGAGAATTTCCTGGCGCTTGCGCATCAGCATCTGCTGCAACGCATCGCGTCGGCGCTCGCGAGCCTCCCGTTCCTTCGCCGATTCCTTCGGCTTGGCCGCAAGTGGAGAAATGGCCATGCTGACAGGCTTCTCGATCACGGCGGCGGCCGGCCGGCTTTGATTCTTGACGATCGGCTTCGGCGATGCTTTGGTTTTCAGGACCGGCTTCTTTTTCGCGGCGGTTTTTGTTGCCATGACGTCGTCCTCTCCTGGTGCGCGTCGATCAGCCCGAAAAAAGTTCGGCATTCATAGCACGGGCACCTACGGCTTGACAAGGGGTTGTAGCACGAAGGTTCAGCGTGCTCTAGGGGTAGAGGATCGTCGAGTGGACGGGATAACCGGCCAATTTTTCCCGACCATGTAATCCCTTCAGTTCCACCAGGAAATCGAGCCCGGCAATCTCGCCACCCAGTTGGCGGATGAGCGTCACCGTGGCGGCAGCCGTGCCACCTGTCGCAAGCAGATCGTCCACGATGAGGACCCGTTCACCTTTGGAAATCGCGTCCCGATGAATCGCCAGAGAGTTGGATCCGTATTCAAGGCTGTACTTGACCTCGAAGATGTCGGCCGGAAGCTTGCCGGGCTTGCGAACCGGCACGAATCCCGCTTTGAGACGCTGGGCCAAGGTCCCCGCATAGATGAATCCGCGCGATTCGATGCCCACGACCTTGGCGATGCGTTGATCCTGATAATAGGCCGTGAGCTCGTCCGCGATGGCGGAGAAGGCCACCGGGTCTTTGAGGAGTGTGGTGATGTCGTAGAAGAGAATGCCGGGCTTGGGAAAATCGGGCACTTCGCGGATGAGGGAGCGGTACTGATCGGCGGTCATTGACTCAGAGCAAATCCGATTGTGTCAGCGTTTTCCGTTCGATGGTGTGGCGAAGGCGGCTCAGCGCAGCCATTTCGATCTGCCGGACCCGCTCGCGCGTGAGACCCAGCTCGGAGCCGATCTCCTCCAGCGTCTTGGCTTCGCTCCCGTCCAGCCCGAACCGCGACACAATAACAGTTTGCTCTTTGTCCGGCAACTCCTTCACCCAGGCCATCATCTCCGTCCGCCGCAGCACCCCTTCGGCCGTATCCGCCGGCGACGGGCACATGGGGTCCTCGATGATGTCCCGCAAGAAGGTATCGGCCCCGTCGTTGATGGGACTGTCCAACGAACAGGTGGTGCGAACGACCTGCTTCAGGTCCAAGACCTCTTCTTCCGTCGTCTTCAGTTTGTCGGCAACCTCGGCCGCCGTCGGTTCGCGTCCTAACGCCTGGACCAGCACCTCGACTCGGTTGAGATAACGGTTGAGCCGCTCGACGACGTGGACAGGGAGCCGCACCAGCTTTCCCTGATTGATGATGGCGCGCTCGATGTACTGCCTGATCCACCAGGAGGCGTAGGTGCTGAATCGGAAACCCCGCTTGTAGTTGAATTTTTCGACAGCCTTGATGAGTCCGATGTTGCCTTCTTCGACGATGTCGGAAAAGGGAAACCCTCGGTGGATATACCGTTTGCCGATACTGATGACGAGGCGAAGGTTGGATTCGATCATCTGCTGACGGGCTTGCTCGTCGCCGGCCATCACGCGTTTGCCAAGCTGCTGTTCCTGTTTGAATGTGAGCAAACTCGAGCGGCGGATTTCCCGGAGGTAGCTTTTCAGGGTATCGAGCCCCTCAGACCGGCGACTGGACTTGTCCTCGTCGCCTGACGACTCGTCCCGGTCCCCGGCATCGCCCACCTCGTCGTCGCGGTCGGCGCTCTGTCGGCGCGCTTCGCTCAGATCCTCGAAATCGTCCTCTCCCCTCGCCATACCATCCTCTAGTAGATGAGCGGTCCTAGTAGCGGACTCGAAAGTCCACGAACCGTCCTGTCGCCGTTCCCCACTCCACCTTGACCGTTGAAACCCGCGATGCGGGAGGGCCGGCTTTTAAATCTTCAATCAACGAGTCGATCCGAGTCTTGAGACCTTCCACCTCGAGCTCGACGCCTCCGTCATCAAGGTTCCGCACCGTCCCCTGCAATCCGCGCGATGAAGCGACCCGAACGGTGAAGGCCCGATACCCCACACCTTGGACTCTCCCGGCCACAGAGATCATCGCCCGCACGATTGCCGTTTCAATTGGATCGGCCATGAAGGGCATCACAGAAACGGTCATCGACCCATGGACGTGACCGCTCCGACGAAGGAATATTCTCACACCTGCCGGGAGGCGTCACGTTTTTTACACTTCTGCGCGTCGAAATAACAGCGTCGTTTTCCGAAAGCGTCAAGGAGGAGCGTCTGGAAAACCTGTCCGCGGTGTCAATCTCGCCGCGCTCTGGTTAGAATAGGGAGTGACCGGATCGGTTGGTCGCAACGATGGAGGAACCGTCATGATCATCGGAGTCCCCAAGGAAATCAAAGATCATGAATATCGCGTCAGCATTACACCCGAAGGCGTGCGGGCTTTGCGTCTGGCGGGTCACGAGATCTGGGTCGAGGCGTCCGCCGGAGCGGGCAGCGGGCACTCCGACGCAGAATATCGTCACGCCGGGGCCTCGATCGCGCAGTCAAAGTCAGAGGTCTTCGAGCGCGCCACCCTTATCGTCAAGGTGAAAGAGCCGCTGCTGTCCGAATGCAGCTACTTTCGATCCGGCCAGACGCTCTTTACCTATCTCCATTTGGCTTCATTGCCGGAATTGACCAAGAAACTGCTCGAAAGCAGAGTCACGGCGATCGCCTACGAGACGGTCGAAGCCAAGGACGGAACGATTCCAATGCTCAAGCCGATGAGCGACATCGCCGGCCGGATGTCCGTTCAGATCGGCGCGCGGTACCTGGAGAAGACACAGGGCGGCCGCGGTGTTCTGCTCTCAGGAGTGCCGGGCGTGGAGCCTGCCAAGGTCGTCGTGCTCGGGGCAGGCATCGTCGGCAGCGCGGCAGTTAGAATCGCCGTCGGCATGGGAGCACAGGTGACGGTCGTCAATCTCGACCTTGAGCGACTCCGGCTCTTGGACGATCAGTACCAGGGCAGAATCGTCACTCGTGCTTCCACTCAAGCCGCCATCGAGGAATCGGTCCTTGCCGCCGACCTTGTGATCGGGGCGGTCCTTGTTCCTGGGGCGCGCGCGCCGAAGCTCGTCTCGCGAGGGTTGGTGGCTCGCATGAACCCCGGATCCGTGATTGTGGATGTCGCCGTCGACCAAGGAGGTTGCATCGAAACCACCAGGCCCACCAGTCACTCGGACCCGGTCTATGTCGTAGACGGTGTGCTGCACTATTGCGTCGCGAACATGCCGGGGATTGTGCCGCGCACATCAACCGCCGCGCTCACGAACGCTACGCTGCCCTACCTGCTCAGGCTGGCCGCAGAAGGGGTCGATGCGACAATACGAGCCGATGCGGGATTCGCCAAGGGTGTGAACCTCTTTAATGGAAAAGTCACTTGTCGGGCGGTGGCTGAAGCCCATGGCTTGCGTTTCGACCCCGTGATGTAAGACAATCGCGCTTCGTTTCACACGGCCGCACAACAGGTCGGGGCGTAGCGCAGCCCGGTAGCGCACTGCGTTCGGGACGCAGGGGTCGGAGGTTCAAATCCTCTCGCCCCGACCAAACCGCACTTCGTGTGGGCCGCGCGCTCATTTTCGGTTTTGGGAAGGATGCGCGCGGATAGACGCCTCCAGTGCGGAAGCGTTTCTATGTCGTGGATAGCTCGTGCCGCCGAGCATCCGGGTCTCATAGGCACTCACGCCGGCAAGACTCACCCTGGAGATCGCCCATCATGAATGCAGCCGACTCCTGCAATGCGTGCCATGCCACCGGCGTCGCATTAATGAAACTCTCCCTCGGCAAAGATTTCTTCGGCAGAACTTACGATCGCCTGTCTCCGTCGAGCGATCAAAGCCCGATGTGGTATTGCGAAGGTTGTTCGATGCAGAAAAACCTTCAGCGCGACTTTCGCGACATCCGCGCTGAGCATGACAAGCTCGCGGCCGGTCAACAGTCGGAACTCTCAAACCCGGAAGCGTTTCAGCGCGCCACGTTGCGGCTGCGGGAAATCGTCGCCATTCTCGGCGGATCATCGGGCCAATCCACCTTACTGAGCGCCGCCGACGTGAAGCAACTGATCGACCGGTTTCAAACCACCACCATGCAAGCCTGACAAGTCGGGATTGAGCCTTGCCTGCATTCAAACGACATATCTTCGTCTGCACGAATCAACGAAGCCCTGAGGACCCGCGCGGCAGTTGCTCGAATCGCGGCTCGGAATCGTTGCACGCCCGCTTCAAGCAGGAAGCCAAACGCCTCAATCTCAAGAACATCGTTCGCGCGAACAAGGCCGGCTGCCTCGACCATTGCGAACTGGGACCCAGCGTGGTGATCTATCCCGAAGGCGTGTGGTACAGCGTGAAATCGGAAGGCGATGTGACCGAGATTATGGAGCGCCACATCCTAAAGGGAGAAGTCGTCACTCGTTTGCTCATGCCTGACCACCCGGTTCCGGTGAAACTCCCTCCCCTGATCTCCTAGCGCAACCAGAGGATACTCCCATGGCCGTCGAAGAAAAATGGAAGGCCAACTTGGAAAAAGTGGCTTTCATGAAACAATTTCCCGGCCTGCTGGGGAACTGGGAGGCGCTGCAGGGCAAGACCATCGAAGCGGTGATCGCGCTGAGAGGCAAGCAGGGCGCCGCAGCGATTATTTTCAACGATGGAACCTTCACCATCGCGCCGCCCATGATGACGGAGCCTTACGAAATTACCGAAACCCTCACGGTTGCAAGAACCCACTTGGAGCGGACGCATCAAACCGCTTATGCGGAGTACGATCGTCTCGTCAAACGGGATCAAGAGGCGCTCAAGTCGGCACGGATTGAAAAGATCGTCGGCGCGATCCGGAACAATTTGGAGCAGATTCCGGAGTTGAAAGAGCGGCTGAAAGCGCTCGTCAAGGAGTGGAAGTGAGCAGCCTCCCCGACAAGAACATGTTCGAGATCTTCTCGCAAGGCCTCTTTGAAGGAGTGAAGCCTATGATGGTCATTCGCGATCACCTCGTCCGTCACCCGGACCGGTGCATGCACAACGGCATCTGCATTCCGATCTGCCCGACCGGCGCCTGGCTTTCGACGCCGCCCTACAAGTTCGACCCCTCCCGCTGCCTCGAAAGCTGCCGGCTCTGTTTGGATGCCTGTCCCTCTCAGGCCATTTACGCGGTATTCAAGAAGGGGGATAAGATGCTGGAGCCGCAAAAAAAGTCGGAAGAGAATCGCCGCTGACGAACGGCGCGCGGCCTCGGTTGTGCCATCATGCGTTGATTCTCTTTATTTAGATGATCTGTTTCCGCAGTCTTCCCCAATAAGCCGTCCCCACATAGCCGCAGGCGAAGGTCCCTGCTGTCAGCGCCATGATTTGATACACCTTGCTGCGAGGGATTTTCACTTTAACGGCAGGATTCAACAGATCAGGCGAAGTCAGCGCCAGCTTGAGAGATTCCCCGGCTGAGAGAATCGGCCACATACAGGAAAGGCGCAGTCGGGTTTCAGTCCGCGGAATCGCCATGGTGTAGAGCCAGCCTTGGTCAAGGTGCTCCACCGCTATGCGAACCAGACGGCTCATGATCGGCTGCAAGCGCGGTAGGTGGCTCTGATCCAGCAACTCACGCGCGGTGAGGCCGGCCTCCGACAGGAGAGATTCCGGGATGTAGCAACGGCCCCTCTGCAGATCGTGCGCAACGTCTTTGACGATGTTCGTCAATTGCAAGCCTTTCCCGAATCGCACGCCCACTTCCGACATCCCTCTCACATTCCACGAACGAAGCGCCCGGCGATGGGCGCACATCAGGTCCGTCCAGAATTCGCCCACACAGCCCGCCACGTAGTAGGTGTAGCGATCCAGATCGTCAAGAGTCTTGAGCGCGGCAAGATCTCTCGTTGACTCGCCGGGAAAGACGGTCAAATCCATCTCCATCCCTTGCGTGAGCGTCGTCATGAGACGCTGCACCCGCCTGCGATCGTCCGGTGCGAAGGACTGGAAGAGTCGGAAACAGTCCTCCAGCCGCTCAAGCAACATGCGCTCGGCAGAGTCCCGCTGAAGCGGTCCAATCGCCTGTTGAATGTCCCGGACCTGCGCCCAGGCGATGTGATCGCTGATGAATTGGGCTTTGAGCTGAGAAAGATAATCCAGCCGCCGCGGCCGGTCGATCAGTTCGGTGTCGGCGATCGTGTCGGCAGCGCGGGCGAAAAGGTAGGCCAGACTGACCTGGTCCCGGACATCAGCCGGGACCACAACCAGGGTCGTGTAGAAGAGACGCGAGACTCGCTTGAGGAGATCTCGGAGCAATTCCTGCGGGAGGACATCGGTGCCCGTGATCACACCTACTTTACTTCCAGCTTGCCTTCCATCCCCTTGTCCCGATGGCTCGGCATCGGCCAGAGACGCTTGTCGCAATAGATGGGGAAAACTCCCGGCTTGGTCGGCGTGAATTTCACCACGACGGTCTTGCCGGCGCCGACGTCCTGTTCGACGGACAAACTTCCGGCAGGATCCTTGATGATGAAATTGTGAGGGGTTATCGTCGTTACGCTCGTCAGGGTGAGCTCAACCGGCTTTCCCGCTTCAACAACCAGGTAGCCCGGAACATAGGAGTAACTATCCAGCGTGATCGTGGCCCGTTGCACCCCGTCTGCGGCAACGGGAACCGGAAAAGGCGCGACCGACTGCGGCATATCGGCCGCATAAGTAAACGTCCGAGCGGCCATGGCCAACACAACACTCGCGATCAAGGGCAAGAGGGACCGCATACGCGCCTCCAACATGAGACGTTTCTAACAGGAAGGGCGGGAACCGGTCAACTTTAGCCAACAAGGTCAAGCACTTCCCAACTCTTGACCTTCGTTCACCAGGAGTTATTGTAGAAACCTGCGCCTGACGGTTTGTATAATCACACCGGACCGAATTTCGCCCGAGGGTACCGTACGAGACGATGATCTGCAAGGAGGATATCGATGAAGTGGCTTAAAGGAATCGGTTTGTTCCTGATCGCGAACGTTCTCATTTACCTCACGCTGTCATTTACCGCCAATATTCTGATCAACGCGGTGTTGCCGGCATTCGGTATTGACGTACGAGGAGTGTTCAATCAACAACTGCTCGTCTGGTCGCTTGTCATCGGCTTCGGCGGAGCCTTTCTCAGCCTGCTCTTTTCCAAGCAGATGGCCCGCGCCATGCTCGCTTGCCAGCAGATTACCCAGCCTCGATCACATGCCGAACAGGTCATCTATGGTTCTGTCCAGGAAATTGCCCGGCGGTTGAACATCAAGATGCCGGAAGTCTGGGTCTATGATTCGCCTGATCCCAATGCGTTCGCCACCGGCCCCAGCAAAAACAACTCGATGGTCGCCGTCTCAACCGGCCTGCTTCAGAACCTGAAGGAAGAAGAAGTGAAAGCGGTGTTGGCCCACGAGATGGGCCACGTGTACAACGGGGACATGTTTACGACGACCGTGCTGGCCGGGCTGATGAACACCTTCGTGTATTACATCAGCAACTTTCTGGCAAGTTTCGTCGGTCAGCCGCAGGGAGGCGATCGGGAAGAAGGCGGCTCCGCGGGCAATCCGATTCTTGCGATGGTGGTCTACTTCTTCCTGCAGATCGTCCTGTCGTTCCTGGCCATGGTGGTCATCAGCTGGCATTCACGCCGACGCGAGTACGAAGCCGACGCTTTCTCTGCGAAAGTCTACGGAAAACAGGCGATGATCGGGGCCTTGCAGGGCATCGATCGCTGGGTCAACCGCGCGCAGTTCGAGTATTCGAATCAGGATGCGCTCGCCACGATGAAGATCGCCGGCAAGTCGTCCGGTGTGATGCACCTCTTTGCGACACATCCGCCGATTGAAGCGCGGATTGCCGCGCTTCAACAACTCTAACCGTCATGGAGGAGGCCGCCATGTTGAACCGACTCATCGCTGTCTCAACCCTCGCACTGAGTTGCGGACTCATGATCGGCCTCCCCGATGGCCGGACTGAACAGGTAGGACCGCTCATGGCAGCCAAGACAACCAGTCTCTATGATTTCACGATGGACGATATCGATGGAAAGCCGGTCAACCTGAGCCAGTATCGCGGCAAGGTTCTACTGGTGGTGAACACCGCCAGTTTCTGCGGCAACACTCCGCAGTATACCGACCTTGAAACCCTGTATGAGCAGTACCATGAACGGGGATTTGAAATTCTGGCCTTCCCCGCCAACAACTTCGGACAGCAGGAGCCTGGTACCAACGCGGAGATCAAGGGGTTTTGTCTGACCAAGTACAGCGTGACGTTTCCCCTCTTCAGCAAGATCAGCGTGAAGGGATCCGACAAGCACCCGCTCTATCAGTATCTCACGGAACAAAGCTCCTTCCCCGGCGAAGTGGAATGGAACTTCCAAAAGTATCTGGTCGATCGATCGGGCAATATCGTCGGTCGCTTTCATCACCGGACGAAGCCTCTTGCCCCCGAAGTGGTGAAAGAAGTCGAACGGGTGCTGGCGGCGAAGTAATGCCGCTAACTGTTTCTGAAAAAGCTGATGTGCCGCCGGTATTCCTGAATCGCGGCGCCTAATGCAGCGGCGCCGAGCGGAATGTTGGCCTCGAGCGTGTCTTCGATGGCGGGATCGTCGATAACCACGTCATAAAGATCCTGCAGATTTGTCCGTACTGGTCCCTGCGCCACCTCTCGCGGCATAAATATCTCTTTCCAGACTTCTTTTTCGACCAGACACACGTCCCGGAAACGCTCGTACAGCAACGTGAGCTTCTCCGGATCGGTTATCATGACGCGGTTCCCCATGTGCGATTCTTGCTCCTGATTGTTTTTGGGATGACAGTCGCGCGAGGCAGTGCGCCGGCCTATCGAAAATCTCCAAATCTATTTCGGCGCACCTGACTGGCCGGCGGGAGTCGGCTCCACAATGGTAAACCGCATGGTGCCGACTTGATTGACCGCATGAAACGGCTGCTGACCGAGCGGGGTGATGAACAGCTTGGCCAGGTACGTACCGGTTGCCCATTTGTCGCCAGGCTTCTTCAACTCCAAGAATCCGTAGCGTTCATGCCCCGGCACTTCCAACGTATCCTTCCCCAGCGGTGAAGCGGGAATCGTTCCATCCTGTCCCTCTAAAAACCACTGCGTGCTGAACTGGGCCGGATCCTCCAGCGGGGCGACTTCGAACACGATGTAGATCGCCGGCGTATCGGGCGTGAAGACAGTGCCCGGATCAATCGGCTTCAGACGAGGATCCTGCGTGTACCATCCCTTCCTGCCGAAACTATCCCACTCGACGTCATACCCTTTCGCCATCTTGATCCACACGAAAATCGACTGCGGGACGCCCTTTCGCTGGTTGTCGAAAGACGGCAGCTGCGTCGGATCGATTTCGGTTGTAGACTGTTCTTTCGGAGCGACAAGATCTCTGGCGAGAGCCTGGTGCCACCCTCCTCCGATGCTCACGCCGAGCAGTAGGCCGGCGAAGACCCGCTGCCGCATGCGTCGGTAATCGGTCAATCGAACTATCATGGCCGCGGCACCTTGCTTTCATGGTATCGAGAGTTCGGCGGCGGGTCAACAACGGTAGAACCCTCTAATCTTGCCAATTCATGGCGAAGGATCACGGCGTATGGTACTCTGCTCTTCATCCTATGAAACTTGAGACGTTCCGGTGAGCATTTCAGGGTCTGCCCCCCGCTCCAGAGTTATTCAAGCGGTTCCCCGGCGATTGAGGCCGGCGAACAGAGCCGGCGCTATGGTTTGCGCGACGGGGCCAGCCAGGCGGTCACCCAAGGCAGCGGCGAGCAGTTCCTGTCCGCCTTTGCCTTGTTGATGCATGCCAGTCCGCTTCAGCTCGGGATTCTCTCGGCGCTTCCTCAGTTGATCGGTACTGTCGCGCAACTGGCATCGGTCAAACTGCTGCGATGGTTTCCCGACCGGAAGAGTTTGATTCATACTGGCACCGTCGGGCAGGCTCTCTCGTGGATTCCAATCCTAGTGTGTCCTCTTCTGTTTCCACAGTGGGGGCCTTGGCTCATCATCGCGGGAGCGGCTGCCTACTTTTCCTGCAATCATTTCACGACGCCGACCTGGACCAGCTTCATCACCGACCAACTCGACCAGCACGAACGAGGAGTGTATTTCGCGCGCCGCGCTCAGATCGTCGCCGCCATCAGTTTCGGTTCGCTTTGCGCGGCGGGAGGACTACTCAGCCTGTGGCAGCATCAAGCCACGGCATGGATCGGCTTTGCGATGATTTTTGCCGTTGCGGGCACCGCCCGGGTGTTCTCCGCCGTCGCCCTTCATCCGATTCAGGACGTTCATCACTTCGAATCTCGATCGGTCCATGGAGGATTTCGCGCCTTCCTCGCGCAGACCAGCCGGAGTTTCCGCCGTTTCCTTCTGTTCTCGAGCCTGATGCACCTGGCCGTGTTGATTGCAGGCCCGTACTTCGTGCTGTACATGCTGCGCGACCTCCACTTCTCCTATCTAGGCTATGGCGGATGGCTCGCCGCCGGAATTCTTGGACAACTCCTCACGCTGCAAGCCTGGGGCCGCTTTGGAGACCGGTTCGGTAACAAGGCCCTCCTCTCCATCACGGGCTTCACCGTGCCGTTTCTGCCCATGCTCTACCTGATCAGCACTAACGCGGCCTACATGATGGGAGTGAACTTTCTCGGCGGTGTGACCTGGGCGGGACTGGCCCTCGGCCTTCAGAACTACGTCTTCGATGCGGTGAAGCCGGAGGACCGGGCAAAGGCCGTGGCCGTGAACAGCACGGTCAACGCCATCGGATGGTCCTGCGGAGCGCTGCTGGGAAGCTGGCTCATCGCCATCCTGCCATCCGGCGCGGAACTGTCGCAGTTATCCATTCCTCTGGCTTCGAATCTGCCTTTGGTCTTTTTTCTCTCGGGAGTACTGCGATTAGCGGTTGCGGCAAGCTTGCTGGGACAATTCCATGAAGCTCGCGCCGTCGAGCAGGCGCCTTTTTCCAGGTTGCTCGTGGAAATTCCGCTCCTCAAAACCATGGCCCGGCTGGCTGCGAATCCTCTCTCCCGTCTCAGCAAATAGACCTACCGTGGAGCCGTCGGCTGCGCCGCCCGCTCCTGTTCCTCCTGCTTCAGCTTGTCGAACGTCCGATCGGCATGACCCCGCACCTGATCAGGTGTGGGCTGCGCCATAGGCTTCGGCTGCTCGCTTGAACAGCCTGCCAGCGTGAGAAACATCACTCCGGCCATCAGCCCTCCGACGGTTGCTCCTGCCCTGTGTGACCAGCACTTCACTCTCCCCGTAGAACCCATAATTTTTCCCTCCTGATAAAAACCCGCAGGCCCCCTGCTATTCGAACGCCCGCTGCAAATCGACCATCGTCTGGTGAATGCTCCGCTCCAGCGCGTCGCGGCTCAATTGATGATAGTCCATGTTGTCCGCCGGCGACCAGTCTCCAAAACCCGGATCGTCCATTTTCGCAGTCACGACATTGTGATAGACCACCTCGGCGCTTTCCACCCGAATAATCTTCGTCGTCACGGTAATCGGGCGTATGTGACTGGGGCGTTGAGCCATAAAGCGATCCCTCAATGTCGGCCCGTCGATCGAGTACAGCAATACGCTGTCCGCGCCCAACAACTGTCCGATTCGCAACGCGCTGTCGTCGCTGACGGCTCCCCCGCTCTGAAACCGCAACTCCGTCATGATGGTCGGCAAATGGAAGCGATCGACGATTCTCAACGTAGAGCGGTACCCTTTCAACTGGAACACCGCCCCTTCGAGTCGCCGATAGGCCTCTGAATAATCCGGATTCGACGAACGGGGGTAAAAAACTGCAATCCTTGTCACGTCGGCCGGTACCGTCATGGCAGGCCGAGCGCTCAAAAGGCTGGTCGTTTGGACGACCGGGGCGGCGGCGCTCCGACACCCGACCACACCGATGGCCAGCATAAAGAGGGTTCCTGATCCGATAAGCAGCCTTTCAGTCGTCATGGCCGCCATACCAAAACGTGGAACTTCCACCCTCTGGACTCAACCTGTCTCAAAGCCGGATATCATCATAATACTCCCCGCCTGACCGCAAAACTACCTCCCGAAGGTCACCGAATCGAGTCCCAATAACACATTGACTGAGCCGGATCATCGGGCTATTCTGGCGACAGAATTGCCCGACATTACGCGACGCTATGTCACTACGCGACCGGCTCACCGAAGACCTCAAGACCGCCATGAAAGCCCGCGATCAGCTCCGGATGGACGTCATCCGCATGATCAAAGCGGCCGTGCTTAACAAAGAGGTGGAAGTCAAGAAGGATCTCGACGATGCTGAGATGAGCCGGATCATGACGACGATGATCAAACAACGCAAGGAGTCGGTCGAACAGTATGAAAAGGGCAACAGGGCGGAATTGGCCGCCAAAGAGCGGCTGGAGATCTCCATCATCGAATCCTATCTTCCGAAAGCCCTGTCCTCGCAAGAGTTGTCCGGCATCGTCGATGCCGTGATTCGGGAAACCGGCGCAGGCTCGCTCAAAGACATGGGCGGGGTCATGAAAGCGGTCATGACCCGTCTGGCCGGGCAACCGGTCGACGGGAAACAAGTCAGCGACCTCGTCCGCTCTAGACTCCACTAACTCGTAAAGTCTTAGACTCGACGCTCCGAGACTTCGGGTTTTCCTTCCTTCCCGCACGTTCCCTGCTATACTTTCCCTGTCCACTGCCGCGCCTTAGCGCATCGACAGCGGGCCGACAGGGAATGCCTGGGATCCTATGACTATCCTCATCGTCGACGATTCGCCGGATCAGCATACGCTGCTGCGGTCCATCCTGGGGAAAGCGGGGCATACAGACATCCTGAGCGCCGACTCGGCGAAATCCGCTTCGTCTTTGTTGAACCTGAATGGCCAGGAACCGACCAAGCAGGTCGATCTGATTCTCATGGATGTGTTGATGCCGGAACAAGACGGAGTGGAAACTTGCCGGCAAATCAAGAATTGCGCCCATCTTCGGGATGTTCCGGTCATCATGGTGACGGCCAAGAATGATCTCTCTAATCTTCAGGCCGCCTTTGCCGCCGGAGCCAACGACTACATCAACAAGCCGGTGCAAGGCGTGGAGCTGCTGGCGCGGGTCTCCTCGGCGCTCGCGCTCAAACAGGAAACGGACCGCCGCAAAGCGCATGAAATGGACCTGCAGCGGAGCAATGAAGAACTGCAACGAGCGCTTCGAGAAGTCAAAGTGCTTCGTGGTCTGATCCCGATTTGCGCATCGTGCAAAAAAATCCGCAACGACAGCGGCTTCTGGCAACAGCTGGAAGAATATCTCGGCGAACATTCCGAGGCCGAATTCAGTCACGGCCTTTGCCAACCCTGTATCAAAAAGCTTTATCCTGGTGTTTACCGGGATTAGCTGCTAGGATTTCTTGAATAATTCCTCATTTTCCGAGGCCTGGAGGCTATGAGTATTCTCATCGTTGACGATTCTCCTGACGACCGCGCGCTTCTCCAGTCGATCCTGTCGGCGGCCGGTTACGACCATATTCTTGTGGCGGATTCCGCGACGAGAGCCTTCAGCCTGCTCGGCATGGAAGGCGGCAAGCAGGGAGCCGCCCGCGTCGACCTCATTCTCATGGACATCGTCATGCCGGAAATGAACGGCATCGAAGCCTGCCGGCAGATAAAAGCGGTTGAACGGTACCGCGACACACCGATCATCATGGTGACGGTCAAGACGGATCCCGTCGATTTGCAGCTTGCCTTCGCCGCGGGCGCGCTCGACTACATCGCCAAGCCCATCAATAAGATCGAATTGCTCACCCGTGTCCGTTCGGTGCTCCGGTTGGTTCATGAGATTGAACGGCGTCGAACGCACGAACAGGAACTGCTCGAAGTCATGCGCCAGCTCCAGGAAGCGAATCAGATGCTGCTGCGCCTCTCCTGTCTCGACGGCCTGACCGGCATCACGAATCGGCGGCAGTTCGACGACTTTCTCGATCAGGAGTGGCGCCGAGCCGTGCGCGAATCGACGCCGCTGTCCCTCATTATGCTCGATATCGATCGTTTCAAGGCTTATAACGACACCCAGGGCCACACGGCCGGGGATGAGTGCCTGCGGCAAGTCGCCAACGCGATTTCCGGCGCGGTCAACCGGCCCGGCGACCTGGTTGCGCGATACGGTGGAGATGAATTTGTCGTCGTCCTCCCCGGCACGACGACCGAAGGCGCGGCTCAAGTGGCGGAAACCCTTCGTCGACGGATCGAATCCATCGGCATCACTCATTCCGAAGGAGAAGTCATGACGATCAGCGTCGGGTACGCCAGTACCATTCCCAGTCGGACGGCCTCCCAGACCGACTTGATCAAGGCAGCCGACCAAGCCCTCTATCAAGCCAAACAGGAAGGCCGCAATCGCGCCAAACAGGCCGGAATACTTTCCCTCGTTCCCCATTCGCACGAGGAGTAGCCGCTATCCCACGAGGAATGCCCCAGGGATGACTCCAAACGGACATGCCACGCCATCCACGCCTTGCGCCTCGCAAACCCGCGAAATCGTCTCGGAGACCAACTCGTAACCCGATCGGTCTCTCCTCACGATCCTCGACTCAATCAGCTGTCCGTTCCTCTGGAAAACGCCGCCCCGCTGAACCGTTGCAAGATCCGACCGGCCTGCTGGAACGCTATCAGAAAACGCTGAGAAAGCTTGCGCAAAGCGAGGCGTTGAACAGCGGAGATCTCCCTCAGGCCTTTCAAGCCATCACCGAAGCTTGCGGAAATCTACTCCAGGCCGAACGGACCAGCATTTGGCTCTATGACGATCGTCGGACGTCGATCGCGCTCATGGATCTTTTTGAATCCGATGAGCATCGTCACAGCGCCGGCGCGATCCTGCAATCATCTGAATACCCGGCGTATTTTCGGGCCCTCGCAACCGAGGAGTGGGCCATTGCGGCGCACGACGCCCGTCAAGACCCCAGAACAAAGGAGTTTGCCCCCTCGTACCTCACTCCGCTCAACATCGGCGCGATGCTGGATGCCCCGATCAGACAGAAGGGACAGGTCGTGGGCGTGCTCTGTACTGAACACGTCGGAGGGCCGAGGCGATGGACCGTCTATGAAGAGCAGTTCACCAGTTCCCTGGCCACGATGGCGACGCTCGCCCTCGAGGCGGCCGAACGACGGCAGGCTGAAACCGCCTTGCGGCTCGCCAAGGAGGCGGCGGAGGTGGCCAGCCGGGCGAAAAGCGAGTTTCTCGCCAGCGTCAGCCACGAAATCCGCACACCCATGAACGCCATCATCGGCATGGCCGACCTGTTATGGGAAACCGATCTCACTCCCGACCAGCGCAAATATCTTCGGAGCTTTCGCCGCGCCGGCAGCAATCTCCTCACACTCATCAACGATATCCTCGACCTTTCCAAGGTTGAAGCCGGACATATCGAGCTGGAATCAATCGACTTTGACTTGAGCGATCTCGTCGAAAAGGCCATCGAAATCCTGGCGATGCGGGCGAATGAAAAGGGACTCGAACTCGCCTGCCACCTCTCGCCGGATGTGCCATGCGCCTTGATCGGAGATCCGAATCGGCTGCATCAGATTCTCATCAACCTGATCAGTAACGCCATCAAGTTCACTGAGAGTGGGTCGATTATCGTCGAAGTCAGCAATGATCCTGACGACCTCAAGCTCGGCGCCATTCGGTTCTCTGTCAGCGATACGGGAATCGGTATTCCGGAGGATAAGCTCAAATCGATCTTCGAAAGTTTCACCCAGGCGCACGCCTCAACAAGCCGAAAATATGGAGGAACCGGCCTTGGGCTTACGATCTCGCGGCAATTGGCCGAGCTCATGCAAGGCCGCATATGGGTGGACAGCACAGTCGGAATCGGAAGCACCTTTCACTGCTCGGTCCGGCTCGGTATTCAGCCTGATCGCTCCCCTAGCTCTCAAACGATTCCAATCAACCTGTGGAACATCCGCACCCTGGTCGTGGACGATCACCCAACCAATCGGACCATTCTCAAGGAAATATTGGGGTCGTGGAAGGCCGAAGTCACCGATGCGGCAAACGGGACAGAGACGTTGGCGGAATTGCGGCTCGCGGTCGAATCATCGCGGCCCTATCAGCTCCTGCTTCTTGACTGCCGCATGCCGGACATCGACGGATTCACCCTGGTTGAGCGCATCAGAGAAGCCACTCTGGCCCAAGGGCTCACCATTGTGATGCTGGCCTCTCATCAGTGGGCCGACGACATTGCGCGGACCTACGATATGGGGCTGGGCGGGTATATGATCAAGCCGATCCGGCGCTCGGATCTCCTGCAGACGATCAGCATCGCCCTCGATCGCAAGAAACATCCATCCGCTGCTCGTCCCGTCTCTCCGCCTCTTTCAACATTGCCGATCTCGTCTCGCCCTCTGCACATCCTGCTGGTGGAGGATTCCCCGGATAACCAACTGCTGATTCGCGCCTATCTCAAGCAGACGCCCTATCGGCTGGACGTGGCGGAGCATGGGGCTATTGCCGTGGACAAGTTTAAGACCGGCCACTTTGACTTGATCCTCATGGATATGCAAATGCCGGTCATGGACGGCTATGAAGCCACGAGAGCGATTCGAGCCTGGGAAACGGAGCACGACCTCCCGCCTACCAACATCATCGCATTGACGGCGCTGGCCCTCAAAGAAGAGAATGAGAAGATCCTCGAAGCGGGATGCGACGCGCACATGACCAAACCGGTCAGGAAGCACACGCTTCTTGAAGTCCTTCAAGCCTGTAAAGGACACCCTCGCACATGACACCTTCGTCACGGACAGCAGAACCAGGCCGGGTCACCGTATCCGTCGATCCGGATCTTGAAGAAATCGTTCCAGTGTTCCTGGAGAACCGGCGTCGCGAAGTGGCGACGCTACGGACCGCATTTGCCGGCGACGATCTCAAGACTCTGCGCCTCCTCGGCCATCGCATGAAGGGTGATGGAGGTGGCTACGGATTTGACGCCATCAGCGAGATCGGAGAAGTATTGGAACAGGCGGCGATCCGGAAAGATCGCAGGGTCATCGGGCAACAAATTGAGAAACTAGACGACTTCCTTACCCGCGTGGACGTGGTCTATCGGAAGTAATTGAACGCATCCTCATCCCGCCAATCGCCAAGCCTTCGGGGCAGACATCCGTTGCTACGGTCATCTCCAGTTTCTTGAGTTATATCGAAGCCCCCTTCGCCGACTGGTCACGCAAGCGTTGAGGACTCGACCGAGTCCCCGGCTCCGTCGGCTCTCGCCGGTCCGCTGGAGAATCCATTTCCATCAATTCATTTCGCGACCTGATCAAGCGCTCACGAAGAAACCGATCCTCCAACGGAGCCGTCGCCACCGCCTCGTCCAAAACTGCCACGGCCTCCTTGTATCGTCCCTGCTGCGTATACACATGAGCGAGCGTGTCCAGCACGTAGGGTTGGAGCGGACCCGCTTGCGCCACTGCGCGTAGAGCCAACTGTTCAGCCTCCTGAAGATTCACACCCCGGGTCAGATACAGCATCGCCAGATTATTGTTGGCGCCCGGGTCTTCGGGAGATGCCGCTAACGCTTGCCGATAGTACGTCTCCGATTCTTCGAGCTCGCCCTCAGCAAAGGCGACATTGCCCAGACCGATCAAGGCCGGGACATATCCCGCTTTCTGAGTCAGAGCCGTGCGATATTCACGCGCAGCCAGATCCTCATGCCCCTGCATCTCATAGGTCTGCCCCAGCGTGACGTGTTCCGCAGGGGTGAGAGGATCGTGGAGGACCCTGACCTGCGGCAGTTGCTCGCAGCCGGGTATGCCGGCGAACAGCAACACTCCTCCTAAGAGCAGTAGAGTCATCTTCATAATTCCCTCCTTCCGATTCGCTCTTGTTCGCTCACGCGATGCGTGACCTGGAGAGGTCATGCCGAAGCTCAAGGCCCAGCCACGCTGAAGATGTTCAGACGCTTTATGACAGCTCCCGTTGCTGTGGAGCACGGCCGGTCAACCTTGTGTCTCAGGCGCTTTTTTGGATGCGGGCGACAGTTTCACAATCTTCACGACCCTTCCCTGCAAATCCAGTTCAAGACTGACCTGATCTCCTACCGTGACTCCCTTCATAATCTCTGGGCTCGCGACCGGCATAGACAGCGTCTCTCCGTCGCCGGCAGTTTTGACCGTGATGCTCAGACCGGTCGAGTCAATCGCCTCGACGAGGCTGCCGGTCAGCGTAGTGGCCGCTACTGCCTGATCGTGGCAGGTTGGGAATATCGTTGCGCCCATAAGGCAGATTCCACTGATCATGACTGTGGCGAATACGTTCATGATGACCCTCCTCTTCTCGAGGACTCCATTTGACGGTGACGGCTGGTTCGGAGTCCCCGTTCTTGTTTCTCTCGCCGCTGTACGCCCTCTATCGGTCAGGCGTGGACAGATGGCTGAATTGCCGAGGCGAGTACTTCCGACAGCGTCGAGAACTCTTTCCCCTTGCGGACCCAGGCATACGCGCCCCGATCGACCGCCTCGTGCGCCATGTCGTCTTGTTCCCCAGAAAAAACCACGACAGGGGTTTCAGGCCACTTCAAGCGGCACACTGACAACAGTTCGAAGCCATCCATCTTTGGTATATGGTAGTCGGTCACCACCACGTCGACCGCCTGGTTCTCCAACTGCTCAAGCGCTTCCAACCCGTCCGCCGCCGTACTGACCGCATACCCTCCCTTGATGAGATGAAAAGCAAGAAGGTGCAAGAGTTTGCGATCGTGGTCGATTACCAGAACGTGTTTGTTGTTGTTTCCAGCCATGCCTTCAACCTCCATCCAACCATCTCACAACCTCCATCCAACCATCTCATCGTTGCAAATCGTCCGGCTCGGACCATGCCGAGTCTCATCCGACACACTGGCGTTGAAACGTCTCTCCGTACTTAAACCATGGGCCCCATCGAGCTCGACGTCCGGACAGCTCAACGATAAAGAGAGCAAAGGACGGACCGAAGGAACGTCGCGAAGCCCGATTGAGGGATATTCAACGGGAAATCAATCTGATGGGAGATGGAAGGGGGTCTTCAGTTCATCGCGCCGTCTTGCTTGAGACCAGGAACATGTTGTCGCGGTCTTCGGAGGTGACCGACGAGAAAATCAAGCGGTCAATGGGGTTTCGACTGCTGAGAACATTTTGTCCCGGGACAGAACATGCCGATCGATGGCCGATCAGCCTTGGCCGTACTGACGGAGCTTGCGGAGGAGCGTTTTCCGATGGATGCCAAGGATCGCTGCCGCTTGACCGTGGTCTTGCCGATGGGCTTCCAGCACACGCAGAATGTAGTTCTTTTCCATACTCTGAAGAGTGTCCCATCCCCGAGCCCGCGCCTGGTCTTGAACGGTCGTTGTCCGGATGCTCTCCGGCAAATCGTCAGGGGTAATAATGGGATGTGGAGTCAAGGTAATGGCTCGCTCAATCGCATGCTCGAGTTCGCGCACATTACCGGGCCAGGCATAGCGTGTCAGCAAGGGAATGGTCTCCGGCGAGAGGCCGGTCACCGGCTTCTCCTTGGCTCTTCCGTACTTGTCGACGAAATACTGGCTCAGTATCGGAATGTCCTCCACTCGATCGCGCAAAGGAGGGAGAACAATCGTCACGACCTCCAGACGATAGTAGAGGTCTTCCCGAAACGTTCCGGCTTCGACGAGCGACTTCAAAACTTTTTTTGACGCGGCAATGATCCGCACATCGATCGCGCGAGGGGTCTCGCTCCCGACACGCCGGATCTCGCGTTCCTGTAGTGATCGGAGTAACTTGCTTTGCATGACCGGTGAGATATCCGCGATCTCGTCCAGGAAACAGGTTCCCTGGTGAGCTTGCTCGAGAAGCCCCTTCTTGCTTGCGACGGCTCCTGTAAAGGCGCCTCGTTCGTGGCCAAAGAGCTCGGATTCGAGGAGCGTTTCAGCCAACGAACCCGTATCAATCGCGACGAACGGTCCGCCGCTTCGCGCACTGTTCGCATGGATAGCCCGCGCGATCAACTCCTTGCCCGTCCCGCTTTCCCCCTGAATCAAGACGGTGCTGTCGGATTCCGCAACTCGCGCAACCAATTTGTATACCTCGACCATTCCGGGACTGCTGCCCACCAGATTGTCGAACCGGTATCGTTCACGCAATTGGTCTCGCAACGAACGATTCTCCCGAAGCAGCTTCTTATGTTCGAGCGCCCGCCGAACCACCAAGCGAATGTCGTCCACGACGAACGGCTTGCTGAGATAATCGAACGCCCCGGCCTTGATGCCATCGACCGCCGTCTTGAGCGATCCGTAGGCGGTCAACAAGATCACCAGGATTTCCGGCGCCTTTTCACGGATCGCAGCCAGCAGGGCAAGTCCATCCATCCCTGGCATGTGAATGTCCGTGATAACGAGGTCCGGCTGCCATTCAGCAAGTCGCTGTAGGACTGTCTCCGCGTCCTCTGCCGTCTCGACCTGGTACCCTTCCTTGGCCACGACCTCGCGCAGCAAGGCTAGCGTTTCAGCATCGTCGTCCACTACCATCACGCGAGACTGTCGTAACATCAGCGCGCGCCTCCGTCGGTTGGAAGCAGGACTGTAAACTGAGAGCCTTTCCCCGTCTCGCTCGCGACGTTGATACTCCCTCCGTGCGCTCGCACCGTTTCCGATGCGATCGCCAGCCCCAATCCTGTCCCACGCCGCGCCTTCTTTGTCGTAAAAAACGGCTGGAAGATCTGAGCCAACTGCTCGTCGTCAATCCCGCACCCGGTATCGGCGAATTGCACCTCCACGAATGTGTGATGGTCCGGTTGCTCCAATGGGTCGCGAGAGGAAACCCGCACGACCAGGGTTCCTCCCGCCGGCATCGCATCGATCGCATTCTCGATCAGATTGTTGAATACTTCCTGGAGTTGCTGAACGTCAGCGTCGACCTTTACTGTTTGTCTGCTCCATTCGGTCACCACTGCGATCTGGCGGCGCTCGAATTCAGGCCTGAAGAGCGCAACCGATTCCGCAACACACGCCTTCAGATCGAGCGGAGATCGGACCGGCTCCGGCCTCCTGGCATACAACAGCATGTCTTGAATGATTTTCGACGTGCGCTCGATCTGCGCCTCGACGGTTCCCAAACGCTGTCGCGATTCCGCGCTGAGCGTCGAATCCTCCGCCATAAGCTGGATATGGCCGGACAGCGCCGTCAAAGGAGTCCCTATCTTATGAGCCACCGTCGCCGCCATCTGTCCGATTGCCGACAGCCGCTGAGCCCGTGCCGCATCCCGCTGCGCTGCTGAAAGCAATTCGTTCGTATGAGCAAGCGCCCGGTTCTTTTGCATGACCTCGGCGGTCGCCTCGCTGACTTTTAGCTGTAGGTTATCGTTCATCGCCTGCAAGGATTCAGTCAATTGCACGTTGTCGTGAGCTGCCGCCCGGATCTTTTCCACCATGTCATTGAACCTACCGGCCAGCTCTCCGAGTTCATCCTGCTCCTCAACAGGCACGATTGGGGTCATCGTCCCCTGGGACACCGATTCGACAGCGGTCAGCAATCGCTTTACCGGGCGATGGACCTTGAAATAGAGAAAGAGGTTGATCGCGACCACGATCGCCGACCCGGTGAGCAATCGTCTGGTTCTGGAGGCTTGTCGCAATGATTCCAGGGCATCATCCATCTGCAGAGTGGAAAATTCCGCATAGGTTGCGCCGACGACGGCGCCTTTCAAGAAGATCGGGGCGGCAAGGAACACACGATGAGTGTTCGGTCGATCCGCATAGTCGATCAACGATTCCCGTTCCTCGCGCACGCGTAGAACCAGCGCGGGAGCGCCCGCTTGGCGAGGGAGTTCCGTCGGGCCGGCGCTTGTGATCGGAAGGGGATTTCCTCCCGAATCCGGAGGAAACGCGTACAGCACGATATTGAGAAGATCCGGCAAATTGGACAGGATCTTCTCCAGTTCTTTCGTTCGCGCCTCCCGATTGGACAGCTGAGCGAGACTGAGCACGTTCTGGTCGACCGATCGCCCGACGGCAAGCGCCGCGTCGCGAACATTGTCTTCCACCGTATGTTGAATGGAGCGGCCTTCCAGCCATTCAGTGACGGCAGCCGAAATGCTGACGATGACGATGACGATCAGCGTCATCTTGATTTGAAGGCTCAGTCGGTGCCATCGGCTGGACATACAGGTTTATGGTAGACCCGCCTATTCTCTTGTTCAATCACCATTTCGAGACAAGATGTCTGCGGAAGAATAAACTGTCCCTCATCTCGATCCCCAAGCTTTCCCATAAATCCCCTCGTGTGCCGCAGGCGACGAAGTAATTCTTCCAATCTTCCAAGGTCTTTCAACCGTTCTATTCGATCGGATCCGGTCGATGATACCCCGGCATCCGGCTTGCTCAGCTTCCGGTACGGGACCATATGAACAGCGGGAGTAACCGACCATGACGGGACCAATTTTGTTGATCGAGACCGATGTCGTGCTGAGCGCAGTCATAGGGGAAGTGCTGCGCCAACACGGATACGAAGTGATGTTCCTGAGATCGTTATCGTTAAAGCGCGAAGCCCTGCACAGTCCCCCCTTGAGCGCCGTCATCGTCGATATCGATACGCTTTCCGAAGAGAAGGAGCTGGCTCTGGTGGAATTGCTTCAGCAATACGGCGAATCACTCCCCATCGTGCTGATGGGTCTGCAGATTCCCGACGGCCTCTGCCAGCGTCTGCGCGCGCGCCTGCACAAAGGGCAAGTCAAGAACATGACGACTTGGCTGCAGAAGCCGTTTCGGAATGAAGATCTACTTGCTGCAATTCGACAGGTACAGGAGAGCTACAGGTTTCCTCCATCACCTGTGCAACAACAATAGGAGGCAGTCATGAATGCGAGTATGCACCATGCCGGAAATCATCTGAGAATTCCATTTCTGATCCTCGGGCTCTTCAGCATCAGCGCCTGCGCGATGCTCACTCCTCCGACAACCAGAACGGGAGAGGTCCGCGATGTGAAGATCGAGGAAGGGCTCGCCCCTACGATCGTGACGGTCGGAGTTGGTGACGAAGTCCGATGGGTCAATCACCGGACGCTTCCCGTCAGAATCGATTTTCTCGGCGGAGATTTGGAAGAGGTTTCGTGCCATCGAGGGTTCACCAATTGGGTCGGCATGAAAAAAGAATCCGCAACGCTGGGAGCCAGCGAAAGCGCCAGTCTCTGTTTTTCGAAAGCGGGAGTCGTCATCTACAACGTCAGAATGGATTCCGCGCTTCCGGGTGGAAAACAGATCGTTCAAGGTGAAGTGAGAGTCGGCAAGTCTTCGGGTGTTGCGGCCGGTCGATAGGAGCGGGCGATCATTCTTCTGACGTGGATCGCGATGATCATGTACATGACTTTCTTCAGGAACACGGTTCTAGCCGGTGGATTCTCGCTGATGGTCCTCGTTGGGCCCATTGGTTCGACGGTCGTGACGGATGGGAGGGCCGATCAGACAGCCGCCGTGCTTGATCAAACAGGCATGGGTCATAGAATCAACTGAGTGAGTCAGGAGGTTAAGGCGATGAGGTCGTACACGACACGGTCCGCATCTGATTTCATAGTCCCATCCCTTGTTTTGGCTTTAGTTGCTCTGTTCGGTTGCGCAACTGTACCGAAGACGACCAGGACGGGCATCATCCATGAGATCGAGATCGGAGGAGGTCGTGCATTGACGGAGTTGACCGTCGCGCTTGGAGACGAAGTCCGATGGGTGAATCATGGGCGGGCGCCGGTTCGGATCGAGCTGGGCATTGATGTGAGGGAAGCCATCTCCTGCGAACATGGGTTTTTCCCCTTGTTTGGAGGTATGCCGCACTCCATGACTCTCGCGTGGAATCAAACCGCTAGCCTCTGTTTCGCGAAGCCTGGCTTGGTGCGCTTTCACATCCGTGGTGATTCCGCGGTTCCCGAATCGAACGATCTCGTAACGGGGACGATTCTGATCACAAGGCACATGGCGAAACAGTAACTCTTGCAGTGTGGGAAGGGGGAAGGAGTCTGGATCATGACCAGTCCAATGCGTGTCGCTTGCATGGAGAAAGTAGCACCAGACCGATCTACATCGGAATGGCTGGGCGCCGAAGCGCGTGTGTACTTTCCTTCTCGCACGCTCAATAGAAATCGACTTGCGCTCTCGGAGCGACGGTTCCAAGTAGTCGTCTTGATGGCCTCGTTCCTGTCAGGCCTCATTTTGGGCGGTGGCTTCGCCCTGTTCTTTCGCGACCGGAAGGGAGCACGGCGGCGGCATGTCCGAGACAGCGAACAAAGTGAACCCTTCAAAGTTTCAACAGAGGTGACACCATGTCTCGATCTATTGGTTGCGTAATGCTGTTGGTGTTCAGCCTGATCGCCGTGGTTCCCGGCGTGTTCGCTCAGGCAGACACGGCCCCCCAGACGATTAAGGGCGATCTGCTGTCCATTCAGGGTGACGTGTACATCATCAAGGATCTGTCGGGAAGACTTGTCTATCTTCGCGTCGACAAGAACACGAGGCGCGAGCGCCTGTTGCTTCCGGGCGAACAAATCGAAGCGGATGTGCTTCCGGGGGTCAGAGTCGTCGCGCTTCGACCGGTGAAGTGAGCCACATGACGAAAGGACCAGTCCGATGAGAATTGCGCAGGTATCGCCTTTGTGGGAGAGCGTTCCGCCCAAACATTACGGAGGAACGGAACGGGTCGTGTCCTATCTGACGGAGGAATTAGTCCGGCTCGGTCACGACATCACCCTGTTTGCGAGCGGAGATTCGGTGACCGCCGCCCGTCTCGAGTCGGTCTGCGCGCGCGCGCTGCGATTGAACGAGGGAATCTTCAACCGCGACGCGCCATTGACCTTGTTGATGGAACAGGCGCTGGGGAATTCCGGGGAATTTGACGTCATCCACTCCCATCTCGATTTTCTGGGATTCCCCCTCGCGCGGCGGAACCTCACCCCGACGCTGGCCACGTTCCACGGGCGACTCGACCTCCCCGAGCTGCAGTCGGTGTTTCGTGAATATGCGGAGATGCCGATCGTGTCGATTTCAAACGCGCAACGAAAACCCGTGTCCTGGGCCAATTGGCAAGCCACGGTGTATCACGGCTTGCCGAGCGATCTATACAGTTTCCATCCCAACGGAGGCGAATATCTGGCGTTTCTGGGTCGCATCGCCAGGGAAAAGCGGCCGGATCACGCGATAGAGATCGCCAAACAGACAGGGATTCCGCTCAAGATCGCCGCGAAGGTGGATCCTACGGATCGAGCATACTTTCACTCGGAAATCGAACCGCTGCTTGCTGATCCGTTGGTGGAGTATCTGGGAGAGATCACGGACCCCGAAAAGAACGAATTCCTGGGCAAGGCCATGGCCCTGATCTGTCCTTACGACTGGCCCGAACCGTTCGGCCTCGTCTTGATCGAAGCGCTCGCCTGCGGGACGCCAGTCCTGGCCTACCGCCGCGGGTCAATTCCCGAAATTATCAACGACGCAGTCACGGGGTTCGTCTGCGAGGCACTCGACGATATGGTCAAGGCTGTCGATCGTCTAGCGGAGATTGACCGCGGACGATGTCGCCAGGTTTTCGAACATCGATTTACCGTGAACCGTATGGCGCAAGATTATCTCCGGGTGTATCGGCGGTTGATCATGAAAACTGAGGAAGCGGAGTCCTGCCTCACCAGTTACACCCCCTGGCCGAACTTTGCGACCAGGATGTGAAGGAAATGCCGGAAAGGAGGCATCCCTCATGTGACAGTTGAGCGTGAGACGATAGACGGAACGGGAAGGGAATCCCTCCCGTGACTGTCGAAGGAGGTCACCATGCAACCCGGACAATCCTGCTGTGTTGCTGTGGCAGTAACCGGTTTCTGTTTCGTCACCATGCTGTTCGACGCGACGCCGACAGAGGCCCAGTCCCGTTCAGGACCGTCATCATCAAAAACGGTGACAGGTGAGGTCTCTGCTGTCGAGGGAGAATTCCGCATGGCCAAGAATGCTCATGGGGAAGACACGCTCAACGTTGTGGACAAGTCCTACGTCATCATCACAAGGGCCGGGGAACGATTGCGCCTGGAGCTGACCCGTGACACAAAAGTTCCTGACAGGGCCAATCCCGGTGACCGAATCGAAGCCAGGATCTCGCAGGAGGGCCAGACGCTCTCAGTGACTCGCATCCAGTAGCGATCGTATGAATCGGTGTCTCTGGAGGCAGGCCCAGCATGGCTAGAATCGAAAGTGCAACAGAAGTTGAGGCTCGACCGGGTTGGACATTGTTGAGGACCGGGAATTTCGGTCTGCTGTTTTCCGGTCAGGTCATTTCCCAGATCGGGGACAGCATGAGCAAGGTGGCGTTGCTATGGTTCGTCTACGAACTCACGGGGTCGGCCTTCAAGATGACGGTGATCGGCTTGCTTCAAACCATTCCGCCCTTGATCTTCGGCCCCCTCATCGGCGTCTATCTGGATCGAATGAGCAAGAAAGCCGTCTTGATCGGCGTGGATCTGATCCGTACGATCCTCGTGACGCTGATTCCGTTCTTACACGCGCTCGACGCCCTCACGCTCGAACGGCTCTACCTCCTGGTGTTCGCGACTTCCATCGTGTCCACGATATTCGGTCCGGCGCTGGCCTCATCCGTTCCCCTGATCGTGAGCCGACCGCAACTCACCAGCGCCAACGCGTTGATTCACACCACGACGAACATCGGTCTCCTGATCGGCCCGGCGGTCAGCGGGGTGGGCATCGCGATGGCCGGAGCTCACAATGTCCTGTACATCGACGCGGCCACCTTCCTGGTCTCGGCCTTGTGCCTGATGCCGATCGTGTTGCGTGAGCGTCCGCGTGGAGAGACACGACCGGACGACGCCCCCGGCCTTGCGCAGGATCTCCTTGTCGGATTTCGCTTCGTCTTCATTCAGCATCGCACCGTCTTGTTGCTGATGCTCACCGCCACGCTCTACAGTCTGGGAGCGAGCGCCTTCGTCTTTTTGCTTCCCGTGTTTGCGACACAACTGCTTGACGCGAGCCCAGTCGAGCTTGGATGGCTCTGGTCCTCACTCGGAATAGGCATGGTGACCGCTTCCGCCTGGCTCGCCCGGAGAAATCAGGGAGACTTCCGGAGCCGGCTGCAGTTCGTGGCGGCCGCGTTGGCCGTCAGCGCTGTCGCAGTCTGCACACTCGGGATGTTGAAGGCTCCGGCCCTGGCCGTCGTGCTCATCATCGTCTTTGGCGGCAGTACGGCAGTCTTTACACCCATTGTCTGGGCGATGCTGCAGGAATTGACGCCGGAACACCTGTCAGGACGTGTCTTCACGACATTCAGCACCGGCGCCATGGCTTCCGCCATGGCGGGGATGGCAGGATTCGGTTGGGCTGCGGATGCCCTTGGCCCCGCAACGAGCCTAGTGGGGATCGGCCTAGTGCTGATGGGCACCGCCGCCGTGGCCGCGGCGTTCAGCCGACGGCGGTTGCACATAAATGAGGCCGATATTCCCGAACTCGCGGCAGCCTGAAACGACATTATGGTTGTTGCCGAGCCACCCCTTGCTCGACGGTCCGAATCTCCTTAGTCCCTGACCACGAATTCCACCGGACATCCTGTTCCAACTGGACAAGATGTCCTTTCCACACAGATTAGCCTTACGCGGCAGTCGTTTACGACAAGCCCCTCGCCTGATTGCTTCCAACAATTCATCCGCTCGATGGCCCGTCCGTGATGGCACCACCCCCCGGTTCTGTGAGGCTAAGCGGTTCTATTCATTGTAAGAATTCCGGATCATTCCCGCCTCACAGTCCGGGTTGCGGAATGGGTTTGTGTCTTGCAGTGCAACTCCGTTAGTCCCTGCGGCTACATGCGGTCGAGAATCCTGTTCAAGCGGATCGACTGCGCAAGGAAGGAGCGAAGCGATGAACGAGACGACTCTGCAGCGAATGGTGAAAACCGGTGGTGGGCGGAGTGAAGGACCCGGCAGAGCATTGCTGATTCAACGAGTGTTAGAGGGCCACAAATGCTCCCACTGCGGCAGCCGGAGGTATTTCCTTGTGTTCCGTATGGTCGGCGGCCAACAGAGCGGGCTCTTGGCAGCTCGTTGCAGCGGATGCCGCGCCCTTCGGGAGTTGGTACCGGAGGAGCTGATACCGAAGGACGGACGAGGTTCACTGGTTGATGGGGCGGTTACCAACCATGAAAACGGATGAGGAGAGCGCCATGACGAATGGACCTACGAACAGTTGGACAAGCATGACCCTGTTCATTGTCGGCCTCGTTTCAGGAATCAGTGCGGGGATCTTATTGGCTCCTCAATCCGGCGCCCGCACGCGCCGGCAATTGCGTCATCTGGCACAGGATTTCGAGGAGCAAACCGATCATCTCATCGGCGATGCCAAGGCATCCATCGGCAAAGCCATCGAACGCGGCATGCATCTGATCGCGTAAACGGCCACAAGGTTCGGCGCGAGGATGGGAGGACCGCCCCGACTCGCCGACCTGGTAGGCGCGCCACCAGGAGGGATTGCCCTATGCGATGTCAACGTTGTCAAGGTCACATGGTCAGAAACTACTTTCTGGATGTTCGTAACGCGAATGGGGAGATGGACTCCGACGGGTGGCGCTGTTTGAACTGTGGCTGTATCACGGACTCCGTCATTGCGTACCACCGTCACGCGAGCGTGCACGAACCGTTGAAACTTAAGCGACGCTGGTCAGGGCATGGCCCGCGCTTCATGTATGTGACGGTGAAAAACTCGCTCGACAATTCCCCGCTCAGGCCAGATGCTCAGTAGGACTGACCAGCCGGTAGAAGTACGAAGCCTACTGGTGACTTAAACGAAAGGGAGCACTGTAAATGGATGTGCATCGGCTGATCGCCGTGTCGAACCGTGAACCATACGAACACCACCGCGAACATGGCCAGCTCGTCTGCAAGCGGACCGACGGAGGATTGACCTCTGCGCTCGATCCTGTCCTCCGCCGAAACGGCGGGACCTGGATCGCCTGGGGAAGCGGACCGGCCGACCGAGAGGCTGTGGGGGCGGACATGTCCCTAGAGGTCCCTCCTGAATCACCGACATACCGGTTGCGGCGCGTCTGGCTGAGCCAGGATGAAGTACAGGACGGATACCGGGGATACGCCAACCAAGTCCTGTGGCCGCTCTGCCATATCACCTTGGATCGCATCACCTATCTGAAGGCGTACTGGCCTGCTTACCGGTCAGTAAACCTCTGTTTTGCCGATGCGGTACTGAAGGAGTTGCAGCGGACGCCGGGGCCGGTTTGGATCCACGATTTTCATCTGGCGCTACTGCCCGCGCTGGTCAAAGCCGCGCAGCCGGCCGATCCGGTATTTGTCTTCTGGCATATCCCCTGGCCTGGTCCGGAGGTGTGGCACATTCTTCCCGAACGCAGGGAAATCCTTCGCGGATTGCTGGCTGCCGACCGCCTCATCTTTCAAACGCACGGTCACGCCGAAGCCTTTCTCCAATGTGCGCACGACTTCCTGGGCGCTGTGGTCCCCGCCACTCGCGATCAAGTGCTGTACGACGGTCACGATACCAGGGTCATAGCCCATCCCATCAGCGTGGACTTTCAGATGTTTTCTGAGCACGCCCGCAGCGAGGCCGTCGATCGGGCCAAAATGGATCTGCGACAACGATTCGGGCTGCGGCCGGGAGTGCGGGTCGGGCTTGGTGTCGATCGACTGGATTACACGAAGGGCCTGTTGAAACGGCTATGGGCTCTGGACACGTTTTTCTCGCAATATTCCGAGTACCGCGGAAAATTCACGTTCCTTCAAATCGCCATTCCTACACGTAGCGAACTCGATGCCTACCAACAATATCGCGACCTCATCCGTGAAACGGTGGAAGAGATCAATCAGCGTCATGTCGCCCAGTATGCTCCGGCGACAATCGAGAGCGCCAGTTGGAATCCCATTGAACTGCATGAGGGACGAATCGGATTCGACGAACTCGTGGCCCTCTATCGGATGGCTGATCTGGCCCTGGTCAGTTCCGTGTACGATGGAATGAATCTGGTGGCTAAAGAATACGTTTCGGCTCAGGTGGGCGAAACGGGGGTCTTATTGATCAGTCAGATGGCCGGGGCAGCCGAGGAATTATCCGGCGCGATCGTCATCAACCCCTATGAAACCGAACGGGTGGCCGAGGCGATCAAGAATGCGCTAGAGATGCCGCGTGATGAGCGTCGGCGGCGCATGCTCCGGATGCGGTCATATCTATCCGCCCATGACGTGCATGCCTGGGTAGATCGGTGCCTTGATGAAACCTTGACGGGAACGCATCGGTGAAGTGAGGAGCTTCGAGGGCTGTCGCCGACGCTGACCTCAAGACGGTGCGCCTGCTCGATCAGGACCGCACAACTCGAAGACCACTGGCACGCGCGGCTGTTGCCAACGCCTCGTCGTGAGTGGCCACGGCAAGATCGGACCCGACCCGATCCTTCCACAATAACGCTGTAGCGAGATGTATCGCGTCCAGCGTGCCAAGCGCCGTCGGCAACGGTTGTGAGGCTCGAGCCAACACGGGCCTCGTCAGCTCGACGACCTCCAGCGCGTCCATAAATCTGAACACAGCTTCGCGACGCGATGCCACCTCGTTATCATCTAGCCCCTCAGCCAACCGCAGTCGATCCAGGGTTCGCAGACACTCGACTTCGACGAGAACAGAAGCGACACCACGAGTGATCGATCGCCACTCTTTCAATGCATTCGCCTGGCCGAGGATGATCCGAAGCACCGCAGACGAATCCAGATAGGCAATCACCGCTCGCCCTGACGTTCTTCGAGAAGGAGGGTGACAATATCACGGCGAAGTCGGAGAGGAGGAGGCAGCGATACTTGCCTGAGCGACTTGGCCCCAGGCAGGGGGCGGCGCACGGTCAACGAGGACGCGACGTCTTCGTAGGGAACAATGCGCGCAATCGGCGTGTTTCGATCCAGCACCGTGACGCTTCGTCCACTCCGCACCTTCCGAAGGTGCTCACTCAAACGGCTTTTTAGATCAGCAACCCGCACGCCATTCATAGTCATAATATAGTCAAAAATAGTCACCAAGGCAAGAGCCCTGGTCGGACGCCGTTAAAGATGATATGCCGCCGGGAGCGTTGGATAATATTCAGCCTGAAGAATGGGTGGCACCACCGAACAATGGTGGTATCACCCCTCGTTTCTGGAGGTTACGGTCCGAACGAGTTGTAGAGCTACGGGCCTTCGACGGCTGGTCCTTCTTGCTGTGCAGGACACTCACCCGCACCGTGCCGCTGCAGGAGGCTCCATCCGTACTGGCTGCGGTGAGTGCTCGTAAGTGCGACAGCTGAGCGGCACGCAAGGTCTCCAGCAAAGGGAGTCAATGACACTAGAACCTTCAAAGGAAAGCCTTGACAAGGTTAAGGCCTATCAAGGTGTGCGCCAGAGCGCTCGCTTCCCTCGAAGGGGACGCGTCACCTTCACATTCCCCAGGTCGCGGGTTCACAATTCTTCACAAACTGTGCAAATTTGGTGGAGGGCAGGGGAGTTGAACCCCCGACCCCTACGTTGCGAACGTAGTGCTCTCCCAACTGAGCTAGCCCCCCACCGGTGGAATCGGCGACGCGAGCCGAGGATCCCGCAGGGTTCGTTGCACATCAATGTGCAGGCTGGATGCTGCGGTAGAAGAACGGGGAGGAAGAGGGCTCGCGTCCCCGACCAGCGCCATTATACACAAGCCCAGCTTCAGCCGCTACGGGAGATTGATGGGGCACGTTCAAGAGAACTGGCAACGCCCCGATACAGTGACTGAGGTGACCGCGTGCTCACCGTGGTGACGGATGGTGGGGTTTACGAAACACTCTGCCGCAAGTCTTTGAGCAGTACGAAAAGATGGAACGGATCGCTGGGCGAGGGAATGAAATTGAAATGTCGGTAAAAACTTCCGGCGATATCGTCCTTGGCATGAACCACAAGCGCTCGAATTCCTGCAAGATCAGCGGCTTGAAGCGTTCTCAGCATGGCGTCTTTCAACAGCGCGGAGCCCGCTCCCCGTTTCTGCCACTGCTGGTCTACGGCCAGTCTCGCAAGGAGCATGATAGGAATGGAATGCTTCGCTAGCCCCTTCTTCACCCGCTCGGGAGCCTCCTCTTGTTCCACCGATCCCACCGCGAGAGCGTAGTAGCCAACGACGGTTTGATCAACCAGCCCCACATATGTTTGTGATCCTCCGCTGTGTTGACTCTGTAAGGCGTGCTGTTGGAGGAAGCGATTTAGGTCTTCTCTCCCACAATCGAACGCATCAACGGCATGATCCCGTCGAAGCTTTTCAATGTGCCGAATCAACGGCTTTCTGTGGTGCCGGGGTCCGAGTCAAAGAAACCGGGTTCAGTTAACAGACGCCGCATGCGCGGGAGAGGGTGGGTTGGGGCATCGAGCGCAGCAACAAAAGCATCCCAGTTTGGTTTATTCAGAACGAATGTATGCCGATCGGCCAACGTTTCATCGGCACGGGACAAGGCGCTCTCAACGACAAAGTCGGTCAAGGAACGGTTGGCAGCAGACGCGGCGACTTGCAATCTCCGTTTCGTCGTGGCACTCAACCGGAGATCAAGTTTTTCAGTACGAAGAGCGCGTGACGACATAATGCACCATGTGAACTAGAGGTCCAAAATAACTGACAAATTTTCTATTGTCAAGACAATGTATTGACATATTTTTAATTTATAATCAATGCCTTATGATTTATGAAGCACTAACGAGCGCGGCTCCAAGCGGTTTTCCCCCGTCGATGAAGACCCGCCTCCCCTCCACTCGCAATCGCCCTTCAGCATAGAGCTGCACCGCTCGCGGGTAAATTTTGTGTTCCTGCTCGAGAATTCGCGCCGCTAAGGTCTCCGGCGTATCGCCATCCAGGATTGGCACCGCCGCCTGCAAGATGATCGGCCCTTCGTCGACTCCTTCCGTGACGAAATGAACGGTGCAGCCGGCGAGCTTGCATCCCCATTCGATGGCTTTCTTTTGCACTTCCAATCCCGGAAATGACGGGAGCAGGGATGGATGAATATTCATCATCCGATTCACATAGGAGTTGATGAAGACCGCTGTGACGATCTTCATGTAGCCGGCCAGCAAGACCAGCTCCGCATCATGTTTGCTCAAGACCTCGAGCAGGGCCTGATCATAAGCTTCCCGACTGTCCGGACGACCGGCAAAGGGCTTGGGATCGACAAAGATATCCGGCGCTCCATGGTTCCTGGCTCTTTCCAGCGCAACAGCGTCTTTCTTGTTGCTGATGACCGCAACGATCCTCGCCTGGAGCTGACCTGCTTCAATGGCATCGATGATGGCCTGGAGATTCGATCCGCGACCGGAGGCCAAAACGGCCACGCGCAGTGGAGTCGCGCGTTTAGTTGACATACTCCACCTCGGGCTTCCCGGCAGCCGCCGACACCATCTCGCCGATTATCCAGCCTCGATCGCCGAGCGATGCGGCTCTTGCCAGCAAGGCTGCTGCTGAATTGGCCGAGACGACGAGAATGAGCCCGATTCCCATGTTGAAGACGCGGTACATTTCTTCGCGATCAATCTGACCGAGTCGTCTCAGCGCTTCGAATACGGGCGGGACGGGCCAAGTCTTGCGGTCGATCCTGGCACGGACTCCTTCCGGAAATACCCGCGGCAGATTCTCGGTGATGCCACCGCCGGTAATGTGGGTAATACCCTTGACGGGAAACTCCTGCGCGAGCGCGAGAATCTGCTTGGCGTAAATTCTCGTGGGAGTGAGCAGCACCTCGCCGAGCGAGCGATCGAAATCTGGCAATCGGCTGGTTACGGTCAGTTTCGCTTTGTCGAAGAACACGCGGCGCGCAAGCGAGTACCCGTTGCTGTGCAGTCCGGTGGATGCCAATCCGACAATGGCGTCGCCCGGTCGGATGGACGTTCCGTCGATGATCTTCGGTTTATCGACCACCCCCACCGCGAACCCGGCCAAGTCGTACTCGCCATCCGGATAAAAAGACGGCATCTCGGCCGTTTCGCCGCCGATCAGGGCACAGCCAGCCTGTCGGCAGCCATCTGCGATCCCCGCCACCACTTCCCGGGCCTTCGGCACCGCGAGCTTGCCCGTAGCGAAGTAATCCAGAAAAAACAGCGGCTCTGCGCCGCTCACCGCAATATCGTTCACGCACATCGCCACCAGGTCGATGCCCACCGTGTCATGCTTGTCCATCAGGAACGCGATCTTCAGTTTCGTCCCGACACCGTCGGTCCCCGACACCAAGACCGGATCTTCATACTTTTTTGCGTGCAGGCGGAAGAGGCCGCCGAATCCTCCGAGGTCCGTCAGCACTTCGGGACGAAAGGTCGAGCGAACCAACGGCTTGATGCGGTCGACGAATTCATCGCCGGCATCGATATCGACCCCGGCATCGCGGTAGGTGGTCATAAGAAGGATGGCATCTTAGCGAGGCAACGCATGGGGGTCAACGTGGTCTGTAGAATTTCTGCGGGCTGCTCAAAAGGGTTTCCAACGAGGCCGCAAGGAGCGAGGCCCCCGAGGCGTACGCAGGCAGGGTACATTGAGGGGGATGAGCGACTGAGAACGAACCTGGGAATGGTCGCGCCTCGACGCGCCAGGGCTGGGCGGCTGAGAAGAACGCCCTTTTCAGCAGCTCGATCAGCCTTCCGGCCTCATTTCGACGTCCAAGAGCTTGATCTTTCGATGGAGGTGACTTCGTTCAATCTTCAATTCCTCGGCCGTACGCGAGATGTTCCAGTGATGCTCGCGTAGCTTGCGGCCGATGTATTCCTTCTCGAACGCGTTGCGGGCGTCGCGGAGCGAGTCGAACGGCTGCGTGAACAACGGGCTCGTGGCGGGAGCCGCCGACGGTCCAGTCACGGCCTGTGCCGCAGAACCGGATGGGCGAACCTGGAGGGCTAGATTCGCCTGTGCGGTGTCGATAGCAGGTCCCGGCACCATGATCATGAGCCGTTCGACCAGATTGCCCAGTTCACGAATATTTCCCGGCCACTCATATTGCTGAAAGACGTTCATCGCTTCCGGCGTAATTTCCTTCATCCGCAACCCCTGCTCCTCCGCGTGCAGTTTCAAGAAATGCCGCATGAGCAATGGAATGTCTTCGCGCCGCTCACGGAGAGGCGGCACCACGACCGGTACCACATTCAACCGATAGTACAAGTCTTCCCGAAAGGCGCCTTTCTCGATTTCCTTCAGAAGATCTTTATTGGAGGCGGCGAGGACGCGCACATCGACTTTCATCAGCTTCGTTCCGCCGACGCGCGTGAATTGCTGCTCTTGGAGCGCGCGCAGGACTTTCGCTTGCGTGCTCAGACTCATGTCCCCGATTTCGTCCAGGAACAACGTCCCGCCGTCCGCCTGCTCGAACTGTCCGCGTTTCATCGACGTCGCGCCGCTGAACGAACCCTTTTCGTGACCGAAGAGCTCGCTTTCGATCAGGGTCTCCGGAATCGCGGCGCAGTTCACGGCGACGAACGGCTGGGCGGCTCTGGCGCTGTGCTGATGGATTGCGCGGGCCACCAGTTCTTTTCCTGTTCCGTTCTCCCCTCCGATCAGCACACGGCTGTTCGTGGGCCCTGCCGTTTCGATCAACTGACGCAACTGCTGCATGGCCGGTGAATGCCCCACCAGTTCGAACTTCCGCTGCACCTTGGTGCGCAGCGATCGGTTTTCCTGCTCCAAACGGTATTGGTCGAGCGCATGCTTCACACGGAGCGTGACGTTTTCGAGCGACAACGGTTTCTCAATGTAATCGTACGCGCCGAGTTTGATCGCCTTCACCGCCGTCTCGATCGAGCCGTGTCCCGACATCATCATCACCTGAGCGGTCGGCACCAACTCGCGGATCCGCTTCAGGGTTTCCAACCCGTCCATTTCAGGCATCCAGATATCCAGCAGCATCAAATCGGGAGGATCCGTCGTATAGATTCTCAACGCTTCCGCGCCGTTCTTTGCCGCGGCCACCTCGTATCCTTCATCGAGCAGGATGCTGCTCAGCGAAGAGAGAATGGCTTCTTCATCATCGACGACCAGAATGGAGGCTGACATCAATACCCCTCTCTCAGACACATCAATCGTCAACCGTCATTCGTCCGATAAAGCGAGGCGTCTGGCCGCTTGACGGATGACGCATGACGTCCAAATCATACCGGCAACTCAAACGTAAAGACCGCCCCTTTCGGCTGGTTGTTTCCGGCCTGGATGTGCCCTTCATGGTCCGTAATGATCCGCCGCACGATGGCCAATCCGAGGCCGGTTCCGGTTTTCTTCCTCGTGAAGTACGGCACAAACAATTTTTCCTGATCTTCCGGGGCGATCCCGGTGCCTTCGTCCGCGATCGTCACCACGGCCCGCCGGCGCTTCGTATCGTACTGCGTGGTCAGCCATACCCGCCCTTTCTGATTCATCGCCTGGATGGAATTGTCGAGCAGATTCACCAGCACGCGCTTAATCTGTTCCCAGTCGAATTTCAGAGAAGGGAGATCCTCATCCAGCGAGACAATGAGCTCGATATCCTTGTGAGCGCCCTGATAGAGAGCCGTCACTTCGTTGATGACATCGTGCAGCGACTGTTGCACCAGCTGGGGAGCCGGCAGCCTGGCGAATTTGGAGAACTCGTCGACCATATGTTTCAGGCTGGTGACTTCATTGACGATGACGTTCGTCGATTCATCGAAGACGCGCTCGAAGTCCGACGCCTTCTCGAAAAACTTCTTCCGCATGCGCTGAGCCGACAGCTGAATCGGCGTCAGCGGGTTCTTGATTTCATGGGCCACCCGTCTCGCCACCTCCTGCCAGGCCGCCACCTTCTGCGCTTTCAGCAACTCGGTGAGATCCTCGAATACCAGGACGATGCCGAGGTCCTGGTTCATTTCGTCTTTCATCCTCGAGCCATGGAGCGCGATCGTCAGGAATTTGCCTTCGACCTCGACCGTTCCGTCCATCGTCAGATCGTCGCGCTGGTCCAGGAGCATGCGGTCGTAGAGGGTCTGGAACAGCGTGAGGCCGAATTCCTTGAATACGTCGTTCGCCGAGCGGCCGTGGAATCGATCGGCCGACAAGCCCAGAATCCGTTCTCCCGACGGATTGAAGTTCGTGATCGCTCCGTTCCTGTCGATCGACAGGAGCCCCGCCGCGATCGTCGCGACCACCGTTTCGATGTAGGCGCGGCGCCGGTCGAGCTCGAGGTTATTCTGGCGCAGCGAGACGTTGGCGGCTTCGATGGCGGACTTGCCGCTTTGGAGGTCCGTCGTCATGCGGTTGAAGGACTCGATGAGTGTACCGATTTCATCGGTCGCCTTGGCATCGATGCGAACCGAGAGATCCCCCTGCGCGATGGCTTCCGTCGCCTCGGCCAATCGTTGAATCGGCACGGTAATGCTCCGCGCCACGTAGAAGCCGAACCAGGTCGCGCCGAAGAGGATCAAGATCGTGATCACCGCCACAAAGAGATAGGCGCCGGCCTTGATCGGATTTTTCATCGCCTTGATCTGCTTATACTCTTCGTACTGGCGGCCGATCCCGTCCATTTTCGCCAGGAGCGATTCAGGCACATAGGCATCGACGAGCACGACCCCGCCGACCTCCCCGCCGCGACCGCTCGCGGCGATGGGAGCTGCGGCGCGGACCAGTCGTCCGGTCTGCGCCTCCTGCACGGTATTGGCTTCCTGTTTGCTGTTGATCGCCTGCAACACCAACTGCCCCACCGGCAGGTCCAAGACGCCGGGCGGCACTTCCGGATCAAGCGACTTTGTAAGCGTCTCCATCTTGGCTGAATAGACCTCGATGCCCGCCACCCCGAACTCCACCCGTTTGCGCGTCATGGCCGAGATCAGGATATCCCGCTGAGCCGGCAGCAGGAGATCTTCGCGAAAAATCTCGTGACTAATTGCCCGCGCGCTGTTGACCGCCAGGGTGATGTGTCCGGCATGCTGCATCCGGGCCACTTCATACGAGTCGCGCATCACTCGTTCGATCTGATCACTGAACCACACATCCACGGCTTTATTGACCAGCCCGCTGGCCACCATGGCGAGAAGCATCGTCGGAATCAAAGAAAAGCCGATAAACGCCGCCACCAGCTTGGTGCGAAATCCTGAACCGATGAGTCGATGACGCCGCTCAAAATAGGCCTTGATGAGGTTGCGGGAAAGGAGCAGGAGCAGGACCACCGCCCCGATCAAGTCGAGGTTGATCAACAACAGCACGAGGGCATAACTGGTCGTCGGGATGAATGAATCGCTGTCCTCGCCGCCCGGCACCACGACTTGCGTATAGTAGAAAGTCAGCGCGAGGCAGCAGATGAGCAGGAGGAACACGATCCGCACCGGACGCAGATGACGTTTCCGCCTCTCCGGTTCCGGATTTGACTGCCGCTGTCCCGGCGGGTGAAGGGAGTCGAATTCCGGAACCCGGTCTCCGATTGCCGAACGGCGCTCGGGAAGATTCCAAGCCGGCGCCCTGGTCTCCTTCTGGAGGTCACTCACCGCCGACATCCCTTCCGATTGGGTTTCCTCGATAGCGGGCGAAGACTATCCACTATAACGGATTCTTGCTCGCGGCTCAAAACGTCGCGGGGCCGGCTCTGCCGGTGCGGCGGGCTACTTTCCGGTGGTCAGGCTCACATACTTCATGCGCAGGGCATAGAGCATGTCCCGCAACACCGCCTGTTCTTCGGTTGTGAGATTACCTGCGGTCTTCTGCTCCAGAATCGACAAGAGATCGATGATTTCCTTTGCCTGCGGCAAGTTGACGGGCATGGAGGGCTGTTGCGGGTCCAATTGCTCCCCCATCAGCATCAGCGAAGAACTACCGAGCGAGATCACGAACGAAGCAAAGGTAACAGGCATGCCGGAGGCCTCTGCCGATCCCGAGGATGCGGCGGACGCCGACTCCTGCGCAGGCGGCGGTGAAGGAGGCCCTGAGGGCTTGTCCGTCGCGCCGGCACCCCGGCGATCCCGAACGACGAATCCTTCATCTTTCTCTGCACCCACAGACTCCTCCCTGCTCGGGCGGTACCCTATCATAGGAGTATAGGCCTCGCAAGGCGCGCCTGATCGTTGAAGCGAGGCGGGAACCAGGTATAATGATCGTCGCATTTGGTCATGAGATGACGGAAATGTCCGAGCGATTTCATAAGCTGATCGATCTGATGGCAGCCTTGCGCGCGCCGAACGGCTGCCCCTGGGATCGTAAGCAGACCCATGAGTCGCTGAAGCCGTATCTTCTTGAAGAGACCTACGAAGTACTGGACGCGATCGATCACGACGACCGCGCCAAGCTTCCGGAGGAACTGGGCGATGTCCTTCTGCAAGTGTTGTTTCACAGCCAGATAGCGGCGGAGGCCGGAAGTTTCACGGTCGACGATGTGATGGAACGGCTCGCAGATAAACTGATCCGGCGGCACCCCCACGTATTCACCGGCGGAACGGGCGATCCGACGCCGACCAACGCAGAGCAAGTCCTGGCCCGGTGGGAAGACATTAAGAAAGCGGAGCGGCAGGCGGCCGGGCGGCCTGAATCGGTGTTCGACGGCGTGCCAGATACTCTTCCCGCGCTCTTGCGCGCGTACCAGATCCAGGCCAGAGCGTCGCGGGTCGGCTTCGATTGGAATCACGATCAGACGGGGTTCGATCAAGTCCTCAATAAGATTGAAGAGGAAATCCGGGAACTCCGCGCGGCCTTGCGCCTTCCCTCTCCCGAGGGAATTTCCTCCGACAGGCAACGGCAGATCGCGGCGGAATTCGGCGACGTTCTCTTTTCTCTCGTCAATCTTGCCCGGTTCGTCAAAGTCAATCCCGAAGATACGCTGCGGCAATCCGTCAACCGATTTGTCGGACGGTTTCGATTCATCGAACAGCAGGCAGCCCAATCGGGACGCGCCGTCGGAGACCTGTCGTTCGACGAGATGAACCGATTGTGGGAAGAAGCCAAACGGCAAGAGCCTGCGACAGGCGGGAAGATCCGATGAGCGACGAAGAAAACCCTTACCAAGAAGGCAAGCGCGCGGGCCTGCATCCGCTCGTGGTGGTGTTCGGTGTGCTGCTGGGGCTGTGGCTGTTTGTGGCCTTGATCGTGCCCAGCTCCAAGAACAAACAGGCGACCGGCACGGAAGGACCGGCGGCGCCGATCATTGAAGATCCCGAGGCGGCACCGGTCATTTTCAAGGTCCAGGCGACGGTGCCAGAGATGAACGCCGTCAGCGTAGTCGTCCCGGCGCAGGCTACTGAAAGCCAGGTAGTGGGATTGCTGAAACGGCTGAAAAAGGAACGACTCGACGGCTCGTTAACCGAGCTGATCCCTGCCACAACGCCGGGCCACAAACTTGGCGACCACGCGGTCGCCGACATCTACGTGATGTCCGACGCCAGGTATGCTCAGGCCGACGTGGTCAGAACACTCGCCCGCGGGGCCCATGCGCCCGGCGGACTCTACCCGGATGCGGTGCCGTTCGAAGTGGCCATGGAAGAGATCAGGGGGCACTATCGGATCGATCTCAACAATACCGGCGCCCCTGATACCGGCTCCATCGGATTCGCCGACGAATCAGGCGTCCATTCGAAGCACTACCGCAAGATCTTCTGACATCAGATCCCCGCCCGATTCTTGATTTCAGCCCGCAGGGACTCTTGTTCCCGACCGGCCCACTCCTCCAATTTCGGGAAGAGATGACCATGCGGACCGGTAAAGGGCTCCACAATGTTGTCCCGGCGGTCCATGAGTATCCCTTCCGCCTCTGCGATCTTCAACTTCTCGTCGGCAATCCGCCGCGTCAACAGTTTCCCGATCAAGAGCTGTTGACCGGGAGTTCCCGTAACCGGGCCGAGCAGCTTACTCCTGACCACGTCCAACTCTTCGGCGATCGAAACCTTCACGCGCACCGCGTGAGGCATCGGCCAGGAGGCGCGCCGAACCGCATAGTCGTAGGAAAACACGGGTTCCCTCGGCTCTCGAAACGGTCCGCTGACTTCGAGAATCGTCATCCTGTTGTCCATTGCCATGCCTTCGTTCCCCTATTTTAGCCTCGTTCACCTGACAGATAACGGACCACGCGGTCGGCGGCAATGGCTCCGTCGCGGATACAATCCGGAATCCCCACACCTCGATAGGCGGAACCGGTCAACACCAGGCCTCCGTAGCGACTTAGCGCCCTATCAATCTGCTCCAGCCGCTCAAGATGCCCCAGTACGTACTGCGGCATCGCCTTTATCCAGCGATTGACTTCGACATAGGTCGGATCGGCGGCCAGACCGCAGATCTGTTTCAGTTCCGATCGCACTCTTCCCGCCAGCTCTCGGTCGTCCAGCTGAAGGATTGCCTCCCGTCCGACGCCGCCGACATAACAGCGGACAAGGAGTTGGTCGCCCGGAGCGCGATGGGGCCATTTCAACGAGGTCCAGGTCGCGGCAATCAACTCGCGCTGCTCGACGCGCGGCACGACAAATCCGAATCCCTGGACGGCCCCGCCGGCGACGGAAGCAGGGTACGCCATGGCAACCGTCGCGGTCGAGGCATAGGGAATCAACTCCAACAGACCGCCGGCGATCGGGGTCAACGGTCGGAGCAGTTCCGCCGAAACATAGGCCGGGGTCGCGAGCACGAGGCTGTCCACCGAGAGAGCCGACCCGTCGTTCAGCATCACGTCGTAGGTCCACCGGCCCAATTGATGTGATCGCACCCGCAGCGATTCGACGGTCGAGCCGCATTTCAGCGTCACGCCCTGCTCTGTCAAGCGGCGGACGAGCGCGGTGACGAGATCTTCCAATCCATTTTTCAGACTGACGAACATCGTCTGCTTGCGGCCGGCCGATGCCGGTCCGGTCGCACGGGGGCGCGCCGCCATCATGCCGCGAATGACGCTGCCGTACTCCCGCTCCAGTTCAGGAAAACGGGGGAACGTGGCCTTCACGCTCATCTGTTCGGCATCTCCGGCGTAGATGCCGGCCATCAACGGTTCCATCATGCGCTCGAAGGCCTGCCGGCCGAATCGCCGCCGGAAAAATGACGCCAATGACTCGTCGTCTTGCGATCGCCTGGCCGGCAGGACGAGATCTAATCCCATCCGGCTCAGGCCGGTGACGGTCAAGAGCCCGCTCTGCAGGAATGGTCCGATCTGGCCGGGAGTAATGACCACCAACCCCTCGGGCAACTCGCGGAGTCGACCGCCGGAATAGACACAGGCCTTTTTCCCCGTCTCATTGGTGCTGATCAGCTGATTCGTCAGACCGAGCTTCTCGATGAATTCGAGGCCGGCTGGTTTTTGCGACAGAAAGGAATCCGGTCCGGCTTCCGTCACGAGCTCGCCGACGCGATGCGTGACGATCTTGCCGCCCCATGCCGGGCTTGCATCGAACACTGTGCATTCAATCCGGAGGCCGGTGGCCCCGGCGCGTTCCTGCAGTGAAAAGGCGGTGGCCAGACCGGAAATGCCTCCGCCCACGATGGCGACTGTGCGGGAATTGCTCACGACGCGGTGGTCAGGGAAGATTCATGCGCGGCCAAGACCTCGATCAAGATCTCAACCATGGCGGACGAGTCGTTCAGCATGGCGATTCGCTCGAGCTGCATTCCGAAGCCGGCGGCCAATTGCTTCAATTCGATGTCGATGTCGTAAAGCGTTTCGACATGATCGCACAGGAAGCCGATCGGCGCGACGAGCACATGCCGGTGGCCTGCGCGAGCCAATTCCTCGACGGCCGAGTCCACCGTGGGCCCCAACCACTTTTCTCCCGAACGCCCCTGACTCTGGTAGGCGAAGCGCGTCGGCTGGCTTCCCAATAAGGCGGCGACCGCCTCGACCGTCCCCTTCACTTCTTCCGGATAGGGATCATTCATCGCCACGATCCGTTCCGGCAGACTGTGAGCCGTAAAGAGAACCGGCGTCTTCGCCCTCATTTCGACGGGAAACCTGAGCAGCGCCTGCCGGATGTTGTCCGCGATCGCCGCGATGAATCTCGGGTGCCGATGCCAACTCCCGACGTAACTGACGGGGCAATCGTTGCGGAGCGCGGATCGAGCGTCCTCCACTTTTTCCCGGTATGCCCCTGTGCTCAACGAGGATTGTTGCGGCGCCATGCAGAGCCCGATGACCAGTTCAGGCTCTTCGCGTAGCAGCTCGGCGTAGGTGTCTTTGATGAAGGGATGCCAGTGCCGCAAGCCGACATAGACCCTATAGCGACCGCCGGACTCGTTCAATCGCCGTTCGAGCTTCGTCGCCACCGCTTTCGTGATGCCGACAGCGGGGGATTGTCCGCCGGTGGCGCGATAGCGCCGGCGGATTTCCTCGACCAGTTCAGGCGGCGTTGGACGCCCGCCGCGCACGTCGAGCAGGAACGGTTCCACATTCTCCAGACAGTCTGGTCCTCCCATGGCCATCAAAAGAATGGCTATGGGATGTTGCAGCGTGAGCATGCCACTCTTCGTCATTCGTCAACCGTCATGCGTCAATCGAATCAGCGTGCGGGGGCTCCTCACGATTGACGCATGACGATTGACCATTGACGTCCTACCGCTGACTGAGCTTATGAATCATGTTGATGGCGGCTTCAACATGTTCGACCGGAGTAGTCGGCAGAATGCCGTGGCCCAGATTGAAGATGTGTCCGTTTCGACCGGCTGCGCGGCGCAGGATGTCCTCCACACGACGCTCGATTTCATTGAGCGGAGCGTACAGGGCCACGGGGTCCAGGTTGCCTTGGACGGCCCGGTCGTAGCCGATTCTCGCCCAGGCTTCATCGAGATGGATGCGCCAATCGACGCCGACCACGTCTCCACCTGCCTCCCTCATTTGCCTGAGGATCGCGGTCGTTCCCGTTCCGAAGTGGATCGCCGGCACGCCTTCGCGTTTCAGCCCTTCAAAAATCAGTTGCACGTGCGGCAGGACATATTCAGCATAATCACCGGCCGAGAGACAACCCACCCAGCTATCGAACAATTGAACCGCCTGCGCTCCGGCACGAATCTGACGGCGGAGATAGCCTGTGACGACACGGGCCAGCTTGTCCATCAGTTTGTGCCACGTATCCGGCTCACGATACATTATCGACTTGGTCAGGATGTAGTTGCGCGAGCCTCCGCCCTCGATGGCATAACTCGCCAGCGTGAACGGGGCGCCGGCAAACCCGATGAGCGGGACCCGCCCGTCCAACGCCTTATCTGCCTGGCGGATGGCCTCCGCGACGTAGTCCAACTCACTCCCGTCGATGACGTTCAACCGCTCCACATCGGCTCGCTCGCGCACCGGATTGTGAATGACCGGTCCCTCCCCTTCTGCAAACTCAAGATGTAATCCCATTGCTTCCAACGGCAGGAGAATGTCGGCAAAGATGATGGCGGCGTCGAGGGGAAACCGTTCAATTGGCTGGAGCGTCACCTGCGCGGCGAGTTCGGGAGTCTTGCACAGCTCGAGCATCGAGTGTTTGGCGCGAAGCGACCGGTATTCGGCCATATAGCGGCCTGCCTGGCGCATGAACCAGACAGGCGTGCAGTCCACCGGTTCGCGCCGGCAGGCTTTAAGAAATCGATCGGTCATGGATTCTTGGCATTCTAGGTGGCCCCCGTGAAGGCTGTCAAATTCTTCGCCCGCAGTGAGAAACGCCGATATATCCCCGGAGCTCCGCGCCGAATTGCCGCGCTTTTGTAGACAAGGAGGGCTGTTCCCGTAGAATGAACTGGCTCAGGATGGAGCTTCCGAAAACAGCTCTATCATTCGGGGCCGATTGTATGTATAATGAGATCCTGTCATCAACGGGTTACGAATCGGTATCTGTCCTAACCCGGTATTCTGCGGCCTGCCCCGTGATCCACCAACAGTTGCCGCGGCTTCATTGAGAAACACGGGATGTTGTGTGTGCCTGGCGAAACCACGCCAGGGATAGCTGGAGGTACTCGAATGTCCGACGTTCGCATCTTACATCCGACCAAGGTCCAACAGCTCTGGTTTACCTTCCTCCGTTGGTTCGATTCCTGGGCGGGACTCGAATATATGAAAACGGACGGAGTTCCCAAGATGGACTGGTTCCGCTGCGTGCCGATTATCGCCGTCCATGCCATGTGCCTGGGGGTCATCTGGGTCGGCGTGAGTTGGATCGCCGTCGCGGTGGCTGTCGCGTTTTATCTTGTCCGGATGTTTGCCATCACCGGGTGGTACCACCGGTACTTCTCCCATCGGACGTTCAAGACGACACGCGCCTGCCAGTTTGCCTTTGCCGTCCTGGGGGGATCCTGCGCCCAGCGGGGACCGCTCTGGTGGGCCGGCCATCATCGTCATCATCACATCGCTTCGGATACGAAAGACGACGTCCACTCGCCGCGCCATGGAGGGTTTCTCTGGTCGCACATCGGCTGGTTCACCTCGCAGACCCATTTCGCGCCCAGACTGAAGGCGATTGCCGATTTTGCAAAATTTCCGGAACTGCGATTCCTCGATCGTTTCGATATTCTCGTCCCGACCGTCGCCGGCTTTGGAATGTTCGGGCTGGGCAAGCTCCTCGAAATCTATGCGCCGGAGTTCGGAACGAACGGTCCGCAGATGCTCATCTGGGGTTTCTTCGTTTCCACGGTGGCGCTGATCCACGGCACCTGTACGATCAACTCGCTTTCCCATGTGTATGGTTCGCAGCGATATGACACCGGCGACGACAGCCGCAACAACTTTTTCCTCGCCTTGATCACCCTTGGCGAAGGCTGGCACAACAACCACCATTACTATCCTGCTTCAACCAGGCAGGGCTTTTACTGGTGGGAGATCGACATGACCTACTACGGCTTGAAGCTGATGGAATGGCTCGGTCTGGTGTGGGATATCAAGGACGTGCCGGTCTACGTGCGGGAACAGAAGAGCAAGCACGAAGCAATCGCCGTATGATGACGGAGGCGGCATTACCCCTGGCCTGAACCTTCAGCCAGGGCAGCCAGCGCTTCGCGAATCCGCCGGCTCTGCTCTTCGATCACCCCACGTTTCGCTTCCGCAACAATCCAGGCATCGCCGGCATCGAGCTCGAATCGATAATGATTCGATCGCGTCGAGAACCATTCGACATAGGGGTGCGGCACGAGATTCGGGTGCGGATCGAACGAGATCAAATTCACCGTCCCGATTTGCGGGTTTTCCATATCGCCGATCACCTGAGCGGCGATCTCATCGTCCTCGAAGCGCCGGTTACGGAACTCAATTACTTGTCCGGCGATATCAGCCTTGAAATTCCCTTTCAGATAGAGATCAACCGGACCCACGCCGGCTATCACGATCCGTCCCACGACGGTTCCTTCGATTCGATTGTCGAGGAATCCTTCCTGTACCCACCGCCCGTTCCCGAACTTCTGCGCCATCGTGCTCCGTTCCTGTTCTAAGCCGGCTCGGCCGCGCCATGCGCTGCCGGCTGCGGATTCGACACAAACGCGCCGATGACGACGGCGATCAGGATCAGGCCGCTTCCGATCCAGCCTTGGATATCCAGCGTTTCGCCGAGAAAATACCACGCGAGCCACGCCGCGTACGCCGGCTCGGAGGCGAACACCAGCGCCACTTGCTGCGCGGGAACGATCCGTTGCGCCCACATCTGCACGGCAAAGGCGCCGGTGGCCAGTCCGCCGGTCACAGCTAATCCAACCAACAACACCGCGCTCGGCGCGAAGGCGCCGGCCGGCGCCTGCTCCCACCACATGGCGGGGATGAACAACAGCGTCATGGCGATCAACTGCCACAGCAGGAGCGACGGCGCGTCGAAGGCGCGCGTGAATCGTTCGAGGCATACGATATGCCCGGCAAACGCAATCGCGCAGGCAATCGTCATGAGATCACCCAGATTCATCGTTGTGCTGGGCTTCACCAGCAGCCACAGCCCGGCCGTGGCGATCGTCGTGGCGACGATGACCCGTCGATCAAAGCGCCGCAGGATCAGCGGAACGAAAATCACGTAGAGCGCGGTCAAAAACGCGCTGTTTGACGCGCTGGAATAGCGCAATCCGACTGTTTGCAGAACGTACCCGAGAAACAGGAACAGGGTGGCGATTCCGCCGGCGTACAAGATGTTCCGTCCCCGGCGAAGACGGTGCCGCGCCATTGCGAACCATATGCCGACCAGCAATGTGCCGAGGAAGAATCGAAGAAACAGGAACGACAGAGGAGGAATCTGCTCCAGCGCCGCTTTCGTCGCGGGGAACGTGGCGCCCCAAATGAACGTGCTAAGGAGGAGTGCAAGTCGCGGCATGGAAGAGGGGCAGTTCTGAGTTTTGATTGTTCGAGGTTAGAGATGGAGCCGTCGGACCGTCCCGAGTCATCCACAACTCAGCATTCGGAACCCAGAACTACGCAGGATGTTCAAAAAGCTCACCATCCTGCTACGGTTTGCAGAGTGGGCACTTGCGTTGATCCGTCGTCCCGGCTTGCTCCATCGCTGCGAGCGCACGCTCTTTATCCGGATAGTCGAACCAGCCGCCGGCCCAATAATCGGTCGAAGATTGGGTCGACGGGACTTCCGAACACCGGTCTTTGTGGAGCGTCACTCGATCGATCGAGCGCGCGATGTGAATCCAGTAAATCATGCGGGAATCTTCAGCAGCAAACGGTGCGGAGTGAGGGGCGGTAGGAGCACTGACTCGAAAATCTGATCGCGCTTACCCCTACCCCTCACTGAATCACGGAAGGAGCTGCCACTCATCCTTCTCGATAAAGACCTTCACTCCGGTTTCAAGCTTTTTGATGTCGTCTTTCTCAAAGAGCCGAAAATAGCGCTCAATCCGATCATCGTCGTCAATCCGCTCCTCCTGCATCATCCCGTTGTGGCCCTTGTATCTCCTGATCAACACCGCCATCGCACATCCTCCTCAGCCGCTCTGAACACCCCTAGTCTTCGAACCAGGCAGGTGTGGTACAATACGGCATCGTCGAACGACCGGTCAAGGGTTGCCAGGATTCAGACCCATGCCCATCTACGAATACCGCTGCGGACAGTGCGAGAAAACTTTCGAGACTGCGCAGTCGGTCCACGCGAGGACGGAAGACACCGTCTGCCCGTTCTGCAACGCTCAGGACGCTACAAAGCTGCTCTCCTCGTTCGCCTCCAAAATCGTCGGGACGCGCAAGCCGGGGTTTTCAGAGATGAAAGCCTACAACATGCTCAACGAACGTATGAGTAAGTTCTCGAAACTCCCGCCGGTCCTGGGCACCCGCACCCCTCCGCCCTCTAACCTCTTTTCCAGCTCGGATCCGCCTGCCGGAGAGCCCAAAAAAAGTTGACCATGGCGGAGTCCGGAATGTGCACGCCTTATCATCACAGCCGATTCAATCGACGGAAAAGGACATGCATTTGAGATGAGAGTCCTACTCCCCTTCGGAATCGGCATTCTGCTTCAGCTGGCTGGTCCCTTTTCGTCATGGGCGGAAGTCTCGGGCAATCTCGTCGTCGTGGGCAATGGCCCCGAGCAGGTCACTATCGAAACCCTTGCCCGCGCCTTCGAAAAAGCGAACCCCCGAGCCTACATCGACGTCGTCTGGGACGATCACTCGAAGGCGGTTGAGATGGTGAAGGCCGGAGAAGCCCAGGTGGCCGTCACCGGCGCCGAAGATGGAGGACTTGCTGCCGCTCAAATCGCCTGGGACGGGATCGGCATTCTGGTGCACTTGTCTAATTTCACCAAAGAGGTCACCAAACAGCAGGTGGCGGACATTTTTTCAGGCAAGGTCAAAGAATGGTCTGAATTAGGCGGGCCGGAAACGAAGATTCTCCTTATCGATCGCCCGCGTAATCAGAACGTGCGCGACGCCTTCGAATCGGAGCTAGGCATCGCAGGAAAGATTCCTGATACGGCCAAGGTCATCGGCCGGGACGACAAGGTGGTGAAAACAGTGGTCGGCACGTTGCCGCCCTTATCCGCCGTGGCCTACATCTCGCTCAGCCAAGGCTTATCCGTCGTGTCGGGCGGCGTTGCGGTCCGGCTGCTGCCGATCGACAGGGTGGAACCGGAAGTGCCGACGGTCAAGGATGGACGCTATCCCTTAAGACGGCCGGTGTTGCTGTTGTTCAAGAAAGAACCGAACCCCCTGGTTGACGCCTTTGTCCAGTTCGCCCTGTCTCCGCCGGGACAACAGATCGTCGGCGAAACCTATATTCCGCTCTCTCGAAAATAATCTCGCTTCTTTCATCAAGGAGGGTCATATGCAGACGTGGCGATCATCAGAGTGGATGATGATGGCGCTGGCAGGCTTCTTTCTGCTCTCCGCTCCCGCGGCTTGGGCGGAAGAACAAAGCGGAAAAGGCGCGATCGTGGAGGGGGCCGGCTTCACCCTCTACGATATGGAGTCGATCAAGGGTTTCGACGCGGAAAAAGTCGAGCGCGATCCGGTGTGCGACCGCAGCAAGCGTCCGCGGATCATGAAAGTGGAACCGGACGAGGCCAAGCCGGGACAGAAGGTCACCATCAGGGGCGAAAACTTCGGGACCAAAGAATGCTTTCACGGCGTCGCCTTCAGTGCCGCAGGCCCTGCAAAGATCGATCATAAATTCATCAACGACACCACGATCGAAGCGACGGTTCCGGACGTCAAGCCAGGCATGTCGTTCATCGATGTCGTTGCCGGCGGCGGTAACGCCCGATCCAAGGGATTCTTAGTCCAACCAAAGTAGAGTCGTGTCCGCGCAGGAGCGGCGGGGCAAAGTGGCCCCGCCGGATTCCTTTGTTGAGACTCCGCTCAGAGCCTGGCTTTCTTCACTAATCGATCGCCCCTCGTCGCCTGCCATCTCTCGACAGGACTCTTGATCCTATGCTAGCTTACGCGCTCCTTTGCGCCGGTTAGGGACCACGCGGCTAGAGGGATTTCAGGAAGCGGGATGGACATGTTCAAGAAGATCCTGGTGGCCAATCGTGGTGAGATCGCGATGCGCATCATCCGCGCCTGTCGCGAGTTGAACATCGCCACTGCCGCCATCTATTCGGAGGCCGATTCGACCGGCATATACGTGAAAAAAGCCGACGAGGCCTACCTCGTCGGTCCCGGACCGGTCAAGGGCTTCCTCGACGGCCGGCAGATCGTCGACCTGGCCGGGCGCATCGGCGCCGACGCTATCCATCCAGGCTACGGATTTCTCTCGGAAAATGCCCACTTTGCCGAACTCTGTCGCGATTCCGGCATCACCTTTATCGGACCCTCGCCTCTGGCCATCACGCTGATGGGAAGCAAGGTCAAAGCCCGCGAATTGGCCAAGGAAGTCGGCGTCCCGATCGTCCCCGGAACCGACGGCGGCGTGACGGACTTCAAAGAAGCGCTGGCTTTCGCAAAGAAGACCGGATACCCGGTCATCATCAAGGCCAGCGCCGGCGGGGGAGGCCGAGGACTCCGTGTCGTACGGTCCGACGCTGACCTGCGTGAAAACATGGAAGTCGCCGCGCGGGAGGCGCAAGCCTCGTTCGGAGACGGCAGTCTGTTCATCGAAAAATACATCGAGCGTCCTCACCACATCGAATTCCAGATATTGGCCGACCGCCACGGCAACATCATCCATCTCGGCGAGCGGGACTGCTCGATCCAACGCCGCCACCAAAAGCTGATCGAGATCGCGCCCTCACTCATTCTGACGCCGAAGCTCCGCGCGGAGATGGGCAAAGCCGCCACGACCATCGCGCGAGCGGTGAACTACGACAATGCCGGCACGGTCGAGTTCCTCCTCGACCAGGAAGGCCGGTTTTACTTCATCGAAATGAATCCGCGTCTCCAGGTCGAACACACCGTCACCGAGCAGATCACCGCGATCGACATCGTTCGCAATCAGATTTCGATCGCGGCCGGCAAGCCACTCGACATTCAGCAGAAGGACGTCACGCTGCAGGGTCACGCCATCCAGTGCCGGATCAATGCGGAGGATCCGAAGAACAACTTCATGCCCTGCACCGGAACGGTGACGGCCTATCTCTCGCCCGGCGGCATCGGTGTGCGCATCGACGGCGCCGTCTACAAGGACTATACGATTCCGCCCTACTACGATGCGTTGCTCGCCAAACTCACCGTGCGGGGCCGCACCTGGGAAGAAACCGTCAGCCGGATGAGACGGTCGCTTGAGGAATACGTGTTGCGCGGCGTCAAGACGACGATCCCGTTCATGAAGGCGATCATGCAGGATCAGGACTTTCTCGCGGGACGCTTCGATACCTCCTACCTGGAGACGCATCCCGACCTCTACAATTACGACGAGTTCGAGCAGCCGGAGGATCTCGTACTGGCGCTCGCCGCCGCGATTGCGGCCTATGAAGGGCTCTAGTTACCGCGAATTCCTAATTCAACATTTCAGATCCCATCGATTCGCGACCAAGACATGGCCGGTCGAAAAGCAAAATCGCCAGTGAGAATCAAGCGCAAGCAGGACAGCCGAGCCGGCTCCGGCAAGGCGCGGCAATCCGCGTCGGGCTTCGCGATCGAACCCGCCCCAGGAAAACCGATCCTGATCACCGACGTCGCGCTGCGCGACGGTCACCAGTCGTTGTTGGCCACCAGAATGCGGACGGAAGACATGCTGCCCGTCGCGCAAAAATTGGATGCGGTCGGTTATTGGTCGCTGGAGGTATGGGGCGGCGCCACCTTCGATACCTGCCTGCGTTTTCTCAAGGAAGATCCATGGGAACGGCTGCGCGCCCTGCGAGCGGCCATGCCGAATACCAAGCTGCAGATGCTGCTGCGCGGGCAGAACCTCGTCGGCTACCGGCATTATGCCGACGATGTGTTGGAACGGTTTATCGAACGGTCGGCCGCCAACGGAATCGACGTCTTTCGCATTTTCGACGCTCTCAACGACGTGCGCAATCTGGATCGCGCGGTCAGCGAGGTCAAGGCCTGCGGCAAACACGCGGAAGCCTCCATCAGCTACACGGTCAGCCCTGTCCACAGCATCGACCGATTTGTCGATATGGCGAAGCAGCTTGAAGATCTCGGCACCGATACGCTCTGTATCAAGGACATGGCCGGACTTCTGGCGCCGCTTGATGCGTATCAACTGGTCCGTCGCTTGAAAGCCGCCGTCAAGGTTCCCATCCATCTCCATTCGCACTACACCTCCGGCATGGCCTCGATGTCGTCTCTCATGGCGATCCTCGGCGGGCTGGACATGCTCGATACGGCCATCTCGCCGTTGGCCGGCGGCACCTCGCATCCGCCGACCGAAACCATGGTCGCCTCGCTGCGGAACACGCCCTACGATACGGGGCTGGATCTAGCCGCTTTCCAGTTGATCACCGATCATTTTCGAACCGTCCGCCGAAAATACCGGCAGTTCGAAAGCGACTTTACCGGCGTCGATGCGGAGATTCTCACCTCGCAGATTCCCGGCGGCATGCTTTCCAACCTTGCGGCGCAATTGTCGGAACAGAACGCCCTCGACCGGATGAAAGAGGTCCTCGACGAAGTGCCGCGTGTCAGAAAGGACATGGGCTATCCCCCGCTCGTCACGCCGACCAGCCAGATCGTCGGCACGCAGGCGACCCTGAACGTCCTGACCGGCGAGCGTTACAAGGTCATCACAAACGAAACCAAGAATTACTTCCTCGGACTCTATGGTCGCGCTCCCGGTCAGGTCGATCGGGACGTCATGGCCCAGGCCGTCGGTGACGAAGAGCCCATCAAGACCAGACCGGCCGACCGATTGGAACCGGAAATGGAGGCCATCAAGAAGGATCTGCCGGCCTCGGCTGAAACGGTGGAAGACCACCTCTCGTTCGTCCTCTTTCCGGCCATTGCTCGCGATTTCTTCGAGGCGCGCGAGAAGGGCGACCTTATTCCGGAGCCTCTTGAAGCCAGTTCACCGAAAGGTCCGGCGGTCGCCGGCGAACTCCACCTGGCCCCGGTTGAATTCAACGTGACGGTTCACGGAGAAACGTACCACGTCAAGGTGTCCGGCTCCGGCCGCAAGGTCGAAGGGCGCAAGCCGTACTATATCAGGGTCAACGACAAACTCGAGGAAGTCTCTCTCGAAGCGATCCAAGAGGTCTTGGCCGGCATGCCGGAGGCGCCGGAATCGGGCAGTGGCGCGAAACCGAAGCGCCCCAAACCATCAAAGCCCGGCGACGTGGCTCCACCGATGCCGGGTCGTGTCGTGAAAGTCCTGGTGGCAAAAGACGACCGCGTCAAGACCGGAGACCCGCTGTTGATCATCGAAGCGATGAAGATGGAGAGTCGCGTTCCCGCCCCGATCGACGGAAAAGTCGTCGGGATCCTTGTCGAAGAAGGGGAGAACGTCAAGACGGACGAAACCGTCATCCAACTGGAGTAGGGCCATTCAGCCGCACCTTGCCAGCCGACGATCGGTCCGCCAACCCCTTTCCCTTCCAACCGCCGGCTTGTTATGGTTGCTGATGGGCGCCTGTTCGTCTCCCGTTCCGATCCCTTCACAGTTCGACGCCATCGAACGAATCCCGATCCACACCGCGTTTGTCCACGAACAGAAGATCATGTACCTGGACATCGGACAAGGCGAGCCGGTGATTCTGATTCACGGGTTCGGGGGATCGATGTGGCAGTGGGAGCATCAACAACATGCCCTGTCGTCTCAGGTCCGTCTGATTACACTCGATTTGATCGGTTCAGGACTCTCGGATAAGCCGGATATCGAATACAGACCCGACCAGATGCTGGACTTCTTCGTTGGATTCATGGATGTCTTGCACCTTTCCCGAGCTACACTCGTCGGGAATTCGATGGGAGCCGGTCTCGCGATCGGAATGGCCCTCACCCATCCGGACCGTGTCGATAAGCTGGTGCTCATCGGTGGTTTACCCAGCCATGTCATCCAAAAACTCACAAGCCCGACGATCAAGCGGGCGCTGGAATCCCGTGCGCCCTCATGGCTGGTTTCACTCGGCAATCGGCTCTTCGGCGGCATGATGGTCGAGTCGATCTTGAAAGAACTCGTCCACGATCCTGCGCTTCTGACCCCTGCCGTCATCGAGCGGTCCAACAGAAACCGGCAGCGCCCTGGCCTCGTCTCGCCGATCATGAAGGCGCGGAACAACCTACCCCTGTGGGAGTCCGGATACGCTACACGTATCGGCGAGGTCATTCACCCCACGTTGATCCTCTGGGGCGAGCAGGATCGGGTCTTTCCCGTCGACGTGGGGGAGGAACTGCAGCGCACGATCAAGGGTTCCAGACTGGTCAGGATTGCTCAAGCAGGACACATTCCGCAGTGGGAACAGCCGGCATCGGCGAATCAGGCTATAATGGAGTTTCTTAAACCCTAATTATCAGGTTTTTGCTCAAACGGAGGAGAGAATGACCGTCACAACGAATCGCCTGGTTTTGGCCTTGCCGGTTCTGGGCTCACTCGTGTTTTTCGGTTGCGGAGGTTCCGCAGGCCATTCTGAGTTCATGTACAAGAACCTCCCTGTCGCCGACGGCACGGTCGTTGCCGGAGAGGGGCACACGGTCCTCTTCAAAGGCAGCCCGCTGGTGCTCTCTGGGATGGGAATCAAAGTCGGTGACCTGTTGCGCGATGTGAAATTGGCGCAGACCGACCTCTCGCTCGTCAATATCGTCGAGACCAAGGGAAAGGGTAAGGTCCGCATTATCAGCGTGGTTCCGTCGTTGGAGACCAAGGTGTGCGAGCAACAGACTCATATCCTCAGCGAGAAGAACAAAGGCCTGGATAGGATGGTCGAGTTGATCACCGTCAGCATCGACACCCCCTTCGCGCAGAAGCGCTTTGCGGAAGAGGCCAAGATCGCCAACGTGACGTTTCTGTCCGACTACCGGGGAGCCGATTTCGGCAAAACCTATGGGCTGTTCTTGAAGGATCCACACGTCCTGGCCCGAGCCGTGATGGTCGTGGATCCCTCCAACAAGGTGCGTTATCTCCAAGTCACTCCCGAATTGGCTCAACTGCCGGATATGGATGAAGCCTTCAGCGTGGCCAGATCGCTGATAACATCGGGCTGATTTGCCGCAAGGTCGAGGTTGAGGCTTAGGTTAAGTTCTCGAATCTCTCCTCAGGCCCTCAGCCTTAACCTCAACCTCCGGGGGTATCTTTGTGGCCCACTATGACCTGCTCGTGATCGGCACCGGCCCCGCCGGGCAAAAGGCCGCCGTGCAAGCGGCCAAGCTCGGCAAGAAGGTAGGGATCGTTGAGCGCAAGGAGGTTCTCGGCGGCGTCTGCATCAATACCGGCACGATTCCAAGCAAGTCCCTCCGCGAAGCGGTCCTCTACCTCTCAGGCTTTCGTCAGCGGAGCATGTATGGAGCGGGCTATCGGCTCAAGAAAACCATCACCATCGAAGACCTTGCCTTCCGTGCCAACCACGTGATCAAAAACGAGGTGCGGATCGTCGAAAATCAAATGGCCCGTAACCGGATCGATATGATCTATGGCACCGCCGGCTTCATCGACCCGCACCGCCTTCGCATCCTGCAAGCCGCCGGGTCCATTGAACACGAGGCCGACTTTGTCGTCATCGCCGTCGGGACGGAGCCGGCCAGACCGGCGGACATTCCCTTCGATCGCGAATCCATCATCGACACCGACGAACTGCTGACCCTCAAACACATTCCCAAATCCATCGTGATCGTGGGCGGCGGGGTCATCGGGACGGAGTATGCGTCGATCCTGGCCACTCTGGGAGCCCCCGTCACCTTGATCGACAAACGCCCCCGTCTGCTGGAGTTCGTCGACGCGGAGATCATTGAAGCCCTTCAGCAGCAAATGAAGGAAATCGGCGTCACGCTCTGCCACAACGAAGAAGTCGTCGCGATCAAGAAACAAGAAGACGGACAGGTCCACGTCCGGCTGAAGCAGGCAGAACCGATTGAGGCAACGACGCTGATGTACGCAATCGGCCGAGTCGGCGCGACCAAAGATCTGCATCTCGATGCGGTCGGGCTGAAGGCCGACGAGCGGGGCCGACTGGCGGTCAACGAGCATTTCCAGACGGCGGTTCCGCATATCTATGCGGCCGGCGACGTGATCGGATTCCCGGCCCTTGCGTCCACCTCAATGCAGCAGGGCCGCCATGCCTCCTGCCATGCCTTCGGCCAACCGGATCGGACCGACACCGAACTGCTTCCCTACGGCATCTACGCCATTCCGGAAATTTCCATGGTCGGCCGCAACGAAGAAGATCTCACCAAGGCGGACGTTCCCTATGGAGTCGGTATCGCCCGGTACCGCGAGATCGCTAGGGGGCAGCTTATCGGTGACGAGACCGGCCTGCTCAAGCTTCTCTTTCATCAGCAGACGCGTCAGCTTCTCGGCGTCCACGCGATAGGAGAAGGCGCCACCGAATTGATACACATCGGACAGGCCGTCATGGCATATCACGGGCAGATCAACTACTTCATCGATACCGTCTTCAACTACCCGACGCTCGCCGAATGCTACAAGGTCGCGGCGCTGGACGGCATCAATCGCCTGCCACGGCCCTGGGCGCCGACCAATTGAGCGACGTGAGATGTGGAGGAGCCGGTGGTTCTCGTTTGTTTAGTTTCTCTGGTTGAACCAGGCAAACCGGATCACCGAAACAAACCGCTTCGTCCGACACCCCCTGAGGTACGCTTCATGAGGGACTTGAATTGGAGAGGAGTTGACGATGTCCTTTAGCGATCATCTGCGCAAGCTCGCGGAGCCGATCTGGAAGGAGCAATTGTCCCATCCCTTCGTCCTGGCGTTGGGCGACGGGACGCTGTCGGAACGGAAATTCAAGTACTACATTCTGCAGGATGCGCGCTTTCTGAGCGATCTCTCCCGTGTCTTTGCCGCGGGGACCTTGCGGGCCCCGGATTCGGAATCCGCTCTCCGGTTCGCCAAGCTCGCGGAAGACACGATCATCGTCGAGCGGAGTCTCCATGAAGGCTACGGCAAACGGTGGAAGATGACCGCCCGACAAATGACGTCCGTCCCGATGGCGCCGACGAACTATGCCTATACCAGACACATGCTCTCAGTCGCCGCATCCGGTTCGGCCGCGGAAATCACCGTCGTCGCGCTTCCTTGCGCCTGGATCTATTATGTTGTGGGGCGGCATCTCTTGAAACAGGGGACCCCGAAGAAGACTCACCCCTATCGCGACTGGCTCCTGCTCTACGCATCGCCCGAGTTCGCGGAAGTGCAGCGGTGGATGCGTAGGAAAGTTGATCAATGGGCGAAAACGGCAGGCAAAGAGGAGAGGCGGCGGATGGAGAAGTCGTTTGTGATCAGTTCCCGCTATGAGTGGATGTTTTGGGAGATGGCGTGGAATGAGGAAGAGTGGCCGGTGTAGTTCGGAGTGGCGGGCCAGGGCTGGGAGGCTCCCTCCGCTCGCAGCCACAGAGCGCCGTTGACCGCTCTAGGCTTCGCCAGCGCTTGGCGCCGAAAACTCGCAACACCAAAGCTCCGCACGGTGTTGCTTCGAACATTCGTCCCCACTGCCTGCGGCAGCCGCTACGGCTCAGTAAGAGCGGTGACGCAACGACGCTCTGATGACGCTCCGAGAGCCTCCCAGCCCTGGCACTAAATAGGGCACCGGCCGTGGGAGAGGAGCAAAAAAAAGGAAGAGCACTGTCCGAGCTTCCGTGCAAATCGCCGGACAGGCGCTGGCTCCCCCCGGAGTTGGAAAGCTTCACCGGCCACGGATAATGAGAAGAGAAATAGAAGAAGCTCGTTGGATGCTCGCAGTTTGTCCTAGCCCTGCTGCCTGCCAGAAGAGCCACACCAACCACTCAAAGAGAGAGGGTGAAAAATGTCAGAACGGGTCAGTGGCTACTATGTTTATGTGTATATAGACCCTCGTAACTTTGAGGAGTTCTATTACGGCAAAGGAAGAGGTTCTCGGAAAGATGCTCATCTAGGGGATACGAACGATTCGGCTAAAGCAACCCGCATTGCCAAGATAAAGCGTGAAGGACTGTCCCCAATTATCCGAGTGATCGCGCGTGACTTGACCGAAAGAGAAGCCTATCTGATTGAAAAAACACTTCTCTGGAAACTGGGAAAGTTAACTACAAATATCGCCACAGGTCATTTTGCTGACAAGTTTCGGCCACACAATACATTTCACAAGGAAATTTCTGGATTCGACTACCAGAAAGGAATTTACTACTACAACGTTGGTGAAGGAACGCACAGAAACTGGGATGACTATGTTCAGTTTGGATTCATTTCAGCAGGCGGGGGTGCAAGATGGCGGGATGCGATTCTCGGATTCAACAAAGGTGATGTTTTTGTTGCCTATCTCAAGAAGCACGGTTTCGTTGGTGTAGGCAAGATTAAAACCCGCGCCACCATGATCCGCGCGGTCAGAATCGGTGCAAAACCGCTGCTATCACTTCCCCTACGATGCCGCAGGATGGATGAAAGAGTGGACGACCCTGAGCTTTCCGAGTACACATGTTTGGTCCAATGGATAAAAACGGTTCCGAGAGATGAAGCCAAGTGGAGATCAAAACCAAAGCTCTATACTACTACCCATGTCCGCGCTTCTCTCGATGGGCAACAGCAAACCGTTAAGTTCATAGAGCAAGAGTTCCGCCTCAGCTTAGGGAAACTGGTTACCTAATCCAATCGATCCCCAAACTTATGACTCAGCGGCAGATATGGCTGAATCTTGGTGGGTTGGGGCTGCTGATGGCTTTGCTTGGACTGATTTATTGGCAGCATACGGGTGCGCGGGACGGTGGCGGGAAGCTAAGGCTCTAGCTTGAGAAGTCTAGCGGAGTGGTGAACGGTGAGGATGTGGATTTCGCTGTGAATGAGCCGATACACAATTCGATAGGAATCTTGGATGATTTCCCGAACGGTGGGATCATTCACTTCAGGGACAACTCGACCAGACTGAGGGAAAGTGGGTAATCGTTCGGCAGAGGCGATTAGTTGCTCCGTGACGAGTTGAGCGTAGTGGGAAGAATCCTGCTCTATGAATTGACGAATCGATTGGATATCTTCAATCGCTCGACGAGTCCAGACCAGGGAAGTCATTTACGAAGCTGACGAACGGCCTCGGCATGGGGAACCGTCTCCCCAGCATCGGACTGGCGGAGCCCTTCTTCAACTTTTGCCAGGAAACACAAGCGTTCGATTGCGTCTTCGAGGGTGGCAGTCTCAGGCAATCCCTCGACGGCCTTTAAAATCCTCTGTTTGACCGTTCCGATAGTCATGGCCAATCACCTCTTGTAGCCAGCACTCTACGGCACTTCGCTATAGGCGTCAACTTTGACACTGAGAACCATCTATATCGCTAAGCCGGGCGCTGATCACGCTCCGAGAGCCATCCAGCCCTGACGTTTGTGGCGTGGTGCATGCGGCCACGAGAAGCGAAGAAGAACCAGCACATCGTACCCCGCTCAGCGTAGCGGGCGATCTACCACTGGGTTCGCACGGGATATTGGTTAATCAGCGGGCCGGGAGTGAGGAGCACGCAATGGTGTTCGATGGCCTGGCATACGAGCATGCGATCAAATGGATCACGATGCAAAGACGGTAGCTTGACGAGATGAACGACGGCCTCTTCATGAAGCGGCAACGCGGCAATCCGATGCCGCTCGCGTTGCTCGACGACAAATCGATCCAGCGAACCGGGCAACGGCAACTTTCCCAGAGCATGCTTGATGGATAATTCCCAAACAGAGACCGCGCTCAGAAACACTTCGTTAGTGGGATTGGCAAACACATCCCGCGCCGTGCTCGAAAGCTCCGCCGAGTCAGCGATGATCCAGAGAAACGTACAGGTATCTAGGAGGCACTTCACCCGCGTGTACCCTCAAAAACACGGAGCAACTCATCCGGCAGAGGGTCAAAGAAGGAGCGAGGAACGGTAAATCGCCCCTTGGCGAGACCAATCGGGCGAGGACGATCCGGCACTTCAGGCAACGGTGTAATTTCGGCAACGGGGTGATTGTGCTTGCACAACACGATCCGATCTCCTGCCTTGAGCTTGGCCAAGTACTTGGAGAGGTGGGTCTTTGCCTCGTGGATATTCAGCTTTATCATGGTCATAGAGTAAACTCACTTCTGGACTCGATCAAGGGCGTAGGAACACCGTGTCTAAGAGAGCGATCCTTATTAATCTTGCCGCGCTCGGAGTGCTGATCACGCTCTTGGGAGCAGTCTATGTCGCCAACACCGGCGCACGGGCGGTACCGGGGCTCCTTAAGGACCTGCAGGGCAAGGATCTACAGGCTCAGATGCTGGCGGCGCAGTGGTTAGCGAAGTTGGGAGAGGACGCCCGTCCGGCGATCCCGGCACTGGTCGAGCAGGCCTTGCATCATCCCAATCGAAGCATGAACATGGCGGCAGCTGGTGCGCTTCGATTTCTGGATCTTCAAGCCTCCCGCCACGTGATGGAACAATTGCTTCCTGCGTTGAGCGATTCGAACGCGGAAGTACGGCGGCACGCTTGCGCCATGCTCGGAAGTCTTGGTCTCCTTGCAAAACCGGCAGTTCCCTTGTTGATCGGGATGCTGGCGGACGAGGACGACTTGGTCCGGGAGCAGGCAGTCGGCGCTCTCGGAGCGATCGGCCTGCCGCGAATCGATGTCTCCACTGCCTTGACGACGGCCCTCTTCGATCGGGCGCCGGCCGTCCGGCATCGTGCCGCGTCGCTTTTCGCCTTTACCGTCCCGATTCCGACGAGCGCGATCGCCCCTCTGACCAGTCTCCAGAAGGACCCTGACAATTCCGTTGCATCCCTCGCACGGGTCGCGTTGGATCGAGGCGGTGGGATAGACCGCACCGATGTCCAGATTCTGATATCGCAGTTGCGAGGGACAGGGAACAAAGACGATGCGCTGCAACGTCTCGCCAGGCTGGGACCGCCGGCTGCGGAAGCGGTTTCGGTCATTACCGCGTTGCTGAGCGATCCCTTTCCCCTGAACCGTTATCTGGCGGTTGAGGCTCTGGCCGCGATCGGCGCCGCCGCGAATCAATCGATTCCGGCCCTGCAACGAGGACTTGATGATGGGGACCCGATCGTCCGCGAAGCAGCAGCCGAGGCATTGCGTTCGATCGATAACGGCAAGAGCGGGAAACCATGACGGGTCCAAGCTCCAATCACCGGCTTGCAGGCTTCACACTGACTCTGTATTGGGGCTGCATTTCACTTGGGATCGGAATTCCCTGGCTTGCCACAATCATCGTAGATCTACTCAAGCACGGTCAGTCGACCGGTCAGGCCCTGCACCAATTGCGGCTCCATTTGTTCGCTCCCGGTTACAACCTCTTTCTGGTGGGCGTATTGAATGCGATACCCTTCGTGCTGTTTGCCGTCTTTGCGTTGTTCCACCTCGGAGGAACCTCCCTACAGAACCGCAAGGTGGTCATGCGACGCGCAACCGGCGTGACGGTCACAAGCCTGGGGCTGATCGGACTCGGTCTCTGGATCCACATAACGACATTGTGGCATCCCGACGCCCAGGGCGCGCTCGTCTATTTCTTCCTTCCCATGGTGCTGGTCTCACTCATCCCGGTGGGATATGCGGCCGGACGAGGCCTGGGCATCCTCCTGTTTCGCTAGCGCCAGACTTCCGTCGCTAGACAGACTTCCATCCCTGCGTTATAAAGGCGGCTGATTTACCGCATAATGGAACGAATCATCGACAACACATGAGCACGACGTTGAAGCAAGTGCTGACGATTGCCGGGTCCGATTCCGGCGGCGGCGCCGGCATTCAAGCGGACATCAAGGCCATGTCGGCCAACGGTGTCTTCGCGATGTCCGTCATCACGGCGATCACGGCGCAGAACACGCAGGAGGTGACGGATGTTTTCGAGCTTCCGCCCTCGATCATCGCCGCGCAGATCGACGCGGTCTTCGACGATTTCGACGTCGCGGCGGTGAAGACCGGGATGTTGTCCTCAGCCGCCGTCGTTGAAACGGTAGCCCGGTTATTGAAGCCGCAGAACATCGCGCATCTGGTGGTCGATCCGGTCATGATCTCGAAGAGCGGCCATCCCTTGTTGAAACCAGACGCCATCGAGGTCATGAAGACTCACCTCTTTCCTCTCGCCCTTCTCGTCACGCCGAACGTTCATGAAGCTCAGCAACTCTCCGGCATCGAGATCAAGTCGCTGGCCGATGCCCGCCGGGCCGCAAAGGTCATCCAAGGATTCGGCTGCAGACATGTGTTGATCAAGGGCGGCCACCTGCTGGCGGAACGCGCCACCGATCTGCTGTACGACGGCCGGTTCTTCAACCTGTTCCGAGGCGAGTTTATCGAGACGCCGCATACGCATGGCACCGGTTGCACCTTTGCCTCGGCGATCGCGGCGCACCTCGCCCGAGGCAAGTCCCTTCACGACGCCGTGCAGACCGCGAAAACATACCTCACCGAAGCCATTCGCCATAGTCTGGCGGTTGGGCGGGGCGCCGGACCCACCAACCATTTCTACTTCCTGGGAGGATGAAGAGGACCGATGCAGACCCCAGCTTGCCGACCACTGGCCTTTCTCCTGACAGGATTCACCTGGCTGCTGCTCGCATCCTTGCTCGGTCTGGCGATACTGGTCGGAATGGTTCGCGGCACGCCGCTCCCTTCATGGCTGAGACTCGTTCATGTACACGGAGCCCTGGTCGGAGGTGTCGCGCAGATGATCATGGGAGCGATGCTGGCCTTCATCCCCCCTCTGCTCATGACCGGGCAGAATCGGCCGGACTCGCGCCCGATTCTCTTCGTCGCCGTGAACGGCGGCGCGCTGGGTATGCTGCTGGGATTCGGATTCCGCAATTTTCCGCTCGTCGCGGCCGGCGGGTTCGTGGTCCTCACGGCCTTCCTGTCTGTTGCCAGCGATGCCTGGCGACAAGCCAGGCACAGCCTGAATGCCCCCCCGTTGAATCTCTGGTTCTACGGGCTGGCCTTGCTGGCGCTCTCAGGCGGTCTCGCCTTGGGACTCGGCATGGCGACTCAATTTGTCGAGCCTTCGTGGTATGGGCGGGCCCGCCTAGTTCACCTCCATCTCAATCTGTTGGGATTTGTCACGCTGGCGATCGTCGGGACGATGCATAATCTGCTCCCCACCATCTTGCAGAAGAGTCTCTACAGCCCGCGCCTTGCCCGGATCGTGCTCTTCATGCTCCCGGCCGGCATTGTGATTCTGATCATCGGATTCTCCGCCTCCTCACTGAAGACTGAACTCATAGCTGGAGGCCTGCTCATGGTTGGCGTCGGGCTCTATGCATTTAATCTCTTTTCAACTTGGAGGAACTCCGATCACGCAGGAAACGCCGCCTCTGATCATCTGCTCATCGCGACATTTTTTCTGGTCCTGGCGGTCCTCATGGGGGTCCTGGTCGCGGCGAACTATCTGTGGGATCCGCCGGTCCTCCCGTTCGGCACGCTGCATCTGGTGGCCTATACCCACATGGCGCTGGTCGGCTTCGTGCTGCAGACGATCTTTGGAGCCCTCTCGCATCTGGTGCCGATCACACTGGCCGTCAGCCGGGTGCCTAGTCACAAGAAACGCGGACCCTATCTTGAAAAGCTCACCGCCATCGTCGATCGATGGCGAACCGTCCAGGTCGGAGGACTGAGCCTCGGAACCATGGGACTTGCACTCATCGCTACCTTGACCTGGACTATGCCGCTCGGGTCCAACGCAGTTCATGCGGCAACGTGGGGGACGTTTGTCTTGTTCATCATCGCGCTCGCGCTCTTCGCGGCGAAGCTCGCTTGGGCCCTGGGAACTCCCACTCCTGAATAATTCGCTTGACCGGGACGGCGTGAGTCGACTTTCATGGAAGAATCGTTGTCGTTTCGCGACGAATGGGGGCATCGCGTGTCCGCTGTTCTCAGTACAGCGCCGCAGGCCACCGCCGTCGTCATCCTCTGCCACGGATTCCATTCCAGCAAGAACAGCACGACCAACAAAACCCTAACCCGCCTCCTGAACGAGCGAAACTTGTCCACTTTTCGCTTCGACTTCTTCGGTCAAGGCGAAAGCGAGGGGCTCTTTGAAGACATCACCGTGTCGCTGGCCATCGGCCAGGCGATGGCGGCCGCGGATTTCCTCGCTGCTCGAGGCCATCGCCGGATCGGACTCGTCGGCTCGAGCTTCGGTGGATTAGTTGGAATCCTTACCACCGCTCGGCGAGCCGACCTGTCCTGCCTGGCGCTGAAATGCCCGGTGGTGGATTTTGCGGAAGAGCTTCGCTTAGAATTCGGCCCTGATGAGATGACCAGTTGGAAGGCCACGGACACGATCCCGAACCTCCTTGGAGGGTCGGAGCGGGTGCGCATGAAATACCATCTGTATGAGGACTGCCTCCGGCATGTCGCCTATGAGCCGGCGGCCCGGATAACGGCACCGACCTTGATCGTGCAGGGTGATGGTGACGAAATGGTGCCGCTCCATCAGAGCAGACGGTTAATGGAGGCCCTCCGCGGTCCTAAGCGGTTCGATCTCCTTCCCGGCGCCGATCATCAGTTTACGAGAGGCGAGGATTTTCGGGCTATGACGCAGGCGATCACGGACTGGCTGAGCGTCCATCTCACTCCATCACAGACGGCGTAGGGAACAGGATGCTGACGGAAGGCTTACAGCAGGTTCTCACGGTCCTCTACCCTCTCTACAAGGATGAAGTGTACAAACGTCGCGAGCAGATGATGCGCTTGACGGCGTTGGGCTCACTCGGCCTCATTGCGATGTTGTTCGCCCTGCTCTTGAGCCCCCAGAAGCATCGCCTCTCCACGCCGGAAGCGTTCCTGATGGGGATTGTCGGCCTGATCTGGTGCGGGCTCTTCTGCGCGCTGGTCCTCCAGCAACAATACCGCCATCGGCTGGCCAAACAAGTCTTGATCCGGATCGAACAGGCGCTGGGTTTCTATGAGGAAGGCCTCTTCGTCGAGAACCAAGCGCTCTACCCGGACGGCTGGAAGATCGCTTGGCTCGGTGACCGCAGCGGGACATTCTACCTCTCCGTTCTCTGCCTCTTGACTCTCATCTTTCTTCTCGCGCTCCTGCTCGACTAGCAGAGCTTGTCGCGTTCGCGTTCGTACCTCTCGCAGGAAGTTCCCTGCACCGGGGTTTCCCGACTCTTCACAAAACCCTTGTTCGGTTGATGTGAAAAGAGGACTTTTTCTGGCATATCAATCACTTCCGGTCAACAATGTCATCTATCCCGCTGAAGTCGATCCTACGACCCCAGGCACGTTCGTTGCGATGCGCCACGGAGAACGACTCGAGCTTCGACTGAAACATGATTCCATTCAAACTCCCAACAGGCTCTCATCACCAGCCAGCTTTGCTCTGGCAAATTGTCGTCTGTCTCGGATTCGTCTCGTTTGCCATGCCGGTCTTCGCATCCGACGAAGGCGGCAACCGGCGACACAGCCTGATTTTGAGACCATCGTCCGAGCAGACCGGCGCGATCCCGCTTGGGACCACGACGGAACAGCCACCAGTCGGTCGGTCCGTTGCGAGTCCTGCTGCAGCCATCGCGACACCGTCGACGACGGGAACACCGACACTCCATCGGAAACTGACTAAGCGCCCCGGCCAGGACACAGGCTCAGTTTCATCGACCGCCCAGCATCAGCCCTCTCAAACTGTTCAACAGGCTGCGTCCGCCGTTCAATCAGCTCCAGTGGGTGCTGCAGTTCCCGCACTCGCCGGAGCCACAACAACGCCCCAAGCAACCATGCCGAACCGAACGACCGTGCCTCTGCCAGGCATCTCCTCAACGAAGAGCGCCGCAGCGTCCACTCCTCCAAGCAGTACCTTGACCCCTTTGGCAAGCACGGCCTCTGCTCAGCCATTAGCTGCGGCAGGATCGGGGCCCTCCTCGCGTGTCGGCGGTTCGCGCGCAGCGTTGAATCTGTTTAACAATCAGGCTCTCGTGAACCTGCTTCAAGCTCCCCCTCCCCCCTTGGTCACGCCTCCCAGCAATCCACCGAGTACGCCGCCGAGTTCGCCTCCCAGCACACCACCGAGCACTCCTCCCAGCACCCCTCCGCCGCCTCCCGCTCCCACAACAGGCAGCGCAACATTATCCTGGAATCTAGGAACGGAGACGGACTTGGCTGGTTATAAGATCTATGTGGGGACATCGTCCGGAAACTACAACTATCCCGGCTCGCCTTTCACCGTGGGCAGAGTGACCAGCTACACTATCACGAACCTCCCGGCAGGACAGACCTACCACTTCGCACTCTCTGCATACGACAACGCAGGCAATAGTAGCCCGCTGTCGTCCGAAGTCACCAAAAGCATCTATTAGACGATGGGGACTGACACCTTTCCCGCGTCCGCGCAGTTGCTGTCCCCTCATGAAGCGGGACAGGCGCCGAAAGAAAGGCGCCAGTCCACTTATCTGGCGCACGTCAAGACCGCGCGCAGCGGAAGCCGGTATAACTATTCCTCGTCTCCGGCGGGAGTTTGAACCGACCGTAGGTAAGCAGATACTTCGGCAGGTCCGACCAAGAACCGCCTCGCAACACCTTGAACTGTCCCTGGTCCGGGCCCTGGGGATTCCGTGCCGGCGACACTTCGTAATAATTCGCGGCATACCAATCCTGCACCCATTCATACACATTGCCGGCCATCTGAAACAGCCCGAACGGGCTCTTACCCTGCTCGTATGCACGCACAGGCATCAGGACCTGACTGTAGCTGAACCGCGCGCCCAAGGCGAAATTGGCAAATTCTTTGGTCGGGACCTGATTGCCCCAAGGATAGAGGCGTCCGTCCGTGCCTCGCGCCGCTTTTTCCCACTCCGCTTCTGTGGGAAGCCGTCTCCCCTTCCATCGACAATAGGCATCGGCATCAGACCAATCGACACCGATCACCGGGCGGTCCCCATGCCGAGAGAAATCGACCGTTTCCCATTGCCAGGGCGCCGGACGACCTGCGGCCATGATAAATGCAGAATACTGCGCCGTAGTGACCTCATGCGCATCTATCGTAAAGGCATCCAACCAAGGACGATGGCTCGGCCGTTCATCCTCTAACGCCTGGGTCCCGTCAACGCCCATGATGAATTCCCCTTCCGGAATCGTCACCATGGGGCTGTCGCCGACCATCGACGCGTCAATAGTCTTTGATTTCCTCAGCCGGTCGAGCTGCGCTTCGCTTTGAAGAGCTGGAGTAGCCAGCAGCACAAGAATGCTCAAAAAGGCCATCCAACGAGGCCGCAGGCGAGAAAAAACCGGAGGCGTAGTTTCTGAACTACGTTGAGAATTTTTCGAGCCGAGAACAAAGTTGGGGGCCTTTTTCAGCATTCTTCTCAATGGATGATGCCCCCGACGACCCAATGCCGATCATCGATCACATCAATCAATAATCTCGTCAGGTTCATCCGCGCCAACTGAGAGGCGATCTCGTCCTCGGTGAAGGCCGCCAGCAGTGAATTGTAGAAGTCCCGCCGTAAGATCTCCGGCTCATCGGCCGCGTAGCGATCGACGATGGCTTGCGCCTCCTCCGGCGAGGCGGGACGGAGCAGATCCATGACCAGTACGGGGGCGCCTGGTCTCACCAGTTGCCGCAACTTGTTCCAAAACTGAAGCGGATTGGGAACGTGGTGCAGGAGACTGTTCGAGATAGCGGCGTCGGCCAGACTCGCCCCAGGAAGATCTTGAAACCGCGCGCAGCGGAAGGTGACACGGTCGGACAACCCGGCCTGTGCCACAGCCTGCTCCGCCAGCCTGATCATGGGAGCAGACGCATCGACACCGGTGACCCGGCAGGTCGAGAACATCCTCGCAAATTTGATCGGAATATCGCCTGGTCCGCAACCGAGGTCGAACACCTGTCCTTCCGAGAACTCCGGAAAGTATTCTCGAAACAGATCGACGAATCCCTGGTTTTCCGCTTCAAAGTCCGCCTGAGCGTAAGCCAGAACCTGGGAATCCTCCTCCATCAATTCCGGCTCCAATATGCGCTCCATATAATACCTTGAAGAAGGTTCAGGTTGAGGTGAGGATAAGGGTAGCTCTCTCTGAGCGATCCTTGACCTTAACCTTAATCTAAACCTTCCTTTCTACCTCTACTGCGTCTCCCGGCCGCACCACGCCGCCCCGCAGCACCCGCGCATAGAGCCGGCTCCATCCGGGATTGGCTTTTTGAGAAATGCGGGAGATCTCTCCGTCGCGGAACCACTGAGCGTTCAGCTCGCAGGGAGCGCAGTAACTGGCGACCTCGAGCCTCACGTCCGGTCCGATCCTCAATCGCGTCCCCGGTTCGAGCTCGTTCCACTCGATGCCGGTCACGGTCAGGTTTTCGCCCGAAGACCCCGCGTCGATGGAATGTCCTTCGTCCTGCAGCCGCTCGATCAATTCGAGTGAATACAAGCACACAGCCCGATCCGGCCCCCCATGGACTTTGAGATTGCGTTGGCGATCTCCGTCGAGTCCCGATTTGGTCACTTTCGCTTCGAGAACGGGCAATTTGGGAACGCCTCCATCGGATGCATTGATCTGATGCACGTGAGGATAAGGCGGCCTGCCTGATGTCGTCATTGTCACGCTCCTTCGCAACCTTGAGTTCGTCCGAATTCCATCGCGAGCCAGCCGTCCCTTTCTCGCTCCGCAAGCGGATAGAGAGTATGCCGGCCGAACGCCTCGGCAACCTCCTGCCGTTGCCCGACCAGGAGGCCGGAGACAAGGAGTCTGCTTCCCGTGACGGCGGCCAGATCATCGGCCAGAAGCAGTAACGTCCCGCGATCCAAATTCGCCAGGACGAGATCGAAGGTCTCCCCTTTGCTTAACGTTTCGCAGCGCAGGATCAACTCTTCGCCGAAACGGTTCTCCCGCGCATATTCCCTCGCGCAGTCGATTGCGACGGGATCATTGTCCAGGCCCGTCGCGCGAGCCGCCCCGAGACGCAAGGCTACCATGGCAAGGATCGCGCTGCCTGTGCCGACATCCAGGACCGACTCGCCTCCGCCGATCAGTTCCTCAAGCCATTCGAGGAGCATTCCGGTCGTCGCATGGTGGCCGGTGCCGAAGGCTTGCTTCGGATCCAGCACGATCTCGATCTGATCGGGTCGAGCGGCGACCGACTCCCAACTGGGCCGGATGACGATGCGCCGTCCGATCCATAGAGGCTTGACAGACTCCGCCCAGCGCCGGTTCCAATCTTGATGGGGCAAGGATTCGACCAGCACCTCAGGCAACAGCTGCCCTTCTTCGCTCAGTTGTCGAAGCGCTCGCTGAAGCCGCGCCAGATGTTCCGGAGACCAGCTTCGGCCTGGCCAATAGAGATGGATGGACTCGCCGTCTTGCCAGGCTCCCTGGACCTCCTGATCGTCGAGAAACCCCAACAGTTCCCCCGCGTCAGCGTCGGATCTGATCTGAACATCGATCCATTCAGGAGGCGTTGACGACATCCCAGGCTTCCAGTATGGTCCCTTGAATGATGGCGATTCCGTCGCGCACATCACGTCTAGAGCGACTTCTCGGCAGGATCGAGCGGTTGATTTCGCAAAGCGCCAAGACCAGTTCTACCTTTACGAAATGGCGGTTGACGATCTTCCTCATCGGCCTCCTCTGCACCGTCACGCTCTACAAATCCGGATGGTACCAGGCCGGTAACCTCGCGTTAGCCGGCTTCCTCCTGTCGTTTGCCCTGGTCGCTGCGTATCATAGCAGGCTGGAACAGCGTATTCACAGGCTGCGCCTGTGGAAAGCAATCAAGTCCGTCCACCTTGCCCGGGTGGAGTTGAACTGGCCGCAGATTCCCTTGCGCGCGAACGAAATCCGGGAATCCCACCCCTACGCAAACGACCTCGATCTTGTCGGTGCACACTCATTACTGCATCTCCTCGACAACACGGTGTCGGACCATGGACGCGATCGTCTGGCCTCCTGGCTTCTGACTCAGCCTCCTCCAGACGCCGTCTGGGAAGCCCGCCGGCATCTGATCCAGGAATTGACCCCGCGTTCCCTCTTTCGCGATCGGCTCGTCCTCGAAGCCCGGCTTGCCGGCGAGCAGGAAATCAACGGCCGACGCCTTGCCGCGGTGCTCGCTCATCCGGTCGGGTTTCCAAAGCTCAACCTGATCTTTGCGATCCAAATGGTCCTGGCCACGACGACCATTTTTCTGGGTTTAGGCGCGCTGCTGAACTGGCTGCCCGGCTACTGGATGTTCTCGTTCGGCGCCTACGCCTTCATCTACTTGATGACCGATCAAGGCGAGGAATTGTTGGAACATGCCGTCGGCCTGCACGGCGAGATGGCACGATTGGGAAGCGTCCTGGGTTATCTGGAACGTCATGCCCGTCGAAAGCGCTCCGCGCTTGCTGCCGCCTGCGCCCCTCTGTTGAACAGCCGTCGCAGCCCTTCGGTTTCTGTCAGGCGTGCGGCCAGGACGCTCCACGCCATGAGCATCAAGGCGCATCCGCTCGTCCATCTCGCCGTGAACGCGCTCTGCCCCTGGGATCTGTGGTTCACCAGAAAACTGCAAGCGATTCAACAAGAGGTCGAGCAACAGCTTTCGACCTGGCTCGATCGACTGGCGGAAATGGAGGCGGCATCGGCGCTCGCGACCTTCGCTCATTTGCATCCCTCCTATGTCTGGCCCATTTCGGCGACCGGAACGGCAGTCAGAGCCGGCGATCTCGGCCATCCGCTCATTCCTGCGCGGACCCGTGTCGCCAACAGCCTTGAGCTTGCGGGGCAAGGCTCGATCCATCTCATCACCGGTTCGAACATGTCCGGCAAGAGTACGTTCTTACGAACCATCGGTATCAACCTCTGTCTGGCGCAGGCCGGGGCGCCGGTTTGCGCAACAGGATTCGAATGGTCCTGGAGCCGGCTGGCCTGCTGCATCCGTATCGACGATTCCCTCGACACCGGACTTTCGTTTTTCTATGCGGAGGTCAAACGGCTGAAGATCATCCTGGACGAGACGCAAGATCGTACGGCGCCGCCGGTGCTGTTCTTGATCGACGAAATCTTCAAAGGCACCAATAACCGCGAGCGCCTGATCGGCAGCCGGGCCTATATCACCGCGCTTTCAACCGGAAGCGGCTTCGGGCTGGTCAGCACGCATGACCTGGAGCTGACCGATCTGGAGAAGGAGATTCCCTCGCTGGTCAACGCGCATTTTCAGGAAACCGTCGCAGGCGGCGCCTTGTCGTTCGACTACAAGCTGCGGCCCGGCCCCTGCCCGACGACCAACGCTCTGAAGATTATGCAGTTGGAAGGATTACCGGTCCCTCCCGATGAGCACAATTTGGAACTTTGATCTTTCCTTCGTCTTGCTCCATAGTATGCGAGCCGGTCTTTCTCAAACCTGATGATCGATTCCTCGCGACATCCTCTTAGAGGCCTCTTGATCGCGCAATTCTGCGGCGCGTTCAACGACAACGCCTGGAAGTTGATGGTGGCCCTCCTGGGTATCCGGCAGCTGTCCGCCGCCATCGCGCCTGGTCCGGAGTTCGAAACCGCCTCACAAACTCAAACGACGCTCGCCTTCGTCATCTTCACGCTGCCTCTCGCGCTGGTTTCGATTGTCGCCGGGGTGCTGGCCGACCGCGTGAGCAAGCGCAGGGTCATTATCATGATGAAGTCTGTGGAGATGCTGTTGATGAGCGCGGGCACGCTTGCGCTCTGGATCAACCCAGCGGGAGGCGTTCTTCCCTTGATCGTGCTCGGCGGCATGGGAGTCCACAGCGCGCTGTTCAGCCCGGCCAAGTACGGGATCCTTGCCGAGCTGCTGCCGCACGAGCGATTGGCCGCCGGCAACGGCCAGCTGGAGATGTGGACCTTTCTCGCGATCCTGACCGGAACCGCCGCGCCTGGTATTTTGATGTCCCTCACCGGCGAGTCGCTCTGGCTGGCTCCGCTGACACTCGCGATCTTTTCGCTGATCGGATTCGCCGCAGCCTGGACGATTCCCCAGGTCCCGGCCGCGCGGGCGGAAGGCGGCCTTCTCAACACGCTGCGGGGCGCCTGGTCGGCGCTGGCCGGAGATCGCATGCTGCGCCTGGCGGTCACGGGCGCCGTGTTCTTCTGGACCATCGCCAGCCTCTTCGCGCAGGACATTCTCGTGTACGCGAAAGCGGTGTTGGGAGTCTCCGACTGGCAATCGGGGCTGCCGCTGATGATGCTGTCGATCGGCATCGGACTGGGCGCCCGGTTGGTCGGCCGCCTTTCACAATCCCGGGTGGAGTATGGATTGATTCCGCTCGGGGCGACGGGTGTGGCCGTCATCTTGTCGACGCTGGGCATCTTCGCGCCAAGCCTGGGAACAACGCTGGCGCTGATGGTGGTTCTCGGTATCTCAAGCGCGCTCATATTCGTCCCGCTGAATGCCCTGATCCAGTGGCGCGCCCCGGCCGATCGTCGGGGATCCGTCATCGCCTTCGAGAACACCTGCGTCTTTACCGGAATTTTCCTAGGCTCGCTCGGGGCCGGCGCGCTGGCCAACGGCGGACTGTCCACGACAGGCATCTTTCTGGCGACAGCCCTGCTGACCGTGATCGGAACGAGCTGGGCGCTGTGGCTGATGCCGGAGGCGCTCCTGCGCGTCGTCCTGGTCATCTTCACCAATACGCTCTATCGTCTGCGCATCATCGGCCATGAACATGTCCCAGCCGACGGCGGAGCCTTGCTCGTTCCCAATCATGTGTCGTTCATCGACGGGTTCCTGCTGATCGCCAGCCTTGATCGTCCCGTGCGATTCGTCGTCGATGGGCGATACGCCGGCCACCCGCTTCTCAGGCCGTTCATGAAGGTGCTCGGCGTAATCCCGATTTCATCACACGGGGGGCTGAAGGTCGTGCTCCGAGCGCTCCATGACGCGGGTGCGGCCATCGCGGAAGGGGAGCTGGTCTGCATCTTCCCCGAAGGGCAGATTACCAGGACCGGTACTCTGCTGCCGTTTCGCCGAGGCTTCGAGCGGATCATGAAGGGGCAGACGGCGCCGATCCTGCCCGTGCACTTGGACCGAGTCTGGGGAAGTGTCTTCAGCTTCGACCATGGCCGCTTCCTCTGGAAGCGACCCGAGCGCATCCCTTACCCCGTCACCGTGTCATTCGGCAAGCCGTTGCCAGCGGACACCGCAGCCTGGGACGTCCGGAGCGCGATTCGTTCGCTCGGCGAAGCGGCCTGGAATGCGCGAAAGGCCGATCGGCGTCCACTGCACCGGCAGTTCATCCGCGCGATGCGGAAACATCCATTCCGGCTTGCCATGGCGGATCAGCAACGCCCGCGCATCTCTTCCCTGCAGGCCCTGATCGCAAGCATCGCCATGGCCAGAACTCTTCGGCCGCATTGGCGGGATCAACAGCATGTGGGCATCCTGCTCCCGCCGACGGTTGCAGCCGCGCTGCTGAACATTGCGGCGCCGTTGTGCGGGAAGACGACGGTGAACTTGAATTATACGGTCGGGAAGTCCGGCCTCGAGGCAGCCGCTCGGCTGGCCGGCCTTCGCACCATTGTGACCAGTAGGGCCTTCGTCGATAAAGCGAAACTCGATCTGCCCGATGGTCTGGCGATCATCTGGCTGGAAGATGCGGTCCAGACCATCGGCGCTGGTCAGAAAATCGCCGCCGGGCTTCTGGCCATCCTGGCCCCGGCGCGGCTCATCGAACTGGCCTGCGGACTGAAGACTCCGCTGTCGATGGACGATCTGGCGACAATCATTTTCAGCAGCGGCAGCGCGGGCGAGCCGAAGGGGGTCATGCTCTCCCACTTCAGTGTCGACGCCAACGCGCAGGCGGCGAGCCAGGTGCTGCATCTCTACGATCAGGAACAGGTGCTGGGCATCCTGCCGTTCTTTCACTCCTTTGGCTATCTGGTCTTCTGGCTGGTCATGTTCAACAACGGGAGCATGGTGTTTCACCCCTCGCCGTTGGATGCGGCCGCGATCGGCGAATTGATCCGCCGATATCGGGTGACGTTTCTGGTGACGACGCCGACGTTTCTGCAGCTGTACCTGAAACGATGCACGCCCGAGCAGTTCAGCTCCTTGCGCGTCATCCTGACCGGCGCGGAAAAACTCCCCGCGCGTCTGGCCCAAGCCGTGGAGGATACGTTCGGCATCGAACCAATCGAGGGGTACGGCGTGACGGAATGCGCCCCGGTCATCGCCGTCAACTGTCCGGACTTCCGCGCGGCAGGCTACTATCAACCGGCTTCCAGACGCGGCACGGTCGGCCAGCCTCTCCCCGGAGTCTCGGTGAAGATCGTCGATCCGGACAGCTTCGCGCCGACGCCGCCCGGCAAGCCCGGCATGCTCCTTGTAAGAGGCCCGAACGTGATGAAAGGGTATCTCGGCCGCGAGGATCTCACGGCTGAAGTCATGCGCGAAGGCTGGTATGTCACCGGCGACCTCGCCATGCTGGATGAGGACGGTTTCCTGACCATCACCGACCGGTTGTCGCGCTTTTCCAAACTAGGCGGCGAGATGGTCCCGCACGGCAAGGTGGAGGAGGCGCTGCATCAGGCCGCGGGACTGGATACGCAGACCTTCGCGGTCACCGGGATTCCCGACGAGCGCAAGGGTGAGCAACTGGCCGTCCTCCACACGCTTGACGATTCCCGTATTCCTGGCATCATCGCCCAGCTCTCCTCCAACGGCCTCCCGAATCTATTCATTCCGCCGCGCGGGAATTTCATCAAGGTCGAAGCTCTGCCGGTCTTGGGAACCGGCAAGATGGATCTGCGCAGCCTCAAGCGAATCGCGATAGAACGATTGAAGGGAACGTGAAACGTAACTCGTGAAGCGTATCTTGGCTTACAAGACACACTTCACGCATGACGCATGACATATGACGACTGAGAAGTCTCTGATCGACTGCCATGTCCATCTCGGGGCCTTGCCGGACGACGGCAACGACTGCTACATCTCGCCGAAGATGCTCAAAAGTCCGCTCTTCCGGTTTCTGCTCTGGAAGCACGAGCTCTCAGCCCTGAAGCCGCGGGAATTCAATGAGAGATATCTCTCCGATCTCTTGAGGGAACTGCGCGAATCCAGGCATGTCCGGAAGGCAGTGGTTCTCGGCATGGATGGGGTGTATGACCGGAACGGACAGCTGAACCGGGCAGAGACGGAATTTCTTGTCAGCAACGACTACGTGCTTAATGCCGTCAACACGCATCCCGAAGAGTTTTTGCCTGGAGTATCGATCAACCCGCAGCGGCGAGACGCGGTGGAGGAGGTTCATCGTTGCGCCGATGCCGGCGCCGTCCTGGTCAAGGTTCTGCCGAATGTCCAACAGTTCGACCCCGCCGATCTCCGGTTTAAACCCTTCTATCGCGCGCTGGCCGACCGCAAACTTCCGTTCCTGAGCCACGTCGGCTACGAATTCAGTTTGATCGGTAAGGATCAGTCTGTCGGCGACGCAGACAGACTTCGTGTGCCGCTCGACGAGGGCGCAACGGTGATCGCCGCCCATGCCTGCAGCAACGGCTTGATTCTCTACGAGAAATTCCTGCCGACTCTGCTGAGATTTTCCAAAACCTACCCGAACTTCTACGCCGACATCTCCGCCATCACGCTGCCCAATCGCCTGCGGATGCTGCTGCACCTGCGCCGTTATCCGGAAATCCACGACCGGCTGCTGTTCGGCACCGACTATCCCTTGTCCGTCTTCCATGCGGCTGCATGGGGACGTGTCGCGCTAAGGACGCTCCGGGACATGATACGCACCACAAATCGGTTCGATCGGCAGGTGGCGGTCTGTCGAGGGTTGGGACTTGGCTTTCGCTCATTCGGCGAATTACTCGCTCGGCCCAAGACATAACGAGGGACCGTTCCGCATGGATCGAGACCAGATTCTCGCCGCCCTCCGCGAAAGGATACTGGCCTTCGCAACATCACGGGTATCGAGAGATCTCGCGGAGGATCTCACACAGGACGCGCTCGTCGTCCTGCAAGAAAAGTATCCTCAGGTCACGGAGCTGACCGAGCTGGTTCCCCTGGCCTTCCAAGTGCTGCGCTTTAAGATGCTGGACGCGCACCGTAAGTCGCTCCGGCGCGGAGAGTATAATCAGGAATCCATCGACGAACTGCCTCTGGCCGATCCGGCCGACGACCCATTGAGACAGCTGGATCAGAAACAACGGGTCGATCGTCTGGCCGCCGCCTTGGCGCAACTGGGAGAGCGCTGCCGTGAGTTATTCAAGTGGAAACTGGAGGGTAAAAGCTTTCCGGAAATTCAAAGACTCATGGGCCAACGCTCTGTGAACACGATCTACTCGTGGGACCTGCGCTGCAGGAAGCAGCTCTTGAGCCTGATGGGTGGGAGTTGGGAATGAGGGGAGATGTTCTGAGTTCTGAGTTCTGAGTTCTGAGTTCTGAGTTCTGCACGCTTCACGAGATACAAACGACGAGCGACGAGGATTATGTCTGAGCATGAGCTGGAAAAACTGCTCGGCGGATTCGCAGCCGATACGCTCACACAAGAGGAGCGGCAGAAGCTGTTTACTGCAGCCCTGCAGGATCAACAACTTTTCAATGCTCTGGCGGACGAGCAGGCGCTGAAAGAGTTGCTGGCGGATCCTGCTGTGCGGCGCAGGCTGTTAGATTCGGTCCGGCAATCCGGAGCAGCAGACTCGGAACGTCCGCTCTCATGGCTCGATTGGCTCAGGCGTCCGGCAGGACTCGCCTTCTCCGGCGGCATCGCCGCTGCGGTCTTTGCCGTCGTCCTCGGCACGAAGATTTATCAGGACAGTCTCAACCAGGCGGCGCAATCCGTTCGAACAGACGATACGGCGCCGGCAGTCCAGTCTGCTCAGACCCCTTCCGCATCGCAGCCGGAACCTCTCCGACCGGTTGAGTCCTTGGCGAAAACGAAGGAGACCATTGCAAAACTCATCGAGCCGGAGAAGAAAGCCGAGTTGGCCGGCAAGTCTGCAAAACGAGAACGGGCGGCGGCGCCTCCGTCAAAGGAACAACGGGACGAAGCAGGCAAACAAGCCAAGGCGCCTGCTACTGCATCAGGCGGTCCCTCTGAAGAACTGGGGGCTGCGCCGGAACTTCAACCCATGCAGACACCGATGAACGCGCCCAAGTCCGGCGCCGTCACGAAACCGATCGGCGCCCGTGCGCTCTTCTATGGCGACAACCTAGGCCGGTCCGACCGGCCGGCGGTGGCCGCAGAGCAAGAACAAGCCCTGCGGCCACATGCCGAATCAGAACCGCAAGCGGTCCAACCGGATCGCAAGATGGATCGTTTTGCCGCCGCCGGCAAAGCTGCGGGACCTGCCGCCCGCATGAGACCGTTGGGGCTCCGTTATAGTTTGGTCCTGCGCGGAGCAGAGGGACAGGAGCGGGAAGTGGACGCGGCCGCCGCATTGAACAGTGCAGGACCAGTGAGCTTCGCCGTAGAAACCAACCAGGATGCCTATCTCCAGATCTGGAAGACGCTGGGGCCCTCTATGCCGGAACTCCTGTTTCCTGAAAAAGCGACGGGCCGAATCTCTGAGAAGGTCATGGCGGGTCAACGCCGGATCATTCCTTTACCTGCAGAGAGCGGAGCTGCGGCACTCATCGTCCGTCTCTCTCGAGCTCCGTTCGGGCCCATCACAAGGCAGGAAGCCGCCATGTTTGAACGGCCATCTCCTGATCAATCGCAGGAATCCATCGCTCCAGGCGGGCCGGCCGGTGCGCAGGAACAAGCCACCTACGTCGTCAGTCAAGATCCATCCCCGAGCGCACAGATCGTCGCAACTATTTCCCTTGGCCGGTAACTCACGCGGCTGACGCCGCCACCCTACAGGCCAAGAGCTGAAAGTCCCGGATGGTCGTCGGGGCGACGTCCCAAGGCCCAGTGATACTTGCGGTCCTTCTCATGGATGGGGAGATCGTTGATGCTCGCAATCCGTCGTCGCATGTATCCCTTCTCGTCGAATTCCCAGTTTTCATTCCCGTAGGAGCGGAACCAATGACCTGAGTCGTCATGCCACTCATAGGCAAACCTCACGGCAATCCTGTTGCCATGGAAGGCCCACAGCTCCTTGATAAGCCGGTATTCCAATTCCTTACTCCACTTTCTGGTCAGGAACTGCACGATCGCCTCGCGCCCGGCGAAGAACTCGGCGCGGTTGCGCCAGACGCTATCTGGTGTATAGGCCAACGCGACTCGCTGCGGATCGCGGGTATTCCAGGCATCCTCGGCCATGCGGACTTTTTGCGCGGCAGTCTGTTCATCAAACGGCGGCAACGGCGGTCTTGGTGCTTCCATGTCGGGCCTCACATGAATGACTGATTTGGCTTGTCATTTCCGTTTGTCTCAAGATTTCCAAATCCCTAAAAATAGTCTCTGACACCCCTCTCCAACAGTGCACGCTTCGCGCTTGCTACAACGAGCAAGCGCCGCTCGCTTCGGCAAGTTGTGTCCCGGCCTCTCCGGCCATGCGCTCGCAGACCCAGTCCGCCCATGGCCGCCATCATGCGCACGAACATTCTTGCAGGGGCAATTGAAAATGTCCCTGCTCTCTCCCCTCGTTTCCTCAGGCGTACGACGATGCTCAGCCACACCCGACAGCATTTTCAATGACGTTCCTCGTGGAGCGAATGTAGCCCCTGGAGGTTTTTCTCACTTCAGGCTATCGACTGAGAATAGTCCCTTAATCTGATAATTCGACCGGCGTGATGGGCCTTCCGATAATATTGCTCATCGGCCGTGACGAGCGTTGCACCGGGCTTGCTCAGCGCCACGGCATGATAGAGGGTATCGAATAGATGCTGTTTCAACGTCGCGGCAAGCTCGCAAGCCTTGTGGTACACATCTGCTTCTTCCGCCACAGGCAATTCAAGGGCATGGAGAAGCGAAACGGCTTGGCGAGCCCGTCCTTGATCCAACCGGACGATCACCGCTGCAGCCTCAGCCAGCCAGTGCGGGGGCTGGAGAACGGCGATACGAGATGCTTTGATGAATTGAAGAATCTGCAAAGCCTGGAGGGAGTGCGACTCGTCGGCGCGATCACCAAGAATCCACTTGACGATTACGCTGGCATCGAGCACGACCGTCGTCACGGCCTTCCGTGTCTCCTGGCAGCCCGAACAGCGCGATCAGTGACCCGCTTGGTCCGCTTTCGAAGCGCCAACAACTTCTCAACGATCTTGGCCCTTCGACGGCGGCGCTGCCGCTCCTCCACAGCCTGTCGCATCAACTCGGCCAACACCGCGCTCTTATTCTGGCCGCTGAACGCCTTATCGAACGCTTCCTTCACGTCGGGTGGTACGCTAAAGTTCACCGTGGCCATCGCGACACTCCTATTGTTGAATATTTCAACAACAGCATGACAGTCACCAAACCCACTGTCAAGGTTGATGGATGAACGGAACGATTTCACGGGAACCCCACCCCGTGACGCTACTCCACTGGCTAGGGTACCATATGAGCGATGATGGACTCGAATCACGCATGGACAAGATCGCATTCACCGGTAGGATTGTCGGCGTCAAGGCGCGCATCCGCCTGATCCGGTCGTTCGATCAGGTCCCGACCCATCAGTATCAGGGATACACGCTGATTCTTGATGGAGAGGTGGACGGCCTCCCGCGCATTGGGTTCAGGGTGGCGATTGGCCCGAAAGCCCATGAGCAACACGGGTTCCGCATCGATGACCGCATCAGCGGCACGGCAATCCCGGTTCCAGACCGCGAAACCGAATGGGCGGAGTTCTACAAGGTGAGCGGACTCCGACTCATCGAGCGGACTCAGCCCGATGCCCCGCCGAGCCCAACCGGCGGCATCGCTAGAACAATACCGAGAACGGGGACATCTTCGCCTGAAGCGTGAGACCTGCGAGACGCAATGTGTTCAATGCCCCTTCGGCCTGACGATGCCGACGCAGATCATCCTCGATCACTGGAATCCGTCTGAGGTGAAGTGGCGTTTTGAAACGCACTGCTATGGTCCGCGAGACTGCCCGCGATACAAGGCCGGTCCAGCATACCGCGTCCCCGGCCGCCGGCCAGGTATGATCTTTGTGGATGACGACGTGGAACGCGCCGCGCGAGGCGAGTGAGATCAGCTTACGAATGTATGATTGCAAGACTTGACCCCAGTTGGCGACTCCAAAGATGAGGTCGAACACCTCGGTGTGACGAATGAAGTCGCCAAAGTCCTTGATGGATTCTTCACGCACCGCCGCATCCTTGGCCGGGGGCATAATGTTTGAGATGGCCAGCAGCCGTCAGTCTACGGCTGAGTGTCCGGCTCGGGATAAGGTTAGGTGCCATTTGGAACATAGATGAACATGAAGTACGCACAGATAGGCCACCCGACAAAAACGCCAATGCTAAGGGCCATCGAACCAACGATCCGTTCGACGAAAACCCCAAGCATAGCCGCCAAGATGCCAATGACAAAGATGACGATGGGTGCCCACCAGACAACGTGCCAATCGTAGTAGACCAGGTACGTGAGGCCTGTAAGGGAGCCCAAAAGCCCCGATATATTAAGCGCCAAAGCGAAGCTCTGACTCGAACCGTGGAAATGCTTGACGTGTAGCTGCTGGTAGAAAACGAAGATACCAAAGAGACAGAAGAATCCGATGGATGGCCAAGACAGTGCTTGCATGTGTGGTTGGTCTCCTCGTGATCGCACCTACCATCGCGGTGAAATGCTCGACGTTCTAGGCGCGTCTCATTCGAACACAGTGTTAGGCATGGGCGCGAAGCAAAGCAAGCCCCTTCATTATACAACCAGCTCATGTTCCGCCCCATCGCTGAACAAACATTATTATCAACATCCTGAAATAGAGCCGACCACGTCTTGCCTACTAAAATGCACGATGCTTTTCCCATATGCCCAAGTGTCCAAGTAGCTTGTAAATGGATCTTTCTGGCGACCATCCGGGCTCCCCAGGAGTGTTCTCACCTCCGTTGGAGTCATCCCAGGCGTGATATACCACAAGCCTTCTGAGAGCTCGAATTTACTCGCTCCTGAATTTGCCGGGCGAGACGGCTCAATTCCTGCTCGCTTGCCTCAAGCTTGGCGTCTGTCTCTTTGAGACGGTCTACCAAGGACCCACTCTGCTCTGACCGATTGGTGGGCGTGCTGCTCGACTGGAGTTTTGCATTGAGCTGCTGCAGCATCTGCTCAATCTGCCGTTGCTGCTGATCCAGCTTTGCAGCTTTTTCTCCAAGGGTTACTTGTAACTGAGAAACCGGTAGCAAGGGTGTCCAGTGTCCCCTTGGAACGAGATTCCAATTCATGCTGTTTCTGGTCAAGTGATTGTTGGATCGCCACCAGTTCCCTGCGTGATTGCTCTAGAGTCTGCTCATGGGCACGACCCTGCGCTTGGAGACGTCCTTGAATCGATACCAGTTTGGTTGCGGGAACTCGCAAAAGACGATACACGGTAATGGTCCCATCAGGGTTCGGCTCCTCAAAAGTCATTTGCGTCTCAATCACAAGCCCTTGCGCTTCGAGGCTGGTGATCTGCGCAAAATTCATGAGTTCGACCTTGCCTTGCTCAAACGCTTGCCGTCGCCCCTCCTCAACCGTCCGTGCTTTTGACGCCACTCCCACTACAAACAGCTCTTCTCCTTCGATAAAGGATGATTTCTCAGTCCAAAAGGGACGTGCATCCTTGGCGGCCCAGGTAAGAGAAGAGGACAGGAGAATCCCAGTTAGTGCGACCCCTACAACGGAAATGGCTTGGCACATCTTGTGCTGACTCATAGAGTGGATTCTCCGAATTGTTGAGGGGCCAGCTTCCTAACCTGGCCTGATGCCGCCGCGTGGCCACTAAGATTACCTCTCCCATGGCAGGTATGGGCGAGTTAGCGATATATGGGGCCTCAGGGGGGAGATGGGTCAGTATGTTTTCCAAACTAAAGTACTTTCCGTCGGTGGTTGAGCGACAGCATCCGGAGCCCGATCGATTCGAAACCTACCCCCCTCGAAAAAGGTGAGTAGAGGCTCGACCTGATGGAACACCGGTAGCGTTCTCTTGTCGGTGGGACTGCTACACGCCGCCCTGATTATCCTGCCTAAATCGCGAGCTTCGTGATCGGATATCTCACATGGCCTGAGGTTTAATCCGATCATCCCGGAGCCATTTTCGGCGGGCTGCAGGCCCTTCGCGGCCCATCCCTTTTGCATCGATGACAAAAACAGGAATGTCATCATGGCGCCGACAACGACCAGCTTGTCGCTGCCCCTGGAAAGGAGCCATCGAATTCCGCCCGTTCCCGCGTTGATGTAGACCGTATTATCGTTTGGCTCAGATGGGCCTGGAATCTCGATCCGCCAATCGAATAGCCGGCGCAGATCGTTCTCAACCAGCCTGCATATGGTTAGCGCTTCTCCCGACGACAACTTCATAGGCGGTGAGTTTTGGAGCATGTCGCAGACATTCTTCTCCCACACTTCCCGGCTCCAACCGGACATAATCGTGGACACCAGTTTTGCGATCGTCCCAAGACACGCTTTCATCGCCAAGTCCGGAAGCAGCGAGGGCACGTGCCGTTGCACCTTTTCCGCGACCTGGGCCTGGAACTGCTTGTCATTCCACGCCCTGGTCAGGTGCTCCTTCATTTCGAAGTTACGGTCAGTCGGGATTTGCTTTGCTGTCGATTTTAAAAGTCGCCTAACAGCGAAGAAACAAGCATTATTCAAGTCAAGCATTTCGCTCTCGTATTGTGGTGGGCGTAATTCCGCTATGAGCGTGTTGAGTGTTTTATGCGAACGAGATCTGGTTTCCAGATTGGTATCATCAAGGAGAGCAGGCACCACCGTGTCAGCTATTACCCGCGCCCATGCCCTTCTTTCTTCCACTTCCGAAGCCGACAAGCCATCAATCAGCATTTTTAGATATTTGCCCTGTGATTGGTCGAATTGCACCGCAAGCGTTTCAAGATCGACCTGCTTACCTTTTTGATTCCGAAAAAAACTACTCAGAAAGCTCATACTATTTCGCCTCCTTATTCGTGAGAAACGGTCTGCGGGAACAACAAGTTAGGCTCTTGGACTCCGAATTTTCGATTGGATGTCTTCATCGCTCTGAAGCCACCCGTGAACCCTTTGCCATTGGTCACCGCTGCATCGGAACGAAAGCAGATGCGATCTGTCTTTTTGCAGCCGGCAAAAAAAGCTGAGCATATCGGCGACAGAGTAAGAGTCGCGTTGCTTCGACCAAGCGCGCCATTCGGCGACGATCAATTGCTCTGCTTTCGCGACGGTGTGCATCTTCCCTCCCTGAGCCTAACTGATAAGTCTGCTGTGGCCTACCCATTCAACATGGTTTCAGTGCCATCAAATGATTGGTTATGGTTCATGAAAACCAACCCTTCTTTATACCCCATCCCTTGCGGAATTCTGGATCAATGTGGGCGAAATGCGACACTTTCATAACAATGAGATTGAACACGTCGAATACTTGTTCGTCATTGAGTGAAACGCCAGCTTGAGTAGCCATGCCCTTTATGTCTTGGATAGTGTCCTTGAAGATATCGCCTAAATCCATTGTAACGATGTGGGGAGCAAGCCAGTTCTTCACGTATGCATGCGTAAAAGCATCAACCTGTTGGCGAAATTCGATTGGGAAATGGTGGTAGGTCTCTTGTATAGCTTGCAGCAATAAAACTTTGTTTAGTGATTGGATTTGCTTCTCAACCAACTTGGGGAGGGTTGTTCCACGATACTGCTGAACGAGTTCTTGAAGGTTCATGCTTTTCTCCCTATGTGCATTAAGTCCTAACGTTCGAGCTGGTAAAGCATGGCAGCGTCACGTCCTTCCCAAAGACCAACTCTCTGTAGCTTGCTTTGCTCGCTCGATTCTTTTATGCAGCTTCAAGGCCGTGGAGAAGTAGTATAGGTACGGATTGAGAATCACTTTGCCAAACTCGTATTCGGAGATTTCTAATATGGCGTCATTGACCAGGTAGTAGAACTTGTCGCCATCCTGGATGGCCTCAGCCCAGTAATGGCTTTCGTCGTCGGGCGGAGTCGAATCCGCCTTATTGCGTTTCAACCGATGATCAAATCTCTTCTGCGATCTCACTGTCCCTGGCGGAAGTAGCCCGATTCTTATGCGAATCACTTTCATGGTCTGCCTCTCAATTCATGAGACTTGATGTTGCATGTCTAGGTCACGCCCTATCTCTGCCTTGGGGAGCCAGTGAAAGGGCCCGCCCAACGAGATGCCTCAGGCATGGTCGGGACGGCCACACAATGGCCATGGGCGGCGTGCTGAAAGAAATCTTCTTCATCACGAACGAGATACACATCCCGATTGCACTCTTTGCAGTGGCGACGATCTAGGGCGTTGGTAGCCGCAAGCTGGCTCCAGAGTTGTGGAGATGCGTAGCTCACCAGGCAACGGATATTGGCTTCCTGGTTGCAACTCATCATGACACCTCGCGGCAGCATAGAGATCCGTACTCAATGAAACTCATAGTGCCTCCTCTTTCTTTTCGAATGCTGCCCGACTCTCACAACCAGCAGTCGACATCCCCAGCAGCTGGTGTAACCGATCCATTTCCTGCGTCAACATCCCGAAATGCTCTGCATACCACTGGTCTACATCCGATTCAGGTGCATGCTCCAATAGTTCAAGAAGCGTATCTATTTGTGTGACCACCTGTTCCTGTCTTTGCGCGGCTACTTTCCCCTGCGCTAGGGCCTTTGCATTTGTTCTTCGATGCGGCTCGGGAGATCTCTTCGAGTTTTCTACAGTCTGCTTTGATGTGGCCATTTGTTACCTGCGAATGAATATTCTTTCCAATTGTTTTCACGTGCGCGTGTCTTCTGCCCTGTAGCCTGGTGTCTCATCAAACCCGACTTATCTTTGCTCCCACGGCAATTCGGATTTCCCAAAGTGCCCATAGTTGGTCGTCTGCCGATAAATCGGTCGTTTGAGGTCAAACCGTTCAATGATGGCACCAGGCCGAAAATCGAATTGCCTCACAAAATCAGCCGCGGTTTCGTCATCCCCAGTTCCGAAGGTATCCACCTTGACTGAGACCGGTTGTGCGACGCCGATGGCATACGCCACTTGCACTTCGGCTTTTCGTGCCAAACCTTCCTGGATGATCTGACGAGCCACATAACGGCAGAAGTAGGCTCCGCTGCGGTCGACCTTCGAGGGATCTTTCCCACTGAAGGCCCCTCCCCCGTGTCGGCCCGCGCCTCCATAGGTGTCCACAATGATCTTTCGACCTGTCACTCCACAGTCGCTCGAGGGGCCTCCATGCACGAAGCTCCCTGTGGGGTTGACCATGATGTGAATGCCCCGGTGATACCAGATACCCAAGACGCGCTGGATCAACTGGTGCGCAACATAAGCGTGAATGGCATCCTGTCTGACATCCACTCGGTGCTGGGTCGAAACGAGGATGTCCGTCACGCGCATGGGCGTGTTGCCTTCATAGAGGACCGAGACTTGGGTCTTGGCATCGGGGCGGAGCCAGGCCACTGTATCTCCGTGGCGATCATCAGCCAATCCTCGCGCCAAGCGGTGGGCAAGCAAAATAGGCAACGGCATCAACTCGGGCGTCTCGTCGGTGGCGAAGCCGAACATGATGCCCTGATCGCCCGCGCCTTGCTCACCCTTATCCTTATTCACTCCCTGGGCGATCTCTGGTGACTGTTTGGTGATGAATTGCAGCACCCGAACCGTATCCGTATTGAACGGCTCAGCGGTATCCGTATAGCCGATCGCTCGAATAGCTTGGCGCGCGACTTTCTCGTGATCCACGATCGCCAGGGACGTGATCTCGCCCGCTAACACAACGATATCGCGCTTACAGAGAACCTCGCAGGCCACTCGGCTGGCGGGGTCTTCCGTGAGATAGGCATCCAAGATCGAGTCGGCGATGAAATCACAGACCTTATCGGGATGGCCTTCGGTAACCGATTCTGACGTGAAGATCGCCGTCGTGTCGCGGCTGATTCTCGGGTAAGCCAAGTTCTTGATGGGCACTCCAACCTCCTTATGTGAATGAGGTGGAGGGTTCTGGCACCCAGCGGGGGACGATATGAGGGTGGAAATAATAAACCCCTCGAATTGAGGGGTCTCACGCCGTTGGTTGCTCGTGAGCCCTATCGTTCCCTATCCGGGCTGGCATTGGCACCTTGGCGGCTATCACCAGGTTGCCGAGCGGTCGCTGGGCCAGAACCCTCGCGCTCTCTCGATATTTATGGAGATTAAATTAGCCCCTTCGCTGCGATTCTGTCAATACCTAAAGGTCAGAAAGGTATGGAGTCCGAGTCGGCCGATACTGTTACAACGGCCTGCGGCTGCCATTGAGAAATACGTGCATTTTGGCCTTATCCCCTCGGAAGTCTGGGTGATTTCTTGCTGGGATAATGGGATATTCTCCGCCCCATGCGCGCCCTTTCCTTCATCACTCTCCTAGCTACACTCGTTCTCCCTCCCATCGTCTCCGCTCAGGTCCAGACCCTCACTGCCACGCACACGTACATTATGGGCGACAACGATAGCCGAAACGACGCCCGTCAATTGTGCTTTTTAGAAGCCAAGCGGAAGGTACTAGAGAAAGCTGGCGTCTATATCGAAAGCGTGTCCGAGGTGAAAGACTTCCAACTCACCAAAGACAAGATCACCTCGTTTGCAGCAGCAATTTTGAGAGTGGAAATAGTCAAAGAGAACTTTGCCTTCGACAATGGACATAACACTCTTACGTTAACAGTGAAATCTGATGTGGATGTCGGGGAGGTGCAAAAGCAGTTGTCAGCGATCGTCGCCGACAAGAGCCTCCAGGGTCGCATTGCAGAGCAACAGCAGCAGATCAGACAACTGGAGCAGCAAGTCCAGGCGTTAAACTCTCGACTGAGTGTCGTCCCTGTCAGTTCTACCGGCGAACTTCGGAAGGAACGAAACGTTGTATTTGGCAATATCGAGGAACTGGAAAACAAGAAGTTAGCTGCCATAAAGGCAATAACCGAAAAGACGGACATAATTCGCCGTTACATACTTGCGCGTATGACCAAAAAAGAGGTCGAAGGCATATTGGGGAATCCCAGAGCACGTATACACATCCAGCTGGGGAAGGCATATGGATTCGATTTCGGAGACAGTTGGAACTATGGTGAATTGTGGATTTGTTTTGATCCTAGCGATTTAGTGCGAGGCATTGGAACTGACCACCAATGCAATCAATAGAATTTTAACCAGCCTTATACTCTGAAGTTTACTTTCCGCAGCGCCTGCTACGCTGATGCCCGCTGCGAGTCTTCTGTAGAGACCTTGTTATGCCACTAGAGGCAGCCGACCTTCCCTCACTGTTTCCGTCTTGACAGGCTCTCGGGGCTGGGGCGGAACAAGGAGGTCGCCTTGCATATGACCAGTGGAGGACGAGATGAAATTTAGTACAGGGATATTTGATTCGATGTTTGGCGCAAAAATGACCATCCAGATTAAGCAAGAGAACGGCATCATGAAGGATGTGGTCGTCACGAAGGCGTGGTGGGAGAACATGAAAAAGGGGAAGGAAGGAGTATTTAAAGTGGTCCGCCGGGGCAGTCAAACCGCCACAGCACACATTCTGGACCCCCAAAAGCCTGGCTACACTCAAGAGACATGGACAGCTGGGGTGCACATAAAACTTGAGGACATGGAGAAATGCTCTGAGAACGGCAACCTCTTTGTAATTGACTACTACGACAAAGGCATACCGCAACGCAAGGTAGTGAGCCGCTCCGATTGGATCAAGGCCGAGGCACATTTCGATAAGGTCGTTGCGACGGCACAGAACAACCTCGAGAGACTGTATGAGGAGGGAAAGGGCGTCCCTGAGGATTTTGCGAAAGCGCGAAAGTGGAATGAGCAAGCCGCAGTCCAGGGCAACGCGCCGGCGCAGTACGCTCTCGGGATGTTGTATTTCAAAGCGCAGGGTATGCCGCAGGACTATGTCAAGGCACGGCAGTGGTTAGAGAAAGCCGCCACGCAGGGTCATGCCCAGGCGCAGTTCCAACTCGGTTGGCTGTACGACAAGGGCCAAGGCGTCGCGCAGGATTACAAAGAAGCGGTGCGCTGGTACCACTTGGCGGCTGAACAGGGAGCGGCCAATGCTCGGCTCAAGCTTGGGTTCATGTACGCCAATGGCCTGGGAGCCTCACAGGATTTCAAAGAGGCGGCGCGCTGGTACCAGCTAGAGGCTAAGCAAGGCAATGCCTTTGCCCAATTCGCTCTGGGTACTATGTACGGCAACGGCCAGGGTGTACCGCAGGATGATACGGAGCAGGTGCGGTGGTATCGCCTGGCCGCTGAGCAGGGAGAAGTCCGTGCCAAATATAACCTGGGGGTGATGTACTCTAACGGTACGGGGGTCCCGCAGGACGATCTACTCGCGCACATGTGGTTCAACCTTGCCGCCGCACAAGGGGATGAAGCTGCAACGTTTACCCGCGACAGGATAGCCAAGAAGATGACGGCTGCTCAAATCACCGAGGCGCAGAAACTGGCCCGTGAGTGGAAGCCCGGTGCGGACGTGGGAGAGAAAGCGAAGGCGCAACAAATACTCGGGCAGCAATTGCTCGGTAATATATATTACAAGAGGCAGGACTACGCAAATGCGCGGCAGAATTGGGAGAAAGCGGCCACCCATGGTGACGCGATAGCGCAGGCCGCCCTCGGTACGCTGTGCTACGGGGGGCAGGGTGCCCCACAGGACTACGCGAAAGCGCGAGAGTGGTATGAGCAAGCCGCAGCCCAGGGCAACGCGGACGCTCAGGCCAAACTCGGTCAAATTTATGCCAACGGGCTAGGCGTTTCACAGAACTACACGCAAGCGCGAGACTGGTCCGAGAAAGCGGCAGCTCAGGGAAATGCGCTGGCGCAGCATGACCTTGGTCTCATGTATTTCATCGGAGCGGGCATCCCACAGAACTTTGTGCAAGCCCACATGTGGCTCATCCTCGCAGCAGCGAACTTGGTGACACCTGCCGCTCAGAAGTCCGCAGCAGACCGACGAGATGAAACCGCACGCTGCATGACCCCCGCTCAAGTCGCCGAAGCACAACGGCTGGCGCGGGAATGGAAACCAAAGACAGAAAGGACCCCGTAGAACGAGGCTCTGGAGAAAAGCGCTAGGCCTAAAACAGGACTACCTATGATGGAATCCATTTCCTGGATGTCGGTACTTTTCTACTGCCTATTCGGCACCTTTGTTTATTACCAACAATTACAAGTAAGAGATTTCCAAGGAGCCAGCAAAGTGTTTGAGCTGATTCTTTCCATTTCCGCGTTCGCAGGAATGATCACAGGGTTAGTCTACTTGATCTATTATGGTTGGGCAGTAGTGTGGTGGGCACCGATCGTGATTTTCATAATAGGTCTCCTTTTTATGCTCGTGGGCGTCGTTATCGAGCAGTTGCTAGGCAAGTTCACTTTGAGCTTTTCGGGGTTCATTGGTTGGCCAGTATGTGCTTACTTTATGTTTCATTATGTCCCGAAGGTCGCTTAGTTTAGTACGGTCCAAGGGGACAGCAACTGTCTTGACTGTCAAGCACGCTCCAGCTGACTTTTCTCAAGATGCATCAGAAAGATTTCGGAGAAAAGAACGGGGGAGAAAAGAACGGGGACATTCTGAATTCTCCGGCCACAGGCAATCTCAAAAGTCACGAAATTCAGCATGTCTCCGTTTCGACTCTGACTCATGCCGCTCGCCCCTTGGCCGCCCGCCTACCAGAACGTGAAGCCGACCGAATGGCACGCGCGGTCGATGCTCGCACATGAAGCGTAAGCCCCAACGCCCCAATCACCTTGAGGATTGTGTCAAACCCTGGGCTCCGCTTCCCCGAAAGCCTCTTGTATAGACTCTCACGAGATTATCCAGCATCTCGCGTCACCTGCGCCATCCCTTTGGCCCGAGCAATATCTCCGAGAGCCTTCGCGATAAACGCAGCGTCGTCTCCTGCTTCTTCCAAGCAAGCTTCCAAATACGCGGCCATTTCCTCCTGACTACGAAGATGCTCAGCCACATCATACCTTGTCGTTTGGGTTTTTCTGCTTTGATCAGGGAACATCGTCTGTCCTATCCAGTGAGACGACCGGCCCAATAGCCAGGGTGCCGACGATGGTGAGCTACAGCCAGAATCAATGCCCCATCGGATTCAAGCGCATAAATGAGCGAATACCGAAAACTCCGGAGCACGCGCTTCCGGATCCCAGGGCGAATCTCTTGAGCTGATTCAGGAAATTGTGCGATGCGTTCTTCAGCCCGTCGAATCTCGGCAAAGAATCGTCGGCCCAGCCCTTAGGCTTGAAGCTCAAGGTAGCCGATCTCATTCAGCAATTCTTCTTCCGCTGCCTCGTGATAGCGCAGCGGCTTCATCGCAGAAGCTTGTTCACCTTCTCATGAACGGCGTCAGCCGAAACCGCTTTGGCTTGGCCTGCGCGATACTGATCCAGACGGCGTTGCGACTCCTCGGCCCAGAGACGATCCGCCTCTTCCTCGCTTAGTTCTTCGAAGCTCGCTAAGAGCTTTTCCGCAAGGGTGGCTCGATCTCGAACATCCAAACTCATCGCGCCCTTGATGACTTCTGCCAGATTTGCCATTTCATCCTCCCCCTCAACGCACGTCGAGTTGTGATTCTTACGCGTGGCTAACAACTTGTCAACGTCCACTCCGGAAGCGGGTGGCGTGGCAAACGGGGCGCCCCACCGCGCGCAACGGAAGGGACCCACTGGGGGATGGGTGGAGTGAGCACGGTGGGGCTGTTTGCCGCGACAGGATCCGCGAATTGGCCCCCAGAATAGTCTGAAAGGAAGTTGGACCTTGCCCCATATCCTCCTATGAACGGAGGATCCCATGGGACAAGACCACAGCAAGAATCAAGAGGCCAAATCATCGTTCTGGCGCGACCCCCGCCTTTACCAGATCGCCAGCCTGGGCACTTTGCTGACCTACGGACTGCTGTGGCTGCATTTCGATATCTCACCGCTGCAAATCGCCATCACATTCGGTGTGGCGCTACTCACGCAGTATGCGGGAACGAGGTGGTACAACCTGTCTTCGTTCGATCCCCGCAGTGCGCTTGTCTCGGCGGTAGGCCTTTGCATCTTCCTCCGTACCAACGACCTTCTCGTCGCCGCGTTGGCTTCGGTCATCGCCATCGGAAGCAAATTCGTCATCCGCTGGAAGGACAAGCACCTGTTCAACCCTACAAATCTGGCGTTGATCGTTGTACTCGCGACAGGCCTCGGTTGGATCTCGCCCGGTCAGTGGGGCCAGGTGGCCTGGTTCGCCTTCCTAGTCGCCTGCCTGGGCAGCCTCGTGGTGACAAGGACTGCCCGCGCAGACGTGCCCCTGTCCTTTCTTGGCTTCTATATGGGCCTCCTGACCGCTCGCACTCTCTGGCTCGGCGATCCGCTGACGATCCCCTTGCACCAGGTCGAGAGCGGCACGCTCCTGATCTTTTCATTCTTCATGGTGACGGACCCGAAGACGACTCCTGATTCCCGCTCCGGCCGCATTCTGTTCACGTTTCTCGTGGCCCTGTGTGCGGTCTTTGTCCAGTTCTTCCTATTCCGTCCCCACAGTCCGCTCTGGGGGCTGATTGTCTGCTCTCCGCTGGTTCCGATTCTTGATCGCCTGCTTCCTGGTCTTCGTTACGACTGGTCCAGGCCCTCAAGCGATACATTTTCTACCCCCATTCCCACTTCTCTGCTCGTTCCCCTATCCATATCATCACAACAAAGGAGGACCTCATGAACCGTCATGCAATTTTCTCCAAGAGTTTCTTGCTCTATGCGCAATGGTCCTACGGGTGGGGGCGAGCGGGCGGCTTTCTCACCCACCCAAACCCCGTCCCGCGCCAGGACGCGGCACCTTCCCATGCGCGCGCAGCGGGGGACCCCACACCGGGCGGGGGTGCGAGCACACTCGGGCTGCTCGCCGACAGGACCCGTATCGGCACGCCTTCCTTACGAGTTCTTTCCACGCTTGTCGTGACGCTGTTTATTGCTCTGCTCTGCTGGAACAGCCCCGCCTCGGCGTTCTGCGGCTTCTACGTCGGCAAGGCCGACACCAAACTCTTCAACAAGGCGTCTGAGGTGGCCATCGCTCGTCACGACGACAAGACCGTCATCACCATGGCAAACGACTTCAAGGGGGACGTGAAGGAGTTCGCGTTAGTCGTCCCGGTGCCGACGGTGCTGGAGAAAGACCAGATCCACGTCGGGGATCCGGCCGTCCTCAAACACCTGGCCGACTATTCGGCGCCTCGGCTGGTCGAGTACTTCGATGAGAATCCCTGCATGCGCTACGAGTTGATGGAACGGAAGATGGACGTCATGAAGAGCATGGCGCCGGCTTCGGCGGCGACCCGCGAGCGGGAGCGCGCGTTGGGAGTGACCGTCGAGGCGCAATACACCGTGGGAGAGTACGACATCCTGATTCTCTCCGCTAAAGAAAGTGCTGGTCTGGAAACCTGGCTCACCGAGAACGGCTATCGTATGCCCAACGGCGCCTCATCGGTTCTGCACAGTTACCTGAAACAGGGCATGAAGTTCTTTGTGGCCAAGGTCAATCTCGGCGAGCAGGCCAAGCTCGGCCTGACGCATCTGCGGCCGCTGCAGATCGCCTTCGAATCGCCGAGATTCATGCTGCCGATCCGGCTCGGCACGGTGAACGCGGACGGCGCGCAGGAACTCTTCATCTACTTCCTGACGAAGCAAGGCCGGGTCGAAACGACGAATTACCGGACAGTGCGACTGCCGGAGGCGCAGGAGATCCCTCTCTATGTGAAGGACAAGTTCGGCGACTTCTATCGCGACCTCTTCACCCAGCAAGTCAAGCGTGAGAGCGAGCGAGGCGTCTTTCTCGAATATGCCTGGGATATGAATTGGTGCGATCCCTGCGCGGCCAATCCGCTTTCGGCCGAAGAGCTGAGAAGCCTGGGCGTGTTCTGGCAGGACGTCAACGGACGAACGGGAAAAGGCGCGCCGGTGTCGCAGAGTCTGTTTCTAACCAGGCTCCACCTTCGTTACGATGCGGCGCACTTCCCTGAAGATTTACTCTTCCAGGAAACCTCGGATCGAGCGAACCATCAGGCCCGTTACATCCTTCGGCATCCCTGGACCGGTACGGACGAATGTCCCGCGGCAACGACTTACCGCCGACAACTGCGAGAGCGCTATGAACGGGAAGCGCAGACGTTGGCGACGCTCACTGGCTGGAACATCGGCGAGATCCGCAAGGCCATGAATATCGCCGCATTGCCGGCCGGAGAGGACAGGAAATGGTATCAGCGCCTATGGACTAACTGAGAACGTCGCAAAATCCCTCCGGAGGCTGCCAGTCGGCCTCCGGCATTCGCTCCATTGTTCTTCGCCTGGAACATTGCGCTGAGGTCTCTGGCTGCCCTGTCAATTTCCCGGAAAGCCTTGCTGATGGGCTAAAGACCCATGCTATAGTCGGCTAGCGTTTCGAGACAGACCGACCACTCCTTCAAAAGGTACGGCATGGCGCTTTCTTTCCGTCGGATCTTCCATCCGACAGACCGTTCCGTCACTGAGCAGGCAGCCTTTGCTCACGCGTTGAAGTTGACCTGCCTTGCGCGGGGCGAGCTAACGATCATGCACGTCGACCCTGCGGCCGGACGTGAGGATTTTGAAGACTTTCCGCGCGTCCGCCCGCTCCTCGCCAAGTGGGGGCTCCTGCCCGAGGGGAGCGCCAAAGCGGACGTCGGACAGTTGGGCATCCAGATCAGCAAGGTCCGGGCAGTCGCCGAGCACGCGTCGGGAGCGATCCTCCGGCACCTTGCCTTGCTACCGGCCGACCTGCTGGTCCTCTCTACGCATCAGCGAGAAGGTCTGGCGCGTCTGAGCCACGAAGCCGTCGCCGAACCGGTGGCGCGAGGCGCCCATGTCAAGACCCTGTTCCTCCCGGCAGGAGTCGAGGGATTTGTCTCCTCGGAAACAGGCGCCACAAACCTGCAGCGTATCCTGATTCCAGTCGCCAGAAACCCGAACCCTCAACCGGCCATCGACGCTGCAGTGGAACTCGCCGGATCGCTTGCAGGCGAGAACGTCCTGTTTGAAATGGTGTACCTCGGATCTGACGAAGACTTTCCCAAACTGAACAAACCCGAACAGCCCGGCTGGAAGTGGGAACGGCTCATCGCCAGGGGCAATGCCGCTGATTGGATTGTGGCTGCCGGGAGGGACTTCGATGTGGACCTCATCGTAATGATGACTGAGGGTCACAACAGCGTCATCGACATGCTTCGAGGCAATACGACCGAACGGGTCTTGCGAGCAGCCCGGTCGCCTCTACTGGCAATTCCTGCCTGAGGGACAGCCCCAGATCGGAAATGCGACAATCCCTCTCACAACTCAACAGAGGCTGCTCGCCTGTCCCGCTATCGGAACAATGCGATCACTCTGATCCCGTCCGAGAATCGTTCGTGTTACCACCCCGTCCTTCACGATCAGAAAATTCGTGGGCACTGCCGGAATACGCGGGCCTGGCAGGATCACTCCGGCCAGATTGAGCGGATCGCAGGCCGACAATCTCACCTCCCCCGACGACGAGACCCCCCCGCTCTTCCTGCTCGCGCGGAGGGCCTCGACGGCTTCGGGCAACGCGAATTGCTCCCCGGTAAATCCCTCCACAAAGCGGCCGCCCCGCACTTCTGCCTTCAGCTCCATGCGGCGATAGGCCATGAGCAGATCGCGCCAGACAGGGACCAGTGACTCCCGCATGAGGAGATCGCGAAACACGACGCCGTAGCGCCTGAGCAATTGACGGGCGACTTTTTCAATCGATCCTCCTCTCACCTCTTGCCTCGTGCCGCTCGCCTGCATGTTATGGAGCAGCGACCAGCGTCCCGCCGCGTGCCGTGGCCGGCGCTGTCGCGCTCGTCCTTCCGCCCGGCGACGGCGTGGGTCCATCAAAGCACGGAGATTGTCGAAGCCGTCGGCCGTGACCAGTCCTGCCGCCACGAGTTCCCACAGTCCCTCTTCCACTTCCGCAGGCAGATGGTTGGTCAGGCGCACGAGATCGGCAAAGAAGCAGGCGCCTCGCTCGACGAGCGCGCGGCGTAGATCCTGCGCAACCGCGCTCAGCCCCGCGAAGGGCTCCGGACCCGCACGAGCCGTTAGGTCCTCCTGGACATCCAACAGCCACTCGCCGTCCTCACGAGGGAACAGGCTGATCGGCGCCAGGCTGGTCGGGACAATTCGGCGCGCCCGCTCTTGCCCATCCGTTTGCGCAAGCCGAGGATGGGGCGAGAGCCTGCCCCAACTCACCGCTCCGCTCAAACAGAGGCGGTCCAATAATTCCGGTTCGTACTTGGCCATGCGGACTCGGAGCAGATGCGCGTCCCAGGCCGAAGCGGCTGCTTCGAAGCCCGCCAACTGTCTAATCATCTCCAACAGTCCGGATTCGCCATGTTGCCTTGTGCCGGAGACCACATGCTGCCACTGAAGCAGGAAGCGCATGAACTCGGTCGCCGTGACCGGCTCGACTTCTTTGCGTAGCTTGCCGATGGTCAACCGATGGATACGCGCCAACAGCCTGCGATGACACCACTCCGGCCCGACAGCGGCTGTCGGGCCGGATTTTGAAATTTGAGATTTGAAATTGTTTCTTGGGCCGACCGGCCGGAACCGCCCGCGAAGGACTTGTCCGGAGGCTTCGAGGCGTATGAACGATTCATCAATGGCCCGGCTTGGAAGATGCAACCGGGTTGCCAGTTCTGTCGCGGTGGTCGGACCGGTGCTTTCCATCCATCCCAGAACGATCGCATCCAACGTTGCGTCGTCCTGCAGTGTCAATGCGGCCGCAATCTCTTTTTGATGCTCCGCCGCGATCCACCCCCTCGCTTCTCGTCCCTCGCCGCTCGCCGTGATGGAAACGACTCGACCGGACTCGACCAGCGTCGGGATGTGCATCGCCCAATCCGCAGCGACCGGCTCTGGCACCCACATCAACGTCAGCAACGCATCGTGCAATTCGTCCACATCGCGCACGACCGGCCAGGATTCCCGGGCCACTTCTTCAATCGCAGCCTGGTCGAGCGCGCCGAATTCTCCGGCCAGTTCAACTGGGAGCGTCCGTCTCAACTCGACCGCCCTGGCCCTCCGCTCTTCCAGCGGCGCATCGTCAAGAAAGGCGTAAGGATTGGCGTTCAGGATCTCGTGAGAGAAGGGCGAAGGCAACGGCGTGTCGATTGCGACGCACCGGACCTGACCGGTTTCGATCCGGCGCAACAACTCGGTCAGCCCTTCCACATCCATCGCCTCGGTGAGGCAATCGCGCAACGTCTCCTGCACCAACGGATGGTCGGGAATCTTTCTCACAGCCCGTTCTCCCGTCAGATTCTCCTGGCAGGCAATCGCATCCGGGAACAGGGCCGTCAGGAGATCCTCGGCTTTCATCCGTTGGATCTGCGGCGGGACTTTCTTGCCTTTCGAGAATCGCAGCAGGGCCAGCGCACGCGAGGCGTTCCAGCGCCAGCGCGTCGCAAACATCGGGGTCGCCAAAACCGCCTGGATCAGCACCTCGCGCACCGTGCTCGAATGGAGATAGCCGAACACCGACTCCAGCGGAAAGCTGTGCTTTTCACCGAGCGAGATGACGAGCCCGTTGTCCGTGGCGGCAGCCTGCAGTTCGAAATCAAACGTGACGCAGAAGCGCTTACGAAGCGCCAGCCCCCAGGCACGGTTGATCCGTCCGCCGAACGGCGCATGGATGACCAACTGCATGCCTCCGCTTTCGTCGAAGAAACGCTCGGCCACGATCGTGTCCTGTGTGGGAACCGTCCCGAGGATCGCTTTCCCCGCCAGCACATATTCGACCGCCTGCTCTGCGCCCCGGTGACCCAGGCCGCAATCCTGGCGAAGCCAGGCAAGAGGCAAGAGGCGAGAGGCGAGGGGGATGCCGGAAATACTCTCATCGCCGCTTGCCTCTTGCCTCGCTCCACCAGCCTGCTGCGCAATCTCCTCGCGCAGGGCGGCCACTTCTGCCGACAACTCCGCCGTTCTGGACGGCGCCTCGCCACGCCAGAAAGGAATGTTCGGCGGCGCGCCATGAGCGTCCTCTACCCGCACCTTGCCCATCTCGACGCCCTTGATGCGCCAGGACGTGTTGCCCAGGAGCATAATGTCGCCGGCCAAACTCTCGACGGCGAAATCTTCGTCGACCGAGCCGACGATCGTTCCCGCCGGTTCCGCCACCACTGCGTAATTAGCGGTATCGGGGATCGCACCGCCGGACGTGATCGCCGCCAGCCGCGCGCCGCGCCGGCCTTTGATTCGACGATTGATCCGATCGTGATAGAGGTAGGCCAGCCCGCGGCCTCGGTTGGTCGAAATTCCCTCGGCCAGCATACGGACAATGGCATCAAACGCGGTACGCTCCAGCGCTCGATAGGGCCCGGCGCAACAAATCAGCCCGAAGAGTTCGTCCTCCGTCCAGGTCTGAGTTGCGGCTGCCGCCACAATCTGCTGGGCCAGGATATCCATCGGAGCGGACGGCACTTCGATCCGATCCAGCGTTCCGGTTTTGATGGCCCGAATGAGCGCAGCGCACTCCAACAACTCATCCCGCGTGGTCGCGAGCAAGCGGCCTTTCGGTACCGCCTTGATCCAGTGCCCGGCTCGTCCGATGCGCTGGAGGCCGGTCGCGATGGCGCGCGGAGAGCCGATCTGGCAGACAAGATCGACCGTGCCGATATCGATACCCAATTCCAGCGAGGCGGTCGCAACCACGACACGCGTCTTGCCGGATTTCAACCGTTCCTCCGCAGACAGACGGATCTGTCGCGCGAGACTGCCGTGATGCGCCGCAACCGCATCGGGCCCCAAATCTTGCAACCGCTCTTCCAGACAGTGTGAAATCCGTTCAGCCAATCGGCGGGTATTCACGAAGACGAGCGTCGACCGGTGTTCCCGGACCAAGGCCGCGAGCCGGTCATAGATGTCGGACCAAATGGCATTTGTGGCCACGGCGCTCAGTTCGTCCTTCGGCACTTCCACTGCAATGTCCATTTGCCGTCGATGGCCGACATCGATAATGGTACAAGGCGAGGTGGAATGCGATGTTCGAGGTTCGCGGTTCGAGGTTTCGCATTCTGGAGAACCTCGCACTTCGCACTCCGAACTTCGAATGCCGGCGCCGACCAGGAATTGCGCGACAGTTTCAATGGGCCGCTGCGTGGCCGAGAGACCGATCCGTTGAGGCTTCGTCTGTGTGAGCGCTTCGAGCCGTTCCAACGACAGCGCCAAATGCGCCCCACGCTTGTTCGGCGCCACGGCGTGGATCTCATCCACGATGACAGTGCGAACCGATTGCAGCAACCGGCGGCTCTTGTCGGCCGTCAGTAGAATGAACAGGGACTCAGGTGTCGTGACCAGGATGTGCGGCGGGTGCTTGAGCATCTGCTGGCGATCGGCCATCGGCGTATCGCCGGTCCGCACCAGCACGCGCAACTCCGGCAGCAGCAGGCCTGCCTGCAGCGCGGCCTGACCGATTTCAGCGAGAGGTCTCTGGAGATTTTTCTGGACGTCGTTGCTCAGAGCCTTGAGGGGCGACACGTAGAGCACCTGCGTCCGATCGTCGAGCTCGCGCGCCAGCGCCTGTTTGAAGAGCCGGTCGATGCAGGACAGAAATGCGGCGAAGGTTTTGCCGGAGCCGGTCGGCGCGGCGATCAGCGCATCGTTGCCTGTTTGAATCGCGGGCCAGGCCTGTATCTGTACATCGGTTGGGGTTCCGACCGAAGAGGTGAACCATTCAGCGATGAGCGGGTGGAATCGTGAAAGCGGCATGGCCTGCTGATGCTACCATGCCGAGGAATGAAGCTCTATAGGCTATGGGAGCGCACGGACGTAAATATCCGACAGCGCGACCGGCGGAGCGGCCACAAGATCGGAGGCCTGGGAGGAGAATGCGACGAATCCCCCGTCCGCGTTCGCGGAAGGACTGTCACTGGGAGCATTGCCCGCATCGCTGGTGTTTGTATTGTCCTGCGAGACTAGACTTGTCTGATTCAACTGACGATCCCGTGAGTAGATCTGTTGCCCCGTTACGGAGGGAACCGCGGGAGCGAGCAAGTTCGTGCCGGCCGATACGAACGCGACGAACCGATCATCGGAGCTGATCGATGGGCTGCGACTGACTCCGTTGGCCGGATTTGCCGCGACATTATTATCTGTAGAAACGAGGCTTGTCTGATTCAGCGTGCGATTGCGGGCATAGACCTGCTGCCCCGTCACTGACGGAATCCCCGGCGCCAATAGATTCGTCGCCAGAGAGTCGAACGCTACGATGCTTCCGTCACCATTGATCGAAGGCGCGTTGCTGGCCCCGTTTCCCGGGTTGGGCGCGACGTTATTGTCCGCCGACGCGAGGCTTGTCTGGTTGAGCTGCCGATCCCGGACGTAAATCTGCTGGCCGGCCACGGCAGGGGTCCCGGGAGCCAGTAGATTCGTCGCCACTGAGCCAAATGCCACGAAGCGTCCATCCCCGTTGATGGACGGAACGCTGCTGAGACCATTGCCGGGGTTCGCCGCGACATTGTTATCCACCGATACCAGGCTCGTGAGCCCCATTTGGCGATCCCGCACATAGACCTGTTGCCCCGCCGGAACCGCCGGCGTACCGGGCGCCAACAGATTCGTGGCCTGTGAGACAAAGGCGACGAACCGCCCATCGGAGCTGATTGCGGGGGCGCTGCTTGCCCCGTTGCCTGGATTAGGCACGACGTTGTTGTCCACCGATACCAGGCTCGTCAGCCCCGTTTGGCGATCCCGCACATAGATCTGTTGCCCCGCCGGAATCGCCGGCGTGCCGGGCGCCAACAGATTCGTGGCCTGTGAGACAAACGCGACGAACCGCCCATCGGAGCTGATCGCGGGGGCGCTGCTTGCCCCGTTGCCTGGATTTACCGATGTATTGTTATCACGGGAAATCAGTTCGATCTGGCCGCTCTGTCGAGAATGAACATAGATCTGAGAGCCGTTGACTCCGGTGATGAAATTCGTGGATTGGGACACGAACGCGATACTGTTCCCGTCCGCGTTGATGGCTGGATTTGAGCTTGTCCCGTTCCCTGCTGCGCCGCTGTTGTCAACGGATACTCGATCCGATCGTGGATAGACCCTGAATGCCACGGTTCCTGTCGCGGTCTGGCCGGTGCTGTCTCTCACGTTAAAGGTCGCGGTGGAGTTGCCGGCGGCGGTCGGGGTGCCGGCGATCAATCCCGTCGCGGGATTGATGGGGTTCAGACCAGCCGGCAGCGCTCCCCCGAAGAGCGACCAGGTGAAGGGTGGAGTACCGCCGGTGGTTGCGGGTGTCGTCGAGTAGGCATTCCCCACTATTCCGAACGGAGCGGTCGTCGTTGTGATTGCAAACGACCCACCGCCAGAGCCTCCGCCCCCACCGCCAGGACACCCGTCGAGCGAGAGGAGGAGAGCCAGGAGAAGAAGAATGTACTTCGGACGATTCATATCCATCTTATCTCGACGCCGAGCAATTCCCTTGTGCGTTGTGCAATTATACGTCCTGATGAAACGAATCCAGAATACGTAGTACAACGTATCACCTAGTGGTTCATAGTCCAAGAAAATAGAAGATACATGCCGAATCTCGTCGTGATTCTGGGCTCTGGCTACACCGGACGGTACCTCGCTGGAGCGTTGACGGAGGAATCCCGCCGCTTTGCCGCCACCAGCAGGGAGCCGGACAGGAATCTCGCGCACTTTCCGAGCGACCAACGTATCCGATTTGATCTGACACATCCGGAAACCTGGCCGAATGTTCCGCAAGAGGTCGATCTCCTCTGGTGTTTTCCAGCTGCGCCGATCGAGCTCGTCCGGCGGTTTGCCGCGACTGCAAACCTGTCGTCATGCCGAGTCGTCGTTCTCGGCAGCACCTCGGCCTACAACGTGATCGAGTCACAACAGTACCCGCCTCCTTGGATTGACGAGACCGCGCCGATCGATCAGGTCAAGCCTCGCGTCCAAGGCGAGGAGTTTCTACGAATGACCTGTGGCGCGATCGTGCTGCGTGTGGCTGGCATCTATGGGCCAGGCCGCAATCCGCTCGATTGGATCAGGAGCGGCCGAGTCGGTCCGTCACGAAAGTACGTGAACCTGATCCATGTCGAAGATCTAGCTGCGATCTGTCTGGCGGCGCTGGAGCAAGGACGATCCGGCGAAGTCTACAACGTGAGCGACGGCACGCCTCGGACATGGGAGGAGGTCTGCCGAAAAGCTCATGAGCTATGGCACGTCATTTCATTACCCAGAACATCAGCTGATGATTCAGGAAAGCGGGTCGATACGGGCAAACTCACCAAAGAACTTGGCGTTCGCATCCAACATCCAGATTTGTATCGCGCGCTTGAGCAGGTGAAAGACCAGCTCTGAGAGCACATCTTTGCGCCGAGGATGGGGTTGTTAGGATGCCCGTGAACGATTGATCTCTACTACTGTGACCGATTGGTCTTTCGCATCGACGTCCTGCTGCAGTTCCCAATGGCTGACGACGCTGACTTTTGAGCCGTCGCGTCGCTGATGAATGAGCTGTCCCTCCCAATGTCCCCTCGCTAACAGCTCGGCCTCGATTATTTCCAGCGGAACGGGGAACACGGTCTTCAGCAACCGATGGGATATCTCTCCCAACGCCTTATGTTTCTCCCAGCCATACATCTTCCTTGCTCCGTCGCTCCAATAACGGATCGTGCCGTCTTTGTTCCGAACCATCATGGCATCGCTCGAGGTGTCGAGCTTCACGTCATCAGGCCTCGAAACGCGGGGGTCTTTGCCGGCAAGAAGGAGTGCGCCGCCGGGTCTGAGCGCCTCATCAAGGGCATCCGCCACCACTTGATGGCCATCGCTCGTCCAATGGGTATCGTCCGGTATGAACATCAACCGATTCATCTTTGCGGCCCGCCTTAATGCCGGCGTGAGATCGACATAGTGAATATCGGGAGAGACATCGGCGATGATCCGCCGTAGACGATCTGGTATGTCATTCGGAACCCACCACTTGATATCCCCGGATGAGTTAGGATCAATTTTGGCGATGTCGTAGTAGACCCTAAACTTTGTCGGAGCGAAGGCGACCACGAATTCGATTCGGGCTTCATGGGCCAGCTCGTAGGCAGCCTTGATGGCCTCGCCGGTCCTCTTCAGCGCATCAAGCTCTTGCCCCGACGGGATCACTGATGTCGTGTGATCCAGGAAATAGATCCGGAGATCCCTTCCATCATCGGCTGGCACGGTCCCATAGTTTCCCGCGATTCGTGGATTCGGCAGACATCCGTGAGAGAACTGTATAGCGGCGAGAAAGAGATTTCTGGTGAATGATCGATCCCAGGCCGTATTGATCGAGTTCCATGCGCTCACGAGAAACGAAACTCTTTCCTCATAGCGCTGCGCATCGACGAGATCGTTTCCCTCATAAAACACCCACACAATAGTCTTTGGATGAAGAGGCAACGCATAACGCTTCAAGACCGTCAATTCCTGCTGAGGCCCGTAACCGGATTGTCCGAGATTGATCACGGATTTTCCCTGCAGTTCCGCAAGACGAGTGGTCGCCAGAGCGGACCCGGGCATCATGGGTGACTCCACATAAGAATCGCCGATGACTGCGATCTCCGCGCGGGAGAGATCACCTTCGTTCCTGAACCCGTTCCTGTCATATCTCACTTCGAAAGGCTCCGCTGTTCGAGGCGGAAGGCAGACCGCTTCTCCGATGTTCCCCCGGCTAAATACCATTTTCACGGAACGATTAGGTCGGGGCAGCGACAGCAGTTCCCGATCAGGAAGATGATCCGGTTGTTCCCAAGGAAGAAAGCTGGTGACAGCAAATACCTGTCGGTAGTCGATCAGCTTCATCCATGCCGGCAATTCCGCCAGAATGAGCGCTACCCCCAGAGAGATCGTCATTAAGACGAATTGCGCTCTGATTTCATCCCTGGGAACTGCTGAGAAGAGCGCGTATCCACCCCAGGCCATGAGATAGGATGCGGCCAGGACACTAAAAAGATGTCGCGCGTCCGTGAGGCCGGCCGATACACCGGCCTTGAGAACAAAGAATACTCCCAGAACGAACAGAAGCGTCGTGACGAGAAGGATCTTCCGTTTGATGTGGCTGCCGGATGTCACCGTCATAAGGGCATCGTCTCTCCATGAGAATCTCTTATCTTCGATCTCGCGTAGCAGATTTCATCACGCCGACAGGTCCAGTTACCGTTTCGCTCCTGGACAGCACTGCCAAAATCCACCTAGGAACAAGATATCAAGCCGATTTGCTGCCTGTCTACCCCCTGCCAGGATGAGACCGAATTCATCTCTGGTGTGCACGGATTTCTATCGTGAAGAAGCGAGCCGTTGCTTCAGGTCCGCAACAAGGCCATGACTGCGAGGCAGACGAGCAGGTTGTTGATGGCGTGCGCGATCATACCGGGCAGGAGGCTTCCTGTTTTTTCATAAATCCAGGCCCAGAGCACGCCGCTCCAACAGACACTGACCAGCCCGACCAGACCATACCCATGTGCAACGCCGAATATCCCGGCGCTGATCAGCGCGGCCGGCAGGAAACGGAACTTGCGGCGCAGGATCGCGAACAGGAGTCCGCGAAAGGCGAGTTCCTCAAACAGCGGAGCGAAGACCACATACTCAATCAGGCTGATGAGGGTCTGTGCGGGCGAGCCCCAGACCAGATCTGCGTCGAACCACTCGGTCCAATGACTCGACCATTGCCAATGTGCTGATAGACGATCCATCGCCCACTCGCCCCAGAGTCCTGCCGCCACGACCGCCACGACCGCAGCGAGAAGCCGTCCGAGGAGGTTCCAGGGTACGTCGAGACCGAAGCCTTCATCGAAACTCATGCCGGACGGGCGGAAAAGGTAATGGTACGCCAGCGCCAGCAGCGGAAGATTCGTCATTGGAATCGCCAGGGCCCTGAGCGATGCATTTTCTGGCGGCATGTACAGGAGCCACACAGCTGTGACAATCGCGCCGAGGGCACCCCCGCGCAGCAGGACCGCAGCCCCGACTCCTCCGGGCCATGGGGGAGGCACTCCGATATGATGGAGCCGCATCACATCCGGGATGATCTTTCCCTTCCGCCACATCCCTATCAGCACAATCGTGCCGGCGAGCATGGCCAGCAGTTCTGCGACCGTGAGCCGCCAAGACCGGTTGAAGATTCTGTCGGCGCGGGCCGCCGCCGGTTTTTGTATGGCGTCGAGGAGCGCCACATCGTTCGCCTTCCGGGCAAGCCGTTCGGCTAATCGATCATAGAACCAGCCAGCTGGGAGCAGCTCCGCCGCCTCAGCCTGCTTCAGAGCGAGCGACTCCTGACTTGCCGCGATCCCTTCCCCATAGGCCGCGCGGATCAGCCCGGCTGATCGGGGAAACGGCTCGTCCAAGCGATCCCATTCATGCGCGGACAACAGCGCTTGCGAGACCTGTCCCGATTCGGCCTGCAAGACGGCTAATTGGAGCGGAACGATGGGATCCTCGGATGTCTGCGCCAACTCGCGGTACCACACAATCGCCTGCATGCGTTCTGTTTCGCTGTCTCCAGAAATCCATGTGAGAGTCTGCTGCTTCCATGCCGGCGCGCGATTCAGGCCTTCCTGGGCATCCAGCATCCCGCTCACCATCCGTGTGAGCGCTCGTTCCGGCGACTCCATCCTGTCTAATTTGGGAATCGACGCGGACAGCCACACCACTGAGATCAACGAGACAGTGAGAAAAAGCGCCGCCAGGACGCTGACAACCGGAGAAAACCGATCAGAATAAATCCCCACCGGTGGAGGCGCATCGGTCGCACGCCACCATGACGTGGATTCTTGTTGCGAGGGACTAGAGTCTGGGACCTTGTCCATGACGGCACCGACTATAACATGGCTATTTTTCAGCTCGAAACCCCCTCAGAATCACTCGCTGTCACGCCGGCCCGCATGTTTCTCATGGCCTCTGGCAGCGGAAGTCCGATATACTGTCGCTTTCCGATATCCGGAGTTTCATGGCAATTCATGACTTTCTGCCTCCCCGTCGTCTCCTTTTGGGACCAGGTCCCAGTCAAGTTCATCCACGAGTCTTGCGGGCGCTATCCGCCCCATTGGTCGGACATCTGGACCCCGCCTTCCTCGGCCTGATGAACGACATCCAATCGCTCTTGCGAATCCCTTTCCAAACTGTGAACCGCTTCACGATTGCGATCTCAGGCACGGGATCCGCTGGAATGGAGGCCTCGATCATCAACTTCGTCGAGCCGGGCGATGCGGTGCTCGTCGGAATCAACGGCGTTTTCGGCAGTCGCTTGGCAGCGGTGATCGAACGATGCGGCGGGAAGGCTGTTCCGGTCGAAGCGCCCTGGGGAGAGAGCATCGATCCCAACATGGTCGAACAGGCGCTGCGACGGTCTGGGCCGGTGAAAGCCCTAGCCCTCGTCCATGCGGAGACTTCGACCGGAGTCCTGCAACCCCTCGATGACATCGCAACGCTGGCCCGGCAACATGACACCTTGCTGCTCGTCGATGCCGTCACGTCGTTGGGCGGGCTGCCCGTCGAAGTCGATCGTGTCGGCATCGACATCTGCTACAGCGCCACGCAGAAATGTTTGAGCTGTCCGCCCGGCTTAGCCCCGTTCACGATGAGCGACCGGGCTCTGTCTGTCGTCATGCGCCGGCGGTTTCCTTGTCAGAGTTGGTATCTCGACATGGGACTCGTCGCCGACTATTGGACCGAGGGCTCCAGAACCTATCATCACACCGCGCCCGTCTCCATGCTGTATGCCCTGCGGGAAGCGCTGCGGCTCGTCGCTGAGGAAGGTCTTCCGGCCCGGTTTGCCCGCCATCGATTGAACAGCGACGCGTTGATTGCCGGACTCCTCGAGTTGGGGCTGACTCCGCTCGCGCGATCCGGGCAGCGGCTTCCGATGCTGAATTGCGTGACGGTGCCGGAGCGCATTCCGGAGGCCGAGGTGCGAGCGAGGCTGCTGACGCAATACGGGATCGAAATCGGAGGGGGACTCGGCCCGCTCAAGGGTAAAGTCTGGCGGATCGGTCTGATGGGAGAGTCCTCAACCGAATCGCACGTGTTGCGACTCTTGAATGCGTTGGAGGAACTGTTCGTACAGGGCGGGTGGCTGACGACGCCGGGCGTCGCGCTCGGCGCGGCAATGCGGGTCTACAGCCGCATTGCCCACTAACGTGGAGGAAGAAGACTCATGTCCGAAAACAAACCCCTGCTCTGGGTGCTCGGTGGCGGAGCCTTCGCCTTCGTCGCCGTCACGGCGTACTGGATCTTTGCCCTCACCCTGGCGAACCAAATGAAATCGGACCTCGTCCCTCCGGACAAGACCGCGTCCTATGTGCATGCGGTGATCGAGGCCAATCGCAAGAATTACACGGAAAACGTCGTCAATAAATTGCACCAAGCCGGCATCGCCGAGGCAATCGAGCATTGGAAGGACGAGAAGGGCGTTCCCCTGCCGGCGCAATTTCTCCTGGAGTCCGGCCGCCTAGTCGCTCAAAAGGACCTCAAGTTTTCCTTCCGGCTGGCAAGTTTGACGCCGATTTATGCCTGGAACGGGGCGAATACCGACTTTGAGCGACGGGGGCTCGACGCCGTGACCAAAGATCCCACCAAACCGTTCCAGGGCTTCGTAAGACTGGAGGGAGGCCGATTCTATCAGTCCATCTTTCCGGACTACGCGGTCAACCAAGCCTGCATCTCGTGCCATAACCAGCACCCCAACAGTCCGCGCCGCGACTTCAAGGTCGGCGATGTGATGGGGGGCATCATCATTACCATTCCAATAGACGTGCCATGATCGATTCCTTCGCCATCCGCTCAATCCGCGTCATTGATGGAATCGGGAACGTTCTGGAAAGAGCGACGGTGATGATTCGCGGCGCACGCGTCGCCGCGGTTGGAGCGCATCGGGACGTCTCCATCCCGCGTGGTGTCAGAACGATCGACGGCCGCGGGCTGACTCTGCTCCCGGGACTGATCGATTGTCACGTCCATCTCTGTCTCGGAGGGGAACCGGACGTGGTGGCCGCCGTGGAGGAGGACAGCCCTTCCCTCACTCTGCTGAAGGCGGCGCGCCACGCCAAACAGACCATCGAGGCCGGCGTGACGACAGTCCGTGATGTCGGGTCCCGGGACCATTCGATCTTCGCCCTGCAACGGGCCATCGACGAGGGTTTGCTGCCAGGCCCCCGGATCGTCGGCTCAGGCCTCGCCATTTGCATGATCGGCGGCCACGCCCGTTTCATCGGCAGGGAGGTGACCGGCGTCGGGGAGGTGCGTGCTCTGGCGCGCGAGCAACTGGCAGCCGGCGCCGGCCTGCTCAAAGTTATCGCGTCCGGCGGAGTTCTCACACCGGGTACCTCCCCGGATCAAGCGCAAATGACCGGTGAAGAGTTGGCCGCGGCGGTCGAGGTGGCCCGGCAGGCAGGGAAGAAGGTCGCGGCCCATGCGCATGGCGCATCGGGCATGAAGAACGCCGTCCAAGCCGGCGTGCATTCCATCGAACATGCCACACTGCTTGATGATGAAACCGGCGATCTCATGAAACGGCATGGCGTGTTTATGGTTCCCACTCTCTCAGCGCTGGCGACCACCGCCGCCTGCCGGCGCGGGTGCGGCATTCCCGACAGCGCCCTGGACAAGGCCAAGGCCATGACGAAGCGGCACCAACAGAGTTTCAAAGCCGCCCATCGGAGCGGGTTGCTGATTGCGATGGGCACGGATGCGGGCACGCCGTTCAATTTTCATGGAGACAACGCCCAGGAACTCGGCCGCATGGTCGCGCTCGACATGAGTCCGATGAACGCGATTCTTTCGGCGACCTCAGCCGCCGCGCGCTTGATCGGCATCGAGGATAGGGTCGGGACGATTCAGAAGGGACGGCAGGCCGATCTGCTGCTCGTGGATGGCAATCCACTCAAGAAGATCGAGTTGCTCCGCGATCGTGACCGGATCATGGGAGTCATGAAGGCGGGACGATTCGTGGCGGGGCCGCTCGCGCGAGTTTGAGGATACGGCATCACCTTCTCTCGTACAGCAGCTCCAGCGCCGAGGCGAAGCCGTGGACGCGGCCCTTGCGGATCATCGCATTGAGTCGCGCGCGGAGCGACCGGACGCCTCCTTCGTCGTTTTTTCCGACCACGCCCTGCGACACCATCATCTGCGTCGCGACTTCGACCAATCGCTCCGCGCGCGCCGCCATATCGCCGTTCACGAATTCATCCATGATCTCCGCGGCACGCGCATGGATGAGGTCCTCATTGAAGGTATCGTACCCCTGGTCGGCCACCGTTCGCTCCCGGATCAGCGCCAGTTCCTCTTTGATCCGTTTTACATCCTTCATCAGCAGCGCGAAGAGTTCTTTCCTCCCTTCATCGAAGAGCTTCTTCTCCATTTCATCGAGGATGGCGGCGATATCGACGACGTCATCTCTCGTCTCGTCGCCCCACTGCAGCCGATCGTAACTCCGGCGCTTCTCCGGGTCGCCGACGATCTCATACGCGACGTTGATCTCGCGAATCCGCGCCTCGGCGTCCTTGCTGTCAGGATTCCGGTCCGGGTGGTGCTCAAAAACGAGTTTCCGGTACGCTTTCTTAATCGTCTCGTCGGTGGCTTCGCGAGTGACACCTAAGACGCGATAGTAATCCATTCGAGCCATGGCGGAGGACTATAACATGAGCTAGAGGCTGCTTCACCTTGACACTCGGCGCCAACCCCCTTAGCCTGGCGCGACGCTCGATGCGGGACGAGCGAGACTCGCGAGACAAGCAAGACGCAACCGGGTCCGTTTGTCTGGCTGGTTCTGTTAGCCTGCCCGGTTGGTCGGAACTAAACCTTCGGACTAATTAACTTGTCCACTGGCAACCGCTCTTGGCACCATGGCGTCACTCGCTATCAATGGCTTGTGCTGCTCGTTGCCTGGCTCGGCTGGGTGTTCGATGCGATGGATGCAACGATCTATGCCATCGTCCTGCATCCTGCGCTTCATGACTTGCTTCAAACTTCGTCGGGCTCGCCGGTGTCCTCAGAGCAGATCGGCTGGTACGGCGGGATCATCTTTTCGATCTTCCTGATCGGCTGGGCGATCGGCGGTATTACATTCGGCATGCTGGCTGATCGATTCGGCCGGACGAAGGTGCTGATCGCCACGATCATGATCTACGCGCTCTTCACCGGCGCCGCAGCGCTGTCGCAAGACTGGTGGCATCTGGCCGTCTACCGGTTTCTGACGGCGCTCGGCATCGGCGGGGAATGGGCGGCCGGCGCGGCGATCGTTGCGGAAACCTGGCCGGAGGACAGGCGCGCCAAGGCGGCGGGGATTCTCCAATCGGCCTGGGCGGCGGGTTTCTTTCTCGCCGCCACGTTCAACCTGACACTCAAGGATACCTATGGGTGGCGAGGCCTGTTTCTCGTCGGCATTCTTCCGGCCTTCGTCGCATTGCTTGTCCGTTGGTGGGTGAAGGAACCGGACCGGTGGACTCACGCGCACCGGGACCATCCATCCCTTCTCTCCGAAATCTTCGAAGGCGACTTGCGGCGGGCGACCGTCGTGGGATCGGCGCTGGCCTTCGTCGCGGTATTCGGGTTGTGGGGCTCGACCAATTGGGCGCCGACGCTCGTGCGCGAGTTGCCTGATCTTCAAGACCGCGATCAGGCCGTTATCACGAAGTACGTGAGTTATGCCATCATGGCGCTGAACGCCGGAGCCTTGTTCGGATATCTCGGCTTTGGTCCTCTCGCAGATCGATTCGGTCGCCGGCCCGTGTTCGCATTCATGTGCCTCGGTAGTTTCGTCATGTTGCCGGTCACCTATCTCGTACCGTCGAGCTACGAGGGCGTCTTGATGCTGCTCCCGATTCTCGGGTTCTTCAACAACGGCATCTTCAGCGGCTTTCCTATTTACCTTCCTGAGCTTTACCCGACCAGGCTCCGGGCCACCGGATCGGGCTTCTGTTTTAACGCCGGGCGAATCCTGGCCTCCGCATCGCCATTCTTGACCGGCTGGTTGGTGACGACGCTCGGAACCTTCGGTCGAGCTGCGAGCACCGTCGCGCTGGTCTATCTCGTCGGACTTGTCGTGCTGTTGTTTGCCCCGGAAACGAGAGGCAGGCCCCTGCCGGATTAGGTGGAATCGGCCCTTGACTTTGTTTTTCTCCTGCTTATCTGTCTGCCATGGACAATCATCCTACTCTACAATCTCTGACCAACGACGAGAAAAACGCTGCGGAAGCTGCCTTCGCGCGTCGTCCTTTCAATCCAAAATGGTCGGCGAGAGCTCGCCATGTCTATGACGGTATCGTAAACGCCCTGCCCGCTCCTTCTCATGAAGGGGAAGAAGCGACGCCGACACCCGAGCCGGCTGCGGCTACGGACGAGACCGCGTCGGAGGCTTTGTCGCACCTGGAAGTAAGACCACCTGACCAGGTAGAGGAACCGGTTAAAAAACAGAACGCTGCTGCATTACCCACAAGAATTCCGTTTCATCAAGCCATCGAGTCCGGCTCACTGATTGACGTGACGCCTTCAGCCAGGCAGTTGGGGTTTTCTTTTCCTGTGACCGTGACGAAACCGCTCTGGGAGATGGGGATCGCGCCCATCAGCACCATGACGCAGGAAGAGCAGTCCGGTCGCTTGCGGGACGTGCTTATGGCTTTCCGGCTTCGATTGGCTGCTCAACCGACTGTTTCGCCTCTCATCGACTTTCCGGCGCTATTGGCCCTTCCTCCGAACAGCGTGCCTCAGCCGATTCCTTTGTTTGCACTCGTTCAACCGGATGAAGACAATCGCGCGACGGTGACGCTGCTGCTGCCCAATGAAGTGTCGACCAGCATCATCCCGATGAATTAACCATCGCGTTTCGTCGCCCGTCCTCTCATCAACTTCCGACCTCCCAAATAGAGCACACATGGGATCCACACCCAGGTGGCTTCGCTGAAAAGCACAGTCACAGCGGCTGGACCGAGTGCATGAGCCGGCTCGAGAGGCGTAACCGCAATCGGGTGATGGGGGAAAAAGTACCTCGTGTTGTCGAAAGGCGCAAAGAACGCGACACCAAGACCTCCATCGGTCAGCGCGTCAAGTATTGCGTGCGAGAAGGTGGCAAGAAAGAAAAACCCCCACAGCCGTTGATAGTTCATCTCTCCCCAGCGAACGGTCCAGCGCGTGATCATCAAACTGAAGAGGATGGCGAAGAGAATTGAGTGAGTCACACCCCGGTGGCCGAGAACCGCATCGTAGGGCACCCCGATCCAGAACCCGATCACATCCAGATCCGCGACTTCTGCGCACATAACCCCGAGGAGCCAGTAGCGCAGGGTGGGAGACGGGATCCGGAATCCGACTGCGATAGTAGCCGCCACGACAGCATGGGTCAGGGGTGATGCCATCGGATGTTGCGACCTCCGTATCCGATTCCATTGAGCACACGACAGGTCGTACTGCGCCTTGGCCCAGTACCAGGTTGCAGCAAGACGATGTGGGGTGTAAGTTAACAGCACGAACCGGCCGGAACAACGGGTTTTCCGAGGCAGGAGGGTACAATGACCAGCTCGATCTGTTCCCCGTCATCACGCCCGACATGGAAAGCGATTTATTATGGAGCGCTCCTGACAACGATTCTCTCCGGCTGCGCGAAAATGCCATTTGATCCGACTCCTGTTGTTCCCGCGAATTCCACCCTTCCCTATTCGGCCAAAGTAAAGGTCAGCGAGATCGGGACTTTCGAGGTCGAGCCCGGCGCCAGCATGGGGACTGACCCGCTTCTGCAGAGCCGTGTCAGTCGCACCGCTTCGACCTTGCTCTCCACCAATGATCCGACTGATTGGGAACGCACAACTGTGAAATACCTCGCGACCAGGAAAACGTTTCAAAAAGTCGTTCAGGAGGGCGCGGCGGACCTGGATCTCACGCTTCGAATCAACATGTACGTTGATCCCAGCGTGGCCTCCGACTTCAGCTACATCTATCTGGCCGTCACAGACGCAACCCTGAGCGATCCCCGGACCGGACGTTCTCTGATGCGTTATTCCGGATTCGGGAAGACACCAGGCGACAAGAAGGACAAAGCAGCGATGGAACGGGCGGTGCACGCCGCCTTTCGTGATCTGTTCAGCAAGATGGAAAGCGACAAACGGCTGTTGTCTCTCTGATCATCAGAATTACAAGGCTGTACAAACACATCGGCCGGAGGGCAACAGACCATCAACCTGACCGAGCGACCATGCGATAGGCCATTTCGCGCTCTTCGGCCTCCGTTTTGACCTTCCCGTCCAGTCGAGCCCCTAACAATCGATCAAGAATGGACTTGAATCGAGGTCCTGGCTTCAGCCCGAGCTTCTTCAAATCCTCTCCCCTGACGGCAATCGCAGCATGGCGGTCCCGCTTCATATAGCGAGCCAGCCGCTGCCTGCACCGTCGTGCTTCCCTGCCCGCTGCCGGTAGCTGCATCTTCGCCGCAAGCAATACCAGGGCTTCCGGGGGCAAGCCAATCAGCAAACGGTAAACCTGAGAGGGACGCAGTTCCCTGTTCTGCAACAACCGCTTCAGAATGAGATCCGTTTGACTTCCGGACCAGTCGATGGCGGCGGATTGCCCGGATGAGAGATTCATCCGCTGCGCCACCGATCGAAGGATCGAGGGCCCCGCTTCCGAAAGGAGCGCCATCAGGCAAATCACTGGCCGCTCAACTGAAGGAGCGGAACGAAGCTTCGCCCACCATGCGCATGCAGGAGAAACAGCGTCCAGCAGGCGCTTGACCCTCCTCGTATACCGCAGGCGCGGATGCAGGAACCGCAAGAGGTTCAGTCGCACCAGCCAGTCGGTGGCACGACTCGGTTGGTGTTCTGCCAGGAGCAAGAGCACTTCGTTGCGCAGCCGAGGACCGGACAGCCGGCTGATCAGGTTCGCCGCCGCCGCCTCGGCCAGCAATCGCCTGCTTCCCGACTCCAGCGAAAATCCGAACCGCTGCATGAAGCGGATCGCGCGGAAGATGCGAGTTGGATCGTCACGGAAGCTCTCCTCATGAAGAACCCGGAGAGTCTTGGAGCGAAGGTCCCGCTGACCGCTGTAGGGGTCGTGCAGCAGGCCGAAGTTTCCGGCATTGAGTTGGACTGCCATCGCATTGATCGTAAAATCACGGCGAAACAAGTCCACGCGCACAGAGGATGGCTCGACCTTCGGCAAGGCGGCAGGATCAGCATAGGACTCGCGACGGGTGGAAGCGATGTCGATCTTTTGACCGTCGGGTAGGACCAATCGCGCTGTCGCAAATCGCTCATATTGCACCACGCTGGCTTTGTACCGACCAGCGACCGAGCGGGCGAACGCCAGCCCGTCGCCTTCCACCGTCAGGTCCAGATCGAGAGTCTTCCGGCCCAGCAGCAGGTCTCGAACCACGCCGCCGACGAGATAGAGCGCCACCTGCCTTTGATCCGCAAGATTCCCAAGCTCGCGAAGCAGAGCCTGACACTTTGGAGGGAGGCGACGCAGTAGACCATTTCCGGATGTTGACGGTCTCACAGCGGCTGATTGTAGCAATTCAAGGACATCCGTTCAGCGAGGCTGACTTCCGCGCTTGGAACGATCGCCTTGCGCTTCTTTTTTCTCCACTTGCGTCTGACCGGGTTTGATCACCCCGGCCGTCGCCTCATTCTTTGCTTCAGCGCGCATCTGCTGTCTCACTTGCTGCGCCTCAGTCACCACTCGACCCAGATCGACACCGAGATCCCTCGAGATCGAGGTCCATCCAGCCTTTTTCGATCGCAAATCGTTGACGCGCTGCAAAGCGGCCTCAACCGATTCATAAGTCTTGGGATCCGTTCTCGCAAGCTCGTTCGCCAAGGTGAGTCGAACGCCGGTTTCACCCCAGCTCAGCTTTGCCTCACGCAACTTATCCACGACTTGCGTATCCACGTGAAACAGCCTGGCCATGGCTTGAGCATGGGCTTTCGGTTCGCGTCCCGCTGCGTCTTCATCCATTTCCTGTTGCGTGACTTGGATCTTCACGTCGTCCGAGGCAGGAGGCAACAACTGCGCCAATGGAGAATCAACCGCAAGGAGCCCCAAGAATGCCAAGGTCAACAACAGCGCCCGCATAGTCCTCCTCCGGAAACGGTGTTCAATGAAACCTTCTTTTGTGACAACCTACCCGATGACTTCTTCTCTCGCAAGCTTCTCATCAGGCGTCGCGCGTGAAAGACTCGATCGCACGACTCTCGGGACTTCGAATCGAAAGGCCTATCGGATGTCACGGAAAAACGCGTGGGGAAGCGCCGTCAAACCCCATTCGACGTGGAGAATGATGGCCAGCACGCGGGCGAAGCTCCGCCAGACGCCCATTTGAACAAACTTGCGGGAATCGGTCACCACAGGAGGAGAGAGCAGGAGCGGTCTTGTCACTTTGAGAAGTTTCTCGCAGAAGGCCACGTCCTCAAGAATCGGCTGCTCCGGGAAGCCGCCGAGGTCATAAAAAAGCGCCCGTCGAACAAACAAGGCTTGATCGCCATAGATGATGCGACTGCGTCGACAACGGAAATTGTCGAGAAAGGAGATCAGCTTCAGCCTCCAGTCGTCCCCAGAGAACCGATGCAAGAAGCCGCCGGCTCGAATCTTGACATCCTCCTCCAGGCGATTCAGCCTTCGGATTGCTCCCGGCGGCAAGACGGTGTCCGCATGAAGAAAGAGCAGCCATTCGCCACGCGCAGCTTTCGCCCCGGCATTCATCTGCACTGCCCTGCCCTTCAGAGTTCTCAGGAGCCGCGCTCTCGGCTCGGCCTGAACAATTTCGGTGGTCCGATCGAGACTGCCGCCATCGACAACCAGCACCTCATAATCGCCCGATTGCCGAAACAATTCGCGTAGGGTATGGGGCAGGGCCCGTTCCTCGTCATATGTCGGAATGACGACGGAGATCATGGCGTGAGCCATGCCGGCAGATAGGTTTTCACGTCCGACGCCCAGGCTGCCGGATCTTCTTCGATGTCGTCAAACAGCTCGGCCAGTGTCAGGACCATCGCCTGTGTGAGAGAGAGGTATTGCTGCCCCTTCCGGCTGAGTTCGCCGGCATCGGCCCGGCCAGCCTGAAACGCCCGCTCGATCATGCGCTCGCCGAATGCATGGTGCGCCTCTTCCTGATGAAGCAGGATGCGGCGAAGTCTTCCGAGGGGCGCATCCCGCTTGGCGAGGCCCGCTTCGATCCGATTGAGTATCGCTTCGCCCAGTCCCTCGAGAATGATCTGCTCGGCCAACAACGTTTCATAGAAATCTCGTCGCGCCACCGCGTCGTCGAGCTTTTTCCCGTACACTTCCAATGCCGGAAGAAACGGGGCGTCGCCGAGATGGCGCGGAGCGAGCCAGGCGATCGCGCCCTGAAAAACATAGGCGTGCACGGCTTCCTGCTTCGCCTGGCTTCTGAGAAATCGGCTGGCGCCTGCGTCCTCGACCATTAGCGCTTGCCTGGCGGCGCAGGCCTGAGCCATCCGCTCTCCATATTCGAGGAATGTCAGGAGCCGGGCGATCGGCACCCTTTCATCAGGACGAACGAGCATCATTTCCCTGTCGAGGCGGAGTCCCGTTCAGGCTCCAATCGTACTCGAGATATTCCACGCGATAGCCTGGCTGCTTCAGCTCTTCCGCCAATTCCGGATCTTCGATGTGTCGGGCAACATAGGCCAATACCGATCCGGCGGCATGGGCAAAATCCGATTCGAACCATTTAAAAATCATGGACAACGACGCCAGTTTCTGCCGCCGATCGAAACGGTTCCGCGTGGGATCGTTGATGAAGGATTTCGCCGCGACGTCGAGTTGCCGGCCCAACTGATCAGGCTGATAGGCCCAAGATTGCAGCTTCGGGCAGGAGGCCGACGCGCAGACGATCGCAAAGTGCACCAGCGGTTCGTGGAACTGCTCGATCAGCACCCGCCGTTCAAGATCGTAGAGATTGATGGTCGCCCCTCCGACCCGATAGTCCCGGCCGATAAAGTAGCGATAGCGTCCCCAGAGCGTCATCGGCGAGTAGCCGTCAATGATCCCCTTCACGGCAAACGCATTATAGGCATTGATCCAGAAGGCCATACGATCCTCTCGTGAGGAGAGCTTGGTGGGATCGATGCGGTTGAGTTCCGCGAGATAACGATCGAGCTCTCCACCGGCCTGAATCGACGGATAATCGACTAGACCATCACGGACGCCGGCCCGGACGATCTGATTCCAGATTTCATGCGACACCCGATCCGGCGAGATGGGATCGACGGGTGTGAACGAGCGCGGTATCGCCGAACAACTGGAAAGAATCAGGGCAAGGATAAAAAACCGGAGCAAGAGCGTCATAAGCCGGTTCTTCCTGCGGCAAACGAAACCGGCGTGCGCAACGCCGTGATGGGATGACGCAGGATCGTCCCGACCACGCGACCATCGAGCCGGTTGCAGGACGACCGGTCTGAGCAGAGCCGTATGGCTTCTCGATCGAACCGCTCCAAGATATCGCTCAGCGGCGACTCGCGAAGGTTCCCCACTGGAGGAAACGCCAGACAGGGAGCGACATTTCCCGATGCGTCGATGGCGATACTGTACCTCCCGGCGTCACACGGTTCCAATTTCCTGCCGCGCAGCCATGTCACATTGTCTTCCACGAATTTACGCAAATAGCCCGGCGGGATCAACTCGTCGTCGAGCAAACCGCTGAAGACGGCCGCTGCGCTGGAGCGCTCGTACATGAGCAAAGCATCCCGTTTGCCGTAGGTTCCGACGTTCCAATGATAGGCTCCTACGACCGGCAGAAATCCTTCGCTTCGCGCGAATCGCATAACGGCCGGCACGTCGGCTCGATTGACCTCGCTCACGATGCAGGTCAGAAATTTCGGATGGGGGAATTGTCTCAAGAGCGCAATGCCGTGGAGCGCCTGCTCCAGTTGATCGACGCCGCGAATCTGCCGATATTTCATTCGATCCAAGGTATCCAGACTCACCGAGACGGCTAAGGCCCGCCTGCTCAATCGTTCTACCAGCCGGGCGGTCAATTTCGTGCCGTTCGTGATGAGCGTGAGATGGAATCCGATCTCATGCAGGTCATCACAAATGTCCGGAAGGTCGTGCCTGAGCAGCGGCTCGCCTCCCTGCACCAACACGAACCGTATCCCATCGCGATAGAGACCCAAGAAGATTTTCTGAATCTCTTCGCGCGACATCTCGTACCGGCCGGCATTGAGCGGAAGATCGCAGTATCCGCAGGCAGAATTGCACCGAAGGTTGACCAGGAACGTGGCCAGTATCGGTCGACCCGTAACCAGGTTCCTGAGCGGCGCATAAACCTGGTTCAGAACCGTGAGAGGCGACGCCATCATCTCACTCCATACGGGCAGACACGGTCATATTTGGACAGGTTCATGCCATTTTTTTTCCGGTTTCTTTACCGAGCCCCGCTGTGGCAACCGTATTGCGTCATAACTCGCTGAAATTTCGATCTTAACCCAGCAATCCGCTTCGGCACATGCTTTGCTGATGGGTCCAGGGTTGGCAAGACTTTCACGCTGTAAGGAGGTTTGGATATGAAGAAGGTGAAGAAGACAAAGATTCTGCCGATCATTGTGGCCATCCTGGCGGTCACGGCGATTGCCACAGCCCCGGCTTTGGCCAAGAGCTCGAAGAAGCCTTCGTCCCATTCGTCTGCGGCTGCGGCAGCTTCCTCGATGGGCGCGGTTCCACAGGTCCAGGAAGCTCCAAAGGGCGGCCGCCACGATGAAAAACCAGGTCCTGCCTGGAAGACCATCGGCGGAACTGTGAAGCAAATCGAGGGCAATGCTTACACCGTTGAGGATTACGAAGGCAACCAGGTGAAACTCTACGTCGGCCAAGGGACGAAGCACATGAAGCAGAAGAAGGTGGGGGACACCGTTCGCGCGGAGATTACGCGGGGCGGCTTCGCGAATTCGATTCAGTAACCCCCTTATGAATCCGCGCACCCGCCCAGGGCGCGCTGGTGTCCTCAAGGAGGCCGGCCCTGAACAGGCCGGCCTCCTCTTTTTCACCTCACTCGCCCCGCTTCATCGGCCGCCACGCAAGAACTGAATGTCTCCGTAATAGGCAGTCGCCCGCTCTTTCGTATTGTCCGTATCGCTCATGATCGCGACTCCGTTGATCATCGGCGGTTCCTCTCCGAAAGCCTTCATGTAATCTTCGTAAATGTTTCGCTCCTCCTTCAACCAAGTCCCCAGCTTTTCCGGCCCGCTTTGGATCACGATCATCCTGGCGAAGTCCGTGTATGCGTTCTCGACGATGCTGCCGACCGGACTTTTCGTATCCCAGATGTAATTCAAGGCGGCGATGGGTATGTCGCCGAAGATCGCTCGTCCCGCCTTGTACTTCAGCTTTCTCGATAGACTGACCTTGTCCGGATCATATTCGAAGGTGATATACAACCTGGCGGGGAAGTCGTCTCCTTCCTTCAACGTCACATCGCTGTTCTTCAGGATGTTCTCGACTTTCCAGCGCCACCGGACGATCGGGTATTCCCTGGGATTGATCGTGATTGGTTTAATGAGGCCGGAGGCTGAGGCCTCGCTCACCGCCTTCACGAATGCAAGATCGCCCTCCTTGACCACCTCATAAGTCGTGTGTTTTGGAATCTTCTTGAACGTGAGCGGCTTCCACCCGTCCGGAAGCGCCAGTCCTACCGAGGCCGTCGAGAACTTCCCGACTTCGAGCACCGGTCCGAGGTCCGCTGCCGACACCACGGACCCAATCGCCATGAGGAAAGCGGACAGAAGGACGGCTCTTCCGGCTCTGCCTGTCATCCCTTTCTCGTCCACGAAAACCACTTTTTCAGTATCGTCTTTTGCCTGTCGGAGAAGTGCGCTTTGCGCCAGAGGTTCACTACCTTCTTATTGACTTCTGCCTGAGTGGGATAGGGATGGATCGTGCCGGCAATCGTTTTTGCCCCCGCCCCCGCCTTCATAACCACGGAGAACTCGCTGATCATGTCGCCGGCATGGGCCGCCACGATCGTCGCGCCCAGAATCTTGTCCGTGCCCTTCTGAATGTGAACCCTGGCAAAACCTTCGTCTTCACCGTCGAGAATCGCGCGATCCACTTCATCGAGCTTGTACGTATAGGTTTCGACCTCGATGCCCCGCGCCTTCGCGTCCTTCTCGTACATCCCGACGTGGGCCACCTCCGGCTCGGTGAACGTGCACCAGGGCATGATCAAGGAATCGACCGAGGCATAGGCCATGCCGAACGGATGGGGAAACAGGGCGTTCTGAATCACTATCTGCGCCATGGCATCGGCGGCATGGGTAAACTTGTACCGAGAGCAGACGTCGCCAGCCGCATAGATCCTGGGATTGGTCGTTTGCAGTCTGGCGTCCACCTTTACCCCGTTCTTATCATAGTCAACACCGGCTGCCTCCATCCCAATGCCTTCCACATTCGCCGTCCGGCCGACGCCGACGAGAATCTCATCGACGGTCACGTCGTACAGTTGCCCGTGAGAATCGACCGTGAGACGCTTCCCGCGATCCTTCCTGCCGACTTTCAGATCCTTGCCGCAACAGAGCAGCTTCACTCCATCGCACCGCAACCGCCGCTCGACGATTTCGGCCGCATCGCGGTCTTCGGCCGGCATGATGCCGTGCAGCGCTTCGATCAGATAGACCTGGCTACCGAACCGCGCAAACGACTGGGCCAGCTCACAACCGATCGGACCAGCGCCGATCACGCCGACACGTTGCGGCAATTCCGTCAGCGAGAACACCGTTTCGTTCGTCAGATACCCCGCCTCCTGCAGGCCGGGCGTCGGAGGAGCCGAGGCCCGAGCCCCGGTGCATATCGCGGCTTTTGAAAAGATTAGCTTTCGATTGCCGGACGGTCCTTCGACCTGAATCGTATCGGGACCGGTGAAACGTCCGCTTCCGATATAGACGTCTACCCCCAGTTTCGTATACCGGTGGACGGAGTCGTTCTGGCTGATTCGCGCCCGCAGCTTTCGCATACGGGCCATGGCTGCCCCGAAATCGTACTTCACGCCTGGTGGAATGTGCAGACCGAATTCTCCGGCATTCCGCAGATCGGACCATGCTCGCGCCGCGCGGATGACCCCTTTCGACGGCACGCAACCGACGTTGAGACAATCTCCGCCCATCAAGTGTCGTTCAATTAGCGCGACTCTGGCGCCTACCCCCGCGGCAATCACCGCCGTGATCAGTCCGGCGGTTCCGGCTCCGATCACCACGATGTTGTAGCGTCCATCCGGCTGTGGATTGACCCAATTTGAAGGGTGAACGTTCTCCACGAGGGCGCGGTTGTACTCGTCCATCGGGGAGACCGTGCCCGGTTCAGCATCAGCCATGGCTGTTCATCCTTCTGCCTGGGAGGCGGTCATGCCGATTTCTCCGTGAATCGTTTGTAAATGATCGGCGTCAATGCCAGGAGCCCGAGTAGGACGAAAGCGCCGATCACATTCGGAGAAGCGATTTCTTTCAGTGTATTGATGGTTCCGAGTTGTCGTCCGGCATAGGCATACACGAAGGAGCCGGGAATGATCCCGAGCGCCGTGGCAGCTATGTAACTCCCCAGATTCATTCTCGTCAGGCCGGAGACCAGATTGATGACGAAGAACGGAAACAGCGGGATGAGACGCAGCGTCATGAGATAACTGAATGAATTCTTTGCGAACCCCTGTTGCAACGGACCCAGCCAGGCCCCGAATTTCTGTTCGACCCAATCACGCAGCAGGTAGCGCGCGGCGAGAAAGGCGAGCGTCGCGCCCGTAGTCGCCCCCAGGTTGACGAAGAGGGCGCCAAGCAGGCTGCCGAACAGGAAACCACCGGCGAGCGTGAGAATCACAGCCCCGGGAAGGGACAAACCCGTGACGACTATATAGGTTAAGATAAAGAGAACCACCGCGACCGCGTAGTTGGCTTCGGTAAAGGCCAAGAGATGATCGCGATTTTCCTTGAGCGCATCGAGAGAGAGAAACCGTCCGAGATCGAAAAAGAAAAACGCGCCGATCGCACAGGCAATCAGCCCAGCGACCGCAAACTTCCCTTGGTTGAATCCTTCTGCGGATTTCGCCGCTGGCATCCCATCAGTCATAGCCGTACGTTCACGTATCATGGGGACTCCTTCCCTGACTGTCAACGTCGTCTGCTAAGGTAGGAGTCGACCGGCCTGGCTCCTCCTTACAGCGCTCCCGTGCAACAGGACAAAGTTTCAGCCTGATGACTATCCCAATCTACGTGTAGAAAGAGGTGCTCAGATCTGAGCGCAGGGATGAGAGAAGGGGCTGGAACCAGGCTGAAGTTGCTCTCCGCTAGCGGTGCCGGAGATCGCGATCCATATCCAGCCGACCGAACGCCCGTTCAACGGGGTCCACATTGCCGTCCTGATTGCGATCGAGTTCCAGGAAGTGATCTTGCGTCAGCTCGCCAATCTGCGGATTCTGGACTACGGCGGCACGGTGATTCGGGCGGGGATCGTAGCGTTGGGGGTTTTCCAAGATGCCGTGAACCAGCAGATCGGTATCGGGTTTCACGACAGCTTTCCGTAGGGGCTTCCTGCTTGCTTTCACAGACTTATGACCTTTGGAATCTCCCGGCTTCGACTCGACCGGCTCCTGCCTGAATTGTTTGGTCGGCCCGCCTGTTTGCCTCCTCGGAACAGTCGGTGTCTGGCTTCTTTTTTCGGCAATGCTCCGGGACCGTTCCGATTGCGCCATCGGCGCCCTCTGGCTGCTGCTTCCGGCCATCACAGGCACCGGTTCCTTCGATTTCTTCGCTCGGGCATAGGCCTGGTCCGCCATGGTCCCGATGGAGGTGCCGGCGCAGAGGCTCCCGATGACAACCAGTTTCACGATGTACCCCGCCATATTCCTCCCATCCACGAATCTGTTCTAGTGTAGCAGGTCTTTCCAATCGCTAGACATGATAAGGAGTTAGAATCCTCTGCTCTTCCGACTGCCGGTACATTGACGCTTGTAAGAGCAAGGCCTGTTGACCTACTCTGTGAACAGGAGGCCGGCATATGGAAGAACAAAGCCGTTTGACGAAGACAAAAGAGGAGTGGGCGAAGGTCCGCCGGGGGGGAGAAGAACGGGAGGTTTTTCACCAGGGCGACGACCGTCTTCCGCCCGGGCAACATCTGGTCGAAACCTTTCCCATCCTTGATCTCGGCCATAAGCCGGATATTCCCCTCAGCGAATGGAAATTGGGGATCAGCGGATTCGTGACGAATCCGACGACCTGGACTTGGGCTCAGTTCTTGGCGCAGCCTCAGTTCAAGGATGTCTCGGATTTTCACTGCGTCACAAGCTGGAGCCGGTACGACAATGAGTGGGAGGGAGTGAGTTTCAAGCACATTCTCTCCGTCGTCAAACCGCTGTCGCTCGCCAAATTCGTCCTATTCAAATCGTACGACGACTACACGACCAACCTCCCGCTGGAGGCCTGCGATGATCACGATGTCCTGCTCTCCTACAAATGGAACGGCAAACCGCTGACAAAGGAGCATGGAGGCCCCGTGCGGGTCATCGTCCCGAAACGTTATGCCTGGAAGGGCGCGAAGTGGGTGAAGGAAATTATCTTTGCGGACAAGGACGAGAAGGGCTTTTGGGAAGTCCGCGGATACTCGAATACTGCGTTGCCGTGGCTCAACGACCGCTACGCCTAAATGAGCGCTGGAAACCTACTTCTTCTTCCAGCCGCCCGGGCCTTCGACATAGTTGCCCGGCTTCGTGTTCTGTATCGCTTTTTCTCCCGCCAAGGCCTCGACGGAGTCCACTGACGTCCGGTTGCGTTTTGCAATATCCTCATAGGCCTGGCGGCGTTTCTCGTTCACCTCGTTGGTAAGAGCCTGCACATCCGGTCCGGACGGCGTCACCACTCCCAGGTAGCCGTTCGGTTTTTCCCCCACCATTCCTTTGGCTTTCGCCTCTTCAAGCGAGACAGCCGAAGCGCTTGATGCAACCCACACTGAAAACAAGAGGGTTGCCAGGAGCAATCCGATTTTCCTCATCGACACCTCCGTCAATTCGTGCTTAAAACAGCCCGCTGTTGCTTGAAAGCACCTGATCCAGTTCTTTGTCGACTTTCACGCGGATCTCGTGATCGATCTTCACGTTCAGGTTGATCGTGATCGGTTTATCCGGGGCTGCGACTTCCACTCTCGGTGTGCAGCCGGCCGTCAAGATCAGAAGGCCGCCCGCCATCCAACCGAAGAACACCGTCATTCGCTGTCTTTGCCGCCGCATTCTTCTCCTTCTCGAGCTCAAGGCCGTACAAGACGATTTTGAACCGATTCTTCGATGTCTTGAACGAGTCTGAGAGTTTTCAACAGGGCCGGAACATTTTCCTGCACCGTTAAGTTAAAGTGAACTGGAGGAGCTTTTTTCATATCCGGGTTCCGTCCCTCCAGCCTGGCTTTCAGATTTAACGTTCCATCCTCCACGTACTGCGCCTCGACTTGTAGCACATTATAATGGAAATTGTTGAGTGCCTGTAGGACCAGCTGCATATTGGCATTGGCCCCGGTTACGGCTTTGATCGCCTCTGCTGATGCATGGTATTGAATAACTCCGCCTGGCGGACGCGCTTCGAAGTATCCGTCTTTGACTGTCACTCCGCGTGGTGCCACGGTGACGGGTATAGTCCCATCCAGGAGACCGATTCCCTGCAGTCCCTTCTGTTGTTCGAGACTCAGTATTTTGGCGAGATCCAGGGCTCTGGCCAGAACCGTGAAGGAATACGGAGGGCGGGACAGGTCTGCGCGCACTCCCTGGCTGGTCACGATCCCGCCCAAGAGCTGCCCTCGCAGGTCACGTACTTCCACGATGGGAAGGAAATCCTGGACATTCCATTCAGCTTGAGCGGTCAGTGAGACATGAGTCGCCTCAACACCTCGGCTGAGGGAGGCGAGCTTGATCTCGGCAGGACGCGATGTGGAAATCCGGTCCAGCGACCTTGTGGTGACTTGCAGATTTGTTTGGAGCCCGGCAAACGCGAATTCACGGTAATGGCCGGAGAGGTTGTCCATGACAATTTCCCCCGTTCCGGATCTTATGGCAATGGCATCCGATGCCCCTGCTTCCCATCCGAGATCAACGGTCACCGCCGCTTTCCCGCCCGTTAGTTCGACGGGAAAGGACCAGGGACTCCACAGCCGCCGCAATCGGACCTCGGTGCGATCGAAACTGACCGGACCGACCGTGCCGTGGAATCTGCCTCGCCCAGTTGCAAGGGAATGTTCAGCCTGCGCGTCAAGGGTGACAAGGCGATCCTGGGTATTGCTTTGGATGTCGGCCGTGACCATCGCCGGGTCAGCCGCCAGTCGAACGCTCAAGTCGGCTGGTATACTGCGACCGGCGGAGCGGCCGACTGTCAGGCCTTGGATAGTCGCCGTGCCCCGGCCTTTCCACGATCGCAATGATCCTCCTCCCTCTTCCACCCGGACAGTGGCCTGTCGCAGCAGAATCTCAAGTCCTGCCAGCCGGATTTCCGGAACTCGCAGCGCGACTGTCGACGGGCCGGCTTTCCACTCGTCTGTTGCCATGATGAATCGAAACGGTAGAGCTTCAGATAGTTCCATCATGCCGCGGGCCACGCTGATTACCCCATGCTGAAATCGTGTGACCGCCAGCGCGGACGAAGGCAGGAGGGCGCCGCGGATTTCACGATCGTTCAGCGACAGGCGCCCTTCAATGTTTCCTGTAACCCTTTGGAGTGGGAGCCGCTCGATGATGGCGCTGGGGAGGGAGCCTACAATCTCGAAGCGTCCTTCCCCTGTTTCGATCAGTCTCCCACGGAAGGCAAGGTGTGCAAGAATCAGCTCAGCATGCACGGGATCGGTCGAAGAGTCGTATGACAGAGTTACCGGGCCCTCCGCCGTCAGGAGCGGCGGCGAGCCGCTCCAGCGAAGTTCGCCACTGACTCCTTGCGCGCTCTCGATACGGAAAGACTGGGTGCCGGCTGGCAGGAAGGCCCGAAACGACTCAAGAAGAGCCATTCTGCTTGACTCAATGTCCATCGCCACAATTGTTCCGGGATCGATCGACCATTGCAGCTGCGCGGGGTTCCCTGAAAACTGCGCGGACAGAGCTATCGCCAGTTTCTTTCCGATTCCCTTCAGCTCCGGAAACTTCACGCCCACCTGCAGGGTCCCCAGCACTCGCGTGCCCGGATCACGCCAGACGGAGGCCAGGGCGGCTGTGGACGATGCCGTACCTGCCCATTTGGCCTGGATCCGCCCAGTCACCTGCTCCCACTCCGATCCCATGGGCAAGATCAACGCAAGAAACGGAGCCAGTTCCTGAACATTCACGTCGAACATTCCCCGCAACTCCGATTGAACCTCTCCGGCAACGGCTTCCGACCGCCAACTCAAGATCGGCGTCGAAGATGGACTGCGGGTTCCCAACTGAATGGACGTGATGCGGGTGGCAAGTTCGGACAGGCGGAGCACGTACGCTTGCGTCTCATTTCCCTGAAAAGTCAATTCCGCAAGCAGACCCTCGCCCTGCTGCCGCACAGTCCCGGCAACCATCACCTCGCGCAGAGGTCCCGTCGCCTGTTCGCGGAGAACCCTCAATCTCCCTAGTCGGAGTTCGTCGAACGGAAGCATCGGAAGCCCCTGGACCAGGTCACTTACGGTCACCGTGTTCAACGGCGAGAAGGATTGGCCAGGCCCCCTGCCAACCTCCGTCGAAGCTGAAGGCAAGTCCGGCGGTACGGCAGCGACCAACGCGACGGTCACATCAGGCAGCTGAACCTGATCGAGTCGTCCTGTCAGAAGACCGACCAGGCTGTACTTGACTTCGACTCCCTTGGACTCAATCACCAGTTGTTCGTTCTGGAGGGGCTGTTTCAACCTGATCTCTGGAATAGCGACGCTGCTCGAACCGGGGTAACCCACCTGAATTGAGACATCCTTGAACCCCGCGCGATGCAGCCATTCCTGAAGCAATAGTGCAGCGACCGGCGGGACAATCGCCCACACACCGATCGCGACAGCGCAGAGGCTGACCCCGATCAGGACCACGCGAGGCAATCCTTTCTTCATACTTCTCTCACCTGCCGCATGATCGTTGTTGTTGACCAGGGGCAGCCGCGAAGTCAAGCCCGCTAAGGATCGTTCTCGGCCTGCCCCGGCGTTTACGCTGGCATCATCGTGATATTCCCGTTACCATGACGCCTCATCGGAACGAGTCCTCACTGCCGCACCTGATGTTTGCCGTTCACAAGATCGAGTTCTGGCCGGTCGATGTGCCGCTCGTTGATCCATTTGTGGTCGCGACAGGCGTTCGTCTGGTCGCGGAGAACATCTTTCTGCGTGTTACGCTCTCGAATGGAGCACAAGGTTACGGGGAAGCCGCACCCTTTCCCGAAGTCGGCGGAGAAAGCCGATCCTCCTGTCTCGACGCGATCAACCGTCTCGGCGCCACGTTACTTGGCCAACCGGCCGACCGGTTCTCCGAGATCGCGGGTCACATGAAGGTGCTGCTGCCGCATCAGCCGGCCGCCCGCTGCGGATTGGAAACTGCGGTCATCGACGCCTACGGCAGGGCTTTGAACCAGCCGCTGTGGGAACTCTGGGGGGCGGCCGATGTCCGTGAGCGAGAAACCGATATTACGATACCGATTTGCAGTCCAGACAAGACATTGGAACTAGCGCGCAGATGGCATGCCAGGGGGTTTCGCCTCTTCAAGATGAAGGTAGGGAAGGATGTGGAGCAGGATATCCTGAGATTGGAAGTGGTGCACCGGGCACTACCGGGAGTCGCATTTATCGGCGACGGGAACCAGGGGTTTTCGCGCGACGAATGCCTGGCTTTTGCGAAGGGCGTCAAGCGATTCGGCGGAACGATGCTGTTATTGGAACAGCCGGTCGCGCGCGAAGACTTGGAGGGGCTCGCGGCAATCCGGCGCGACACCGGCATTCCTGTTGCGGCTGATGAATCGGTCCGCTCCCTGGCGGATGCGGAAAAGGTCGTGGCTCGTCAGGCGGCCGACTACATCAACATCAAGATTATGAAGACCGGCGTCGTCGAGGCCCGCAAGATCGCCGCCTACACACTCTCCTCCGGACTGAAACTCATGATCGGTGGGATGGTCGAAACCAGGATCGCCATGGGTTGTTCGTTCAGTCTTGTTCTGGGAATGAAAGGATTTGAGGTTCTGGATCTCGATACGCCGCTGCTGCTCGCGGAAGATCCCGTTGATCGGGGCTACCAGTACCAGAACTCCCGTCTGGTGCCTTGGACGGCGCCCGGCTTAGGCCTTTCCATACAGCCACCGAGCGACGCCTCTGTTGTTGAACGGAGGTAGTCGCCTATTTCTTCGCTGAAGCAGGCTCGGCAGAGGATTTTTGGTGCGAAACGACCTTTTCTATGCCACCCCTGGATCCTCCGGCGGTGTCCAGCCGAATGATTCCCTCGTCGCTCCAACCCTCTCCTCCGAACGCCATGCCGGTCGATCCTCCGGGACCGGAGAGGCCACCGCTCACGTTATTCGTGGACGGTTTTGTCTGGGCGTACTGCACAACCGAAAACGTTTGCCCGCCGGATCCGGAAAGAGGCTCAGCCAAGGCGCGAAATGCTCCGTTTCCGGAGTCGCCCGCGACTTGGACGGAAACTGAGTAGTACTTCAGCGGCGGGAAGGGCTTGAAACCGAGCTCCTCGATATTGCTCGTGTAGGTCCCTGTTGACGCGTAATGGAGCTGCTCCAGACGATGTACCTCTGCCAGGGCGACTTCCGCTTCCACGGATTTGGCCTTGGTCGTAAAGCGACTATAGGATATTCCCGCTATGGCGATGAGAATGGCCACGATGGCCAGCACCACCATCAATTCGACCAGAGTGAAGCCCCGTGACTTCGCAAGAAATCGTGAACCGGCGATCATAAATACCGCCCCGTTACGATTGACGAGAGAACTGGAACCGTTGTGCGGCTCTGGCTGATTTGGCGAGTGCGTCCTGCGCTTCATCGAGCCCTTGAAGAACCTTCTGAGAAGCTCCCGGTTGCGTTTCGAGAGCCGCGCGGACATTGCGCACGGCGGCCTCCGCCCGGGACTGCTCACATGTCATCGCGACAAAGGAAGTTTCGATCGCCTGCATGGCGCCGTTGATGGAATCCGCAAGGTGATCAAGACGGTCGACTTTCCGGAAACGGAGTCGGGCGGTCAGGTCGCCTTGCGCCCATTGGCCGATGCTGCATTCCAGTACCTGGAGCGGGCCTGCTACTCGCCTCGTCAAGACAAGGCTGAAAATTGCGGCGCCCAGGAAGAGGACCGGAACGGCGACCCAGACCGTTTCGCTGAGATACAGCAGTTCGGTGGCGGCCTCATGGCGATCCGCAAGAGATGTTCCCGTGTAAAGAGTCACAAGCGGCTGAAGATGGGGTCCGAAGAATGCCAGGGTAAAGAACAGCGCCGAGTAGAGGAACAGCAAGAAGCCGATCCAAACCACGTAACCTTTTTGAATCCTATGGAGTGTCCTCTCGTCTTGACTTTCCGAGGTATGAGGTCTCTCGATCGTCAGCGTGGCCATACTTCCTCCCGCGGGCTATTCAGACTTTTCTTGGGTTCGCTCTCCTGATCGTCGCCTTGCGAGCTCATTGGATAGCGTAGCACCGAAGGACTCTGCCCCCAACAGAATCGAAGAAATCAGCCCCCTCCTTCGCATTTCTTGCAGAACAGAGTCTCTCCGATATGCCGCGCACGACCCTCTTCCGTCAGCACCCATGGCCGATTGGTCATCGGCGGCTGATGCCTTACATGCTGCCCGTGTCCGCAGGCAAGATCCGCCACCCAGTCGCCATGCTCATCCTGGTGATAACCGACAATCGGTTGATTCATCCATCGGCGGTCCAGTCCCGCCCACCGTAAGGGAATTGAGTATCCTGTCGATATCAGACACAGACTGAGAAGGCCAGCAAGCTACGGCTTTTCGAACGGCTGCTCAGAACGAACATCAGCGGAAAAGAACCTCCACCGTCGATCATCACCGACGTCGAAGGTCCCGAGGTACTTCATCCTCTCCTCCAGCGATCGAAATTCTCGCAACGAGACCATGCAGAGGCCCGGGTCAAAGACGCGAACGTCGAATTGACCCACGACATACAGGAGACCCCTCGCCCCTGCATACAGGTTGCGACGGCTGACGCCCCCCGTATCAGGAAAAAGTTCGCTGGAAGCGGAACAGCCGCCCGCGGCCGAGACTTTGAGCGTCAGGTTGTACCGGGCGAGGAAGGGATGAGTAGCTGTACGTGTAACGGTAATCAGAAGGCCGAGCGATGGAATCTCGGCGGTGGCTGGAACTGGAATGTCGCTGTTGCAGGCGGTCAGTAAGCCCCATACGCAAAGCCCACCGGCCGCCCGCGCGAGTTGCCTCACTTGGACGCTGGTACTTTGGGCGCCGCGCCGATGGCATCCAGTCCCGCCTGAGCACAGGCGTCGTCGAGATGGGCGCCGGGAGCGCCGCCGACGCCGACACCGCCCACGACCTCACCGCCGATCTCGATCGGCAATCCACCGCCGAGCATCAACACGTTGTCATTCATCTCACGTAAGGCCTGAAGCGTCGGCACTTTGCCAATCAGTTCCGCCAACTCACTCGTCGGACGGCGCAGACTCGCGGCGGTATAGGCCTTTTTCCTGCTGCTGTCGATCGTGTGCGGCCCGGCTCCGTCGGCGCGCCCCATGGCGCGGAGCTCACCGGCGCGGTCCACGACGGAAACGCTGACCCTGTATCCGTCCTTCTTACAGGCCTCGACAGAAGCATGAACCGCCTTGCTGGCCATCGCCAGAGGCAACACCGACTCCTTCGGTAGTTCTTCGGCTGCACAAACGGCCGTTGCCGACAACAGGCAAGATACCAATAGCAGCGTCGCCGAGAGTTTCTTCGCGCACTTGCTCACAATCAGCGCATTACCTTGCATGGAGATCTCCTCCTGGAATGAAATTGACATGATAGTCAACACCCGTCGCAGACTACGAAGCTGTGGAAGGCCTGTCAAGGGGAGGATTCAGGAGATCGATCAAGAAACGACGGGGACTAGCTCCAGACCACGCGCTCCTGATTGAGGAGGTAATCGATGACTTCGATGCTGTCGCGCATTTGCGTTTGCGCCCGTTCCGACATTGGAATGACAGCTCCGACGATCTTGCCCGGTTCGATGTCGTCGAGTGAAGGAATCCCGTCACTCGCGCGGCGCTCCAGATCTTGTCGGTAACTCGCCAAGTGGACCTCCCGTCGGAATCGGTAATGGCTCAGCAATTCCTGCGCCACGCCAGCAATCCCAGTCAAAATGGGCGTACTGTTAGCATAGCACACCAAGTACAATATCCCTCGTGACACGATCCAACCGATTGAATACTTGACAGTTTTCAGTTTTTAACGAGAAGACTGCGAAGCGGGAGGGAGGGCGCCGAGAAACGGAAAGGTTCCGACTTGGAGGAGCGGCGTGTCGCCTCGCAAGCGAAAATCGTCATGACCGGGATCAACAAAGTACGGGTCACCTGTGATGTCCGATTGGGATTTCAGTTCCGGAGCTGGTTGGTTGGGGTTGCCGGCTCTCACATAGTCGCCGTCGCTGTTATACAACGCGTTGTAAGAGGTCTGGGCCCGGCTCGATGACGCGACCAGGAATCCGACCCGATTCAACCCCACTACATTTCCGGTGACTTCACTCTGAGACTGACCGAGAAATGCCGCACCGCCGCCATTTTTCACGAGGGTGTTGCTGACAAGCACCGCCTTGGCCTTATCGTTCACGACCACCGCTTCGAAGAGACTTCTGGTGATGATATTGCGCTCGAGACGAACCTCCGACTTACCGGCCACATTCACGCCGTGATCGTTGTCGTGAATGAAGTTGGCGATGAGCACCGCCTGAGAGTCGGCGAACTGGACACCAGTCGTCTCGCTGCCGCCGATAGTGCAGTCCTCGATGCGCGCATCCTGCACTTGCTGGCTGAACACCATGCCGTTCACCGTCAGTCGCTTGAGGAGCACACCGCGGCCGTTGAACAACCCGACCGCATGGCCCCCGTGTTCATTGATTGTCATATCGCTGATCTCGATGTTCGCGGCTCCATAAGGCCACTTCCCTACGTGCAGCACTCCCACGACATCTTCCCGTCCGAGCAGCGTGACCTGCTCCCGTCCGGCCCCGACCAACTTCACCTGTTCTTTGCTGTGAACAGTGACGTCCTGCTGATACCGCCCTGGTTTCAGAAACACCGTGTCGCCTTTCTGGGCGCTATCGATTGCTTCTTGGATCGACGTGAAGTCTCCAGATCCGTCCAAAGCCACGACAATGGTACGAGGACCATGCCGGACGGACTCCTCCGCCGATACTAGGCTGGAGGCCGACACCAGCATGCCCAGGATGACTATGAATCGAATTGCAGCCTGCATGGGTTAAGGTCTTACAGGCGCGCTACGCGGGATGTCAACCCGGGTTTCTTGTGGGCTACAAGTCCTCATGATAAGCTCCGCCGCAATGCTTCTTGTGGGGCTCACTGGCGGCCTGGCGACCGGGAAAACAACCGTCGCGAGGATGTTTAAACAATGCGGCGGCATACTGATCGACGCCGATGAGTTGGCCAGAGAGGTCGTCCGACCCGACACTCCTGCTTGGCGGGAAATCGTCAAGACATTCGGCACGTCGATCCTCAATCCGGACCAGACGCTTGATCGCCACAAGCTTGGCGTCCTCGTCTTCCGCCACCCGGCTAAGCGCCGCGCGCTCGAGCGAATCATTCATCCTCGTGTTGCACGCTTGCAGGCCAGACTGACCAGAGATGCGGCCAAGAGAAACCCGCGGTCTGTGGTCGTGTATGAGGTGCCCCTGCTCTTCGAAGCCGGTGTCGACAAACGAGTCGATCACATCGTCGTCGTCGCAGCCGATCGGAATACCCAGATTGCCAGACTCAAGAGGCGGAACCGCCTGACGAGAGCCGAGTCACTCCGCCGGATCAGAAGTCAGCTCCCATTGAACCGAAAAATCGCGCGGGCCGACATCGTCCTCGATGGGACATGGTCTCGTCCGGCTCTCCGTGCTGAAGTTCGTAAACTGTATCGAGCCTTCCAACGACTTGCGTAGGCTTTCTCTCGCATAACCCCGTTCTGTTATCCCTTGGCGCCCTGTGTTAGATTGAACGGCCATGCACGACGTCGTCATCATCGGATCAGGTCCAGCAGGGCTGACAGCCGCGATTTACGCCGCTCGTGCCAATTTGTCTCCTGTCTTGGTTGAAGGATGGCAGTCGGGCGGTCAACTCACGACCACAACCGACGTTGAGAACTACCCCGGCTTCGGCAAGGGCATCATGGGGCCGGAGTTGATGAAAGAAATGCGGTCGCAGGCCGAACGCTTCGGCACGCGGTTTCAGACCGGCGACGTGACCGCCGTCAACATCCGGAAGCGTCCATTCGCCGTGACGGTCGACGGCGAGCGGGTGATCGAGACCAAGACCTTGATCATCGCCACCGGCGCGTCGGCGATTCCACTCGGCCTCAAGAACGAATCCCGCCTCATCGGGCGCGGCGTTTCAACCTGCGCGACCTGCGACGGCTTTTTCTTCCGCGGCAAGGAGCTGATCGTGGTCGGCGGCGGCGACAGCGCGATAGAAGAAGCCGCCTTCCTCACTAAGTTTGCCACCAAGGTTTCGGTCGTCCACCGGAGGGACAAGTTGCGCGCCTCGAAGATCATGCAGGATCGAGCCATGAAAAACGAAAAAATCACGTTCATCTGGAATACCGTCGTCGAGGATATTCTGGGTACGGATGTGGTGACCGGCGCCAGACTGAAAAACATCGTAACCGGGCACAAGACCGACCTCCCCTGCGCGGGGATCTTCGTCGCCATCGGTCATCGACCCAACACGGGGCTGTTCACCGGGCAATTGAAGATGGACGAGAAAGGGTATCTCGTCACCAGTCACGGCACAGCCACCAGCGTGCCTGGGGTGTTTGCCGCCGGGGACGTGCAGGACTCCACCTATCGACAGGCCGTCACCGCCGCCGGCTCCGGCTGCATGGCCGCGATGGACGCCGAACGCTACCTGGAATCCTCAGGCGAGAGGCGAGGGGCAAGCGGCGAAGGGTAAGAACGTCCGTCCCGTCCCGTCCCGTCCCCTGGCTCCTCGCTCCACACCCCGTGCATCGGAAGGATTGGCTATGCACTGCGTCATCATCCATTACCACGAGTTGGCGCTGAAGGGCCGCAACCGCGACTTTTTCGAGCAACGGTTGGTCCGGAACATTCGCTCCGCTCTCAAAGACCTCCGCATCAAACGGATCGAGAGTTTACGCAGCCGTATCCGTGTCATTCTGCCCCCACAGATCGACGAAGCACGCGTGATCGACCGATTGGCTCGAGTGTTCGGCATCGCCAATTTTTCGCTCGCCCAGGCCGTGCCCCTGGATCTGATGAATCCGAACCTCGATGAGTTGATGCAGAACATCGGAGCGGCCGTTCGGGATCGATCGTTCGAGAGTTTTCGTGTGACTGCGAAACGTGCCGATAAACGCCTGGTCCTCACATCGATGGATGTCGAAAAAGCCGTCGGGAAGCACCTCTGTCAATTGACCGGGAAAAAGGTCAAGCTGACCGAACCGGACTTGACCGTCTACGTCGAACTTCTGACGAAAGAAGCGTACTTTTCCCTGGAGAAAGTAGCAGGTCCGGGAGGCATGCCGGTAGGAGTCAGCGGCACAGTCGCTTGCCTCATTTCAGGCGGAATCGATTCCCCCGTGGCGGCCTACCGCATGATGAAACGAGGATGCAACGCCGCATTCGTCCACTTCTCGGGTCGCCCGCTGGTAAGCCGGGCTTCGGAGGAAAAAGTCCGTGAACTGGTCCAAACCCTGACCGCCTACCAGTACCATTCACGATTGTACGTGGTACCGTTTGGTGAGATTCAACGCGAGATCGTCGCGCACGCTCCCGCGCCGTATCGAGTCGTCCTATACCGCCGCCTGATGATACGCATCGCTGGTGAGTTGGCCCAACGGGAACGCTGCTGGGGATTGGTGACAGGAGACAGCCTGGGGCAAGTGGCCTCTCAGACCCCTGAGAATCTGACGGTGATTGAAGAGGCAGCCGGACTGCCGGTTCTGCGCCCGCTCATCGGCATGGATAAAGTCGAAATTACCCGTCAGGCCGAACAGATCGACACCTTTACGACCTCGATTGAACCGGACCAGGACTGCTGCTCTCTGTTCACGCCGCCGCATCCCAGCACCAAGACACGAATCGATGACATCCGGAAAATCGAACGGGCCTTCGACATCGGGGCCCTCGTGAAACAGGGGGTTGAAAAGACCGAGCTGTCCGAGTTCACCTTTCCTGCCTAGATCGTTCGAGCGCCTTCTCCCTGACAATCCGGAAATGCGATTCCAGTTCTCGCCTCGTTGCAAGCGCCACCAGCCAATCAGGCACGATCGAATCAATCGCCACGACCAGCTCAAAGTCCGCGACGGTGTGCGCGCCGCCGTTTGCTGCGGTCAATTTCCAGACGCGATGGTACCTCTTGAAATCCCCCTCGACAAGATCGGTCACGATTCCGCCCGGGGGGGACGGGCGTGATTCTGTAACCAGGCGGCGTTCTCCCGGCAGCAAGGCATGGTCGATCCGAAGATCCGTCCTGGCCACACCATCCTGAATCTTGAGATCGACCAACTTCATCCGCACCTCAAACAAATCCGGCCAGTGCGTGTAATCGGTCAGCATCGCGAAAATCACGTCCGGCCTGGCCGGAAACAGGACTCGCGCCGTAGCCCTGACTCCACCACCTGGCTCCGTCCTCACTTCCAGAGCCTCTGAATCCGGGGCGGCCCAGGCGCCCTGTGGCCACGGAGACCCAAGAAGAACCGCGATGTGAATCAGCGCGAACAGGACCGCGGAAGTCGCTGGAATCCGGTTATCCGACGATCGCATCCAACAACCGCTGATGAATCTTTCGGACACGCTCCAGCTGGCCCTTAGCGGGGAATCGTTCATAAAACCCCTCGGCCCGGAATTCTTTCCCGAGCGCCGCCCAGGGTTTCAGCAGTTCGGTGAACGGTTTGTGCGACCGTTGCTCGTCCCAGTCGCCCATCAGCTTCCGATCGACGATGAGGTCGTCCAGCACTCGAATCAGCGCTTTCAAGGTCACGTCCCGCGTAAACATGTACCGGTCGTTGTGGCCCCACACGTCTTCCATGACGTCCTTCACGCCCTTGAGATAGTCCCGGACCAGCGCATAGCAGCGATCGGCCTTCATTCCCAAGTTCGATTCCATCCAGCGCTTGTGTGAAATCACGACCTTGAGCAGCTCATTGAAGAGTTCCGACTGCAATACCCATTTTTCCTGCTTGCTGCGTCCACCCAAGCGGTTGATTTTGTACTGCAACGGGGAATCGGCCTCGCCATACAGCAAATTCACGACCTTGGCGGAAAACTTCTTCTCCGGACTTTCCCAGGAGACCTTTTCGTAGAGATCGACAAGGTGAGACCGATTGATCCTTGTATGTGTGCTGTTGATGATCACAAACATCTCCGTGGCAAATTCCCCGCTCCTCCCGTCGAACAGGATGCAGGGCACCTCCACTTGGTCGATCTGGTCGGGATGCCGCTGTTGAAAAAAGTGCAGGCCGGCGAGCCGATGCTGCCCGTCGATAATCAGATATTTTCCCTTCGGCTCGGTCAGGTGGCCGATCGATTCGTTGTCGCCGGATCGTTGAAAACGGAGGGTTTCATCCGTAAAGAGCAGCACCGTTCCTGGAATCATCGGTTGGGCAACGACCGTCTCATAAAAGTTCACGATCTGTTTGACCTTCTGCCGGTTGAGCAGGCGCTGAAAACCTTTCTCGCTCCGTTCGATTCCGGCGATGAACTGCGCCACATCGTCATGCTCCGATAGTTTCGATTGGGCGAGTTCCTCGCCCTCGAAGTAGTACCGGCTTGTGAACCGCACCTTCGACAGCAAATCGGCCGCGTTGTAGCCGATAAAGTAGAACATGCCCTCTTTTTGACGGATGCGCGTCGCCAGCATGGGTCCTCCTCTCACAAGTTGCCCCGAATCAGCAGGATGATCAAAAAACCCGTTCAGCAAGGCTGCGGCGAGCGAAGAGGCGAGGAGGTACACACCGCACTTCGTGTGGGCCGTTCGTTCTTTCGATAGTCCCTGGCGAACGGATAAGGTCCTTCAGGCTTTCGTACCTCCAAGAAGCTCTTCTTCAGCGTAGAGCATTTGAGCGATGCGAGAACGAAGGTGGCGGGTTTTTTCAACATCCTGCCTGTGATTCTACGCAGAGTCCGTGATGGCCGCAAGCGCACCGCCTGTGCTACCATCGCCGGCATGAGCCTGTCTCACCGGATGCTTAGCATCGTTCTCCTCACAGTCTGCGACCTCATGTCACAACAACGTCCCGATACAGCGGCTCAAGATTCCTTCGATTTCAGCGCCACGACGGAACAGTCTTGCAGTTTCGGCATGGCCAAAGGAGAGCCTTCCCAACATTGCCAGGTGCCGATCCCGTCCGGTTGCCTCGTTGCCCACGTTCCGGGCACGAGTAAACCCTGGACGACCATTTCCAAAGGCGGCAAGACAATGTGCCGGTTCGATGAAAAAGGCACGGACTGGAAAACCAAGATCACGGGCACCTGCGGCCGGTGCAGTACGGGGCAATGTTCCGTCCAGTTCATCGTGCGATTCGATTGCACCCAGCGTTAGCCATGTCTCTCTCCGAAACGATCAAGCGGGAAGCCAGAAGTCTAGGCTTCGATGCGGTCGGCATCACCAGAGTCTCGCGCGCTTCCTCCGCGACCCTCCTCGATCGGTTACAGGATTGGCTGGCCCGCCAGTATCATGGCACGATGGGCTGGTTGGCGCGGGACCCGTCTCGACGGTCCGACCCGACGACGGTGTTGGCCGGATGCCGTTCGATACTTTCTCTCGGCATGAGTTACAACACGGGTCATCGGGCAACCGAGGGACCAGGATATGGACGTATTGCCCGCTACGCCTGGGGAAAGGACTATCACCGGATCTTGGGCGACCGCCTCAAACAATTGGAGGCCCGCATCAAGGCCTGGGCGCCCGATGCAATCACGCGGGCCTATGTCGATACTGGCCCGATTATGGAAAAGGCCTGGGCGCAACAAGCGGGGCTGGGCTGGGTCGGTAAGCATTCCAACCTCGTATCGGCCGAGCATGGCTCATGGTTGGTCCTGGGAGAAATCCTGACGACTCTTGAACTGGACCAGGACGAGCCGGCCACGGATCTCTGCGGAAGCTGCACTCTTTGTGTTCAGGCATGTCCGACCGGCGCGATCATAGAGCCCTATATCGTCGACGCGCGCCGCTGCATCTCCTATCTGACCATCGAGTACCGCGGGACCGGCGATACGATTCCAAATGAGCTACGATCGCAAATGGGAAACCGTATCTTCGGTTGCGATGACTGTCTCGACGTTTGTCCGTTCAATTTGTGGGCGCATACAGACGCTGCCGCTGCTTTTTCCCCCGCTTCGGTCACCCTGGCCCCAAGACTCATTGACCTGGCCGGTCTGACCGATACCTCATTTGTTGAGCAATTCAGCGACAGCCCGGTTCGCCGAGCCAAGCGAGACGGCCTGCTTCGGAACGTGGCCATTGCCAGGGAAAACGAGGCAAGCCAGCATCGGAAGCCCCCTATCCCCCTTCCATCCCTGGCGAAATAGGAGTAGGCTGGAGGCTGTACCTCGACGGTTGGAGAGGAGTCCTGTTCCGGAGCGCTCCTATGCATCCTCCAATCCTCTTACTGATCTCGTCCGATTCCTCCACAAAGACCGTTCTCGAGCAAGCCCTCTCAAACTTGAATACGGCCTTCTTGAGCGCCCCCACGACGGAAGAAGGACTTCGTCTCCTTGAGTGGCAGAGAGACGTTGCCTGTATTCTGTTCGATGAACGGGACAGGCGTATCTCCATCGGGCTCGTCCTCTCTCGCATTCGGCAGGTCACTCCTGCCGTTCCAGTCATCGTTCTCGGAGCAGAGGATTCGGCCAAAGCCGCCGTCGAGGCTTTGCGCGACGGCGCAGCCGATTACCTCGCGAAACCTTTGTCGGAATCCGGCATGCGGACCGCCCTTCTTCGGACACACGCATTCGCCACAGCCATCACATCGGGTTCGGAACATCATGCTGATTTCGACCGCATCATCAGCGTCTCTCCACAAATGCAACTGGTCAAGCACCTGGCGGCCGAGGTCGCCGTCACGGACGCTACGGTCTTGATCACAGGCGAAAGCGGGACCGGCAAGGAACTCTTCGCCCGCGCCATTCACTGTGCAAGCCCCCGGTCCAAGGGACCTTTCGTGGCTCTCAATTGCGCGGGGATTCCGGAACACCTGCTGGAGTCGGAACTATTCGGATACCAGCGGGGCGCGTTTACCGACGCCAAGCAATCCAAGCTCGGACGCTTTCAGGCTGCGGAAGGGGGCACGCTCTTTCTCGACGAGATTGGCGAGATGAGCGCAACAGCCCAGGCGAAACTGCTGCGGGTCCTCGAAGACCATGAAATCAGTCCGCTCGGCGACACACACAGCGTCAAGGTCAACATTCGGGTCGTCGCCGCAACCAATGAAGACCTTCCGGCGCAAATCAAGGCGGGGAGATTTCGGCTGGACCTCTATTATCGACTCAACGTCTATCAACTGCGAATTCCGGCCTTACGGGAACGGGTGGATGATATCGAACCGATTATCGATTCATTCCTGGCGGCGGCGCGCCGGGACCATGGGCACCGCGTCGAGGGCATCAGCCCTGCAGCCCTGAAGATCCTTCGACGGCACGACTGGCCCGGCAACGTGAGGGAACTGCATAACGTGGTGGAAGGGCTCACAATCACCTGTAAGGACAGGATCATCCAACCGGAACATCTCCCTGCCCCCTTAATAGAAGCCCGACCTGCGGAGGGGAACGGGTGCCTTCAGAAGGCTCCCGACCGGCCGTCCCTGTTGGCATTCGGCCTCTCATTTCAAGACATGGAAAAGAAACTGCTTGTCGAAGCTTTGCGTCAGGCAGGGGGGAACGTCTCTGAAGCCAGCCGACTTCTGAAGCTGACCAGAAATACGCTGCGCTATCGCATGGCCAAATACCACCTCTGCTGATCGTTGCCTTTCTTCTATCTCAGCTCCCCTCCTCCTGGCCGGTCAACGGAGCCGGGCTACAGTGACGCCATCCCCTCCTTCTGAACGGTCACCGGGCCTGAAATGCTCTACGTAGGGTGAGCCGCAAAGGTAGTCGCGCAGCACAGACTTGAGACGACCTGTACCGTGCCCATGAATTATTCTTAGAAGCGGAACAGCTGCCATGGTCGCCCGATCCAATGCGGCAACGACTTCGTCAAGGGCTTGGTCTGCCGCCTTTCCCCGCACGTCGACGATTGCCTGCTCGGCAGCATGATAGGGGTGTGACCCGGGCGAGGTCTTCGCGTGGACTGAGTGCCGCGACAGAGTTCCGAAGGCCTCTTCACGGCGAACCAAACCGGTCAAGTTGGCGACTGTCGCCAAAATCTCCCCCTCCCCCACTTTGACACGGACCCGCTTCTTGCCTTGGGGCGCCTCCAGCAACCTTCCGTTCATACCGAGCCCGCCGATTTCGACCTGATCGCCGACTTTCAGTTGTTCATGTGGAATCGGTATATCGCTTGGAGCCAGATCAGCGCTTGCTTGCGCTTCGAGTTCCATGAGGCGTTGCTTGGCCTCTTTGGCCTTGATCAATTTCTGCTCCCGCTTGACGGCGTCGACGGTCGCTTGAACCTCCGCCCTGGCCCGGCTGAATTGTTCCTGCAACTTCTTCCTGATACCTTTGCGCTCTTCCCGCTCGGTCAACTCCAGACTTGCCAGTTGCTCCTTCGCCAGCCGTGCGGCCTCTTCAGCTTCAGCCCTGGCGCGAACTGCGAGAGCGAGGTCGTCCGTTAACTGCCGCTGCTTGGTATGAAGGTCGTCCAGCATGCGTTCCAACACACGATCGTCTCTCTGCAGTTTCTCCCTGGCATCATCCAGCAGGGCGCGATCCATTCCCAACCGTCCGGCAATCTCGATGGCCGACGATCCTCCCGGCACGCCCATGAACAATCGATAGGTCGGCGAGAGTGTTGCCACGTCAAATCCGACGCTGGCATTCGCAAAACCGGTGGCGGTCTGTGCCAAGGCCTTCAGCGATCGATAGTGCGTCGTCGCGATAACCTTCATCCCCAGCGCGGCGAACCGGCACAGTAGCGCTTCGGCCAATGCGGCTCCCTCCGTCGGATCGGTTGACGTGACCGGCTCATCCAGCAAAACGAGAGCCCTGACAGGCTGGCATCTGGATTCGGAAGACCTGACTTGATCGGTCTCGCGTATCAACGCGATCATTTGCGTCATGTGCGCCGAGAAGCTGGACAGGTCCCGGGCCAGATCTTGTGCGTCTCCGATGTCAGCGTACAGGCCAGGAAAGACCGCCATGTCAGAGCCTGGCTCGCACGGAAGCAGCAAACCGGATCGAACCATGAGGGCAAACAGGCCGACGATCTTGAGCGTGACGGTTTTTCCCCCGGTATTCGGGCCGGAGATGACCAGGACCTGAACGGCCTCATCCAGGACGATGTCATTGGCGACCACCTGCTCCTTCGCGAGCATCAATAGAGGATGTCTGGCCTGTTTCAATCGAACCAGCCCATCGGCGTTCAGCGTGGCCGGATGAGCTCTCAGTCTGCGCCCGAAGGATGCGCGCGCCGCAATCTCATCCAATTCCGCGAGAATTTCGATCCCGCCACCGATCATATCGGATTGTGAAGCGACGAGAGTTGATAGTTCTCTCAGAATCCTTTGGATCTCCCGATCGATCTCACGGTCGGCAACTTTGATGGCGTTGTTCAATTCGACCAACTCACGCGGCTCGATAAAGACAGTGGCCCCGCTGGATGAGATGTCGTGCACAATGCCGGGGACGCGTCCTTGCATCTCCGTCCTAATCGGCACCACATAGCGACCTTCCCGCTGATCAAAGTACTGCTCTTGCAGCAGGTCGGCAAACCGGTGCGAGTGCAGGATGTGGTCGAGTTGCTGGCGGACGCGTTGCTTGAGTTCGTTGGCATGGTGTGTCAACCGGCGAAGCTCGGGAGTGGCAGATTCCTTGATCGATCCATCCGCGTGAATGGCGGTCTCCAGTTCATGGCTGATCTCTCGCAGAACTGTCATCCTTTGAAGAAACTCCGTGGCAGCCCCCAAGGTCGGAGCTTCTTGCAGGTGCCGAACCAGGTAGCGTCGGGTCTCCTCCCACAAGGCAAGAACCACCGCACAATCCCGTAGCTCGTGGCCTTCCAGGGTTGCCCCTTTTCTCGCCCTGGACAGCGAGTCCCGAACGTCTGGGAAAGAGAGGGCCGGCATTGGATCGACACCTTCTTGAAGCCGGGCCATCTCAAGGGTTTCAAGCTGACGCCGCTGCGCCTCCGCGAGTTCCGAGGTCAAACTGAGGGTTCGGCATCGGGCGATCCCCATTGATGAACGGGCATGCGCTCCGAGCGCCTCCAGCAGCTTCGCCCATTCGAGGACCTGAGCCGTATGCTCGAAGAGGTCAAATTGTCCGCGGTCCAGAGCCATGAGCGGACTCTACCCACCAGGCAGCGAGGACGCAAGCGGCAGTCTGAACCGGCTCCAGCTATGCACGTATAACCCCTGAGGGCCGACCATCGAAATGCCCATAGCGACGCGGGTTTACCCCTTTGGTATAGCTTGACAACACCGGGGGTCGCCGATAGTATCGACCGCACCTGGCCGGTACTTTCACCGGCTTGTTTTTTCTTGAAGGATCTACTTGCCATGGCAATCAGAATCGGAATCAACGGATTCGGTCGGATCGGGCGAAACGTCCTGCGGGCCTCGCTCGGAGACCCGCAGTTGGAATTTGTCGCGATCAATGACCTGACGGATGCCAAGACTCTAGCCTACTTACTCAAATACGATTCGGTGCACGGCACATTGAAAGGCAGCGTCGAGGCCAAGAATGACCAGATCCTGGTCGACGGAAAGCCTATCAAGGTCCTCGCGATCAAGGATCCCAAGGAACTCCCCTGGAAAGACCTGAACATCGACGTGGTCATCGAATCGACCGGGCGTTTTACGGATCGCGAAGGCGCGGGCAAGCACCTTTCCGCCGGGGCCAAGCACGTGATCATATCCGCGCCGGCCAAAGACCCGGACGTCACCATCGTACTCGGCGTGAATGAAGATACATACGATCCCAAGACGCACCAGATTGTCTCCAATGCCTCATGCACCACCAATTGCCTGGCGCCGGTCGCCAAGGTTCTGATGGAAAATTTTGGGATCAAGCACGGTGTGATGACCACGATCCATTCATATACCAACGATCAACAGCTCCTCGACCTGCCGCACAAGGACCTCCGTCGCGCTCGTGCGGCCGGCATGTCGATGATCCCGACGAGCACCGGAGCGGCCAAAGCGCTCCATCTCGTGATTCCACAACTCAAGGGGAAAATGGACGGACTGGCCATCAGAGTGCCGACGCCGAATGTCTCGCTGGTGGACTTGACGGTGGAGACCGAGAAGGACTGTGATGTCGCCTCGGTCAACGAGGCTTTCCGCAAAGCCGCCAACGGACCCTTGAAGGGGATTCTCGAATACTCCGAAGACCCGATCGTATCGATCGACCAGAAGGGCGACGATCACTCTGCGACGGTGGATGCGCCGTTGACGGCCGTGATCGATAAGCGGCTGGTCAAAGTGACCGCCTGGTACGACAACGAATGGGGTTACTCGTGCCGGGTGCGCGACCTCATCAAGGTGATTGCGGCGAAAGCCAAAGGCCGTTGATGCCTTTCCGACTGATTCCCGGAAATTCCTCACGCAAGCCCCTGTGGCCGAGACCGAAGGACGGCGCATGAATCTGCACAAACAGACCATCGATGATCTTGTGCTTGCCGGCAAGCGGGTGATCATTCGAGCCGATTTCAATGTCCCGCTCGACGACTCGTTGCAGATCACCGATGACACTCGCATCCGCTCGACGCTTCCCACGATCAATCGTGTGGTTGACGACGGGGGCAAGGTCATTTTGTGCTCGCATCTCGGCCGTCCCAACAGCAGGTTCGACCCGAAGTTCAGCCTCGCACCGATCGCAAAACGCCTGGGGCGATTGCTGGGTAAGAATGTGATTTTCGCGCCCGACTGCATCGGGCCGGCAGTCGAAGGGCTGGTCGCGAAAATGAACCCCGGCGACGTCATGTTGCTGGAAAATCTCCGGTTCCACTCCGGCGAGGAGAAAAACGACGAAACGTTTTCTAAAGCTCTCGCCTCACTGGGCGACATCTACATCAACGACGCGTTCGGCGCCGCCCACCGGGCCCACGCCTCCACCGTCGGCATTACCAAGTTCATCCCCTCGGCGGCGGCAGGCTTCCTGCTGAAGAAAGAAATCGAATATCTCGAGGGCGCCGTGGCGAATCCGGTCCGACCCTTCGTCGCGATTCTCGGCGGGGCCAAAGTCTCCGGCAAGATCGGCGTCATTGAAAACCTCGGGAAACGCGTCGACAAAGTCATCATCGGCGGCGGTATGGCGTTTACCTTTCTCAAGGCGAAAGGACTGGAGATCGGAAACTCACTGGTCGAAAACGACATGCTGGATTTCGCGAAGGGCATTGAGGACCATGCCTTGTCACGCGGCGTCAAATTCTACTTGCCGGTCGACTGCGTCGTGGCCGCCAGCCGCGAACCCGGCGCGGAATCCAAGATTGTTCCCGTGCAGGAAATTCCGAAAGGGTGGTACGCCCTCGACATCGGCCCGGCTTCGGTCAAGCTGTTCAGGGAAGCGGTCCAGAACGCGAAGACGATTCTCTGGAACGGACCGATGGGCGTGTTCGAGGTCGACGCCTATGCGCGCGGCACGCTGTCCATGGCTCACGCGGTCGCCGACGCCTACGCGCTCACGATCGTCGGCGGAGGTGAAACAGCCATGGCCGTTCATCGCGCCGGTGAATCGGAAAACATCTCCTTTATTTCCACCGGCGGCGGCGCCGCGCTTGAACTGTTGGAGGGAAAACAACTTCCCGGCTTGACCGCTCTCCCCGAGCGACGGGACTAGCAGGCACCCTTCGAGTCAAACCGCTTCGGCATCAGGTCATCCGTGCGCAAACCTCTCATTGTCGGCAACTGGAAGATGAATAAGACGTCCTCGGAGGCTAGGGTCTTCCTCCGTGAATTTGCACAATCGCATAACGGTTCGTCCCAGGCCGAGGTTGTCATCGCCCCCCCCTTTACGGCGCTGGAGTCGGTACGGACCGCGTTAGGTTCCTCTTCCTGGATTGCCCTCGGCGCGCAGGACTTACACTGGGAAAAACAGGGGGCCTTCACGGGGGAAATCTCAGGACCGATGCTGCGGGACCTTGGCTGCAGCTACGTTATTATCGGCCACTCCGAACGGCGGACACTGTTCGGTGAGCGGGATGCCGATGTCCAGAAAAAAGTCCGAGCTGCATTGGCATGCGGGCTCTTTCCGATACTCTGTGTCGGGGAATCGTTGACTGAACGCGAAGCGGGCCAGACGGAGGTCGTCATTACGAATCAACTTTCCGCCGCGCTGGATCGGCTCACGGATAATGACCTGGGAACCGTGACCATTGCCTACGAGCCGGTTTGGGCGATCGGGACAGGGCGTGCTGCAACGACCGACCAGGCCGTAGAGGTCCACCACTCGATACGCACCTTCCTCTCGAAGGGCTGGAACACCGGAGCGGCCTCAGCGATGCGGGTCCTGTACGGCGGAAGCGTGAGCCCGCAGAATGCCGCCTTGCTTCTGAATGCTTCGGGAATTGACGGCGCACTCGTGGGCGGGGCTTGTCTCAATCCGGATTCGTTTGCTACAATCATCTCCGCAGCGAAACCGAAATCCGTTCACTGATCGGAGTCTGATGCATACGCTTATCATCATTATTCACATCTTCGCCTGTTTCCTCATGATCGGCGCCATCCTGCTCCAATCGGGGAAAGGAGCCGAAATCGGCGCAGCCTTCGGGGGATCCAGTCAAACCGTGTTCGGCAGCCGTGGTCCTGCAAATTTTCTGAGCAAGTTCACGGTCGTTGTAGCCGCGGTCTTCATGTTGACGTCCCTGAGCCTTGCTATTTTGGCCAAGGACCGGACGTTCTCCTCCACCGTCATCGACCTGAAGAAGAAAGATAGCTCTCAGCCGGCACCGGCCGCTCCAGCCGAAAAGCAGGAGAAGGACTCCCATCCCTCCGGCGATTCCTCTTCAAACGGGCACTGATCGTACCAATCCCCGGTTCGTTCACCCCGCAGGGTGACGCTCGCGCCGCAACTTGAATGGATTGGGAACGGCGGGGCTAAACTCGCGTTAACCAGGAGGCGTGCGTCGGATCTTCTCCCCGCACGATGGAAAAGAAGGCCTTTTGCAAACCCATGGTAATCGGGCCCGGTTTCCCGATCCCGATCCGGCGATTGTCGATCTCGCGCACCGGAGTCAGTTCGGCGGCGGTTCCGGTCACGAATACTTCGTCGGCAATATACATTTCATCCCGAGTGAACCGCTCTTCCAGCACGGGAATGCCCCGCTCCCTGGCCAACTCGATCACGGAATTTCTCGTGATGCCTTCGAGAATCGAGGTCAGAGGCGTGGTCTTGATTCGGCCCTTGCGCACGATGAAGATATTCTCACCGGTACCTTCCGACACGTAGCCTTCGGGATCCAGCAGAATCGCTTCATCGTAGCCGTCCGCCTTGGCTTCCCGTTTCGCGAGGATAGAGTTGACGTAGTAGCCGGAGATCTTGCCTCTCGTCATCGACACATTCACATGATGCCGGGTAAATGAAGACACGCGCGCCCGCATACCGTTTGCAAGAGCGTCGTCTCCGAGGTAGGCGCCCCATTTCCAAGCCGCAATCGCCAACTTGATTGGATTGTCGCCCGGATACACACCCATCGCGCCGTAGCCGATATAGACGAGCGGGCGGATATAGCAGGCATCCAACTTGTTGACGCGAACCGTTTCAACGATCGCCTCCGCCACCTGCTTTTTGTCGTAAGGTATCGTCATCATCCCGATATGAGCCGACTCGAAGAGCCGATCGACATGCTCGTGCAGCTTAAAGATCGCGGAGGTTGTCTTTCCCTTGTAACAGCGAAGCCCCTCAAACGCGGCTAATCCGTAATGAAGCGAATGGGTCAACACATGGACGTTGGCGTCCGTCCAATTGACGAACGATCCATCCATCCAAATCTTGCCTTGCGCTTCCATCATGATGAAACGGACTATAGCAGCGGCCCGGAAGAAGCGTCAAGCAAACGGCGAACGTGGAAAACAGCGCGCGAGCTTGCGCGATCAGGAGTGGTGGCGAACGGTGCGAACCTGTTGATTCAAGACGGCGGCGATACGTCTTGCAGCGAGGGGATTGATGCTCTCGATCTGCAACCCGCAATCATATTCATTCACCCATCGAACAGTCGCCCGCGTGATCTCGATGGGCGGCTGATCCTCTTCAAGTGTAAGCCGAACAGCCAGTTCGGTTCCGGGGCTGAGAGCATGATCGCCAGACACCCGCATCCCGGCGCAGGAAAGATTGGTCACAATGCCTTTCCCGACCACATTTCCGCTCAAATAGTAGAACGTAAACCATGTCGGGATGCGGCGATACGGGCGCAAAATGAACTTCCTTGGTTTCAACTGGGCCACTGGCCTTCTCTGGGGCTTCATCTTCTAAATATGTTCCTTCCGACCTGTTCATATTACCTCCCGCAAAATCCGGGGCGAAACCCTCCAAAAGGGGAAGGGGCGCACCTACGGCCTTCACACGAGGGGATGTTATTGCGCACCGGAACCTTGACACCCTTTTGACCCCTGTGATACACAGCCATGTTCTGTTATGGAGGTAGGAGCTTATGTACGCAATCGTCGAGACAGGCGGCAAGCAGTACCGGGTGGAGCAAGGAACCCTCGTCCAGGTTGAGAGCCTTCAGGGCGAAGTGGGCGGCACCGTTGAACTCGGCCAGGTTCGACTTGTTCATGGCGACAAGGGCCTGGTCGTGGGCCAACCTCTGGTAAAGGGCGCCAAGATAACGGCGGAAATTGTCGATCAGGGCCGAACCCGGTCCATCATGGTGTTCAAAAAGCAGCGGCGCAAGAATTACCGACGCACAAAGGGCCATCGGCAAGGCTTCACGAAATTGCGGATCACCGGTATCGAAACAGCATAAGGACCATCGTTCATGGCAACAAATAAAGGCGGCGGATCATCGAGAAACGGGCGGGACAGCAATCCGCAATATTTAGGCGTCAAGGCTTACGGCGGCGAAACGGTCAAGGCTGGAGCCATCATCGTGCGCCAGCGCGGAACCAAGTTTTTTCCGGGGTTCAACGTCGGACTCGGCAAGGACCACACTCTCTTCGCCCGCGTGACGGGAATCGTGAAGTTCGAGGGCGGACGCGCGCGACAGAAGGTCAGCGTCTACCCCGTCCCCGCAGCCTCGTAACAGGCGCATCCCTCTTTTCATCATTATCGCGTCAATCACCTTGGGGTATCCTGCCCGGCTTGGAGTCTGAGCAGATTCCCAGAGGAGTAGTTTATCGGCACTTCACGCGGAACGGCATTCACATGTTCGTCGACGAAGTCAGCATTGTGGTCAAGGCCGGTCGGGGCGGTGACGGGGTCTGCAGCTTCCGGCGCGAGATGTTCGTTCCACGGGGTGGACCGGATGGAGGAGACGGCGGCAACGGCGGCAACGTCCTCTTCACCGCTTCGCACCGGCTCACGACGCTTCTTGACCTCCGCTATCAAAAACATTACGAAGCGGAAGATGGTCGCCCAGGCGGAGGGTCTAATTGCACCGGTCGGAGAGGAAAAGACGTGAACGTTACCCTTCCGGTGGGAACGGTCGTCTACGACGAGAACACTGGGGAGCTTCTCGCCGACCTGGTCGCAGATGGAGACACAGCCACCATCGCCCAGGGCGGAAAAGGCGGCCGCGGCAACAGCCATTTCGCAACTTCAACCAACCGTGTCCCCACCCACTTTGAGCAGGGTACCGAGGGGGAAGAGCGTGCGCTCAGACTCGAACTCAAGCTCCTGGCTGACGTGGGGCTGGTGGGCTATCCCAACGCCGGAAAATCGACGCTCATCGCTGCCATCTCGGCTGCGCGACCGAAGATCGCCGATTATCCTTTTACTACCCTGGTCCCGAATTTGGGAGTCGTCCAATGGGGCTCCGACCGCAGTTTTGTCGTCGCCGATATTCCGGGCCTGATCGCGGGCGCTCATGAAGGGAAAGGACTCGGGTTTCAGTTCCTCCGTCACATCGAACGAACGTCGTTCCTTCTGCACCTCATCGACGTATCGGAATGGGCCGCTGATGACCCGGTCGCGAGTTTTGAGGTCATGCGCAAGGAACTGGAGTCCTACGACGCTTCACTGGCGGCACGCCCCTTCGCCGTCGTCGCCACAAAGATCGACGTGGCCGGAGACGGCAGCAGACTCAAGGCGTTGCAAGCCTATTGCAAACGCCGGCGCCACACCTGTCTCCCGATTTCCGCTGCAACCAGAGAAGGGCTGACCGATCTCATCACGTTCGTCGGACAACAGGTCGACCATCTTCGGACTATCGCATGCGAGACGAAATCCTAAAATCCGCGAGGCGCGTCGTCGTCAAGATCGGGAGCAGCCTGGTTTCCTCCAAGGAATCCGGACTACGGCCCGAGCGGATCGATCGTCTGGCGGATGAGATCGCGGCGATACGGTCGAACGGGCGGGAAATCTTGCTTGTCTCCTCCGGGGCCATCGTCTCCGGCATCAAGAAATTAGGTTTAAAAGAGTATCCGAAGAGTCTTCCCGTCAAACAAGCCGCAGCCGCCGTGGGACAGAGCCGGCTGATGTGGGCCTATGAAAAGTCCTTTGAGCGCCTCGGCATCAAGGTCGCGCAAATACTCTTGACCCATCACGACCTGGCTGACCGTAGACGGTTCCTGAACGCCCGCCACACGCTGGCGGCTTTGATCGGATTCGGCGTGATTCCCGTCATCAACGAGAACGACACCGTCGCCGTGGACGAAATTCGCGTCGGCGACAACGACTCGCTGGCCGCCGACGTCGCCCATCTGGTAGACGCCGATCTTCTGATCATCCTGTCCGATATCAACGGACTGTTCACTGAGGACCCGCGGATAAATCCGTCGGCAACCCTCATCCCGCTGATCCCGGAAATTACCGAAGAGGTCGAGAAGCGAGCCGGAATGTCCAGCACCTTCGAGGGGACCGGCGGCATGGCGACAAAGGTTCGGGCGGCGAAAAAAGTCGGCGAATATGGCGTCGCTTCCCTTATCCTGAACGGACAGGAAGCAGGACTCCTCCCGATCGTCTTGTCTGGCGGGGACGGCGGCAGTCTCTTTCTGCCCAAAGGCCGCCGGATGACCAGCCGTAAACATTGGATCGCCTTCACACTGCGTCCGCGCGGGCAGATCACGGTCGACCGGGGAGCCGTTGAAGCGCTCGCTCAACGGGGAAAGAGTCTTTTGGCATCCGGGATCGTCGGCGTTCATGGTCCCTTCGAAGCGGGAGATCCGGTGAGTTGCCTTGATCAGGACGGGAAAGAGTTCGCTAAAGGGCTTGTGAACTTTTCATCCGATATGGTCGCCAGGATGAAGGGCCTGAAAACCACGGAGATTCAGCAACACCTCGGGCTGCCGGAATACGAGGAAGTCATCCACCGTGATAACCTCGTCATCCTTTAAGTTCTGAGTGATGAGCCCCCCGGATTCCGAAAACCCGGCCCTCGGTTCTTCTGCCTCAGCATTCAAACTTCATGTCGGCCTGTTCGGCGGAACGTTCAACCCGATTCACTATGGCCACCTGACCGTTGCGCGTCAGACTCAGAAAGCTCTCGGGCTCGATCGGATTCTCTTCATCCCGACCGGCGATCCGCCTCACAAACCGGAAAAAGATCTGGCATCGGCCAAAGACCGATATGAGATGGTTCGGCTCGCCATTACCTCAGAATCCGGTTTTGCCATTTCTGATGTTGAGACCAAGCGTGAGGGGAAATCCTATTCGATCGATACGGTTCGTCAGCTGAGACAGGAGAATGGCGCGGACGTTCATCTATCGTTCCTGATAGGACTCGATGCATTTCTGGACGTTCCGACGTGGCGGGAACCGGACGCCATTCTAAAGCTCTGCTCATTCGTCGTCCTGAATCGACCGGGGACTTCGTTCCAGGCCCTGACCAGGCTGACCAGCCTCCGGTCACTTCCCCTGCAATCTCTGGCCGATCTTGACGCCGGACGGATTTCAAAACTGGAGATTCCGCTTGGGAGTCAACGACTGATCTGCCTCCGTTTACCGCCCAGCGAGATTTCCGCTTCGGATATCCGCCAAAAGATCCGCCAAGGCCTCTCCGTGGCAAATCTGTTGCCGCCTTCAGTGGAATCCTATATAATTCAACATCATTTATACTAAGAGGACTCCGATCGCACGAACATCGAAGGCCACGGCCCTCGCAATTGCGAGGGCGATGCTCGACAAGAAGGCCACGGACGTCCTCATCCTCCACGTCGCGAAACTGACCTCAGTTGCGGACTACCTGGTGCTGGGTTCGGCTGATTCCGATCGGCAGACCAGAGCGATCGCCGATCATGTGGACGGCATCCTCTCCCAGACCGGTTCAAGCCCTCTCAGTATCGAAGGTAACGCCTCGTCCCAGTGGGTGTTAATGGACTTCGGGGATGTGGTGGTTCATATTTTTCGCCAGGACGCCCGCCAGCATTACGGACTGGAGCGCTTGTGGGCCGATGCGAAACGCATCCTCCTAACGGCGGAAACTCCAAACCGACCGGTGGTGGCGAAGCCCGCGCCGGCAAAACAAGTGGGAATCACGAGACGAGCTTAGGCCAATGCTCAGATTGCTCACCAGCATTTTCCTCGTCAGCGCCGGCATTTTTGTGTACAGCTATTTCCGCGAGTTAAATCCCGGCACAATGACGCTCCACACCGGCCCATCAACACAATTCGATCTCAGTCCGGTCACACTGGTGGTGTTTTCCATGGCCGTCGGCGCCGTGCTTGTGGCGCTGGCCGTCGGCATGCGACAGACTGTGCACGTGATCGGCAACTGGCGAAGCACTCGCTTGCAGCGACGCAAGGAAAAGGTCGATGCCCTTCACCGCGAAGGCACTCACGCCTTCATGTCGAAGCGCACCAGCGAAGCTGTCGGGTTGTTTGAGAAGGCGCTGGCGATCGACCCGAACCGCGTCGATTCTCTGCTCTGGCTGGGGAATATTTACCGCTCTGAAAACAACTTCTCCGAGGCGATCCGCCTGCACCAGCATGCCAATCGTATCGACGACCGCAACATTGAAATCCTGCTGGAGTTGGCGAAAGATCTCGAGGCGGCAAAGCGTTATGAAGATTCTCTCCAGTCTCTGCAGAAAATCCTGAAGATCGAGCCGGACAACCTGACGGCGCTGATCCGCAAGCGGGATTTATCCATCCGCCTCGAAAAGTGGAGCGAAGCGCTGGAAATTCAGCACCGACTCCTGAAGGCCAGCTTGCCGGAATCCGAAAGGCGCGCGGAAACACTGCTCCTCACCGGGTGCATGTATGAAGTAGGCCGCCAGCTCCTCGAACGAGGGCATCCGGACAAGGCCCGGCGGTACTTTCGCGGCGCGATCAAGAAAGACCGGACATTCCTTCCCGCTTATATCGGGATCGGCGAAATCCTGATTCAGGAAGGCAAGACGAAACAAGCCGTCGAGATCTTGAAGAAAGTCTTCGCCAAAACCCACAACGTGATCATTCTGCATCGCCTGGAAGAGCTCTTCCTGGAACAGGGAGAACCCAGCGAAATTATCCGCACCTATCAGGAAGCGCTCCAACAGGACCCGCACAATGCGATGCTGCAATTTTATTTGGGCAAGCTTTACTACCGGCTCGAAATGGTCGATGAAGCTTTCGACATTCTCTCCACCATCGAAGGGCCGCAGGATCAAATGGTCGACTACCACAAGATCATGGCCAACCTCTTTCTCCGCAAGCAGCACATGGAGCAGGCGGTCGTTGAGTTGAAGAAGGCCCTCCAGTTCAAGAAGCGTGTCGTCGTTCCATACGTCTGTACCGCCTGCCAGCAGGAGACGACCGAATGGGCCGGACGCTGCCGGCGGTGCGGCAGTTGGAATAGTCTCGTCGCCCTGCCCTGGTTGGACGGCGGCTTGGGAGTCTCGGGAAAGGACAGCACCTCGCCGCCGGTTCGAGTCGTCCCGTATCAAGGCATTGCTTCTCCATTTGAAACCGTGTAGTTTCCTCCCGTCCTACTGTCTGTGAGTCTGCTGCAACCTGCCGAATCACACGCGCGACTGGAAGGTGTTTCGTATGACGGATTACTTGGCAATAGCCGACAAAGCTCTTCGCGATCAACAACTCTCCCGAGCGGAGTCGCTTGCGGTCCTAAATGCTCCGGACGATGAACTCCTGGCCCTGCTTCACGCGGCATTTCAAGTGAGATCCAGGTACTTCGGCCGCACTGTTCGCCTACAGATGTTGCAGAATGCCAAGAGTGGAGCCTGTCAGGAGGATTGCCACTACTGCTCGCAGTCTTCGATCTCGACCGCGCCGATCGAACGGTACAATCTGCTCCCGCAGAAACAAATGATCGAAGGCGCGCGTCAGGCCGCCGCTTCTAAAGCCCAGCGCTACTGCATCGTCATCAGCGGCAGAAGCCCGCTCGACCGTGAGATCGACGAAATTGCCGGGGCCGTGCGAGCGATCAAGCAGGAGATTCCGATTCAGATCTGTTGCTCATTAGGGCTCATGAACGAGCAACAGGCCAAGCGGTTGAAGGCAGCTGGCGTTGATCGGGTGAACCACAATCTGAACACGAGCGAGGCCTATCACGAGTCGATCTGCACGACGCACACGTTCCAGGATCGTCTGGCGACGATCAAGAACGCGCGAGCAGCCGGGTTAGAGATCTGCTCCGGCGGCATCGTCGGCATGGGCGAAAGCGACGAGGATATCATCGACCTCGCCACGGCATTGCGGAACGTGAAACCGGACTCGATTCCGCTCAATACGCTACACCCTGTTGCCGGCACACCATTGGAAGGCTGCGACCACCTCACGCCGCAACGTTGCCTGAAGGTACTCTGTCTGTTCCGCTTCCTCCATCCGCGCACGGAAATCCGCATTGCCGGAGGACGCGAACATAACCTCAGGTCGCTTCAACCCTTGGCCCTGTACCCCGCCGACTCTGTCTTCGTGAACGGCTACCTGACGACACCGGGTGCTCCAGCGCCGGAAGTCTGGGGGATGATTGAAGATCTGGGGTTCCAGATCGAGGTTGACTACAAGCAGCCGGTCTCAGGATGATTGATCACTCCTGTCTCAACCCCTCCGCCACCGGCTGTCTAGCCGCCCAGCGAGCGGGGAAATAGCCGGCGATCCAAGCAGCGGTCACAGCCAGCACAACCGCTTGAATCAGCAACCCGACCGGAACGGTCATACGAATCGTCCATCCGAAGGACTGTTTATTGATCACTACGATCAGTATCCAAGCGAGCGCAAGCCCTCCGATCACGCCTAGGACCGCTCCGATCAGCCCGAGATAAACTGCTTCCCACAGCACCAACCGCTCAACCTGCTTTGTGCTCGCGCCGATCGCTTGCAGCGTGGCAATTTCACGTCGTCGTTCGAGCACGGCCGTCACCAGCGTATTGACGATACCGAGCACTGCGACAAGAACCGCAATCATCTCCAGCACGTAGGTCAGCAGGAAGGTGCGGTCGAAGATCTCCAGGATCTCCCGCCGGAGGTCCCTGTTCCTGATCACGATCGGCGGTATGGTTCGCTCCTCTCGCTGTGCGAGCACGTCTAGCAGGGCCTGACGTACCTGCCCGCTCTTCGCTCCGGGACTAAGATAGACCGCAAAGACGGTGACTCTGTCGTCGTTCCACAACTCACGGTATCGCGTCCGTTCCATGACCATTTTCCCGCCATCAGTCGCGTAGTCGTAAAATATGCCTTCGACCGTCACGGTCTGCGGACCCTTCGGCGTCGTGATTGTGACCTGTTCTCCGGTGTAAAGCCCAAGCCGGTTCGCTAACACTTCCGACACAAGCACGCCACCTGTCTCGGCGGCACGAGTCAAGGTCGCCGTCGAATCTCCTTGCACCACCAAATAGCGGCTCTGTTGCGCATGGACGCGGAGCGCTCTCGAGACGAGCGTGACCGGTTGGCCCTGCACCTCCACCTGCACGTCGCGATAGGTATCGACGGCCGCCACCCCTTCGATCGACGACAGGACCGGCTCCAACGACCCGGGAAGCGCACGAGAAGCATGGCCGACCTGTTTTCCCTGCAGCCAGGTGGGTGGCGCAACAATCAGGTCGGCCATGACGGTCTCATTGACCCAGGCTTCCACCGTTTCCCGGAAGCTACGCACCATCACGACGACGCCGATCATGATCGCCAGCCCCACCATCAATGCCGACACCGTAACGGCATTGCGTCCCGGATGCCGCGAGGCATGGTCCGCCGCAACCTGCCGGAGAGTTCCTCCCAGCGTCGCTGCGGCAGTTTTGCGGTTTCGTATCCGACAGCCGAGCGCTTGAACACAGAGGGGAGACAGACAAGCCAACGAAGCCAAAACACAGAGGGTGGCAAGATAGCCGAAGACCGGGAGACCTGCGACCGGTCCCATCAAGGAGCTGAACGCGCCGACCGTCAGGAAGATCAGACTCATCCACATGAACAATCGGCCTCGCACCTGTTGCGCCTGCTCATAGTCCCCGGGCGCGAGGGCGCGCACCGTAATGGTTCGGCTGGCCTCGAGGCTCGGAGCCAGGGCGCCCAGCATCGCGACACCCATTCCAAACGCGATTCCTTTGCCCACAGCGGAGATACTCTGACGGTCCAGCAAAAACACCGCATGACCAGACACGATCGGCACATATATTTCGGTGATCGTTCTACTGACAAGCGATACCAGCGTCTGTGCAAGCCAGATTCCCCCGACACCGCCCAGTAATCCACCGAGCAGCCCAAGCAGTCCTCCCTCGGTCAAGAACAGCGCCGCAACCCGCAATTCCGTCATGCCGAGCGCTCTGTAGATGCCGATCTCGCGACGGCGTTGAGCGACGGAAAATGCCATTGTGTTGTAGATCAGGAATGTGCCGACGAGGAGTCCGACCCAGCTCAGCACCTTCAAGTTGAGCTGGAACGAACGCACCATGTTTTCCACCTGTTCCGTCCGTCGAGCGGGACGTTGGACAATGAGATGAGGCGGGATTACCGAGCGCACGGTAGCGGCGATCTCATCGACCTGTTGTTCCGGCTGAGTGACCAACTCGATGCGATCCAATCGGCCGATCAACGAGAACAAGACTTGTGCCGCAGCCACATCCATCACGGCGACCCGATCCCAAAGCGAGGACCGTCCATTTTTTCCCTCAATCAGTCCCCCGACACGCAGCCTGACAATCCGCCCTCCCGCTATGACTTCCAGAGAGCTCCCTAGAGCGATGTTCGAACCGACCGCCAGCTCTTGGCCGACGTAGATGATGTCGGAGGCGAACAATCCCTCGAGTGCTCTCTCGCGGTCGGCCTCCTGAATGCGAAACCCTCTTGCCCCGACTTCCGTAAGGAGGTCGAGGCCGAAAACCTGAATCGCCTCTCCGCGATGGTCGCCCGACGCGACGATGAGTGTTTCCTCCAGAAGCGGCGCGGCCGAGGCGACCCCAGAGAGGCGACTGACAGCCGTGATGACCTCTTCATCCACACCGAGATCGTGACCGACGATTTCCAGCGTGGCGGGACCGGCGACGGTCATGACAGTCTGCTCGAAGGATCGGAGCACTTCGACGTTGGCCGTGCCGATGGCGACGGAGGCCAGAACGCCGAGTCCGACTCCGACGATGCTGAGCAGAGCACGAAGGGGCCGCTCCAGCACGTGGGCCAGGATAAGCGCGCTCGCGAGCGGTTGACCGGGGGTCATCCGAGCAGACTCCTGTTAACTACGTAGGTGGCGGTTGATTTTCGGCGATCCGCGCGGCCGCGTTTTGCGCGGGCATAACCCGTCTGTGCAGGATTTAGTAGTTTCGTTTACAGGGTTTCCCACCTTTGTTAGACTCGCTTCAGTGATTCACGAGGCCCAAGGTGAGGGACAATGAAAAGCGCGTTACGCCGTAAAGTCGAGCCGGTCGTTGAGGAAGTTGATCTGGATCTCCTGACACCCCGTCAGCGGGACATCCTTCGCCTGGTATCTGTGGGGCACACCAATCGTGAAATCGCTTCTGTGTTGCAGATCAGCGTGCGCACCGTCGAAGTCCATCGCTTCAACCTGATGCGTCGCCTGAATGTTCGAAATGTCGCTCAACTGCTCCGCCGCGCTCTCCAGTTGGGACTCCTCTCGAAATCATTCGGCAAGTCGTGAAGATCCCGCTACAACTCCTTTAACCTCCCGCGGCAGTCCGCCACAGACTTGTATCCCTTCTTGTCGAGGCAGGCTGCAAGCTCCACTTCCAACCGGTTGAACACGCCGAGCCCTTCCTCGACCAGCACAGTGCCGATTTGCACGGCCGATGCGCCACAGAGAACATGCTCGAAGGCGTCGACGCCGTTCATGACTCCGCCTGTGCCGATGATCGGAATGCGCCCGTCGAAATGCTTCCAGAACGCCCGGACGTTCGCCAGCGCGACGGGTTTGATGATGGTTCCGCCGAGTCCTCCGAATCCTCCCTTCGGCTTGATCACGACCGTTTCCGTTCGGGAGTCTACGACGAGGCCGTTGCCGACTGAATTGATGAGATTCAGGTAATCGACGCCGCAGCGACCGATGACATCTCCCATGAGTTTGTGATGGGCTGGATCGAAATACGGCGGCAGTTTTACGCCCATCGGGACTGTAATTAATTTGCGCAGGCGCTTCATCAATCGTTCGGACGCCTCCGCGTCGTATCCGATCTGCGGCTTCCCGGGGATGTTGGGGCATGAAAGGTTCACTTCGATCAAGTCCGGCCCGGCATCATCGATCGTTCGCGCGATGGCCGGAAAATCGTCTTCGCAGAGACCGGCCACGCTGGCGATGACCGGCTTTCCGAATTTCTTCAATTCCGGGATCAGTTCGGCGTAGGCCAGATAGCCCAGATTGGGCAGTCCCATGGAATTGATCGAACCGCCGGGAAATCCGTAGTATCGAGGAGCCGGGTTGCCTTGACGAGTCTCAACCGTCATGGATTTTGTCACGATCGCGCCTGCCTGAGACCGCCCCAACGCAACCAGCTCCTCTCGCGTCACACAGAGCGCGCCGGACGCATTCATGAAGCAGCTGGGGAACTTGATTCCCGCGATCGTTGTCGATAGATCCATCTACTGTCCTATCGGGAGAGGCTCGCGGGCGGTTCTTGTAAGAAGCTGCCCATCCTTCATGGTCCAGACATAATCCGCCGCTTCCGCTGCTGCGATGCTGTGTGTCGCCAGTAGAACGGTCTGGTGAAATCGACGCATCAGGGTTCTGAGCAGTTCGATGATGTCGGCACCGTGATGAGAATCAAGATTCCCCGTTGGTTCATCAGCCAATATCAGTTTAGGTTGATGGACGATGGCTCGCGCGATTGCCACGCGCTGCTGTTCTCCACCTGACAGTTCGCTGGGCCGGTGTCGGCGTCGGTGGGTCATATCGACCAGCGCGAGTGTCTCTTCGACTCGACTCTGCACCGCCTTCCGCCCATCCCCTCGCAGCAGAAGCGGGAACGCGACATTCTCCTCGGCCGATAATCCGGGAACCAGGTGAAAGGCTTGAAAGACGATGCCGATCGATTCTCGCCTGATTCTCGTCCAATCGTTGGATGTGAACCTCGCGGTCGACTGCCCGTCCAGAACTATCTCGCCCGCGCTAGGCCTGTCCAGTCCTGCAATCAGATTAAGCAGCGTGCTCTTTCCACATCCGCTGGGACCGACGAACGCGCAGAAGTCGCCGGTCGCCACGTCCAACGTCACCCGGTCCAACCCCGCGATGGTGGCTTCGCCGCGTTGATAGATTTTTGAGACCTGGTCGAGCTTCAGCATCCTTGCCGGCAATCTCCTCTCCGGCGTCGCCTCTCTCCGTATAACACAACCATTTGCAGGGCAACAACCTTGACAGACGAGGAAATTTTTTCTAGAAGAAGCCTCGCGTTATCCTGTGCGCCATTCTATTCCATGCTGCCCCCGACGATACGAAACCAGTTGTTTGGAAGGCTCCGGCAGGCGCTTCGATTTTTCGTTCCCGTCGAATGTTTAACCTGCGGCAGGTGGCTTACCAACGACCCGGTACCGTTCTTCTGTCGTCCCTGTTGGGAACTCATCGTCCCAATGAAAGAGCCGTCCTGCGCTTGCTGCGGCCAACCATTCGTGTCGCCGGCCGCGACATCATTCACCCCGGACCATCTCTGTCAACATTGCTTGAAACGACGGCCGGCATTCCGCCGAGCCTGGACCTGCTATCCCTACCGTCCGCCACTACAGGAAGCCATCTGCGCGTTCAAGTATGGTGGAAAAGTCGGATTGGCCAAACCATTGGCGCGACTGATGATCGAAGCCCTCCCGCGAACGGTGGAATCCGATCTTATCATGCCCGTTCCGCTGCATCCGGCGAGGCTACGGGCCCGTGAGTTTAACCAATCGTTATTGCTGGCGGATCGGCTGGGGCACTATGTAGAAAAGCCGGTGTCGGCATCGGACCTCGTGCGCGTGCTGGCCACCGATCCGCAAACGACGCTCTCGCGACCTGAGCGATTGAGAAATCTCCGACATGCGTTCTCGGTTCCCGAACCCGAAAGAGTGGCCGGACGGCGAATCCTGCTGGTTGACGATGTATTTACGACCGGCACCACGCTCAACGAGTGCGCGAAGGCGCTGTTGAGCGCCGGCGCTGAATCTGTGGACGCACTCACACTGGCGCGCACTGTCGACGCAAGCCTGGTTCCTGATCGTCTCTTCGCTGCACAGGCGTCACGATCTTGTCTGTCTTAGGAGTTTAGCCGATGCCATTGTACGAATATCTCTGTCTCGATTGCAGGAAGCGTTGCACGATCCTTCACATGAGCCTGACAAATCCGAAGCCGGTTTGCTGCTCTCATTGCCGGAGCATGCGGCTGGATCGGTTGATGTCCCGATTTGCTTCGCCAAAATCTGAAGAAGCCCGCTTTGAATCTCTTGCAGATCCCAATGCCATGAGCGGATTGGACGAAAATAACCCGGAAAGTATGGCCCGTTTCATGAAAAAGATGGGAGATGAACTGGGCGAGGATCTCGGAGAAGATATGGCCGAAGCGATGGAAGGACCTGACCAGGGACCTCCTGATCTGGACAACTCTGACAGTTCATGACAGTCATTGTCATACAATTTCACTTGACAGATTCTGCCGACTTCCATACCCTGGCGCCAGATCGGAGCCCAGTTAGACCTATGGTTCCCTCTCGGTCAGGGTTTGTGAATGAGCAACGCGCCCAAGAGCGAGCTGATGACGGCAGAGGAAACCTGCCGCTATTTGAAGATTACCCAACGGACGCTCTACCGTTATCTACAGAGCCGACAGATTCCCGCCTTCAAACTTGGGAAAGAATGGCGATTTGTTCGTTCCGATCTGGAGCAGTGGATCCGCGACCGGACCAGAACGCCCCTCAACCAGTAAGTCGAATGGCGCATTGATGTTTGCCGGCGAATACCTTTGCAAAGTCGATGAGAAGGGACGGTTCATTGTGCCGTCCCCGATCCGCGAACAGGTCGAATCCGAGGGACAAGCCGTCGTGTTTTTGAAAGGCCCCGAGGAGTCCATTCTGATCTATTCGATGCGGGAGTGGGAGAAAGTTCTGGAACGAACCAAGACGACGCTCGACGAAGACCAGAGCCGCTTATTCATGCACTTCGTGGTGTCGGAAGCGGGGACGTCGGAAATTGATAAGGCTGGACGCATTCTTATTCCCGGACGTCTCAGAAAACTCGTGCCGCTCGACGAAGACCAAGAAATCATTCTCGTCGGCCTGTACCACCGCATGGAGATCTGGAATCCCAGCGAGTGGCGTCGCTATATCGCCAGGTCGGAAGACCGTTACGAGCAGAACATGGCGAAGATACTGAATCTCTTATAGCTTCGCGCATGCCCACTTTTCGGCGCCCGACGAGCTACATCTCTTCCAAGCTTCCCATTCGATTGGCTACCCACCGCATCGTCGCCCCTACAAGATCGTCGCGCTTCCAGGTTCGCACGCAGCAGCCTGATGAGATATCCACCTCTGCCGCAAGCGAATCAGCAGCAGCTTCCTGCCTCACAACTGATAGCCTTGCCCTCGTCCTGCCGGTCCCTCCGAGCGTCAATCATCAATATGCCACCGTGCGCGGACGGCGGCTGCTTTCCGCGGCCGGGCGCGCCTATAAGGCTCACGTCGGCCAAATCGTGTGGCTGTCCGTTGCGAAATTGCCTCATCGGTCCCTGTTGCTCTCCCGGCTTCAGTCGGGCCCCCTGGCCCTTTCTATCCGCTTCTATTTCACCTCGGGATTGCGTCGCGACGTCGACGGCGGGCTCAAGATCGCTCAGGACGCGCTTTGCGAAGGGCTAGGGATCAACGACAACCGGATCATCGAAACCCACCTCTACAAACAGGTCGATAAAGCCAATCCGCGAATTGAAGTGGCGCTGGCTGCCGCCTCACCTATCAACTAACGCCGCGGGGCTCGCCTCACGCATCACGGGAAGAATTTTACTCGTAGCGCAGGGCATCGATCGGGTTCAACCGCGCGGCCTTATTGGCGGGATAAAGTCCGAAGAAGAGTCCGACCACGAGCGAAAAGAAAAACGCGATAATGATGACGTTGCTCGAAATGATGGTCGGCCAGCCTGCGATCACCGTCGTCAATTTTGCGCCCATTACACCCAGGATGATTCCAAGCGCGCCTCCAAAAACACTCAGCGTCACGGCTTCGATCAGAAACTGCATGACAATATGGCGCCGTTTGGCTCCGACCGCCATGCGCACACCGATTTCCCTGGTGCGTTCCGTCACAGACACGAGCAGGATATTCATGATTCCGATGCCTCCAACGAGCAGGGAAACAGATGCGATCGCAAAAAGCATCATCGTCAACGTCTGACTCGTTCCCTCCTGCACCTTCCCGATATCCACTTGCGTCCGTATAGTAAAATCGTCCGCCTGCTCCCCCTGGAGACGATGACGGGCTCTAATGACTTCTCGAATCTGTTCAACCGCTTCAGGCAGATCATCGGTCCGGTCTGTTGACGCGAACACCGCACCGACTGATCCAAGGAACGGGGTGCCGAAGACCTTCCGCTCGGCCGTCGTGAAGGGGATGAAAATCACGTCGTCCTGGTCGGACCCCTGGGCGGACTGCCCTTTCGGCGAGAGAACCCCGATCACACGAAACGGCACATTCTTGATGCGAATGATCGCGCCAACCGGCTCCTCCCCCGGCTCAAACAAATTCTCAGCCACTGTCTGCCCGATAAGCGCCACGCGAGCGGCACTGTCCAGATCGGCCTGCGTAAAGGGTCCGCCGCTGCTGAACGACCAGTCTCTGATCGTCAAATAGCTCGGCGAGACCCCGTTGATGGTCCCGTTCCAGTTCCGATTGCCGTTGACGATCTGCATCACGTCGCGCTTAGCCCATCCCGTGTCGGACAGCAACGGGATCTTTTTCTTCAAGTCCAACGCGTCCGAAACCGTCAGCGTGACTGCGCCGCCCTGACTTCCCCGTACGCCGCTCACCGTCGTCGCGCCCGGCCAGATAATGATGACGTTTGTACCCATTGTCGCGATCTGCTTCTGTACGGCTCGCTTCGCCCCTTCTCCGATGCTGACCATGGCAATGACCGCGGCCACGCCGATCACGATTCCCAGCATGGTCAAACCCGCGCGCAGCCGGTTCCGCCCCAGGATTCTCAGGGCCGTGATGACCGTCAACCAGACGAAGGCCGCCATTTACACTCCCACTGATTGTGGTCGGGGTTCCGTGGCTCGATCGCTCAAGACCTGCCCGTCTTTGATGATGATTTCTCGGGAGGCATAGGCTGCGACATCCACCTCATGGGTCACCAGGATGACTGTGATCCCCTCCCGATTCAGTCCTTCCAGGATGGCCATGATCTCCTGGCTGGACTGGGTATCGAGATTCCCTGTCGGTTCGTCGGCCAGCAACAGCGACGGAGAAGTGACCAGCGCCCGCGCGATGGCCACCCGCTGCTGCTGCCCACCGGAAAGCTGGGTGGGGAAATGGTGCTCCCATCCTGTCAGACCGACGCGTCGTATGGCTTCCGCAGCTTGCGCCCGCTGCTCCTTGAGCGAGAGCCCGCGGTAGAAGAGGGGCAGCTGCGCATTTTCAAGCGCGCTGGTTCGGGGGATGAGATTGAAGCTTTGAAACACGAAACCGATCCGTTGATTGCGGATCTCCGCCAGCTGGTCGGGACGCAGCTGTCCGACCTCAATTCCGTTGAGTTGATACCGGCCTTTCGTGGGTTGGTCGAGACAACCGAGAATGTTCATGAGCGTGGACTTGCCGGACCCGGAGGAGCCCATGATGGCCACGAACTCGCCCTGCTCGATGGTGAGACTGAGCCCCCGGAGCGCCTGCACCTCCACATCGCCGACTCGATATATTTTCCAGATGTCCTGGCACTCGATCAATGAAGTCATGTCTAAGGAGGTTGAGATTAAGGCTGAGGTTCAGTGTGAGGATTCTGTTGAAGCCTAGGCCCAGACTTGGTGTTTTTCCTCAGCCTCAGTCTGAACCTTGATTCCCTTCACATGCCTCGTTCACGCGACCGGGGCCGCTGTTGCGTGCCGAATCCGGGAGGAAGTTCGCCGCCCTTTCGTTCCCCACGAGACTGCTCGATGCCTACAATCACCGGTTCGCCTTCAGCGATGTCCTCGGACAGGATCTCCGTCGACACGCCGTCGGATATGCCGGTTTGAACCTGAATCGGGATGAGTTCTCCGTTCTCTCCTTGTTTCCAAACGATTCGCGAGACCGGCAATCCTGTACCGCCGGTCTTGACCGCACGGGCGCCGTCTCCTTTGACCGGTTGACCATCGGCTGTCCGTCGCTCTCCCTGGTCGGACTTCGGCGGCATGAACCTGAGCGCGGCGTTCGGCACCTTGAGCACGTGATCTTTCTGCGCCACGACAATCGAGACGTTTGCCGTCATGCCGGGCTTCAAGCGGAGATCCTTGTTGTCCACACCCACGACGACGTTGTAGGTCACCACATTTAGTACGTTGATGGGCGCCAGCCGCACCTGCCTGATCGTTCCGGAAAAAGGGATGCCCGGGTAGGCATCGACGGTAAATGTCGCGTCTTTCCCCTCGGTGATCCCTCCGATATCGGATTCGCTGACGTTGGTATCGACTTCCATCTTCGTAAGATCAAGGGCAATCAAGAAGAGGTTCGGCGTGGCAAAACTCGCCGCGACCGTCTGGCCGACTTCGATGTTTCTGGCCACAACAACCCCGTTCACCGGCGATCGGATGGTCGTATATTTGAGATCCAGATCCGCGGCATTCAAGGCGGCCTCGGCCTGCTTCACCTGAGCCACGGCCACATTGACTTGTGCATCCGCACCCTGGGCGTTCGTCGCCGCCACATCAACGTCGTTCTGCGAGACGAACTGTTGCGCGAGAAGGGATTTTGTCCGCTCCAGTTCGCGACGGCGCTGAGCCTGATCCGTCCTGGCCCTTGCCACGTTGGCTCGGGCCATTTCGAGATTGCTGACCGCCTGATCACGGCGGGCCCGGAACGGCTCGGGATCGATGACCGCCACGATATCCCCGGCCTTGACCACGGAATTGAAGTCTGCATGCAGACTCTTGATCATCCCTGAGACCTGAGTGCCGACTTGAACGGAGACGACCGGGTTGATGGTCCCGGTGGCAGTGACCAAAGAAATAACGGGGCCCCGTTCGGCCACGGCAGTTCGGTAACGAACTGGGGGTTTTCGCTCTCCGTTAAAGAACACATATCCGCCGATGACCACTCCAATGGCCAGGACCGCGACGATCAGTAAGGCTCGACGCATGACAGATTTTCGTCTCTCCGCTCAGTGGGATGGCGTTTCATTCTATCCTATCAAGAAGGTACCGGATAATCACCCATCGTTACCCTAAAAGCGCAACAGGCCATCCACCGAGGAGTGGATGGCCTGTCGTATCCCTCGACCCGTCTTTCGTATAAAGTCACTGGGCTGCCGGTGTGTCCTCCAAGAGCGTTTGCCAGGTTCTGCAGGATGGTCAAAAAGGCCGCTCAGCAAGGCCGCAGCGAGCGAAAAGGCGAGTCGTACTTCGTTCTGTACGTTGAGCCTTTGAGCGATGCGAGAACGAAGCTGACGGCATTTTTCACCATCCTGCTAGGGGCTGACGCTGATGCGCTCCCTGATCATGTCAAACGTCTCTTTCGGCACCACGTTCTTGGCGACCAATTCACCCTTCACCTTATAGGGCCGATTCATCACGATACGATCCGCCATATCTTTTGTGATGCCCAATACCAAGACCATATCTCCTGCAGAGGCTTTGTTCACGTTCATCAAAGCCGATGAGGCTTGGGGGGTTGCCGTCGTTGGAGACGCCGGGACAGGGGTCGGATGGAGAGTCGGCGCGGAAGTAGAAGGGGCGAGCGTCCCCGTCACGCTGCGTTCCTTCAGTTCCTTCTGATACCGCGCGACCAGTGACTTCAAGGTTTCATTATGTCGCTTGGCGTCTTCGTACTCCGCTTTCACCGCGCGGTTCTGTGCGGTCAATTGTTTCACGCGATCTTCAAGTTCCTTGGTCCGGGCCTCAATGCTCCCCCGTTCCTTGTCTCGGCCATGCTGAATGCGCTCAAGCTCGTCATGAGCGGCCTGCGCCTCATTGCCGAACTTCACGTTCAGTTCCTTCAGCGTCTTGACCTGCTGCTCCAAAGCGCTTTTCTGAGCGCGCGTGGTCGCCAACTCGGTCTTGGCGGCGTCACCCTCAGCTACAGCGTCCTGGTATTTCCGATCGCTCACGACACAGCCCGCCATCGACACCGTTCCGACTGCGACAACCGCCGCCATCCACACTGACTTCATGCGAACCTCCCCTTTCCTGATCGCGGTCATTACACCGCTCGGCGTTCAATGAGTTCGAAAGCTATAGGCGACGGTCGATCTGGAGAAGACGGCGCCCATACGTATAACCCTCTGTGTATGCCAAGCCTCGAACTTTGTCAACAAATTTGGGGCGCATGTATCCTCGCGCCGCCCTTCCCACCTTAAGAGATTTGCATGTCGGCTTGACGGAACCCGGCCACTTTGTGATTATGCGAGAAACCCTCTGGCACATTCCCGTCTAAGGAAACCAGATGAACGAATGGGGCCCCGGCCTTGCGGTCATACTCGGCATCGTCGAAGGTCTGACGGAATTTCTGCCTGTCTCCTCGACCGGACATCTGATCCTGGTCGGTCATGCCATGGGCTTTACGGGCGACGTAGCCGCCAATGCGGAAATTTCCATCCAGCTGGGTGCCATTCTCGCCGTCGTGGCCTACGAGAGAGAAAAACTGAAGACGCTCTTCTCCCGTGCCATCGGGGAACAGGCCGATCTCCGGCAGTGGTTGCAGGGCGGCTTATCGGACTGGAGGAAACTTGCCGGTCGCTCCATGGCCTCCCATCCCCACCTCTGGTTTCTCCTCGGATTGGGAGCCGCGTTTCTGCCGGCCGGATTGGTCGGCTTCACGACACACGGCTGGATCAAATCTCACTTGTTCAGTCCGCAGACCGTGGCGATTACTTCGATTCTGGGTGGATTGATCATTCTGGCTGTGGAGGCCCGTAGCCGCCTGACAACCGTGCAGCAATTGGAAAAGGTCGGCCTGCGTGACGCCGTCTTGATCGGCATGGCCCAATGCGCCTCGCTCATTCCCGGCATGTCCCGGTCCGGTTCCACGATAATCGGAGGTCTGCTGGTCGGCCTCGATCGCAAGGTCGCCACAGAATACTCCTTCTTCCTCGCCCTTCCGACCCTCATCGTCGCCACCTGCTACCAAATCTGGAAGTCGCGCGGGCTGTTTCGTCCGGAAGATTATGTGGCCCTGGGCATCGGCCTCGCGGTCTCGTTCATCATCGCCTGGATCGTCATTGCAGCCTTCCTCGCATTTGTAAAACGCCACACTTTGCGGCCGTTTGCCTACTACAGAATTCTCATGGGTCTCGTCGTACTCTACATATTCGGCACGTAATTCAAGGAACGGCAGGTATGGCGCCAGATACGGTCCATGTGTTCGATACCCGCGTCAACGGCAAGAAGGGCCCGATGCATTTCGATGTGATGACAACCGACGAAGCAACGGCCCTTAAGCTGGCAAAACGATATCTGGAAGGACTCGGAGAAGCGGATGTTTCGGTCACGATGAAGGAATGTCAGTTCTGCCACAGTGAACCACTCGTGATGTTCTCAGCCGAGCAGCAGCGAGAATTTCGCGAGCAGGGCGGGTTCATCCTTCCATTGTCTGCCTAGGGCGACAGGGAGGAGGGTGGAGTCTCCGTGACAGAGATCGGCGCGTCTTTCCTTTCGAAGGCGAAATGGATGATCAGGCAAAACACTCCGACGCTGATGGCGGAGTCGGCCACGTTGAACGCGGGCCAGTGGTACGCCTCGATGTAGACGTCGAGGAAGTCGATGACCTCGCCGAATCGTAACCGATCGATCAGGTTCCCGATCGCCCCGCCGAGAATCCCGGCGATGCTCAACTGCCCGATCCAGTCCCTTTCGGGCAATCGCGTGAGGATCGTCCCCAAGAGTCCCAACGCAAATAACGACGTCACGCCGAAAAACACCATTCGGAAGGCGTTGCTGCTGCCGGCCAACAGGCCGAAGGCAGCCCCCGGGTTCCGAATGTAGGTGATGCTGAACAGATTGGGGACGACCGGGATCGACTCGTGCAGCCTCATCGATTGCATGACCGAATACTTGGTCGCCTGATCGACGATGACCACGGTGAGACCGACCAGCGCCAGGAAAAGATAGCGGAGCCGCTTGCGATTCACTGCACCGCCTCCACACAACGGTCACAGAGGGTGGGATGGCGTTTATCTTTCCCGACCGCCTCACGGTAATTCCAGCAGCGCTCGCACTTGGCGAACGATGACTTCATCGCCGAAATGGATAGACGACCTTCGGCGTCGCCGGTGGGAAGCAATTTCACTTGAGACACGATAAAGAGGGTCGGAAGCTCCTGGGCATACGACGCGAGGAACGCATGATCTTCCGAGTTGGCTCGCAGTTCCACCGTCGCCTCCAGTGAGGAGCCTATTACCTTCTCGCGCCGGCTTCCTTCCAGCACGCCTTGCACCTGCTCGCGATAGCTCAACAATTGCTCCCATCTCTGTGCGAGCCTGGCATCCTTCCACAGGGGCTGGGCGTCAGGAAATTGACTCAGGTGCACGCTCCCGGTCTCCACCCTCCAGGAGGATTGTGCGGAAATCGTCCGCCAGATCTCTTCCGCCGTGAAGCTCAGCACGGGCGCCATCAGTTTTGTCATGGCCACAATGATCTCGTAGAGGACGGTCTGTGATCCCTGTCGTAACAGCGAGTCTTTTCGAAACGTGTAGAGCCGATCTTTCAAGATATCCAGATAAACGGCGCTCAAGTCAACGGAGCAGAAATTGTTGAGCGCGTGATAGATCGTGTGAAACTCAAAATCCTCATAGGCTTTGCGAACTTTTCCCTTCAGGTCCTCGAGTCGCATGAGCGCCCAGCGGTCAAGCTCCGGTAGCCGTTCATACGGTACTCGGTCCGTGGCCGGATCGAAGTCATAGAGATTGCTCAAGAGGAACCGGCAGGTATTGCGAATCTTGCGATAGGCCTCGATCAATTGGTTCAGGATTTCCGGCGAAATGCGGAGATCATCGTGGTAATCCTGCGCCGCCACCCACAGCCGCAGAATTTCGGCGCCGGATTGTTTGATCACATCCTGGGGCGCGACGACATTGCCCGCCGACTTCGACATCTTCTTGCCCTGCCCGTCCAGGACGAAGCCGTGCGTCAATACCGACCGATAGGGCGCGCGGCGATCGGTCACGATACCGGCTAGGAGCGCACTGTGGAACCAGCCACGATGTTGATCCGAGCCCTCCAAGTACAGATCTGCCGGCCACCACTTGCGCGGTTTCAGCTCAGCGGCAAAGCTCACGCCGGACTCAAACCATACGTCGAGAATGTCACGTTCTTTCTCGAAGCTTGCTCCACCGCATTGCGGACACTTCGTGCCCGCCGGCAGCAATTCGGATGCGGATCGTTCAAACCAGGCATCGGCGCCCTTTGTTTCCATGATCGACGCGATATGATCGATGAGAAGCGGGTCGGCTCGTACTGCGTGGCATCCCGTACAAGTGAAACCCGGGATCGGGACGCCCCAGACGCGTTGGCGCGACAGACACCAGTCCGGCCGGTTGGCGATCATGCCGTTGATACGATCCCTGCCCCAAGGGGGAATCCAATTCACGCGATCGATTTCGGCCAGGGCTTCCCGGCGAAGATCGTTTATTTCCATCGACACAAACCATTGTTCCGTCGCACGAAAAATGACCGGGGTCTTGCACCGCCAGCAGTGTGGATAGGAATGGCTCAGCGACCCGTGACCAAGCAGCCGCCCTTTCGTCTTGAGCCGTTCCACGATGCCGGGGTTGGCTTTGAACACATGTTGCCCCGCGAAATCCTCCACCACCCCGGTGAAACGGCCGGCGTCATCCACTGGAGCTAGAATTTCTAGCCGTTCCCCGGGCGAAGCCTTGGCATTATGTTCCAGGACCAGAATGTAGTCCTCCATGCCGTGGCCCGGCGCGATGTGCACACAGCCGGTGCCCTGATCCAGCGTGACGAAATCGCCCAGCAAGATCGGCGACAAACCGGTGCTGACCGGCCGCTGCGTCTCCAGACCGTGAAAGTTCTGATTGCCTTTTCGTGTTCCAAGAATGCGATGCTCCGGCAACTGACACCTATGCGCGACATCGGGCAGGAGCTTTTCCGCGACAATAAGTACTTCCGTTCCGACCTGAACGAACGCATAGTCAATGTCCGGATGGAGACAGACGGCTTGATTGGCCGGCAGCGTCCATGGCGTGGTCGTCCAGATGACGACGGAGACCCCGGTCACCTCCTTTGGAAACGCCAGGCCGAAGATCGCCGCGTCTCCCAGAAGCGAGGCAGGACTGACCAGCGGAAACTTCACATAGATCGACGGCGAGGTATGATCCTCGTACTCCACCTCCGCTTCCGCCAGCGCAGTCTGATCCTGCGTGCACCAGAGAACCGGCTTCAATCCCTTATAGACTCCGCCCCGCTCGACGAACTTGCCGAATTCACGCACGATCGCCGCCTCATAGGCCGGACTCATCGTCAGGTAAGGACGCTGCCAATCTCCAAGCACGCCGAGCCGCCGGAACTCGTCACGCTGAACCTTCTGGAACTTTTCGGCGTATTCGCGGCACAAACGCCTGATCGTCATCGCATCGAGCGTTTTCTTTTTTTCACCGAGATCTTTGAGGACCTGATGCTCGATCGGCAGCCCGTGACAATCCCACCCCGGCACATAGGGGGCATGAAAGCCGGCCATCGTCTTGGACTTGACGATGATGTCTTTGAGAATCTTATTGAGCGCGTGACCGATGTGGATGCGGCCGTTGGCATAGGGGGGGCCGTCGTGCAGCACATAGCGGGGCCGCCCTTTTCCGGCATCCTGAATCTGTTCGTAGAGCCGTTCCTGCTCCCACCAGGCCAACAGTTCGGCCTCCCGCTGCGGCAGGTTCGCCTTCATCGGGAAGTCGGTCTTGGGCAAATTGAGCGTCGCTTTGTAGTCCATATTGATGATCTAGGCCCGGCTTTGATCTAGAGGCAAGGGGCGAGGGGGAATTTACAGGAGGAAGAAGGCGGTAGCAATCCAATTTCTCAGCACTGCAGATTTTCCGCTTGCCTCCGGCCTCTAGCCGCTAGCCGAGAGGGCTCAACTCACAGCCATCATGCGGTCGAGCGCGACCCTCGCCCAAAGCTTGTCGTCCTCGGGGACGACGATATGGTTGACGACCTGGCCGTCGGCGAGATTCTCCATCGCCCAGCACAGATGGGCTCCATCGATGCGGAACATTGTGGCGCACTGGCAGACCGTGGACGAGAGGAAGAAAACTTTCTTGTCCGTCATGTCGCGCTTCAGGCGGTTGACGAGATTCAATTCAGTCCCGATAGCCCAGGTTGTACCGGCTGGAGCGGCTGTGACTGTCTTAATGATGAACTCCGTGGATCCTGAAAGGTCCGACTTGTTCACCACGTCTTCGTGGCATTCCGGATGCACGATGACCTTGCCGTCGGGATATTGCCTGCGGAAATGATCGACATGAGTCGGTTGAAACATCTGATGGACGCTGCAATGGCCTTTCCAAAGAATTAACTTCGCGCGCTTGATCGCCTCGCGAGTATTGCCTCCGTTCGGCTGAAACGGGTCCCATACGATCATCTGTTCCCGTGGCAGCCCCATTCTATTCGCCGTGTTCCGACCCAAGTGCTCGTCCGGAAAGAAGAGAATCTTTTCACGCCTGGCCCAACACCATTCAATCACGGCTCTTGCGTTGGATGATGTACAGGTGATGCCGCCATGCTCCCCGCAAAAGGCCTTCAACACTGCGGCAGAGTTCACATAGACCGCCGGCGTGACGGTTTCCTCAACAGGCAGGATACGCCCCAATGTTTCCCAACATTGATCGACCTGTTCAATCGCGGCCATGTCCGCCATGGAGCAGCCGGCCGCCATATCCGGAAGAATCACGGTTTGATTCGACCGACTCAGGATGTCCGCCGTCTCGGCCATGAAATGCACGCCGCAAAACACCACGTATGGACGCTCCGATCGCTCGGCGGCAAGCTTGGAGAGCAATAATGAATCCCCTCGAAAATCTGCATGTTCGATCACTTCGTCCCGCTGGTAGTTATGTCCGAGGATCATGACGCGATCACCCAAGGCGCGTTTGGCCTCGGCAGTCCGGCGGAAGAGTTCCTCCCCGGTGAGCTGCTGGTAGTCGGCAATCGGTTTCGGCAGCGTCGACAACCTGTTCACAAATCCTCCGGTTAACTGCGGGAACTGCATTTTACGACTAGGGATCACCCACAATCAACGAAACCAGCCCCGGTAATGGCCCCAGCAAGCCATAGCCCACTCGGTCCGTCGCCCGATAGGCCCAATAACACGTTGACTTCACTGCCTGCGGGGGCTACGATTTCGCCTCAAGAGCTAGGGGTGCCATGAGGCTGAGAGTCCGCCCGATCGCATCGGACGGATGACCCTTAGGGCTCTACCGGATGGTGTTTCCGGAAGAGTCCTTGGAACCTGACCTGGGTAATACCAGCGTAGGGAAGCGGAACAGCAGAAGATGCTGGTCTTTCAGCCGCACCCCCTGCCAACCAGGTGCGGCTTTTTTATTGGCGACGAACGGCGATACGTTCACGATTGAGAGAAAGGACCTTTGGCATGAGCACCAACGGCTTGACGAGCGGCAACGGTCAGAAGACGACTACCACGACCATCTCGACGAACCCCTTTCCCGCCTCGCGGAAGGTCTTTGTCTCCGGCACGCAGTCAGGCGTGCTGGTGCCGATGCGGGAGATCAGCCTGACTCCCACCAGATCGATGAATGGGGAGGCGCCGACTCCAAACGAGCCCATCACCATCTACGATACCTCAGGTCCCTACACCGACCCTTCCGTCACGATCGACATCCGCTCGGGACTGGAGGCCGCGCGGCGTGAATGGATCCTGTCTCGTGGAGATGTCGAGGAGCTTCCGGACGTGACCTCGCAGTATGGACGGATGCGCGCCGCCGATCCGAAACTGACTGAACTCCGTTTCCAGCACATCCGCAAGCCGCTTCGCGGGAAGGCCGGCAGAAACGTCACTCAGCTCCACTATGCACGGAGAGGCGTCGTCACGCCTGAGATGGAATTCATCGCAATCAGAGAGAACCAGTCCCGCGAAGTCGCCCGCGAACTGGCTTCCCGGAACGGGCATGGCGGCGGAACGGCGCAGCACCCTGGTCAATCCTGGGGCGCCAGCATTCCGAAGACCATTACGCCGGAATTCGTGCGGGACGAGGTTGCCCGGGGACGCGCCATTATCCCGGCCAACATCAACCATCCGGAGACCGAGCCGATGATTATCGGGCGCAATTTCCTGGTGAAGATCAATTCGAACATTGGAAATTCCGCCGTGGCCTCATCGATCGAAGAAGAAGTCGAGAAAATGATCTGGTCGATCCGCTGGGGCGCCGATACCGTCATGGATCTCTCCACCGGCAAGAACATTCACGAGACGCGAGAATGGATCATCCGCAACTCACCGGTGCCCATCGGCACCGTGCCGATCTACCAGGCGCTCGAAAAGGTCGGCGGCAAGGCGGAAGATCTGACCTGGGACATTTACCGGGACACCCTCATCGAACAGGCCGAACAGGGGGTAGATTACTTTACAATCCATGCCGGTGTGCGTCTGGCTTATGTGCCGCTGACGGCGAAGCGCATGACCGGCATCGTCTCACGCGGCGGCTCGATCCATGCGAAATGGTGTCTGGCCCATCATGAAGAGAACTTCGCCTATACCCACTTCGAAGAGATTTGCGAGATCATGAAGACCTATGACGTCTCTTTCAGCTTGGGCGACGGTCTGCGGCCCGGTTCCATCGCCGATGCAAACGACGAGGCCCAGTTCGCCGAGCTCGAAACCCTGGGCGAGTTGACGAAGCTATCGTGGCAGCACGATGTGCAGGTGATGATCGAAGGGCCGGGCCATGTCCCGATGCACATGATCCAGGTCAACATGGAAAAGCAGCTCCAAGAGTGCCACGAAGCGCCCTTCTATACGCTCGGGCCGCTCACGACCGATATCGCCCCCGGATATGACCACATCACCTCCGGCATCGGCGCGGCGATGATCGGCTGGTACGGGTGCGCCATGCTCTGCTACGTCACGCCGAAGGAACACCTCGGCTTGCCGGATCGCGAAGACGTGAAGGCCGGCGTCATCACCTACAAGATTGCCGCGCACGCCGCCGATCTGGCGAAAGGCCATCCCGGGGCTCAAATTCGGGATAATGCATTGTCGAAAGCTCGATTCGAGTTCCGCTGGGAGGATCAATTTCACCTGTCGCTGGACCCGGATACGGCCAAAGAGTTCCACGACGAAACCCTTCCGGACAACGCGGCGAAGGTGTCGCACTTCTGCAGCATGTGCGGACCACATTTCTGCTCGATGAAGATCACCCAGGACGTGCGCGACTACGCCGCCAGCAAGCAGATCAGCGAGCAGCAGGCGATCCAGATCGGGATGAAAGAAAAAGCGGAAGAATTCAAGAAGACCGGAGCGGAGATTTACCGGTAAGGAGTTCTCGATGCCTAAACCAAAGCCGGCGCCGTTACGAGAGCGCGACATCACCAGACAGATCGCGCGCGAATATTACAAAGAGTTTGATCAACTCATCGAAAGCGACGTCATCATCGTCGGCGCAGGGCCATCCGGTTTGATTTGCGCGCATGACCTGGCCGATATGGGTTTCAGGACGGTCGTCGTCGAACAGAGCCTCGCGCTCGGCGGAGGCTTCTGGCACGGCGGCTACTTGATGAACAAGGCGACCATCTGCGCGCCGGCCCATAAGATCCTGGAAGAGATCGGTGTCCCCTGCAAGAAGGTCAAAGACTGCGACGGCATGTACATTGTCGACCCGCCCCATGCGACCGGCGCGCTGGTCACCGCAGCCTATCGGGGCGGAGCGAAGATCCTAAACCTCACGCGCGTCGTCGATCTCATTCTTCGCCGCGACGGCATGCTGGAAGGCGTCGTCGTCAATAACACCACCGCCGAGATGGCCGGCCACGATATCATCCATGTCGATCCGATTGCGCTGGAGAGTAAAATAGTCGTGGATGCCACCGGTCATGATGCCGTCGTCGTGAACCTGCTCCATAAACGTAATCTCTATACAGAGGTTCCTGGAAACGGCGCGATGTGGGTGTCACGTTCCGAAGAGGACGTGATGGACCATACCGGCGAAGTCTATCCCAATTGCTTTGTCATCGGCTTGGCTGTCGCCGCCGTGCACGGGACTCCGCGGATGGGTCCGGCCTTCGGATCTATGTTACTATCAGGACGGTACGGAGCAGAGTTGATTAAGAAGAAACTGAAGAATGAATAGCGAGATTTTCCCCTGCGGCTTCTCAAAAACGTCTCCAGCAAGGCCGCAGGAAGTGAAATCAACGAGGCGTACTTTTTCGCGTACGTCGAGTTGATTGAACGACCGAGAACGAAGCTGGAGGCATTTTTCAGAAGCCGCCTATGGATGTGCAAGATTTTTTGATACAAGGCGAAGGCAGAGAAGAAGATAAGCGCGAAGCCTGGTGCCTTTTTCAACAGGCCTATGAACGCCAGATGAAAGGCGAACTCGAGGAGGCCGTTTCACTGTACCGGCAGTCGCTGGCTACCCATCCCACGGCGGAAGCGCACACATTCCTGGGCTGGACGTACAGTTTCATGGGCCGGCTGAACGACGCGATTGAAGAATGCCATCGCGCCATCGCTCGAGATCCGGACTTTGGCAACCCCTACAACGACATCGGGGCCTACTTGATCGAAAAAGGCGAATTCGATGACGCGATCCCCTGGTTTCAGAAAGCCATGCAGGCCAAACGATATGAAAGTCCTGCTTTCCCCCATTTGAACCTCGGGAGGGTCTACGAGAAGAAGGGCAGCTGGACCGAAGCGATTGAATCGTACAAGCAGGCTTTGGTTCTCAACCCGGACTATGTGCTTGCCAAGAAATCGTTGGGCCGGTTGATCAGCATGCTGAACTAAACTGGTTCGTTTTGTTCCTCTGGTTTGTTTCGTTTATTTGGTCGCAAGAAGGATCCTCCCGAACATCACAACATCAACCAGACAAACCAAATGAACCAAACAAACCAGATAGACCAGAAGACCATTCTGGTCGCCGTCACGGATATCTTCTTCTATACCAAAGTTCGCGACGCCTTGCTCCCGAAGGGATTTCGGCTGGAGCGGGTCCGCTCGCAACGAGACATCGCGGAGAAGACCGCAACCGGCGCCCCCGCCGCCGTGATCCTCAACATGAACGACGACATACTGAACGCCTTTCAAGCGCTGGAATCGTTGAGAGCCGACGGGCGAATGAAGACGATCCCCATTCTGGCTTTTGCGAACCATGAGGAGGTCGATACCTGGAATCGCGCCAAGTCGATGGGCGTGACGAAGATCGTGTCGCGAAATGAGTTTTCGACGAGGACGCGTGACCTGGTCGAAGAACTCATCCAGTTGAAAGTGTGAAAGTGGAAAGTTTGGCCTTTCTTAACTTGTAACTTTCAACCTTACAAACTTTCTAACAGCCTATGAAGCAATCCCGATTACACGGACAACACACAGCGCTCGGAGCCGTCTTTGAAGAGGTAACCGGTTGGGACGTGCCGGCACATTATGGCGATCCCGCGGCGGAGCATCGCGCTGTGCGTCACGCCGTCGGCCTCTCCGACCTTTCGCATCGCGGCAAGCTGCGCGTCACCGGCGATGACCGGGTGAAATGGCTCCAGAGCGTCATCAGCAACGACATCCTGCCCCTTCAGCCCGGTCACGGTCGCTACTCCAGCTTCCTTACCCACAAGGGCAAGATGCTCTCATACTTTCGGGTGTATATGCAGCCGGATGCGGTGATGCTCGAAGATGTAGGAGAAATCGGCGAAGCGACCTACGCGGCGCTTCGCAAGTTTCTGCTCTACGGCACGAAGGCCAAGATGGAGAACTGCGCCGAGAGTTGGGGGCTCCTGCTCGTCAGCGGCCCGAAAGCGCCTCCGGTAGTGAAGGCCGCCTTCGGAACCGATGTGGCGGATCTCAAGCCGGTGGATTTCATTTCCGCGACAATCGGCGGACAATCCGCGCTGGTCATTCGCGCCGAAGAAACGGGCGAATCGGATTGTGAGTTGCTGCTTCCAGCCGACGGGTTGGCCGCGGCTTGGGAACGGCTGATGGAAGCCGGCAAAGCCTTCGGCATCAGGGCCGTCGGCAGCCAGGCTCGCGAGGCACTCCGCATCGAGGCAGGCATCCCTCAAGCCGGATCTGATTTGAACGAGGAGATCGTCCCGCCGGAAGCCAATCTCGAAGGTAAAGCCTTCAGTCTGAGCAAGGGTTGCTACCCGGGACAGGAAGTCGTCGCACGCATGGACACGTACGGGAATGTGAGACGGCACCTGGTCGGGTTGCTGCTCAAGGACTCAACGGTTCCGCCCAAAGGATCGAAACTCTTCAGCGGCGACCGCGAAGTCGGCTGGATCAGCAGCGCCATCCACTCGCCACAGCTCAACAAGGTGATCGCGTTCGGCTTCCCGCTGAGGGACTTCAGCACAACCAACACGAAATTGTCCGTCGAGATCGATGGGGCTCGCTACGAGGCCACGGTTCACCCCCTGCCGTTCTACATCAGAAACTAAAAACAATCCTTTTCTCTGGCCTCTCAGAACCTGGCTCGTCACAGCCCGTGTTACGCTGTGATATACCTCTCTATCATTTCCGATACAGTTGCGTTGGACCTTCGTGGAAATAACCTCCTGAACTGACCCATGGCGACGGCATCGCCCTTGCTGCGCTTACCGACGGCACTGTTCATATAGGCCACGAAAGGACGCGGTCGGCGCGAGCATTGCAACGGCAGGAAGGCTCCGGTGGATCACTCAACACCGAGAGGGCGTGAGGACCCGCTTCAGATCACACCAGGTGATGCTGGACGACTCATCGTGCGTATACCGTATTCTTCTGAGCGCGTGGCGAAGATGAAGACCATCGCCGGGCGGCGTTGGCATCAGGGGGAGAAGCATTGGACGGTCCCCCATAGCGACGACGCGCTCCGCCATCTGCTGGCCCTCTTTGCCGGAGAACCAGTCGAGGTCGATCCGTCGTTACGTTCGGAAAACATCTCTGATAACAATCAGCTCTCCGAGAAACTGGCGAGTGATCCACAGCGCTCGATCGACTTCCAACCGTTCGATCGGGTGCGCCGCGCGATCCGCAGCAGGCATTACAGTTACAGGACTGAGAAGGCGTACATTCACTGGATCAAGCGGTTCGCCTTCTTTTACCACGAGCGGCATCTATCGGAGATTGGCGAGGCCGAGATCGGGCGGGATCGCCAAACCAGCCAGTTCTCATACCTTCCGGCATTCGTTTGCCACCCATTTGCTTGAGGACCGCTCCGATATTCGGACGATCCAAGAACTCCTCGGGCATCAGGACGTGAGTACAACCATGATCTATACCCATGTCCTGAACCGAGGCAGGCATGGGGTGGACAGCCCGGCAGACCGTCTCTGACTCATAGTGGTTGGGGGGAATATACTGCGGGCTGATAGCGGGATAGACTGCGGGAGTCGCAGCCTATCTCGAGGATAGCATTAGATGGAGTTGATTGATAACTAAACGGCATTGCAGTAGATTCTCCCCCAACGGATTGCTGAGGGTGCCTTGCTATGCTGCACAGGTAGCCTGCAGCACACTCAATAGTTGGACTGCATGCGACTGACAGTTCCAGGGGCGCAGATGTACCTCACAACAAGCCACGTCTCCCTGGCGTATGGCGTTCTGTCGTGGGACGAGTATCTCTTGCGGCTGCGGTTCCTCAGAGACTGCACGGACCCGGCGACAGTCGAAGGTCGAGCGGCGCGCGACCTGCTACGAGACCACGAGGACGAGGGTGCCGATGAATGGCCGGCGGGTGAGCCGGACCAGGCGGTATCTGGCCAAGGACCAACCGAGTCCAAGGTATCGATCTCGGAGGGTCACCCGCCATTTGAACCGCCCGTCCTGGCCCTTGTCGCCGCGGAACACACTGGCCTCCATCAGTGGGAATTTCATCAAGCCGATCCGGACTTCTTCCCGTCAATTCCACACGGCCACTGGCGCTCCGATCGGAAGAAAAAGTTCCACGCATACCGGGGTTGGATGTATCACGAGGATAGACAGATTGGTCGCGAACCGCGCTGGAAGATCGTCGCGCTGTGGAACGACGAGAAGTTCCGCTCGTTCGCGTCTGCAGCGATTCAGTACTACTTGGTTACCTTCCCGGGATATCGATGGCCAGTGCCGTATCCGCTACGACTGCCTCGTCGTCGATGACCAGGGGTCAGTCCAACATCACGCTGCAACGGACCGGGGCTCGCGTTGCTCGCCCTCCGGCCGCTGAGCGTGGCGTTAGACTACCACGAGCGTGACGGACTTAAGCAAAGATCCACTAATCAACGCGGTTCACAACGGTATCAAGCGCGGCATCCGCGTGGCCCTTGAGAACCATTGCCTCGGGTCGGCAGTGATTCTGATCCTAAGCGGGATTGATGCTATGGCCTATATTAGGATGCCAGCCAGTCAGGACGATGTGACTCGCAGTGGCTTCGTGAGATGGGCAGAGCAATACATTAAGTTTCCTTGTAGTGATCAGCTTACCGGTTTGGATTTATATGGGGCTCGGTGCGCCATGCTCCATAATTACGGTACGGCTTCCGATCTCAGCCGCAAAGGGAAGTGTCGCCAGGTCGCCTACATGGATGAATCTGTCCCGGAAGTTCTCTTCGATCCCAACGTATCCAAGGATTTGGTCCTTGTGTCTGTCCCTGCACTAGCGGATGCGTTCTTTTCTGGTGTGGATAAATTCCTCGTCGATTTGTTCGCGGAGAGTAAGAAGGCACCTATTGCAGAGCAGCGCTTAAAGAAACTGGTTCAGGCCATTCCCTTCAAGGAGAACACAGCCACAGTCTAACTTTGTGCTTCAAACCGATCGCTGGAAGTGCCAGCTGAGCTTGGCGTTAGACGCCAAGTATTTACCGTAGATCTGGAACCGCTGAATGCAATTTGAGTGGGATCGTGAGAAGGCCAAGCGGAATCTTCAGAAGCACAGGGTGTCCTTTGACGAAGCAGTCACCGTGTTTTATGATCCCTTGTCGGCCACCTTCGATGATCCCGATCACTCCGTCGGTGAGCGGAGGCTCATCACGGTCGGCTATTCCGCACACGGAAGGCTATTAGCCATTTCACACACTGAGCGCGGCAGAGCTATGCGTATCATCAGCGCACGACCTGCGACGCGACACGAGAGGAAGCGACATGAAACGTAAGATCGAAGTTTCCAGCGACGACCTCCGCCCCGAATACAACTTCGACTATGCGAAGGCAGTTCGGGGGAAATATTATCGGCGCCTCCTAAAGGAAGGGGCGAATGTCGTCGTTCTTGAGCCGGATGTCGCCAAGGCCTTTCGCGATTCGACAGCGGTGAACGATGCATTGCGCTCCCTCCTGAAGACGGCACGTTCCTCTCGACGTCTAACTACCCGCTCAAGCCGGACGGCGCGAAAGCACACCGCCGCTTAGCGGAGGCACGTTAGGCGGCACAGATGCCGTAGCGCAAGTATCAACCGGAGATCACATGGGTGACGACCAAGACAAAATATCCAGGGCTGCTGAAATCCTGAAGAAGAATCGTGTCGGCGACATCGCTGGCAAGCTACTCAATGAGTCGTTCCGGTACGCCTCCACTCCGAGTGTGTCGTTTGATAGACATGTCAAGAAGGAGTATCTAGAGGACTCTACAAATGGAATTGTGAGCAAGCATCAGAGCCATGAACTCATTGTGGCAACGACCAAGTTCCGAGGATCGGCCGCACCTGACGACGATAGCTATTACGCTGACGGCCTCATCTACTTCGATGGCGTCCTAGTTCTCAAAGTTGGTGTAAGTATGGAGTTCGATGAGTACGGTTCTACAATTGATTTCAGTGTCTACCCCTTCTCGATCAAATCGATGAAAGCAGGGGAATGGCTCGGGATGTTAACAACGTGCTTTGAGGTACTAGAGGCCGATGAGAAGCGCCGGGACGAGGCCCGCAAGGCTGGACGGGACCGACAGCAAGCCTCTGACATAGATCTTGGAGACTACTAGCGATCTCCAGTGATCGGTGCCGCCTAACAACCACATGCAGCGGACGGGAGAACGATAAAGTGCACGCGCCTCACTGTTGCGGTAGTAGTCAGGTCAGCGGGACGCCTTCGCGCCACGCGCTTGGCGCGCCTGAAGCCGGACGTTAGCCTCACGGGCGCCAGGACCGACTGAGCGCTCAGCGTTCCGGATTTCTCACCGCCGAGACTGCCCGCGCGAACGCCAGCAGGCTCTTCCGCTCATCGTCTTCCAGCGCCAGCAGCAAATGAGTCTCCTCCGCATGCATGAGGCGCAAGCTCAAAAACGGCTCTTCTCGGCGCTTCTCTCGATTGTCCCACATGGCATCGATGAGTTGAACCTTGTCGAGTTGATCGACCGACAACACGTCGTACCGAAAGTAGGAGTCGCCGATCACGATGTCGAAAAACACGTTGCCGGCTGTGAGCAACAGAACGTTAAAGCGCCCCTGATCCTCGTAACCTTCCGGGAGGAATTTATTGATGTGACAAAGCGCCACCTTCCGATCGCCCAGGGCTGCTCGAATGTTGTCTTTGAGGGCTGCGTAATCGATCTGCAGCGCCTTTTCATCAGGGCTCGTCGCTGCCACTGCCGCCGCTTGTGTCTTCTCAAAAATCTCGTCTGCCGACATCAACCCCGCCATGATTCGTTCTCCTTCTATCTCGTTGACCGATAATGCTGCCGCGCACGGACCGCCCGAGCTACTCCGAGCAGCCCCAACCCGGCCCATGCAAATTCTAAAAGAATAAACCCCACCCGACCATCGACGACCGCGACCATCCCCAAGAGCAGCGATCCCACGATGTTCAGCGCAAGATAGCCGGAATCCAGTTCCCGCCAGATTCCGCCCTGATTCAGTCCGTAGGCTGTCAGAACCATGAGCGCCCCCACCACGGAAATGATTTGAAGCAGCATCAGGTTGATCTCGCCATCCTTGAAAAGGGAGCTGTACGGTAACCGGTCGGTCTCCGAGAATGCAAGGGTGTTCCACGGTTACTGTGCCTGCAGGCGGTGAGAAAATCGCGTCTTTCCCGCGTCGTCGACGAAGGAAACTTCGAACGCGCCCGAGGTGACGTGAACCAATCCAAAGTTGAAGTAGCCGCCGTCATTCACGAGATTCGTAGGGCGCAAACTGGAGCTGGGAAGAGTCAGGCGGCCGGATTGAGCCGACAGGGGCCCGGCCACAAATTCATGGAAGTCCCCATGACCATCACCGTCTGGATCGTACCTATTCGCTTGAACGTAATGCACGTCACCCCCTAAAAACACAACGTTCTTTAGCCTATTCGAAATAATGGCGTCGACGATCACTTGCCGCTCTCGCTCAAATCCCGTGCCGTCGGCTCCCCCGGCCCAACCGTCGAATCCCGGCGAAGCAGCCCCGCCTCCTTTGGGAATCGAGAGAGGCACCGTGGTCGCCACAACCTTCCAGGTAGCCGTTGAGGCACGCAGACCATCGAGCAACCAGTTCAACTGGTTTGCTCCCAACATCGTCTTGCCAGGACCATCCGGATCCGAATTGCGACTGCGATATTGTCGCGTATCGAGAATGAAGAGCTCAAGGTCCGCTCCATAGCGAACGACCCGATACAATCGATGCGGATCGCTCGAGTCCGTTTGGATCGGCCAGTACTCTCGTAATGCCTGTCGTCCAGCAGTCATCAGGCCTTCGAACGGACCTGAAAAGTTATTCTTAACCTCATGGTCATCCCAGATGACATAGACGGGGGTGGTGTTCAAGAACCTTCGCAAGGCCGCCGCGCCGCGCTGGTACCGATGTCGCGATCGATACTCCGGTAACGATCTGGCGACAAAATCTGCGCCCGGTTCATTGGGAGGAGAGGAGCAGATGCCGTCGCCATAGATCGAGTCTCCGAGAAACAGGAAGAAATCCGGGCGCCTCGCTCCGATGACATCAAAAATGGGATACCCGGCTTCTCCCCGCCGGCATCGCTCCTGTCCCCCCAAGTCACCGCTCCAGGCGAAGGTCAAGGGTACAGAACGCGTCGGATCAGGCAGTGACGTAAACTCACCGGTGGCGGCAACAGAACCCGATGACAACCCGGAAGCCCGCTCCGCAGCGTCGACCAGGATACGATAGCGGTAACGGGTCGCCGGGGTCAGACCCTCGAGAGGAATCGACAGCGTGAAGTCGGTATAGGGTCCTGTGACAAATACCGGCGTGTGCGACGCTGGTACGGTCACCGACGCCATCGCCGCCATTTTCTCCCAAGTCTCCACTGAAGCCCAGACAACCTGTACCGCTTTCACTCCCTCCGTCCGTACCCAGAGAATCGCCGACCGGCTCGTGACATCACCGACCGCTAGGCCATAGGGCAACGAGGCCTCTCTTGTGGCTATTGTTTCGATGAAGGGGCTATCCGGCGGCAAACCTTCACGGGAAGCAGAGGTGCAACCGACCATCAAGAGGAAAGTCGAGAAACAAAACGTAAGAATGCGCAACAGACTCATCCCAGGAATGACTTACCGGAACGCGGGAAGACCGTCAAGATGACCCGGTGAAGGCCGGTTGAAAACTCACGCGCCGGTCCTGCATACTGTGGCTGTCCGAAGGAGCCGTGATGAATGATCTTCGTTGCATGATCCAGGGGTGCCCGGGCAAGGTGTACGCCCCGGCCGGCACTCAGAACGTCTGTAAAGAGCACTTCCTGAACTATCTTACCTGGCGCCGCCGCAAAGGCGCGCAGATGTTTGTCACCTATGCGGGCATGACGATGGAACAACGCGATGCCATCGTTGCCGAGTGGGCCAAGACGATTCGGATCGAAGAAGCATCGACAACTGCATCCAGCCAAAAGCCCTAACCGTCCGTCACTTAAGATTCCACGTTCTGCGCCGCACCGAGCGGCCACTGAGGTCGCCAGGTCGCAATGCCTTTGCGGCATTCACTGAGCATAGAGCGACACTTCAGACAACACTTGCCCTTCCGCCTCACCATCTCATCAGCGGCGTGAACAAGCGTGAGGCTCGTTATTTCTCGCCTCGTTCACCCCATCACCGCCGATCCATGATGATGGATCATCAACCACTCGTCTCCGATACGTTCGAAAAGATTCGTCGCGAGCACGCGCATCTGCTGCGGTTCATCCGATTGCTGGCTGGTGATGTTCTCGACGCAGATCACCCAGGCCACATCCCCCGCCACTTGCACCGTGACCTCGGTGAGGGCAAACTTCATCGAGAAGGTATTATTAAAAATCAACACCCAGGAGTCGCGGACGGAAGGCCAATCCGAACGAAGAGTCCAGCCGGGATGCACGCAGGTGACATACTCAAGATGTGCCCAGACCTCATCCATCTTAGCGATGTCGAGCGATTCAAACGCGTCGTAAAAGCGCTGGTTGGCTCTGGTAACTTCTTCAATTCGCTGTTCGATCACGCGTCCCCCTAGGAGTCTGTCCGAGCAATGCCTTTCTACTCCGGCAAACGATCTGCAGGCATCTGCGTCGTTCTCGGCCCGAAAAACTCCTCAATGTATTCCAGCGAATACGCCTCCGGTTTTTTCGAGCCTTGCGCCGCTCATCTGCCCGCACCTCCTTGGCCTCGCAACGAAGGATTACTCGAACAGAGACTCCTGGCTGAGCGCGCTATCATACTGGAAACTGCCTAGGAGGGCGAGGACGAAACCGAGCAGATCATGTTTGCGCAAGATTCCTCGTTCGGCGCTGCACCAACCAGACTCCAGCCAGAATCAGGCCTATTCCGGCGATCTCAACCCATCCCACCGATTCTTTCAGGATGACCGCGGAGAGCGCCACAGCCGCCACCGGGGTCAGATTCCCCAGGACAGACGCGCGCGAGGGCCCGATGCCCTTGACACCGAACAGCCATGCCTGCTGCGCAACGGCCGTGGCAAACACGATCAGATAGCCGAGCGCAAGCCAGTCTACTGCGCTGACAGAGGCCGCCCCTGCGCTTGTCATTTTTCGGTCCGTCCATAGCAGTGGGACCTGGAGCCCTGTCGCTACCAGCAACGTGGTCCAGTTCACGGTGAGGGCCGGGACCCGCTCCATGATTGCGCGGCTCCCGATGCTATAGAGCGCCCAACTCACGACGCCGAGGAAAACGAGCAGGCCGCCCAGAAGCGGCTGTTCTCCCGCGGCCTGATATCCTGCCACCGACACGAGCGAAACTCCCACGAAGGACAAAAGGCCGCCGGCCCAGACCAACCGAAGCGGAACGTCTTGAATCAAGAAGGCCGAGAGAAGGGCGGTGACGACGGGAGAGGACCCGATGATGACACCGGCTACCGCGCCGCTGACATAGTTGAGGCCCATCAGGATCAAGAGATGATTGCCGAGCACGCCGAGCCCGAGCCAAAAGAGCGTGCGAAGATCCGGCGATGTCAGCCCGGAGAGCGTGCCTTCCTGCCACCACCATGTCGTCAACAAGATGGCGAGGCCGCCGATGTCCCGCAGCACGGAGGCTTCGACCGCGGAGAACCCGCTGAGCGCGAGCTTCTGCGCGACGATCGATCCGCCCCAGAGGATTGCTGCGCTCGCAATGGCCCCATATGCCAAACTGTTAGGAGGCCCAGACATGAGTAAGGGGATACAATCGTTTTTCGCACTCGTCAAGGAGTATTCCCGAGGACCCTCCTTCGACGCCCGGTCACCTTGAACCTCCGAACTCGAATGGATCATAATTTTGCCTGAACGAGCACTCTGCCATGACATCCACACAGAGAGAATGGTGGCGTGGCGCCGCCATGCTGCTGCTACTGACAGGGCTCTTTGTCCTGGACATCTATACACCTCTGGCTTTCGCCAACCATTTTCTCTATGCCCTCGTCATCCTTATCGCGATCGGCTCGCGCTTTACGTGGATGCCGTCGGTTGCGGCCGGTCTCAGCACCGCACTGACGGTCACGGGCACAGTGCTCAGCCCCCGGATTCCTGACCTGCCGCTTTGGATCCCCGTCGGCAATCGCGCTTTCACCATTGTCATCATCTGGGTGCTGGCGTGGTTCGCGATGAAGCGCCGGGAGGCAGAAACGGCGCTGCAGAAGGTCAATGAGGGTCTGGAGGAAAAGGTGGCCGAGCGGACCAGACAACTCGCCGGAGTCAATCAGGCCTTGGTTTCCGAAGTGACTGAGCGCATGCAAACCGAACAAGCGTTTCGACTCTCAGAAGGACGCCTCGCGGGGATTCTCGATATCGCCGAGGATGCGATCATTGTGATTGAGAAGGACCATTCGATCTCATTGTTTAACCAAGGGGCGGCGAGGTTGTTCGGCTATGGTCCTGACGAGGTACTGGGACGTCCGGTGGACATTCTGCTACCTGAACGGCACCGGACCAGCCACTCCAATAACATTCAGGCATTCGCCCAGGCCCCGGAATCAGCGCGCCGCATGGCCCAGCGCCGGGAAGTCTTCGGTCTGAGAAAAGACGGGAAAGAGTTCCCTGCCGAAGCGAGTATTTCGAAGCTGACGGTCGGCGAAAAAACCACCTTTACCGTGATCCTGAGAGACATTACAGACCGCCTGCAGGCTGAGCGGCAGCTCCAGTCACTCACCACACAATTGATGACCGCTCAGGAAGAAGAACGCCGGCGTATCTCCCGCGAACTGCACGATGATATCAACCAACGCTTGGCTATCCTGGCCATCGAGATGGGCAACATAGAAACCGGCCCGGCTATTTCCCCCGATCAGGCTCGGCAGGCCTTTCAATCCTTGGCGCAACGGCTGGCGGCAATCTCCGATGATGTCCGACGCATCGCTTATCGTTTCCACTCTTCGATCCTGGATGACCTGGGCCTCTCCGCTGCGCTCAAGCAGTTGACCGACGAGTTTTCCACCGGAACCGGCATCAAGACCGTCGTCGTGCAGGAAGATCTGAAGGACCCGTTTCCACGAGATATCTCGTCGTGCCTGTACCGGATTGCGCAGGAATGTCTGACGAACGTCAGGCGCCATGCAAAGGCTTCACGGGTCGAACTCGAATTGACCTGTGACGGCTCCGCGGTTACGCTGTCGGTTCAAGACGCCGGGGTGGGTTTCGATCTCGAGCGGATCCGCTCTCGTCACCTCGGCCTGGGGCTCATCAATATGCGCGAACGCGTGCGCTCGGTTCATGGCAAGTTCGAGATCGTATCCCAACCGGGCCACGGCACCCAAGTATCCGTCGTCATACCTCTCCCGGGAGCATATCATGAAGAAACCACGAGTCCTGCTGGCGGATGACCATACCCTCGTGCTCGAGGGATTCAAAAAGCTGTTGGAAGAGCACTGTGAACTGGTCGGAACCGCCGAAGACGGACGGACGCTGATTGAGACCGCTGAACATCTTCACCCGGACCTGGTGTTACTGGATATTGCCATGCCGCGGCTCAACGGGATCGATGCGGCCAAGAAGCTCAAGAAACTCTTTCCGGAATTGAAACTTATCTTCGTCACCATGCACGCCGATACCGCATACATCAACGAGGCCTTCAAGGCCGGGGCCTCCGGGTACCTCCTTAAACGATCGGCCGGGAAAGAACTGGTGCAGGCAATCCAATGCGTCATGGGCGGCAATTACTATGTCACCCCGCTGATCACAAAAGACGTCATCAGCTCGTTTCTGACCCCCGGACAACCCCGGATACCGGGGGCAGACGACTTGACCATGAGACAACGCGAGATTCTTCAACTTGTAGCGGAGGGATTCTCAGCCAAAGAAATCGCCGCTCAACTGAAGGTCTCCCATAGGACCGTGGAATTTCACAAGGCCAAGATCATGGAGCTCCTGAATCTTCATACGACCGCCGACCTGGTGAAGTACGCCGTCGCGCATGGCTTAGTCACCACATCGTAATCACCGCCGCCGAACGCGCTTCGTTCCATCGAAAACCACCTCTACCGTAGTCACTCTGCTGGAAACTGGTAGTTTCCACCGATCCTGCCGGTAGCCTTCCGCTCTCTGCGCGAACCATCGAGCGAGTACAGTATCGGAAGCACGTGGCGCACTTAACCCTTCATCGAGGCGAACCGATGAGACGTCTACGCATTCTGCTTGCAGACGATCAGGCGCAGATTCTCGCCATGCTTCAGGCGCTATTGGAGCCCGAGTATCAGGTTGTCGGAACAGCAGCGGACGGGCCGACGGCGATCGAGGCTGCCCGGGTTCTGCGTCCGGACATCATGCTGACCGACGTCGACATGCCAATTATGAACGGGATCGAGGCGGCGCGAGAAATTCACAAAACGCTCCCCGATTGCCGTGTCATCTTTTACAGCTCTCACGGCGAACCGGAAACGATGGCCGCCGCGTTTGCTGCAGGAGCTTCGGGATACTTGATTAAGGGTTCGGCCCACTCGCTGCTTTCGTCGATTCGATCCGTCGTTCAGCATGTATGGTGCGCCGACCACGATGTCGTGATGGGCTGATCGGACCGATCCGCCGACGTTCGGTTTTGTATGGATGAGCCAAGGATTGAAAAGCGCGCCATGCCAATGAGGTGCCCCCGCTGCCAGAGCTTCGTGATCGAGGAGGTCTTTGTCGATTATGGATCCGGCACCTCCACGATGTCCTTCTCGGGATATCGCTGCATCATCTGCGGAGACATCGGGGATGCGACAATTCTAGAGCATCGAACCGCACAGCCGTTTCCTCTATCCAGGAAACAGCGACGGCGTAGGCCGCAGCCGAGGGAACGGAAAGGCTATTGGTCCGCACGGGGCGATGAGCCGGGAACATGCCATGCATGAAAGAGTCATCGGCCATGCAAACTGAATCACCCACCGAGGAGGCATGGACCTCAATGGGGAGGACGTCTCTGGGGCGACGCATCCTGGTAATCGATCATGATGACGATCTTCGCGGAATTCTCTGCGACCGGCTCAGCGCCCTCGGCTTTGAAGTGGCGGCGGCGAGCGATAGCATCTCGGGCCTCTCGCGGATCTCCCGCGACCATGAAACAACTCCCTTTCACGGACTGCTCGTGGAACTGCATATGCCGATCCTTGGGGGATTGGCTGTGCTCCAAGAGATGCGCGAGCGTTTCCCCGCGGTCCCGGTCATCGTCATGTCCGACTCCATCCACGTCGCCAAGCTTCGACAGGCTATGAATGCCGGCGCAAAGGAGTATCTCGTCAAGCCGTTCGATTCGGAGCTCTTCCGGCTCAAGTGTTTGAACGTGTTTCTCGACGGAAGGGAACCGACAGGGACAGCGCCGCAATGACATGCTCGCCGCCTCCTCTCACTGGACCATGATACGAACGCTCTTCGTTTGCGCCTTGCCGGATCGGCCCGAACTCACGTAGTCCCAAGACGGATAACCCGGTCGAAAAAGGGTTCTTTATGATAAACCGACGGCTTTCTTCGCTCATCTGTGTGACTCTCACGCTCCCGCTGAGCCTTATGTTCCTTCGTTCCGAGGCGGCTGAACCGTCCGAGATTCCGGTGTACCAACTCGGCGCCATCGTCGACTTGGCGCTCGCGAGAAACCCTCTCGTGTCCTCTGCTGAAGGACACATCGATAACCAGCGTGGCCAACAGACCGCCGCCGGGGCTTATCCCAATCCGACCGTTATCGGCAGCATGGGCTACGGTGAAATTCGCGACACGGGCCGCGCGAATATCCGGGACTCGCTCGATCGTGAGTCGCTTGTCGAATACAACGTGATCGTCGGACAGCCGGTGGAATGGCCGGCTATGCGCGCCGCCCGCCAGCGCGTGGCGGACGCGGGACTGGCGACGGCCAATGCTGGCCTATCGGAAACCAGATTGAATCTGACGACGCAGGTCAAAGTCGCATTCTATGATCTACTGCTGGCTCAGCAAGACGCGGGACTGGCGCGACAGAATCTCGATATCGTCGAAGGGGTGGCCAGAATCGTCAAAGCCAGGGTGAAGTCTGGCGAAGCGCCGCAATTTGAATCGATCAAGGCCGAAGTTGAAGTCCTGAAGGCCAGGCAACTCCTTGTGCGGGCGGATAACGCGGTCCGGGTGAATCGTGTGGTGGTCGATACCCTGACTGGTGGCGCGCTCGGATCTTCTTATGTCGTCCAGGGCGACTTCATGGCAATGTCCAGGGAATTGCGCATCGACGGGCTGATGGCTCGGATGGCGCAGGAGCATCCGACCATCCGGCGCCTTTTGCAATCCGTTGAACAATCGGATTGGAAAATCGAGTTCGAGCGGCAGTCACGGGTGCCGAATGTCACGGTAAACGGAAGTTATTGGCGGGAAATCGGACGGGAGGCCGTTCAAGGAGGCCTTTCCCTCCCGGTGCCGCTCTGGTACCGCCGACAGGGGGAAATCGCATCGTCACTAGGAACCAAGCGCCGGGAGGAAGCGGAACTCCTGCGGGCCCGCAACGACTTGGCGAGAGCCGTTCATCAGCACTATCAGGATGCCCGCACCACCGCCGAACTGATCGACGTGTTCGACAAGGGCCTCCTGAAGCAGGCGCAGGAAGCTCTCAGGCTCGCGCAGTTCAGTTTTCAGCAAGGCGCCTCCAGCCTCTTGGAGGTCTTCGACGCCCAGCGCGTGCAGCGGCAGATCCAGATGGATTACGCCCAAGCGCGGTACGAATTGTCGGTCTCACTGGCTCGGCTTGAGCGGGCGGTCGGTGGGGCGCTATGATGCGTGAGGGTTGCTTCAGATTCCTGCGGCGCAGACCGGAAGGCGCATCATGAGCGCTCCCACTCGTCATCCCTTCCTCTTAGTCTCTTGGCTACTCGCGAGCGTCGTGACGGCGGGAACCGGCTGCGACAGCGCTCCCAGCAATGCGGTCGTGCCCAAACCGTCGACCAACGCCGCGGCTGCCGGAGTCGTAGTCCTGTCGGCGGAGGACTCGTCGCGCGTGGGGCTCGTCGTTCAGCCGGTCGCTCGCAGCGAGTTTCGGACCCACCGGGAATTTCCCGCAATCGTGCAACCCAACCAGCGTGCGATGGCGGACATTACAACCCTCGTCCGTGGTCGGGTCGTCGACGTCTACGCCGATCTCGGCCAACAGGTGGAAGCCAATGCGCTACTGGCCATTTTGTACAGTAGCGAGTTGGGGCTGGCTCAATCGGGCTATTTGAAGTCGCAGGCCAAGCTCCATGTCGCCGAGCAGGCCTACGCACGGGCAAAATTTCTGCTGCAGGAGAAGGTCATCGGCGAGGCCGAGGCTCAACGCCGAAAGGCCGAACTGCTCAGCATGCAGGCGGAGGCTCATGAAGCGCGGGATCACTTGAAATTACTCGGCATGAATGATGAAGAGTTCCGTCGCCTCGACCAGAGCCGGACGATCCGATCTCACGTCCCCATTGTCGCGCCCTTCGCCGGACGGATCATCGGACGCAACTTGACTCGGGGTGAAGTGGTCGAAACGACTGAGAAACTCTTTGTGGTTGCCGACCTGTCCGAGGTCTGGGTGCGGGCGAACATTCCGGAGAAAGACATCCCCTTCGTCCACTCCGTTCACGCCTCCGGCGGCACCCAGGCGGACGTGCGGATCAATGCCTATCCGAAAGAGATCTTCAAAGGCACGATCACGTACGTGGGCGATGTGTTGGACCCCGCCACGCGCACGATGCAACTCCGACTCGAGCTTCCTAATCCGGAAGGCCGGCTCAAACCCGAAATGTTCGCCACCATTCGCCTCTACTCCGAACCGCAACCGGACCGACTGGCCTTGCCGGAATCGGCGCTGCAACGGGATCACGATCGAACCTTCGTCTTCGTGCGGCGCAACGAGAGCGAGTACGAGGTCCGCGACGTCCAGATCGGCGAATCCAACGGAGCCCTTACCACGATTCTCGGCGGCCTGAGCGAAGGAGATCCGGTCGTGACGCAAGGCGCGTTCGTCTTGAAGTCGGAGCTCCTGAAGAAGCAGGCCTGATGGTCGCGCGCCTCCTCGACATCTCCCTTCGCCAGCGGATGCTCATCGTGATTTTCGCGATCATGATCGGAGCCGGCGGCACGTACGCATTCAGAACAATTCCGATCGACGCCTTCCCCGACGTCACCAGTGTCTTGGTGCAGGTCGTCACGAAAGCTCCCGGACTCTCGCCTGCGGAGGTCGAGCGACTGGTGACGTATCCAATCGAACTCCAGCTCACCGGAGTCCCTTCCCTCACTGAAATGCGCTCGCTGACAAAGGTCGGCCTCTCCCTCGTGACAATCGTGTTCGACGACGGCATGGACATCAACCTGGCGCGTCAGCTCGTCCTCGAACGGCTCATTGAAGTCAAGGAGCTGCTCCCCCCCGGAGCCGAACCCATGCTGGTGCCGAACAGCACCGGACTCGGGGAAGTGTTCCAGTACTACCTGGCTGATTCCCAAGGACCAATCCGAGACGACGCGGCGCAGCACCAGAGTCTGATCGACCAGCGGACGGTTCAGGATTGGATCATCCGGCCGCTGTTGAAAAGCACGCCGGAAGTCATCGACGTCAACTCCATGGGAGGATACGTCAAGCAATATCAGGTTCTGGTCGAGCCGGCCATGTTGAGGAAATACAATCTCACGCTGCATGAGGTGTTCGACGCGATCGCCAGCAACAATGCCAATGCCGGCGGCAATATTCTGGAAAAGCACGCCGAGAAATATATCGTACGGGGTGTCGGGCTGATCCGGACGATCGAAGACATCGAGCGCATCGTCGTCAAGGAAACCGGGGGAACCCCTGTCTTCGTCGGTGACGTCGCGCAGGTACTGATCGATCATGCCGTCCGGCACGGCGCCACCGTGTTGAACGGAGAGCGGGAAGTGGTAAGCGGCATCGTGCTGATGCTGCGGGGCGGTAACGCGCGCGATGTCGTCGAAGGCATCAAGACTCGAATCGACGACATTCATGCCCGGAACCTGCTTCCGGACGGACTTCGCATCGTGCCGTTCTACGACCGGATCGAGTTGATCACCGCCGCGTTGAGCACCGTCTACAAGTCGCTTGCGGAGGGCGTGGTGCTGGTCGTCATCGTGCTCTTTCTCTTCCTCGGTAATATCCGCAGCGCGCTGATCGTCGTCAGCACCCTGGTATTGGCTCCTTTGGCTACATTCATCGTAATGGGTCGCGTCGGGCTGACGGCCAATCTCATGTCTCTGGGGGGGCTCGCCATCGCCATCGGCATGATCGTGGACGGCTCCGTGGTCGTTGTGGAAAACGTCTACCGTCACCTCTCGACTCATTCGACCGCCGCCTTACCGAGACGCGACTTGATTACGACGGCCGTGAAAGAAGTGGGCCAGCCCGTGGTATTCGGTATTCTCATCATCATTCTGGTGTTCTTTCCTGTCCTCTCGCTTCATGGAATGGAAGGGAAGATGTTCAAACCGCTGGCCTACACCATCATGATCGCCCTCCTGATCTCGCTCGTGCTGTCGCTCACGCTGTCGCCGGCCCTTTGTTCCCTGATGCTCAAGAGCGGCAGCGAGGAAGATCCCTGGATCGTCCGATGGGCCAAGCGTCTCTACAGCCCCGCGCTGCAATGGGCCCTCGGGCGCAGCAGGCTGGTGATGGCGACGGCCGTCGGCTCGCTGATCTGCAGTCTGGCGCTGTTTCCGTTTCTTGGGAGTGAGTTTATCCCCATCCTGAACGAAGGGTCCGTCGCGCCCCAAACGATTCGGCTGCCGAGCGTGTCGCTTCCCGCCTCCATCGAAATTGAAAGGCGCATGCAGCAAGCGCTGATGGAGTTTCCCGAAGTCGAAATGGTGGTCTCGAAGATCGGGCGTACCGAACTGGGAAACGATCCTCAAGAGCCGAACGAAAGCGATCCGGTCGTCCGACTGCGCCCGCTCGAACAATGGACCACCGCGCGGACGATGCCGGATCTGATGCAGAAATTTCGCGAGCGGCTGACCCGCATTCCCGGCGCGACGTTCCTCATCAGCCAGCCGATCCAGCAGCGGGTTGATGAGTTGATCTCGGGCGTACGGACGGAAGCAACGGTCAAGCTGTTCGGCGAGGACCTGGAGGTTCTGCGAAGCAAGGCGGACGAGATCGCGGCCGTCCTCGCAACCGTTCGGGGTGTTCGGGATATCAAGGTGGAGCAGCTGTTCGGGCAGCCCTATCTCACGATCGATATCGACCGGAGCAAAATCGCTCGACATGGGATCAACGTCGCTGATGTGCGGGAGATCATCACGACCGCGATCGGCGGTCGTGCCGCCACCCGTGTGTATGAAGGTCATCAGCGGTTCGATCTGTTCGTGCGTTTTCCGGAGCAGTACCGGGACAGCGTCGAAACGATCAGCAACATTCTGCTGAGCGACGGGTCCGGCGCGTTGATTCCGCTGGCCGACCTCGGAACCGTAACACTGGAGGAAGGACCAGGGCGGATCAGCCGTGAGCGCCTCCAGCGTTACGTCTCGATCGGTTTTAATACGTTGGGGCGGGACATCGGCAGTCTTGTCGCCGAAGCTCAACAGAAAATTTCCAGCGGGATCGCGCTCCCTCCCGGTTATCTGGTCGCCTGGGGCGGATCGTTTGAGAACATGGAACGGGCCATGGCCAGGCTCCGCATCATCGTCCCCATGACGATCGGCTTGATTTTCTTGTTGCTGTATTCCACCTTCGGTTCGCTGCGACAGGCAACGCTGATCATCCTCAACCTCCCCTTTGCCTTGATCGGCGGCGTGGTCGCGCTCTGGCTGACAGGTGAATATCTCAGCGTGCCGGCCTCTGTGGGATTCATCAATCTGTTCGGCGTAGCGGTGCTGAACGGCATTGTGCTGGTATCGTGCATGAACAAGCTTCGTGATGATGGATACGCCCTGGATGAGGCGGTATTCACAGGAAGCCTGCTCCGCTTGCGGCCGGTCCTGATGACAGCGTTGGTCGCGTTACTCGGATTGGCCCCTCTGGCCTTTGCCCAAGGCATCGGCTCGGAAGTTCAACGGCCCTTGGCCATTGTGGTGATCGGCGGATTGGTGAGTTCCACGCTGCTGACGTTAGTGGTTCTGCCCGTCCTGTACCGATGGGTCGAGAGCCGGGTCGGAATTCGGGCTGTGGCCAGACAGGAGACTGCGACCGACGGTTCACGCGACCTTGATCATCGAGAGACAGAACAGATCGATGACCGGAGGCGACTGCCAATTCGTTCTGATCCTCTCCATCGATAGGAAACACCGGTCTGTTTGATGGAATGAAGCGGTGAACGGCGGCCTTAAGACAGGGATCATCGGAGTGTGCTCAACACAAGAAGGGAGTAACCGTCTCATGGCATGGTTCTATCTCTTTGTCGCAGGATTCTTTGAAATTGCTTGGGCCATAGGCCTTAAGTATACGGAGGGGTTCTCCCGGCTTTGGCCGAGCATAGGAACCGCTCTGGCCATGATCGTGAGCCTCTGGTGCCTTGGGCTCGCCCTGAGGACGATTCCCATCGGCACAGGCTACGCCGTCTGGACGGGAATCGGAGCTGCCGGCACGGCAATCCTCGGCATCTTGTTGTTCGAAGAGCCCGGTGATGGTTTGAGGTTACTGAGCATTGGCGGCGTGATCGCCGGCATTGTGGGGCTGAAACTCTCGTCGTAATCGATGCACACAACGCTCATCTGGTAATCCTGATCCTTCCTTCCGGTATCTTTACGAGTACCCTCCGCTCGGCAGTTCCCCTAGGATGCAGCAGGGTTCAGTGGCTCCCTGGGAGGTGCTGCATGACCGTCGCAGCCATTGCCGAGCGAGTTCGCGGCGTGCTGGAAATCAAAGGCGCCGATTGTCCGATGGACGAACTCGTCACGCTATGCCCGGATCTGACATGGAATCAGGTCTTCATGGCCATTGATCACTTGAATCGTTCAGGACAAATCAGGCTCAATCTGAACCGTAGCCGCATCTATACGGTGCGTGTGCTTCAACGATCGCTGCCGATGAATATCCTGGGCTAGCTTCGTTCTATCGTGTTTCGCCATCCGGTTGGATCACCTTGGTCTGATCACCAATACGCCGTCCCGAATGGTCACCATGACCGCGGAAACCTTGGGATCGGACGAGACGAGTCGGTTGAGTTCTTGTATCGCAGCGGTCCTCTCATCCGGAGGCGGTTGCTTCAGCACCTCTCCGTCCCAAAGCACATTATCGATCAGGATGACGCCTTGAGGCGAGACCAGGTCAAGCGACCGGCGGTAGTAGTTCGCATAGTTGGTCTTGTCCGCGTCGATAAAGATCAGATCGAAGGAACCCGCAAGCTCATTCATTGTCTCAAGCGCCGGTCCCATGCGAACCGAAATTTTCTTTCCGTGAGGAGAACGGGCGAAATACCGGCGCGCCATGGCCGCCGAATGCTCATCCACTTCGCAAGTCGTCACTGTACCGTCGGCAGGAATCGCCTCTGCAAAACACAGCGCGCTGTATCCCGTAAACATGCCGATCTCCAGCACATGTTTCGCCCGAACCAACTGCGCCATCATCTTCAGGAAGGCCCCCTCCAGTGGCCCCACGAGCATCTGCGGAGATTGCATTTTCCGATGGGTTTCCTCCCTGAGTAATCGGCAGATGGCGGATTCAGGCATGGAGTGGGCCTCGGCGTAGGTTTCGATGTCGGCAGAAACTAAGGTGTTCATGGCCTTGTCCTTCGGTAGTTTGAAAATTGCGCAATCGGTGCGTACACTGCAGGGAGAGCCCTTAAGGAGCCGGGCGATCATAGCATGACCCTTCGAACCGGAGATACGCGGCCGTGAAGACGCTGAAAATGCTGGAAGAACTGGCGAGCCAATTACGGGAGATTCAGCGCATCAATAGCGCCGCCTCCGTGTTGTCCTGGGATCAGGAAACGCATATGCCTGCCGGCGGAGGCATCGCCCGAGCCGAGCAGATCGCGACGCTCCAGGGAGTTGCCCATCAGAAGCTGATCTCGACCGATACCGAGCGGCTCCTCAAGACTTCAGTCGATCTAACGACAGGTCAGCCGCTCGACCACGACGGCGAGTTGTGGGACGAACCAGCCCAGTCTCTGCTTCGGGAAGTATGGCGGGATTACAGCCGGGCCAAGAAACTGCCCTCCGACTTCGTCATCAAACTGAGCCGCGAGTGTTCGCTCGCCCAACAGGTGTGGGCCGAGGCGAAGGAAGACAACGCCTTCGCGGATTTTCTTCCCAATCTTCGCACGGTGCTCGCGCTCAAGCGTGAGGAGGCGCAGTATTTGGGCTTTGTCGAATCGCCGTACAACGCCTTGCTGGACGTCTATGAACCCGGCGCCACCATCGCCGGATTGCGCCCGCTCTTCGCGCAACTGAAGGCCCGGCTTGTTCCTCTGCTCAAGAAAATTCAGAACAGCGCCGTCCGAATCGACGACAGCGTCTTGTTTCATTCCTACGACACAGCCCGACAGATGGAGTTCGGCCGCCTGGTCCTGATTGCCATGGGATATGACTTTGAGCGCGGACGCCTCGACCTCTCGGCCCATCCCTTCACAACGTCATTTCATCCGACCGATGTGCGCGTCACCACGCGCGTGCATGAGCACGATCTCGCCTCCTGCCTGTTCAGTTGTATTCACGAAGGTGGACACGGCTTATACGACCAGGGTCTGGATCCGCTTCACTACGGGACTCCGCTCGGAGATTCGGTTTCTCTCGGGATTCATGAGAGTCAGTCACGCATGTGGGAAAACTGCGTGGGCCGCTCCCGAGCGTTCTGGCGTTTCTTCTATCCGGTATTGCAACAGACGTTCCATCATCAATTGCGTTCCGTCGATACGGAACATTTCTACGCGGCGATCAATCGAGTGAAACCATCCTTCATCCGCGTAGAGGCCGACGAACTGACATACAATCTCCACATCATGCTGAGATTTGAGATCGAACAAGATCTCATCGAGGGACGCACAAAGGCCGATGACCTTCCGGACCTCTGGAATCAGAAGATGAAAGAGTACCTCGGCATCACGCCTTCAACCGACGCTGAAGGAGTGCTGCAGGACGTCCATTGGTCGTTCGGCGCATTCGGCTACTTTCCCACCTACACGCTGGGCAACCTCTACGCCGTTCAGTTTTACGAGCAGGCGCGGCTGGAAATCCCTCACCTCGAGGACGAGATTGCGGCAGGACAACTGTTGGTTTTGCGACGATGGCTGGGGCAGAAGATTCACCGGTGGGGCCGGATGTTCACGCCGGAGCGCCTGGCTCAGCGGGTCACCGGAGTCAGCTTGACTCCCGAGCCTTTTCTTCGTTACGTCGAGCGGAAATACGGCGAGCTGTACAAGCTCTAGCCATGATCCACCCTAGTATCCCATCGCCTGATTCAGTTTCGCCAGGGTGGCGGGAGCGAGCGTAAACTCGCTTTGGACTTCGATGCGGGACGGCACCAGCAGCGTGGTGTGGAACACGATGTCACGGATGGGAATCTTGAAGTCGGGGTCCTGCGGCGTGCTCAACTCGACGGATTCCACGGATGTGGTGATCGTTCCGCTGTCCTGGGGTCCGTAGGTGGCCACCACGGCCTTGAGCAACTCGACCGTTTTTTCATTGGTTTCCGCCTCTGCAATTCCCTTTTCCAGCAGCGGAATCACCTCGTTCATCGCCTGCTCAGAGGGGGTAAAGTTTTCCACCCGCTCCTTCCTGCGGAGCGAAGCAAGATCGTTGTCCAAGTCTTTGCTGAAGGCCCCGTACGCAAACCGGAAAAACTCAAAATGGAACCCCTTGAATCCCTTGCCGAACATCTGGAGTTCGCACAAAAAGCACAACTGCTGAAGCTTCACGTCGCTCAGCAGCCCATGAGGCTCCGCGCAGCGTAACAGGTATAGCAGCAATGCTCTGTCGACCGTAATCTGATGCGGTTTTCGCATGGATTCACCGCCCCGCTCGATCAGCCCGGCGGTGACTATAGACAGCGGACGCGGAGCTCGTCAATTACACCCTCTTGACCGGCCAGCGCGTTTCGTTTTTAATGACCCTCCATTTGGAGGCTCTCGAAATGGCATCGGGGAAGCACGTCAAGGAGATGGAGACGCTGAAGGAACATCTGGCGAAGCACCAATTGAAATTCACCCGCCAGCGGGAATTGATTCTCGGCGCTTTCCTCAGACAGGAACATATTACGGCCGAAGCGATGTACCATCAGCTGGCCAAGACCGATCCTCATCTCGGGTTGGCAACCATCTACCGAACCCTCAATCTCTTTTGCGACGCCGGACTTGCCCAGGCTCGCCACTTCGGATCTCAAACCCAATACGACAACATTTCGCACAAGGGCCATCACGACCATTTGATCTGTACAGGGTGCGGAAAGATCGTCGAGTTTGAGAACTGCGACATCGAGCGCCTGCAGGAAGAAGTCGCCGTACGAAACGGGTTTACCATCCAAACCCACCGCCTTGAACTGTACGGTCTCTGTTCCCGTTGCCGCCATTGACGAATCCGCCCCCATCCAGTATCATTTTGAGACAGCTTATCAATTTCAACTAAATGGGTGCCCTTTCATGAACCGCCCAAATATTCGAGACCTCCATTGCGGTAATGCGTTCCGCCTTCTCAGACTTATGTGCGCGTTGCTCCTGACGATTGTCTTTCCGTCCAACGGAATTACCGGGCAAGTCTCCGACAAACTCACCGTTTACTCCGGCCGGGCAGAACGGTTGATCAAGCCCGTCCTCGACGAGTTTACGGCCAAGTCGGGTATCCAGGTGGATCTGCTTTCGTCCGGCACGACGGAGTTGGTCAATCGGCTCAAGGCTGAGGGTGATCGGACCGCCGCAGATGTCCTGATCACCAACGACGCAGGGAGCCTCGAACTGGCCAGAGCCGCGGGCCTTCTTCGCCCATTAAACATGCGGGAAGTTGAGCGGGCCATCCCCTCGCAATTTCGCGCGCCGGACAATGCCTGGATCGGATTATCGGGACGATTTTGGATCATCGTGTACAACAAGACGCTGGTGAAACCCGAGCAATTGAAATCACTGCTCGATCTGGCTGAGCCTAAATGGAAAGACAAGATCGCAATCCCCAATTCAGGCAGCGAATATCTGCAGGCCGGTGTGTCGGTGATCAGATCCGCTCACGGCGAGGCGAAAACGAGACAATTTCTCGAGGGACTTCGGGACAATGCCGGCAGCCAGGTGTATCAGAAAAGTTCGCAGATCGTCGAAGCTGTGGCAAAAGGCCAAGTCGGACTCGGTATCGTCAATCACTATTATGTCTATCGCCATCTGGCAACACAGCCTGCAGCGCCGATCGCCGTGTTCATGCCGGATCAGCAGAGCGGCGGAATGGGGGCGATCATGAACGTGGCGGGAATCGGAATCCTGAAACCGACCAGCCACCTGGATTCCGCCAAACTGCTCGTGGAATTTCTCGTGGCTCAAGCCGGGCAGAAGCTCTTCGCCGATCTCGACAAGGAGTATCCGTTGCATCCCGAAGTAAAGGCCGATCCTGCCCTGATCGAGCGCAAGAGCTTTCGCGCCGCTCAGGTCCCGTTGTCCAAGCTTGCCGAGCTTCGTGAACCAACCTTGCTCCTCATCGAACAAGTGGGGCTCCGGTAATCTGGGGAACCCACATGATCTCACTTCGCCGGGAGCTGACCTCACCCTCACAACTGCTGACGCTGGCCAGCGCCGGAGTGATTCTTCTGCCGTTGGGCTATGTGATTTCACAGGCTCTGCTGGCGGATCCAGCCGTGTGGAGCCGTCTCTGGGTCACTCGCATTCCGGAACTGATTTCCAACACCGTATGGCTGGCAGCCGCGGTGGCGTCCCTCACCTTGATTCTCGGATTCTCCACCGCCTGGCTCGTGACACGGGTAGAGTTTCCCGGTCGTCGGTTCTGGGAGGCCGCCCTCGTCCTCCCCTTGGCCATGCCGACGTATGTCTTGGCCTACGTCTATTCATATTTGTTCGGATTTGGAGGGCCGGTCGAACACCTTTGGCAAACGATCGCCGGGCCGCAGGCTAGAGTCATCTCTCCCCACAGCTACTTCGGCGCCACATTGGTGATGACGCTGGACACCTTTCCATTTATCTACCTTCTGAGTCGGAGCGCACTCTTAAGCATGAACGTGTCATTCGAGGAAGTGTCACGGGCGAGCGGTGTTTCACGTCTGGCCACGCTCTGGCGAGTGACATTGCCGTTGATGCGACCGTCGATCACCGCGGGACTTGCTCTCGTCATCCTCTACGTCGTTTCGGATTTCGGAGCCGTTTCGCTGCTCCGTTATCAAACGTTGACCTATGCTGTGTTTCAGCAAATGACCGGCCGTTCGGACAACACTGCCGCCAGTATCCTCAGTCTGCTGCTCGTCGGCTTCGCGCTGCTATTTTTGGTCACGGAACGCTGGTTCCGTCATCGCAGCCGGTTCTATCAAACCTCGGGGCGGTATCGGCTCCCACAGCGCTATCGCTGCGGATGGAAGGGAACCTGGCTCGTGATGAGTTATCTTGGCCTCGTTGTCGGCGCCGCATTCGCCCTCCCCGCCTATCTCTTGCTCACTTGGAGCTTCTCTCCTGAAGCACAGGCAACAATCGACAGCCGATTCTATGGATTCTTCTGGAACAGCGCGTTCTTGGCCGCCTGCGCCGCGACCGGCGGAATGCTGATCGGATTGCCTTTGGCCTACCGTGCGAGTCGTCGTCCGACCTGGTTGAATCTGGGGTGCCTTCAAGCGGCCTATGCGGGCTATGTGCTTCCCGGTCCCGTCGCCGCTTTGGCCGTGCTCGTCCTCTGTCTCAAACTGATCCCGTTCATATACGGCTCCGTTCTGGTCCTGATTGTGGCCTATGTCATCCATTTTCTGCCGGCGGGGCTCCAGTCACTAGAACCGGCGCTGCAACAGATCACGCCGAATCTCGAGGAAGTCAGTCGCACCCTCGGTCTGAGCTTACGGCAGACCTGGCAACGCGTGACCTTACCACTGGTTCGCAACGGCTTCGTGGTCGCCTGGGTGTTGATGTTTCTCCAGACGATGAAGGAACTGCCCGCGACGCTTCTCTTGAGGCCGGTCGGATTCGACACGCTGGCAATCCGCGTCTGGATGGAGGCAAGTGAGGAGTATTACCAGCTGGCCGCACCCTCTGCCTTGCTGATCGTGTTGCTGGGGCTTCCGCCGCTGGTGTTGTTGGTATCCCGGGATGGGCGCGGTGTGGCGGGGGGATGATCTTGTGAAACCGGATTACATCGCGGCATCCAGTCACGCTGGCGGAAAGACACATCAAGCGGATCTCTATGCCCCTGCCTCGTCGGTGTTGGAACTGCGGGCTATCTCATGCTCCTACGATCCCGGTCAACCTGCCGTGCGAGACATCTCGCTCGGGGCCCGCGAGGGCGAGATTCTGTGTCTCCTGGGACCTTCTGGATGCGGCAAGACGACCATTCTCAGAGCCATTGCCGGATTCGAACCGGTGCAAGCCGGGCAGATCTTCCTGTCGGGCCGCCTTGTGTCATCTGCGAATACAATGGTGCCCACGGAAGATAGGCACGTCGGGATGGTCTTTCAGGAGTATGCGCTGTTCCCCCACTTGCGCGTCCAAGACAATATCGCCTTCGGCTTGCGGCATCTCAGCCGCGCTGAACGGAACACCCGGGTGCAGGAGATGTTGCGATTGACGGGACTGGAAGGGTTCGAGCGTCGCTATCCCCATGAGCTGTCTGGAGGCCAGCAACAACGCGTTGCTCTCGCCAGGGCCCTCGTCCAGAATCCTGTCGTCCTCCTGCTTGACGAGCCGTTCAGCAATTTGGACCCGGATATGGCGAGCCGCATGCGTCAGGAACTGCACGATTTATTGCGGCGGACGAAGACTACCACCATCCTTGTGACTCACGACCATGACGAAGCCTTTGCGATGGCTGATCGCATTGCCGTCCTCAACCATGGCCGGCTCGAACAGTTCGATACTCCGGAGACGATTTACCACATGCCGCAAACCCCCTTCGTCGCTGACTTCGTCGGCCAGGCGGATTTCGTTCCCGGACAGGTGCGTGATGACGCGGTCCATACCGAGTTGGGAGATTTCCCCAATACAGCAGACTACGATGAAGGCACCGCAGTGGTTGTGATGATCCGTCCAGATGATATTCGTCTCGCCCCGACCAAAACCGCTGAGGCCAGAATTCTAGCCCGTCAGTTCCGCGGTTCAGAAAATTTGTATATGATTCGCTTGCCTTCCGGACAAGTCGTGCACAGTAGTGAAAGCTCGACGGCCATCTTTTCGCCAGGCACCCCGGTCGACCTGAGCGTCATCGCGACTCATACCGTGATCTTCCTTCAGTCAGATCGGGACAGTCTTAGCCGCTGACCCCCGTTGTTAGAGGCTGGATTCCATGTTGACAGTGAATTCTTGACTTTGCTACGTTGGGCACTCACGTTTTGAGAACTACTTTCAAATTCAACATAGTTATCTAGAAGGTTTGTTATGGACTCTCTCAAACATGCGATAGACTACGGCGTGGTCGGATTACTGTTCGTGCTCAGCCTCTGGTGCGTGGCTGTGGCTGTCGAGCGATGGTTGTTTTTCCGACGAGTTGACCTCAAGCAGTATCCCAACCAGCAGGTGTTCGAGATTGCATTGACGAGGCGACTTGTCGTCATCGGCACAGTCGCAGCCAACGCCCCTTACATCGGCCTGCTGGGGACGGTTCTCGGGATCATGCTGACCTTTCACACCATGGGAACAACCGGGCAGATGGCGGTTAATACGATCATGATCGGGCTGAGTCTTGCCTTGAAGGCGACAGCCGTGGGATTGCTTGTGGCGATTCCTTGCGTCGTGATGAACAACATTCTGCGGCGACGGGTCTCCGAACTCGTAACCCTGTATAAGGTGCAGCATGGAACGTGAGATGGATCAAATCAACGTCATCCCTCTGGTTGACGTGATGCTGGTCCTACTTGTCATCGTGCTGACTACGGCGACGTTTATCACAACGGGACACATTCCGGTCGATCTGGCGAAGGCGAAGGAAGCCGGAGACCGGAAGGATGTGCCCCTAGTCATCACTCTTTCCGCAGACGGCGCGTTGTTTCTCAACGACCAGGCGGTTTCGCAAGAAGGGTTGAAGATCCAGTTGACGAGCCACCCTCGTGAATCACTGGTTTTGGTTCGCGCCGACCGGGTAACGGTGCTGGAGCGTTTCGTCAACGTGGTCGATGACGTGCGCGGACTCGGCTTCCACCAGGTAAGCCTCGAGGTGCTCAGATCGTGATCCTCGCAGCATCCTCTCGAGATCTACCCCTCGCACTTACCCTCCTTCCAATCCCGTAAGACCTCGTCCTGGTCGAACGTCAGAAGGTAGACCCGACAATAGCTGGATCTGGCATACCCTGAGTACGTACCGGTCCCGCTTCCTCGATCGAAATAGGTCCAGACGATCCGTCCTCCTTCGGCCTTCTCCATCTTGTGCGGGGTACCGTAGCGCTTCGCGACCCGTTCAGCCGTGGCCTCGTTCACACGGTTCTTGAAATATTCTGTCTCAAATTCTGAACAGGCCGCGAGTATTCCCGATAACGCAACTGCATGGAGAGCTTGCTCAAGCTTGCTCATTGAGGGCGTCCTTTCTCATCTGGCTCATTTGGGAACCGTACGCGGTGAACCAATCCGGACGAAATATGCACATGGCCTTCGTGATCGACGATGACGGCTTCAACATCATCCAGCCGCTCGACCAGTTCCATACCTCTCGCAGGCCCCATGACAAAAATTCCGGTATCGAGTCCGTCGGCCCACACCCCGTCCTTTGCGATCACTGACACGCTTTGGCAGCCTCGAGCAGGCTGAAGTGTGGCAGGATCGAGGATGTGATGATACCGCACCCCTTCGTGGTCAAAATACCGCTCGTAATCGCCCGCTGTTGAAATCGCTTCATCTTGCAAATCAATGAAGAGCAGAACTTCTCCTTCCCTACGCGGATGCTGGATCCCGACTGGAAACTTTTTTCCACCGGGTAACTGCCCAAAAGCTTTGATATCGCCCGAAAGAGCCACCACACCCGCAATTGCCCCGGCCTTTTCCATCGTTGCCACTGCCTGGTCCGCGGCATAGCCCTTCCCGATGCCTCCGACGTCAATTCGCATGCCGGCTCGCTCCAGATAAATCGTCCGGGCCTGTTCATCCAGATGCACCCCGCCCAGGCTGATGCGGGCTTTCAGGGCTTCAAGTTCATCATTCGGAGGGATTCTCTGCGCCTCTATCACGTTCCAAGCATCGACCGCAGGACCAATGGCAATGTTAAACGCGCCCCCGGTCATTTCGGCTACTTGTAGTGAGCGACGAACGACCGCAACCGTCTCGGGGCTCACATGCACCGGTGCTTTTCCGGCTGAGGCATTGACCGAAGAGAGCTCGCTCTCGGGAATCCATGTGCTCAACAATTGCTCGAGGCGTTTGATTTCGGCAAACCCCGCGTTAATCGCGCCGTTCGCACGATCACTCGTCGACGCTACGGCCGTGATCGAGACGAGCGTCCCCATATGGAGCTGCGCTCGCTTGACCACGACCGGCGCAGCGACGGGTGATAGATGAGTACATCCTGCTCCAACCACGGCAGCAATCAGAAAGACCGGCGTACGACTCGCAACCCCAGTAAACATCGTGAAGCTTTCTACCACAGGTCTTATTGAAAATACGCGGGACTAATTATAAGTCGTTGAAATTCTATTACTTTACACATTTAGACACTAAGCGAGGACCGATCCAAGGTTGAGAGATCGAATACCGCTTGACAATTCATCGTCGGTTAGAATACTAATAATCGTTCTCAATTTCATTTACAATCATTTTTTCGACTATGATCGCAACGAAGACAACGTCACGCGAACGTGTCCCGAACGATGAAACCCGTTGCGAGTGCGGCCAACTCATCGCCAAGGTGAAGGGCGCCGGTCTGGAGTTGAAGTGCAAACGATGCAAACGAATAGTCATTATCCCATTCGCTGCCATCGAAGGATGGACCGGATTGTCACCCAGAACTGTTTTATGAAAGGAGGCCATTATCCGTAAGTCGTAACGATGAATTCTAGGTGTTACCAACAAGACCAGAGACCATCGAGTCCCGAGTCAGACCATCAATCGTCATTCTAAGGAGGTTACCAATGAGGATCCGGTCAATCCTCGGGGCTCTGATGATCGCCAGCCTGCCGGCCATGCCGGCCATGGCGGAAAACATGACCCCGGAGGAAATTCAGAAATTGGTCGACGAAGCGGTCAACAAGAAGTTGCAGGAATACGAGAAACGTGAAGGTTCCATGCAACAGAAGGAAGGGCAGCCCGGCGCCCCGCAATACCCGGTCGCGACCGGCCCCATGTCCGATATCAAGGTCGAGCGAAAGGGCGAAGAAAATGTGCCGCTGTCATTCGGATCGACCGGGTCGGGAAAACTCGTCTATGCCAAGCCGTTCGTGAGCGCTCCCAAGGCGACCATCGGCGGATACGCCGACTTCAAGTTTGGCTCGATGACCGGTCCAACGCTCGACAACCTCAGCCGGCAGTCGTTCAACCAGGAGCGAATGGTTCCCTTTCTGTATGCCGATGTGACCGATCGCGTGAAGTTCATGACTGAAATTGAATTTGAACGGGGGGGAACAAATTCTCCGGGAGCGAACGGCACCAATGCCGGGGCAATGCAGTTGGAATTTATGCAGCTCGATTACCTCGTCAATGAATCGTTCAATCTCCGGGGCGGGATAATCCTGATGCCGGTGGGCAAATTCAACCTCCTGCACGACTCCCCGCTCAACGACTTGCCTGATCGACCAATGGTCAGCCGCATCGTCATTCCCAGCACTTGGTTTGAGACTGGCGCCGGTTTTTACGGCACCTTGTATCCCAGTTCCCTCTCGAAACTGGACTACGAATTCTATGCGGTTAACGGCATGGGCTGTAATGCGCAGGGCAGCACGATCACGGACGTGAACGGAACTCGCAATTGCCGTGGCAGTCAGTCGCGTGACCTGAACGATAACAAGGGACTCGTCGGGCGCCTCGCCTTCAGCCCCATGCTCGGGATTGAAATCGCTGGATCGTCCTTCTATGGCCAGTACAACAACAGAAATGCCGCAGGTGTCAACAACCGCAGCGACTACATCGGAATCTATGCGATCGACTGGACTCTTCAGCGCGGTCCTTTTGAAGTTATCGGCGAAGCAGCCTGGTCCCGGATCGAAGGAAACCAGGGAACGACTTTTACGACCCAAGGACCCTCCGGCATGTTCGGGTACTACATCCAAGGCAACTATCATTTCATGCCGGAATTTCTGAAGAAGCTTGCACCATCACACTTTACGGAAAACTCTACGTTTACCGCCGTGGTCCGCTGGGAGACGGTGGATACCGATTCCAGCAACAACTCACGGTTCGCGAACGGCCAGATCAGCAACCAGCGAGACCTGCAGCGGCTGACGCTCGGCCTCAACTTCCGCCCGATTGAAGACACGGTGTTCAAGTTCAGCTACATGTTCAACACCCAGAGAGACACGTCGCTCAATAACTTCGTCAACAATCCAGGCAATAACCAGGTGACGCGTATCGACGGGAACGGCTTCTTGTTCATGGCGGCAACCTACTTCTAAGAAAGAAGGAACAGGCTGCCCGTCCATGACGGGCAGCCTGCCTTGCATGTCGATGGACGCGAGGATATGTACGGGGTGGGTTCTTGGTTTTCTGGGCTTGTTTGTGCTGCAAGCCGGTTGCTCATCATTGACGGGACTGCAAGAACGCTATGTGGTCTGCTCCTACGACAAGGTCTGGGAGGCCGCCCTCGAAAGCGTAAAGGACAGGGCAATCAAAGTTCAGGAAAAGGAGAAGGGGCTCATCGAAACCGCCTGGCTGGAAATTCCGATGCCGGGACGCAAATACGGAGCGTTCCAACGGGAGATGGAAAGCAAAGACCGCTCTCGCATTGTCATGAAGGTGAAGCGGCTTCAGGACGTCACCAACGTCAACTACCTGGAAGAGCGACAACGTTGGGCTTTCCGCGGAGGGTCAAGGCTCTTCGGCTGGGCCGACACAGACCCGTCCCAAGAGGTCATGACGGACATCCAGCAACGACTCGACGACAAGCTGAAGGAGCAGGGATGCACTCTCGCCTGACCGCGGCAATGATCGGTCTCGCCGGGCTCTGTTTCTGGGCGACAGTTGCGTTCGGCGCCGAACGGATCTGGGATAACGAGTTGCGCCGATATGTCACCGAGCAGGACTTCAAGTATGAGGAATTCATGACGGAGGAGGAGGCTCTGAAACTTGCCCTCCCCAAGTCAAAGCGAATCAGACGGGAACTGATTCGCCTCAGTCAAGAGAAGAAAGAGTTGATCGAGCAGCGCATCGGCTGGAAGTTTCCGGAGGAGTCGTTCGAAGTGTACATCGGAGAGACCGGCGACAAGGTCGACGGCTATGCCATGATACATAATACGATCGGAAAATATAAGCCGATGACCTATATGGTCGGTGTGGATCCGGAGGGAAACTGCCTGGATGTCGAACTGCTGGTGTTCCGCGACGCCAAAGGCAGTGAAGTTCGCACGAAGCGATTCAATTCACAATACGAAGGCAAGAATCTGTCCGATCCGATCCGAATCAACAAGGACATCATCAACATTTCCGGCGCGACCATGTCGGTCCGGTCCATGAGCGCCGGCGTCAAGCGCGTGTTGGTGCTTTTGGATGAGTTTTATCTGAAGCCGGCCGGACTGGGCAGCGACACGGTCGCGGCACGCAGAGCCGAAAAGGGCTTCTTCAGTCTGCTCTTCGGGCATTGATCCGCGGAACGGCCGCACGCCATGCGCAATTTCAACACGCGATTCCGTCTGCGAGATTCTGATCGCCACATTCGCTTGCTCTATACGCAGTTTCTGCTCCTTATGTTGGTGGGTTTTGCGTTTTCGTTCTTTTGGGCTCACGACATGACCGGCCTCTCTCCGCAAGGCGTCGCGGATCATTACCGAGGGTCCGACGCCACCTTCGGCGAACCGATGTCCTTTCGCGAACTGGCGGAAGTCACCCACTTTCACTTGTTCACCATGCCGGTGGTATTCATGATTCTCGCGCATGTCCTCTATCTTACTGAAGCCAGCCATGCCATGAAGGTCTGGATGACGTGGGTCTCCTTCGGCGGCATGGGATTGGATCTGGTGTCTCCATGGCTGATCAGCTATGTCTCCCCGTTCTTTGTTTTGACGATGTTGATGGGAGACACTCTGATGGTTGTGGGATTTCTCGTGATGATGGCCATACCTCTCTATGAAATGTGGATCCTGAAGCAACCCCTGTTGGCGGGGAAACGGGGAGGAGAGCCGTGAGCTAATCTTTCACGTTCCGTCTCATCAAGTGCGGCCAGAGGTTGTTCACCCAGAGCCCAGGATCATGACGATGGTCTTGGGCTTTTTGCTGTTCATGGAGCATCGCTATGCATGTGAGCATCGGGGCTTCGGTCAATCCGGTCGTCCAACGGATTCACGCATTGCTGCGAAAGATGGACGACCTCAAACTCCCGGCATCTTCAAGTCGGGATGTTGTAAGCATTCTTGTCCGTCAAGCGGGCAGAGAAATTGACCGCGCGCTGCCCTGGCAAGCAGGGCACGGACAACGAGCGGCGACGATTGCCGTTCGGATTGGACAGACTGTAGGGCTCGATGTCGATGCGTTACATCATCTCTGGCTTGCCGCCTTGCTTCATGACATCGGGCTCTTGATGCTCCCCCGTTCTCTTGCGGAATCCGGCAATAATCTTGAGCTTGACTCCTACGCCGCGATTCAGAGCCATTCCCGGCTTGGTGCGACTTTGCTCGAGCCTTTCTCCTGCTTGAGAGAGGCGGCGATCATTATTGCCCACCACCACGAGCGCTGGGATGGATCGGGCTATCCCTACGGCATCAGGGGAACCTATATACCGCTCGGAGCAAGAATCTTGTCCATCGCCGATGCTTTCGACGCGATCAAAGTACCAGATGTCTCCGACCCTGCAGTCCGAAATCTCATCGCGCTCAGAATTCTCAAGGTTGCCTCCGGTACGCAATTTGATCCTGATCTCGTCGCGGCCACCGTCGATATAGTGCTTCACCGATCTAGCGGGAAGCACCACCCTGCTTCGGACGAAACGGATTGGAGGACAGAGGTGACGAGCTAAGTTTCCACCACAGCACCACGCGCCGGCACCGGAGGCTCTCCTCTCATCGGCATCGTGCAGTCGACGCATCAATAATCAAGTGTCTAACCAATTCTCTAGTGCTATGGAGGTTTTGCCATGAAATGCCTCGACCGAAGTCGCGTAGGCCAAACGTTTCTCGCAACAGCGTCGTTCTGCACCATCTTCGTCATCGCACTTGGCAGTCCCATGGTTTGTGCGCAAGAAGGACCTGCCGACCCTCCCGAAATCACGGTCGGTGAGCGCCTGTTTCTTGAGACACGGTTTGCCCAGTTCTTCAAACAGTTTCTCTCCAGTGGTGGGGGCGTCAACGATGCCTTGCCAGCTGGCGATCCTGTCATGAATACCACTGTGACGATCGAGGCCCCCCTTCCTGGCCCATTTGCCGGCCTGTCGATGAATTGCCGGGCCTGTCATTTGGTCGATGAGCATGTGGAAACGCCGGGCGGGACGATGCGGACCTATGCCGACTTTGCGAGGCGCAGTCCCGTTCCAGCTCGAGAGGACGGCGCGATCACGGCGCCGAGAAATTCTCCCGCGCTTGTGAATGCCACACTACCGCGGGACGGCGGCCTTCTTCTGCACTTCGATGCCGAGTTTGCGACTACGGCGGATTTGGTCCAGAGCACCTTCACCGGACGCAATTTCGGATGGCTGCCTGGCGAACGGGCCCTTGCGATCGCGCATCTGGCCCGTGTCGTTCGAGAAGACAATGGAACCGGAGGATTGGCGCAGGACTTCGGCGGCTTGCCTTATGCTGTGCTTCTGGGGGGCACCGATCCTACCATCCTCGAAGAGTTTCGTCTCCCGGAGGAGTTTCGTGTGAATGTCACAACGGCATCGGATGCGGAGATTTTTCGCGCAGTCTCGAGACTGGTCAGCGCCTACACAGAGGGGTTGGTCTTCTCGCAGGACGAGACGGGGGCGTTCAACCTGTCTCCCTACGACGTGTTTCTGGAAAGGAACGGCCTGCCACGCAAGCCGGCTCCCCGTGAGAGCGTCCTGGAATATAGCCGTCGGCTACTCACGTTGATCGAGCGACAGGAGCACGATAGCCGTCTGTCCTGGGTGACGAAGAACCCGCACAAGAATCTTCGGCGGCATCACCGGCAGCTCAAATTTGTGCGCAGGAATCCCGCCACTGAGGACGGCAAGTTTCAATTCCACGACCAGCCTTTCAAATTCGGCCGAGAAGAGCTGCAGGGCTTGAAGATCTTCTTCGCGGAACCCTCTCACGTTCCATCGCTTTCAGAAAGCTTGAAACGGGGCAGAACCGGCAATTGCATCGCCTGTCACCAGGCACCGAGCTTTACGGATTTCCGATTGCATAACACCGGCACGACTCAAGTTGAGTACGACCGCATCCATGGGTCCGGCACATTCGCGTATCTCCGCATTCCGAGCCTGCGCGAACGGAACGCCAATCACAATCAATATCTTCCGGCCACGGAGCAGCATCCTCATGCGCAGGGACCGTTCCGAGCGGTCCCTGCCGCAGGCAATCCGAACCTCACCGATCTTGGGGTGTGGAACGTTTTCGCCAATCCGGACTTTCCTGCCTCGCAGCGGCGTATACGCCGCATCCTCTGTGTCGATGCCTTGACCACCGGACTGCCTGGTCTTGGCGTGGCTTCGACTCAAAGTGAAGAGGGGCTTGACCGCATCATTGACAGTTCCGCGTTCGCGGGATCCTGCAGCGCTCAAGCCCTCTTGCCGTCCAGTGTGGCAGTCTTCAAGACCCCCGGGTTACGCGATCTCGGCCATTCCGCTCCCTACATGCACAACGGCCAATTCGACACCCTGGAGCAGATCGTCAACTTTTATCGAGGATCCTCCGATCTACAGCGCGCAGGTCGTCTGCGAAATGGCGATCGCGAACTTGCCGGCGTCCACCTGACCGACCAGGATGTGGGCCCGCTAGCAGCGTTTTTGAGAGCACTCAACGAGGACTATGAGTAGAATTGGATTACCTGGTCGCTGAGCACACGATCGCGCCGGTGACCGACATACCGGCATCGGAGTGGGAGGTGTGCCCTCCCTCCCACTTCCCCGGCGGGGACCCTCTCTTCCTCCTGAGGATCCCCGCCTTCTTTTTAAGATTGTCCGGCTTGGATGACGAGGGGGATGCTATCGCCGTTACTTCTTGATTTGCTCGGAAAGGTACCGGTCGAGACTCACCTGCTCGATGGTCCGTAGTTGCGTCTCAAACCAATCGACATGTTCTTCGGAATCGATCACCATGTGCTCTAATAGATGTCTGGTCGTATAATCCCCGACCTGAGCGCAGTGGGCGACAGCCTTCCGCAGCAACTCAACATCTTCGCGTTCGAATTCAAGATCGCTCACGAACAGCGCGGAAACGTCGCGCCCCCTCGCCACCGCATCGAGATGATCCATATCGGGTGCCCCGTCCAGATACAGAATATGGTCGATCAAACCGGATGAATGACCGACCTCCTCATGCGCGAGATGGCTGAAGTGGTCGTGCAGACGCTCATACCCCCAGTTCTTGCACATCGCGGCATGCAGGAGATACTGATGTACCGCCGTAAGCTCCGCCTTGAGGACGTCGTTGAGATACTGGATGACCCCTTCCTTGGCCTTCATGATCCGTCTCAGCTCTCTTTCTTGATCTGCTCCGCCAGGTAGTTCTCGACGCCGATCTGCTTGATCGTTTCCATTTGGGTCTCGATCCAATCGATATGCGCATCGACATCCTTGGCCATATCTTCCAGCATATGACGGGTCGTGAAGTCGGCAACCTTAGTGCAGTGAACCACCCCGTCGCTCAGCAGAGTCAGCATTTCCTGCTCCGCCTTCAGGTCCAGTTTCAACTGCTCGGGAACCGTCTCGCCGATATGCACCGTATTCATCCGCTGCACATTCGGAACGCCTTCTAGATACAGGATATGGCCGATCAGTTCGTCTGCGTCCTTCATCTCGTCGATACTTCGTTCCCGCACCTTGTGATGCAACCGTTCGTATCCCCAGTTCTCGCACATCTTGCCGTGCACAAAGTACTGATTGATGGCTGTCAGATCGGCGGTGAGAATCTTGTTCAGAAGATTCACGACACCTTCTTTTGCTTTCATGTCATGTCCCTCCCAATGAGTTGCGCGGAGAAGTCTTGCTTCATTATCTCGGCTCGCGCTCAACTCGTCAAGATTTGATTTACGTAATTTTGATTAAGCTTCTCAGCATCGATGAGTCTGCCTCTCAATTTCACGGAGACGGCGTGCGCGAGGATATTACCGAATGAGACCGTACGCGAAATTTGGTGAGGCGAGATTCGAAAGGGAATGAACGACGAGACCAGCGACGCTACCCTGCTTCGCGGTAGCCGCAGTCTTCATTGCGGCATTGCACGCTGCGTCCGGCCTGTTTGCTGACTTTTTCGATGAGGAACGGCGCGCTGCACGTCGGACAACTCTTGTTCACCGGCCGATCCCACAAGGCAAATTCACATTGTGGATAGCGGCTGCAGGCGTAGAACGAGCGTCCCTTGCGGGTCCGTTTCTGAACCAGGTCGCCGCCACATCCCGGTTGAGGGCACTTGACGCCAAGGGCCAGAGGCTTCGTGGTCTTGCACTGAGGATAGGCCGAGCAGGCGATGAACTTGCCGAATCGACCGGTCTTCACGACCATCGGGCTGCCGCACTTTTCGCATACCTGATCGGTCGTCAGTTCCTGCTTAGGGACGATCTTGATCGTGCCGTCCGGCAGCTTCTCGAAGTTCTGCGTGTTCTTACACGGTGGATCCTCTTTATAGCCCGGGCAGGCGAGGAATTTTCCGTTCCGGCCCCATTTAATTTCCATCATCCTGCCGCACTTCTCGCACGGAATGTTCGTGGGAGGCTCAACGATGTCTTTGGGACCCGGAATGGTCTTCGCTTTTTCCAGATCCGCCGTGAACGGATCGTAAAAATCGCGCACCGCATCGATCCAGGGTTTATTCCCCTCCTCGACTTCGTCCAGCTCTTCTTCGAGGTGCGACGTGAAATCGACATTGACGATGTCGGGAAAGCCCTTCATCAAGAAATCGTTGACCGTGCGACCTGTTTCGGTCGGCACAAATCGTCCATCGACCTTTTCGACATACTTGCGGTCCTGAATCGTAGAGATGATCGCCGCATAGGTGGATGGCCGGCCGATGCCCTTCTCCTCCAGCTCCTTGATGAGCAGGGCCTCGTTGTAGCGCGGAGGCGGCTGGGTAAAGTGCTGTTTGGATGTCACGCCGGGAACGGTCTGTTCGGCCTGTTCGACGAGACGCAGCAGCTCGCCCTCAGCCAGCGAGGGAAGCTGTCGCTCAGCGGCATCGTCGACCTCCTCATCCTGTTTCTGTTTTTGGGCGAACAGTTCTTTATCGACTCCCTCCATGTAGACAATGGTATGGCCGGGGAATTTCACCACCGTCCCGCTGGAACGGAACAGAAATCGCTCCTTTGTTTCAAGAGGAGACGATTCAACACGCGTGACGTCGAGGATCGCCGGCACCATTTGCGACGCGATGAACCGATTCCAAATCAACTTGTAAAGGTTATATTGGTCGGCTTCCAGATACTGTCTGATGGATTCAGGATCACGGCCCGCAGATGTGGGACGGATGGCTTCGTGCGCCTCCTGCGCCGCCTTCTGGGTCTTGTAGACGTTCGGAGTCGTCGGGAGATATTCGGCGCCAAATCGCTCCTGGATCACTTGCCTTGCATCGGCCGTAGCTTCCTGTGAAATCCTGGGCGAATCCGTTCTCATGTAGGTGATAAGCCCGGTCGGCCCTTCCGCTCCGATCTCAACGCCCTCGTAGAGTTGCTGCGCAAGGGTCATGGTCTTCTTCGGAGTAAAATGGAGTTTTCTGGCAGCCTCCTGTTGCAGGCGGCTCGTGATGAAGGGGGCGACCGGGTTCCGCTTTTTCTCCTTCCGCTCGATCGATGTGACGCTGAAGGCCTTTCCTTCGATGGCCGACACCACTTTCTGCGCCTGTTCGGCCGTCGCGATCGAAGCTTCCTCCCCGTTGATACTGTGTAGCTTGGCTTCGAACGGAGGCGGATTGGCACCGGCCAGCAAGGCGGTGATCGACCAGTATTCCTCCGCGCGAAACGCCTCCCGCTCAGCCTCTCGCTCGCACATCAACCGGACGGCAACCGACTGCACCCGTCCCATGGAGAGCCCCCGACGAACTTTGCTCCACAGCAGTTGGCTCCCTTGATATCCCACAATGCGATCCAACACGCGGCGGGCCTGTTGCGCATTGACCAATTTCATGTCGATCTGTCCGGGCGATTGCAGCGCCCGCTTGATGGCGGATTCGGTGATTTCATTGAAGAGGACACGAAACACTTTCCCGTCCTTTTTCTTTTTGGATTTTCCGTTCAACTCCTCCGCGATATGCCAGGCGATCGCCTCCCCTTCACGGTCCGGGTCCGGGGCTAGAAAGACCTTATCGGCCTCTTCGGCCTTCTTCTTGATTTCGGCCAGCACCTTCGATTTGCCTTTGATGGTAACGTATTGCGGCTTGAAGTCGCGCTCGAGATCCACACCGAGTTTGCTCGTCGGGAGATCTTTCACGTGGCCGACCGAAGCCATGACCGTATAGCCACGACCCAGATATTTCGTAATCGTCTTGGCCTTCGTGGGAGACTCGACGATGATGAGTGATTTCGCCATGCGCACTCCGATTGACTACAAAGTCACCGTACCATCCGTACCAAAATTTTTCTCGCGATGCAACTCATCTCCTCATTTGAGTGCCCGCTCATGTCCGAATGTACCGCTGTCCGGACAGTTGCCGCACACGCTGGGCAAGCTCGAGAGACAAGAGGGCCGCCATGACAATCGACACCGGCACGCTAATATCTTCCGCAATCTGATCAACCGTGCGTGGCTCATAGGAAAGAGCATCATACACCAGCTTTTCCTGAATTCCAAAATTGCCGTGAATGTTTTTCTCCGTGCGAGGTTGCTGCAACCTCGCACGCAATGGTGCATCGAGCTGCGGCATCAGTGACTCAAGAACGTCTTGCGCGCGCTCGATCAGCATCGCGCCTTCTTTGATCAAGGCATTCGTCCCTCGACTCGTCTCTTCTTTGACGAAGCCGGGAACCGCAAAGACATCCCTTCCCTGTTCGGCCGCCAAGCGTGCCGTAATCAACGATCCGCTGCTCACAGCCGCCTCCGTCACCACGACTCCAAGCGATAAGCCGCTGATGATGCGGTTCCGTCGCGGGAAGTTGTGGCTCTGGGGAGAGGCGCCGAGCGGCAATTCCGAGAGCACGGCGCCCTGCGCTTCGATCTGGTACCGCAAGCGCCCGTGCTCCGTCGGATAGGTTTGATCGATGCCGCAGCCGAGCACCGCAATCGTACGGCCTCCGCCGGCCAGGGCTCCTCGATGCGCGGCCGCGTCGATGCCGAGCGCAAGACCGCTCACGACGGTGCATCCTGCCTCTGCCAGATGTTTCGCCAGTTCTTCTGTCAGCGCACGGCCCGCCGCCGTCGCCCGGCGCGCGCCCACCACCGCCACCGCCAGAGCGTCCTCTTCCGTCAGCCTCCCTGCAACATACAGCAAGGGCGGGGGATCGGGGATCATCTTGAGCCGCGCAGGATACGATGAGTCGAGGATCGTGCGGACCTCAACGGGCAACCCCTGTAGAAAGGCAAGCTCGCGGTCGATCAACCGGCAAGCAACGCTGGTCGGCCCTCGACTGATTGCATCGGCGAGGCGCCGGCTGCAACCCCGCTCGATAAGCTCATCGGGGGAGGCACAAAGCACGGCTTCCGCGCTTTTCCAGATTTGAATGAGCGAGAGAATGGTCGCGTCGCCGAGCCCCTCGATCGCTCTGAGACGCAACCAGGGTTCGAGAGCAGTTCGGGTCCTTGAGGGAACCGTTCTCCCGGCGGGCCGGCATTCAAGAAGGTCCGGAACGGAATCCTCTGAGCGCGCTTTTACCAACCGTTCGCTTTCTTACAGTACCGCCAAGTCGTACTGTTCGAGGTGCAGCTGTTCATCCGGCATCACGATCACCTTGGCCGCGCATTCCCGCTCCAGCGCCTCAAGCCCCTGCCGCTCCTCATCCTGCAGCAGTCCGGCCACGGAGGGATGCGCCCCCACGACAATACGCTGCTGCTCCGTGCTGCTGCCGATCCGGCGAATTTCACGAAAGATCTCATAGGCGACGGTGGTCGGTGATTTGGTATACCCGCGACCTTCGCAGTAGCGACAGGGTTCAGAAAGGGATCGCAGAAGATCCTCCCGCACCCGCTCACGGGAAATTTCTATCAACCCGAGATCGGAGATGCGCGAGATCCTCGTTCGAGCCTTGTCCGACGCCATTGCATCGACCAGCGCATGGTACACCTTGTCCCGGTTCTTCTCCCGCTCCATGTCGATGAAATCGACGATGATGATCCCGCCAATCCCGCGCAGTTTGACTTGGTACGCGACCTCTTTCGCCGCTTCCAGATTATTGCGAAGGATCGTTTCTTCTTGATCCCGTTTCCCGACAAACCGGCCGGTATTGACGTCGATGACGGTCATCGCCTCCGTGTGGTCGATGACCAAATACCCTCCGGACTTCAGCCAGACTTTCCGGCTGAGGGCGCGGGCCATTTCCTGCTCGACGCCGAGATGATCGAAGAGACTTTCGTCTTTGTCATAGAAGTGAATACGCGAGGTTTGCTCAGGCGAGAATCGCTGCACGAAATCTCGGACCGCTTCATACTCCTCCCGGGAGTCGATCCATAGCCGGTCGACCTTTTTCCCGAACAGATCGCGGACCACCCGGAAACTCAGGCTGAGATCGGTGTGGAGAAGCGCCGGCGCCGGCTGCTGATCTCGTTTCTCCCGAATGTCCTGCCACAACACGTGCAGGAAGTCGACATCGGACCGCAATTCGTCTTCTTTCACCCCCTCGCTCACGGTCCTGACAATGTAGCCGCAGCCAGGGTGGCGGACACGCTTCATGATGTCCTTGAGCCGTCCGCGCTCCTCATCCCGCGCGATGCGGCGCGACACTCCGATGTGCTCGACGTTCGGCATAAAAACGAGATAGCGCCCCGGCAGAGACACGTAGCTCGTGACGCGAGGTCCTTTGGTGCCGATCGGCCCCTTGGAAATCTGCACCATCAGATCCTGACCTTCGCTCAGCAACTGTTCGATGGGTTTCGAACTCTCCCGTCGAGGACGCATGTCGTCGCTGTCCCTGTCGTCTTCATCCGAATCCACAAGCGTGTCGCCCGGCTCCGCATCCATCGACAAGTCGGAGACATGCATAAAGGCCGCCTTCTCGAGGCCGATATCGACAAAAGCCGCCTGCATGCCGGGCAGGACCTTCGCCACCTTCCCCTTATAAATGTTTCCGACGAAGTCTTTATGCTTGGCGCGGTCTCCGAAGAGATCCGTGACGACTCCGTTGTCCAATACTGCGACACGGGTTTCCTCCCGTGCGACCGTAATCGCAATTTCTACTCCCATACCCAACTCCTTCCATTCCGCAGATCCATCGAACCGGCGTGAAGGACGAACGCGGATCGCCCCAGGTCCGCCACTTCACACGATGACTCATCGAGCCGATGACCTGCATACTAACGATTCATAACTGATCGCCGGCGCGCCGATCCATTCGACGCAGGCCGACCACTCATTCAATAAAACAAACTCAATCGACGCCGTTTCACGTTCAACAGGAGCCCCAGGGAGGCCATCGTCATGATGGTCGCACTGCCTCCATAACTCATCAACGGAAGGGGAATCCCGACGATCGGAAACATGCCGGCCGTCATTCCGATGTTCACGACCACGCAAAAGCACAGCATACAAATCACGCCGACCGCCAGAAGTGCGCCGAGTTCATCCTTGGCCCGCGCGGCGATTTCAAGCGACAGCCAGATCAACGCCACGAACAAGATCAGTACCGCGAGCACTCCCAGAAACCCCCACTCTTCCGCAAACACCGAAAACACGAAATCCGTGTGTCCTTCAGGCAAGAATTTCAATTGACTTTGCGTGCCTCCGTACAGTCCCTTTCCGGTCAGTTCTCCCGCCCCGATCGCAATTCGGGACTGGAGGGCATGGTAGCCCTTTCCCCCCGGATCGTAATCCGGATCGACGAACGCCATAATGCGCTGACGCTGATAATCATGCAAGGACCCCCACATCATTTCCCACGCAAAGGGGAACAGCATGAGCGAGAAGAGGAGAATGACGCCCATGGCCTGTGAGCGCATGCCGACCATCAACAACATCGCGGCATAGACCGCCAAAAAGCTCAGTCCGCTACCGAGATCCGGCTGTTTCAGAATGAGCAGCAGCCCCGGCAGCATCAACAGGCCCGGGATCACCACCCGCTGGAGCCAGCCCACACGCGGAGCCTTTGAATAGTAGTGGGCGAGGACCAAGATGAGCACCAGTTTGGCAAACTCCGAGGGCTGAAACGCGAAGGGGCCGATGGGAATCCACCGCTGAGCTCCGCGACTGGTTTTCCCCTCGAACAGGACGAACGCGAGCAACAACAGAATCACCGCGTAGGCCGGATAGGCCAACCGCGCAATCCGATGGTAGTCCCACATCAACATGATGAAGAACGCAATCGTTCCCAAGAAGATCCAGACGAGCTGCTTCGCAAAGAATGGCAGGCCGGATCCTCCCTGATCATGCGTCACGCTGTAGATCGAGAGCACTCCAACTCCCAAAATGAGAAAAACCAGTCCGAGAAAACGCACGTCGAAGTTGTCGAATTCCCGGCTGTCCATGACCCGATCGATCATCTGATGTCCATATTCCCCGGTCGAGAGGCCGCCGCGGCCTGACGCCCGGTCGTCGAGGCATGTTGCGTCAGCTTGACATAGGTTTCAATTACTTCTTTTGCCAACGGAGCCGCTGCTGACCCTCCATGTCCCATGTTTTCCGCCAGCACTGCCACGGCGATCTTCGGGCTATCCACAGGCGCGAATGCCACAAACCACGCATGATCCCGGAGTTTCTTTGGAATATCCTTCTCAGGTCCGGTGCGAAGTGCCGCAGTCTGCGCGGTTCCCGTTTTCCCGGCGATGGACACAAGCGCTGATTTGGCCCTCGTGGCCGTGCCCTCAGTCACCACTCCGGCCAGCGCTTCTCTGATCAGCCTCAGGTGCTCAGGCTTGACCTTCAACCGGTTTTTCTCAACTGCCGGCAATTCCTGAAGCTGGCTGGTGTCTCGATCCATAATCGATTGGACCAACCGCGGTCGATACGTGACTCCGTCATTTGCGACGGTCCCGATCAGACTGGCCATCTGGAGCGGCGTCACCGTCACGTAACCCTGTCCGATAGAGGCGGAAATCGTTTCACCGGGCAACCAGGGTTCATTCTTGGCCTTCTGCTTCCAGGCCGTCGATGGCAGGATGCCGACGCGCTCAGATGGCAGTTCCACCCCGGTTTCCTCACCCAATCCAAACTGACGGCCGAAGGAAGCGATGGTATCGATCCCCATCCGTTGACCGATCGTGTAGAAATAGACGTCGCAGGAATGAATGAGCGCTTGGCGCAGATCCACCGAACCATGCCCGCCGGCTTTCCAGTCGTGGTACAAGCGCCGACCGAATTGATAGCCCCCGTTGCAGTGGACCGTGCTGGAGGGCGTCACCGTATTCGACTCCAGCGCCGCTGCCGCCATCATGACCTTAAAGGTCGAACCGGGCGGATACTGTCCTTGGGATGCGCGGTTGTTCAACGGGCGGCCTTCGTCCTGCACGATCTCTACCCACTGCTTAGCAGTGAGTTCTCGCGACAGGACGTTCGGATCGAATGCCGGCCGGCTGGCCATGGCAAGAATGTCGCCCGTGGTGGGATCCAATGCGACAATGGCGCCGGATTCCTGCCCCAACAATTCTTCGGCAACTTTTTGCAATCTGGCATCGATCGTGAGGTAGAGATCGTCGCCTGCTTTCGGTTGATCGACCACGACCGTCCGTTTTTCATGACCCAGCGCGTCGACTTCGACGCTTTTTTGCCCGGCCAGTCCGCGGACCACGCGATCAAAGTACTTCTCGACTCCATATTGCCCAACGATGCTCCCCTGATGCAGTTCGGCAAACTCGGGTTTCTCCAATTGCTCAGCCGAGACTTCGCCGACATATCCCAACACGTGGGCTGCCGTCGTACCGCTCGGATAGTTCCGCTGCGATTCGACTTGAATCATCACGCCCGGCAGGTCCAGCCGGTGCGACTCAATCAGCGTGGCTTCCTTTAGGGTGAGACGGTCCTTTACCTTGCGGGGTAACTGTTTGGCCCCTCGCACGGCCAGCTTCTTCCTGACTAAGGCCGGATCCAGCCCGATCAGTTGCGTCAGCTGGTCGACCAGAACCTCACGATCCTTTACGTCCTCCAATGATATGTAGAGACTAAAGCTGGGAACGTTATTCGCGAGCAGGACGCCGTTACGATCGTAGATAAGCCCTCGCGCCGGCTCCAGAATTACCGAACGAGTCCGGTTGTTCTCGGACAGGTCTCTATAATAGGGGCCTTCGCGGATCTGCAAATGCCAGAGTCGTAACGCCAGCAAAGCCACCACCAGCAACAGCCCGATGCGAAGAAGCACCAGACGCCGCTGCAGTTCTCCCAGGTCAGAATCGAACGAACCGGTTAATGCCATAGCTCTCTGAAATCCTCGCGCCGCCGAAAGGGAGTCTAGAATCTGTCAAGCGCCCTTAAGCGGTCGATGACCATCCGTTGATTGACGAGCCAGAACAGTCCCGCCCCGGCCACGGCGTCAAAGCAGGACTGCGGCAGAACAATGGACTGGACCATCCACCAGGCATCGGAGACTGTCCCACTCTTCATTGTAAAGACCGCCACCAACCCCCCGGCGAGCGACAGCGCGAGCACCCCAACAGACAAAACCATCGGCGTGACCTGGGCCACATGTCGACCCAATAACCCTGCTGACAATCCCGCGCCGCCTTTCGTCACAAGGCTCAACCACAAATCTCCTGCCGAATACATGTTCAGCACCCATCCGATGGCCAGACCCATGATGAGCCCATCGACTTCACCGGCCATAAGTCCAATCACCGCCGACGTCACCAACCCGACATCCGGCTTGATCCCCCACAGACTCACGTACGGAAGCACGGTCGTGTGCAGCGGAACGAGGAGCAGGATCAATCCGGCATACAACAGAAACTTCATGGCTTCGGCTTTGCCACCGACTCACTTTTTCCTTCACTCTGCGCGGAAGCGCCGTACGGCGCCTGAATGACCAGCACCTCTTCCAGCCGGCTCACATCGACTTCCGGCGTCAACTCGGCGGACTGGAAGAGCGCCCCCTCCTCCTTGTCGATACGGCTGATTGTGCCGAGCGCCAACCCGCGAGGGAATCCTCCCACAAGCCCCGAGGTCACAACTCGATCGCCTTCCCGGACACTCGACAGCAAGGGGATATACTTCAACCTTGCGAGGCCTTGGTGGGTGCCTTCGACAATCCCTTCATCTCTGGTCCGCTGGATCAATCCCGCAATCGCATTGTTGGGATCCGTCACCAACAGCACAATCGACGTCGCACTGTTGGTCTTGACCACGCGACCGACCACGCCCGCCGGTGTAATCACGCCCATATCGGGCTTGATGCCGTCGCTTTCTCCTTTGTTCAGGATTACGGAACGATACCAGCTTGTGGCATCTCTGCCGATCACCTGCGCCGCAACCAACGTGGGCAGCGCTTGCTCTTTGAATTGCAAGAGCGACGCCAACCGTTCGGTCGCCGACGCGGCCTCGCGCAATTGATTGTTCTGTCCTCTGAGCCATTCCATGTCTTGCCGAAGCCGTTCATTCTCCTCCTGAACACCCTGGAGCGCGACATAGCTCTGCCACAGACCTGAAACGCCTTGATCGAGCGAGGCGATGGCTTCAAGCGGAATGCGGACGACTTGTCCGATCGGCCCTTCCAGATACTGGAGCAAGCCCTGACTCTGAGAAGGAAATAAAAACAGGGCGAGGAGCAGGAGGGCAAAACCTCCCCAAGCGAAACGGCGGGCATTGTAGGGAACACGCAACGTGGCCATCCACATCAGGGATGGAACCTTTATCGGAAGGTATTGGCCTGGGACATGACGGCGACTTTTGCCAGAAGATCCAGTTCATCGAGGATCTTCCCCACACCCAAAACGACGGACGTCAGGGGATCATCCACAGTGATGATCGGCAAGTTCGTTTCTTCCCGGAATCTGGTGTCCATGCCCTTGAGCAAGGACCCTCCGCCGGTCAGCACGATGCCGCGATCGATGATATCGCCCGCCAGCTCCGGCGGGGTATTCTCCAGCGCAACTTTGATCGCATTGACGATCGTTCCGATGGGTTCCTGCAGCGCTTCTCGGATTTCAGCGTCATCCACTACCAATGTGCGGGGAATGCCGGAAATCAAATCGCGCCCTTTGATCATCATGGTCTTGCGCTCCTCAAAGGGATAGGCGGACCCGATTTCGAACTTGATCCGTTCCGCCATGTGTTCGCCGATAAGGAGGTTATACTTCTTCTTGATGTAGTTCATGATCGCGTCGTCCATGCGGTCGCCCGCCACTTTCACCGACTCGCTGTAGACAATCCCGCCGAGTGAAATCACCGCGATGTCCGTCGTACCTCCTCCGATATCGACGACCATGTTCCCGGACGGCTCCGTAATCGGCAGTCCCGCCCCGATTGCCGCAGCGACCGGCTCTTCGATGAGATAGACTTCGCGAGCGCCGGCCAACTCCGCCGAATCCCGCACAGCACGCTGCTCTACTTGGGTAATCCTTGAGGGCACACCGATGATGATGCGCGGACGGACAAATGCGCTGCGGTTGTGCGCTTTTTGGATAAACCGTTTCAGCATCTGCTCGGCCATTTCAAAGTCGGCGATCACCCCTTCCTTCATCGGTCGCACGGCCACGATGTTGCCGGGAGTGCGCCCCAGCATCTTCTTGGCATCCGCACCGACCGCGAGGACCTTCTCCGTCTTCTTCTCAACGGCGACGACGGAGGGCTCGTTCAACACGATTCCTTTCCCATGGACGTAGACAAGAGTCGTGGCAGTTCCAAGATCGATCGCGAGATCGTTCGAGAACCAGCCGAAGATATCGCTTGTAAAGCCCACGGTTATTCTCCCTTCCGCTCAGGCATCGACTGCAGCATTACCTTCTAGTCCGGCAGCGCGAGACGACCGGCATCCAACACCTGAGTTCCCGCCAATTCGTCGCCAAGTCGCCGCCCCTGTTCGTTTCCAATGATTAGCACGGCTTCGAACGCGATAACGACGGCTGAGACGATCCAACCGACATACGGCACGGCGAATGCCATCTGTGCGACTGCGAACGGAACGTTGCGGATAATCGATTCCCGGAATCCCGCCACCGCGCGTGTTTCAGGTAGGATCGTTTGGAGACCGATGAGCCGCTTTCCGATGCTCCGACCGCCGGCGAATCCATCACAGACGAGGATATATGCCAGCCCTGCAAGAAACCCGACCGGATCGACCAAACCGGCCGCGCCGGCCACGATGAACAGGTCGATCAGCTTGGCAATGAAGCGATTGAGCACCTGTGCCTTAGGATACATCCCGGCACTGGAACCGAATGGATGAATCCCGCCCACCTCACCTGCCAAGGAATCTCCTTGCAATTCGTGGCAAAGTATAACAAATTCGGCTACCTAGCACAAACGAAAGCCCAAACTTGCTCTTGGGGATTAGAGCAGCAATCCTCAGGGGAAATCGGCCAGTCCCCGGCAGCGGATCATCAATTTCATCGAGTTCCTTGCTTGCCATGGGACAGAGCACTTTGTACAATCCGCAAACCTTCATTCTTTTACATAGCAGGAGTGGGCATGATCAAACTGATGCGAGAGGCGTCGCACAATTACCCTTGGCTGCTGAAATCGATCATGGGAATTCTGGCCATCGCCTTTGTTATCACCATGGGGTGGTGGGGATTCGGAGAACAGCGCGGCACGGTCGTCGCCTCTGTGGGGGATCTCACAGTCTCCCATGACGAGTTCAGGCGAGCGTACGAAAACTCCTATCGCTTCTACAAGGACAAGCTGCCCGGAGAATTCAAAGACGAAACGATCAAACAATTTGTCGTCGAGCAACTGATCGACAATCGCGTCTGGCTGGTCGCGGCAAAGCACATGGGACTGACAGTGTCGGACGAAGACCTGCGCGATGCGATCATGCAAATTCCGGACTTTCAGAAAAACGGCGCATTCGATCCCGAGCTGTACCAGCGGATTCTGGCTGCCAATCATTTGACGCCGGCGCTGTTCGAAGCGATCGAGGCCAAGGAACTCCTCGGCAACAGAGCGAGGATGATGATCAGCGAGGCGGTGACGCTGACGCCTTCGGAATTGACTGAGGCACAAGCGCTGGTGGTGAGACAACCCGAGTCCGACCCCGCCAAAGCCGCGGCGGCGAAAGACCGGGCGATTCAGGACGTGTTGTTTCAAAAGCAGCAGCGCGCGCTTATGGCCTATACCCAATCGTTGAAGGCCACGATTCCTATCACGATCCATCGCGAACTGCTTTAAATAGTCCTCAAGTCGGAAAGCCGGAAAATTGTCGGACCATGTTCGGGCGCGACTTTCAGACTTGACGACTTTTGCACTTGCTCACTTTTTCACTTCAGGAGAATAAGCATCGCATCGCCGTAACTATAGAACCGATACCGCTCGCGAATCGCTTCGTCATATGCCCGCCGCAGCAGTGATGTTCCGGCGAAGGCTGAAACCAGCATGAGGAGCGTCGTTTTCGGCAAATGAAAATTCGTCATCAGTGCGTCGACTGCATGGAAGCAAAATCCGGGTGTGATGAAGAGACCGGTTTCTCCTTGATACGATCTTAATCCGCCCTGTGATGATGCTGTTTCCAGCGCTCGCACGACGGTCGTGCCGACCGCCACAACCCTCCCGCCGACCCTTCTGGTGCGCTCGACGGCAAGCACCGTATCAGGTCCAACGTTGACCCACTCAGGGCTCATCCGGTGATCCTCCACGCGATCCACAGTCACCGGCTTGAACGTGCCGACGCCGACGTGCAGCGTTACTTTCGCAAGATGAACGCCGGATTCGACTAACCGTGCCAACAATCCCGGCGTAAAGTGAAGTCCCGCCGTCGGCGCCGCAATCGCTCCTTCGTCGTGGGCAAACACCGTTTGATACCATTCCCGATCCCTGTCGGTCGGCTCCCGCTTGATGTAGGGCGGAAGCGGCATCTGCCCAAAGCGGTGGAAAAATTCCCAAACCGGCATCGAACAGTCGAGCCGCGCCAGCGTCCGGCCGTCTTCTCGTGACTGGATGATAATGCGAGCGGCGGGACTCACTTCGATCTCCTGGCCCGCCCTGAACTTCCCCTTGATCAGGACCTCCCACAGCCCATCGGTCAGCTCCTTCACGAACAGGATCTCGACGGCCGTCCCCGCGGGACGTTTCCTTCCCAGAATGCGAGCCGGTCGAACCTTTGTGTCATTGACGACGAGCAAATCGCCAGGAGCCAACAGGCCCGACAGGTCTGCGACCAGCCGGTGAGCGATCGATTGATTCGACGGACGCAGGACAAGGAGTCTGGCTTGATCTCGCGGAAGCACCGGCTCGGAGGCGATCAGAGCCGGATCAAAGGGAAAGTCGAATTCGGCTAATTCCATCAGGAGGAAGGAGGGGTCGGTGCTTTAGTCAGCGCCATATCCTGCAATTCTGTGTCCGGATAGTAGTACTTGAGAATGGTGGAGAAGGGATAGCCCAATTCGGCCAACTCCTTCGCACCCCACTGGCACATGCCGACCGCATGGCCTGCTCCATAGCCGGAGAGCACGATTTCCTGTCCGACGGAATCGACGGTAAACTGAGTGCTCGGAACCACCATGTAGCCGACAGCCTTGCGCAACTCTTCTCCCCGCAGAACCAATTCTCCCTCCGAATGGACCAGGCGGAGAGTCGTCACCCGCCCGCCGCGACTGAATGCCAGAGGGGTCATCGCCGTGATGGTGCCGACGGCAAATCCTTGCTGGCGAAGGTTCTGCTCGAGCAAATCCCGCTTAAACGAGGTGGTCCATTGGTAGTAAGGCGAGGCCAAGTCAAAAGGACATTCCACGCCTTTTAAGTAGGGATACTCTTTTGACCAGACATTGACCGCATCCTCGGTGAGCCCGGCGGCCGTTGAAGAAAACGCGGCATAGATGGGAGCGCCTTGGTACGTCAGAACCAGCCCGCGGGTTTCCTCAACAGCGCGCAATATCGCTGCATCGATACCTTGCTTACCCCGATACACCTGGTCCTGCACCGTGGCCACCACATCGTAGTCGCGGGTAGGGCTCAACATTTGCTGATACAGCGCGTAGGTTCGCGCTGCCACGGCCTGCGCCTTGAGCATTTCCGGATGCCATGCGGAATTGACCTCGGCAGGGACGACGCCTTTCACATACTCTTCCAGATCAACCTGATTGATCACCAGGAACCCTCCGCCTCGTCGAACCACATGCACCAGCCCACTCACGGGAACCGTGAGGCGCTGGTCGCCGCCAGGCTTGGATGGATCTTTGGGAGTTCCGTTTGGCGTTCCGTTCGGCTTGGCTAACGTGAGGGTCAACCCTTGCTCCCCCCGGAGGGTGAGCTGCTCTCGCGCCATTCGGATACCGTTGACGGAGAAACCTTTCCCGGACGGCACAATACGGACGGCCGACCGTATGGCTCGCCCATGGCGGGTCACATCAGAGACCCAGACCGAACTGTCTGCTTGCACCTCCAGCTTCGCCACATCCGCAGAGAGCAACACTCGCAGCGATTGCGCCGCGTCGGACGGGGCCACGCCCAGAACCAGCACGGCCCCGATGGCGACCGCACACCCCAATCGACAACCTGTTTGCTTCACCGGCGAAAGATCCATGATAGGAAATAGAATAGCAGACTCAGGATCACACTGAGGAGGAGACTGGTGCCGAGGGGAAAATAAAAGCTGAAATTATCCCGTTTTACGGAGATATCGCCGGGAAGCCTGCCGAACCATCCGAGCAGATTCCCGGCTCCAGGAATACGATCAGCCAGCAACAGCAGCAAGCCTACCAGGGCAATGAGAGATCCGATGCCAAGAAAAATTTTTCCGAGGGTTCCCCACTCGGTCATCAGCCTTTCACCAGACACTCGGCAATCTGGACTGCGTTGAGCGCCGCTCCTTTGCGCAGGTTATCGGACACGACCCACAGGTTGAGCCCGTTGCTAATCGATTCGTCTTCCCGCACTCGCCCCACGTAGACTTCGTCCTTCCCTGTCGCATCCAACGGCATCGGATAAAGTCTTCTCGCCGGATCATCATAGACCAGCACTCCAGGCATCTCCGCCAGCACCGCTCTCGCCTCGTTGGATTTAAGAGGGCGCTCCAATTCCACATTGATCGCTTCAGAGTGGCAGCGCAGGACCGGCACCCGCACCGTGGTCGCCGTCACCCGCATGGCCGGCGCCTCAAGAATCTTCCTCGTTTCCTTTACGATCTTGACTTCTTCGGAGCAGTCCCCGCCGTCGTTAAAGGAGCCGATATGCGGCAACAGGTTAAAGGCGATCTGATAGGGATAGACCTCGGCCCTGGCTTCACGAAATGCCATCAGGTTTCTCGTTTGATTCATCAACTCGTCCATAGCAGCGGCACCGGTCCCTGAAACGGATTGGAATGTCGTGACGACAACCCGCTTTACCCCCGCGGCTACATGAAGGGGCTTGAGGGCCATGACCAGCGGGGTCGTCGTGCAATTGGGTATCGCCACGATCCCGCGCGAAATCTCCCGCAACGCATGGGCGTTCACTTCAGGAACGACAAGCGGCACGTCATGGTCCATTCGAAAGACCCCGCTGTCGTCGATCACCAGCACCCCGGCTGCGCCGAGCCGCGCCCCATATTCGCGGCTGATGGCATCCGTCGCGGAGATCAACGCCAAGTCGACGCCGGCGAACGACGACTCGGGAGTCAACTCCTCCACCGTCCATTGCCTCTCCTGGCAGGACAGCACCTCGCCGGCGGACCGTTTGGACGCGAACAGCCGCAGTGACTCCAGCGGGAACTTGCGCTCCTCAAGAATCTCCAGTGTTTCCTTCCCGACGGCGCCGGTCGCGCCGAGAATGGCCATGACATACTTTGACTTCTTCTTCAGCATGAGAACGACGCGCTACAGGGCAATTTCACGAATTCGATGATTGAACGTGTCTGCGATGAAGAGATGGCCCAAGCCGTCCACAACGACACCGAACGGGTAGCTGAGGCTGGCTTCAAGCGCCGAACCGCCGTCACCACCGAAGTTTGCGACACCCACGCCGGCAACTCGATCCAGCCGACCGGTCGCGCGATCCCATCTTCGAACAAGGTGATTGTCCGAATCCGTGATAAACAGATTCCCCTCCCTATCGAGGGCAATCCCTGACGGTCTGGACAGGCTGGCGGATGGCGGCTCAGTCGCGCCCTGAAAGCGATATTCTCCGCCGTTTCCTGCTACGGTACGAATCCGTCCGGTTTCGGGATCGACGGCCCGAATTCGCCCATTAAAGGTATCCGCGATCACTAACGTCCCGTCTGCCGCCACTGCAAGACCGCTGGGACCGGCCAGCGCCGCCTCAGTTGCGGGAATCTCATCTCCATTATAGGTCGCCGTTCCCGTTCCCGCGACCGTGCTGATCAGGCCCGTTTTCAGATCGATCGCTCGGACCCGATTGTTGCTCTGATCTGCGACATAGAGGATTTGAGACTCTGTCATCGCCAGAGCAGCCGGCTCGTTTAATCCGGCCGCAACAGCCGGACCGCCGTCCCCGCTGAATCGCGGCAGCCCAAGCCCCGCTACCGTCGTGATCCGGCCGGTTTCCCCGTCCACTCGACGAATGCGATGGTTCATCGTATCGGCGATGTACAGGTGTCCTGCCGAATCCGCTACGACTGCCGTCGGAAAATTCAACAGCGCCTCGGTAGCGGGGCCTCCGTCGCCGCCGAACCGCTTGGAAGGGCCGGTTCCGTTGATCACGTACCGGACCGTACCGCTCAGATCCGTTTGTTGGACAAAGGCGTGAGATCCTGACGTCGCTGCTTCACTCAATGGGTCGTCGTGTTCCGCTTCAGCTTCAAGTGCCGGCCTGACGATCTCGCTCCTTGGTTCGGTCGGTCCGGAACAGCCTGCAATCGTCGAAATGATTCCACTCTCGCGGTCTACCATCCGCACGGCGTGGTTCTCGGAATCCGCAATGATAAGGTTGCCCTGTTTGTCCATTGCCAGCGCTTTCGGTTCGTTGAGACAAGCCGAAACGGCGGGACCGCCGTCGCCGGACCATGCTCCTTCACCGGTCCCTGCAACCGTGGAAATGATACCGACTTTCAGGTTAACGTGAGCGCGCATGGGTTCGTATTGGATCACTTCAGATTCCGCACGATGGCTTCACCCATCTCCGTCGTTCCGAGAAGACGAGAGCCGGGGCCGTGTATATCCTTCGTCCGATAACCGAGATCCAGCGTTTTGACGATGGCCTGCTCGATTGCTTCCGCCTCCCGGTCCAGCTTGAACGCGTAGGACAGCAGCATTGCGGCCGAGGCGATCGTGGCGATGGGATTGGCGACATTTTTTCCGGCAATGTCGGGGGCGCTCCCGTGAATCGGCTCGAACAAACCGACCTGCGCCCCGATGCTCGCGGACGGCAGCATCCCGATCGATCCTGTCAGCATCGCCGCTTCATCGCTCAGAATATCGCCGAACATGTTGTTGCAAAGCATCACGTCAAACTGACGGGGATTCCTGACCAACTGCATCGCCGCATTATCGACATAAATATGGTTCAGTTCGACGTCCGGGAACTCCCTCTGGACCTCGATCACGACTCGGCGCCACAATTCGGATGACTCCAGCACATTCGCCTTGTCGACGGAGGTCACTTTCTTCCGCCGTTTCCTGGCCGCCTCGAACGCGACCTTAGCAATGCGGCGAATTTCCTCCGTCGTGTAGATCTCCGTATTGATCCCGCGCTCGCTTCCATTCGGCAGCCGCTCAATCCCCTTGGGCTTGCCGAAATAGATCCCTCCCGTCAGCTCACGAATCACAAGAATGTCGATCCCTTCGATTACTTCCTTCTTGAGAGTCGACGCCTCGGCCAACACGTTGTAGAGCTTGGCCGGTCGAAGATTCGCATAGAGTCCCAGTTGTTCGCGGAGGCCCAGCAAGGCGCGTTCCGGTCGCAGGCTGTACTCCAGGCTTTCCCATTTGGGGCCGCCGACAGCTCCCAACAACACCGCATCGCTTTGCTTGGCCAAGGCCAGCGTGTCCTGAGGCAGAGGCACTCCGACTTTGTCGATCGCCTGTCCACCGACATCGCCGGAGGCAAATTCGAAGTTATGGCCGAATTTCTCCGCCACCACTTTCAAGATCTTGACCGCTTCCGGGACAATCTCACGGCCCACGCCGTCGCCTGCAAGTACCGCAATCTTTGCCTTCACGTCGTCCCGCTCCTTCTTGCTGCGCGAGTGTTACTCCAGCACCCGCTCGTCTTCCGCTCTCCAGGCCGGATCAACCAAACAGAGAAATTCCATTTCCTGATTTCCGGTATTCTCCAACGACTGTTCTCCTCCGGGCGGGACGTATAACGTCGTCCCCGCTTCGATCGGGACCTCCAGGTTGTTGATCAGAAGTCGTCCCTGGCCGGCGATAAAGTAATACACTTCCGACGACTTCAGGACATGCCGCTTGGACCGCTGACCCGGCCCCAGCGTCCCGCGGGCAAGGCTATACCCCAGTTTCAGCTGATGCTTGGCTGGATGGAAAATCTCGCGCAGCCTAGTGTGATCGCCTGCCAGAAATTCCTCGCACTCATTCAGGGTTCTGGAAAACATATAGAAATTGGGGATGCTCAAAATGGCCTTCCAGCAAGGCCGCAGCGAGCGAGAAGCTGAGGCGTACTTAGTTTCGTACGTTGAGGCTTTGAGCGAGCGAGAACGACGCTGGAGGCCTTTTTCAGCATCCCGCAAAAGTTGATCACTCTACCGTGGGCCTCCCCGTCAAATCAAGTTCACCTTCTGTTCTCCCTGCGCCTGCTTGGCCGCCAGATAGGCCAGTTTATTCAACGCACTCAAGTATGCGCGGGCCGAGGCGGTGATAATGTCGGTGTCCGCTCCGTGACCGGAAACGGTCCGGCCATCCTCCTGCACGCGAACGGACACCTCGCCCTGAGCATCGGTGCCGCCGGTGATCGCCTTGACCACATACATCAGCAGCTTGCTCTTGGTCTCGGTGATTGCGGCAATGGTCCGGTATACCGCATCCACCGGACCGTCCCCCGTCCCGGTCCTGGCAATGGATTTACCGTCGATTTCGAGCTCGACAGTGGCCGTCGGCACCTGATCGGTTCCGCTTTTTACCTGAAACGATTTCAGCGTGATGCGGTCGGCCATCCTGGCCAGTTCTTCGGACACAATCACTTCGAGATCCTCTTCGTAGATCTCCTTCTTTTGATCAGCTAATTTTTTGAACCGCTCGAAGGCGTGGTTGACTTCGTCGTCCGTCAACTTGTATCCCAATTCCTCGAGCCGCTGGCGAAATGCATGACGTCCTGAAAGCTTGCCCATCACCATTTTGCTCTCAACCAATCCGATCGATTCCGGCCTCATGATCTCGTAGGTGGTTTTGTCCTTCAGCAGACCGTCTTGATGGATGCCCGACGTATGGGCGAAGGCGTTCGCGCCGACAATCGCTTTGTTGGGCTGCACGACCATCCCGGTAATCTTGCTCACCAACCGGCTGGTCTTGGAAATCTCCTCGGTATGAATCTTCGTATCGGCCTGATAAAGGTCCCTTCTGGTCCTCAACCCCATGACGATTTCTTCCAAGGAGGTGTTGCCCGCCCGTTCACCGATCCCGTTGATCGTGCATTCAACCTGACCGGCCCCTTCCATGACAGCGGCCAAGCTGTTGGCTACCGCCAGGCCCAAGTCATTGTGGCAATGGACAGAAATCACGGCCCCGGCGCTGTTGGGCACCGTTTCTCGAATCCCCCGGATAAGCTTACCGAACTCCTGCGGAATCGCGTACCCGACCGTGTCCGGAATATTGATCGTGCCGGCTCCCGCTGCAATGACCGCCTCGATCACCTCACAGAGATAGGCCGGATCGGAACGGCTCGCATCCATCGGGGAAAATTCGACGTCTTCAACATATCCTCGCGCACGCTGAACCATCTCGACCGCCCGCTTCTTCGCCTCGTCACGCGTCATCCGAAACTGGTGCTTCAAATGGATGTCGGAAGTTGACAGAAACGTGTGGATGCGCACCTTCGGCGCCCCTTTCAGGGCCTCCCAGGCTCTGTCAATGTCTTCCGGACGAGCGCGGGCCAAGCTGCAGATCGTCGGACCCTCAACTTCCTGCGCGATCCGGCGAACCGCTTCAAAATCACCGGGAGAGCTGTAGGCAAACCCCGCTTCGATGATATCCACGCCAAGCCGGGCCAGTTGCTTCGCCACCATGACCTTTTCTTCCACGTTCATGCTGGCGCCAGGAGATTGCTCCCCGTCGCGCAACGTCGTATCAAAAATTCTGATCATACGGGTCATGTTGTCACCCCTCTCCTCTCACAAAAAAACATAAGCCTCCATCCCTTCAACCCAGGGACGGAGGCTTTAGAAGCTCCGTGGTACCACCCTGATTCGGCCCTGAACAATGCGTCGTTCAGGACCCTTCGTTCGGCCCTTCACGGGGGCAAGGCGGAATCCATTACTCTCGTTTCATGGATTCTGGCTCAGAGGCGAGTTCAACGCTGCCGAAACTGGTTCGCACCAACCACCAGTTCTCTCAATGTTCGACAGACAGCCTACTACTCCTCGTCGTTGCCCTAGATCTTCAAATCGGTCGCCGGCTGCTCTTTCTTAGGTTGAGCTTGCCTGCCCGCCATCTTGGTAAGAAGGGTGATCACCCGTTCAACCGGGCCGAGCAAGGCATAGCCCGCGAAGATCACAAATAACATAACCTGGGGCCAGGCTGCCACCAGAACCAGGCCCAGGATTCCCCAGACCAGATAGGTGATGTGCCGACCGCCGCGGAACTTCAAGTCCTTAAAGCTCCGGTACTTAATCGTACTCACCATCAAGAACGACAACACCAGAGTTATGATCAACACGAGAATCGGCTTGATCTCCGCCCCGGTGCGTACGACGTGATGATCAAAAATCACCAGCGAGGCGACGACGCCTGCGGCAGCGGGAATGGCCAAGCCGGTAAAGTACTTGCCGTCCGACAACGTGGCGGTTGCATTGAATCGTGCCAGACGGACCGCCCCCATCGCCACATACGCGAACATGACCGCGATGCCGAACGTCCCTTGCCCGCTGAGGGCCCACGAGTAAATGAGAAGACCCGGAGCAACACCGAACGACACGACATCGGACAATGAGTCGTATTCCAGGCCGAAGTGGCTGGTGCTGTTCGTCAAGCGCGCCGACTTCCCGTCCAGCACGTCGAAGACCATGGCGACCAGGATGGCGATCGCCGCCGCCATATAGTTCGCGTTGAAGACGGAGAGAATGGCGAACACGCCGCAAAACAAATTCCCGGTCGTGAACAAGTTCGGGATCAGGTGCATCGCCGCCTTGTGGCGCTTGCCGCCTTTCGCAAAGGACTGTCGTAGCGCAGCAGTTTTCATCGCAGCTCTCCCAGGATGGATTCTCCACCCTTCACACGATCGCCAACGGATACCTTGATCACCGATCCCATCGGAAGAAACGTGTCCATGCGAGAACCGAATCGAATCAACCCGAACCGCTCGCCGCGCACGGCGCGATCCTTGGGCGCCACCCAGCAGACGATCCGCCTCGCGATCAAGCCTGCGACCTGAACACAGAGCACCTTGGCCCCCTGCAATGCTTTGATCATCACCGCGTTCTGTTCATTCTTCATCGTCGCATCGGGCTTGCTGGCGATCATGAACAGCCCCGGTTGATACATCACATCCTCAACGAGTCCCTCGCAGGGCATCCGGTTGATGTGCACATCGAACACGTTCAGGAAAATCGTGATTCGAACACTGCGATCTTTGATGTATCGCGGTTCAAACTCTTCCTCGACGGCGATGACTTTCCCATCGCCAGGCGCCACGATCAGGTGCGCGCCTTGAGGGACGACCCGAGCCGGATTGCGAAAAAACCAGGCGACAAAGAGCGTCAGTATTCCCGCCGCGCCCCCTATGGCGGCCCACCCTACCCAGGCTGCCGCCAGTGTAACGCCTGCGGCAGCTCCGATGAAAGGAAATCCCTCCTTGGCAAAAGGGATACCGACGGCACGATCCGCCACAGGTTCCTCGATCCTAATTCTTGCTCTTGTCGACGAGTTGATCCTTTTTGAGCCAGGGCATCATCGCTCGCAAGCGTGCGCCGACCTCTTCGATCGGATGGGCTTCACCCTTGGCGAGTAATGCGTTGTAGACCGGACGATTGGCCTGATTCTCCAGAACCCACTCCTTGGCAAACCGCCCTTCCTGGATCTCTCCAAGAATCCTCTTCATTTCCTGCTTGGTCTGTTCGGTCACGATCCGAGGCCCGCGGGTGACATCACCATATTTCGCCGTTGTGCTGATCGAGTACCGCATGTTCGCAATGCCGCCCTGATAGATCAGATCAACGATCAGTTTGACCTCGTGAAGGCATTCGAAATAGGCCATCTCCGGCGAATAGCCCGCTTCCACGAGCGTTTCATAACCTGCTTGAATAAGGGACGTCAGACCGCCGCACAGGACGGCCTGCTCGCCGAACAGGTCCGTCTCCGTTTCTTCCCTGAAATTCGTTTCTATGACTCCCGCGCGGCCGCCTCCGATGGCGCTGGCATAGGCCAGGCCGACTTGTTTCGTCGTCCCGCTGGGATCCTGATGGACGGCCAAGAGACAAGGCACCCCGCTTCCCTTCGTATACTCCGATCGCACCAAATGGCCGGGGCCTTTGGGAGCGACCATGAACACATTGATCGACGACGGCGGCACGATTTGCCCGAAATGGATGTTGAAGCCGTGGCCGAAGGCGAGGTACGCACCCGGCTTGAGGTTCGGCGCAATCTCCTGTCGATAGATGGCCGCCTGCGCCTCATCCGGAGCGAGGATCATGATGACATCCGAGGCCTTCACCGCATCCGCCACCGGCATGACCTTCAACCCGCTCTGCTCGGCCTTGCGCCAGGAACTGCCCTCGCGCAAACCGATCACGACCGATACGCCGCTTTCTTTCATGTTCAGCGCATGGGCGTGACCCTGGCTGCCATAGCCGATCACAGCCACTTTCTTGTTTTTGATCTGCTGAAGGTCGGCATCCTTATCGTAATAAATCTTCATCGATGACTCCTCGATCACAAGAGTGTTGATGTCGCTGAGGTGGACTGCGGGTCCTGCCGGCGTCTATTCGCGGGCGACTTTCTTGGGCTGCGCCGCCGCTGACCGCAGGGGCTCGCGTGCCACCGCCACCCGCCCGGTTCTGGTGAGTTCCTTGATCCCGAGCGGCTGCAGCAAATTGATGATCGCTTCAATCTTCCGGGGATCACCGGTGACTTCGATCGTATAGGTGGACGGCGTGGAATCGATGACATTGGCGCGAAAGATGTCGGCGATCCGCAACGCTTCGGCGCGATCCTCCTGCCTGGTGTGTACCTTGATCAGCGCGGTTTCCCGCGAGACAAAATCGCTCTCGTTCAAGTCCACGACCTTGATCACGTCGATCAGCTTGTTCAACTGTTTTACGATCTGCTCGACGATGCGCTCATCACCGGACGTGACGATTGTCATCTGCGACATTGACGGATCCAACGTCGGCGCGACCGACAGGCTTTCGATATTGAAGCCGCGGCCGCTGAAGAGCCCGGCGATCCGGGACAAAACACCGAACTTGTTTTCAACGGTCACCGAAATGATGTGTTCCATAAAATTCAAAGAGCCTATGGCTGCTGGCATGTGGCCCAACCATGGGCCGACATTTCTCCATTTGTACTATCAGCTGTAGCCGTACGCTCCCATCCTCTCAGGCCGTTAAAATCGTGTCCTTGTCTTCCGGGACCACCTTACCGGCGCCCGTCTGCTTCTGTTTCAACTCCGGAGGATCTTCGAGAATCATTTCGTGATTGCAGCCGCCGGCTGGAATCATCGGATAGACATTCTCATAGGGATGCGTCGGAACGTCCACGATCACCGGCCCGTTTGCGGCAATCGCTTCTTTGAGAATGCCGTCGAGATCACCGACCTTGCTCGCACGCAACCCCCTCGCGCCGTAGGCTTCAGCCAGCTTCACAAAATCGGGAGTTGTGTCCAGATAGCTCGAGGCATAGCGGCCCTCGTAAAACAGGTCCTGCCACTGCCGGACCATGCCATGAAACCGGTTATTCAGCACAATGATCTTCACCGGGAGCTTGCTGACAACAGCGGTGGCCATCTCCTGCATGTTCATCTGCACGCTGCCATCACCGGCGACACAGAGCACCAACCGGCCAGGAAAAGCGGCCTGCGCCCCCATCGCCGCTGGAAATCCGAAACCCATCGTCCCGAGCCCTCCGGAAGTCAACCATCGATTGGGTTTGGCAAGTTTGAAATACTGCGCAGCCCACATCTGATGCTGCCCGACATCGGTCGATACGATCGGATCACGGTCTTTCGTCAATTCGTAGAGCCGCTTAATCACATGCTGAGGCTTGATCGGACCGTCTTTCTCCTGCTGATACGTCAAGGGATGGGCCCGTTCCCATTCACGGATTTGATCCCACCAGGCCTTGCGCAACTCCTTCTGCTCACCGTTCACCGTCGCCTTCAAAATCTGAATGAGCTCCCGCAACACAGCCTTGCAGTCTCCGACGATCGGAATGTCGACGTGAATATTTTTTCTGATCGAGGTCGGATCGATATCGATGTGGACAATCTTCGCGTAGGGGCAAAACTCGGAAACCTTCCCAGTGACGCGATCGTCGAACCGGGCCCCGATGGCTACGACCAGGTCCGCATAATGCACCGCCATGTTGGCCTGATAGGTGCCGTGCATGCCCATCATGCCCATGGAAAGCGGATGCTCTCCCGGGAACGCGCCAAGGCCCATCAAGGTCATATCGACCGGAATCTGGGTCAGTTCAGCCAACTCGATCAGTTCCTGTGACGCGCCGGAGAAGACCACGCCGCCGCCTACATAGAGGACCGGCTTCTTGGCTTTCATGATCGCTTCCGCCGCCTGCTTGATCTGCCACTTATTCCCTTCATACGTGGGATTGTAGCCGCGTATCGAAACCGAGTTCGGATACGTAAACTCCGCCTTGTCCATCGACACATCTTTCGGGATATCGACCAGCACGGGACCGGGGCGTCCGGTCGTGGCGATGTAGAACGCCTCTTTGATCGTGGAAGCCAATTCGTTCACATCCTTGACCAGGAAATTATATTTCGTGCAAGGACGGCTCAGCCCGACGTTGTCGGCCTCCTGAAACGCATCGTTCCCGATCAAACTGGTCGGGACCTGTCCGCTGAAACAGACCAGGGGAACCGAATCCATGTAGGCATCGGCCAAGGCCGTGATCACGTTGGTCATCCCTGGACCGGATGTCACCAGACATACCCCCGCCTTGCCTGTGGCCTTGGCATACCCTTCGGCCATATGACCCGCACCCTGCTCATGGCGGGTCAGGATCACATCGATATCCTTCTGTTGGTGCAGCATGTCGAAAATCTTCAGAACGACACCGCCGGGAAGCGCAAAGAGGGTCTTGACGCCTTCCCGTTTCAAGCATTCGATAAAGATTTCGGCACCCGTGAGCTTCATAACCGGACCTCCTCTCCTACTCCGTGGATATCCACCGGAAGGAGATACGAAGAAACGTGGCTGTCGAGAAATACACCAGCCCCTTCGACCATTCAGAATATTCTGAAAAATCAAGGGGAAAGATGCGAGATCCTACCATCCTGCCCCCGGCCGGTCAATAGGACGAGACCGGAACCGACTTGCGCTGAGGCGAACGGCACTGACCGATTGAGCGCGGTGAAGAAGACCTATAAGCCGGATTCTGTCCTGACCAAGATATGCTCTCGATCAGAGGAGATCATTTCTCTGGGATTCGAGTTACCTCGAACCTCAAGCGACCTACCCGAAGACCTCGGCCGGGCCAGCCGGTCGCCGATGCTCCGAAGAGGACCGGCAGGTGTCTTCCTATTTGGCCTTGCATCGAGCGACGCTTACCCTGCCGGTGATGTCGCCATCACCGCGGTGGGCTCTTACCCCGCCGTTTCACCCTTGCCTGATCCGCAGCGATGAGATTGGGGTCCAATCGCGTTGGCCATCGGCGGTCTGTTCTCTGTGGTGCTGGTGTCGGATTGCTCCGCCTGGGGGTTACCCAGCGCCCTGCCCATGAAGTCCGGACTTTCCTCTCGCCACGTCGCCGCGGCGAGCGATCACCCGGTCTTCTCCCTCGCGCAAGAATCAGTATAGAAAACATGGCGACCGGATGCAAGAACGACAGGTCTTGTGCCTTAGCGGCCGATGGCAGGCAGGTCGGCTGCGGGGACGGGTTGCCTGCTCTTGTAAATGCCCATGGCCTCGGGCATGGCCTTCTTGAGGTCTTCGATTCTGGTCCCATGGCTGGGATGCGTGGATAGGAATTCTGAGGGGGCGGCCCCTCCCGACATCCGTTCCATTCGTTCCCAAAGCGCGACGGATTCCCGCGGATCATAGCCCGCGTCCGCCGCAAGCAGAATGCCGATATAGTCCGCCTCTGATTCATGTTGCCGGCTGAAAGGCAGCAGCACACCGACTTGAGCGCCGGCGCCAAGTGCCGCCATAGCCCCCTGAGAGACGAGTCCCCCGCCCCCCGCAGCTCCCGCAGCGGCACCTGCCGCCTGGACTGCTGCACTCGTCAATTGTTCCTGGCTCATCCGCTCCGCTCCATGGCGAGCCAGGGCATGTACGACTTCGTGGCCCATCACTGCTGCAAGTCCCGCTTCAGTCTTGGCGACCGGAAAAATTCCAGTGTAGACGGCCATCTTGCCTCCCGGAAGGGCGAAGGCATTCGCCGTCTTGTCGTCTTTGAACACGGTGACTTCCCACTGAAACTGCTTGGCCATCTCCGCATACTTCGATCGCTTCGCCGCTTCGACAATTCGAGCTGCAACGCGCTTCACCGGCTCGATCTCGCGCGGATCTTGAGACTGTTTCATTTTTGGATCGCTCTTCACCTGACTGTAGGCCTGCGTGCCCATTTGCATCTCTTCCGCCACGGAGGTCATAAGCAACTGCGAGCGTCCCGTGTAGGGATTCTTCTCGCAGCCGGCGAGTTCGATAAAGGCGCACAGGCATATCGCGACCAAAATTGACCTGGGACTCCGAAGCAACAATGCGTCCATCTCCATCTCTCCCCTTCTCACACCTAGCGATGACATCGATTGACCGACCGTAAGTGCTTTGTTAGATTAGCGCGCCGCGATACCATTTTCTACAAGGACCTTGTCCTACCAAACAAACTGGATGCCGCACCAAGCCATCGAACGCATCGGGATCGATGAATCGGGAAAAGGCGATTACTTTGGCCCGCTGGTCATCGCTGCTGTCTTCGTGGATGCGACGACGCAGAGTGACCTCGCGCTTATGCAGGTCCGGGACAGCAAGAAAATTTCCGACGGACGGATTCTGGAGATGGCTCCGGACATTAAGACGATCTGCCCGCATAGCGTGATCGCTATCGGACCGCAGAAATACAACGAACTCTATGGCAAGATCCGCAATCTCAATCGTCTCCTGGCATGGGGCCATGCCAAAGCTCTTGAGAATTTACTGGAGCGGGTGTCTTGCGGACTGGCCATCTCAGATCAGTTTGGCGATGAGCGGCTCATCCTGAATGCCTTGCAGGAAAAGGGTCGCAAGATTACGCTCGAGCAGCGCACGAAGGCGGAATCGGATCTCGCCGTCGCGGCGGCGTCGATTTTAGCACGCGCCGAATTCTTACTCCGCTTGAAGCGGCTTTCAGACGAGATCAGCACGACGCTCCCCAAAGGCGCGTCGCCGTCCGTCGAACTCGCGGCGAAGATGATCGTAAAGAAACACGGGCAGGAACGATTGGGGACCGTGGCGAAACTTCACTTCAAGACGACCAAGTCGGTCTTGGGCGATACTCCGTCCCCGAGCAAATAGCCTTATGCTCTGTTAGTGAGCATCGTGTCCTCTCCAGTCGGTCGCGGGTGACACCGAGTAGGGCGCCCCAGCGCGCGCAGCGGGGGTCCCCACACCGGGCGGGGGTGCGAGCACGCTGGGGCTGCTCGGTGACCCGCGAGAAACTATAGCATCCCCTTCGTCGACAACACTCTTCCCGCCAAACGCTCCTCGGTCGTCGTGGCCTGATCGAGCGCCTTGGCCAAGGCCTTGAAGATCGCCTCCATGATGTGGTGCGGGTTGCGGCCGTACATCAGATTTACGTGCAGGTTGAGGCCACCATGGGTGACGAAGGCCTGAAAAAAATCCTCGAACAGGCCGAGATCGAATGACTTGATCTTTCGGTCCGGCAGACTCACGTTGTAGACGAGAAAGGGCCGTCCGCTGAGGTCCACCGTCACTTGCGCCAGGGTTTCATCAAGAGGAGCCGAAGCGAATCCGAATCGCTTGATCCCCGCCTTCTCTCCCAACGCCTGATGCAGGGCCTTCCCCATCACGATACCGACATCTTCAACCGTATGATGTTCGTCGATGTCGATGTCGCCTTTGGCCTGAACCGTCAGATCGAAAAAGCCGTGCTTGGCCAGCAACTCGAGCATGTGGTCAAAGAACCGGATCGATGTATTGATCTTCCCCTGTCCACTGCCGTCGAGCGTCCATTCGACAAGAATGTCTGTTTCCTTGGTCGCGCGATGCAGTGAGGCCTGCCTGGGTGGGCCGCCGTTCTTCTTCATGAGAACCTGCTTTGGGCCGACTTTGCATGCGCGTCGAACCCTTCGATCTGGGCCAAGCGGACGAGGTGTTCTTTCACTTTGCTCAACTCCTCCCTCGTGTAGTGCACGATGTTGCTGATCTTCGTATAGTCATGGACGGACAACGCCGAAAAGAATCGAGCGGTCCCCCCGGTCGGTAACACATGATTGGGCCCGGCGATATAGTCGGCCACGGAAGGCGGCGTATACCGTCCCAGAAACAAGGCCCCTGCATGCCGGATCTTTTCCAAATAGTCGAACGGCTGATCGACCGAAAGGGTGAGGTGTTCTGGAGCGATCTCGTTGGCGACGTCGATGGCCTCGTCCATCGTAGTGACCACGAACGCCACGGAATGTCGCGCGACGGACTTGGCCGCAATTTTTTCGCGCTGCAAGCCCCTCAGCTGACTCTCAAGGAGGACCAGAACCTCCTTTGCAAGTGACGGCGAAGTCGTGACCAGCCATACCTGCGCGTCTTCGTCATGCTCGGCTTCGCACAGCAAGTCGGCCGCGACATGGGCCGGTTTGGCATCGTCGTCGGCCACCACGAGCAATTCGCTCGGCCCGGCCACCATATCGATTCCCACGGTTCCATACAACAGGCGCTTGGCCGTCGCGACGTAGATATTCCCCGGCCCCACAATTTTATCGACCTTGGGGATGGATTTCGTCCCAAAAGCCAGCGCGCCGATGGCTTGAACCCCTCCCACTCGATAGATCTCAGTCACCCCGGCAATGTCCGCTGCAACCAGCAAATAGGGGTTGATCTCGCCTTTTTGCGGCGGTGTACACATCACAATGCGGGACACGCCGGCGACCTTGGCCGGAATAGCACTCATCAACACTGTCGACGGATACACAGCCTTGCCCCCCGGCACATAGACCCCGACGGCATCGACAGGCGTGACCACCTGTCCTAGGGTAGCCGCCCCATCCTGATACATCCAGGTTTTCGTGCGCTGGCGCTCGTGGAAGGCCGTGACGCGTTGCGCGGCAAACCGCAGGGCATCGCCTTCGTCCTTTCTGATACGGTGGTAGGCATCTTTGATTTCTTCCTGCGTAACTTTCAGATCGCCGGGCTTGAGCGACACTTTGTCAAATTGTCTGGTATAGCGCAGCACCACCCTGTCCCCGCTGCGCTCCACAGCTTGCAACAAGACCTTCACGGTCTTTTCAACGGCTGCCCCCTGTACGCGCGCGCGCGATGCCACTTTCTTGAGTGTGGGAGCAAAGGCGCGGTCTGTCGAAGCGACGATTTTCATCTGCGCGTTCGTTTCGTTTTTCGGCTTGTCCCGCTCGATGATCGAGCTGAGATTTTCTTGCTGGTCCCTGTCGAAACGGCGGCATCGCGGAGTTTCTTAATGAGCTCCGTCACGGCCTCATGCTTGAGTTTCAGGCTGGCCCGATTGACGATCAGTCTCGCCGTGGAGGTGGCAATGCACTCCACTTCAATGAGGTCGTGCGCCTTGAGCGTGTTTCCGGTCTCGACCAAATCGACGATCCGATCGGCGAGGCCGACAATCGGCGCCAGTTCGATCGAGCCGTATAACTTGATGATTTCGACCGGCACACCGCGCTGATTGAAGTAGCGCTCGGTAATTCTTGGATACTTGGTCGCGATCCGGATTTTGGATGAGAGCCGGTTGCGAGACCGCTGCCCACGGAGCGCGGCGACGGCAATTCTACACACTCCGAACCCTAAATCCAATGGCTCATAGACGTCGCTGTCCTGCTCCAACAACACGTCCTTTCCAACGACTCCGATGTCCGCCGCCCCATATTCCACGTAGGTCGGCACATCGGTCGGACGGACGATCAAGAAGATCATCCCGATGTCGGGGCAGGAGAACACCAGGCGCCGGCTATCGGTGGCGAGTTGCGCTCCGGCATAGCCGGCGCGTGCGAACAACTCGAGCGTCGGTTCGATCAACTTGCCTTTGCACAGCGCGACGGTGAGCATCATCTACCTGACTGAGGATTTCCTGGTTAGGCCTTGCACCGTTCGATCACGGCGCCTAATCCTCTCAGTTTCTCTTCAATCCCTTCGTATCCACGGTCGAGATGGTAAACCCGCAGGACTTCCGTGGTCCCTTCTGCCGCAAGGCCGGCAAGAATCAGCCCGGCACTGGCCCGCAGATCGGAGGCCATCACAGGGGCCCCCGTGAGACGATCCCGACCGGTAATCACCAGCCGATTCCCTTCGACGCGAATATCGGCCCCCATTCGCTTGAGCTCCTCTACGTGCATGAAGCGGCTTTCGAAAACCGTTTCCGTAATGACACTGGTTCCTCCTGCCACGGACATGAGTGCCGCCATTTGCGCCTGCATGTCGGTGGGAAAGCCCGGGAACGGCAAAGTCCGCACATCGACGCCTCTCAAGCGTCCGGATTTTGTCGCATCGAGCTGGACCGACTCCTTTTCGACTCGAACGGCGATTCCTGCCTCCCGAAGTTTTGCGACGAGGGGCTCGAGATGGTCCGGGCGGCACCGATCGACTGTGACGGAACCTCTCGTGATCGCCCCTGCAATCAGATATGTCCCGGCTTCGATCCGATCGGGAATGACTTCATGGTCGCTGCCGCGGAGTTCCCGTACCCCTTCAATCGAGATAATGTCGGTACCGGCTCCGGCGATGCGGGCCCCGCGTTTCGTCAGAAAATCCGCCAGATCGACAATCTCCGGCTCCTTGGCGGCGTTCTCTATGACCGTAGTCCCCTGCGCGAGAGACGCGGCCATCATCAAATTTTCTGTTCCGGTCACAGTGGGCACATCGCAATAGATTGATGCGCCCTTGAGCCGCTTGGCCTTCGCGTGAATATAGCCGTGCTCGACGGACACCTCTGCGCCGAGTTTGGCAAGCCCGGCCAGGTGCATATTGACTGGGCGCGAGCCGATGGCGCATCCGCCCGGCAACGAAACAGTCGCTTGCCCCCAGCGGGCGAGCAGCGGCCCAAGCACCAGCACCGACGCGCGCATCGTCTTCACGAGTTCATACGGAGCCTGCGTGGACTTAATGACCTCCGCCCTGATCACGGCCCGATTGCCCTCGTGGCGCACACTCGCGCCGAGAATCCCCAGCAGCCTGCCCATCGTGACGACATCGACCACACGAGGCACATTGGTAATGGTGCACTCTTCACCACCCAAAATGGTCGAGGCGAGAATCGGCAAGGCGGAATTCTTTGCTCCGCTGATCTGGACCGTCCCTCGCAGAGCCTTCCCGCCGGTGATGACGATCTTGTCCATGCTGTCAGGCCTATTCCCCTGTTCGCTCAGCGATCACAATGCGCTCGATCCCTGCGTTGTCGCAAACGGTTGTCACCGAGCAGTACCCACCGTTGGCTTCCGCCTTCTCTAGAAGCGACCCGCTTTGTCCCAGCCCCATTTCCATGATCAGCAGGCCGCCTGGCGCCAGGAAGGGGATCGCCTCCTCCAGCAACTGCTCATGCAATTCCGTCCCGCAAGGCCCCGCAACCAACGCCATGCGCGGTTCGTAAAGACGAACTTCCGGTTGGAGTGTCGTCCAGTCCGACTCTGAAACATAGGGAGGATTCGAGACGATCACCTGTACCTTTCGTTCCAGTCCTCGCCCAGCGAGGGGAGCCACTAAATCGCCTTGAAGCCAAGTCACCGACCGCACGCCATGACGATCAGCATTCCGCTTCGCGGTATCCAGAGCATAAGACGAGAGGTCGATCGCGAAGAGTTTCCCGGTTGGAATCGCTCGCGCCAGTGCGATCGCCACACAGCCTGAACCGGTCCCCACGTCCGCAAGAATAGGGGCCTGAACCGGTGGCAGCCTACGAAGGGTTTCCTGAACCAATAACTCGGTTTCGGGCCTGGGGATCAGGACCGATGAATCCACCCCAAACTCCAGCCCGCAAAATTCCTGTGTGCCGAGCAGGTATTGCAACGGTTCCCCGGCGACTCTCCTGAGCAGCAGCGCTTGCACCTTGGCTGACTCGCCTTCGGACAACAGTCGCTGTGGCTCAATGCATTGATGCAATATGGAAAGACTGAGCGCATGCTCAATCAGCCAGACCGCTTCCTGCGTAGCCGACTCCACCCCCGCTGCTGAGAGTTGTCGACGAACCTCGGCAACCAGCGCTCCGATCGTTCGGCATTCCCCGGTCGCCCGGGCGGCAGCGGGGGTCATGATGCCTCGGCCACTGCCGCGTGGTCGCGCTGGGCACGTAACGCTTCGATGAGTTCGTCCATGTCACCAGCCAGGACATGCTCCAGCTTGTGCAGCGTCAGACCCACGCGATGATCCGTGACGCGATTTTGAGGAAAATTATAGGTGCGAATCTTCTCGCTCCGGTCGCCGGTCCCCACCTGAGCCTTCCGGGTTTGCGCGATCTCCGCTTCCTGCTTCTCCCGCTCGGCCTCGACGATTCTGGCGCGAAGCGTCCGCATGGCTTTTGTGCGATTCTTGAGTTGCGACCGCTCATCCTGGCAGGACACCACCACGCCGGTCGGAATGTGCGTGATCCGAACGGCCGAATAGGTCGTATTCACGCTCTGCCCGCCGGCACCGGAGGAACAGAACGTATCGATCCGCAGATCCTTCGGATCGATCTGAACATCAACTTCGTCGACTTCCGGCATGACCGCCACAGTCACGGTCGATGTGTGGATCCGGCCGGCCGCCTCGGTAACGGGCACGCGTTGAACCCGATGGACGCCGCTTTCGTATTTGAACAGCCCGTAGCCGCCTTTCCCTTCGATCAGCGCGATCACCGTCTTGTAGCCACCTTTGCCGGTTTCGGAAGCTTCGACGATTTCGACCTTCAACTTGCGTCGCTCCGCAAATTTCACGTACATGCGGAACAGATCTCCGGCAAACAAAGCAGCTTCATCGCCGCCGGTTCCAGCCCTGATTTCCAGAAAGAGATTCTTGTCGTCTCGCGGATCCTTGGGCGTCAGATGTTCCAAAACCCGCGCTTCAAGCTCCGCCCGCTCCTCGTCCAGTCGAAGACTTTCTTCTGTCGCGAGCGATCGGAGCTCACTCCCGACGGATGGATCCGTCAGCATGTGGGACGCTTCGTCGAGCTGCTTGACGATGTCTTGATAACGGCGAAACAGATGGGCGACAGACTCGATCTCCGTTCGTTCCTTATTGAGCTTGACGAGCAGCGCTGGTTGACCGATGACGGACGGGTCCATGAGCTGGCTGGTCAGCTCATCGAATCGACTCGCAATGGATTCCCACTTTTTTCGCAACGGCTCGTCCATACCGTCTTGACCTCAAGGCGCGAACGCAGGTGATTCGGGACAAAAAAAGAAGAGACCCTGCCCCTCAGCGAAGCAGGGTCTCTTCTATGTTCGCAGGGGTCGCTATTTGCCCTTCTTCGCGTACTTCTTCTTAAACCGCTCGACACGCCCTTCGGTGTCGACGATCTTTTGGGTTCCCGTGAAGAACGGATGGCAGTTCGAGCAGATATCGACGTTGATGTCGCCGACCGTCGATCTGGTCTTATATTTATTGCCGCAGGCGCAATGCACCGTGGCTTCCCGGTACAACGGATGAATGCCCTTCTTCATGTTCCACTCCTGCCTTCAACACTGACTGCCTTCGCCCATTCGAAGGCCCGACAATCTACCTTGTCTGAGCGCCGGATACAAGCCGGCATTACCGGTTCATCGACTGCAGGAATTCCTGATTGGTCTTGGTGCCCTGCACCTTGTCCATCAGAAACTCCATGGCTTCCATCGTTCCCAGCGGGCTCAGCACCTTTCGCAGGATCCACATCTTATTGAGCCTGTCCTTATCCACGAGCAATTCCTCTTTGCGGGTCCCGGATTGGCTGATGTCGATGGCCGGGAATATCCGCTTGTCGGCCAGGCGACGGTCAAGGTGGACCTCCATATTCCCCGTTCCCTTGAATTCTTCGAAGATCACGTCGTCCATCCGGCTGCCGGTATCGACGAGCGCCGTAGCCATGATCGTCAAGCTTCCGCCGTTTTCGATATTGCGGGCTGCGCCGAAGAACCGCTTCGGTCGCTGGAGGGCGTTCGAGTCGAGACCGCCCGAGAGGACCTTGCCGCTCGGAGGGGCGATCGTATTGTAGGCCCGCGCAAGGCGCGTGATGCTGTCCAACAGAATGACGACGTCTTTCTTGTGCTCAACCAATCGCTTGGCCTTCTCCAGGACCATTTCAGCCACCTGGGCATGTCGCTGAGCAGGCTCGTCGAATGTGGAACTGATGACTTCAGCCTTCACCTGCCGTTGCCAGTCGGTGACTTCTTCCGGCCGCTCGTCGATTAACAGCACGATCAAGGTCACTTCTTTATGGTTCTTGAGAATCGCGCGGGCGATGGCTTGCAGCAGCATCGTCTTTCCGGTTCGAGGGGCGGCGACGATCAGACCGCGCTGTCCCTTTCCGATCGGCGTGGTGAGATCCATGACGCGCGTACAATACTCTTCGCGGTCAAACTCGAGCTGGATGCGTTCCTCGGGATACAGCGGGGTCAGGTTGTCGAAGAGGATCTTGTCTCGAGCAACCTCCGGATCTTCGTAGTTGACCTTCTCGACTTTGAGGAGGGCGAAGTAGCGTTCGCTTTCTTTCGGCGGCCGAATCTGCCCTGATACGATGTCGCCGGTTCGCAGATTGAATCGCCGGATTTGAGAAGGGGAGATATAGATATCGTCCGGGCCCGGTAAGTAATTCGAGTCGGGTGCGCGGAGAAATCCGAAGCCGTCAGGCAGCGTTTCGAGGACGCCCTCGCCGAAGACCACACCGTTCTTCTCGGTCTGCGCCTGCAGAATGGCAAAAATCAATTCCTGCTTGCGGAGATTCGCCGCCCCCTCGATCTTGAGATCGCGGGCGACATCGTTCAGATCGGCGATGGTTTTCTGCTTCAATTCGGCAAGATGCATAACTTCTCCCTTGGTTTGTGCCATAGGTGTCCTCTCAAGCTCCTGGCTAGTTGGTCATCGATGGATGCTGAACGTGGTCAACCATGAAACGACGCGAAAATCGTGAACCGATCAATGATTTGGCGATTGTGCTGTGTGTGTTTCTAGCTCGAGAGGACGTTTTGTGAAGGGCTAGCCCGTCTCATGTCCAGTAGATATGTTGCAAGCAAGAACTCATGCGAGCCGACTCGTCCCTTTTGCGCAACTTGTAGATTGTTTCGAGACGTGCCCCGGAAGTCTTGTGTGTGGAGAGTCCGTAGACCCGAACTGAAATGCTAGTTAGCTTGCAGCATACCGCTCAAGCCGGTGGTTGTCAACAGAGAAACGGAGAATCGTCGAATTTGGGATTGCCCCCGCTGTCAGCAGAGCTCCGCGCCGGTGGGGAGCTTCCGCTATCGATCAGGCGGCCGGGGCTCCCGCCGTCTGTTGCGGGGGGAAACGCCGGTATGCTACATGAGCGTTTCAAGCCTGGAGTTGCTATGTCCGAAGACGACGAACAGGAACAACATGACCGGCTGTTCACCTTGGCGGAAGCCAATCGCCTGATCCCTCAACTGAACTCTCGGTTGACTTCCGTCAAGCAGGCGAAGGAAACGCTGGTTCGGACCAAAGAGGACATTCGGAAAGCGAGTGCTCGCGCTGAATATGGTGGCGGAAGCACGGTGGGTGCACTCTATATAGCGAGTCTCCAACAAGTCAGCGCCAATATCAAGGCGATTCAGGAGATGGGCGTTCTGGTGAAAGATCTCGACATGGGCCTCTGCGACTTCCCGCATCTTCGCGACGGTCGGATCGTGTTCCTTTGTTGGAAGCTCGGTGAGCAGGAGATCCGATGGTGGCACGAAACCACGACCGGGTACAAAGACCGCTGCCCTCTGGAGAACTCATTGTGAAATCCGCTTGAAGCCTCTTGGGGACGATCAGCCACCCATGAAGTTCGTGATTCTCGGATTCGACGGCCCTGAAGGAGAAGCCAGGCGAAAAATTCACCGCCCTGCTCATCTCGCCAAGATGGAACCGCTCGACCGCGAGGGTCGCGTCATCCTGGCTGGCCCGCTTACAGACAAGACAGGAAGTCTGATCGTCATCGAGGCGGACTCGCTGGAAGAAGCGCGAAAATTCGCTCAAGAGGACCCCTACACTATCAATGGGGTATTTCAACGGGTCGAGGTGCATCCCTTTACCCAGATCTTCCCAAAAACAACGTCGCCGAGCGCCCCCTCTCGCTAACCCGGCATAAACCAAACAGTTTCCAACCCACACTGCGGAGTAGGCGCGGCTTGTCCCATCCTTTGTTGCATTGCCGCTCTGTCTTCCTGGCGCTATATTTAACTCATGCGATTCCCCGCGCTCCCTCTGGTTTGGGGTAGCCCTATCCTATTTTTTCTTCTGCTCCTGCCCGGCGCGCCGGCTACGGCTGCCTCTGGGAAAGTGGTCACGGCCGAAGCCTATTACACCATGATGGATGGCGATACGCTCAGCAGCGCGGAAGAAAAGGTGCTCCAGCGGGCTCAGCGGAGGGCCGTAGAAGAAGCAGGCCTGTACCTCGAAGCGACGTTTCGTGATTTCGAGAAGGAATCGCAGGGACGAACCGTACAGAGCAGCTCACTGGAGATTCGCACGATCGCCGCCGGGATCACGGAAACGGAAATTCTCGAATCACGGCGTTCCTTCGAGAACGATCGCCCGGTCTTTTTCGTTCGCATTCGAGCCACTGTCGATGTGAACAATCTGGTCGAGGCGGTCCGCCGGCTGCAATCGGAGGCTCGACTAGCGCAGAATTTTCGCCAACTGCAACAGGAGAATCAGCAGTTGCGGGCCCAACTCAAGGAACTGCAGCATCAGCCGATCGGAGTTCGAATGCTCGCCATCGAACCGAACGGGAAAACCGAGCCGACGCAGCGAGCGAGAGCCTTGCTGGCCTCCGCCGTTCAAACCCAAAATCTCCGTGAAAAAATCCAACTGGCTTCCGAGGCCATCACCCTCGACGACCGCTATATCGAGCCGCTTCTTGTCCGGGGACAGACCTATCTTCGGTTGGTCTCCCTCGCGTTTGCCCAGCATTCGCAAGCGGAGGAGTACCGTGATCATCTCGAAAAGGCGCAGGCCGACTTTGACCGCGCAGTTCAGCTCGACGGCAAGAACGCATGGGGATGGGTCGGCAAAGGGGACGTCCAAACCTGGTTCAAGCAGATGGACGAAGCCGTCGTTTCTTACGAACAAGCTCTGGCCCTGGATCCCTTCTTCGACATTGCTCGCCAGCGGCTCATCGTGGTCTACACCACTCAGGCACGACGTCAAGCGGATTCAAAGCGTCCGCATCAAGCGCTCGCCACGCTCAAGAAACTTCTCGACGCGCAAACGCCTGAAAGCTGGATTCCCTATCAAAAGGAGGCCTATCTTTTGCGAAGTGAAATCCTGTTGAAGCTCAATCGTCCCGAGCAAGCGCTTGAGGACCTCTCGACCGTCATTCGAGTCGACCCGACGAATACCGGCGCACTGGTCACGAGGGCGAACCTCTACCAGAATCGACTCCAAGGCAGACTGGCCAAAGACGATTTCGAGAGAGCCTGCGTACTCGGTTCCATTGCGGCATGCGAGCAGCTCCCGTGACAGGCGCCGTCGCATCTTAATTTATAAATCAATGGCTTGAACAGACTTTGGCAGTTGATACAAGGAAATTTTTTCCCTCTTTTGTTGGTTTGACATCTCGAAATTCCCCCTCCTATAATGCGTGGAAAGCAAGCATTTGCTGCACCGCGTAAAGGCCGGTTTCCTGAGCACAATAGACCTAGTTCGGGTTTGTCCTATAGCCCAAAATTTCCCCACGTTGGGCCTTCTGCGAGGTTGCAGATGTGCTGCAAAAAGCTTACATTGGGAGCAGACCAAGCTTGTTGAAAAATCGAAGTTCTCTCGTCGTTAACCCCTTACGCGGAGTGTAAGTCGTAATGAGCCAATATCGCGTGTTGCCGGGTCCCGAACATTTTCTACCTCCCGCCGCAGCATCCATGGGTGTGTACCTGCCGAATCCCGGTGAGGCCCACATCAACGGTGTGATTGCTCCGGAGGAGAAAGCCTATGAGGAAGCGGCGCGCCAATTTCTGATGGCCAAGGTGCCGACGATTTTCCCCGGCCCGCTGGTCCTGTGGGCTTGGAACGAAAAAGCCGCGAAGAAGGCCACCGCAATCCGTCACCTGTACAACACGCTCAAGGAATGTGTGCAGCCGGGCCAGAAGCCGATGCTCATTCCGATGCCTGACTATCGCCCCAAATATCCGAAGATCAATCCGGAAGTCGAAATCAATCCCAACCATCCCAATCTCACCATCTGGCATAACAAGATCGACTGCTGCATGTTCGTGGGTGTGCATTGCCACCAGGCGAACCTGTCGCTCAAAATCATCCGGGGTGGAACTTCGTGCTATACGATTGCCATGTGTGCCCAAGCCGGCCATGAAGACGCCATGCTCTCCTTCCGCGATGCGTCCGTGGAAAAAATCATGAAACTGGCCGACTGGGTGAAAAAGTTGAAAGGGACGGTCCAACCAAGGCTGGCGACAGCCAAGAACGGCGCATCGAGCTAAGAACATCCGGATGCAGTGAAAGGAGGCTGGGTCCATGGCGGATACACACTCAGTCATCGGCACAAAAAATAAGAAGGGCCAGACCTATACCGATACCTGGAAAATGATGAATGAGGCTCCGCGCACCCCGTCGTTCTTCACGGGTAGCGAGGTCATCAAGGAAGCGGTCCGTCGGGCCAGTTGCGACGTCATGATCGCTTACCCGATCACCCCGCAGAGCGAAGCGGCCGCCTTGATCGGCGAGTTGTTTGCCGAAGGTTACATCGGCGACTACTTCCGCGGCGAGAGCGAATTCGCCGTCATGTCGCAGTGCGCCGGCGCCGCCTTCGGCGGAGCCCGTGTGTTCACAACGACGGCGGGCCCGGGCACGATGCGCGCGATGGAAAACTTTCCCATGTGGGCCGGCGCGAGGCTGCCGATCCAGATGATCGTCACCTGTCGCGGCATTAACTCACCGCTGTCGATCCAACCGGACACGCTTGAGATCGCTTATTTATTGAACACCGGCATGCTGGTCTGGCACGCAGAGACCGCGCAGGACTTCTTTGATTGGATCCTCAAGGGCTACATGGTCTCCGAAGAGCCGGACGTGCATCTGCCGCTGGCGCTCTGTTGCGACGGGTTCTTCGTCACGCATACGAAGGACGTCGTCAATCTGACGCCGGCCGACATGTGCCTGCCGCCCTACGATCCGTATCGGTCCCCGGTTCCATGTATGGACATGGAATGTCCTCCGGTCCGCATGATGCGCGATCCCTTCGTCATGAAGAGCAACTACATCAGCTACGCGACCCATGCCTCGTGGCAACAGGAAATCTGGGCCGCCATCGAGCGGTCCCGCAAACATTCGATCCACTGGCTGAACGGACTGATCGATGCCGAGAACACGGACGCGGACATCGTGATCGTGGCATCCGGCACGGCCGTGTCCCAAGGGCGCGAAGCGATCAGGCTGTTGGAGGACGAGGGCGTGCGCTGCGGCCTGATCAAGGTGAAGACGCTGCGGCCCTGGCCGGAGGAAGAAATCCGGGAAGCCACGAAGAACGCGAAACATATTTTCGTGCCGGAGTTCAACGTAACCGGCTGGCTGGCGAAAGAGATTCGCGCGACGATCCCGAATCACCAGCGCGTGCACGCCGGCCCGCACGTCTGCGGAGGCATGACGATGCCGCCGGAAATCATCGTTCAGGAAATCAAGACGGCCCTCGGGATGAAGAGCTTCTCCCTGGCCGGTCGTGGAAGCTGAGCAGTACACCATAAGAATCTGTTCGCTCCCGCGAGCGAATCTTGAGGAGGCCACATGAGCAAGGAACGGATCAAGATTTCTGAAGACCTCTACGACATCATGCCGTCGGACTATCAGGACCTGGTCAAGAGCGCGACCTACGGCAAGGAAGACCGCGGCTGGAAGGATATCGGCAATTCCAAGGAGCTCATCGAGCAGCATTCGCTCTGCGCCGGCTGTCCGGAGTCCATGGCGTTCCGCTACATCCTGGCCTCGCTTCCGAATCCGGAAGATACGGTCATGGTCGGGTCGACCGGCTGTACCAGCCTGGTATTTCCAATGGTTGCAGTCCATAACATCCACTCACTGTTCGGCAATCAGAACGCGATTGCATCTGGTCTCAAGCGGGCCCTCAGCGTCCGATTCCCAGACCGCGTGAAGGATGTCGTGGTCCTCGCCGGGGACGGCGCCACTGTCGACATCGGTCTCGACATGACGCTTCAAGCTTGGTTCCGTCAGGAGAAATTCACGACCATCTGTTTCGACAACGAACTCTACGCCAACACCGGCGGTCAGGAGAGCGGACTGATGCAGAAGGGTTTCGTGGCAAAAATGGCACCCGTTGGAAAGTTGTTCGACAAGGTTCGATTGCCGGAAATTGCCCGCGAATCCGGCTGTCACTACGTGGTGAACTGCACGGTCAGCAAACCCTCGCTGGTCGAGAAGGTCATCCGGAACGCCGTGCACATCGCGCGTGAAATCGGCCCGACGTATCTCCAGCTCTACACGCCCTGTATTCTCGAAATCGGAAAGAACAGCATGGAAGGCTTGCAGGAAATGCGCGATTCGGAGAAACCGACCGAACGCTTTGCCTACAAGGAATACATCAGCGAGCCGGCGAAGCAGCTCCTGGCTGAGATGGCCGCCAAAGACAAGGAACGGAAAGCAGCCGCCAAGCAACTAGCGGGACAAGCCTAACGAACCCGGAGGTCGTCCATGATCAAGAAGAGACTCAATATCCGGATGTCGGGCTTAGGCGGACAAGGCGCCGTGACCGCGGCGCACGTCTTAGCCATGGCCGCCAACCGGGACGGAAAGTTTTCTATTTCGAATCCGTTCTTCGGAGCCGAGAAGCGGATGGCCCCCGCCGAGAGTTATTGCCGGATCGGAATCGAGCGCATATACGATCGCGGCGAACTCGTGTTCCCGGATGTGATTCAAGTGTTTCACCCCCAGGTCATTACGATGGGGAAGAGCTACACCATGCCGTTCTACTCCGGCGTGAAGGAAGGCGGCGTAGTCATCATCAACTCTGCTCAACCGCTGCTCTCCGAAGAAGACGTACAACGGCTGAAAGACCTGAACGTCGCCGTGTTCTACATCGCAGGCACCGAGTTGGCCATCGAAGTAGCCGGCACCGAGTTGTCGACCAATATGGCCATGATCGGTTCCGTTTCAGGCATTACCAAGTGCGTGACGATGGAAGCCTTGGACGGCGCGCTGCAAGAGCGCTTCGGCAAGAAGTTTGTGGCGTCCGGAGGAACCGCTTCCTTGGATGAAGCGATCAAGAAAAAATTCGCCAAGAAGGAAATGCTGCTGGCGAAAAACCTCGCGACCGTCAAGCGGGCCTACGAAGTCGCCAGCGAGTGGGCCGAGAAGAACAAGATCGAGCTGCGGGTCGGCAATCCGGCTGTCGCCGCATAAGCGATAAGAGAAGGAACCATCTTGCATGTATAACGTAGCGCAAGTCATCGACGACAAGTGCACAGCCAAGAAGGGCTGTCGCCTGTGCATCATGTATTGTCCTGAAGCGAACTGCCTGGATCTTAATTCAGCCAAAATGGTGGCCGAGGTCAATATCGATCGCTGCAAAGGCTGCGAGCTGTGCGTCGTGGTCTGCAACGCGGCCAAGCACGAGGCCATCGTCATGCAGGCGGTCAGCGCCACCGGACAGCTCATGTCGAAAAAGGGAGAATCCGCGGCCTTGGGGCAAGCCTACCAAGGCTGAGCCGATTCGGTTCGAATCGAAAAACCCCATGGCGTTCTCGCTATGGGGTTTTTTGTTGGGACCAGAGGTGAGCAATGGAAAACGAAGACAACGTGATCAACGAACTCCTTGGCGAAATCGCCGGGTTGATCAATCAGTACCCCAAGGCCATCGAACGACGCGCCGCAGTCATCCAAGCCACGGGGAAAGATCCTGAACTCGTCGAAAAACTCGTCAAAGCCGCCGACACGATGCGCGACAGCGGGAATTTGTATCTTACCTGGGCCAAGCACTATGCCGCCCTGGCTGAAGGCAACACCGACGCCTCGTCCGACGAAGACGAAACCGAAGACTTCGACGTCTAACAGGATGCTGAAAATGCCCGCCGACTGCGTTCTCGCATCGCTCAGAGGCTCAACGTACGGCAAAGAGTACGCCTCGCCTCTTCGCTCACTGCGGCCTTGCCGGACGGCCATTTTGAGCATCCTGCGTGGTAGTCATTCCGTGCATTGAATAGAGTTTCCCTCTCCTGCTAAAAAAGCATTCCCCTTCCCTTCCGACTTTTGCTAGAATGCACCGCCCTTCCGATGGAAACCGTGTTCCCCGGTAGCTCAGTTGGTAGAGCAGCCGGCTGTTAACCGGCTGGTCGCAGGTTCGAGTCCTGCCCGGGGAGCCATTTCGACGCGAAAGGGCAGCATCATCAGTGATGCTGCCCTTTTCTTGCTCAAGGCCTTTGGCCTCAGACTTCCCAATGCGTCGAAATGGCCCTGAGCCTGTCGAAGGGCCATCTTCCTCAACTGCTCTATAAGTATGCTTGCCTGGTTCTACATCCTGCGACTTCGATCAGGATCGCTCTATCTCGGTGCAACGAGCGATTTGGAGACTCGCTACCAAGATCATCTTTCTGGACAAGCATGTAGGACAACCGTGCTTGATCCTCCCCTCGCTCTTGTTTATTCGGAAAAATTCAAGACCTTTTCAGAGGCACGTCGACGGGAAGCCCAAGTCAAGCGTTGGTCTAGAGCCAAAAAGGAAGCACTGGTGTGCGGCGATATAGCAACTCTTAAGAACCTCGCACAATCTAAGGAGCATCACTGATTGTGCCCCCAATCATGTGCTGCTACTTGTTCGCTTTGCCGAACCTGAATGCGCTAGTGTTACCCCGGCTCATCGCATGATCTGTGGCGAGGAGACCCACATTATATGTCGCCCCTGAACCTAATCAAAGAAGCCAAGGATCTGGGCAGGTGGCTTCACAAAAGGACGAACAATAGAAGGTATCCCGGAGGTGTTCGGGCACGCACTGCCCACGCAATTCTTCAACAAACAATGGACATCGATGATGCAATACTTCTCTTGCTTGAAGCGCGACTTCCCGGACCAGCTTATGCTCTAGCGCGTCCTCTCTTGGAGGGTTATATTCGCGGCATTTGGATTCAGCATTATGCTTCTGACAAAGAAATAGAGAAATTTAGCAATGGCAATTCTCCCGACTTGCCGAAGATTTTACAGGCGATCGGAAACGATACGCTTTCTGGAAGCGAGTGGATACAAAACACTAAGCGTGCCAACTGGAAAGCTTTTTGTGATTTGACTCACGGCGGAAGCGAGCATGTGAAGCGCCGGAACACCCTACACACCATTGAACCTAAGTATCCTCAGCGGGAACTGGAAACTCTGCTCCGTCTGGGCATAGAGGTGCGCATGCGTATTGGTGCTGAGTGGCTCTCCCTCCTGAAGGATGAAGCCGCTATAGGGCAGCTACACGAGAAAGCTAAACGGTTTAGGGTCTCATCCTAACAAAGAGACTCCCGGTTCCTTGTATTCCCAGGCCCCCGTGTTACTGCAACGGGGGCTCTCCGTGGCGCGCGGCCAGCTGTCGCCGCCCGGCGCGCTAATTGAGCTTACCCTTTAAAAGTGCAGTGAAATGAATCAACTACGAGCTTGATTTTGTGAAGGCTTCCCCGTTTATCGTTGTCTGGCAAGGCTTTTTAGTGATTCTATTGATTCGATTGGATTGCTGGAAGTCTATCTGGTGGGAGAGTTTTTAGCACAAACTTATCACGCGAATGGAAAGGCTCCGGTCATCGAGAGTCAAGACAGACTTCTGCGGAGGCAATCACTGGTGGATTATTCCTACCATCGAATGAAGAAGCCGCACAGCCCGAGAGTAGCTACCACGCAAGTGATTTTTGCGGTTTGTCCTAAGAAGGATCTTTTGTGTTCTTCTTCCCATTTAAGTCGAGCTGCAGCCAATCTTTGTTTCTCAGCTTTTTCTTCTAAGTCCATCTTCGCCACAAGAATGTCAGCTTCCTGCAACTCCTCGCAGGCCTCTTCTGAATAGTCTTTATCTCGCTTAAGATCGGAAATACTATGATCTATTTCCCGCTCTACTTCTCCTTGTTCCGGTTTCCTAAAAAGCCATTTGGATTCGCGCAGTACTAAAGATCTGTACCGTTCTCTGCCCTTGTCGGTTTGTGCTCGTTCATAGGCACCGGCAAGCCAGTCCTTCATCCCGCAATGGAACTTGAGTTGCGAGATATACAGATATACATGGCTCTTTCCCAGTGCTTTGGCCCTTTTTGTGTCCTGCTCCCTTTCGGCATCTGCGTCCCGGAGTCGTTGTGCTTCGAGCCTTTTTCGTTCCTCCGCTCGCTCTATGATACGGGCGACTTCCTCAGCTTTATCCTTATCAACGAAGTACGGTGACCAGTCGCGAAGCTTGACCACGATCAGTCGATAGACCGTGTATGTGCCGTCTAAGGCTTGCTCCTCGTACATATCCTTAGTCTCGACATTTTGCTCCAAGTATTTTGGTTCAATTCCCCGTAATTCACCGCGAGCCGCATCTAAAGATCGGGTGCGGCCTTCCTCAATGGTGTGGGCTTTTGTAGCAACTCCTACCACGAAGAGCCACTCTTCATGAATAAACATCGCACGGTCTAGCCAGAATGGCTTGCTATTGCTCTCTCGCACGTCGGCATGTATGGGAGATGAATCACTATTGGCGAGTACTGGGGTTCCCAGCGGGAACAATAGAGCGAAGCAGATAGTCACAAGCAACGTCATATCGCCTAATTGAGGAAACAGTTGTTGTCCCTCATGCCGGAACGCTAGTATCTGCAGCTGCAGGGAAGTGTGCCTGTTTTCAGTGGATTCCGGGACACACCGTCAGAGTTTCTAATCGCGTCCAGTTTCTATGCAGCAGATGTATCTTTATGGTCAGGTAGTTTTTCTAGTCGGATGTTTACACCATGTTCCTGCTCGATATAGCCCCCATGCAGCTGAGAGAAGAATCACGTGAAAGAGAATAGCAAGGAATGCAATATCCCATTCCCTTCCAGAGACCAGATACCGCTTTACGAGCGCACCTAGATTACTGGCCACGAGAATGGCACAGACGGTCGCAATCCATATGAGGGAGGTCCCAAGAAATCGCATGGAATGTCCTCATTTCGTTTACAACTTAGTGAAAGTATAGCAGAAGCTATCTTGGCTCCCTGCAATGTGACCTCCGCTGTTTATCCCACTATATAAGTGAGGGAAGTGGATCTCCCGTGAGGACCACATCTCACCACAGGTGAACGTCCAGGCGAGTAGCCTAGTTTTCGGGGGGGCAGCTTCCGTACCGGTGTCACGGTAGGTCATCTGCTGAAGTACATGTCGGTAACTAGACGACGTCAAGCCCTCTGCTATCCTTGAATCTATGAAGCCGATCCTGCTTCACGATATCGACGGCGTGCTCTTTGGGGAGTATGCGGGGCACTTTCAACTGCGTCCTGGCCTTAAGAATTGGATGACCTGGGCGCATGAGCATTTCAACGTGGTTTGGTTTACAGCATGGGGGGAAGACAAGGTCAAGGACCTGTGCCATGTCCTATACCTCAGGGAGTTGCCCTTCAAGTTTGCCGATTGGCAGAGTTTCGCTGAAAAAGAGCTGTGGCTCTCATCCAAGGGTTCAACGCTCAGTCAGACAGAGTGGTTCTGGATCGATGACAACATTCCTGAAAGCAACAAGCTTCGAAGCCTTGGTATAGATCCTGAGCGCTGTCTTCAGGTGAATCCAGAGGGAGCGCAAGAGCTTGAAGCTCTTCGGGAGCGTCTTGAAGCCCTCCTTTTGTACGCACACCGTAAGACTGCGGCGTAGTTCAAGAGTCGATGGGACATCGAACGCTCCAGACCACGATCTGCTATGCCCATCTCGTGGAGGCAGTGAATGCTTTGGAGGCTGTATGAAACGCTCAACTATCATTCTTGCCGGATGTGTTCTGTATCTCACTGGCTCCCTCGCATCGGGGTAGGAGCCCTTCAATCCTAACTCGCTTGACTGGAAAAATCGTTTATCCGACCAGTCCTACTGGGAGCAGAAACAGGCAGAGGAACGGTCTCGCCGTCAGCAGGAAGAACTCCGGCAAGCGCCTAATGACTGGCGCTACCCCTACGGGTATGACCGGGGATATCCTCCCACGGACAAGGACCCCTCGTTCTATCGTCCTGGTGGACCGGCTGACCGGCTCAACAGCTATGAGTGCCGGACCTATGGATACGGGTGCCAGTAGAGCAGGACAGCAGTCCGTCTGATCCGTCTGGGATCATCGTGGTGATTCGGCGGAATTCACGGCGCCCGGGAGTGGCTGAAACTGCGAAACGCGCTGTGGGGCGGCTCTGCCGACGGCTGGGTGACGGGATCACATTGTGCGTCCACAGAGCACATCTGTGTGGTACTCGAGTGAAGGAGGCTTGGGAACGACGGCTTCAACGGCAACGTACCCTTTCTGGATCAACAGTTGATGAAAGCAGGAATTCTTCGTGTAGAACTCTGCCATAAGGTTCCGCGTAGCGAGTAAGAGAATATTTCGTTCTCTTGCAACAAACTACGCGGTCATTGATAGAGGGTTTGCTTCTTATGCTTTGAGAGCCAGGATCTGCTCGGCCTGGGACAAGGTAATGCACCTGGGCGGGTTTCTCTTGAGAAACTCATCATCAGGAGCACCGCACGCGCCGCTGACCAATGCCAAAATATCACGGCGCTGTTCTTGGGTAAACGGACCAAATTTGCTATAGGCTTGATAGCAAATATCGGCGATCCGTTCGCAGATTGAAATTTCGCGGCCGGGGTTCGTGTCTCTTTTAAAGAGATCGACTCGGTACTCCAGCGACCAACCGTCAATTGGGTGTAGCCGCGAATGAAGCCGACAAAGACGTGCCATGTCCTCCTCGCTTAATGCCTCATGGCGGATCGGGCCGGGGTTAATGTCAGACAAGTTGATCCACTCCTTCTGAGGAGAGGCGGTTTCGCTAACTACCATTGCGTTGACTTGCAGCCCAGACATGGTTTGCCGGCTCGGTTCGCTCACGTTGGCGGAGAGCCGATTCGACCATTCGTGGAAGTCGCTCATCGCGTGGAATTGCACCATCGACATGCCAAACATAAATGCACCACCCACGAGAAATACCGCGTACCAGGGCAACTGCCATGCGCCATAGGCCACAGCAATGACACTGAACATGCTGAAAAATGCTGTAATCCCACCGACTGCAAACCACGCAAACACGAACATCATCAAGAGTCGTGTCCTCCTCAGCGATCTGATCCCCATCTTCGAACACCATAGGGTGAGCCACATTCCCACACCCAACGAGCCGAAGGCCAACAGGGTCAACAGGAGCGCGACATCCGCGGTTATGTGTTTCATCTAATGGTCCTCGTATGAAAGTCCTCGCCGTACTGTAACAAAGTTGGCCAAATCCTAAAGTGAAATCAGATTTAAAGGACTTTTCTCTGCCCTGGTCGAGCAAGAATCAACGTACGGTCGTCATAGATGCGCCCGAGCACTGCTGGACCGCGAAGAAATCCATCGAGCTCCTGTGGGACGGCCGTCGAATATCCCGGGGCCCCCTTCGCCAACCGTTCAAAGAGTACCTTGAAGATGTCGTTTCGAGCGGCTCGATTCTGAAACCGAAGCATCACTTGCTCGATGCCGTCAGAGAAGGGCGCAAGGGCTTTTGGCGCTCCATTGTGGATTTGGACTTGGAGATGCTCGATGGCATCTTTATTTGTCACGAAATAGGTAATGCTGTTGAACTCTCCCGACTCAGGCCAGAACACATGCTGAAACGCTGAGCCATCCCCGATTACGATAGCGCCGTCGCCGACTTGGGCGTAGACACTACAGTCGGGACCTGCCAGGGCAAGGAGGAGGGTACAAGAGTACTGAAAAGGGTCCAGACCGCTCGTCGCAGCGTCGGTTGCCACCGCGTCGCGCACTTGTTTGACCCATGTTTCCAGGCAGTTTCGGTCGACTTCGGAAACTGAGCGGCTTCGAATGACCCACGAGCGCAAGATGCGATGAAGCGTAGTGCCGACTATCTCAGCTCCGACTTTGGCTTTAGAAGCTCCAGCCTGTCAATCATCAGCCGAAGTTGACCCTTTTATTCTGATGTGAAATTGACCCCTCCCCCGAGTTGAATCTGCATTCTGATGGCGCTATGAATCCGAATGGGCCGCGGCCGCGACAGGGGACTTGAAGA
>WIAH01000033.1 GCA_014055525.1 Nitrospira sp. CR1.3
ACCCATACCCGATCCGCACCGGCCACCAACCAAGCCAGCAGGCCCCCCAGAAATGTTCCGACCAGGATACTCGCCAGAAACCTCCGGCCGCCGAGAAACCCGATCACGCCGCCGAGTAGGAGCCCAAGACCGATCGCCACCGGCATCAGGCCGCCGCCCATGATGAATCCGATCAGGGTTCCCACCGTTCCCATGACGGCCAAACCGAACATGATGTCGAGAATCTTTTGGATCGGCATGGTGATGGCTTGACTTGGCTCCACAGAGTTCTCTCCATCCAGCCGGCTATTTCCCTGCGCTTGCGACCATCGGACCAAAATCGATTTCCACCCCGGGACCCGCGATGATCGAAATCCCCCAGGCCTTTGGCGCTGGTTCATGCTGGTGGATCCGCTTAAAGTCCTCATAGACGTTCACTTTCTCTTCAAACCACTGGCCGAGATCCTTCGTTCCGGTTTGCACGACGATTTCCGATCCGCTGAACATGCCCCCTTCGGTCAGCGTGCCTTCCGGCTTGGTCGCACTCCAGATATATTTAGTGAATACCGGGATGAACATCAGATCCGTGTCCAGTGAAGCATAAATCGCCGCCAGCGGCTCCGCGCCGTCCGCCCCCTTGTTCAACCTCCAGCGCCAGGACAGGACCGGATAGGCCTTGGGATCCCAGTCGATTTTCTTCTTCTTGATCCGCTGTCCAGCGTCTTTCGCCGACAGATAGTTCGCGCCGTGATCGGCTTGCACTTTGTAGGCATCCCGACCTTTTGAATGACTCCGTTGACTCTCATGATCCCAATTCGAAGGAAATCCGTCCGCTTCCTTCGCTTGAAAATCCTCCAGCACCAGCGTCTGTCCCTGCCCGTTCGCAGGGCCCTGCGCCACCAGGAAGCCACCGAGTAACAGTGCGAGCGCCATCTTCATACTGAGCGATCCTCCAGCCATGCGTTAGTTCACTTTTCTCGACGATCAGATTTCCTGAGAAGAAGCCGGCGCCAGGGCCGGCGATTTCTCCTCGGCGAACTCCTCGCTCATTTCCTGCTGCTGACCCCGCTGGCACATCCAAAATAAGGCCAGCACGGCGCCCCAAAAGACCACCATGTTAAGCGTGACCATCTTCGCGGCGAACTCGAGGTCCGGCGTAAAAGCCCAGGGGGAGACATCCGCCATCAATTCATTGACGTGCCATGACAAGCGCCCCGATGAACGGATATAGCCCATGAGGCCCATCACCCAGGTGAATGCTGCGGCCAATCCGAAGAGCCCGATCATGCCGCGCACGGGAATCTTTCCCCACTGCACCGGCCCGTGGACGATTGCGCCCTTGAGCATGGCTCGATTAAGCAAGACCGCTGCAAGGATCACGGTTAAGGTCGTAAAGGCCTGGGGCGACGAGAGACCGACCCTTAGCTTCGCCGGCAGGTAGAAGCCATAAAGAGAGAGCCAAACCACGTTCAGAAGCCCCACGGCAAACAGCGTCCCGATAAGAAGATTACCGGTTCTGACCCATGAGACCGTCATCGTTCGATTGGCGCGCCGATAGTAGAGAAAGCTCAGTGTCGTGAGAAGAATCATCACGTTGATCGCGCCGTTCTTGGCGGACATGACGCCGTAGTTGCCGACGACCGGGTGCTGGGCACCGCCCATGGCCTTGACTTCGCCCGCCGACATCATCACCGTATGCGGCGTCAGCCACACAAAAAGCGCCAGCGTCAGGGCGCCGAGCAGAATTTGATAATAGGGCTGATAGCGTTCCCCTCCTTTGATCCGCGCCATGCTTTGCCAAATGTAATAGTTCACACCGAGAAAGAGCGCGCCGATCAGGAGCGCCTGCACGACGAACAACCAGGTGAGCAGCCCCCCCATCATCGTCACACCCATACTCTGGCGGAAGGCGTAGACCGACCGCATAAGCCAATAGCCGGCGATCGGCATCGGCAGCAATGCGCAGACGGTGACGAAGAGAAAAATGTACCCGACCCAGTCGAAGTAGGCCCGCTCCCCGTCGCTCTTGCTCGTGAAGAAGCGATAGCAGGCATAGGCGAGCACGACCGCCCCGCCGGACATGATGTCCGCCAGAAAACGATGAACGTTTAACGGGTTCCAAAGCGCGGAATGCAACAAATGCCACCCGTTTCCCAGGAATCGCCCCTGCGCGTCCACGCCGGCCGGCGACATCATGAACGCCGCCCAGGCATTCGCGAGCAGCAGAAGTGCTGTCCCGAAAATGTTGGTCAGGATGCCGATTGCCGCATGGATCCATTTCAACCCCGGTTCCGCCATCCGATTCCAGCCGTAGTAATAGACGATCAGCAGGAGCGACTCACCGACGAAGACAATGGCGTAGGCGGGCATGAAGGCCTTGAACGTGCCTCCCATGTATTTCATGAAACTGGGGTAGAGCCAGATGAACATGCCCAGCATCAGGCTGCCCACGACCGCTGTGACCGACAAGGCAAGAAGCGCAACCTTGGCCAGATCTCTCGCCAACCCGTCATACCGGAGCGACAGAGCCGGTTTTTTCGTGATCAGTCCCAAAAATTCCAGCAGCGCGCAGAATAGGGGTAGGGCCAGAACGAAGCCGCCGAAATACGTGTGCTGCTGAGTCACGAACCAGACCAACAGGCGGCTGTCGAACGAGCCGATTCGTGAATAGACGGTCTCGTGAGGGGCCGGCGCAGCCGGCCCCTGCGGAATCCCTTGCGTCTTGAAGTACACATCGGCGGCGTCATCGGCAAACGCAGGAAGCGGCGCGCGCCAATCGAGAAAGCACATGGCTGTAATCAATGCGATAAGGAGATACAGCGTGACGCGCGCAAATCTCCTCTTTGAGGTAACCATGGCGTTAGACCTTTGATGTTGAGGGTGTCGGCAGGCCGGCGCCGATATCACCGGACTTTCCCAGTATGCCCATGACAAACGGACATCGAAGCAAGCCCGTGGTCAGTCCATCCCCCTGTTGCTCTTCCACCTGCCGGCGATGGCCCAAATAATAGCCGTAGAGTCCCATAAGCGCAGTAACGAGACCGCCGCCGACTACGGCATAGAAGGTCGGAATGCCCGGCTCTCTTATGAGGAAAATGACGATGCCAGCCACAACGAGATAATAGGTCGAGGCGAAAGCCATTCCCGGCCACCACCAATATTTCAACAATTCACTGATCCTGGTTTCGAAGAATCCTGCCGTCCATGAGCTCTGCGGCTTGATTCCGCCAAAATAAGCACAGAGCGCGACGGCGCCGCCTAAGAGCGTGACGGCCGACAATTGGACAATGACCGCACTTTGATGGGCGTTTATGAAATAGCCGAGGGAAGCGCCGGCCGCCCCGACAATCAAACCGGCCGCCGTCCATGGGGCCCACTTGGTCGCGCGACTGCTCAACAAGCTGCGTAAGGGCGCCCCGTCGGGAAATGTCGGGACCGGACGGCCCATGAGCGCGACCTTTCTCACATGGCCGATCTCAAAAGCGTCACGAGCCACAGCCGTGCAGGAAATAATGATCGCCATCATGGCCGGGCCGTCGGGATGCGCCAGGTAGTCGTATCCCACGAGCCAGAGCAACGCCAGGACAAGGAGAGACAGCTGGATTCCGTACACAAATCCGATCCAACCGGCGATCCAAATCAAGATCCTGAATCCATCCTCCCTTGCCACGGCCCTCCAGGCGCTGGTACGGCCGACGCAATAGGCGGCCAATGCCGTCACCAGACCCACGACTCCGCTCACCGTCAAAAGCACCCATGGCTCTGTCAGGGGAAGCAGATGCTTGGCCAGTCGATAGCAGCCGAAAGCCATGAGACCCGGAACAAACATCACAATCCGCTTTTGTTTGCGAACCGCCCCCTCCGTCACCGCGAGGCTGAGGCTCGGCAAGACTCGCAACGCCATCCGATGCAACATGGATCTTCCTATCGGATTTCCCTTGCTGCGCCCATTCCAAAGTAGCGGGCCTTCACTTCTTCCATCAGCGCAACCGTGATGCGATTTGCCCCCCGCTCCGCTGCCGTACGTTCCAGTTCGATTCTTGCCATCGCGCGAACGGGCGCGGGCACATTGTCCAGTCGACGCTCGGCCTCCGGGTCCCACTCAATCCGCTCGCCCGTCAGTGGACGCAGCAGCGCGTCATATGTGACGACCCGTTCGCCGCGGACACGCATGTCTTGTTCGACGTCATCCCGGAACAACGCAGCCATGTACGGCGGCATACGATCCAGCCTATGCAGCGCTTCATCGCTCCATATCACCCGATCGACCAGGCCACTCGCCTGGCCCGCCGGTACATCGACACCTACCTTGAAGCCGCAGTTCCTGCATTCCGACCGGATGAACCATTGCAAGGCCCCATCACCATGGGCGCGCTCTTCAATCCCTTCGGTATGCATCCAGCGCCCGCAACCACAGGTCAGCATGGCCTAGCCTATTTTCCCTGGGTAAAGAATGTACAGCATCGTGTAGGTAAAGCTGCCGGTCACGAACAGGATGCAATAGATGATCATCGTGAACTTGCCCAACGCGCGATGGCGCCGGGCGCCGCTGGGCCATAAGCGCTGAATGGTCGTTTCAATGCCGAGGACAAAAGCGACAAGGACCAAAAATCCTACGTAAACTTCCAACTTGCGCATGGAAAACCCAGCCGTGGCACCTCGTAGAGCGAATGCCAGTAACGCCAGCGCTGTCGTAGCTCCCAAAATCGTCCCGATGCGTTTCCACGTGGTCACAAGGGGCGCCTCATTCAGTTGCCGACGGTCTCCGACAAACATCTGTGCGCGGAACCCGAGGATGATCATGTAGATCGCCATGACGAGGCCAATGATAACCAGGATGATATGGACAGCGAGCACCGGGATGAACACATAGTCGTACAGCGCCTGCGGGCCGCCAAAACCTTCTTTGCCCTCGACAGCCAGGACACCGAGCTGCCGGAACAGATAGTACGCAATAAAGAACGACAACATCGCGATCATGCCACCCAACATCAGCCAGTGATGCGCGTCGGCCTGGCGTTTCCTGGCCTGGAACCACCCGATGACGAACAAGCCGGTAAACAGCGTGGCCATCAACTGGCTCAAGTCCGCCCCGATGGTCGCATGCGTGCCGAGAAATCCGGGATCTTTCAACCAATCCATCACGAAACCTTTCGTCCTTCGCCGTTCGTGGAACGTTTCTCTTGTCCGTTCTAGCGCTTCACGTTACTTCACACCCTGCACGACAGCCGTCTTTTCCAACTCTATGATGGAATCGAACCCGGCCTTCGTCATCCACTGAACGGCATCGGCAATTTTATAGCAACTGCCCTCCTGCGTATTGACGAGGATGTGCACGGCGAACGCGGTGGTCCAAGCCGGCCCGGTTCCAGTCTCATCCAAGAACCGGTCTTTGATGACCAGACGACCCCCGGGCGACAAATGAGCCGCCACTTTCCTCACCAGGGCTTCGTTGGTTTGAAACGTTTGATAGTGCAGGATGTCGGACATCAACACCAGGTCATAGGGTCCGCCGAGTGGATCCTGATTGAAGTCTCCGGGAAGCAGAGAGACTCTGGACTCCAGCCCTGCTTCCTTGACGGTTTTTTCCGTGAGGCGCAACGTGGCGGGAAGATCGAAGACCGTCGCGGCGAGTTCAGGATAGACCTGACAGAATGCGATCGCATTGGTCCCCGCGCCTCCTCCCAGATCGAGCATGCGAATGCCGCCGATCAGCTGGAGGCGTTTGGCGAACTCGGGTCCGCTCTGTCGGCCGATTCTGTGGAGCACCGCCAGGACGTTGCTGCCCAATTCAGGATCGGTTTCAAACAGGTGCCGATCGACCGAACGCCGCCCGGTTCGGATCGTCTGATCCAGCTTTCCCCAATTCTCCCATTCCGCATCGTGCAGGAGGAGCAAGTGCCCGATAAACTGAGTTGAATGCCGGACAAGGTGCTTTTCGGCCACCGAGGAATTCCCGTAAGAGCCTCCCTCCATGGACAGCAATCTTATCGCCACAAGGGCATTTAACAGCAGGGAGAGCGTCTGCTCGTGGGCTCCGATTCGAGCGGCGATTTCACAGGCCGTTTTTTTCCTTCCGTCCAGTACGGTAAAGAGGTCCAGACGTACCGCCGTCAATAGGATTTTGGTCTCCCAGTAGTACCCAAGCTGGAAGATTTCCGAGAGGCTCAGTTCCCGTGACACACCCATCCCTCAACCAAAATGGCTTTTAAAGACGGCATCTTACCTAGATCGGAAAAGGAAAGGCAAGGAGGGGAACTGCCTGCCATGAGGGTCGAAAACACAAAGGGCAGCGGATCACCCCGCTGCCCTTTGGAATCGACGGGTCTTCCGTCGAGAACCGTACGAGTTACTTGATCTCAGCCTTGAGGTTGGCTGTTCCACCCTCCGGCACTTCGACCTCAAACTCGATCTTCTTGCCCTTAGCGGCAAAAGGATGCCAGGCGACGACTTTGTGCTTGCCGGCCGGCACATCCTTCAGCTCGAACGAACCATCATCCTTCACCACCGCATAATGCGCATTCGACACCGGGAGGAAGAAGGACTGCATGAACTCATGCTGGTCGCACTGTAAGCGGTAATAGCCTTCCTTCTCGGCGCCGCCGCGGAAGGTCACCGGCTTGTCCAACTTGTCGCCCTTCTTGGCAAGACCGATGTTGAAACCGGTTGCGGAGGTCGAACCCTTCACCGTGAAGCTATGGGGATTGTGGAGCACGCCCATTGTCGACTTGGGATCATCCGGATCGGCATCGGTGTTTTCAACTTTGAAGGGTCGAGTATTTACGACAATGCCGCTGAACGGGAGAAACTCGCAAAAGGCTGCGGTGACTTCCGTTCCCGCATATCCATCCATGAAGGCCTTGTCTTCGATGTCAGACACAGCCACAACCGCTCCTTTGAGTCCACCGTCTTTTCCGACTTCGATGGTCTTCAGGAAGCGCTTGTCCCCGTCCATCAGGCTCTTGTTGGGGTTCTTGGGACAGAACTTCGGGTTCGGGAACTTCGCAAAGGAAAACTCCTTCTGCTCAGACTTTCCCGCATAGGTGACTTTGCCGGCGATGGTTCCGCCTGCAAACGAGGTGAGAGGCGTCGCAACGAACGCGACGGCTGCTACACCGAATAGGACTGATAACGCACTCTTCATGGGACTGCCTCCTTGTGATTAAGAATTCGCCCGTTTCCTGGCTCGCGTTTCTCTGTATCTTCCACCGGCCTACTGAGAGACAAGTACGAACGACTTCCTCTCTGGTGTACTTCGACAAATGAGATGCGGGCAAGGCTGGTCTGGGACCCACATGTATATAAAATTTTACCGTGCCCTGTCAATCGTAAACAAGGTGGCAGGAAATCGAGGCTCTGGGCCTATTTCGCTTGCAACAGATGGATGAGCCCTCCCCCAGCCGTCGCCCGGACGGCTTCATTCTGATCATGCAGTGACTCCTTCATCACCGGAAGGAGCGAGCGATCCCCGATATGCCCCAGTGAGCGAATCGAGACGATCTTCGGGCCGGGGAGCGGATCGGCCGCCAGGCTGCCAAGGAGCGAGATGGCGTCGGGCGCATTCGCTTTCGTCGCTTTCCCCAACGCATGGGCGGCAGAAGCCCTGGCTCCTGTGTCGTTCTGCTGCGCGAGCGCCCGCACAGTCGGCGCCACAATCTCAAACGGCTGCCCCAGTTGCAATAGGGCCCCCACGGCCGCGGCCCGAACGGTAGACGTGCTGTCCTTCAGCGTCTGGGTCAAGGCAGGAACCGACTCCGCACCTCCAAGATCGGCCAGGGCCGCAGCGGCTGCCTCGCGAACCGCCGGCACGGGGTCTCGCAGCAGCGATTCGATTCTCTCCCTCGTCTCTTTTCTTCCTAGATGGCCGAGCCCTCTGGCCGCCGCTCCGCGAACAGACGGCTGTTTATACGTGAGCAAGTCGATCATCAACGGAACTCCGCGTGGATCCTTCAACTCGGCGATCACACGGATCGCTTCGGCCCGATCTTCCGGATTCACGGCTTCCGCCCCCTGGCGCAACGAGTCCCAGGCCTCCTTCCGGCCGAGTCTGAGCAGCGCTCCGTAGGCGGCGATGCGGACAGTGGTCAGTTCATCTTTCGAGGCTGCTTCCATGAGAGGAATCACCGCAGGGTCGTTGGTCCGTCCGAGCGCCTTGACCACGCGCGCCTTCACGAGCCCTGCCTGATCGTCGAGCGCCGCTCGCAACTTTGGTGATCTCCGTCCGGCCTCGGACCGACTGAGTCCTTCGACGGCCAGCACGCGCACCGGCCCGGATCCATCGCTGAGTCCGTCCTCGAAGTAGGGAATGACTTCCTCAGAATCGATTTCCTTGAGCGCCGTATAGGCGGCCCCACGCATCTGTTCCCGCATATCCTTCAGCATGACGAGGATGAACCCCAGCGCGATTTCACGAAGGAGGGGCAAATCGTCCTGTTTGAGCGAAGTCTCCAGCTTGTCATATTCCTCCAAAGCCTCCTTGGGATTGCCCACCTTGAGCAGAGCGCGGACCTTGAGTCGCCGAACCTCCGGCGCGCCGGATACCTCCTTGTCCAGCTTGCCGATCTGCTCGATGACCTTGGGATAGTCCTGCCTGTCGTAAAGACTCTGAATGTCCTTCGGAACCGATGACGCTTCGGCGGCCAGGACTGGTGCGGGCCGCTCATTCCACCACACAAGACAGACCAGCATGGCCGCCAACGTCAACCCCGCAACCACGCTGCCTGTTGCGCTTTTTCCCATCCGAATCATTCTGTCCATCTATCCTTTCCTTCTATCCTTGCCGCTGCACTGCAGCGGCTACAGCGCGCTTCTTATAACCAGGCGGTTCGTCAAAGTAGTAGGCCGGCTGCTGGGAAAGCCGGATGCGCTCATACTCAAACGACCAATCGCGATCCCGACTCACCAACTTCAGAACGATTCCCGTTTCGGCGTCCACCCATTCGTAGAACCGTTCAACCCGCCCGTCACGGTCGGTCTGAATCTCATAGAGCCGCGCGGAGCGGCCTGCGGCTGTCGCATCGCCAACCAACGTTCTGCCCCGTTCTCCCGGCAGTTCGGGATGCATGGGAAGCACATCGTCAGGATTTAGCGGAGCGACCAACAGCTCCTTCTGTTGTGCCAGTACATACCAGGTCTCCGCTCGATCAAGTCTGACGATTTCAATCGACGCATAGCCGTGATCGGTGCGAATCGCATACTTGTACTCCAGTCGCAAGCGGTCCCCTTTCGAGAAAACTTGCGCCTGATAGCGTTTGCCGTTCACCTGCTTGACGATACTGCCGGAGAAATCGGGAGGAGAGGAAGACTCCTCAGCATGAACATGGGCGCCAGTATCGACCAAAGGGAATAGACAGAATGCGAGGGAGACCAACCTCCGCGCACTCCTCGAACGTGCGCTCCACATCCTCGCTAGTGCTGGTGCTCGACGATGGGCGAGATATCGACGGAATATCCGAGGGTCTCGGGTCCGAAACGAGGGTTGTCCATGACCTTGTAGGCGGTTCGGTTCCCCTTGGGAGCCTGCAGGGACAACAGTTCAACGAGCGTGCCGTCCGATTGCACCGTGACCGTCTTGGTGACGCCTGGTCCCGTCTGAGGATGCCACACGACCAGTTGATAGGTGCCGGGCGGCACATTGTCGATGGCGAATTTTCCATCTCCGTCGGTCAGCGCGTAATAAGGATTGTTGACCGCCATCGCCCAACTTTCCATGAAGGCGTGGAACCCGCACTGCATATAGAAGGTCCTGCGACCCTTGTTCAAATAAATCGGCCCGACCAACGACTTACCCGGCGCATGGTTGTGGATCGCGTGAAGATCTCCGCGGCGATGCTCATGGTTCATGACGAGCGGTGTGTTGAACAGCACGCGGGCGCCGGCTTCGATCGACGTCTCATACCCCTGAATGTCATGCATGACGGGATCCATATTGATGACCTCGACTGCATGTCCGTTCCGCACAATCGTCATGAACGGCTTGAACATGCAGTCCCGTGCCTCAACCAACGGAACTGATACTTCGAAGGGCTTTCCGGCCTCCACGCCTTCCAACAGCACAATGGCATCCTTCAATCCGTTGTTCTCACCCACGACGAAATCGTGAAGCAGCCGCCAGCCTCGCCCGTTCGAGATCCGTCCACAATAGGCAGGGTCGGGGAAGGTGATAAGGTTGAACCCTTTGGGTTCGGGCACAGGGCCGTCGAGCGTCACCCGGCCTTCGATCATTCCCCCATGCTCGATCTCAATGACGTCGTATGAGTGAGCAGGTCCAATCGCCAACAACAGCACCGGCAGGGACACCAGGCACAACATGAGCGTGATCAACAGTTGCAGCGAGGTAAACGGGGTAATGGGGGCGAGCGAGATACTCGGGGTAAGGGATGAGGGGGTCAGAGGAATACATGGGGCTAGCTCAGTATGCCTCTCTATCCCTCTATCTACTTGTACCTTCATCCCCATACCCCTCTACCCCACTGTCCCTTTACTCCCCTTGTTCCCTCTTCAGTGTTCCTGCTTGTGGACCATCGGTTCGATTTCCTTCTTCTGCTCCTCCGTCACGCTGAACCGCACATAGTCATGGTCCAGCACCTCATTGGCATAGAGCCGCCCCGTCGGGGCCGGGACCACGATCTTCGCCT
>WIAH01000020.1 GCA_014055525.1 Nitrospira sp. CR1.3
GAAGGTAAGGCGTGAACAGGAGAACAATTCAACAACTCATCGCGGGGAGTGTCATGAGCTGTGCCGCGCTGTTACCGCTTCACGTTCTCGCGGCTGATCCGGCGGATGTGCAATCCCATGCCGAACAGTCCTTCGAACGGCTCAATCAGCAAGGAGAACAGAATACCGCCGCCAAGCCCGGCGGAGCACCGCGCCATAACATCGAGGACCGAACCCGTTATTCCTCAGACCAGTATTTGATCGGTAAGGGTCAAGGTGATCTGGCCAAGGGCCAGATTGTCTGTCAACGGGTGTCGGAACTCTCCGCCCGTACCGACCTGGCCAAGCAGATCCGCATTCTCGTGAAGGAGCACATGGTCGATCGCATTCGCGAACGGTCGGGCCGAGACGCCGAGCAGGATATCGAAGTGACGCGGGAGGAAATTGTTCAGGAGTATCTACAAGGAGTGAGGATCGTGGATCGCCAAGTCGATGAAGCCAATAGGACCTGTTCCGCCACTGCCGTCATGCCGAAGAATCAGATCCAGCCCCAACAGGCACTTGATCATCCAGCGCCCTTGTCAACCATCGCCCGATAACTCATTCAGATTGCACGTTGCAGTCCTGTCCTGTCTTCGGGTACATCATTTCTTATGCCCATTGAGAACAATTTCCAGCACGACGGGCTGTCGCGCAAGAATCCCGGCGAACGGTTGACCGTCGCCGAGATCGCAGCCGGCGCGCCGCCGGACTCTCCTGCCTGGCTCAACACCATGGCCCAATACGGAACAGCTCTGTCGAACGCAGGCGTGCGGGCCGTCGTATTTCTGCATGGCGCGATCCACGGCACGGACGTCTTCGGCATGCAGCGGTTGGACGAAGCCGGCGGATTGAAGCGCGGCTACTCTCGCGGCGTCTCCGGCGTCGATGCGTTGCTCGCGGCCATGCGCGAAGAGGGCAACGGCATTCCGTCGCTGCCCGGCGGCATGAAACCGCCGCTCGTCAACGACGACGCGACGAAGAAGCTCTTGGACGAACAACTGGGTGACGCGGGTAATTTCACGGATGCCGCAGTGGAATCATTTCACAAGGCGATCAATGCAATCGCCTCGAAGCCGATCGTTTGCATGCGGACCCTGTGGTCATCCGAGCATCATCATCTTGGGCGCGCGACGGCTGCCGTTCGCTTGCTGGATGACTTGCGGACCATCTGCGACAAGCAGAAGTTGGCCGCCGGAGATCGCATCCTCATTCAAGCCCATGGGCAGGCCGGTTTGGTGGTCGCGCTGACCTCGAACCTTCTCTGCCCCAGTTCGATCACGGGCAGGCCCAAGTTGCTCGGCATTCTCTCCGCCCATGCGAAGGCGACCGATCGTCAGCAACTCGCGGCGGCAATCACGAGAATTGAACCACTGCTCGTTACCGGCTCGTTGCTGAACGGAGCGTCGTTGGATGTGGTCACGTTCGGAACGCCAGTGCGTTACGGATGGGACCCCTCGGGCCTCGGGAAGCTGATGCACGTCGTCAATCATCGCACCCTGCGGACCGACGGCAAGACGTGGCTATCCAAAATGGAATTGCCCCAAATCACGATGGAAATGCCGATCGCGTGGGGCGGCGATTACGTTCAGGAACTGGCCGTCGCGGGAAGCGATGCGATGCCGGCGACGGAGTCGGCCAAGGCCGCCAACAAGGCCGTCTGGGAGATGGTCGAACCGTACGACGGATTCGAGCGGTGGCTGGAGTGCGCCAGGCGGGCGGTGCGTTTCCCAGGCGAGGGCCGATGTCTGCTGGTGGATTACAAGGATTCGTCAGGCTCCACAAACCCGCGTGACCACTATTATGGGCATGCTGCCTATACGCGCCGCGATGCGATGCTGTTCAACATCGGTCGGATCGTCGAGTGCTTCTACGGTAGCTCGTAGGTACGCCCTCTTTTCCGTCTCATTCGAGCGGGGCAAGAACACAGCATCCGCTATCCCTCTCGCAATTGCACCGCCAGAGGCTCCCACGAGAAGATCCCGTCGAGATAGGCGTGACCGTTCGGCGTGGTCGCCACCAATTCGATCGTCTCATACATGCTGATCGTCGTGCCGCTGCCGGCCGAAACATCGATCTGCATCGTCAGGGCCGCACTGGGGGCCGGCGAGACGATATCTTGGTGAGTTCGTAGCTGCTTCGGGGAGGCGAGGAGATTAATGAACTGCGCGGGAGGCGCCTGCCGGAACTCTCCGTCGTACGTCACCCACAGCCGGGCCGTGGCGCACACATGCGCGTACCATTCGTCTCCGACCGCGTTCGCTTCGACCCAATTGAAGAGCGTGTTCACTCGCGACATGATCGAGACGGTCGTCGGCTCCAGCGAGGCGGGAAGGGTGAGCAATGTCGCGTAGCCCACATGGCAATAGCCCAATGTGTCCCACATGGACGGATTTGCCCCGACCCGCCCCTGAGCCGACTTATTCGGCAGCACATGCTCGACGTAATGGGGGTTATCGGCCAGCCTCAGATAATTGGTGTCCTCCAGATAGCGGATCTGGTCGAGCTTGCAGAGGGTTTCATCCCGATCCCCGAAGCCGATCGTGTTCGGGGACGACACGCTGTCCGCTCCGGTGAAAATGAGCTTGCTCCACCCGATCGGAGCGATGCAGCTTGCGCTCGCAGAGCCGTTCAACTTTTCCAGCGTGGCGATCCGGCTGCGAATGTCGTTGAAGACCGATTCCAGCCCTTCCTTCGTTCCCCTGATCCGTTCGACGAGCAGGTTCTTTTCGAGTTTGCGCTGGTCCTCCAACTGTCGCACAAACGATGCCGTCTGATTGTCGAGCTCGATGGCATGAATCATGGTGGTTCTACCTTTCTAATGGTTCAGCCCAGGATCCTATTGAGGCAGGAAACCCAGAGCATCACCGCAAGAGGAGTGCCACCACTGGCGCCGTTAACTAGGCGCAAATTGGCTCTGGCTATGGATGAACTGAAGGAAGTGGCAAACGGTAGGCACAGGTTTGAACGGAAGGCGGACTTGATCTCTTTGCCTATAGAAGCAGGCCTAAAATCTACCGCCCCGGTGAAAATCCCGAGTCCCTATCCGGCTAGAGCTGGTACGTGGCGGAATTCCTTGACTACCGGGAACACGAGTGTGTGGAAGTCCCAGTAGCGCATTCGGATTGCTTCTGAATGAGTTCCGGCCTGGAAGACAATGTGTTCATCTTCCGTCAGCGAGTGATCGACATACACCGGGAGCCCATAGAGTATTCCAAACGGTGGCATGGCTCCGAGCTCGCAGTCCGGGAAGAGGTCCTTGAATTCCTGTTCCGTGGCCAATCGTACGTGGTGGGGCCGGAAGAAGTTCCGAAGGCGGTGCAGATCCACGGTCCAGCTGGCCGGAAGGACCGCCATCACGTACCGCATCTCTACTCTGACGATCACCACCTTTGCCATCTCCTTCTCTGGCATGTGGAGCAGCTGGGCAATGGCCAAGGCATGAAAGGCCTCGGGGTGGGGTAAGACATCGTAGTGGACATGTTCGTGGTCGAGATACTCTTTCACTCTCCGTGAGAGAGACATCGCTGCACCTCCGAGGGTGAACGACCGTCGCAGGCAGGTCGCGTTTGAAGTAGGGTGAGAGGGACGACTGATGGCTCGATGAGCGTGTGAGCCGAGTGAAGAACGCGCCTCACGATCACGACTCCATAGTGACATCGGCGGGCTGACAGTGGTCGTACTATACCCCGTCGACAAGGCAAAGTCTCGTCGAAAATACCGTAGGAGGTATAAAGGCCATCAGGGGCTACCACAGATAGTATCCGTACCGTCATGCAGGAGTGATATGCGGATCACAGGTTGCCGGTCAGACAAGTCGTTGAGACCGCGACCCAGGGGCTGGTGGCGGCACCCTGGGCGCCCGACCGCCCGCAGCGGGGTCCCCACACCGGGGTGGGGTGCGAGAACGGTTCGGCTTCCAGATCGATGACAGGACCCGTGCGTTCATTTCTTAAATATCATCCTCGGCTCCGTCATGTTCCCCATGGAGACTGCGACCAACTCCCATCCGTTCATCCCGAACTCGTTCAATTTTGTTTGCATGTTCATCGTATCGGGGAGCACCTCAACGATCTTATACTCGAACCGCTTCTGTTCCTGCGCCTTGACCGCAAACGGCTGCCCAACCACCAGCATCACCGTCGACACAACCAGGCTGACGCCCAGTGAAATGACCATCGCACGTCTCTGATTCATGGCCTCCTCCTATTTGTCGTTCACTTTTCTTCGAGCGCTGGTTACCAGTCACGCTCGCTAGTTGAGAGTTTTTCAAGCGGGTGGCGTGGCGAACGGGGTGCCCCACCGCGCGCAGCGTAAGGGCCCCACTGGGGGATGGGTGGAGCGAGCACGATGGGGCTGTTCGCCACGGCAGGACCCGCTTTCCGAGCATAACGAGGACGCTCGTCGTTCTGTCACGGGTGCGCTGCCCGCCAATTCTTTCCGACGCCGAGATCCACCTTTAACGGCACCGACAGCCCGAGCTGCTTCCCCACCCCTTCCATCTCCTTCTTCACCAGCTTCTTCGCCTCATCCAAATCCTTCTCCGGCACTTCGAAAATCAATTCATCGTGGACCTGGAGAATCATCTTCGTGTGGGGCAACTCCTCGTGCAACCGCTTGTGCATATTGATCATGGCCACCTTGATCAAGTCCGCTGCAGAGCCTTGAATCGGACTGTTCACTGCCATGCGCTCGCCGAAGCCGCGCTGCACCGGATCACTGCTCTGAAGCTCGGGAATCGGGCGGCGGCGGCCCAGGATCGTCGTCGTGTAGCCCTTTTCTTTGCCTTCCGCAATGTTCCGATCCATGAGCGCCCGGACCGCCGCGAACTTTTCAAAGAACGTCTCGATGTATTTCTTGGCCTCGGCCTGGGGGACGCCGATATTCTGCGAAAGCCCGAAGGGGCTGATGCCGTAGACGATGCCGAAGACCACAGTCTTAGCAGCGCGCCGCATGTCGCGCGTGATCCGGCCGGCGGGCAGGCCGAAGATCTCCATCGCCGTCGCCATGTGGATGTCCTCGCCTTTGGCGAACACGCTGACCAATCGAGGATCCTGCGAGAGATGCGCCAGAATGCGCGGTTCGATCTGGCTGTAGTCGGCGCAGAGCAATTCATGGCCTTTCGGCGCGATGAAGGCCTCGCGAATGCGGAGGCCGTAGTCGCCCTTGACCGGAATATTCTGCAGATTCGGATCGGTGGAGGACAATCTGCCGGTGGCAGCGACCGTTTGGTTGAGCGAGGTATGCAGCCGCTTTGTCTCAGGATTGATCAACTCTGGCAGGGCGTCCACGTATGTGGACTTGAGTTTGCTCAGACTCCGATAGTTCAGAATCTGCGCGGGCAGTTCGTGTTGCGTCGCAAGCTGCGTGAGCGTGTCTTCATCCGTCGAGTATCCCGTCTTGGTCTTGCGGAGGGGTTTCAAACCGAGCCGTTCGAATAAGACGGTCGCCAGTTGCTTGGGCGAATTGATGTTGAACTCGCCTCCGGCGAGCCCGGCAATCGATTCCATCATGCGATCGAGTTCCTGCTCCAATTCTTTGCTCAGCTCATGCAGCCCCTCGACATTCAGCAGGAATCCGTTCCGCTCGATCTCGGCCAACACCGGGATGAGCGGCATTTCGACCTCGCGGAACAGTTTCAGGCTCCCCTGTTCGGACAATCGATCAGTCAGAATCGGAGCGAGCCCGGCCAGAACCGACGCGGCTTCCGCCGCCTCCTCGCGCGTGCCCGTATCGGCGTCGAACAGAGATTGCGGCGCAGCAGCTTGCCGCTTCATCGGCCCGAGCCGATGGTTCAACAGCTCCAACGCCACGGTTTCCAATTGATGGTCTCGACGGTTGGGGTTGAGCAGATAGTCCGCCACCATCACGTCAAAATAGGGCTCGGCCAGGGTCACGCCGATTCGGTGAAAGGCAAGGAGGGTCGCTTTCAGATCGTGGACGACCTTGGATCTTGTGCCGTCATGCAGCAGCGCCGTGATGGGCCGCATGTAGGTGTGCACGTCGAGCGGAATGAATGCCGTTTCCTCTCCCGTAGAGAGTGCCATCCCCTGCATCGCGGCCTGCGGGCCTGAGCCGCCGAAGAAGAGACAACGCACCCCCAGCGGGTTCCCCTTCGGCAGATTCTCCACAAACCGCCCGGCTGCTTGCTCGTCCTCCAGAACCTGAGTCTTGGCGGTCTGGGGTTCGGCGGCCGCAGCGGCCGGCTGGAACGATTTCAGCAGAGTGGTGAATTCCAGCTCGCGAAACAGCTCGACAAGTCGATCCGCGTGCGGCGGTTGCACTCGATAGATGGCGGGATCAAACCGCACCGGGGAATCGATCTGGATCGTGGCCAGACGACGGCTGAGACGCGCGTTCTCGGCCTGCTCGATCAGCATCGCCTTCGTCCTCGGCGGGGTCACTTCCTCCACCCGTCGCAGCAACTCCTCGATCGTGCCGAACTGCGCGATGAGTTTCGTAGCCGTTTTCTCCCCGATTCCCTTCACGCCGGGGATGTTGTCGGTGCTGTCCCCCATCAACCCCATCACTTCGACGACGCGCGCCGGCTCGACGCCGAACCGTTCGCGGCACTCCGCTTCGCCGGACCATTTGTTCTTCACCGGATCGTAGATACGGATATGCGGCGTCAGGAGTTGGAACATGTCCTTGTCGCCCGTCACGATGACGACGTCATAGCCGGCCTGTTCAGCCTGGCGCGCCAAGGTGCCGATCAGGTCGTCGGCTTCGTACCCGGCATGCTTGATCGCCGGGATGGCAAAGGCTTCGACGAGCCGGTGGATGTATGGGATCTGCGCTTGCATCCCTTCCGGCATCGGCGGTCGCTGGGCCTTGTATGCCTTGAATTCCTCATGGCGCAGCGTAGGACCCTTTTCATCAAACGCGACGGCGAGCCCATCGGGCTTGTGCTCGCGAACGATCTTCATCAATGTGGTGGTGAAGCCGTAGACGGCGTTGGTCTGGAATCCTTTTGAATTGTTCAGCGGCGGCAATGCAAAAAACGCGCGATAGATGTAGGCACTGCCGTCGATGAGATACAGGATCGGCATGGTAGGCCGCCCCTTGTTACAAGTCCGGCGCGAGGATCAGCGGCGGTTTTTCAAACTTGCGACGCATGGCATTGATCGCGCTCAACACAGTCGGCTGACCAATCAGCTTGGCCTCCACCTTTCGCTTGCCGGGAAAGTCGAGCATTGAAATGCCAATCAGCATTGTCAGGATCCCCTGGCCCGGCAGGAACAACATGAGAAATCCGGCAAACAGGAAAATAGTCCCCACGACGTTCTTGACGATATGGCCCGCCAGGCGAAGCATAGGATGGTGATCCTCCATCCAGGGTCGGGGCACCCGGATGTCAAAATAGTTCGGAGGGAGGCGCACAAGAATGAACGGAATGGCAATGAGCGTGCCTACGAAAAAAAGGAGAGACAGCACTGTCAACGCGATCAACGTATCGGTCGAAACAAACTGCTGCACGGTCAAGAGTAGCCAATCCATGGGGTCGGCATCCTAGCATGCGACCTAGGGGCACTCAAGCCGACGGGGCCGAACGGGCTTGTATTTACTGGGCTTCGCGTGGGAGCTATAATTCGCCCATGCCGATACCGCAGTGCGCGATCAGAGGGAGGGGTTTTGCCTGGCTGGCTCTGCTTCTTTCCTTCTCGCTCACAGGGATAAGTCACGAACCGGTATCGGCCGGGCCGGACGACCTCCAGATCGAAATCACGAAGAAGGGTCTGGGCAAAGAAGTCGTGATTACCCAGGGTTCGCGCGAATGGTATATGTTGGTTGAGGTCACGCCGGAGAATACGGTCGTCCTCCGTCAGGAAAAAGACCAGGACAAATATCTGGTGGACGAGAGTGAAACGCACGACCGGCCCCTGGCACCGATTGAAGTGGATGGCGCCATCGCGGACTACGTGAACAGCGTGAAGACGCGCGTTCACAAGAAATAAGCATGACCCGGCCGAAGCCCAAGTTCGTCCTCTTCGCCCACAACGCCACGTACGATAAGCTCCATCAGGTCGCCACTCTCGGTCTCACCGCCGCGGCGATGGGGAAGAATGTCATCGTGGTTCTCCTGTTCTGGACGATCAAAAAACTGGCCGAAGGCCACATCGACCGGGTGGATTTCCCCCCGGAATATGACTCGTCAGCCGAGGAGGTCGCGCGGCTTCTGAAAGAAAAGAAGGTGCCGAAGATTTCGGAAATGTTTCAGGAGGCCAAGCTCGTCGGCCAATTTCGCATCATCGCCTGCAGCGCCGGATTGGAATACATGGGCGTTGATGGAGAGGCTGTCGCGAAAAACGTGGACGAAGTGATGGGTCTGCCGGCGATCATCTCCCTGACGGCCGACGCGGAAACGAAGCTGTTCATTTGATTCGTGGCGAGAAGCGCGGGAAGCGCGAGACTCGCGCGACTCGTGTCTCGCCTTTCTCGCTCGCGCTCGCTTAGCGCGAGCGCGTCACTCCCACCCGATCGCAATAGTCGATGAGCTTGCAGCGGCTGCAAAAGGGCGAGACTGGCTGGCAGAGATTCTGTCCGTAGGGAACGAGCAAGTCATTGAAGGTCATCCAATATTGTTTCGGCAACTTGCGCCGGAGCGCCTGCTCCGTCTCCTCCGGCGTCTTCGTCTTCACATAACCCCACCGGTTGCTGATGCGGTGGACATGAATGTCCACGCAGATGCCCGGCTTCCGATATCCCACCGTCACCACGAGATTGGCTGTCTTTCGCCCGACACCCGACAACGTCATCAATTCATCGATGGAATCGGGAACGATCCCGCCGTAAACCTCCAAGAGGCGACGGCAGATCTGATGAATGGACCTGGCCTTTGTCCGGTAGAAACCGACCGGATAGATCGCGCGTTCGATCTTCTTGAGAGGAAGTTTGAGCAGGGCGGCCGGCGTATAGGCCAGGGCGAACAACCGGGCGCCGGCTTCGCTTGTGGTTTTGTCCTTGGTTCGCAGACTGAGCAGGCAGGAAATCAGGATACGGAACGGATCCCGATCCGACTCACGGGCTACCAGCCCCACGACCGGCTCCCGCCATTGACGGACCTCGCGCCTGACGACCCTGATCGCCGCATGGATTTGGTTCTGGCGCATGGGAGAGAAGCCGGGAGGGGACTAGGGAGAAACCGTGCAAAGGCAGGGAGAGCTGAAGTGACCTACTCCGGCTTGCGCTTCGACAACCACTTCTGCCGACGCCGTTGCGCCTCGCGTTGCTTGGCTTTCTTCCTCACGCTCGGCTTTTCATAATACCGGCGACGCTTTAGTTCCCGGAAGAGTCCTTCCCCCGCGAGCTTTTTCTTCGCAACCTTGAGTGCCTTTTCGACGTTGTTATTGAAGACTTTGATTTCCATTCGTTTCGCTTCCGTACTTTCTCAGGCGAGGCCTGTGCTGATTTTTCCTTAGTGGCCGACGGATTAGGGGGCGGAGTGTAGCACAGCCTCCGGAGTTCCTCAAGACGGGTTGAGACCTGCTGAATGCGGCTCCGAATTGCATGCTTAAGCTGCTGATTTGATTGGGCCTTCAGGTTTTCCCTTGCAATGCGCAGTGTTGCTTCTCCCGCTGCAACGACAAGGAAGAGCCCGGCTACCGTATCCGCCTGCAGCCTTGGCTTGACCCGCCTCAGACAAGCATGGAGCAGGGTCCCCGCCTTTCCCGACAGCTCCGCAATTTCAAGAGGAATCTCCGTCGCTACGTGCAAGGCGGACGACAGCGTGGCAGGGCGATTCGGGTCGGTCTTCGGTAATCCGGCCGCCTGGAGATATTTTCGGTAGGCCCCTCCGTCCGCTTGCGCCAAGTCGCTCAGTCGTTTGACGACTTCGGACAGTTGTCGCTCGCCTACCCGTTGCCGACTGAGCCGTGCTCCCATCATCCCGAGCGAGGCGGCAAAGGCGCTCACCATGGCCGAGACGGATGCGCCGGCCGGAGAAGGGGTTGCCGCCGCGACCGCATCCAGGAATTGCGACAGGGAGAGTTGCCGCAAGTCCTGCGACATCGCGCTCGTCCGGGAAGGAGCCGGAGTTCGTGAAGACGATGAGAAGGCCGAGTCTATTTTCGTTTCGAGCACCTGCGCCGCATCGAAACCTTCGAGCCTGAGGGCATCGGCGGCAGCCTCGACAAGAGCCGCCTCGGGCACCAATCCGATGACTTCGCTCCCCGCAATGGTCACGCCGTGCAGCGAAGCCTGCGCCTGAACGGTCTCAAAGGCGACGTGGACGGGCGTCACCCGATAGTCCGTAAGGTTCATCGCCACTTGAACCATGCGGCGGCTCGCCAGTTCGACGCCGATTGCCTTCACATGAGGCAATCCCCCGTTCGATTGGCGAATCGTCCGGGCAATCGTGCGGGCCAGTTCGAGGTTTGTCGACCGGAGATTCACGTTGAAGGCGATCAACGGCGGCCTCGCGCCGATAACGACCGCCCCGGCGGTTTTATGCAGGCGAGGAGGCCCGAAGTCCGGAAGCCAATCCGGATCGGAGTGCATGCGGAACGCCAAACCTTCAAGCCCGCCCCGGCGAACCGATTCGAGCGGGGCATGATCGGGATGAGCGGCCGCTTGCTCATAGAGAAACACCGGGATTTCAAGTTCCTGCCCTACGCGCTGTCCGAGACGCTTGGCCAGTTGCACGCAGTCGCGCATCGTCACCCCTCTGACCGGGACGAACGGGACGACGTCTGTCGCCCCGACGCGCGGATGCACACCGTCGTGCTTGCGCAGGTCGATGAGGTCGGTGGCCACTCGAATCGCCCGAAAGGCCGCTTCACCCGCCGCCTCCGGCCGGCCGACGAAGGTGAGCACCGATCGGTGATGGTCGGCATCCATCGTATGATCGAGCAGGACAACGCCGGGCACCGACTCCACTGCTTGAATCAAGGCGCGGACCGTCGTCCGGCTCCGTCCCTCGCTGAAGTTCGGCACGCAGGTGATCAGGCGATCCATTCCGGCTCATCTCTCCGAAAATAAAAAACCGGAGGTATGGTTCTCATGCCTCCGGCTTCGTTATTATCCCGCGCAACCTGTCGGTGCGGTGCTACTTGGCTTTCTTCACAAAGGCTTTGTAAATACGGCCGGACTTGGCCTGTTCCTCTTCGAGCCCCAACATCTGATGGCCGGTCGTATCGCACCAGGCCGGCATGTCTTTCTTGATTCCTTCATCGTCGGAGACCACTTCGAGCACCTGCCCTAAGGTCAGCTCTTTGATCTTCTTCGACGTCATGATGATCGGCATGGGGCAAAAATATCCGAGTGTATCGAGCTTCACATCGGCTTGCATGATTCTTCACTCTCCGCTGGAAAGGCGAGACTTGCGCGAAATGCGAGGCGAGCAACACATCCTTTCATGTCTCGCTTTTCCCGCCCGTCCCGCGAGTCTCGCTTTGTCAGATAAACAAATTCACGCTTCCCTGCTTGGCTTCGGCCAGATAGGTTGTCACTCCGGCAAACTGATCGATTCCCTCGATCAGCGTATCCTTCGTAATTCCCATCAACCCCATGGTTGTGGTGCAGGCGATAAACTTCACGCCGAGATCCAAGGCGGTTTCCATCAGCTCGGGAACGCCCGGCATCCGGTTTTGCTTCATCACCTTCTGCATCATCCTGGTGCCGATGCCGCCGAAATGGAACCGGGAAAGCGGCAGACTATCGGCTCCACCCTTATTCAACAATCCGAACATCCGGCGGAGCCAATCCTTTGCCGAACTGGTCGCGCCCTTTCGGCGAATGGTATTCAAGCCCCAGAAGGTAAAAAATACCGTGACTTGCATGCCCATGGCAGCCGCCCCGGTCGCAATGATAAAGGCCGCCATGGCGCGATCCAGATCGCCGCTAAGCAGGACGATCGTGACTCTGTCCGGCTTAGAGGCCTGGAGGTCGGCTAACGCGATCGCTGGATCCATCTGCGTCGTGGTGGTCATGACTGCCTCTTCTTGTCGGATACGCACGATTTCGCTGCTTTCCGCAATTTTTGACTATAGTCCCCGCAACTTTTTCTTGTCAACAACGGACCTTGACCCCGCTCGGTACGGCAGATATAGTCCCGAAGAATCTTGATGAAAGCCCCCATCTAACTAACTCCCTCAACCTCTTCCATGAATTCAGACCTCATCACCGAGATCAAACCGTCCAAGAGCGCTCCGCTCTTCGGATTTTGGTACCCGGCCTGCACGAGTTCGGAACTCAGCCCTGGAAGACTGAAGGGGACCATCCTCCTCGGGCTCCCGATCCTCGTGTGCAAGACCGATCAGGGCGCAGTGGCGGCGATGCGCGATATCTGTCCCCATCGCGGCATGCCGCTGTCGTTCGGACGCATGAGGGACAATTGCGTCGAATGCGCCTATCACGGATGGCAATTCGATCAAAAGGGTCGATGCCGGGTGATTCCTTCGCTGGTTGATGATTCCCCTTTCCAACCGGATAAGATCGGTATCACGACCTATCCCTGCCGGGAACAGGACGGATATGTATGGGTATTCATCCCCGACCCTCAGCACCCAGATCAACCGGTTCCTGACGTCCCGCCGCTGCCCTTGCCCTCTTCTTCCTATCGGCTGATTCAAATTTCCACGTTGCTGGACTGTGCGATCGACGACGGCATCGTCGGCCTTATAGACCCGGCTCACGGTCCATTCGTCCATCAAAGTTCCTGGTGGCGCACCGCAGCCGACATGCGCGAGAAGGCAAAGACTTTTGAACCGATTCCCAACGGATTCCGCATGGTGCCCCACGCCGCCTCCATGAACAGCACGTACAAGCTGCTCAATCGGTTGTATCCTGGGCCGCTCATGACGACCATCGACTTTGTATTGCCTAATCAGAGATTTGAGTTCGTCCAATCCGGAGACATGTTCATGTCGAATCGAACGACCGTGACTCCGGTCTCCGATCAGCAGTGCCGAATCGACTTCTGCGCGGCCTGGAATGCGCTGAGGTGGCTTCCCTTCTCCAATACTCTTTTTCGCTACTTCGGCAATATTTTCTTGGCGCAGGACAAGGTGGCGATGGAACGCCAAGCGGTCGGCCTGCGCTACAAGCCGGGCCTCATGCTCATCGACGATGCGGACACACCGGCAAAGTGGTACTACAAGTTGAAAGCGGCCCATCTGGCATCGGTGCAAACCGGCCAGCCGCTCGATCATCCTTTGAAAGGTCGGGTGACGCTTCGCTGGAGGAGCTAGCAGGATGTTAAAAAACCTGAGCCCTCTTTCCTGGGCGCTGTTGATGCTCCTCGTTTTCCTCTCCCGTGCAGAGGCGTCGGACAATCTCCGTACGGCTGCGGTTCCGGCTCTGGCCGTTCTCAGCGACGGGAAAACGGGAGTCGTCCATTACATTGTGATCCAAATCTCCACCGACCCTCAGTCAGACGGCCCGGTGATCCAGTTCAGCGAGATCAATTTCGGCGGAGGTTCGCTGGTGGGTGACGATTGGAAAGCAGGCGTGAAACAGGCGGTGTTGACGGCTCTGCGACACCTCGGTGAGAATGGACGGGACTGGGTGATCACGATCAAGAATCGCTCCTACAACTCCATGACCGACGGAATGAGCGCAAGCGGCGCCGTGGCGGTCGGCATCATGGCCGCCTGGCGCGGCGAGCCGGTGAGGCCGGAGGTCGCCATGACCGGCCAAATTGCGCCGGATGGCACCATCATTGCCGTCGGCAGCATCCCTCAGAAGGTGGAGGCAGCGGCGCGCGAACATTTCAAGAAGGTCCTAGTGCCGCGCGGACAATTGCAGATCGCAGAGTGGGACCTCGCTACGCTGGCGGCAACACGTCACATAACCGTCGTGGAAGTGAACACGCTGGAAGAAGCCTATCAAACCATGGCGGGGGCGCAGCGCTGAGCGGCTATTCCTGACGTGATTCCGCTAGAAGGCTCATCGCTCTTCGAATCTGCTCGCGAGACCCCAGCAGGACGACGATATCGCCGGGCTTCAGCTTCGTCTTGAGAGAAGGGTTCGACTCGGTAACGCCGGCGCGGGTCCAAGCGATCACGGAAGCTCCCGTCCGAGGGCGAATCGCCAGTTCTGCCAGCGTCCTTCCGACCCCAGGCGCATCCTCCTCGAGGCGACAAGTCTCGACTTCCGCATCAGTGAGAGTGCCTCCCCGGAGATGGTGCGCTAATTCCGGCAGTTCGCTTCGACGCAGCAGCGCATACCCTTCGCGACGGATCTGCTCGGCCTTCCGCGTGACGAACTCCTGCGGCATGTTATAGGTGCGCAGCACGAGCGCGAAAATCTCGATCGACGTTTCGAATTCCTCCGGTACGACGTCGTCCGCCCCCAGCTGGTGCAACTCCTCCAGTTCGCGCAAATAGCGGGTGCGGACGACCACGTGCAATTTGGGATTGAGCCCCTTCGCGACCTGGACGGTGCGCCTGGTGACGAACGGATCCGAGATCGCGACGACCAGGACTTTTGCCTCTTCCACTTTCACATGGCGCAGTACATTCGCGTTCGTGGCGTCGCCGTAGTACAACGGGGCTCCGTGCTGAGCTTCCCGCCTGACCGTGTCGCCGTCGAGATCCAGCGCGACGTGGGGAATCTCCGTTTCACTCAGAACGCGGGCGAGGTTTCTGCCGTTGAGACCGTACCCGACGATGATGACATGATTCTTAATCCGGATCTGCCTGCCTTCCGTCTGCAGCGCGTGCGCCGTCGTACGGTCGGGGAGCCAATGCCGGAGTCGTTGCATAGCTTCGATGCGACGGGCCAGGGACGGCGACCACTCCATCAGGAAGGGCGTGATGATCATCGAGAGCACTGACACCGCGAGAAAGACCTGATAGGGATCCCCACGCAACAGGCCGCTTTCCTGGCCCTGCTGTGCAAGCAGGAAGCTGAATTCGCCGACTTGCGCCAGGGCGATTCCCACCATGAACGCCGAGCGTGGGGGCGCTTCGACGGCCAGCGCCGCAGCCGCGCCCGTCACAAACTTGACGACGAGGATCGCCAGCAGCAGACCGGCGACCGGGAGCGGATGCTCCAACAGGACGCGCCAATTCATCAATATCCCGATCGAGACGAAGAAAAGGCTGTTGAAACTGTCGCGGAACGGCAGCACCTCGGCCATCGCCTGATGACTGTATTCGGATTCTGATATCACAAGCCCGGCGATGAAGGCCCCAAGCGCCAGCGAGAGGCCGCCAAGCGAGGTCAGCCAGGCAATCCCGAGGCACAGCACGATGATGGTGAGCAGGAACAACTCCCGGCTCCGGCTGCGGACGATATGCTCCAGCAACTTCGGAACGGCATACCAGGCGGCAGCGACGATGAGTCCTACGGCCATCACGGATTTACCTAGCGTCAGCAGAATGGACAATCCACCTCCCTCGCCCGGACTCGCCAGAATCGGCGTGAGTAGCATCATCGGCACGACGGCAAGGTCCTGAAAAATGAGGATGCCGATGGTGACCCGACCGTGGATCGAATCGCTGTCACCGCGATTGGCCAGAGCTTTTAGGACGATCGCCGTACTGCTGAGCGAGACAAGAAACCCCCAGAAGATGCCTTCCTGCCAGGGCAGTCCGACCAGCAGCGCCCCAAGCCAGGCAACCAACAAGACGCTTCCGACCTGAATCGGCGCCGCCACCACCAACAGCCTGCGCAGCGATGCCAGCTGCACCAGCGAGAATTCGATACCGATCGTAAACAGCAGCAGCACGACGCCGATTTCCGCCAGTACTTGGACCGTTCCGATGTCCGAGATCAGGTTCAACCCGTGAGGACCGATCAAGGCGCCGGCCACGAGGAATCCCGCGATGGAAGGCAGTCTGAACTGGTGAAACAGGAATACGACGGCGATCGACACCGAAAAAATGACGAGGAGATTGCCGAGCACGCCGTAATCAGTCATGCCGAAATTCGTAGCGGGAAAGAAGATGCGAGAGGTGCGAGCCACTCGCCTGCAGGATGTTCAAAAAGGTCTTCCCGCGAGGCCGCAACGACGTCGAGCCTCTGAGCGATGCGAGAACAAAGCTTGGAGAAAGGCGCGTCTCGGCGCGTCTGGGCTGGGCGGGTGAAAAGAGCGGCTTTTTCAACATCCTGTTAGGGCGGAGAATACCGCAGCGTGACCAAAGGGACAAGGTAAAGCAACCTATCCCGCTGAAAAACCGGACGAAGCCGATGGAATCCTCCCCACCCTTAGCGGCATCATCCCTGAAGCGGCGATCAAGGTGGTAGTGGGAATCAGCCATGAGAGCCTGTTCTAAGCGTCTCGTCCCCCCTTCCTGCTCCACCCCCTCCAAAGGTGAATAGACGCTGTGAGCGCCGGTATCATAGCTTGTCGACAGCAGCGGTGAGTACCATACAAGAAAGGCCATGACCATATGCCGATGCTGTCTCTATCACGGAATCAGGGGAGGTGCTTTATGCGGCCACGCGATTTCTACTTGGTCGCGGCGACCATGTTGATGATGACGTTCTCGGCGACTTTTGCGGCTACGCCGGAGCAGACGGAATTCGATCCCATGAAGATGTGGAGCTGTCCTCAACCGGACGGGACGATGCTCTATACGAACAAGGATAAGGCAGGCTGCACCTTGATGACGCTGAAGCCACTGTCCGTCGTGCCCTCGCTCGACAATATGCCGACCTATCGGCCTCCGGTCGCCGCGGCTCCGCAGTATGACGTTCCTCCCTACGTGGAGCGATATCCAACCGGTATGACCGGAGGGCAAAGCGCCCCCAACTGGGCCGGAGACTGGCATGCCAGTATCGCCTCGTCCGGATCGGTGCAGGCGGAAGTCTGCGGGATGTACAGCGAGTGGCTGCATCTCAACCAAAAAACGCGCGGCGGATTCTTCTTCGGCTCGGATTCTTCGTATGGCAGTGATATATCCGGCCGGAATCAACGCGGACCCAGCTATTCTTTCTACGACAACACGCGCTGGCTGGCTCTGAGTCGCATGTTCGGCACCGGATTCGTTCCTGTCGGTTGTTTCTAAGGTCGTCAGCATTCAGGGCGCCGAAGCATAAGATTCAGACGGCTGACGAAGGGCGGGCAGCTTCGGTTGCGCCATAATGCGTTGAACCGTTGTTGCCGCTGATCATTCGCGGTTATCTGCTTGTGCTCCTATACTGCTGCGACGCAGCGTCGCAATGCCGTCGCACCGCAAGCCTTCTATCCCACATCTTCATGTATGGCGCTATGGCGCAAACCTTCGTGCCCATCCCTTCCAGCCGATCTTGAGTCGTCCTACCACGGACAGGATGTATTGGGCCCCGGCTTCATCCGGATCAGTGAGCATAGAATAGACTCCTCACAATATCGCTAGGGAGCGATGCCGTGCCCGATCATTATCTGGTGAGATGCCTGAGGCAGTTCGAAGAAGTCAGTCGGACAAAATATGGGAAGCCGTTTCATCTGAAGGCGATTGAAGAAAAAATACGTTTCTTGCGGCAGCCGAAAAGGAAGTTAAGAGTTTCCGATCTGGCCTGCTTTAGAGACAAGGATAATTGGTGGTTTGAGCGCTACTGGGTGCTTCCCTCGTCGGCAGACGTGGACCCACATCTAGCAGACCAGACATTTGATTTCTGGGAATTATCCAAGAACACGGAGGGCACTCCCAAAGAACGAGCCATAATTGAGGACTTGCTCACGGCTTTTCGGTCAATTGAACTTGTCTCGATCATTCTGCGATTCCTTTGTCCGGAATCTTTCGGCATCTTGAGTCCTCCCGTTGAACGGTTCCTAGCTACTGAACGCGGCAGAGATGCTGTCGCAACATACCTGAATTATCTTCGCAACATTCGTGAAATTCGGGACCGCCATAAGGGTCTTCCGCGCGCAGCGGATGTCGACATGGCAGTGTGGGTACTGCATGAAAAATGCTTTACGATCCCGGTTGACGATCCTGCCATCAAGCATGAATACGAGCAAGATGGGTTTCTTCGCCAACTCAGAACGGCAAACCTTGTTGCTCCATTGAGAGGACTTTCTCTACCTCGATTGGCTGAGGCTTTGGAGAATGTGAGGAACGACTTGGCCGGCTTGGTGGGCTGTTATGCCTTTGAAGAAGGGCTTCGCAAGCGAGCCGAATTAGAGGGCCTGTGTCTGACAAGAAGAGATGAGGGCGGCTGTGTCAAACCTCTCGAACTCGTAGAGATTATCAATAAATTGCATGGTCGCAAGATAATCAACGCGATTGACGCTCGCAGATGGCACGGGCTCCGGGAAATCAGGAACAAAGTGTTCCATGCTGAGATCGATGCTCCATCCGAAGACGAGATTCAGGCTCTTGTTCAAGAGGTGATCGAGATTGACGTTTCTAACAGGGATATTGAACGAACACGACAGAGCAAGAAAACCTGACTTCTATAGAGTCTTGGCTGGAATGGATGCGCGGCACGAGTGCGATTTGCCTCCTTCGGGGACACCCAGTCGGGAATTCCCAGCGCGTATCACTGAAGAGGGCGGGACACAACTTGCCGCAGCCTGCGCCCTTTTGCCTAATCTTGGCTGGAACGGGTGTGCGGAGAGAATGCGCTATAGCGGGCGCTGACGACGGACGTGGAGCGCGAGATACCGGGAGCGACGGCATTGCGGCGTTGCGACGCAGCCTTAGAGTCGCGCCCGGCTAACTGGAAGAGGTTCAGCAGCAGTCTGTATGCATCGCATTATGGCGCATTCGAAGCCGTGCGCCGTTCGTCAGCCAAGACGCCCCTACACCTTGTAGAATTCCCGATACCACTGCACGAAGCGCGGAATGCCGACCTCGATGGGGGTCGAGGGTTTGAAGCCGACGTCCCGCGAGAGATCATCAATATCCGCATAGGTCGCCGGCACATCGCCCGGTTGAATCGGCATCAACTTCTTGTCTGCCTTCTTGCCCAACGCCTGTTCCAACACTTCAATGAAGCGCAACAACTCAACCGACTGGTGATTCCCGATATTGTAGACACGGGCAGGGGCTGAACTTGTCCCTGGATCCGGCTGGTCGCCCGACCAGGCCGGATTGGGTTCGGCAGCGTGGTCCAGGGTCCGGATCACTCCTTCGACGATGTCATCGATGTAGGTGAAGTCCCGCCGCATCTTCCCGTGATTGAACACCTCGATCGGCTTCCCTTCCAAAATGGCTTTGGTAAAGATAAACAGCGCCATGTCCGGTCTTCCCCATGGCCCATACACGGTGAAGAATCGCAGCCCCGTGCAGGGAATCTTGTAGAGGTGCGCATAGCAATGAGCCATCAACTCGTTGGCCTTCTTGCTGGCCGCGTAGAGCGAGACCGGATGGTCCACATTGTCGTGAATGGAGAAGGGCATCTGGGTATTGCCCCCGTAGACGGAGCTGGAGGAGGCATAGACGAGATGCTCGATCTTCGAGTGCCGGCAGCCTTCGAGCACGTTCATGAAGCCTTCGATGTTGCTGTCCGTGTAGGCATGCGGGTTCACAAGCGAATAGCGCACGCCGGCCTGCGCGGCAAGATGCACAACTCGGGTAATCGGCTGCTCGGCAAAGAACTCCTTCATTCCCAGCCGATTGGCCAGATCAAGTTTGACGAACTGGAACCGGTCCGACTGGGTCAGCTGGACCAGGCGAGCTTGTTTGAGACGAACATCGTAGTAGTCGTTGACGTTGTCGAGGCCGATGACGTGATCCCCTCGCTCCATCAGTCGCTTGGCGACATGAAAGCCGATGAAGCCCGCCGCGCCGGTCACGAGAATCGGTCCGTTCGATGCACCCATGCGCATTCCTTGTGGTCGTGATGCTTCCGGTCACGCCTGTCTGCCCGTTTTTTTGAAGGGCAGCTCACCATAGGCGAAACCGTAGAGATTCATCGGCTCGAGGCCGTCGCCCGTCGACTGGACATCGATACGGCCGTCCCCCGTCGCTCGATAGCACTGAAGCGCCCGAGCGTAATGATACCTGCAACCGAGAGGGGAAAGAAGTTCTTTGAGATTTTCCGGCCGCTCCCAGTGGGCCGTGAGCAGGGCCGTCCTGGCCGGGTTTCGCCGGCTGAACATGAACGACAAATGATCCGGATACCAGTCGGCGCCGCCGGTGGCATAGGACACGAACAGCTTCGCCTTGGCGGTGGCGCAGATTTCCGCCAGATAGGCGTTGGAGAGGTAGCCGTTCTCGCCGACGTCCAGCCATTTCCCCGGATGAGACAGCGATGCATGGGCCGCGTGGCTTCGCAGTTCGAGCAACTGCTGTTGCGAGGCGAACACGAGCGGGATCGGTCCGTACTTGTCGACCAGGCGTGCGATAACGCCGTCTTTCAGGGCCGAGCGCCCGTCGTTGGTCGGGCCGCTGTCCGCATGGATCAGGACGTTGTGGCCCCGGTCACTGATCAGATAACAGTTGCGCGGCATCTCAAGATCGCAGGGATCCTCCCCATAAAACGGGACGGAAACGACGGTGCCTCCCTCGAAAGACCAGCATTCACCATGGGCCAATTCGACGACGCGACCAAACCCCAATTCCCGCAACAGCGACAGGTAATCGTAAAAGAGCTTCTTGCGATTACGACGGCTGGGAATGATGATCGGCGTCTCCTTCGGCAAATGCAGAAGGGTGCGGGGATCGACATGGTCGTCATGATCGTGTGTCAGGAACACGGCAGCCGGCTTGGGCAACAACGATCCCCAGAGAGAAGGCACGGTGGATTCGGCGAACCAGGGCAGCAGCCAGGGATCGAAGAGGAGGACGTTATCCTGTTGCCGGTAGAGCAACGCCGCATGGCCCAGATGGACCGTATCCTGATCTTGAACGACCTCGAGCCATCGTTGACGAATCGAGGCCTGAGGCGAACTGACAAGGCATTCGTACTGATGCAGCGATTCCATCAGCCTGGTCAGGACCGCTTGGGCTTCCCGCGGCGAGGCCGTGACGACCGTCCTGATCTCTTCTGTCTGATGCGTCCCGTCCAACATGCCCAGGACCTTTCCGACGATCGGTCCCAGCGGGCGCTGATCGAACCCGATCGGAATGGCCTGCCGATTCACAGAATGAAAGATGCGCAGGCCACCGTTCGTGACGGTGGCCGATTTGGTGGGATCGGTCGGGAACTCCCATTGAAAACTCCCGTCGGGTTTGCGCCCGCATTTGATGTGCTGCCTGAGATAGGGCCGGCCCGCGACGAGCTCTGCGTAGGCATCTTCCAGTCGCCGGCGGCGCTCCGGATCATCGAGAGGAGCCCGCTTCGAGAACACGTCGCTGATCGCGGTATCGATAGAGCTGGCGAGCAGGCCATGAGCTTCGTGGAGGCTCGCAACGACATCGGACGACACACCGGCCATAAATGGAAATGGACCGGGCGGCGCCGCGCTTTCCAACTGGACCCAGGCCCAGGGAACGAGGCTGAGATAATCCTGCTTGGGAAGGTGGTCCCAGATTCGGCTCATAGAGGTGAGCGCGAGGCGGTGAATTTAAGCTTGCTGATCGTCGGTTCGTATAACGCCTGAATTACGTTGCCGTCGGGATCGGAGAAGTAAAACGAGTAACTGCCGTCCCGATGCTGCTTGGGCGCTTTGGCAATGGCTCCTCCCAACAAGCCGATCTTGGACGCGATGTCGCCATACATTCGATCAACGGCCTGCGGACTTTCGACAATCACACCCAGATGATCCATCAACTGTCCCTTCGCCGGCTGATAGGCCGCCAGTTCACCGGCTCCAATTTGATGCAAGGCCAGATTGTCCGTTCCAGAACTGAAATAGACATTGTCGGCATCCGGCTCCCAGACGACCTTCATTCCAAGAAGTTGCTCATAGAACGCCCGTGAGCGCTTCAAGTTCGTCACGCGCAGAGCCAGATGTCGCAGGCCGAGATGAGCCGGATCAGTCATGGACGCCTCACCGTCTGTATAGTAGGTAACGCCCGAACCGCCGTCAATTCGATTTTCCATCATTCGTCCAGCTGCGAACCGTCCCAAGGCTGTGCTACGATCCCTCCGACCGCATGACAACCAAATAGGAGTGTTTAATGATGCCGGTGTGGTTACGTTTGCTGATCGTCGTTGCAATCATGTTCATACCCTGCCTGGCTCAAGCAGTCGATACGGCTCCAACGGGCAAGGACGGGGCGCCGATGCTGCTGATCCCCGCCGGCCCCTTTCCGATGGGTGTGCCTCCTGGTGATCGGGACGGCGGCCGCGACGAATACCCGCGTCATGAAGTCCATCTGGACGACTATTACATCGACGCGTACGAGGTGACGAACGGCCGGTACTTGGCATTTGTGAAGGCTACCGGTCATCGCGTCCCGCAGAACCCGAAGAATCCTACGCGAAATCTCTGGCAGGGGGACTCGATATCCGAATCCCTCTCGGAACGGCCCGTCGTCAACGTGGACTGGAGCGACGCCGATACCTATTGCAAATGGGCCGGCAAGCGGCTGCCGACGGAAGCCGAATGGGAAAAGGCCGCCAAGGGGAACAATGATTGGCGCTTTCCCTGGGGGAACGTCGAACCCACGAATAAACACCTGAATTTCAATCAGCGCTGGGTCGGCGAAAAGACCTTGATGCCGGTGGGCAGTTACGAGGCCGGAAAGAGTCCCTACGGTCTCTACGATATGGCGGGAAACGTCTGGGAATGGGTCAATGACTGGTACGATGCCAGGTACTACGAAAAAAGCCCGCTCAAGAATCCGAAGGGACCAGAAACCGGAACAAAGCGGGTGCTTCGAGGGTCGGGATGGCAGAACGAGACCCCGACTGTCCGCATTTTTACCCGTGTGGACAGCGATCCAACCGTCCGGAACGAATCAACCGGTTTTCGCTGCGCGCGGGATGCCAAATAATCGTTTGCGCTGAGGATCTTCCGGGCGTCATGGTACAAGAGTCCCATGACCAAATCCGATCAGACCGATCAGCTCCGATCAAAAAGTAAACAGTTTGCGATCGGTGTGCTCAAGCTCTTCGGCTCGTTCCCCAAGACACCTGAAATTCACGCGATAGAAACCCCGCTGGTGAAAGCGGCCACCACATTGGCCGCCAATTGCCGCGCGCTCGCGCGGTCCTGGTCCGAAGACGACTTCTCCAGCAAGCGGGGCCGCGCATCCGACGACGCCGACGACTGTGTGTTCTGGCTCGAATTGCTCGGGGCGGCAGGAACGGATCAGGAACCTGCGATTCAAGCATTGCTTGAAGAGGTGACGGAGATCCTCGCTCTCCTCTCGATTTGCGGCGAACCGGACAAGGCCGCATCCGTCGAAACAACGTTGGACGCTGCGGCCGCGCCGCCGAGCGAAATGCCTTCAGCAGATCTTCCCAACGACTTCCACGGGCTACGCGTGCTGTCGTTCGAGAGCCGCATGGCAAAGGAGATGTCCCGCCTGATCGAACGCCACGGCGGTTCTCCGCTCGTGGCGCCGGCCCTTCGGGAAGTTCCCATTCCGCTCCAGGACAACGGCGCCGTCTTTCGCTTCGGAGTGAAGCTCATCCTGCGTCAGATCGATGTTCTGATTCTCATGACCGGCGTCGGAACCAAAGCCTTGTTCGAGACGCTTCAGATCCGGTACCCGATCGCGCAGTTGATCGAGGCACTGAAGCAGACCATCGTCGTCACCAGAGGCCCGAAACCGCTTGCCGCACTCAAGACCTTGGGGATGGAATCCAATATCACCGTGCCGGAGCCGAACACCTGGCAGGATGTCATTGCCACGCTGGATTACTATCGACCGGTGCAGGGCTTGCGGATCGCCGTGCAGGAGTACGGGATCTCCAACCCGGACATGATTCATGATCTCAAGACCAGAGGAGCGGAGGTCTTTCCTGTCCCGATCTACCGCTGGGCCATGCCGGAGGACACTGGTCCTTTGACGAACGCGATTAGCGAGATCTTAAACGGCAAGATCGATGTGATGCTGGTGACCAACGCCGCGCAGATCGAACACGTCATGCAGCTCGTCGAGCGGGACGGAAAAACAGCGGCTTTCAAGGAAGCCTGCAAGAAACTGGTCGTGGCTTCCATCGGCCCCACCGCCAGCGAACGCATCAAACACTATGACCTTCCTGTTGACCTGGAACCCTCGCATCCCAAGATGGGCATCCTGGTCAAAGAAGCCTCCCAGCAGGTACGCAACCTCATCTCGAGGAAGCTTCCTGCCTAAATTGCTCACTGCGGTAGGATCGAAGAGTTAAGACGGCGAGCGATCCGACTACCTTACGCTCGTTTGCATCGGCTTCGCCTCCGGTGTTTCTTCCCCCACTTTTATGTCCCGCGCGCAGCGGAATCCCATCCAGTTCATTTTGGTGTTAGGATCCGTTCCATTGCGCTGAGCCACGCGGACGCTTGGCGTGCTGTCGATCCAGCCGCCCCCGCGGAACCCGCGTTGCGTTCCCGTTTCCGGTCCCTTCGGATTCTTCTCCGGCGCCGTCGTGTAGTACTTCGGGTCGTACCAATCCGCGACCCATTCGGACACATTGCCCGCCATCTGGAAGACCCCGTAGGGGCTGACGGCATTCTCGTATTTGTCGATCGAGATGATGGGCGGATACAAGAGCAGCCGCTCGGGGCGGTCGCGGACCGGGCCGGAGAGACCGGTTCGTCCGAAGTTCGAGCGGGAGAGACCGGCCATCTGATTGCCCCAGGGGTAAATCCTTCCGTCCTCCCCCCGCGCCGCCTTTTCCCATTCGGCTTCCGTCGGCAGCCGCTTGCCGGCCCATTTGCAATAGGCGTCGGCGTCGAACCAGGACACGTGCATCACCGGATGGTTCACCATCGTTTCCTGAAAATTCCCCCCGTCGTACTGCCAATCGATCAAGGGGTCGCGATCCGTGGCCAGGACGAATTTGAGAAACTGGATCGTCGTGACTTCGAACTTGTCGATGTCGTAGGCGTCCAAGTAGACCTTCCGCTGAGGAAACTCCGGTTGATAGGCATTCTTGTCGATTTTCTTATCGCTCCCCATCAGGAAAGGGCCGGCCGGTATCCGAATCATTTCGTCATGCGCCGGCAACTTGACCCGTTCGGCGGCAAGCTTTTTCCCATCCGGTGTCCATTCGCGCTTCACATCGGCCACGTCCAGCGCAGAAGCCGCTCCCACGACCCCGACCAACCCCGACAGGACGACATACGAGACCACCCAGGCCCTTTTCACGATAATTCCTCCTTGTCTCCTGAAGCAAACGTTACATTCCCTGTTGAGACGCGTCTTTCGGCACGTCTCTCTGGAACTCCTCGAGCGGTTGAAAATTGACCGGCAAATTGAACAGATAGTCCGACACCGACCGCAACTTCACGTGCTGGTACTCGACGATCCAGCTGCCGTCTTTCTTCGCCAGCTTCATGGGAAAGTGAATATCCGTCGCGACCCATTGATAGTAGGACTCCACCAGTTCGCCCTGCTGTGTCGTCACTTCGTACAGGACCGTCGGGTGGCCCTCGCGCACTTCCGTACCGATCTCCTGTCGCGAGATTTCCCCCTCCAGCGTTTCCGTCACACGCAGGTCCTGTTCCGGATCGTAAGGAACGGTCTTGAAATGCTTCATGCGCGACAGCAGCAGCCAGACAACCTGCTTGTCCTTGCGGACGATGCTTACATTCACCGGTCCCATTGAATGGTGCTCAATGCGCCACATCTGATCGCGATAATAAATGAACGCCTTGTGGGTCCGGCCGTCGATTTTGGTGAGTTGATCGGCGGTAAACTCCAGCGCCATAGCGGGAAACCCCGACAGCGACCAGATGCCCGCCGCGAACCAGAAAAAGGATCGTCGCATCGTCACATCCTAGCACGGGCCGTTTCCGGATGGTCGACCCGATGTTCATCTCGAAGAGTCTACTGAATGGTCAGGACTCCCGCCCCCTTGATCGCCCCCGCCTTGAGCGCCTGCAACGCCTGGTTCGCCTCCCTCAATTGAAAGGGCTGCGTCCGCGGACGAATCGGGATTGCGGCGGCTTCGCGCAGGAGATCCTCTCCGTCCTGCCTCGTGTTGGCCGTCACGCTTCTGATGACCCGTTCTCCGAACACTTCCCGGTCGTAATCAAGCGATGGGATCGGCGACATGTGAATACCGGCCAGCGCCAACGTGCCTCCCCGTTCAAGCGCGCGCAGCGCCGGAGGAACCAGTTCGCCGGCCGGAGCAAAGATAATCGCTCCGTGCAACGCGTCCGGCGGAGCGTCGGCAGCACCTCCGACCCATCGCGCGCCGAGTTCCCGAGCCAACTCTTGATGCGCCCGCCTGAGCGAACAGACGTAGACGTCGCAGCCCCAATGACGAGCAATCTGAATAGCGATATGGGCCGAGGCGCCGAAGCCGTAGAGACCAAGGCGTTGTCCTGGCTGAATGCCGCTGAGGCGCAGCGCGCGATAGCCGATAATGCCTGCGCAGAGGAGCGGCGCAGCCTCCTCATCACTGAAGGTGTCGGGAATCTGATAGGCGAAGGGCGCCGAGACCAGGGCATACTCCGCGTAGCCGCCATGAACCTGGTAGCCCGTAAAGCGCGCTCCAGGACACAAATTCTCCCGCCCGCTCCGGCAGAATTCACAGTGACCGCAGGTATGCTGAAGCCAGGCGACGCCGACTCGTTCACCAACCGCTCGTCCCGTGACTGCGGAGCCGACTTGGCTGACAACTCCGACCGCCTGGTGACCGGGAATCAACGGCAGGAGCGGGTGGTCCAACTCCCCTTCGATGACATGCAGGTCCGTCCGGCAGATTCCGCAGCATCGCACCCGGACCAAGAGTTGCCCCGGTCCCGGTTGCGGAATCGGGATATCGCGAAACTGGAGCGGATTGACCGTCACCTCCGCCGTCCTGTTCAGGACCATTGCGTTCAATGTCCACCACTCTGGAATAGGAGCCGACCGAAGCAGTCAGGGCCGGAACTGGCTCACGGTTTGTCTTTGATGCATTCGATGTCGAGCTTGATGTAGACCTCATCTCCGACGACGAGACCGCCGCTGTCCAGCGTCTTGTTCCAGACCATCCCGAAATCTTTGCGGTTGAGCTTACCTTCGCCGTTGAACCCCGCCCGCATGTTGCCCCAGGGATCCTTGGTCACCCCGTTGAAGTTGCCGGTCAACATGATCTCTTTGGTGACGCCGCGGAGCGTCAGGTCTCCCACCGCAGCGTAGCCGTCCGCCGTTTTCTTGTAATTTTTCATGCGGTACGTAATCAGCGGATGTTTTTCGATATCGAAGAAATCGGGATTCCGCAAATGCGCATCGCGTTTCTCATGATTGGTATTCACGGAAGCCGCCTTGATCGTCGCTTCGATGGTTTTAATGGTCCCTGCCTCCGCATCCATGTCGACGAAACCGCTATAGTCCATGAATCGCCCCGCGGTCTTCGAGATCACCATGTGCGACACACGAAACTCTATTGTTGAATGCTCAGGATCCACGTTCCAATGGGCCGGCTCGGCCTGGACCGGAATCGGGATTCCTAAGCACGCCGCCGCCGCGACTGCTACAGACCAACTCTTCCAATTCCGCATCGACATCAACTATTCCTTTCCTTGAGCCACTATCGATTACTTCTTTGTCGACGGCGCATCGGGTTTGCCGTTCGACTGACTGGTCACCGATTGGACCTCGCGCGGCCTCGGGCGCGCTCCGGTCCGCATCCGCACATGCACATCCATCGCCTCATCTCCCAATTCTTCCGGGAACGGAGGGAACGGCTGCGCGTTGACCACTGCGTAGATGCCGGCCTCGTCGATCTCACGGGCGCCGGACCCCTTCTCGATTTCAATCAACTGGGCTCGGCCATTGGGAAAAAGCTGAAAATGGACCTTGACGGTTTCGCTGCTGGGCCCACGTCTGATTCCACGAACCTGCCTGGCCCAACTCCGGCTGACAAGTTGACTCACCTGCTGCCAGTAGGCACGCCCCTGACCGGGATCGGCCAGCGGCATGAGATCTTCTTCGGCCAAGGCTTCGCCCGAGATGGGCAACGCGTCCGGCTGCGATTCGTCCGCCACCAGCTCAGTGACGGCCGGTTCCTCCGGTCTCAGCGGTAGCGCGTCGCTGTTGTCCGCCGGAGGCTCCTGACGGTCCAACGTGATGTAGACGATCCGTCGCATGAACCGTTCGAACTTGTCCTGACGGAACCGCGCGAAGGTGACCTGGATCCGTGCCGCTTTGGGATGGACGGAGGTGCGGCTCATCGGCATCGGTTCGAGAGTCACAGTCGCCCTGAGCGTCATTGAATCCTCGTCCGGCTCCAGCGTGATCGTCTGGGATTCAAAGTGAATCGATTCGCAGATGGCCACAACGGGGACGGTTCCCTGAGTCACCCCTCCCAGCGCAATGTCCATCGTCAGCATCTTCCCGATCTGGATGTCGCCCGTCGATCCGGCTTGGCTCAGTTCAAAGCGGGCCCAGCGTTTCGCCGGGCCGGTCGTCGATTGCGAAGAGGAAGCTGCTGCGTCAAAAGAGGACAGGACTGCAGCCGGCAGCGCGAAACAACACAGAGCGGTCAGGAGTGACAGGCTTCGTTGAAACAGAGCCTTCATAATCGGCATCCTACCCAGGCTGTAGACTTCCGCGCAACCCGTTTTTTTCCTGATTGGTTGGGCAAGAACGATCGTTTCAGGGTAAGATACGTTCATGCGCGCACTGATAAAGACCGCGCCGCAACCGGGACTGCTATTCTCGATCTGTCCGGACCCCGCGCCAGGTCCGACCGACGCTGTCGTTCGCGTGAAAGCGACCTCACTCTGCGGCACTGACGCCCACATCTACAACTGGGATCCCTGGGCGCACAGCCGCATCCATCCGCCCCGCGTTATCGGTCATGAAATGTGCGGAGAGGTCGTCGCGATCGGCTCCGAGGTCACGCTGGTCAAGATCGGCGATTATGTGGCGGCGGAATCGCACATTACCTGCGGCCAATGCTTCCAATGCCGTACGGGGCAGGCCCATGTGTGCAGAAATTACCGCATCCTGGGCGTCGATCGCGACGGATCGTTCGCAGAATACGTGGTCCTGCCGGAGAGCGTCCTGTGGAAAACTTCGCCGCTGATCCCGCCCGAGTTCGCCTCCCTCCAGGAGCCGCTGGGTAACGCCGTTGATGCCGCGCTGGCCGAAGACCTTACCGGACACACGGTGCTGATCACCGGTTGCGGACCGACCGGGCTCTTCGCGGCTGCCGTCGCGCGAACGGCCGGCGCCGCCACGATCATCGCGTCGGACGTGAGTGAATACCGGCTCGCCCTGGCCAAGCAGGTCGGCGTCGATCATGTGCTGAATGCCAAGGCCGAGCCCCCGGAAAAGTTCGCCGCAGCGATTCGAGAGATCACGGCGGGAGAAGGAGTCGATGCCTCGCTTGAAATGTCGGGACATCCGGCCGCTCTGCATCAGGTCTTCGACGCTGTAAAGAACGGCGGTCGGGTTACCCTGTTCGGTATTCCGGCGGGACCGATCACGTTCGATTTGGCCAACGACATCATCTTCAAGGGTGTTCGCGTTCACGGGATAACCGGACGGCGCCTCTTCAGCACCTGGTACCGGCTGGCGGGGCTCTTCAAGGCCGGCCTCAATATTAAACCCGTCGTGACCCATACGTTCCCGATGAGTGAATTTGCCCGCGGATTCGAATTGATCAACTCCGGCCAGTGCGGGAAGGTTGTCTTGTTCCCGTAGATAGCGCGAATGGCCTACTCCTCATTCAAAAAGGTAGCGGACCAGATCCTCACCGAGATTCGTTCCCGCGGCCTGTATAAATCCGAACGGCAGTTGCTGAGTCCGCAGGGCGCAGATATCCGTGTCGCACAGGGACAGGTCTTGAATCTCTGCGCCAACAACTACCTTGGACTGGCGAACCATCCGAAAATCGTGCAGGTGGCCGCCGAAGGATTGCGGGATTACGGCTACGGGATGGCCTCTGTCCGGTTTATCTGCGGAACGTCGGACCTTCACAAGCGACTCGAAAGGGCCGTCAGTTCCTTCCTAGGCACCGATGACACGATCCTCTACAGCTCCTGTTTCGACGCGAACGGAGGGTTGTTTGAGGTTTTGCTGGACGAGCGCGATGCCGTCATCAGCGACGTCTTGAACCATGCGAGCCTGATCGACGGCATCAGGCTCTGCAAAGCGAAACGATTTCGCTACGCCCATTCAGATATGGGCGAACTCGAAGCCCGTTTACATGAGGCAAGGGATTGCCGTTTACGGCTGATCGCAACGGACGGGGTATTCTCGATGGACGGGGATCTGGCCAAACTTGACCGGATCGTGGATCTTGCGGACCGTTATGACGCGGCCGTAGTCGTCGACGACAGCCATGCCACCGGTGTGCTGGGGAATCATGGGAAAGGCACCCCCGATCATTTCGGCGTGGCCGACCGGATCGACATCGTGACGAGTACCCTGGGCAAAACGCTCGGTGGAGCAACCGGGGGATTCACGTCGGGCAAGGGCGAGGTCGTCGATCTCCTCCGCCAGCGATCGCGGCCCTATCTGTTTTCCAACGCCCTGCCGCCGGTCGTGGCTGCCGGCGCGTTGGGCGCGCTCGATCTTGTGGCCCAAGGCGACGATTTGCGCGCGATGCTGCGCGACAACGCGGCATTCTTCCGGGCTCAGTTAGCTGTCTTGGGATTTCAGCTGATCCCCGGTGAACACCCGATCATTCCGGTGATGTTGGGCAAGGCCCAACTGGCTGTCGCCATGGCCGAGGGGTTGTTGAAGGAAGGGGTCTACGTCGTGGGGTTCAGTTATCCGGTCGTGCCGGAAGGTCAAGCGAGAATTCGCGTACAGATGTCGGCGGCCCACACGAGAACTCAGTTAGAAGTTGCTGTGAAGGCCTTTGCGAAGGTGGGGCGGGAACTGAACGTTATTGCGTAGGAACGTTTGTCTGGTTCATCTTGTCTGTCTGGTTGATCTCGTTCGTTTTGTTTGAACGAAAGAAACCAAATTAACCAGATGAACCGAACAAACCGCTTGTTTCATTCCCTGATCGCCCTCGCCCGCTGTTGCAGATACGCGTTACGGACCGCGGTGTAGAGGTCCAACGTGGCTTCTTCCACCCCTTGGAATTTTTCCAGATTTCGGGACCGGTCGTTGACGATCTCTCCCACACGTACAGATATCTGCAGAATCGACGACGTCGTCCGATTCTTGTGGGCAATAACGGAGGGTATCCCGTCCACCTCGATAATCGGGGCAACCAGCCAGTTGATCGGATTGAGAAACACGTCGCCGATGTATCCGAAAAAGTCCCGCACCGTGTAAGGCGCCAGAAAGGGGATCATGAGGTACGGTCCCGGTTTAACGCCATAGAAGCCAAGAGTCTGTCCAAGATCCTCCTCAGGCGTTACCAGATTGACTTCCTGGGCCAGATCAAAAAATCCCCCGATCCCGACGGTGGTATTGAGAAGGAACCGCCCGACTTCGATGCCGGCGCCTTTGACCTTGCCTTGGAAGACGTTGTTCAGAAAGCGCGGGGCAAAACGAAAATTGTAGAATATGTTGCTGATTCCGACTTGCACCAGATCGGGCACGATGAAATCGTAGCCCTTGGCAACCGGTTTCAGGACATAGCGATCCATCTGCCGATTGAATTCAAAGACTTTCGTGTTGAGTGATTCCCACGGGTCATACTCCTCCCCGGTAGTCTCATCGGACTTCGCAAAAGGGTCAAACGGCTCGTCGGCAGGCTCGGGGTCCTTGGGTGGCGCTGGTGACTGCCTGGGGGTGGAAGCCGCGATTTGCATGGGTAAGGAATCGGCGACGGACTGGATCGGGAAACTCGACAGACGGTCGGAAGCCATCGCCGTTCCGGCCTCGGCCGACGAACTCCTCTGGCTTAGGAGCTGCGGAAGCCCTGTCCCGGCCGTTTCTGCACAACCTGACGCCGTAATCCACACAAGTCCCGCCAGGCAACAGGCGTATCGAGTGGGCAAAGAATTCACCGGCCTCCTTCGTGATCTGTTCGGGTGATTTCTCCGAACCCGTGGACTAGGTCCGGCAACATGGCTAGAGCGCACTCTATCAAAAGTCTCGCCGGTCGCCAATCACTTCTTTAGCTTTTTGGCATCGCCGACTGATCTGCGCGGCTTCTTCATGAGCGGATGGCGTCCTGGGTGAAATCGGCGAACCTGGTGAAGTAATCGATCCCTCCGACGAGGTAGGTGTTGTTGTGGCGGGCGCCTGGAACGACATACATCGATTTGGGGGGCGGCGCAGCGTCGAAGACCTGACGACCCAGCGGCAAGGGAATAATATCGTCCTGATCACCGTGAATGATCAACTTCGGCAGAGACAATTGGGGCAAGCGGTCGATCAGGCGAAATTCCGCGCCGAGGAGCCAGTGAAGCGGAAGCCCACCATAATGAAGTCTGGCAACGGCTTCGATCGAAGGAAACGACGATTCGAGCACGAGTCCGGCCGCCGGCTTCTGTGCAGCAAGATCTCCCGCCACAGCGGCCCCGAGCGAGCGGCCGAACAGGATGATCCTCTCGGAGCGAATCATCCTGGTCCTAGTCAGATAGTCGTAGGCGCCGACCGCGTCAAGATACAAACCCTCCTCCGATGGACGGCCCTGACTGCGGCCATAGCCTCGGTAGTCGAAGACAAAAACCGACAGAGCCCACCGGAAGAAGCGGCCCAGATTGTCGAGACGGTGAATGAGATTGCCCGCGTTCCCGTGGCACCAGAGAATCACCGGCCGGTCGGCCGGTGCCTCCACATACCAGCCGAACAGTTTGGTGCCGTCGGCTGCGGGGAACCAGACGTCTTCCAGCGGGAGGCCGCTCTGTCCCTTCCAGTCCTGATCCTGCCAGGGATCGGGATGGAAGATGAAGAAACGATCGAGGATACCGCTCACATGACTCCATTGCTGGCGGACCGGGGTCCTGTTGCGTCGAAAAGTTTTAGAAACGCAACCCGATGCCAACCAGACCGTATTGGGACCGATAGTCCAGGGAGAGTCTCTGCCAATGGTAGTTGGCAGAGAGGTACTTGTACTCCCCGAAGAGAAAGATTCTCTTCCACACATCCGTCTGCACCCCGGCCAGGAACTGGTACCCGAACGTCGCTGAACTCTCGAAGTCCTGGTCCGGGCGACCGGGGATATTGGCGCCACTGAGTACACCCTGGGACAGTCCTCCGCCGATTCCGATGTAGGGTATCACCGGCTTTCCCGGATACCGGAGGATGAGGTTCGCCATGGAGTTGAACACCCAGAGGTTGGTGCGACCGGTTGTTCCCGCGCCGGGACCTGTGGTGAGGGGGACGGTAATGTTACTGCTGTTGCCGAACGATTCCAGCTCGATGCCCAAGAATCCCTTGCCGATAGCCGGGAACACGGCCACTTTCAATCCCGCTCCTGCGCCGTTTCCCACGCTGGTGTTGGGCGCGGGACCGGTTTGAAAGAACGCATCGCGGTTGTAGGGCCAGCTTCCGATTGCGTACAAACTCAAATACACGTCGGTTCGTTCCTCGGACTCCGCATGGACGGTGCTCGCGAAGACCGAGAGAATCAGAAGGGTGAACGCCCAGATGGACAACGCCATAAGAGACGTCGGAAATGAGGCGGATGGCTGTGAGACAGTGCCCCTTCGGGATGACGGAAAAAGAAAGGGGCCCTCGGGAAGATCCTCCCAAAGGCCCCGACATCCGATCAGGGAGCCAAATCAGCTGCCTTTAACGATCGTGCAGAAATCGGCCACAATCCCGAGAATGTTCTTGGCCGTATGATCGATGTGGGAAACAGTGGTGATCCCTCCGGCCGCTTTCGCCGCCGTCACGCTGGCATCACCGCTCGCGACCCACCCGAGAATGGTCTGGGCGCAGGCCTTTCCTTCTTTCGTTGCTGCGGTGGCGGTGGTTGCGTACCAGCCGTATTTGACTTCGGTGAAGATGATACCGGTGAGCGGTGACGCGACGGGCATGCAACCAGCCAGGCTCAAACCGACTGCTGTGATGAACGCCGCGGACAAGAGCACATATGCCTTCTTCTTCATGGGTCCTCCTTTGGAAGTGAAGTTGAGTAGTGTGTGATGCGTTGATGAAACCTCTTCGTGGGAATCACCGGGCGCGAGTATATTAGGACTTGTCCCTTGTGTCAATTTGCCGATTCGGCGGACGGGCGACTGTTCCCCCTCTCCAAATCGATCGCTTCAAAGTCCGGACAGAAAATCAAAAAAAGGCCTGTACGGCGAACAGCACGTCGTTATCCTGATCGCGGTGGCGATACTCCAATCGCAGCGCCCAATTTTGGGCGAGAGTGAATCGTTGCCCCACGAACCAGCGCACGTCATCGGACTTGTCGCCAAGCACGTACTTGTAGTAGCTGCCCGACGCCATGAGCTTCCACCGCTCCGCAAGATCGACCAATACTCCCGCCGTACCGCCGCCCCCGGCTCGATGGTATTCTTCATATGCTCGACTGTAGTTCGCATCGACCTCGGCAAAGGCAAAAAACACTTCCCGGTTGAGCCAGCGCGATTCCAGCGCTGCGCCGATTCCTCCGTTCAAGACTCCGTTGCTGCAGAGCTGGCACCCGTTGAACTTGATCGTATTCATGCCGACGTTGATTTTCCACGAAGGAACATGAAACACGGAATCGATCGGTGAAAGAGAGACAATATCGACCAGGGTCGCGCGCTCGATTCTTGCCTGATCGGCGCGGTTGTAGTACCGGGCAGTCACTGAAGCGATTTCGATTTGGGCATCCGGCGTGTAGCCCGGCTCCGGATCGAGCAAATCGTGATACCCGGCCCGTACCGAGACTTCCTCGAAGGTGTCGTTATTCCGCCAGCCGATGCCAAGAGACGCTCGGGAGGTCCTATGCCCCAGTTCGGGCTGTTTCGTGAACGGAACGACCGGAAACTCCGGCGACGGGATGCGAAGCAGACTTCTGGCAGCCAGGACCTGCCGGTTTCGTTCCTTCATGTCGGGGGATGGAGAATCGGTCGTATCGATCTTGTACCGGAGATAGTCTGAGGCGAGGTCCAGGAGGAACGCTTGCTTCGCCGCGGGCAGGCGAACGAAGGACGGGTCGCTCGCCTCACGCGGGTCGCGGGCCAACCGTTGCGCCAGGGCTCGTTCATCGGGCGGGAGCGATTCGCGTTTTCGCCTGACTACGTTGCTGCGGGAGGGCCGGTACGTCACGCGGCTGATCCGGCCCGGCTTGGACGCGATGAGGCGGACGGTATCGGCTGGAACCGTCCAGAGATGGAATTCGTCGGTCAGGTGTAGAGCCGGATCGGCATAGTCCAGAAGCGAAAGGAGATGGTACGAGCAGTTCTCCTTGAGGAAAAAATAGTCGAAATAGGCGTTCCCCATCTCCCATGCGTGCTCCAACAGTCGGCGGACCTGCGCTTCCGAGAAGTTCAACCGATATTCCCATATGTCGCGATTCTCGATATCCCGATATTCCCGGACCTTCAGATAGTAGGGCGGGGTCATGTAGTAGCCCTTGAAACCTCCGAAGAGTCCCTTGATGGGATAGGCCCAACCGGCATCTGGCGGAACTTCAGCCGCATAATTGATCGTGTACGCGAGGATTCTGGTCTGGTCCGTCTGCCCCCTCTGGTCCACACGAAGGAACGTGTGGCCGAACGAGGAGGCGGGATTGTTCAAGAAGGCTGAGGCGAAGATCAGGGTGACGGACTGAGGATTGAGTTCGGCGAACCATTCATCAAACCGGCCGCATGGCTCGGGAGGCAAGCGCCGGTCGTCGAACGCCAGCTTCTCTTTCAGCCAATGATAGCGGGCGACAAACGCGCATTGCGCCGGCTGCTTCGACCGTCCGACGGGGTCCGCTGAAAAAAATTGGCGCAACGTTGATTCCAGCTCAGCCTGCGGATCGGTCTTTCCACTCGCGGCCAGAAAGAACCCCGGGTCGTCCTGTTCGCTTGTGTATCCGGCGAATATGTTGGGACGATAGTGCAGGAGAAGATGCCACTCGCGTTCGTCGGCGAGCCGGGACGAGATCGCAACTCCAAGAAGCTCATCCAAATATGCTTGATCGGGAAGTTCCGCCGCGCCGAGAGGACCGGGCGGCGAAACAAGAAAAAAGAAGAGCGAGAGCGCCCGGCAGGAACAACGCAACGACGAGAAGGGCCCCTGGGCGGGAGCCCTCCAGGTCTGTGCTGGACGATTACTTGGACGCGAGTCGCGCCGGCGCGGGATGCGAAGGTGCGGCCTCATTCAGAGCTTTTACCATGGCAACGGGAGAGGCTTCACCAGCATTTACCAGCGTCTGGTACCGCTCTTGAGTCACGGCGAAGAATTCGGCCTGACGGTCTTCCGGCACTCCCATGAGGACGGCCATCGATGCCAAGTGCTCGCCGCCACCCTGGGCCATTTCCTGGGAGAGATTCTCGAAGTTCAGGCTGGCGAACATGTTCATCTTCTCCTCCGCCCAAACCTTGCCGTTGTTTTTGCAGCCGAAGATTCCGGTCGTGATGCCGAAGGCCTGCCAGGGGAGAATGGTATTGTTCGTCGTCGAAATGAGGAGTTGAGCCCCGACGGTGTTCGTATCCACTTTGGAATCCTGCCACGCGACTTTCCCCAAGCCGCAACCGGGCCCGAGATCCGAAACTCCGCTCGCGAGAGCCGCCCCTGACTGCGTTGCACAGATGATCATCATCGCCGAAATGGCCAGACATACAGTGCGCATGGAATCCCTCCCTCGTTAGTCAATGAATATGATGCCGCCGCAATAGGATCAGATTAATCTATACAACGGCCGGCCGCTCGTGACCAGAGAAACTCTATCTCGCGTAAAACTTCCGTCGAACCGGTTCACGAGATCTTGCGCTACGTTTTCACACGCAACTCATTGACGCCCCGCCATTCCTTCGTACAGGGCTTCCTGAATCGCGATGGGCGCCTTCTCGCCTGCATCGACGAATGCCACATACCGGGCTTGCACCATCGCAAAGAATTCCGCCTGGAATTGCGCGGGAATGTGCATGAGCGTCGCCAACGATGTGAGGTGCTCGCCGCCTCCACGGGCCATGTCCTGCGCCAGGCTCGCGTAATTGACCTCGATGAAGAGGCTGGCTTTCTGGCTGTCCCATACGGTGCCGTCATTGCTGCAGCCGGAGGTGCCGGAGGTGATGGCGAATGTGTAACTCCCGGTCACATTGGTTGAAGCCATGAACATCTGCGGCGCTATCTGCTTCTGACCCTTCCAATCCCCCCACAGCTTCTTTCCCAATCCGCAACCCGGACCTGTGTCCGGGTTGCTGAGGGCGGAAGCGACCGCGGCCTGTAACAGGCTTGCGATCGCCAGAACGATCATCGCGCTTTTCAGTAATATCTTCACGTGACTGCCTCCTTGGCTCAGCATGGCAAGCGAGAGAAACTCCCCACTCCTCGGATATATAGCGGATTTTGTCGCGCGAGACGATGGGAATCTTGCGTCAACTGCGCCGGGAGATTTCTGCGCGGTCGGACATCGAGATGAGCCGCGGTCTCCGCGTCTTGTTTCGAATGAAGAGCATGCCGAGCGACCGCGGCAGCTTGAATCGCTTCGGACCGGCAGAGCCGGGATTGAGCAACAGCATGTTCCCGATCCATCCGATCTTGGGCTGGTGAGTGTGGCCGAAAATGCAGACGTCCGGCTGTTCGCGATCCAAAAAGGCTTGCGCTGCCTTTGTGATCTTCCCGCCCTCATAGACTATGTGCCGGACGGCGATTCGGCATCCTTCCAACTCGATCACGGTCTCGAAGGGAAAGCTGTTCGACTGGCCGTCATCGATGTTGCCAGACACCGCAATCACCGGCGCGATGTCTTCCAGCCGTTCGATTACGGACCCATCGCCGATGTCGCCGGCATGGATGATGCGATCGACTCCTCTGAAATGTCCGAGTAGCGCCGGATCAAACAGGCCGTGCGTGTCGGAGATGACGCCGATTCGCATACCCATATCTATCCTGCCTCCGTCACGAACCGGCCAATGAATCTTGCACGGCTTTCCAATCGAATGTGAAAGGTTCGAGCGTTTGTTTGGGCAGCGCCGCCACCTCCGCTTTCAGACGCGCAGCGCGGGCCGCGCTCATCGGATGGGTTGAAAGGATTTCGATCGGCTCTTTCTGTTGTTCCGACAAACGTTCGAAGAAACGAATCATGCCGTGGGAATCGATGTTCGCTCGATGGAGCAACTGAACGCCTGTCACATCGGCCTCCGTTTCCTGTTCGCGGCCGAATCTCAAGGTCAGTAATTCCACGCCGACCTGTTTCGTCAGGCCGATCAAGCCCTGCTGGTCCCCCAGGACGATCGACAGCGCTGCGACCAATCCGAGCTGCTTTACGATCCGTTCAAGTCCGTGACGCTGCAGGACGTGATTCAATTCGTGACTGAGCACGCCCGCAACCTCTTCTCCGTTCTCGGCCTTCTTCATGAGACCCGTGAAGACCACGACGTATCCACCGGGCAAGGCGAAAGCATTGACTACGTCGCTTCTCACGACGGTCACTTGAAACTCGTACGGATCATCGGAAATGCGCTCGGTCAGCCGACGGGTCATTTCACTGACCGCCGCCACCGCCTGTCCCTCTTTGACCACTGTCTGTTGGGCGAGAAAATCCCGATACGCCGCTTCACCGAGTTTTTTCTCCCATTCGATTGGGATGCGGCTGACTGCCAGATCGACGAGAACATTTGAACCGAACCACATGAACAGAGCAAGCGCCGCGACAAGGCTTCCCGCCGCAATCCAGGCCATCCGGCGCCTTCTCCGAATCTTTCGAACCTTGGACGCCGCCTCTTCCAGTTCGCCGGTGAGATCCTTCGGCGCCGTTTCTCGAAACGACCGGATGATCTCCGGATCTTTCAGAAACAGTGTCCGTCTGTCCGAATCGGCGCTCCACTGCACCACGAGCTGATCATGATGGAGCCCGCCTGACGAAACAGAAAGGTTGCTGAACGGAATTAAACCATCGTCTGGCTCCGACGGCTGGCTTTCAAGCCGGACTCTCATGCCGGATGGGGTGATCTCCACGTGGCAGGGCGAACCGGTGACGGGGAATTGGGAGCCGAAGCAGAGAGCGTTCGGAGTCATAAGGTGTAAGTGTGGTAAGGAGGGATAGCGGGGCAAAGGATTGAAACCATATGAAAATTATCCCGCTACTCCCTTGTCCCTTTACCCCGTTATTCTGAAACGGGGATAAACTGTCTGATCCAATTGCCGAATCCGCCGGGGTTGCGGCTCTGAATGTAGACGACGCCCGGTCCATGAAACCGACAGACGAACCCTTCGCCGGAGGTGAAACTTGCCACCCAGCCGGAAGCGGCCCGTTCGATATGGTAAGAGGTGGTCGCGGACCAGGCGACGAGATGGCTGTTGTCGACGATATATTCCTGGTCGGGCCTCAGCTCGATCTTATGAATCGCCCCGAAGCTGTTCAGGATCAGAGGCCCTTTCCCGCTGATCTTGAGGATAAAGAATCCTTCACCGCCCAGCAGGCCACGGCTGAGACTTTGCATTTGGCTTTCAATCTTCACGGTGTCCGCCCCCGCGAGGAACCCGTCCTTCTGCACCATGTATTCGTTGAGGCCGTCGAGCTCCATGATGACGATTTCCCCCGGAACCGTCGGCGCCAGCAGTACTTCTCCGGGACCTCGAGCGGCCTTCAGCGTTTGGAAGAAGAACTTCTCTCCGGTCAGCAACTTGCGGGACAGGGCCCCCAAGAATCCGCCTTCCATCTTGCTCTCGATGTCGATCGTCGGCGACGAGGCCACCATTGCGCCGGATTCGGCTTTGATATTCTCACCCGCCTCCAGTTCAACACGGACCATCGGAAACGCCCCCGGGTACAGAACTTCGCTTTTCATTCCACGGTCTCCTTTGCTCCTTCAACTCCTCTCACTTCGCTACCCAGCCGTACAGACGCCGGCTCGGTTCCGGTCCTTCTTCTAAATAGCTCATCCTCATCCGTCCCAGATAGTCTTGCGGGACCGCGTGCCTGGTCGCGGCGACATCCACGCCGAAGACTCGTGCCGCATTCAATCCGAAGATCTTCGCCTTCACGTCTCGGGTCAACGGTTGGTATCGGTACTTCTCAGCGAGTTGGTCGGGTACTTGGAACCGCCGGAACGCCTCGATCTGCCATTGCGGGGTTCCGTACCAGATCGAATCCGTTCCCCAGAGCACGTGATCGACGCCGAATGCCTCGATGATCTGCCCGATGAGATGGGCGCAGACCAATGGATGGGCCGTGACCAGTTGAGCAAAGGTCGAGCCAAGTTCCATGTAAATATTGGACAACTTCGGCTCCTTCCGTTTCATCCGGCAGAATTCGGTCGTCCACGGAATCTCGCCGGTCGCGGCGAAGACCTCCTCGATCGAAGAAGAGGTCTTGAACCCCGAGTGATATACCAGAAAATCGATGTCCGGAAAGTCCTTGGCGGCGTTGATGAGATCCTTCGGATGGTTGTACTCAGGCACCGGACCAAGCGGCAGTCCCTTATGGACACATATCCGTTTGATGTTGAGCTTTCTCGCCTGCTCCAACATCGGGTAGGCAACCTTCTCGTCGTTCATCCACCAGCCCCGCTCGAATCCTTTTGGACATGAACCGGTGTAGCACTTCCAGGCATCAATCTTCAGCGACTCCGCCTGCATGGCCATGAATTCCAGGTCAGCCGAACCGAGCTGCGGCGTGGCCAGTCCATGCGCCAGCATCCGCTGAGAGCCGGCCAGGCGATTAATCTCGTCCCGGATATGCGCCATCTCGTACGGCGGCACAACTGCCTCCTGCGGATAGGGGCCGGGCGGTGTGCTGATCAACCCGATCGAGGTCTCGCTGTCCAAAAACACTTCCTTGACAAAATTCTGCCATGAAAGGTCGTCGATGGTGCCTCGATCGCCCGCAAGGTCTGGGTTGAGTCCGGTTTCTCGTATCCGCCGCCTCAGCGAAAGCAAGGCTTGCTTGGAGACGGCTCCTGTCCGCTTCTCTTCAGCGCCTGTGGAGTCATACTGCGAACCGACATAATGAGTCTGGACGTCAAAGATAAAGAACGGCTCGCCTTGCTGTGCGGCGAAGGCCGATGTCTCGAAGAGCTCCTCGTTGAAGATTTGAAAAAAGCGGCCGAAGACCGAGTTCATGGCGAGCAAGGACGCAGCCATGCCTCCGGAGGTGCGCAGAAAATCACGTCGTGACAATCCCAGGCGCTTGGCCGTTTGCTGAGTCAGGCGGGCCGTCTCGTGGTCGACAAGGACTTGATCGGTGGTCTGGTGGAGTGGGATGAATTCTTCGTTGGAGACGTTACGAGTAGGAACCGGGCTTGGGGAAACGAATCCCTGTTTGAACCAGCCGAACCAATCGGATCCACAGCGCTGCGGCATGGCGTCCCTCCTCCGAAGGAATTGATGCCATCCGATTCTGTGGAATGTGGAAGATGGTGTCAAGCGACGAGCGAGGCCGGAAGCAGGAACCAAGCAGGGACAAGTGCTTGTCACAGCCCGGTCCTGGACAGTCGAGATGGGGTGAGAAAAAGATTTCGACTACTTCGATCCGCGTTTGGATTCGGCGGCGGCTGATTGCACAGAAGGAATCGCAACAACGACATCAAGGTGACGGTCGCCTTCTTGATCTTTCCCGTCGCGCCCGACACTGTACAACAAGCGTTTTGGCTGGTTGACCAGCATGGGGAGGCCAGTAAAGGGATCGTAGTAGGCTTGTCCGGCCTTGGCAAGACGCCCGAGTACGTCTCCGTCAGAAGGCCCGCGACGCACCCAGACCTGCAAACTGGCGAGGCGTAATTGTGCATCGGTCTCCACCATCCTGCCGACGTAGGGATCCCACGAAGGAAGCGGCTCAATACCGATCACATGCTCGATGGGGTTTGCCCAGTAGTCGAAGAGATTCGACGCCGAAGTCCGCAGGAACTGAGACGCTTTGGGCAGGTTGACATAGCGCCCTTCCGCAACCGCCTTATTCGCCGCGTCATAGTACTCTGCGTAGGCGTTCGCGCGACGCTGGACGGGAAGCGGCATTGCCGCGGCCACCGAAACGTGAAATGGGCGTTCTTCCGTCCGATCCTTCTTAAGGTCCGCGGCCACGTTGCCGGTGGCCCAGATGAAGTGGCTCTGCATCGGCCACCGAACTGACAATTCCAGCTGATCGAGCGGGCGAACAACCTTGGCAAGCCGATTGATGGTCGCTGAGTCTGTTTCGGGCCGCATCAAGAGTGCGGAGGTCAACGCGACGTCATCTTGTACCGCTGTGGCGGCCATCATCTTGACCATCAGCGTCTTGGACTGTCCGAGCGCCGATCTCCAGGCTTCCATATCCTTTTCGAGCCGGTTGATTCCGACTGCAGTATCCTGATTGAATCCGTCAAGGAGAAATAGTCGATGGGTCAACAGAATATGAGGACAGTTGGGACTGAGAATCTGCCCGAATCCCCAATCATCAAATGACATAGGCATCCACTGCTGATACCGTGCCAGCGACGTCGCTTCCTGAGCCACGAGAGACCGAACCGTCTCCGGTTGCCCTTTGAGTTGGGTTAACGGATCAGCTCCTTTGAACCAACCATCGATGACATTGGACGAAGCCCCCGTCCCGGAGCCGCCCTTCGCTTCTTGCCCCAACATGCAGGAACGTGAACTCGCGACATCATGCTCTGTCACTTTACGCTCATATCCGGCTTGGAGTGGATCAGTCCCTGACGGAGCATCAAACCCCATCAGCAACAGGAACCCATTTTTCTTGGGGTCGGTAATCTGTCGTTGAGGACCTGACGTCAGACCCTGGTAATGTTGAGTCGGTGATTCCTCCATTACCATCCATACGATCGCGAGCATGCCGGCAGCGAGTGCTGCGGTGGCCAGTCCAAGAACGACCAGGCTGATGCACAAGAGCACGAAAGCCCTGGTCGTCGAGAAGCAGGATAGGATGAAGGAGGAGACTGCAAGACGCAGTCGCGCAAGGCGGGCTCTGAATCGTGAGGCCTGCTTCGGTGACGCGAAACGTTCCTTGGTCTGAATGGCTTGCCCTTGACCGGTCGAGCCGAAGAGAACATCCACGGCGGAGGCCGCGGAAGAGCGCGCCGGTTCGTCGATGGTATAGAAAGTATCCGAAGGAGGCTCTTGCCATATCGGCGCCGGAGGAACCGGCTGATCAAGCGAGATAGAATCACTTGCTTGCGCCCATTCCGGCCTTGAATCCGGCGGTTTCGGCTCGATCAGCTCCGGCGCGACTTCTTGAGCGACAACGGCAGTCTCTGCCTCTGCCTCTGCCTCTTCCGCCCCTTTCGATTCCCACCCTCTCGACAGTTCGGAGACCGGTTCGACCTGTGTTTCACGCGCCGGCGAGGACGGCGGCGCGACTTCAGGAGTTTCTGCTGACTCCTTTTCCCCTTTCCTCTTTCGGGCTGAGGGTCGATGTTGCTGCACTGCCGCTTCGCCGGTAGTCCAATGAGCCGGTGGCTCTACCGTTGGAGACACTGATCCTCCCGCCTTGAGATCGACGGTAGGCGAACCAGGCAAAGTTGGTTGTCGCTCCTCCTGTTCCACCGGTGTTTCCGTTGGAGGAGAATAATCAAGATTGCCCATAGGTATGGGCTCGGCAACGGATTCGGGCGGTGATACGGCGAAGGTTTCTGCCGGCTCATGTTGTACGTTCTCTACCACCGGTGACGAAGGAATCGCCGGCTCTTCGACTTCCGAGACAAGAACCGTCGGTGGCGACGGGAAAGATGGGGGGGCTTCCTCAAGATCCGGTTGTGGAACGGACAAGAGAGGCTCTGCGACGGACTCGTGCATCGAGGGCTCGAATGCAGGCGGGACATCTAGAGGATGAGAGGATGAAGTTACGTCGGCAACCTCAATTGTATTGGTCTGTTGATCGACTTCTTCGGTTGCTTCGGCTTGCCCGGTCGTCACGACTGGAGGCTCTGGCTGCTCGCCCGAGCTGATTGGTTCGGTCCCATCTGCTTCTTTGACGACGACTGATGAACTGGGGGCGGTCGTGCCGACTGCAATCTTCCACGCCGAGTCAAAGATCGCGTTCCAGGAAAACGATGTCGGCGACGAAGGTGCGGGGGCTGGCTCAGGTTCGGTCGCCGGTATCGGAGCTGCCTCCACCGGAATAGTTGAGGTTGACGCTTCAGGATGATGAACCGAATCTGTATCCGGCGACGGAATGGGCACAGATGCGGCCTCTGTCTCAACAATCTGAAGAGCGGGATCCGCTACATGTTCCCAGGGCATCCGCGAGGGTACAGAAGATGGCTCAACGGGAGCCGTTGCTTCCCACGAAATGTCAGCCGCCCGTTCCGCGCTTGACTCAGCTGGTTCAGATGAAATGAGGGGAGAAACGGTCAATTCAACGATCGGTGCGCGCTGCTCTCGCAATTCGGCCGGTGTCGCTTCCGCAGCGGATTCTGCTTCTTGCAACAAGACACTGTCGATTGACACACTGCTTGGCTCGGTTGAATCGCTCTCCTGCTGGGAAAAGACTGACTCGCGCGACGTGTCCTTGGGCTCGATGCCATTAATAGCAGTCGAAACATCCGGCAGGGTCTTGGGCGCATTCCATTCGGACTCGTCCGGATGGAATGGAGACGGGTCCGGTGATGAGGACTCATCGAGTTGCTCCCAGGGCATGACTTCAGCGGGCGCGTTGGCTTCGCCGGCTGGATCCGAAGCGATGATCGGCCTGCCGTTTAGCTCTTCAGCAGCAGGTTGATTGTCCGAAACAGACCGGGGCAGAAGCCGGAATTCGCCGGTTTGAATATCGAACGAGGAAGCGAACTGAAAGGCGACAGGGCTGGCAGGAGCCAGTTCCCTGATTTTTCCATAGAGTTGTGACGGCTTCTCCGGGTGATCGGGGTCCGGGTCCTCCAAAAGGATTTCAACCGCCTTGCCAAGTTCGGCAACGGCCGCCATCGCGTCGCCTTTTTCCTCATAGACGTGAGCCAGCTGCTCAAGAAACGGGATGCAACGGGGGCCCGCCGCCAGATACTCGCGCAAGAGAGACTCGGCCAACCAGTAGTCCTGTCTTCCGATGGCCTCGTTCGCCAGAGATTCAAACGCCTCTCTGGCCGTAACGAGACTTCCCAGCCGAAGGTGCAATGTGGCGAACAGGCGGCGCGCTTCAGTATTTTGAGGGTCGAGGGCGAGCAGTTCCTTGAGGGCTGCGGAGGACCGGCCGTACTTGCCGGTGTTCATGTGAGTGATGGCTTCTTCGAGGAGCGCGCTTTTTTTACTGTAACCGACAACACCCTGTTTGTGCCCCCTGGCAGATGTCTTCTTGTCGGCCTTGTGGGAAGATCTCTTGTCAGTCCGCACGCTTCAACCTTACCAGATCACAGAAAACACAAAGTGGCTCCCCTGGCTGATCAGAGCCTGATCGGCGCGACGGGAATTGAATTTGAGTCTGTTCGGGGTGGAACCGGTCAGACTAGTGCAATCCCGGTGCCATTTAGGACCCCATGGTGATATCGATGAGCCTTTAATTCCAATCGGTTAGGGATTAATCCTTCACCCTGACTACTCTTCTCATTTCAAAAATGGACAAAGCAGTCGAGAAAGGCCTAGCTTATTGCCTCACAAGGTGTCCTGCACGCCGGCAGGGCTTCGCGAACCGGCCCACATTGGGTCGTTCAAACAATCGCTGGAAGGTTGTGTGACGGTAGCGCTTGTGATAGCGTCGGATCATCACTTCCTTGGATTTTCCTGTATCAGAAGAGCGGCGTTTCTTCCCTATAGCGTCCGATCGACGAGGGAATTCTTGGGTTTTCAACGATTCAGGGTCCCGTTTCAGGGTGCCGCAGCGCTCTCCCTCTTCTTAATGGGCGGAGGAGCCCTCCCCTCTCAAACCTTCGGGGAAACCCAGGCGAACTCCGCTGGTCGGGTCAGTCTCGACTTCAACGAGGTAGAACTTCCCGTATTCGTGCGGTTCATCAGTGAGCTCACCGGAAAGAACTTCGTCCTCGACGATACGGTTAAGAAGGCGGGCGGAAAGATCAGTGTCTTCTCTCCTACGAAGGTGACCCAGGACCAGGCCTATAACCTCTTTGTTTCTGCATTGGAGGTGAGTCGGTTGGCAGTGGTGCCCAAAGGTGCCGTCTATCAGATCGTGCCTATGGGTGAGCTCCCTCCTGAACGGGGAGTCTTTGTGTATAGACTCAAGCATGCGAATGCCACAGACCTCGCCGCGGTGCTGACCAATCTGGTCGCTCGGTCGCAGACCGTAGCCCAAACCGCGCCGGGCGCGCGGCCTCCGATCAGACCGTTAACAGAGTTCGAGGCGCCAGTGCAGGTCTTTGCCGATAAGGCGACCAATTCGGTCATTATCAGTTCCACAAAGGCTGCCTATAGTAAATTGCAATCCGTCATCCGGGACTTAGATAGCCGCCGCAAACAGGTATTCGTCGAAGCGGTCATATTGGAGGTTCAGGTGGACCGCCTCCGGCAAATCGGAACTGACCCGGTTCAAGCGCTCGGGGCAGCAAAATTTGGGTCCGTTACAGGAGTTGGAGGATTCAATAGAACCCCGGAGGATCTCTCGAGTGTGGCCCAAACCATCCTTGGCATCGCGGCAGGCGGAGCGACAGGGGGAGGGATCAGTGTCCTCGACTCCGGTATCGTTCGCGTCTTTCTTCAAGCCCTCATGAGCTTGACTGACACCAATATCCTGTCCACACCTCAAGTCCTTGCTGCTGATAATCAAAAGGCCAAGATCGTGGTCGGCGAGAATCGACCCTTTCCGACGGGGCAGGCCCAGGGCATCACGGGCGGGACCCTGGTGACCATCGAACGTAAAGACGTCGGTGTAACATTAGAACTCACCCCTCAGGTCCTGGAAAACGATCTCATCAGGCTCGAAATCAAGCAGGAGATCACGGCCATTGCGGAGAACGTGGCCCAGACGATCGGAAGCGGCACGGCCACCGTTCCCGTCGGACCCACCACTACGAAACGCTCGATGGAGACGACCACGATCGCAAAGGATCAGCAGACATTGGTGGTCGGAGGGCTGATTCGCGACAACATCGTGGTCAGCGAGCGAAAGGTCCCTGGCTTGGGGGATATTCCATGGCTGGGATGGCTCTTCAGATTTCAGAGCAAAGCGACCGAGAAACTTAATCTGCTTGTCTTCCTCACGCCGACTCTCGTCAGAGATGAAGTCGATATGGTCGAACTCAACGCGCGCAAGGCCACGGAGCTCAGTACGCTACAACGCGAGAACCGGATCGAGGAATCCACCAGGCTCAAGCAAGAGGTCCTGGAAAAACTCGATCGTCACAACGCCACTCCCCATCCTCTTTCAGCTCCGGCCGCCCCCGCAGGATCAATTCAATCTCCAACCAGGACTGAATAACTCAAGCCGCACCGCATCCGCATGCAGCGCCTAACGGACCGCTTGTGTCCGCGACGGGGTAAATGTCCTGGAAAGGACTACGTTCTGCTGATTGCTCTGTGATGGGGTGAGTGACGGGTTTCGAACCCGCGACCTCCGGATCCACAATCCGGCGCTCTAACCAACTGAGCTACACTCACCATACGGGATCCGCGCAGGCAAGATATCGATGCGGTGGAGGAGAATCTTAGCAAAGACAGAAGAAAGCCCGCAACCCATGCTCTTCAGCTCCGGGCGTCAAACGCAGCTTGCATCTCCGACAGGATGGCGGCAGCGGCAGCGGCAGGGTCGGACGCGGCTCTGATCGGCCGACCGACGACCAGATAGTCGGCCCCTGCGGTAATCGCTCGAGTCGGTGTCGTGGCTCGAGCGTGGTCGTCGACATCCTTTCCGGCCGGACGAACCCCCGGCGTCACGATCAGGAATCGCGGGCCGACCTTCGGACGAAGGACGCCCGGCTCCTCACCGGAGGCCACCACGCCGTCGCATCCCATCTCGGACGCCAAGAGCGCGCGAGCCGTTACGAGATCGCCCACCGAATGCTGAATGCCCATTTCTCTCAAATCATGGCTGTCGAAATTAGTCAGTACCGTCACGGCCAGGAGCTTGAGGGGCGAATCGCCTCGCCCCTTCACGGCGGCGGCCAACGCCTTTCTGTTCGCGTGAATGGTCAAGAATTCCACGCCCATTGCGGCCACCCGTTCGGTCGCCCGTCGGACGGTTTCCTCAATGTCGAGAAACTTGAGGTCGAGAAACACTCGCTTCCCTCGATCAATCAGGCGCCGCACCATGTCGGGCCCCGCCGCGGTGTATAGCTCGAGTCCCACCTTGACGAAGGTGATCTGATCCTGAACCCGATCCATGAACCGCTCGGCCTCACTGGAAGAGGGAAGGTCGAGCGCAAGAATGAGTCTGTCATGCGCCTGGATTTTCAGCACAGGTCATTCCTCTCCGGAAAGTACTCACCTTGACGGTGCGATGAGCCCTATGGTACAAACTTGCTCCCTTGTATGGAGGAGTGTGCTATGCCGGTGATCCACAAATCAACCATTCGTCGAGCCCGCCAAGCAGAAAAGCGACATGCGCGGAATCGGGCGACTTTGAGCGCGGTGAAGGGCCTCGTCAAGAAGGTCCAGGCGGCCGTCGCCGAGAAAAAGCCTGATGAGGCGAAGGCCTCTCTGCGCGAAGCTGAATCGGCTCTCAGCAAGGCGGTCACGAAGGGCGTCTTGAAACCCAATACCGCCTCTCGACGCATCTCGCGCCTCACACATCACGTCAACTCCCTGGTTGCGGCCCGCGCGTAATCGTCCTGACATTCGGCACTTGCCTTGTCCTGGTCGGCGGCGGCGAGGCGGAGGTTTGTCGAGGCGCGGGAGACCGTGACTCTCCATGCCGCCTCTCGCACAGCCGGAAGATCAGCCGATCGAGAATCACGGCCGGTCTACCGCTGCTTCCCCCCTTCAGCCTTGAATCCGTCTGCAGAAATTCCCGCAGCGCGTCCCGGAGATGCGTCTCCGAAAACTGATTGAGAAACGGGCGAACTTTGGACGGGTCCATCCGCAAGGTCCTCGCCGCCTCTCCTTCACGGCCTCCCTCACGCATCATCTCCTTGACCTTCCACAGTCTCCGGTATTGCCAGGCCAGCGATCCCAGAATCTTGAGTGCGGCTTCGCCTGCCTCCATGTTGCGCGCGAGGATGGCCAAGGCGCGGCCGCGGTTTCCAGACCCGATAGCAGCGGCTAGATCAAAAACGGATGCGCCCGGTTCGGTTCCGCGCATTGTCGCCACCTCTTCAGCAGTGACCAGTCGATCGGGCGGCACGTAAGCAGCAAGCTTCTCCAACTCCCGGCGAACGGAGTACAGCGATCCGCTGCAAGCCTCCTTGAGGAGCAGGAACGCATCTTCACTCAGTCTCACGCCGATGCGCTCGGCATCCTGCTTGAGCCATGGCAGGAACTGCGACTCCTTGAGCGGCGAACAATCCACAACCACGGCGGCTTTCGTCAGAGCCTGAGTAAACTTCAACCGGCCGTCGAGCTTCGGCGCGACCAACGCCAGCGTTGTCGCGCCGTTCGGTTGCTCAAAATAGGGAAGCAGCGCTTCGCCCTGCCGAGCCGGCAGTTTGTCAGCCGCCTTGACGATGACCAGCCGACGAGGCGAAAACACCGCGACTTCGGACGCGCAGGCGACGATCTCCGCCCCTTCGACTTCGTCCCCATAGAATAGATCGCAATTGAAGTCGTCGCCTCCCTCGCCCAACACCATCGTCTTCAACGAGGCCACCGCCGCGTCCCGAAGCAGATCCTCCTCGCCGATCAACGCATAGATCGGAGCGAAGGAGCCTTGGGCAAGCCGGGCGTGGAGTTGAGCGGGTGAAACGGATTGCGGCATGGACTGTTCGCTCCCTAGGGCGTACTCGTCGTCGGCTTCGGCGCCGGCTTGGCCAATTGGCCCGATTCGAGCTGCAGGAGAAATCGGGACGCGAGATCCTCCGCAATAAACTTGCCGGCCTGTTCGAGAGAACGGTTCTGCAGGACGCGGTTGAACTGCAAGTCCGTCGTAATGAAGAACTCGGAGGCTCCCTTGGCCGTCTGGGTCCAGACGACGCGCTTGGTTCTCGTCTCCTCGACTTTGACCGCCACAACCACCTCCGTACGACTTTCGAGGGTCGTCGTCTGCGTAAAGCTGAGCGTGGGCAGGACGACCGAGAGGATTTGTCCGGACAACACGAGGTCGGCCGCCTCTGATTCCGGAACAACTTGCGCTCCGCTCCCTGAAGAAAACTCATGCCTCAGGTAATTGGTAAACCGAGCCTCCAGGTTCGGTTCAAACGTCTTGTTCTCCAACGTCCTGATGATCACGCGCGGCGGAGGCGTCGCCGGGGCCGCCGAAGAAGCGCCGCCGATGGTCGGGCCCGCTCCTTCCACTCGAAATTGGTAGCCGCAGCCGGTCAAGAGCGCGAGACAGGCGAGAGAGGCGAGACTTGCGCGGCAGGCAAGAAGCCCGTCCCTCGGGACACGTTGGCTCAGCCTTTCTCGCTTTTCTCGCACGTCGCGCCCGTCCCGCCTTTCCTGCTACACCACGAAATTAATCAGCTTATTCTCGACATAGATGACCTTTTTCAGCTCTTTCCCCTGTAGCCATTCCGCCGCTTGAACCAGGGCCAACCCTTCGACCTGCTCGCGTGTCGAGCCTGCTGCCACCTCGATCTTCGCCCGCAGCTTGCCATTGACCTGGATAGGAATCGTCAGCCGATCGCTCACGGTCAGCGCCGGATCGAACGCCGGCCAGGCCTGCCAGGAGACGCTTGGCTCGTGCCCGAGCAGGGCCCAGAGTTCCTCTGCGAGGTGAGGCGCGAACGGTGAGAGCAGCAGCACGAAGGTCTCGATCACGGCGCGAGGCCGCTGATCCGACTTTGTCATCTCGTTGGTGAAGACCATCATCTGGGAGATGGCGGTGTTGAAGCGCAGCGCATCGATATCTTCTGTGACCTTCTTGATGGTCTGGTGCAGCAATCGTTGCTGGTCAAGACTCGGCGGCGAGGAGACGATCGCCTTCGATAGTCGCCCTTCTTCATTCACCATCAGCCGCCAGACCCGTTCGAGAAACCTCGTGACCCCTTCGACGCCTCTGGTACTCCAGGGCTTCATCGCCTCCAGCGGCCCCATGAACATCTCATACAGACGCACCGCATCGGCGCCGAACTGATCCATCATGTCGTCCGGGTTCACGACGTTTCCGCGGGACTTGGACATCTTTTGATTATCTTCCCCGAGCACGATCCCCTGATGCACGAGTTTCTTGAACGGCTCCGGTGTGGTGACGATCCCGATGTCGTACAGCACCTTGTGCCAGAAGCGTGCATAAAGCAGATGCAGCACGGCGTGCTCGCTGCCGCCGATATAGAGATCAACCGGCATCCAATATCGTTCCTTCGCCGGATCCACGAGTTGTTTGGGATTGGCCGGATCGATGAATCGCAGGTAGTACCAGCAGGACCCGGCCCATTGCGGCATGGTGTTGGTTTCCCGCCTGGCCGCTTTGCCGCTCGCCGGGTCGGTCGTGCGAAGCCAGTCCTCGAGATTGGCGAGCGGGCTTTCGCCGGTTCCTGACGGCTTGAAATTGCTCGTCTCCGGCAACCGCAACGGCAACTGCTCTTCGGGAAGCGATCGCGCATCTCCATCTACCCAGACGATCGGAAACGGCTCCCCCCAGTAACGCTGACGGGCAAAGAGCCAATCCCGCAATTTATAGTTCACGGCCTTCCGGCCTTTGCTGTTCGATTCCAGCCAACCGGTGATCTTTGGAATGGCATCGATCGGTGTCAAGCCGTCGATTGAGAACGATCCGTCGGGCGACGTGGAGTTGACGACCCGGCCCGTCTCCGTTTCCAGGTAGGCCTCCTTTTCCACATCGCCGCCCGCAATCACCTCGCGAATCGGGAGCAAATAGGTCTTGGCAAATGCCCAGTCTCTCGCGTCATGCGCCGGCACCGCCATAATGGCGCCCGTTCCATAACTCATCAACACGTAGTCGGCGATCCAAATCGGAAGGGCTTCCCCATTGACGGGATTGATCGCATAGCCTCCGGTGAAGACCCCGGTCTTGTCTTTCTCCAGATCCTGGCGCTGCAGGTCGCTCTTTTTCGCCGCAGCCTCCCGGTAGCCGGTTACCGCCTTCTGCTGCTCAGGGGTCGTGACCGCTTCAACCAGCGGATGTTCGGGCGAGAGTACCATGTACGTCGCGCCGAAAAGCGTGTCGGGCCTGGTGGTGAAGATCCGAATGGCGCCGTGAATATCTGCCAGGTGAAATTCCACCTCGGCTCCCACGGATCGACCAATCCAGTTTTTCTGCATCTCAAGGGTGCTGGGCGGCCATTCGACCAGTGAAAGGTCGTCGAGTAATCGATCCGCATAGGCCGTAATCTTCAGCACCCATTGACGCATAGGCTTGCGAATCACTTCGAAGCCGCCCACTTCGCTTTTCCCGTCCACGATCTCTTCGTTCGCCAGGACTGTTCCCAAAGCAGGGCACCAGTTGACCGGGACCTCGGCCACATAGGCGAGTCCCAGTTTGAATAGTTGGAGGAAGATCCATTGGGTCCACCGGTAATAGTCCGGGTCCGTCGTGCTGAGTTCCCGTTCCCAGTCATAGGAGAGCCCGACCCGCTTCATCTGTCGCTTGAACGTGGCGATGTTCTCCGCCGTCGTGATCGAAGGATGAATTCCCGTTTTCACCGCGTACTGTTCCGCTGGCAATCCGAACGCGTCCCACCCCATGGGGTGCAAGACGTTGAATCCCCTCATTCGTTTATAGCGAGACACGATGTCGGTGGCTGTGTAGCCTTCGAGGTGGCCGACGTGGAGGCCGGATCCGGACGGGTATGGAAACATGTCCAAACAATAGAATTTCGGCTTGGAGGGATCTTCGGCGGCGCGGAAGGGACGGTGCTGTTCCCAGTAGGCCTGCCACTTTGCCTCAATGGCCTGATGGTCGTATGTTTTGCTCATGCGCTCTGGACAGAACCGCGGCCTCCAGTGGGGCCAATAATGACGAGGGACTCTAGCATAGACCAGCCGGGGCAACAAGAATCCGAGGCGGGTGAACACAAGAAACGATGCCTCCCTGATTAGACAGTGGCGACCGGCCATACGCGGGAGCTATGCTGATAGAGACGGAGTGACGCTCCCTGGGAATGGCATGGGACTGTATTCGACTTATATTTTTCCCCGCTTCATGGACTGGCTCATGAGCGGCGCGGAGTTTCAGCGTCTGAGGAGTTCCCTCCTGAAAGACGTCCAAGGCGAGGTGCTGGAAATCGGGTTTGGCACGGGCCTGAACCTGGTTCATTATCCTTCCGACGTCGCACGCCTCGCGGTCGCAGACCCGGCCCGCTTTCTCCCGCAGGTCGTGGCTGAGAGAATCTCGGCTGCGTCGTTCCCTGTGGAAACCCATCAAATAACCGCCGAGGCGCTGCCGTTTTCCGACCATCGCTTCGATTGGGTCGTCAGCACCTGGACGCTCTGCAGCGTCGGCGAACCGACACAGGCGTTGAAGGAAGTCCGAAGAGTGCTGAAACCCGAAGGGCATTTTCTATTTCTGGAACACGGCAGGAGCCGGAATGAATCCATCGCTGCGTGGCAACAGAGGCTGAATCCAATCCAGAATCTGATCGGCTGCGGATGCAACTTGAATCGGCGGATCGACCAACTGATCGATCAAAGCGGGCTCAGAATTGTACGGCTCGATCGATTTCACATGGAGACGGTCCCAAGAATCGGCGGCGAGATGTATCACGGATGGGCGAGTCCGAATGCGTGAGCCGGATCAGAGAGCGCGCGGGCTCTGGCCGTTGAGGAGGACGGAAAGATTCTCCACCGAGGGAAACAATGTGGAAAATTCCGGTGGTAATCTGGTACTGGACTTGGCGCTGTGAATCAGGTGCGCGATCCCGAACCGCTTCGCCGCCGCCAGGCAACGTTCGTCGTCATCGATGTACATCGACCGGTTCGGCTCGAACCCCACCAGCCGTTGACAGGCCGGCCAATATTCGAGCCGCATCTTCAGGTAGCCCACCTCGAACGCATCGACGATGCGATCCACCTGCAGATCGAGGCCGGTTTTGGCCGTCTTAATGGCTACGCCTGCCCGGTGCGCATTGGTGAGAATAGTGACGCGCTTCTTCCGATCTTTTAGCGCGGAGAGAAATCCCGCCGCTCCCGGTAAGAAGCCGATCATATGATCCAACTCCCTGTGCATCTCGACCACATCGATCCCCACCCGCTGAGTCCAGTAGTGAAGATCGGTCCAAGCCAGTTCATCTTCCACCGAGCGATACATCGCCATCAACCGTCTGCGGGATTCGTCGAACGGCATGTTTTCGGCCAGAGCATAACGCCGGGGTAACTCTTCCTCGAAAAAGAAATTGTCGAAGTGGCGATCAAGCAGCGTTCCGTCCATGTCCAGAAGCACGTCGTCGATGTCGTTCCAACTCAGAGGAGGGCCGGGGGGAGACGAAGGATGAGAAGCCATAGCGCCGAGTCTACCTGACGAGTGTTGTCTTTGCCAAAATTCTTGTGTTACGGTCCCGCGAGGTTTTCATGCCCCGTACCAAGTCCACACCGGAGCCACCGCTTCCCTCGCTCGCCGCAGAGAGCGGTCATCTGCCATTGGTCGCCATCATCGGCCGGCCCAATGTCGGGAAGTCCACGCTGTTCAATCGAATCCTCGGCAGCCGGACGGCGATCGTGGACGACGTCCCGGGGGTGACCAGGGATCGCAACTATGCCGATGCAACCTATCGAAACCGTCCCTTTCGCCTCATCGATACGGGCGGGCTGGAGCCTTCGGCATCGGACGGCATGTTGGCCCTGATCAGGCGGCAGTCCGAACTGGCGATCGCCGAAGCCGACATCCTGATTCTCCTGATGGACGGCCGAACCGGTCTGACTCCCCAGGACCAGGAAGTCGTCCGCCTTTTGCGCGGAACGACCAAGCCCCTGTTCGTGGCCATCAACAAGATCGACACGCCGAAGGTCGAAACCCTCGTCGCTGATTTTTACCGGCTCGGAATCGAGTCGCTGTACCCGATCTCGGCCGAGCACGGGATCGGTGTGGCGGACCTGCTCGATGCCATCTACCCGCTGCTGCCAGTCCAGGAGGAAGATCGCGAGCAAGGTTCGATGCCCCGCGTGGCAGTTGTCGGACGCCCGAATGTCGGTAAATCGACGCTCGTCAACGCTGTGCTGGGACAGGAGCGGGTCGTCGTCAGCGATGTCCCCGGCACGACGAGAGACTCCATCGATTCACTTGCGGTTCATCAAGGCCGGCCGTATCTGTTCACCGACACCGCCGGCATTCGCCGCCGCGGGAAAGTCGATCGCGGGATCGAAGGATACAGCGTGGCACGATCGCTCCGCGCCATCGGGAGGTCCGACGTGGCGGTGCTCCTCCTGGACGCGGAGGAAGGAGTCACCGAGCAGGATACCAAGATCGCCGGCGTGGTCATCCGCCAAGGCCGGGCCTGTCTGCTCTTGGTGAACAAATGGGACCTCCGAGAAGGCGATCATCAGGCCCGACAGCAAGTGGAACAGGACCTCAGGCGACGGTTTCCTTTCTTGACTTGGGCGCCGGTTCTTTTTGGGGCCGCGGTAAAGCCCGATTCCTTGCGGCGCCTCTTTCCCGCGATCGATGAGGTCTATGCGTCGTTCACCAAACGGGTTCCGACCGGTCACCTGAATCAGCTGCTCCAAAATATCCTCGCAACCCATCCACTGCCGGCACGAAAGGGGAAACCCACGAAGATCACGAAGTCGGCGTTCATGACTCAGGTTGCCACGAGCCCCCCCGTGTTCGCCCTATTCGTCGGGCACCCGGAAAATATCACCTCTTCTTACCTCCGTTATCTCGAGAACCGGCTTCGGGAAGAATACGGCTTCTCGGGAACTCCCATCCGGCTCTTGGTCAGGAAGAAGTAGCGGACAGTTCCGTCCAGCGATGGACTGACTTTGTGCGCGATCCGGCCCTGAAAGCCGATCCGATCCTCATTTTTCAAGGTTGCCGCGGTATCGTTCTCTAACCACACGGGTTCGACTCTTGCAGTTCCTCCGGTCCGTTCTTGAAAGGACCGTATCAATGTCACAATCCGCACAGCAGTTGTCTCCCCTGGGCCTGGATGCGCCCGCCGGACCATCTTATTGCAGGACCTCCGCCGCCCCGACTCTGCATTCTATTCCTATCGATTCTTCGAATTCGGGAGTCATCCTGCTTTCCTCTTCGAAGCGTATCCTGCACATGAATGCCCGGGCCCGGGTGCTGATGGGGTTATTCGGAGAAGCCCTCGAACTCTGGCCGAACCTGTCGCCTGAATCCATGCCCTCAATCCTGTTGGAGTTCTGCGGCGAAATCATGTCTGAGTCGGAACGGCGGGCTCAAGCAGGCGATCGGGCGCAATTCGAAATGCGCCGCGTCTGCCATATGGTTACGCCGCCGCTTCTTTTCAGAGGTTTCGGAGTCTCGACCTCGGCAAGCGGCGAGCTTCAAATGATTCTCACGCTTCAACCCTATGCCCCCCTTTTCCGCGCTTCATTACCGGAATAGTTTCGGTGCGCGACTTTCGTCTCACGCTCTCAAGATCACAGGTCTTTCGTCTTGACTCCGTGGAACCATCATGGTTTATTCCTCGAAGGTCGCGCGGCGCGCGCTCGGCTGATCGAATCTCGTAACCCTTGTCGCCTCCCGATTGAGAACAGGTATGGGTATCCGGTTTCTCCGAGCACGCCGTCCGAGACCCGGCCAAGCCCTGGTCCGTTTCGGGCTGGCCTGTACCCTAAGCTTCGCCTCTATCGGCCTTGCAGAAGCGCAGGAACCTGCTCAGCCTCCCGTTTCCTCCGCGGAAGCTCCCGCAGCGGCGTCTCTGGAGCCGGCGAGAGTCGATCCCTCCATCACGTTACGAGGCTCGGTCTGGCGGACGAAGACGGGGATCGTCTTCCTCAAGACTCCCGTCGGGATGCTGACATTCAGCTCCAAGACGACACTCAAGGACTTGAGGGCCTCCCATGAAGTCCTCTTCTGGGTCCACGAACAGAACTCCGTCGTGGACATTCGTAAGAAAAGCGACGGATCGCTGGTCCATCGATATCTGACCGGTCCCATGACCTTCGGCGCAGACGTCCCGAAGACTTTGCGGTGGTGGACGCCCGAGGGGGAGGAAACGACTCACTTCGGCACGCAGGAAGAACGATTGGGAGCGTTTCATGAAGGCGACCTGCTGACGGTCGAGGTCGATGAAGCTCACACCGTCGTCGGCGTCCATGACCTTCAGTATGATCTCCAGATCAGCCAGACCCCGCCGTCCGGTTCTCAGGCTCAACTGCTCTTGTCGGGGACCGTGTCGAAGCTCAAATCGAACTTCGTATTTTTCCGCACGCCGGTCGGCTTGGTGATGGTCAACTCCAAGATCGGTGTCCCACAAGTCAAGGTCGGGCAACCGATGACCCTGCGCATCGACAATCAACAGGTGACCGTCGACCTCGCGCCGGTTGCAGCCAAGTCATCACGGAATAGCCAGGTTCCGACCCCTTCACTCGCTCCGGCTCCCTGATCTCCTTCGATCAATGCCCCGCCGCACAGCCAATACGCCGCCCGACGACTCACAAGGACCGGACGGTTTTGATAAGCTGTACCGGGACCATGTCGATCTGTTGTACCGATATGCTCACCGGCTGTGCGGAGAAGTGGAGGCAGCGAAAGATCTCGTCCAGGAAACCTTTCTCAATGCCTATCGGGGCTTCAGAGGTTTTCGAGGCGATGCGCAGGTCTCCACCTGGCTCTATACCATCGCCTCGCGGGCTTGCATGCGGATGCGGCGCAAACGGAAAGGCGAGCCGGAGCGCGAACTCTCGCTCGATGAGTTCGTTCCGACTTCCGAGGGGGAGTTTCGACTCCAGATCCCCATGGAAGGACTCACGCCGGAGGAGGCCTTCGAAAACAAAGAATTGCGCGAGGCCCTTGATCAGGCGATTCAGAAACTGCCGAAGAAATATCGCATGACGCTGGTGTTGCGCGATATGGAAGGCTTGAGCGCGAAAGAGGTCGGCGCGATTATCGGCGCGAGCGAACGGGCGGTGAAATCGCGTCTGCACAGAGCCAGACTGTTCGTGAGGCGGGAGTTGAGCGCGCGCGGGATTACCCAGCCGGGTCATGGGTCAGAGACCCCTTCTATGAGAGGATCGCTCACATGAAGAAAGCCAGGGACTCTCGGACAAGACGGGCCGGCAAGATGACTCCTCACCCTGGTCATGGACCGGGACATTGCCTCAACATCCTCAAACAGCTTTCCGCCTACATCGACGATGAACTTCCATCGGAGATTTGCGAAGAGCTTCGCCGCCATCTCGGCGCTTGTCCCAACTGTGAAGTGTTTATCGCGTCGCTACGGGACACCGTCACGCTCTGTCGGCACCGACCGACGCCTGCGCTGTCTGCTTCCGATCGAGCGGCGCTTCGGCTCAATATCATCCGTGCGTCGAAGTCAGGGAGCCGGCGGTGACATCTCCGGTAACGATCGGGGCTGTAACCGGCATCACACCGCTCCTGCTGTGGTGTTCACTGGGCGCGGCGGTCACCCCAGTCGATCTCGAGCAGGGACGAGCGGTGTACGAGCGCCATTGCGCCGACTGTCACGGGGCAGAAGGAAAAGGCGACGGGAAGTCCGCTGTCTCGCTCTCACCCAGGCCAGGCAACTTGATCTCGGCCCAGACATCAGCAAAATCCGATCAGGACCTCCTGAAGATCATTGCCAACGGCCGCCCCCGAACGGCCATGGAGGGCTGGAAGGACCGTCTGTCCGACGACGAGCAACGGGCCGCACTCGCCTACATCCGCTCACTCGTCAGATTTACCCGCTCTGCCACGCCCCCGCCGCCAAGCCCTTAGGCGGAAATCGTTCTCCTCGGCCTCTTTCAGATCAAGAAATCGCCGTGGTAGAGTAACACCTTTCTTATGGTCTTCTTACAAGGAGTTGTAACGACATGATTCGCTGGCGAACCGCGGCAGTCCGCTGTGTCATGGTTTCGGTTTTTTCCGGACTCATTCTCCTCTCCCCGTTGATTTCGTTCGCCGCTCCGTCTGCCAAGGCGTCGAAGAAAGCCGACGGAGTCGTCGCAACAGCAGCGCTACGGTATGCCGAAGCCCTGTCAAAAGGCGATGTAGTCGAAACCGTCAAGCTCGACTTCGCCTGCCAATATCGACTGGTTGCTGCCAGCGCAAAAGGCCTGAAGTCTCATCCGGAAAAATCCGATCCTTCGTATGGGTCCTGCTGGCAGGGCATCAAGGCCGCGCATGAACCGCCATTGAAGCGATGGGATCTCGGGATGGACGTGCTCTGGCCGAGCAACGGCGGACTTGTATATTTCGGAGAAGAATTGGACCGGTACCCCGCATCCGCTTTTGTGATGGACACCATCGGGCTTTCTCCGCCCGGAAGCGGCTTGCGCGTGAAGGCGATGTCGAGCAAGTCGTTGCCGAACGCCTCTTTTCGGCTCCGTGCCGACGCACCGATCCTCTCCGTTCCGGCCGCCCTGGTCACGATCGCCGTCTACTATCAGGATCCGCTCACCTCTCCCGTGACGAAAGCCCCGGGGAGCTACAAGTGGACAAACACGGTGAAGCCTGCGAGGCGGGCCCTCAAAAGCATCGACACGCAATGGGTCGTCCTGTCCGGCCTAAAGAAGCACGGATTTCCCGGGGACTCGGCGGTGGTCAATCTGTTGGTAAACGATGGGGCTCCCGTAGATGGTATCCCCCAGGAAATCGTGCCCTTCGTGACAGAATCCAGCAAGGCAGTTCCCGGTTCGCTGGTGTGGTGGGGTCCTGAGGACATGCCGGGATTGTTGGTGGCCTCCGCTGCACGCGCGGCCTCCTTTCCCAATTTGCGTGATCGGGTCGCCCTCTTGAACCGCGTGCTGATCATCGATCCGAACCAGGCCGATGCCCTCACCGTTCTGACCAGGGATCTTTATGCAGTCATCCTGCGCCAGGCCATGCCAGGGCACAATCTCATCGTGAAGGACCCGGCCCTGGCGATGGTCGTCAATGAACAGTACTGGAACATGTACGCACAGGGAGAGCGGCTGGATCTTTCCTTGGGGATGGAAATGGGAGGATTGGACAAGCCCACGACTGCGGATTATTTGTATCGCCTGCTCCCGGCGCTGCGAACCTTGGCGGAGGTGCGGCCTGAACAGCTCGACAACCGCTTCCGCTGGGGGGCAGCGCTGCGCTGGAATCTCGATCAGGATCTCGCGATAGAAGTCCACGAGAGGCTGGTGAAGGATGTTCCCGCCGAACGCAAGACCGCCCGAGCTGAAGCGCTGTTGCAATTGGCCTGGTCTCGTATCAACAAGGTGGCCTGGAACAGAAATCTTGATGACAAAGAAATTCGGATCGCCTATCAGGATGCCGATCAGGCTTTCGGGCTGGCGGAGGTTCCGCTCGACAAATTCATCGCCGAGTACACGAAGGCCTACAGCCTGCTCTTCACGCCGCAACGGGACAATCGTGAGATGCTGGCGCTCCTTACCGAGGCCAAGCGGTGGTTTGCCGATGTCCCAGGCCAGAACCAGGAGATCTGGAACTTCTTCATCGGTGCGGAATCACTGAAATCCGTCCTGGATGCTGATCCGATTTTTCAGCCGCTCTTGGCATCGACCGAACAAAAGCACGGGTGACATGGCGTTGGAAAGGCGAGCCGTAGCCTTTTAATCGCTTATGGCGTAATTTCTCGCCCATGTTCCGGCTGAGTGCTGATCCGCACGATCTGCAGTTTCCTTCTGTTGATTCGGCTTCGCCTGAAGGCCTGCTGGCAGTCGGAGGCGATCTCCGACCCGAACGGCTGCTCGAAGCCTACCGCCACGGCATCTTTCCTTGGTACAACGACGATCAGCCCATCTTATGGTGGTCTCCCGATCCCAGGGCCGTCCTCTTTCCGGAGAAGCTTCACGTGTCCCGTAGCCTGGAACGAACGATTCGGTGCGGCGATTTTCGCGTGACGCTCGACACCTGCTTCCGGGATGTCATGACTCGATGCGCCGGCCCTCGGCCGCAACATCCGGAAGGAGGCACCTGGATCACCTCGGCGATGGTGCAGGCCTATTCGGCACTCCACGATCTCGGCTACGCCCATTCAATCGAAACTTGGAAGGATGAGAAATTAGCCGGCGGGCTCTACGGCGTCGCGATCGGCGGAGCTTTCTTCGGCGAGTCGATGTTCTCCCACGCCGCCGATGCGTCCAAAGTGGCGCTCGTCTTACTTGTGCGCCAACTCCGCGCCTGGGGGTTTACCCTCTTCGACTGCCAGCAGTCCTCTCCGCATGTGACGCGTTTCGGAGCCGAAAATATCCCACGCTCCGAGTTCCTGAAGCAGCTTAAAGAAGCCCTCACTCTTCCCGACCGCCGCGGACGATGGGAATTCGATATCACCGATTGATCTAGAGTGACTTAGAGGAATGAGGGCGGAGTATTTAGTGCGCCCGCGAGGCTGCGAGTGTTCTGCGTGATTTGTCCGTCTTTGGTTTCACTGTCTTGGGCATCTCGTCCCATGTTCGTCCATCTAGCGTCCGGCCCGCCTTGGTCTTAAAGACGCCGCCCCACTGTTTGAAAAAGAAGGGAACCTTTGCTGAAATGCATTGCGCACGTATTTCACGGACCCATTCCGGTTTCATAAGTCGAGAACGAGGCCCAGACTCTCCACCCACAATGACCCAATCTATACCTTCCAGATCAAGATGCGGTAAAGGACCCAATAGAGGCTCAAGTGAAAGAAACTTGACTCTCGCCCCTGTCCGCTTCAGATGGTCAATGCGCTGAACGTAATCTTCGCTCTCGACACTCACACCCATCCACACGTTATCTGACCACGGAAGTTCTCTATCTACCTCTACAAGCCGATCTGCTCGTTTTGTCAGTATCTGAAACTCGTGTTGTGGCGTTGCGCGCATTACAGCGAAGACTTTTCTAATGAAGTCAATAGGAACATCTCTATGAAACAAATCGCTCATTGAATTCACGAAGATCACTCTCGACTTTTTCCATCCAAGTGGTACGTCCAAAGATTCAGGGTGAAGTCTGAGGACGAATCCATCTTTGTATTGCCTTGTGCCGGCCGCTTGCAGCCGTAGAGCCAACCGTTCGGCATAACAGTTCTTACAACCTGGACTGATCTTGTCGCATCCGGTCACAGGATTCCATGTCGCCTCTGTCCATTCAATCTTTGAAAGGCCCGCCACCTGAACCTCTAAAGCCTTTTCTCATGCTTCTTGAAAATATCCTTGACGATCTCGAGGGCAACTGGCTTCGGTGAGGCAAAAAAGAGATAGTAGACAACGGCGTCTCGTGAGTTTCGCATGGCGAGGGGTTTAGACACATGCTTGAATCCGGCTTCACACAGTAACCGTTTCCTGAAAGCATCTGTAACGGCTTGATTGTTCGTCTTTTCTTCGTAGCCAAACAAATTGCCTGCCGTGGAGTATGCAGCCGATTTCCAGCTTTCATCCCCCCAGAAACGAGTCATCCGCTCAGACTGTTCGGGAGGAACAGACTGAGGATCGTGCTTGAGCACATTCATATTCATATCCATGATTGGAAAGTTCAGAAAGATCTCAATGGATTTCATCTGTCCAGCAGTATAGATCACCTTCCAATCAAGATGCAGCCCATAGGGATCGAGGAGACAGAGTCCACGTCGGTAGTGTTTGAATTGCACTTGAGGAAATACTTCTTCGACAAGCACCTGGTTGCAGTCGCCTTCATGAACGAATACATTTGCTCGTTTCTGAGCCGCTTGTTGTAACGACTCAACTCGAGCCTGGTTGATGTCAATAAAATGATACTCCGGAAATGGAGGATTTACTTTCAGAGCATTCAGTGGCGAACCGGGCACGAACTCTTTCGTTGAGCGAGACAGATGAACCCCGGCTCCTGCAAACGCATCGATGTAAACATGGTGCAGTTTCGGCTTCTTCAGGGAAGAAAGTATTTTGGAGTATGCCTGTGCGTACTCTCGTACGATATCGAGTTTTACTTCCGACCAAGGACCGATCTCATCAATAGCTGAAGCCGCCACGAGCGCAGCTTAGTCGAGCACTATTGTGTCGTCAAATTGCTGGTATTTCTTGTGCGGGTGGCGCGGCGACCGGGGCAGATTTATCACCCACCCAACCCAGCCGCGCCGAGACGCGGTCGCTCGCCAGGCGCGCGGAACGGAAGGGCCCCACTGGGGGATGGGTAGGGGACTGTCGCCATTCTGACCGGCGACTGTCCCCGTCAATTAGCGGGACAGCAACTGTCTTGACTGTCAAGCGCAGAAACGAACATGGGTGATACATCCTCGAAACACTATCGCACACACTTAGCCGAGGAACCACGAGCGCCGTTGGGTGCGGGCTCTGCTATACCCCGG
>WIAH01000021.1 GCA_014055525.1 Nitrospira sp. CR1.3
GCGCCGGACCGGGAATCGTCCTCTCCTTTGTTCTGTCCGGGCTGACCTGCGCGCTTGCTGCGCTCTGCTACGCCGAGATGTCCGCCATGATTCCTGTCGCAGGGAGCGCCTACACCTTTTCCTACGCCACGCTTGGAGAACTGCTGGCCTGGCTCACGGGATGGAACCTGATTCTCGAATACGGCGTCGCCTGCGTCGCGGTCGCCATCGGGTGGTCCGGTTACTTCAACAATCTGCTCAGACTTGCCGGCATCGAACTTCCCCACTGGGCGACCCATCCACCAGGAGGATCGGACGGAGGAATCGCTAATTTCCCCGCGGCTATCATCGTCTTACTTGTCACCGTCATCCTCGTGGTTGGCATCAAAGAGAGCGCACGGGCGACGGGGATCGTCGTCGTCATCAAGCTGGCGGTCATCCTGTTTTTTATCGGTATCGGGAGCACTTCGGTCAATCCAGAAAATTGGTCTCCCTTCATGCCGCAGGGTATTGCCGGAGTCGGAGCCGGCGCCGCCATCGTCTTTTTCGCCTATATCGGATTTGATGCCGTCTCTACCGCGGCAGAAGAGGCCAAGAATCCCAAGCGGGACGTGCCGATCGGCATCATCGGCTCGTTGGCTGTGTGCACGGTCCTCTACATCGCTGTGGCAGCCGTGCTGACGGGGTTGATCCCGACCAGCCAAATCGATATCCATGCGCCGGTAGCGGAAGCACTGAGCTTGGTGGGATTCAAATGGGGCGCGGCGGTCGTGGCGATCGGTGCAGTGGCCGGCATCACCAGCGTCTTGGTGGTGATGATGCTGGGACAGATCCGCGTGTTTTTTGCGATGTCACGAGACCGCTTGCTCGGCCCCTGGCTTTCCACGGTTCACCCACGGTTCGGCACGCCGCACCATGCGACCATTCTCACTGGTATCGCCGTGGCTATCTTGTCTGCGCTCATTCCTATCGGAACCGCAGCCGATATGACGAATATCGGGACCTTCTTCGCGTTTGTGTTGGTTTGTGTGGGGGTGGTGGTGCTGCGATACACCAGGCCCGATCATCCTAGACCGTTTCGTCTGCCTTTCATGCCGGTCGTTCCAATCCTTGGAACCTTGGCCTGTCTGGGGCTTATGTGGCAACTCCCGCAACTGACCTGGAACAGATTCGGAGTCTGGACGGTTATCGGAATCCTCATCTATCTGGTCTACGGTCTGAAACGAAGTAAGCTCGCCAACCTCTCACCGGACGATCATCTCGCCACACATCTGAAATAGGACCGATCAGGTAGCGGGTTCGTTTGCAGAGCGGACCGGAGGAACCGGCGCGGCTTGCGACGGAGACGTTGCAGGAGCTGGCGAAGAAGTTGTTTGCGCCGTCGGGGTTCCTGCCGCCGGCGGGGCTGCGGGTTTGGGAGCAGCAGGAGGTTTGGGGGGCGCCGGCTTCTCCGGCTTGATTCCTCCATCCCAAGAGGGGCCCGAATACATATCGGCAGATAGTCCTTTGGCCTTCCACTTATCCTCGAAATCCGCCGCGGCCTTGTTGGGTGTTTCTCCGGTCCCGATGACGTCGTTCCAGGGATAGACCTTGGGACTGATCTGACAAGTGCTCTCCGTTCTCTTTAAGTATAAGGCGATCGGATTCCCGCGATACGGACCCAAGAATATATGGACGCACCCGACATATTCGATCAAATTCGCCATAGCCGGTCTCCAGGGACAGGCATGATGCCACAACAGAGAAGAGCGAGGCAAGCTGACTCACGGATCATCTCCTTGCCAGGCAAGGTCCGCGACCGCACGAAGGCTTCTGTCGTGGTTGTGACCTACGGTATCGCAGGCGCTAGAGGAGCAGGACGTTTGCGAACAAGAAACACTCCCACCACGAGGACCATGATCACCATGACGTTCAGACCGACATCCATGAGGTATTGATAGAACTGCGTGTCGGTCATAGTCGGCAGGTGAGAGAGTTCCGCGCTGGCAGTGAGGACACGCCTCGTGCAAGCAATGATACCGACGGCCAGGTAGGGCTCCAGATCGAGGATTTCGGTTTGAAGGAAACGAATTACTGTGCGAAACAATTCGAGCAAGATGATGACCAGCAACAGGTCGTTCAGCAGCCTGAGGCCGGATGGCAAAAGCCCCGCTTGCCCGGCTTTCGTGGCAAAGACATACCAGGCGTGGGCAAAAATGAGCATACCGAGGACCAGAAGGCTGAACCCGGCAGTCAAATAGCCAAGACGGTCGAGCCATTCCATCACCCCACACCAGCGTTTCATCACTTCTTTGCGGTCCTGCATGGAAGCCCTCCAGTGTGGTGGTATTACGCGGTGCCGGGCGGGGCGTTTTGTTGGGGATCTGATCCTCTCAACCGGCCATACTTGAGTTCCCGCATGGAACTGACCGTGAGCGAATGGCCGCAACAACGGATTTCCTTGAAGCCCGCGCCCCCGTCCATGATCATCACGCGAAGGCCGCAGGAGTCCGGATACAATTTCTTTTCGTCCAGGATCACGGCTGGTGGCAGCGCCCCCCTTTTTCGCCCGCCCTGATGTCCGATTTCAGCGACGATGTCGTCCTCTGTCAGCTCGTGATCGCAGCAGACGATCTTTTCGAATCCTTCGCCGCCGCCCATCACTTTGATGAGCAACCCGCAGGATTGAGGATGCCGTTTCCGCTCATCGATGAAGTCGCCTTTCTTCAGCGCCACTGGATCTCCCCCGCCGGAATCCGGAATCTCGCTAAGCAGACTTGACCGCCGAGCCCTTCCCCATTCTGGCCCACGCCTGCCGCACGTTTTGCAACAGCGCTTGATGAGTTCGACACCCGGCCACCAGCATTGCCTGCGAGATATTCGCTGGCCTGTGGGGGATCAGGAATCGTTGTTTGAGTCGTTGAATTCTGCCTACCGATTGATCAAGACGTTCCGTCGAGATGGCGCCAGACGCCACGGCCTTTTCGACCGCTTCAAACGCCGCCACTTCCCGCTCCCGATCCTTGCAGATCAGGAGAACATCGCACCCCGCGTGAAGGGCGCGAACCGAGGCGTCTCCGACTCCATAATGGTCGACTATCGCGCGCATCTCAAGATCGTCCGTCAACACGACTCCGTCGTAACGGAGTTCATCGCGCAACAGGTTCGTGATGATGAGAGGCGAAAGCGTCGCCGGAAACCGGGGGTCCAACGACTTATAGAGCACATGCGCGGTCATCATTGTGGCGACGCCGGAGGCAACCGCACGGCGAAACGGAGGAAGCTCCACCGCTTCCAGCCGCTCGCGCGAAGCGTCGACGACCGGAAGTTCTTTATGGGAGTCCGTCATCGTGTCGCCATGGCCAGGGAAATGTTTTCCACAAGCGACCACCTGATTGTCCTGCAATCCCGCTGCGGTCAGAACGGCCAACTCACCGACGATCTCGGGAGTAGAGCCGAAGGCCCGATCGCCGATGACCGGGTTATCAGGATTGCTGTTGACATCGAGCACCGGCGCCATATTCATATTGATTCCGACCGCCAGAAGTTCTTTTGCGATGGTAGCGGCGGCGGCATAGGCCAGCTCGCTCGAGTTGCACCGGCCCAGCACCTCGCAAGGAGGAAAAATCGTAAAGCCCTTGGGCAGTCGGGAGACCCGCCCTCCCTCCTGATCGATCGAGATCAACAGAGGGGATTTCGGGCTGCAACGTTGGAGATCGTTGGTCAATTCGACGATCTGCCCGATCGATTCCAGATTTCTCGCAAAGAGAATGACGCCGCCCGGCTTATATTCCTTCAGAAACCCCGCGAGATCCGGCGTCACGGACGTGCCCGTAAAGCCGACCATGAAGAGCTGTCCGATTTTCTCTCGCTGGGTCATGTGGGAGCGCGCCACGTTACAGGCTCCGATCGATGAGATATTGAATCAGCAGCCTCGTCCCGATGCCGGTCGGACCTTTCGGAATATACGCCCGCTCCCGTTCGCTCCAGTCTGTGCTCGCGATATCAAGATGAACCCATGGATAGTCGCCCGCGAACTTGCTCAGGAACAGGGCGGCCGTGATCATCCCTCCCCCCCGGCCTCCGATGTTCCGCATGTCCGCGACGTCGCTGCGCAGCTGTTCGAAGTAATCCTCCCAGAGCGGCATTTCCCAGACTCGTTCGCCCGCTTTCAACCCCGATTTTCGAACCTGTTCCTTCAGCCGGTCATCGGTTCCGAACATGCCGATCGCGAATTGGCCGAGCGCAACGACGCAGGCGCCCGTCAGCGTCGCAATATCCACCAGCGCAGCGGGATTGTACCGCTGGGCATAGGCCAGGCCGTCGGAGAGAATCAGCCGTCCTTCCGCGTCGGTGTTCTGCACTTCGACCGTCTTGCCGGAGAGCGTCTTCACAATGTCGCCCGGTTTCATTGCCCGCCCGCCCGGCATATTCTCCGCGACCGGCAGAATACTGATGAGACGAATCGGCAGCTTGAGCCGGGCAGCAGCCCTGATCGACGCCAGCACTTCAGCGCCGCCGGTCATATCCGCTTTCATGTGTTCCATGTTCTCAGCAGGTTTGAGCGAGATCCCGCCGGTGTCGAACGTGATGGTTTTTCCGACGAATACGACCGGCCGTTCATCCTTTTTCCTGGCTCGGTTGTATTCCAGGATAATGAACTTCGGCGGCTCGTGGCTGCCCCGGGCGACGCCCAGCAACGCGCCCATCCCCAACTGCTCCATCTCTTTCTGCTCAAGTATCTTGAGGGAGATGCCTTCCTCCTTCGCTATGGCCTTCGCTTCGTTGGCGATACGTGTCGGCGTCATGACATTGGAAGGATGGTTGCAGAGATCGCGGACGAACACCGCGGCTTCGGCCGTGGCCACCCCGCGCCGGATACCTTCAGTCAATTGACGCACCTGAGCCTTCTGTGAGGTCAGGAAGGTCATTCCGGCGATGTCCTTTCCTGCAGCATCATCACTGCGATAGGCTGTGAACTGATATCCTCCTAATATGGCGCCTTCCGTCGCGGCTTGCGCGACCTCGATCAGTGAACGTCCTTTGGGCGTCACCGCCGGACATGCGGCTGCGAAGCTGCCGGCTTTCGCCTGGCGGACGCGCTTCACCGCCTGCCCCATCGCCTGTCTTATCGAATCAAGCGTGAGGTCCTTTCTTCTTCCCTGTCCGACCAGAAGCAGGCGCTTCGCCGGAACCCTGCCGTGCGTATGGAGGAGCAGCGTTTCTCCCGCCTTTCCTTCAAATTCTTTTGACCGCAGCAGCTCACTCAACGACCCGCTGAGCGCCTTGTCGATTGTCGCCGCGTCCTGCTTACCCAGGCCTTCACCTTCGCAGTGCGTGAGGACCAGCACCTCCGCCGATTCAGATTCGGCCCTTCCAACCTTCACCTCAATCTGCATGATGTTCATTCATGAACTCCTTCTCATTGTTCAATCGTCACGAACCATCGAACGGAGCACGCTCGTTTCAGAATGGTCGCTGAGGATGACCCTCGACGTTCTCAGACGCCCCGCATGTCCGGCGTCCAGATAAGCTTATGGAGTTGCAGCTGGACACGGACCGCCAATCGATCCGCAAGCACCCACTCTGCGAGCTGCCGGGGTTCCAGGCTTCCAAAAACCGGGCTCATGAGCACAGGGCACGCATTGCTAAGATCGTATCGTGCGATGACTTCACGCGCCCAGTCGTAATCCTTCCGATCGGCCAGCACGAACTTGACCTCGTCTTTCGCCTTCAGCTTGCTCAAGTTCTGCCAATGCATGCGATCCGTCATCCCGCTGCCGGGACATTTCACATCCAGAATCACATGGGCGCGCTCATCCACCGCTGAAATGTCGATGGCGCCGCTGGTTTCGATCAGTACCGTATAGCCCGCCTCGCAGAGGATCGCGATGAAGGGGAAGGTCCCGGGTTGCGCCAACGGTTCTCCTCCGGTCACCTCGACTAGGTCGCACCCGTAGGACTTTACCTTTGCCAGAAGTTCGTCACGCGGAACTTCGTTCCCTCCGTAAAACGCGTACTCGGTATCACACCAGGTGCAGCGAAGCGGACAGCCGGTCAACCGCACGAAGACACAGGGCCGCCCCGCATAACTCGATTCGCCTTGGATACTGTGAAAAATCTCGGTGACTCGCATCCCGCACCGTTCAATTCAATAATCTCAACCGTCAATGGTTCGTTGCGACGTCATCGCCACCGCGCAATCGGCCAACCTTTTTGCACGGCAATGCCGCCCATGCCGCGAATCGGATTCACGACCACCGGGTGTCCGACGGCCTCAAGAACTTCAAGATCTCCAGGGCTGTCGCCGTAGGCGAAACAGGATTCCAAATCCAGATCGAGCTCACCGGCAAGCTGCTGAATCAGACGCCGCTTCCCTGCTCCGTACGGCAACGGAGAAACCAACCGTCCCGTATAGACCCCTTCGGTCTGCTCGAGGGTCGCGGCGATGCAGCGATCGACGGACAACGCGCCGGCGATCGGCTGAACGAGAAAATCCAGAGAACCGGTGATGAGAATGATCATGTGGCCCGCCCGCCGGTGTTCCTCCATCCTCGTCATCCCGTCCGCCGCCACAACGGGGCAGAGCTCTTCGCGACAAAATTCTTCTCCCAGCGGTTCGATCACCTGCGCCGGCTTGCCGGCGAGATACAATTTTCGCTCCCGGAGCGGCTGAAGCGAGAGCGGCGGCATATGGCGGATCAGCCACCAGGCGCTCGAGCGCACCTCGGGCCAGCCGACGACCTTACGTCGCCAAAGGGACCGAAAGAAGCGCACTTCACTGGCCTGTCCCGGCAATAGCGTATTGTCCAGATCGAAAAAAGCGGCGACCTGGGCATCGGTTCGTAACGGCGGCAACGTATCGGCCGGCATCATGCGCCATTCATCCTGAAGTCGGATCGGTGCAGGTGCGTGCGGGACCGGTTCTCGACGTGAGGGCCGATTCTACCGAACGTACTCTTCATTGACAAGAATTTTGGCCTACTTCTATAATGCCGCTCCCTCTAGGACATATCTCGTCGTGAAGGTTGAGGCGCAGTCACGGAATTGATCCCAGGCCGTCCGGCGCTAGAAGTTGCGGCAGGTTCAAACAGGTAGCCAGCAAGGCCGCAGCGAACGAGGAAGCGAGGCGTACGGTTTCTGGTACGTCGAGCTTCTGAGTGATGCGAGAACGATGCGGGCTGCCTGTTTCAACCTGCCGCTAGGGGCCGAAGTGGTGGAATGGCAGACACGCACGTTTGAGGGGCGTGTGGCGCAAGCCGTGCGGGTTCAAGTCCCGCCTTCGGCACCAAACCAAGCTCGCTCGTGCCGCCGACTCTTCATCGGCTTATCGTCATTGGCGTCGGCGAAGAAGCTCTGTTGGTGACTCCTTCATTTACACCCCTTCCATCTCAAACCTGCCCTTCCCCGTTCACATGGGTGCGCTTGTTGTCCGGAGTGGAAGTTCCCGAAACCGTTGCCCCCATCTGGCCCGGATGTTAGAGTGAAATCGATTTGGATTCCACCGGCGTACGAGGAGTGGCATGCCGTCCATACTTGTGGTCGACGACGAAGATCAGATTCGCCAATTGATTCGAACCACCTTCGAGGAGGCGGGGTACCGCGTCGCGGAAGCCAGCAACGGGAAAGACGCGCTGGCACAATACCGTCTTGCTCCAACGGATGTCGTCATTACGGACATCCTGATGCCGGATCAGGATGGATTGGAATGCATCACGACCCTGCGCCGCGAATCACCCAACGTGAAGATCATTGCCATCACGGGTGGCAGCGACATGATCGGGGTCCTGGGATTTCTCGACGTGGCGAAGATGCTCGGCGCCCACCGCACATTGCAGAAGCCCTTTGAGATGAAGGCTCTTCTTGATGCCGCCGAATCGGCTCTTCAAGCCTGAAGAACGGCGCCGACCCGCTGTTCTTTCATTCCGACTCCGTTGACAACGGAGACCCTCCGCACTCACACTGGCTTCATTCATTCCCCAGGAGCAGTCCCCAGATCATGCCGCAGTTCTGGACCCCGCAAGTGAACGCCCTCTTGGGAAGTGCGGTCGTTGCGGTGGGAGCCTGGCTCGCATGGGACCGGCTTCCTCCGTCCGGAGCGGGCCTGATTTTCGCCGCTATGATCGGATTTCTGGCGTGGCGGGGCAAGACCATAGGTCTGGTCTGGGCCTGGTCCACTTTGTTCCTCGGTATTGAGAGTTTCCTTTGGCCTCTCCTCACTATGGCTCAAATTCACTCATCTTCCGCGCAACCTTCCGACGAACAAATGGGCACTATTCTCTCTGCTGTTTTGATGGGACTCTTTTCCGCGGTGTTCTGGATGGCCTTCTCGTACGGTCTGTTCAAGCGGGCATCTGGTACAGAAGCGGCGTCATCGGATAGCGTCAAGCATGATTCTATGGTCGCGCGGCAATCTCACCGCAAGAAACGCTGATTACCACATCTCCACAGGATCAGCATCGACGTCAAACTTTACGGCGCGAGGCTGATAGGCCTGCTCGAGTTGTTCGATGCTCTCACGGACCGCCTGAATTCCTCGTTCACGCTCCACCGATTTGACCAGGATCTGCCGTCGATACCGCCCGCGGACTCTCGGAATAGGAGGAGGAACGGGCCCCAATACGGTGAACTCATCGGGACCACTTGCGGCCACAACCCGACTGGCCGGCGCGAGACCTGCGACAGGTCTTGTCAGAACTGCCTGCAATCGCCCCACCCACTCAACCGCTGCCTTTTCGACAAGCCCCTCATTGGCGCCGGAGACGTGCAAGGCGATCAGGTGAACAGCAGGCGGGTATCCGAGAGCGATTCGATGGGAGAGTTCCTCTGAGATAAACCTCGACTCGTCCCGCTGAAAAACGGCCTGCATCGCATGATGAGAGTGCAGATAGGACTGAATGATCACGCGGCCTCCGTCACTCGATGGACGTGCCAGGGTCACAGCATTGCGAAGCATGTGATAGGTGCGCTCGGCCGCTCGAAAATCCGGAAGGCTCAGACCAGCGTCCGCCTGGACGATCCCAACCAGACCGACGGAAGGAACGGCATGGTCCCGGAGCACCAGCTGCGTCCCGATTAGAACGTCCCATTGTCTCTCCTTGATGGCCTTCCATAGGGTAGCGGCCTGCGCCGGCTTCCGCATGGTATCGCCGTCAGCTCGAATGAGCCTTGCCCCGGGGAACAGACGGCCGACCTCCTCTTCCACTCGCTCCGTGCCTTCCCCGATCAGCCGTAGACGATGTCCGGCGCAGAACGCGCAGGTGCCCGGGATCGCTATCCCGGTGCCGCAGTAGGGACAAACCAGGCGGCCGTTGCGTCGATAGTAGGGAAGGGCAACGCGACAGGAGTTGCAGCGAGGAAACTGCCCGCAGTCACCACAGATCAGTGCTCCTGCGTAGCCTTTTCGATTGAGGAAGAGCAAGACTCCGGCGTCGCGGACGATCGCCTCATGCATCGCCTCAATCAATGAGGGGCTGAGAACGATCCCCTTCCCCAACGGCCGAAGATCCACCAGCTCTACTTTCGGTTGCAGTGCGACCGGTGATTCGTAGCGGAGTACAGTATCCTGGGCGCCGGTCTTGAGGGAGGCTTCCAGAGCGGGATAGGGAGAGCCGAGAACCAGTGCGGCTCGCTCATCCTGCGCCCTCAGCCAGGCCACGTCCCGCGCATGATAACGAGGTTCCTGCGGCTCCTTGAGCGATGAATCTTCGCTCCGCTCGATCCAGATCATCCCCAGAGATCGAACCGGCAGAAAGATCGCTGATCTTGTTCCCACAATGACCTGGACTCCCGGCTGTCTGGACCGTAGCCAAATAGCCGCTCGCTCATCATCCGAGAGGCCTGAGTGCAGGCAGGCGGAGACTTGTGCTCCTTCCTCTGTGAGCCTCTCCGTCAACCAGCGGGCTCGTTCGGTTTCGCCCACGATCACCAAGACCGTTCGTCCACCGGCTAAAGTATGGCTGATCGCCCGATGGAGCAGGGAGATTCGATCGACGAGCGGCGCTTGCAAGAAAATCTTTACCGGTTGCCCGCTGCTCAACGCGCCGATCAGCTCCTCCCCCTGGTCGGGCATCATCCCGCTGCCGGATGAGAGCGGCGCACTTTCCGGCCGAGCTTCAGAGTTGCTCGGCAGGATAAACCGCGTCAGCTTGACATTACTGAGAGCGTCAGGCTTCTCAAACAGTTCAACGATCCATCCCTTCCGGAGAAGTGTCTCGAGCAATTCCTGCTGTTTGGATCGATTGTGGTTCAAGAGTGTCGCTCGCTTGATGCCAGCCGGTTTCCTGGAGAGTCGCTGGAGCACTGAACGGACTTCCTCGGAATCAACGCCTGCTGTCAGCGCTTCTCGACCCTGTAGCGTCAGGGAGCACCGGCCGTTTTCTGCTCGATCTGGGCTTGAAGGAGGCATGACCAACCTCAGGCACTGTCCCCAAGGAGCGACATAATAATCTGATATCCGCTTGGCGAGTTCGAGTAGATGAGAGGGAATTTCTTTCGATCCATTGTCCGCGATGATCGACCCGATCTCTTTAAGACGGTCTCGATCTAATCCCGCTGGAAGGGTAGGGCTCAGCGAAATCACAGCGCCTTGAACTCTCGCCCGTCCAAAGGGCACCACAACGCAGTGTCCGATGCGGAGAACCGGTTTCAAATGCGCCGGAACGATGTAGGTAAACGAACCGGCTATGTGGCGAGGGACAATGACATTCGCATAGAGATTCCGGGATGCGACGGGAGTGTAGGCTGACGGGTTTTCAACCATGCGGCATTGTATCAACAGCGGGAAAGAAGGGACAACGGATCGAGGCAGGCGGAGCATGCCGGGAAAACCAGCCGCTCCGCCTCATGGCGAGAGAAGGACTTATGGCTGAGGAGCGACCGGCGAATCAGGACTCGACTCGCCGATTGGCTGTTCACTGGAAGCAGACGGTGTCGTCATCGGCTCTTCGATCATAGCCTTGCTCGGAGGAACGGGCGCTTTCTGACCTTCGGCTGCAAGGCCGCTGACCTTGTATCCCTCATCGACCACTGGAACAGATCTCATGGCCTGTTCGGAGCGATTCTTATCCGACTCAGGCGAGTAGAGCACGATATCCACACGACGGTTTCTCTGACGGCCTGGTTCCGTGGCATTGCTGACAACCGGTTTCGTATCGCCGTATCCGACCGAGGAAATTCTGGCAGAATCGACCCCGCCCTTTTCGACCAAGTAGCGGAGAACACCGCTCGCGCGAGCTTTCGAGAGATCCCAGTTGGTTGGATAGCGGGACTTCAGCGCGGGACCGATTTCCATATTGTCGGCATGGCCCTCCACCCGGATGAGCTGGTCGGCAGGCGCACCCTTGAGATACTCAATCAGCTCGTCAAGCACCTGGTAGCCTTCCGGCTTGATCGCGGCCTCGCCCGACTCGTATCGCAGCTGTTTCATGAGGTCGCTGAGAGTGATTCGCGTCTCACGCGACGCATTCTGGGTCACGATCTTGTTGGGAGCGCGTTCTGTCGTCGGAGGAGCCGCCATGAACTCCTGCGACGATTGTGGGATCGTGCTGGACACGGGAACCGGTTCCCCTGCCTGCACCTTGACCCGGAATCGGTCGCCCGGGAGAACGCGCGAGGTCGATCTTGTGATCAATGCGGTTGATGTGCGTGGCTCCGTCGACAGAATCTTGATCTCACCGACGAGCCGAGGAGGGAGATTACCGCCTGACCGGACGACATCCATCTGATCGCCCGGCCGTACCCCGTCTTCTCTTCCTCGATCCACATAGACGATGTTCCGCTGAGCCACGAGCGTCATGCCCATGTCGGACTGAAGTTCGACGATCATGCCAGACAAATCGTCCGAGGTTTGAGACGAAGCCGGTTCCGGCTCCACCACGGGGAGCACGAATTTCATGACCGGATCGCCGGGCGATACCGCCCCGTATGCGCGAACCGCGCGAACCGTGGTCAGCGTCTTATCGACCTGTACGACCTCCACGATCGCCAGGCGAATAATCAGATACCCCAGGTATTCTCTGGTCACGGGGTGGAAGACCTTGCGAGCGCGCTTGAACACCGTAAAGAGATCGCCGACCGCCGCGTCTCCGGGATTCTTGAGCTTGAGGTACAGAGTGTCTCGCTGCCCGAGCTGCATCCGATCACCGGTCGTCTGGTTGTCTCCGGTGGTCACATTCACGACGCCGTCTTGCGGAGAGGATTGCTGAATCGACCCGGCCGCGAAGCTCAGTGCCGATTCTCCGAACCGGATCGTATCGAGATCATCGGCCGAGGCAGCCGACGGTCCGATGAGGGCGAGTACCAAGAGGAAGGCGGATGTTGTGCGGGCCGAGTAGATAGTCATGGGCAGTCCTTCTTGTTGGAAATCAAGTGTTGCTGAGAAAACCATAGCAAAGAGTCCCAGAATGTCAAGAATATTGCAGACTTGCCACAGATTGACCATCCGACAATCTCGATGATAGCGTAGCCTGGCTCGCCTGAACCAAACAGCGCGTGATTTATGGCTGCTCAGCCCGACAACATCCGCCGGTCCGGTCGCTCGCCCATCGAGACCCAAATCCACCGACGGAAGAAGGCCAAGGCCTTGTCGCCTCTGGAACTTGAGTGGGACCGCGCCGACCGCGAGATTGCCACGCGCCTCCGCATGCCTTCTACGCTCATGAGACCCCAGCCACCGAAGTCGAAGAAAAAATCATGATGCATCCTGGCATCTGCGGCCGGATGAATGCCCAGAACAAACCGACGCACCGAGCGCTCCGCAAAGTAGGACTTTCGGGACGGATCTCCTAGGTCCTTTGTACGCTTGCTATCTCCACGATCCGCCGTCTAAGATCCCGCATTCCCTTGCAACTCAAGGTGTTGAAAGGTCATTTCCATGAGCGGCATTGAGTTACTCCTTGAGTATCTCACGAAGTATTTCCCGATCTTGCTCTTCCTTTTTATCGCGTTGGCCTTCGGTGTCGTCACTCTGCTGCTCAGTTACTTGGTCCAGCCCAAATATCCTGAACCGGAGAAACTCTCAGCTTACGAGTGCGGATCCGAGCCGTTTTCGGATGCCCGCATGCCCTTCCCGGTCCGCTATTACATTTTCGCCATGCTCTTCGTCATTTTCGACATCGAAGTGATCTTTCTGTATCCCTGGGCGGTCACGTTCGACAAGCTGGGCTTGATCGGATTGATCGAGATGCTGATTTTTATCGGGTTGTTTCTCGTCGCCTACGTGTACGCCTGGCGCAAGGGAGCTCTGGAATGGGACTGATTCAACTGGGCCGCCAGGAAAAGGACGGGGCTCCGGACGTGATCACCACGACGGTGGAGAAAGCGGTGAACTGGGCCCGTAAGGGGTCGCTCTGGCCCATGACCTTCGGCCTCGCATGCTGCGCGATTGAGATGATTGCGGCCGTATCTTCGCGCTACGACATGGACCGCTACGGGGCGGGCGTGTTTCGCGCCTCTCCCCGGCAGTCGGACCTGATGATTGTCGCAGGCACGGTTTGCCGGCGGATGGCCCCGGTGATTAGAAAAATTTACGATCAGATGCCGGAGCCCAAGTACGTCATTGCCATGGGGTCCTGCGCAACATCGGGGAATATTTACGACAGTTACAGCGTCGTCCAGGGGGTCGATCGGTTCGTGCCGGTTGATATCTATGTTCCGGGATGCCCTCCCACCCCGGAAGCGCTGTTCGACGGCATTCTCAAGCTGCAAGAGCGGATCATGCAGAAGCGGGTGTTCGTCAAACAACCGGAACAGGTCAAGACAAGCCTCAAGACATAGGAATGGCATGTCCCTTCAGCAACTGGCGAGTCGTATTCAAGAAAATTTCAACCCCGGCTTCGTGAAGGCGGTCGAGTGGCGCGGCGACCTGGCCGTGACCGTTACCCGGGAGGCGCTCCATCAAGTTGCCCAATTTTTGCACGATGACCCGGCGATGGATTTCGACTATATCGTCCATGTCAGTTCGGTGGATTGGCCGGACGACGAGCCGCGTTTCGAAGTGGTCTACGAATTCTACTCGATCCGGAAACGCCACAGAATCCGGCTGAAAGCGCGTGTTCCGGAATCGGATTGCGTGGTGGATTCGCTCACCGACATCTGGAAAGGGGCGGATTTCATGGAGCGCGAAGTCTACGACATGATGGGAATCAGATTTCGTCACCATCCGGATCTTCGTCGCATTCTCATGCCGGACGATTACGCTGAAGGCTACCCCCTGCGAAAGGACTTTCCGCTTCGCGGCAGGGGCTGGCGCGATACGTTTGAATTTCTAGACGAGACGGCGCGTTGAGGAGCCTGCAGAACCATGGCGTTTGAAGATCAACGAACGACCGTTTACAAGGTCGATCCAACACACCCGGAGAGCGAAACCCTTCCGACTCTGCGCACGGAGGAACTGCTGCTGAACATGGGTCCGCAGCATCCGAGCACCCACGGAGTGCTGAAAGTCATCCTCGAACTGGAAGGGGAGCGGTTGGTGAAGTCGACGCCGGTGATGGGCTTTCTCCACCGGGGCGTCGAAAAACTGGCGGAAGAAGGCACCTATCACCAATTCATTCCCCACACCGATCGGTTGGATTACGTCTGCGCGATGTACAACAATTTCGCCTACTGCCGCGCGGTTGAAAAACTCATGAACATCACGGTGCCGAAACGAGCCGAATACCTCCGCACGATCGTCGCGGAAGTGCAGCGCATTATCGGCCATCAATTCTGGCTCGGCACGCAGGCGCTCGATATCGGCGCGATGACCGTTTTCTTCTACTGCTTTCGCGACCGCGAGATTCTGCTCGATTGGTTCGATGAACTCTGCGGGGCGCGGCTGACCACCAGCTGGTATCGCATCGGCGGCGTCGAGCGGGACTTCACGCCCTCGCTCTTGGCCAAACTGACGCAGTTTCTGGATTATTTTCCGCCCAAGATCGACGAGTACATCGTGTTCCTGGAGAAAAACCGGATCTGGCTGGCCCGGACAAAGGGCGTGGCCGTCGTTTCGGCCGAAGACGCCGTCAACTTCGGGCTCAGCGGGCCGACGCTCCGCGGTTCCGGCGTCGACTACGATCTGCGCAAGGCCGAGCCCTATTCGGCTTATCCGAAATGCGAGTTCAATGTGCCGCTCGGCAAGAACGGAGACACCTACGATCGGTACTGGATTCGTGTCATGGAGCTGTACGAAAGCGTGAAAATCATCCGGCAATGTCTGGAGCAGATTCAGGACGGTCCGATCATGGCCGACGTGCCCAGCGTGACCTTGCCGCCGAAGGAGCGGGTCTTTACAAATCTGGAGTCCATGATCCAGCAATTCAAGCTCTTCTCGCAGGGGTTCGATGCGCCTCCGGGGGAGATTTACTGTGGAACGGAAGCCCACAAGGGCGAACTGGGGTTTTATATTGTGAGCGCCGGCGGCGGGAAACCCTACCGGTTGAAGATTCGCGCCCCGTCATTCATTCACATGGGCGCGTTCGACCACATGTCGAGAGGTTACATGATCGCGGACGCCATCACGCTCTTCGGAACCTACGACATCGTGATGGGAGAGTGCGACCGATAGCGTCGTTATGACTGTTGAGTTCTGAGTTCTAGGTTTCCAACTCAGAATCCAGATCCTGAGGGCAACGTGGGACTAAAGCCAGCCACCAATCCGGAAGTCGAAGCCGCAACGATCGAGCTGAGCATCGACGGGAAAACCGTCAGCGCGAAAGACGGCGTGTCGCTCTATGACGTCATCTCCAGCACCGGCAAGATCATTCCGGCCATGTGCTACCACTACACCTTCGATCCCTTCGGTTCCTGCGGCATGTGTCTGGTCATGCAGGAAGGCAAGAAGGCTCCGGTCCGTTCCTGCACCGCCAAGGCCACTGCGGGCATGATCATCCGGACGGAAGGCGACGATCTCTTCCAAGCCAGAAAAAAGGCGGTGGAAAAGCATCTCTCTGTCCATCCGCTTGATTGCCCGGTCTGCGATGCCGACGGCCATTGCGAATTACAGGATATGGCGTTCCACCACGGCGTCACAAACCTGGCCAATGCCAAACAGAAATTCATTCCGGAAGACACGCGCAGCCTGGTCCTGGATTTTAATATGAACCGCTGCATCGCCTGCGCCGAGTGCATCAATGTCTGCAAAGACGTGCTGATGATCGATGCGCTCCAATTCATGAAAAAAGGCGGCTTCAACCAGGTGGTGGCGAAGGGTGATCTCCCCTTGTCCTGCGAGTTCTGCGGAGACTGCCTCGCCGTCTGCCCCGTCGGAGCCATCACGAACAAATTCTCCAAGTACCTCTATAAACCCTGGCAGATGAAGAAGACCACGACCACCTGCAACTACTGCGGGGACGGCTGCCAGATGCAGATCGAAACCAAGGATACGGAAGTGATCAGGGTCACGTCGCCCCTGTCCTGGAAGAACAAATGGGGCGACCGAGCCGACACGTCGAAGGGGCATGGCGGCATCTGCGTGAAAGGGCGTTTCGGGTTTGAGTACATCGACTCGCCGGCGCGTCTGAAGCAACCGCTCTTGCGCAAGGGCAATCAGCTTGCCGAAGTGCCTTGGCTGGAAGCCATGCATGCGATCGTCGATCGTTTCGCGGAGATCAGGAAGAAGCATGGATCGGACGCCATTGCCGGCCTGATCACCTCCCGCTGCACGAACGAAGAGTTGTATCTGTTCCAGAAACTCATGCGCGCGGGATTCCGCACGAACAACCTCGACAGCAGCGCGCGCTACGGCCACATGAACTTCGTCCGGGCCTCCAAACAGGCCTTGGGAATCGGACGCACTGGGAACGACTGGGAGGATCTGACGAAGGCGAAAGCCGTCATCATCATCGGCTCAAACCTCACGGAAACCAATCCGTTGACCGCAGTGCGGATCAAGGAGGCCATTCGCGTCTACAAGGCGCAGGTGATGGTGTTCGACTCTTCCGTGACCAACATCGGCAAACTGGCTTCGCATCCGTTTCTCATCACGCCGGGAACCGAGGGGTTGGTGATCGACGGGCTCGTCAAGGCCGCGCTCCAGATGGATCTTGTGGATGAGGAAGCCGTGAAGAAGCACCCGCAAGCTTTCGCTGCGCTGAAGGCGGCCCTTGGCTCCGTTTCGCTGGAGCAGCTGGCTTCCAAGACCGGCCTCACGGTCGAAAACCTGAAAGAGACCGCCGCCATTTTCGCCGAGTCGCCGCGATCGATCATCCTGTGCGCCGAAGGGATCGTGCGCCAGCCGGGCGGATATGACAATGTGCTGAAGTTGATCGACCTGGCCTGGATCACGGGAAAACTGGGACGGCCCGGCTGCGGCGTGAACACCGTAACCGAAGAACCGAACGAACAGGGCGCCGCGGATATGGGTGTGGCTCCGGAGTTCCTGCCGGGCCTCGCCTTATTCGACGACGAGAACATGCGCGACCGACTGGCCAGGGCCTGGGATGTCACGCTCCCCGCCGTCGGCGCCGGAGCCGATTTGATCGAGATTCTGAAGCGGTGCCGAAGCGGTCAGATCCGCGCCCTCTATGTGGTCGGAGAAAATCCTCTGGGCACCCTTCCGGCGTCCATGGAGATCAGGGCGGCATTGGACCGGCTCGATCTCCTCGTTGTTCAGGACCCGTTCCTGACCGAAACCGGACGGATGGCGCATGCCGTCTTGCCGGCCTCCACCTATGCGGAGAAGGACGGCACCTTCACGAATCTCGAAGGTCGAGTTCTGCGCGTCAGGCAGGCGATGGATACGATTGGAGAAAGCGTGCCCGATTGGCATATCATGACGACCCTGGCGAATGGATTGGGCTGTCAGTGGGACTATGAATCCGCGAACGATGTTCAGGCTGAGATCATGAAGTTGCTCCCCGGTTACTATAACCTTGGGCAGCCTCGGAAGGTCGCGCCGACGGCAGATCAGTATCTCTCGAACGGCTATGCGGGCTCCGTGGCGAAACGCTATAGGACCGCAGTTCCCGGCGGGCAACGTCCCTTCACCTTGTTGATGGGTCAGCTGCTTTATCACTCAGGCAAACTGTCCACCGCCGCCGCCGGACTGATCAAGATCTCGCCTAACACCGGCAGGATCAGGATGAACCTGTCCGACATGGAGCGGCTCGGCTTAGGCGATGGCGCCACCATCCGAGTGACGTCCGATCAGGGCTCGTTGCAGGTGGGGGTCCAGCAGGATCAGGGGATGGCTCCCGGTACCTGCTTCTTCCCGGAGCATTTCAACGAGCCTCCCGTGAAAGATCTCATACCGGTTCATGTGGATCCCGTTACCGGCGTTCCCTCATTCAAGCGAACTCGCGTCACGATAGAGAAGGCCTAGGAGGACGGGAGGCGAATATGACCGTCGGCGCCATGACCAAGAAGATTCTCCACGCCGCCCTCTTTTATGAGATCTGGGATGCGATGAAGGTGACGTTCAAGCACATGTTCCATAAGCCCATTACCTTCCAGTATCCCCGGGAACAGCGGGCAATTCCGGACACTCACCGCGGCGCACTGGGGTTGCTTCGTTACGACGACGGCCGGGAGCGGTGCGTCGGATGCGATCTCTGCGAGGCGGCCTGTCCGTCACGCTGCATCAAGGTCATCAGTTCGGAAGATGCGGAGCGTCCTCTCCAACGGTACGCGAGCGAATTTTACATCGACATCACCAAATGCGTCTTTTGCGGGTACTGTGTGGAGGCCTGTCCGGTCAACGCGCTGGCCATGACAAAGATGTACGAGTTTTCCACCCACGACAAGCGCACCCTCCTCTTCGATAAGAAGCGGCTCTATGAGATCGGCGAACGCCATCTTGACGATGCGAAGAAATATCTGTACGCCCACAACCAGGAAAAGAACGTCGAAGAAAGCCGGGAGTACCGGTATTACTTTCCGCAGTCGGTTGTGAAATCGACGCAGTCGACGCCGAAGCATTTGAGCTGAATCCGACAATGATCTCCCTGTTCTTCGCCTATTTCGCGCTGATGAGTATTGCCGCCGGGGTCCTGACCGTGGCGCTGAAGAACCCGGTGCATTGCGGCCTCGCGCTTCTGGCTTTGCTGCTGCATGTCTCCGGCCTCTTCATCCTGCTCAACGCGGAATTCTTATGGGCGGTGCAGGTGGTCGTCTACGCGGGCGCCATCCTGGTGCTCTATCTCTTTGTCCTGATGCTCTTAAACCTCAAGACCGAGGAACGATACTTTCATACCTCTTTCACATACTTTCTGGCCCCGGCCCTGCTCGGCTCTTTCTACGTGCTGGCCCAACTCTTTCACTCTCCGTTCGGAGGGGCCAAGGGCGATGCCCCGGCTCAAGCGGTGCTGCAAGACGGGAACACCTTCGCGGTCGGCATCAAGATGTTCAGCGACTACCTGTTGCAGTTTGAAATCGTCGGAGTGTTCCTGTTGGGCGCCATCATCGGAGCCATCGTGTTGGCCAAGACCCCCAAAGCCATCGACACCGGTCGGGATAACGCGTGATTCCTCTTTCCGCATATGTGGCGGTCAGCGCCATCCTGTTTATGACGGGGCTGCTCGGCGTCTTGATCCGGCGCAACTTCATCATCGTATTGATGGCCGTCGAGATCATGTTGAACGCGGCGAATATCAATCTCGTGGCGTTCTCCTATTATCTGGAATCAATGGCCGGCCAGCTCGTCGCGCTCTTCGTGATCGCGATCGCCGCCGGTGAAGCCGCGGTCGGCCTGGCCATTATCATCGTTGTGTTTCGCGGAAAGATCTCCACAAACGTGGACGAAATGAATCTCTTGAAGTGGTAGAGGGCGCTCAAGACACCGGAGTAACGTGACCGACCTCCTCATCAAATTGATTCCGGTATTCCCCCTGCTCGCCGTCATCCTCAACGGGCTGGCCGGCAACCGGTACTCGCACGAGACCGCTCATCGCCTCGCGTGGGGCTCGGTTGGACTGTCGTTCCTTTGCACGATCGGAGTCTTCGCCGACCTATTGCAGACCGGCGGGGCGCGCGAAGTCATTGCCTACCAGTGGATCTTCGGCGGCGACCTGACGGTCAATCTCGCGTATCTCGTCGACCCGCTCACCTGCGCCATGTTGCTCGTCGTCACCGGTGTCGGCCTCCTGATTCATGTCTACTCGGTCGGGTACATGCACGGAGAGTCGGGGTTTACCCGTTTCTTCACCTACATGAACCTGTTCATGGTCTCGATGTTGCTGCTCGTCATGGGCAACAACTACTTGGTTCTCTTCATCGGATGGGAAGGAGTGGGGCTCTGTTCCTATCTCTTGATCGGCTACTACTATGACAAGGTTTCGGCCGCGAAGGCGGCCTCGAAGGCCTTCGTCGTGAATCGGATCGGCGACGCCGGCTTCCTCTTGGCGATTTTTCTGGTCTTCATCAACTTCAAGACGCTCGACTATACCAAAGTCTTCGCGCAGGTCGGTCAACTCTCGCCGGAGATGGCCACGGCCATCGCCCTCTGTCTTCTCGTCGGAGCGGTCGGCAAGTCGGCTCAAATTCCTTTGTACACCTGGTTGCCGGACGCGATGGAAGGTCCGACCCCTGTCAGCGCCCTGATCCATGCGGCGACAATGGTGACGGCCGGCGTCTACATGATCGTGCGCAATCATGCCATTTTTGATTTGTCGCCGACGGCTCTTACGATCGTCGGACTCATCGGCGGTCTCACCGCGCTATTCGCGGCGACCATCGGATTGGTGCAAACGGACATTAAGCGCGTCCTGGCTTATTCGACCGTCAGTCAGCTCGGCTACATGTTCCTGGGATGCGGTATCGGCGCCTATACCGCCGCGATCTTCCATCTCATGACCCACGCATTTTTCAAGGCGCTGCTGTTTCTCTCGGCCGGCTCCGTCATACATGCGTTGTCGGGCGAACAGGACATTCGCAAGATGGGCGGGCTGAGTTCGAAAATTCCCTGGACCCACCGGCTCTTTCTGATCGGCACGATCGCGATCGCCGGCATCCCTCCATTCGCAGGATTTTGGAGTAAGGACGAGATCATGGCCCATGCCTTCACGCACCACCAATATCTGCTGTACGGCATGGCGGCGGTCGGAGCCTTCCTCACATCGTTCTATATGTTCCGTCTGGCGTATCTGACCTTCTACGGCCGCTCACGGATGGATCATCATACGGAGGAACATGTCCATGAGTCGCCGATGGTCATGATCGCGCCGTTGATGGTGTTGGGTCTCCTATCACTGGCGGGAGGATTCATAGGATTTCCTCCCGAGCATGGCTGGCTTCATCAGTTCCTCGCTCCGGTGGCCGGAATCGCCGGCGAGCACGAGGTCGGCACCGGATTGGTCCTGACCCTCATGATGATCGCCACCGGCATTGCGTTCCTCGGCTGGGGCCTGGCCCACTATCTGTACAGCCTCAGTCCGGCGGCGCCGGACCGCTGGGCGGCAAAAACGCAGTCGATTTATACGACATTGTTGAACAAGTACTACGTCGACGAGCTGTATGATTTCTTGTTTGTGGAACCGACCAAGAAATGGGGCCTGCTGCTCGATTGGTTCGACCGCACCGTCATCGACGGCATGGTGCGCGCGGTAGGTCACCTCGCCGAACTCGGAGCCGCTGGATCGACCTGGATCGAAAAACACGTGATCTACGGCGGCCTCAACGTCATCGGTTACGGCAACCATCTCATGGCCAGGCAGTGGCGGCAGCTGCAAAGCGGGATGGTCCATCACTATGCGGCGATCATCGTGGCGGGATTATTTTTGCTGGCGATCGTCGTTCAGTTCATCGTGCAGCGTTAACTCGAGACCATGTTAGAAGAACTCTCGTCCACATTCCCGATTCTCTCCTGCATTCTCTTCTTTCCGCTCGTCGGCGCCGCGGTCATGTGGCTCATCGACGACGAAGATATGGTGAGAACCTCCGCGCTCGCGATCTCGCTGGTCGAGCTGGCGTTGGCGATTTTCGTCATGGTCCGCTTCGTTCCGGATTCTCCCGCGATGCAGTTTGTCGAACATGTGCCGTGGATTCCCGCGCTCGGCATCAGCTACCACCTCGCCGTCGACGGCATCAGCGTACTGTTCGTCGGACTGACGGCCTTTCTGACCGTGCTGGTGGTCATCTACTCCTGGGATACGATCCGCCATCAGATGAAGCTCTACATGATGTCCCTTCTGGCGCTGGAGACAGCCACGATGGGGATTTTCGTGTCGTTGGACCTCATCCTCTTTTTTGTTTTCTGGGAGCTCATGCTGATTCCCAGCTACTTCCTGATCAAGCTCTGGGGCGGCGGCGCTGAACGGCACTACGCCGCGTTGAAGTATGTCCTCTATACGCTCCTGGGCAGCGTCTTCATGCTGGTCGGCATCGCACTGCTGGATATCAACTATCACAACTGGGCGACGATCCATCATATGGATCAGGTCTATTCCTTCGATTTCCTGGAACTGCTGACGGTGCCGATTCCTCTCAGCCAGCAGGTGTTGATCTTCTGGCTGATGTTCCTCGGTTTCGCGTTCAAGGCGCCGGTGTTTCCCTTCCATACATGGCTGCCGGACGCGTTGCTGGAGGGTCCGGTCGGCATGGCGGTTATGTTGGCCGGTGTCAAACTCGGCACCTTCGGATTCATGCGCTTCAGCATTCCTCTCCTGCCGGATGCGGCCAAGAGTGAGACCGTCGTCATGACGGTCATGGCGCTCGGCCTGACGGCCGTGGTGTACGGCGCCATCATGGCATTGGTCCAGCTGGATTTCCGTCGGCTCCTGGCTTACAGCAGCATCAGCCACCTTGGCTTCGTCGTGATCGGGCTTTTCGCCCTGAACTATCAGGGGCTCCAGGGGAGCTTGCTGACGATGATCAATTTGGGATTCAGCACGGCCGGATTGTTCTTCATCGCCGGATTTCTCTATACGAGGCAGCAGACCACGCAGCTCGGGGCCTTTGGCGGCATGGCGAAACATACTCCCTTGCTCGCAACGTTTTTCCTGCTCATCGGGCTGGCTTCGATCGGGTTACCCGGCACAAACGGGTTTGTGGGAGAGTTCCTGATCCTGCTGGGAGCGTTTAAGGCCCACTGGACGTACGGAGCCATCGCCGTCACCGGCGTCATTTTTGGAGCGGCGTATTTTCTCTGGTACTACGAACGGGCGATCCTTGGTCCGGTCGGGAAGTCGGTCAAGGACTCGATCGCCGACCTGCATCTTCGCGAGACAATCATCGCGTTGTCGCTCTCGATCATGATTCTTTGGATCGGGCTCTATCCTTCTCCGTTCCTGCGCATGATGAACGGATCGGTCCAAGCCCTGGTGGATCGGCTTAATCATGGAACCGTGGCGGCGGCAATCGATCTATCACGGACAAAGGGTGAGTGATTCGTATGGGTGAGTACGCGCTGCTGTCTATCTTGTTTGCTCCGTTCGTCGGAGCGATCGCGCTGATCTTCGTCTCCAACCGGCAACCGATGCTGGTGCGGGGGATTGCAGCCGGGTCGGCCTTCGTCTCATTGCTGATCTCATTTTACGTGTTCTATACCTATGATCACATCAAGGGTGGGTTCCAGTTTGTTCAGAAGTTCGAGTGGTCGAGGCAACTCGGCATCTCCCTGCATCTTGGCGTGGACGGCATCGGTACCCCGCTTGTGCTCGCTTCATCCATTCTTTTGTTCGCCGGCATCTTTGTGTCATGGCATATCAAGGACCGGACGAAAGAGTTCTACATCTGGCTCCTGATCCTCGCCGCGGCGACCATCGGCGTCTTTATGTCGCTGGACCTGTTCTTCCTCTACTTCTTTTACGAGATGTCCGTCATCCCCATGTATCTGCTGCTCGGCATGTGGGGCAGCCACACCAAGAAATATCTTGAGATGACCGATCCCGAAGGCCTCAAGCTCAGGGACTCCGTCGGCTTCATTTTCAACTTCGCCTCGAACAGCAAGGAATACGCGGCGATGAAGCTGGTGCTGTTCCTCTCGGCATTTGCGGTCGTGGCCCTGATGGGCATCTTGCTGATTTACAAGTATTCGGGATTGAACACCTTCGACATCCTTCAACTCCGCGAGCACGCCAAGCTCATGAATATCCCGGTCCTCGGAACGACGTTGGACAAGATTATCTGGTTCCTGATCTTCTTCGGCTTTGCCTCTATCGCTCCGCTCTGGCCGTTGCACTCCTGGTCGCCGGTTGGCCACGCTGCAGCACCGGCAGCCACCAGCATGCTGCATGCCGGCGTCCTGATGAAGCTCGGACATTTCTCGATCATTCGTGTGGCGTTTGAAATCTTGCCCGACACCACTCGCGAGCTGATGCCGATTGCGGCTGTTCTCTGCATGTTCAGCATTATCTACGGCGGGTTCGTCGCCTTTTACGCCAAGGACACGAAGTACGTCATCGGTTACTCCAGTTCGAGCCACATGGGATACGTCTTTCTCGGCATGGCCGCCCTGGACTACATCAGCCTCAGCGGCGCCGTGATCTATATGTTCGCCCATGCCATGGCCACCGGCATGTTGTTCGCCATGGCAGGCTGGGTGTACGACCAAACGCACTCCCGCGACATCCCGTCGCTCGGAGGCCTGTCGAACCGCATGCCCTTCATCGCCGGCTGTTTCGTCGTCGCCTGCATGGCCTCCATCGGCATGCCCGGTACCGTGAATTTCATCGCGGAAGTCATGATTATCGTGGGGAGTTGGAACAAGTATCCGATTCAGGTCATCGTGGCTGTGGTGGGCATCGTGCTGACTCTGGCTTACCTCTTCAAGATGATGCGCGGCCTTTTCTACGGTCCGATGGACCAGAAGTACAGCCATTCGCACGATGCGGTGGCGGTCGTCGATCGATTGCCTCTGTTGATCATGATCGCGGTCAGCATCGGATTCGGCCTCTTTCCCATGCACCTGTATAACGTGGTGCGGTCCGGAGTCGATCCTCTCGTAGCAAAGGTGACCTACGTCGCGCCGGTCGCCCAGACAACCGGCACGAGGCGCGAAGCGCGCGGCGAGGGGGACAGCACGAGCGCTCGACCACCGCTGCCCCTCACCGCAAGCCGCGGGCCTGGAGACCGGCCATGACCTTTTCCCTCACCCTGTCGCCGTCTGACCTTCTGCTGCTGCTGCCGGAAATCATACTGACCTGCTGGCTCTGCGTCGTATTGATCGTGGATTTCTCGTTCCCCCGTTTGCCGAAAGAGCAACTGGCCTATCTCAGCGTTGCTGGCCTCGCGGGCACGCTGGCCTGTCTCGGCTGGTTCGACTTCTCCGGAATCACCGGCACGCTCTTCGCCAACATGTTCGTCGTGGACCGAATGGCTCTGTTTTTCAAGATGTTCGTCGTGGCGGCCACGATTCTGGTCATACTGGCATCGATCGAATTCGTTCACCGGTTCACGTTCTTCCGCGGGGAGTACTATTTTCTGGTCGTGATGTCGGCGTTGGGCATGATGTTCATGGCCTCGGCGAACGATCTCCTTTCCGTGTTTATCACGTTGGAGTTCTCGACGTTCGGATTCTACGTGCTGGTGTCCTACCTGCGGGAAGATGTGGCGTCGAACGAAGCGGGGCTCAAGTTTTTCATCTTGGGGGTCTTCGCGGCCGGCCTGTTGGCCTACGGCATCAGTCTCGTGTATGGAGAAACGGGCAAACTGGTCTTTTCAGACATGAAGTCGGCCCAGGCCACTCCGGGCCTCATTATCGGGTTCCTGCTGATCTTCGGCGCCCTGGGTTTCAAGATCGGTGCTGTGCCGTTTCACTCCTGGATCCCGGACACCTACCACGGAGCGCCTACACCGATAACAGCGTTCCTATCGATCGCGCCGAAGGGTGCGGCCTTCGCCATTCTTCTGCGCATGTTCTTCGTTGCCCTCGTCGCATTCAAGCCGACCTGGGTGTTGATGCTCGTGGCCGCCTCGGTGCTGTCGATGACCTATGGAAACATCGTGGCCATCGCTCAGCGAAACATCAAGCGCCTGCTGGCCTATTCCGGCATCGCGCAAGTCGGTAATGTGCTCATCGGCCTTGCGGCGGGCACCAAAATGGGGAACGACGCGATCCTGTTTTATCTCCTGACCTATCTGTTCGCAAACCTCGGCGCTTTCGCCATCGTCATCGCGGTCAGCCAGGCCATCGGCAGCGAAGAGATCGACGATTACAGCGGCTTGGGCCGGCGCTCGCCATTTCTGGCGTTTTCGATGCTGATCTTCCTCCTCTCGCTGGCCGGAGTGCCTCCGCTGGCCGGATTCATCGGAAAACTCTACATCTTTGTGGCGGCCATCAAGGAGGGACTCTATACCTTGATTACGGTGGGGCTGATCAACATCGTCATTTCCATGTACTACTACCTCATCGTGGTCAAGAAGATGTACATCGTCGAGCCCCATGATCCTTCCCCGCTCACCGTCTCGGCTCCGATGAAGGCCGTCGTGTATGTCGGTCTGGCGGGAACTTTGATCGTAGGCGTGTATCCGCAACCGGTGATCGATTGGGTGGTCGCGGCGACCATGATGTTCTCGGATCTCGTCGGACCCGCCGCCTCTCTTCCGCCTATCCCGACAACCCTGCCGTTCGGTGGCTGATCGCACCGGGCGCGTTCCGTCATTCACTCATCGTCCTGACTGAAATATTGCTTGCAGGGTCTTTCGGGCCAGAGTAGAGTTTCTTAGGCCATCCGCTGGTCCTTCCCGCTCGGCTTGTTTCGTTGAGCCATGGAATCAGTCACCCAGGATCACCCAACCTCTCTGCCGGCCGTTTCCCGGGATCCGCTCGAACCGCCTTCGGCGCCGGCGCCAGTGCGCACGCCTAACCGACCTCGCCTGCCGGCTTGGGTGGCCCGTTGGTCGATCGAGCAGCGGGTCTTGGCCGGGTTCGGCCTCGTGTTCGCGGGCATCGTGGTCATCAGCGCCGTCTCCTACCGCAATACTTCCGTGGTCGTTCGGAATAGCCGGCTCGATACGGCAAGCCATGAACTCGTTCAATTATTGGGCTCGATCGCGCAGACGCTTGATGCCGCTGAGAACGGTCACCGTCGATTTCTGGTGACGGGCGACGAGTCCTACCTGAAAGCCCATCGCGCCGTTCGCGAGCAAGCGCCGGAATATTTTCGGTATCTTGAATCACTGACCGCCGCCGTACCGGAGCAACAGGCGCGGGTGGCATCGCTCGAGCAATTGATCAACCGGCAGGTTGAGGCGGAGGTCAAGGCGATCGCTCAGCGCGAGAATCACGGCGCCGAGGGCGTACGCCATCTGGCGCTCTCCGGCGCCGCAAAACTCGAGCTCTCGGAGATCCATGGGGTGATCGCCGATCTTGAATCGGCCGAGCAACGCCTTATGCAGGCCAGGGTCGTCCAATCGACGGCCAGCACCCGGAACACGATCGCGCTTTTGGGTCTCGGCGCGCTGTTGCAACTCGTCCTGCTCGGTTCGGTGTATTACCTGATCCGGCATGACGTGACGGCGCGACGCCGCGTGGCCGCTGAACTCAAACGAAGAGGAGAGCTTCTGCAGGCGGCCAACAAGGAGCTGGAGGCCTTCAGCTATTCCGTGTCTCACGATCTCCGCGCACCGCTGCGCCATATCGACGGCTACGCTTCGCTGCTGGCCAAGACGGCGAGCGCGTCGTTGAGCGACAAAGCTCAGCGCTATCTTCACACCATTTCGGAATCGGCCAAGCAAATGGGGCAATTGATCGACGACCTGCTCGTGTTCTCCAGGATGGGCCGCCAGGAAATACTGCAGGCGACCGTCGATCTCAATCAGCTGGTCAAGACCGTCGTTCACGATTTGCGTCTTGACTTGCAAGGGAAGACGATCTCTTGGACAATTGGCTCGTTGCCCGAGGTTTCCGGCGATCCGGCCATGCTGCGGCAGGTGTATATGAACCTGATCTCGAACGCCGTGAAGTTTACGGCGACCAGAAGCGAACCGAAGATAGAAATCGGCTCGCAGCCATCAACTCCGGGCGAGGTTGACCTGTTCGTGCGAGACAACGGAGTCGGATTCGATATGCAGTACGTCAACAAGCTGTTCGGCGTGTTTCAGCGGCTCCATCGCAACGACGAGTTTGAAGGGACCGGTATCGGACTGGCCAACGTGAGGAGAATCATCCATCGTCACGGCGGCCGGACATGGGCCGAAGGCGCCCTGGATCAGGGAGCCACATTTCATTTTTCTCTCCCGATCAAGAGGTCTGCCCGATGACAACCGTGAAACCGATTCTACTGGCTGAAGACAATCCGCGCGATGCGGAGCTGGCGCTCGCCGCCATGGAAGAACACCACATCGCGGATAAGGTCGTCGTCTGTCACGACGGAGCCGAAGTACTCGATTACCTCTATTGCCGCGGCTCCTACAAGAGCCGGCAACAGGGCAATCCCGCGGTCGTGTTCCTGGACCTCAAAATGCCGAAGATCGACGGACTTGAAGTGCTCCGGACTATCAAGAACGACACGGACTTGAAACCCATTCCTGTAGTCATGTTAACGTCGTCGCGCGAGGAACGCGATCTGGCTCAGAGTTACGCTCTGGGAGCCAACGCCTATGTCGTCAAACCGGTCGAGTTTCATCAGTTCATCACCGCAGTCAAGGAGCTGGGGGTTTTTTGGGGAGTCATCAACGAGCCGCCGCCGGCAGGAATTGAATCCAAGTCGTAGCCTCTCCGCAAGGGATATGTGAACCAGCCGCTCCGCCTCTTGCATCTCGAAGATAATCCGGTCGACGCCGAATTGGTTATGGCGACGTTGACAGAGTCGGGGCTGTCTTGTGCGACTCAGCGCGTCGACACCCGTTCCGCATTCCTGGCCGCCCTGAAAGCGGGGCCCATCGACCTTATTCTCGCCGACTACTCACTTCCCGGATTCGACGGCATCAGCGCTCTGGCGCTGGCCCGTCAGCATGCCCCCGAAGTGCCGTTTCTCTTTGTCTCGGCTTTAATCGGAGAAGAACTGGCGATCGATGCCATGCACCAAGGCGCCACGGACTACGTGCTCAAACAACGGTTGGGACGGCTGGTCCCGTCGGTCCAACGGGCGCTGCGGGAGCGCGATGAACGTCGAGAACGCCAGCGGGCCGAGGAAGCGCTCCGCCAGAGCGAGAAACAGTTCCGGCAGTCTCAAAAGATGGAGGCGGTCGGACGATTGGCCGGAGGCATCGCGCATGACTTCAACAATCTATTAACCGTCATCATGGGATACAGCCACGTGTTGTCGGCCGAGCTGGGGCCTGATCATCCTCTGCAGGAAAAGATCACGGAGACGCAACGAGCCGGTGAGCGCGCCGCCATGCTGATCCGACAGCTTCTGGCCTTCAGCAGAAAACAGCCCCTCGAGCCGAAAGTTCTAGTGCTCAACAGCGTCATTTCGAACCTCGAAGGCATGTTGCGCCGTCTGATCGGCGCCGACATTCGGCTGGCCATTACACTCGACCCGTCCAACAGCCAGGTCAGGGCGGACCCGGCGCAGCTGGAACAGGTCGTGATGAACCTCGTGGTCAATGCCCGGGACGCGATGGTCAAAGGCGGAATCCTGACGATTGAAACTTCCCGGGTGGAAGTAACCAAGAGCCCGCCCTACCACGTTCAACCCCTGGCACCGGGTGAATACGTGAAACTCTCGGTGAGCGACACCGGCTGCGGCATGGATCGTCAAACTCAATCTCACGTGTTCGAACCGTTCTTCACGACGAAAGAAGAGGGGAAGGGGAGCGGTCTGGGGCTGTCGACGGTGTTCGGAATCGTCACGCAATTCGGTGGCGGCATCGATGTGATCAGCCGGCTCGGCCATGGCACGCGGTTTGATCTCTATTTCCCCAGTGTCGAAGCCGAGATCAAGCCGGAGGAGGCGACGCCGGAACCGGGACGACCGCGACGAGGCACGGAAACGATTCTACTGGCGGAGGACGATCCGAGCGTGCGAATGTTGGTGCGCGATGAGCTCGTGAAACTTGGCTATCGAGTCATCGAAGCGAAGAACGGCGTCGAGGCCTGCCTGTTAGCCAGCCAGCAGGTAGGATCCTTGCACTTACTACTCACTGATATGGTCATGCCCGGCATGGGCGGACGAGAACTGGCAAATCACCTCTCCATGATCAAACCGGACCTTCGTACCCTCTTCATGTCTGGCTATACGGACGATGTCGGGATTCTCGCCGGACAGGAAGACGGAACGACGGGCTTCCTGCAGAAACCGTTCACGCCGGAGGTCTTGGCCCAGACGATTCGCCAGCTCCTCGACGCCGCGGTTCCGCCATCAAGAGCTATGGCAGCCCGTTCGACCGGTCAAAAGCGGTAGGGGCTGCGTACCAGCCCTGAGGCGGCGCCTTGTGGAGCAATGTACGATCGTGCCCCGTTTCCCCCCGTTCGATCCATTGATGATGCAGCGGATTGTTTATTCTCGTCTTCTCTGCTCATCCTTCCCCCTCCGTCCCTCCCGAACCCTGTTAGTCGGAGTGATCATGCTCCTGGCGTGGGGGATCACGCCGGTATGGGCTCAGCCCCTGCTTTGGGATCGTCTCGCGGATGGATTGAGCATCGCCCTCTGGACCCCTCCTTCACCCTGTCGTGACGTCCCTCCGCTGATCGCCATCGATATCGATCCCAACCGGTACCGGTTCCAGGTTCACTACTATCGGAACGACCGGCTCAGCGAACCGCTCGACATCCATGAATGGCAGCTCCGGACCGGACATGATCTCGTGTTTAATGCCGGCCTCTTCCGGGAAAACTTTTCCTATCTCGGCTTGTTGTACGGGAACGGACAGTCTCTTGGAGGCAAACAGCATGGAACATGGCTCGGCCTATTTGTCGCCGAGCCGACCGTGCCCGGCATGGCGCAGGCCAGAATCTTTGACCTTGCTGTCGAGTCGTTCGATGAGCAACGGCTTCCCTATCGGGAAGCGGCGCAATCCCTTATGCTGCTTGATCAGAACGGAAGGATTCGTGTGCGGCGGACGGGGAAACAGGCTCAGCAGACCCTCGTGGCGGAACAGGATGGCGGACACATTCTGCTCTTCAAGACCACGGAAGCCGCCGCCCTGTACGACGTCGCGCACTGTCTGCAGCAGACGTTTCCGGCTATCCGGAGAGCCATGGCCATGGACGGAGGATCATCTTCCGATCTCGCACTGGCTGGGGCGCTCCGTCCAACCGACGGCAAACCAGGAGGCATACCGGGCTGGATGCATTTCCTCAACGACCCGAATTCTGGCCATATCGGACTGCCGGCAGTGATCGGCATCAGCCCGCGTTCCCGTATGCCCGATAACCGAAGCAAATAAGCCCGGGAGTAGCATCTGAGCCGGCTACCGTCCCGATTCAACCGGATATCCCGCTTCCAACCAGGCGTTCATGCTGCCGCTCACGTTGTACACGCGAGAATAGCCCAGATCCGCCAGGGTTTCTGCCGCGATGTTGCTCCGATGACCGGATTGGCAATAAACGACGATGTGATCGGCATTTCTTGCGCCCAATTCTCGATGGCGCGTTTTGATCTCACGAAAATCGATGTTGAAATCGGTTCCCGGAATATATCCTCCGGCATGCTCTTCAGGAGAACGAACATCGACCAGAACAAATCCTTTCTGAGTAAGCGAGGGCGCTTTGCTCATTCCGGCCCGCAGTTGTTGGACGGTGAGCAGATAGGAGTGATGAGCCGAGACGGTCCCGATTGCCAGTCCCGATAACAAAATGGCGCTCGCGCAAAGAGTTGATAATCGTGTGGTCATGGTGCGCCTCCTGGAATGAAACCAGCTGGTTGAATCGTTCGACAGACCCGATGCCAGCGATTATGATAGGAGCCCGATGAAGACTTGGTCAAGCCTGGGAATCCTGCTGATGATCTCCCTGTCCGGTTGCGCGGAAGGAGCCAAGCTTGCGCAGGACTACGGAGATGGAGGTGTCGTGACCTATCCCTACAAAGGAGAGCAGGGATCTATGCTCTCCTCTTTTCGAAAGGAGGCGCTGAGTCTTATCAAGGACAAGTGCAGCGGTTCTTATACCATTTTGCGGGAAGGGGAAGCCAAGGGACGTGCGAGAGTTGCCGGAACGGCGCCGGGATCGCAGGAAGTTGTACAGGAGAGACGATGGGGAATCGAGTTTCGTTGCAAGTAGGATCGCCGGATCAACCCTCTGGCGTCACGCCCTCGCCGGTTGCTGCCTCATAAGATCGTCGATCGTCAGGAGACTAATGAGAGAGATGCCCTCCTTTTCGACGCACGCCCGTCCGTCTTGTTCCTTCCGGTCCACGATCACGAGAGCCTGATTCACGATCAGGCCGGCCTCTCGTGCCGCCGCGACCGCCTTCAGCAGAGACCCTCCGCTGGTCAGCACGTCATCGACAATGAGGGCTCGATCTCCCGGCCTCACCGCTCCCTCTATCAATTTACCGAGTCCATGATCCTTGACCTGCTTGCGCACAACGAATGTCCGCCAGTCGCGCCTCGGACTCGCACTGTAACCAAAGTCCGAGATCGTCGTCGCGATCGAGATCGCGCCGATCTCTAATCCACCGAGACAGTCGATTGCGACTCCAGCAAGCGCTTCGTAAGCCAGAGTTCCCACCAGGCGTCGCGAAGCGGGATGAGCCATGAGCGATCGACAATCGACGTAAAATGGACTCTTTGCGCCCGATGCGAGCGTAAATCCCTTGTGCGGATCCCACCTGAACGACTGGGTTTCGTGAAAGGCGCGCGTCAATTCGTCCTTTGCCGCCATCGTCGTCTTCACTGCATCAACCTCTCTTATCATTCCTCTTTAGGAGTGGGGTACGCCTGACGGAGAACTACGTACAAAAACCGATAATTGTTTGACCTAATAGGCCTTCCACGTTACGGTCAAATGGCCCTATTACTGCTTGGATTTCTCTCGCCGTGAACACTAGCAGGATCCTCGCATGCCCTGGGGGCAAGTCGTGGTCGGCGGAGGCGGGGGCGGTATTTTTTCGACTTCAGGTGGAGGCTCTGCTTCTCCCGACTCGGTTTTCTTCCGGATATCTGACGAGGGATCAGGATAGATCGTACAACCGGACCAGACCAATACCAGAGCAATGATCAGGAGCCACCTTGGCAAGACGCATCCTCAATAAGGGAGCAAGCTGGCTCATCTTGGCATAGCCGAAGGGCAAAGTGAAGCGACAACTGATGGGCCGGAGATTCCGCATTCGCTCGTGCCGCTTACGCTGGAGCGCAGCTCTCGTGTTGTTGACTGCTCTGTCCATCAATCCGTTATCGAGTTCAGCGGAACAGGCCGGCACGACGGGCAGCCTTCTCGTGAAAGGATTTTCGTTTAGCGGAAACACGGTCATTTCTCAAACCGAACTGGAAGCGCTCACCCAGCCCTATGTCGGTCAGACCCTGAACTTGCCTGACCTGGAACAGGTCACGGCGAAAGTGACCGAGCATTACAGAGAGAAAGGCTATACCCTCGCAACAGCCTATATTCCACAGCAACAGATCCCCTTCGGCGTCGTCATGATCGCGATCCTGGAGGGCCGCATTGGAGAAATCTCCGTCACAGGGAATCAACATTACTCGACACAGTTCATCCGCAGCAGTTTCGCCCAAGCGATGGAAGACAATGTCATTCGCAACGTCTCCCTGGAACGCGCGTTGCTGTTGCTGAACGAGTATCCCAGTCTGAAGGTATCCGCCGTGCTGGAGCCGGGCGCCACGACCGGGTCGACCAATCTGCATGTCAAAGCCGACGATAAGCTGCCGCTCCACGCCACGTTGGACTTCAACAACTACGGCTTCAACACGATCTCCCGATACCGCTTCGGTGCCGGAGTTGAAGTCGGCAATGTGTTGTTCGATGGCGCCACGCTCAACCTCAACGGCATCATCGGGAACCACCCGGACCAACTCCTCTTCGGGACCGGGGCCTATTCCATCCCGATCGGGGTCCATGGGACAAAACTCGTGTTTTCCGGTTCAGGTGGACAATTCAACGTGGGCGCCGAGCTGGCGGCCCTTGGAATCGAAGGAAGGATCCAGACCTTCGATGCCTCTGTGACTCATCCCTTCATCAAGACCCGGTTTCAGTCGCTCCTCGGTGATTTCGGTTTGGCCGCAAAGAATAATCAGCTCTTCACACTCAATACGAAGACGGGAGACGACCACATTCGAGTGCTGAAGCTGGGATTCAACTACGATCGGCTCGACCTGTCCGGTCGAACTTATCTCTCGCTCTATGGTTTTCAGGGACTTGGCGAGGCTCTCGGAGGCATGGCCAACAACGATCCTCAAGCGACAAGACTGGGCGCCGACGATCGGTTTACGAAAGCCACGTTCAACGCCGGGCGGATTCAGAGTCTTGGACATGACGTGCTCTTACTCCTGAGAAGCAGCGGACAAGGTACCACTCGCCCCCTCGTGGTCATTGAACAAATGTTGCTCGGCGGACCGGACTCGGTACGGGGCTACCAACTCGGTGAACGGTTCGTGGACGAGGGCTTTACCGTCTCAGCCGAAACCCGCATTCCCTTTTTCCCATCCTCAATGCCGGCAGCGCTGAAGCAGACGCAAGTCGGCGCATTCATCGATTACGGGCAGGGACGGCTGAAGAACCCCCAGCCTGGTGAAGTCGCGTCAACCAGTCTCACCGGTACGGGAGTCGGGCTGCAGACAGAGTTGCCATATTTCTCGACGAAGCTACGGTGCGATGTGGGCTTTCCCCTGGGGCCTAAACCGATCGGAGGCACCATTGCTGGGGATCGATCTCCAACCTTTTACATCCAGGCCATTGCGAGGTTCTGAGCGGCATGAGCGGAACTCACTACATCCATGCCCCGTTCACCTCCATGGTGCCAAACCCGTTCTTTCATGACGGGTCGCAACTGCTGGACTACACTCGGTTAGGTAGGAGTTCCGTCCCTCAATGAGACAACGAACAGTCCACAGAAGGGCGATCGGCATCCGCTCGAACAGAATTTCCGTCCTCTATCGAACCCTGTGTGTGCTGGCCGTTTCTTTTCAGATTCTCCTGCCAAGCCGCGCCCTCGCCCTCCCGAGTGATGGGAAGGTGGTCGGTGGCAGCGCAACGATACAGCAAAGTAATCCTAATACCCTGAACATTCAGCAGTCGACCGACAAAGCCATTCTCAATTGGCAGAGCTTCTCGATTGGAGCGCACGAAGCGGTGCGCTTCGTGCAACCGTCGGTTCGATCGATCGCGCTGAATCGTGTCGTCGGCGCCGATCCCTCGGTCATTCTCGGTCAGTTGCAGGCAAACGGTCGGATTTTCCTCGTGAATCCCAACGGCATCCTCTTTGGCGCCGGAGCCCAGATCGACGTCGGTGGACTCCTGGCGACCACGCTGCAAATTCGTGACAGTGATTTCATGGCCGGTCGCTTTCTCTTCGCACAAGATCCGCTCAAGGCACTGCGTACCGTCGTCAATCGCGGCACAATCAACGTGTCCGATCACGGTTTTGTCTTCCTCGTGGCGCCCGGCGTGTCGAATGAAGGATTGATCATCGCCAACCTCGGCAATGTCGTCTTAGGATCGGCGCAGAAGTTGACCGTGGACCTCATGGGTGACGGCCTCATCAATTACGCGCTCAGCGGCAAAGTGCTGGACCAAGTGACAGGCATCGACGGCAAGCCTCTGAGCTCGGCGGTCAGCAATAACGGAACCATCCAGGCTGACGGTGGTCGCGTCATCCTGTCGGCGAAGGCCTCGGGCGATATCTTCTCCTCCGTGGTCAACCAGAGCGGTGTCATTCGAGCGCAGAGCCTGGTTAACCATGCCGGGGAGGTTCGCCTGGAGGGATCCGACCCGGTTGCGAACACCGGCACCATCGGTTGGCAGGCCAATCTCGGAAAGGTCCAGAATGCGGACGGCGTTGTCCTCAACACTGGAACGATCGATGTCTCAGCGGCCCAGCCCGGAGCGGCGCAAGGCCAGGTGACGGTCACTGGCGAGAAAGTTGGAGTCGGCGGATCGATCATTGCCAAGGGGGCTGACGCTGGTCAAGGTGGACGTGTCTTGATTTCGTCCACCGAAAATACCGTCGTGACACAGGACGGCGTCATTGATACTTCCGGAGTCGGAAATTCCAATGCCGGGAATGTCGTGGTCTGGTCCGACAAGAACACGCTGTTCGGCGGTTCGATCCTGGCGCAAGGAGGAGCAGTCGGCGGGAACGGCGGCCAGATCGAGGTGTCGGGCCATGAGAATCTGGGATTCTTCGGCTCCGTCAATGCACTTGCACCAAAGGGGGCGACCGGAAACCTCTTGCTTGATCCGGCCAACATTACGGTCGCGACCGGTGGAGGAGCGACGTTGGCTCAAGTCGATCAGTTCGGTGACACTCCCGCCGCCAGCCTGACAATCGCACCAGCGACGATAAATGCGGCAGCAGCCAATGTGACGCTTCAGGCGAACAACGACATCACGGTGACAAATGCCATTGCCATGACCAATAACGGCGTGGGCATCACGATGCAGGCAGGCCGAGATATCAATGTCAATGCCGCGGTCAGTACGAACAACGGAAATATCTCGATGACCGCGAACGATTCGTCGTCAATCCTTGCCAATAGGGCGAACGGAGCTGCGGGTGACATCATTTTTGCAGCCGGAGCAAACCTGAGTGCTGGAACGGGCAATATCAACCTGACAATTGACCCTGCTACAGCAGGAAACTATGCTCCCGGCAGCATCACCACCGTTCGCAACCTGACCACGACCACGGGCAACATCACTCTGAGCTCACCCAATACCGTCACGCTCTCCGGCGCGGTGAACGCCGGCTCGGGGACCGTCACAATCAATGCCAATACGGACGGCGCCGGGGCTCAAAACTTCACCATGAATGCCGGCAGCTCGATCGCCACGACGAACACGGGTGCCAACGCCGTTCAAATCATCGTGAACGATTTTGACAGCGGCACGGGAGCGGCTTCGTTGCGCGGTTCGATCACAACGGGCAATGGCGGCACAGCCACTATTACGACCCGCGGGCTAGCGGTCGGAGGCAACACGACGGGCGGAGCCATCACACAGGGGGCGGTCCTGACGATGAACGCCGGAGCCGCCGGCACGGTCTCCCTGGCAACCGGAGCCGCCGCCTCAAGCATTACCCTGAATACTGTGGGAAATGACTTCATCGGCACGGTCGGAGTCAGCAGAGCGTTCAATGTGGCGCTTCGCGACGCGAATGCCTTGGCCCTCGGCGCTTCAACAATTTCAGGAACCCTGGGCGTGACGACAGCCGGAGCAGTGACCCAAACCGGCGCACTGGCCGTGACCGGCACCACCACCCTGGCGGCCGGCGCAGCCAACAATATCACGCTGAATAACGCCGGCAACAACTTCAGTACGGTCGTCGTCACGAACGGCAACAACGTGGCACTGACCGATGCCAACGCGCTCGCGCTGGGCGCCTCCACCATCTCAGGAACGCTGAACGTCACGACCAACGGCGCCTTGACTCAAAGCGGCGTTCTGAATGTGACCGGGACCACGACGCTCGCGGCCGGTGCCGGCAACGACATCAACTTGTCCACCTCGGCGAACAATTTCAGCACCGTCGGCGTCACAAGCGGTAACAACGTCAGCCTGCGCGACACCAATGCGTTGATCCTTGGCGCCTCGACCATCAGCGGCAATCTGGCCTTGACGACCGGTGGGGCCTTGACGCAGTCAGGCGTGCTCGCCGTAACCGGCACCACCTCGTTTACTGCCACAGCGGCAAACACAGACATCCTTCTGGGCACCCAAGCCAACAACCTCGGCGGAGCGCTCTCCTTTGCCGGGACCCTCGCGAACTTCCGCGATCTGTCCATTCGCAATGTCAACGTTGGCGCGACCGTGCCGGCCCTCGCCGGTCTCACTGCCCTTCGGAACCTCACGCTCACTTTCGACAATGCGCCGGTCACGCTCCCAGCCCTTACGCTCACAGCGGGGGGTAATTTGAATGTGACCGCCGGTGGCGCCATTACAGATACGGGTAACCTGATCGTGCCGGGCACGACGACTTTGGCCGCCGGCGCCAATAACATCACGCTCGACAACGCCAACAACTTCACCGGCGCTGTTTCGGTTACGAGCGGCAACAACGTCGCGCTCAACGACATCAATGCGCTGGTCTTAGGCGCTTCGACGATCAGCGGCACATTGGGCGTCACGACCAATGGCGCCCTCACCCAAAGTGGCGCGCTAAATGTCACCGGCGTGACCACCTTGGCCGCCGGGGCCGCTAACAACATCACCTTGAACAACGCGGCCAACAACTTCAGCACGGTCGGCATCACCAGCGGCAATAATGTCGCCGTGACCGATGCCAATGCCCTGATCCTTGGCGCCTCGACGATCAGCGGCACGCTGAATGTCACGACCAGTGGGGCCCTCACCCAAAGTGGCGCGCTCGCCGTGACCGGCACGACCACCCTGGCCGCCGGCGCGGCCAACAACATCAGCTTGAACAATGCCGCCAACAATTTCAGCACCGTCGGCGTGACCAGCGGCAATAATGTCGCCGTGACCGATGCCAATGCCCTGATCCTTGGCGCCTCGACGATCAGCGGCACCTTGAATGTCACGACCAATGGCGCCCTCACCCAAAGTGGCGCGCTCGCCGTGACCGGCACGACCACCCTGGCCGCCGGGGCCGCTAACAACATCACCTTGAACAACGCCGCCAACAATTTCAGCACCGTCGGCATCACCAACGGCAACAACGTCGCCTTGACCGATGCCAATGCGCTGAACCTTGCGGCTTCTACGGTTTCCGGCACGCTCGGCATGACCACCGGCGGGACGCTGAGTCAGTCGGGGGTCCTGAATGTGAGCGGCGCCACGACGTTCACCGCGACCGCCGCCAATACTGATGTCCAGCTCGACACCCAGGCGAATAACTTTGGCGGGGCCCTCGCGTTTGCCGGGACGCAAGCGAATTTCCGCGACGTCTCGCTGCGCAACGTGAATGCGGGCGCCACGGTGCCGGCCTTAGCCGGCCTCACCAATCTGCGTAATCTGACCCTGCAGTTCGACAACGCACCCGTTGCCTTGCCGGCCACGACGCTGACCGCCGGGGGCAATCTCAATGTGACCGCGGGGGGTTCGATCACGCAGTCCGGCATCCTCACGGTCCCGGGCACCACCACGCTGGCCACCACCGTGGCGGGCTCTGATATCCTCCTCAACACCCAGGCCAACAACTTCACCGGCGCCGTCTCGTTCGGCGGGACTCAGAGCAACATTCGTGATGTGGGCTTGCGGAATGTGAATGCCGGGGCGACCGTACCGGCCTTGGCCGGCCTTACGAATCTGCGGAACCTGACCCTGACGTTCAATAATGCGCCGATCGCGTTGCCCGCCTTGACCCTGACGGCCGGCGGAAATTTGGACGTCACAGCCGGAGGTATGATCTCTCAGTCCGGTGCCCTGACCGTGCCCGGTACGACCACCTTGGCCACCACGGTGGCGGGGTCCGACATTCTGCTCGACGGCCAGGCCAACAACTTCGGCGGCGCCGTGTCGTTCGGAGGCACCTTGGGCAACATCCGCGATGTCGGGCTGCGCAACGTGAATGCCGCGGCCGCGGTCCCGGCCCTGGCGGGACTGACCAATCTCCGGAATCTCACGTTGACCTTTGACAATGCGCCAGTGGTGCTGCCGACCCTTACGCTCACAGCGGGGGGTAATTTGAATGTGACCGCCGGTGGCGCCATTACGGATACGGGCAACCTGATCGTCCCCGGCACCACGACCCTGATTGCCGGAGCGAATAACATCACGCTCGACAACGCCAACAACTTTACCGGCGCGGTGGCGGTCGTCAGCGGCAACAACGTCACCCTCAACGACATCAATGCGCTGGATCTCGCGGCCTCCACGGTCAGCGGGACCTTGGGCGTGACCACCAACGGCCCGCTTACGCAGAGTGGTCCGCTCGCCGTGACCGGTACGACCACCTTGGCCGCCGGGGTGACCAACAACATCACCCTGACTAACGCCGCGAACAATTTCAGCACCGTTGGCATCACCAGCGGCAACAATGTGAGCCTGACCGATGCCACTGCGCTCGATCTCGCCGCCTCCACCATCAGCGGCACCTTGAACGTCACGACCAATGGGGCCCTCACCCAGAGTGGTCCGCTCGCCGTGACGGGCACGACGACCTTGGCCGCCGGGGCCGCCAACAACATCACCCTGACCAACGCCGCCAACAATTTCAGCACCGTCGGCATCACCAGCGGCAATAACGTGAACCTGACCGATGCCACTGCCCTCGATCTCGCAGCCTCCACCGTCAGCGGCAATCTCACGGCGACGGCGGGAGGGCTGCTCAGTCAATCGGGGGCCTTGACGGTGGCGGGGACGGCCAGCTTCGATACGACGGCGGCCGCAACGCTCGGCTCCGTGACCCTGGCGAACAGCACCGCCCTCACGCTCAACACCTCGACGGTGGGCGGGAACTTGACCGCCTCGACCACGGCCGGGGATCTGACGCTGCCGGCAGGACAAACCCTCACGGTCGTCGGCGATGCCACCTTGACCCCGGCCGGGACCGTGAATCTCCTGGGTACCACCCGTATCGGCGGCACGCAATCCGCCGGGGGCGGCACCGGCTCCAGTTTTGTGTTAAGCGCCGATACCAATCTCAATGCGCTGCCCTTGCCCGCCGCCGGCAACATCACCGTGACGACGACCGGCACGAGCGCGACCTTCGCGGGCCCACCGCTGCTCCCGCAGGCCATCAATCTCGGCAACGCCGGTAACACCTTCGGCGGCCCCGTCTCGGTGACCACGGCGGCCCCCGCCTTCACCGGCACCACGACCAATACCTATAACCTGACGCAGAGTGCCCCGGTCAATCTGAATGTCGGCCAGAGCCTGACGGTCACCGATCTCGGCGGTACCACAGGGACCCGCGGCAACATCACGCTCACGAATGCGGCCAACAGTTTTGAAACCGTGCAATTCACCGGCGGCAACATTGCCTGGGCCGAGACCGGTCCGGTCACCATCGGCAGCGTGAGCGCCAATGCCGGGACGACCTCCACCGGCACGCTCGCCATCACGTCGACCGGGGCCGTAACGCAAACCGGCGCGATCACTGCTGCTGGGGCCACCACCCTGGCCGCCGGCGCCGTCAACAACATCACGCTCAATAACGCCGCCAACAACTTCGCCACCGTCGGCATCACCAGCGGCAACAATGTGAGCCTGACTGATGCCACTGCGCTGACGCTGAATGCGTCTACAATATCCGGGAATTTCTCGGCCAACGCCGGTGATTTGACCGTCGCCGGCACAGTTGCATCCACCGGAGGGACGCTGAATCTGGCCGCGACCAACTCAGTGACTCAACTCGCCAGCCTCACGACGGCGGGAGCGAATGACATCACCGTCACGACCGCAGGAGGCCCGATCACGATGGCTGCTGCCGCCACGACGACCAGTGGTACAGGCGCCATCAACTATACAGCCGGAACGGGCGTGACGTTGGGATCATTAAGCACTGGCGGGGGAGTGAACGCCATCGCGAATGGAGGGTCTGTCTTCAGCGCGGTAGGATCCGGGACGAATGTGACCGCCGGTGCGAACTCGACGCTTCAAGCATTTAACGGAGTCGTGGGCACACAGGCCTCCCCGCTGACGGTGAACGTGAATCCCGGCACGCTCAGCATTCGTGCCACAACCGCTATTGCTGGCATTTCGGCCTTCATCAACGGCATTGTCTTGCCGGGCAACGCGCTGACCCTGTTGAACATCCCGCCGGGGCTCGTCTGCTTCAACGGCTGCCCTGTCCCTCCGAACAATAATCCGCTGGCCGCTTTCAGGGGAATTATCCCATCCTTCAACGTCGAATCAGTCGTCCCCTGGTATCTTCGCCAGCCCTCCGATCCTCCCATGATCAGCGTTTTCGCGACCTACGTTTCCAAGTCCGTCGTAACTGAACCGGAGGTAGGGATACAATCCAACGAGAAGAGCGTGGGTCGGGAAATCCCGCCCTGCTTCCCGGCCAGCGCCTGCAAACCAGGCGCAACTTTGTTGACCACCCCGGGGGAGGGAGATGGCGTAACCGCCCGCTGATCGCGAATCGGAGAAATAGAGCCGCCTGCCGTCCCACTCTCGCATCTATTCTCTCTCATCTGCTCCCCACCAGAGCAGCAGCGGAACCAGCAGCGCCCAAAGCACTGAGAGTACGGTCGCCACGACGGGCAGACTGACACCAAGGCGCAGCGCTCCGAATTCCTGCCCCGCATAGTAGCTGACAGGACCGAAGATTCCTCCAAGCGGTGCCGCCAAGCTGTACCTTCGGACAAGCCATCCGAGCGAATTGCGCAACACCGTCGCGAAATTGAGCCACAGGGCCAGCAGCCAGGGCGGGCACAACCACTCAGTGATCACACTGTCTCGAAAGACGAGAATCCCCGCATAGCCGAGCAGACTGTCGACAAGAAATCCAAGAAGACCCACGGCGAGGATGAGCCGCAATTCCTCCCATCGATCCTCGCGATTCCACAGGTGAGCTGTGAGGAGAGCCAGCACGACGATCGGCCCGAGCCAGGGTCGATGGTTGGCGGCCCCGAGCACGCAGGAAAACCAGCCGACTTGAAATGAGGCGAAATTTCGTAGTCGACTCACCATCCGGTCGACGCCGGCCGCCAGCCGGACTTGGCGAAGAGGAGATGGACGGTGCTGATTGACCGCTCGAGAAATCCTCCTTCGCAGTAGCAGAGATAGAAATCCCACATCCGGAGAAATTCGGACCGGTATCCCAATGATTTGACCTGTGACCAATGCGCCGTAACATTCTGCCGCCAGGCACGCAAGGTCTTCGCATAGTGCGCGCCCATATCCTCCAGATGGACTAGACCGAGGTCGCTGGAGTTGGCCGAGGCGATGGTCAAGGCGCTCACGGAAGGGATGCAACTGCCGGGAAAGATGAACCGCTGAATGAAATCGACGGACTTGACGGCTCGTTCATACAACCGTTCGTCGATCGTGATGCCTTGAATCAGCATGAGCCCGTTTTCCTTCAGCACCCTGCCGCAGACGTCGAAAAAGTCTTCATAGTACTGATGCCCGACCGCTTCGATCATCTCGATGGAGACGAGCTTGTCGAATCGGCGGTTGAGATTCGGAAGGTCCCGATAGTCCGAGAGCAACACCGTCACGCGATCGGCGAGACCCGCGTCTTTCACCCGTTGCGCCGCCAGATCGCGCTGCTGTCTCGAGATCGTTGTGGTCGTCACACGACAGCCATACTGTGATGCGGCATGGATGGCGAATCCGCCCCACCCAGTGCCGATCTCAAGCAGATGATCCTGCGCCGTGAGCTCCAACTTGCGGCAGATGCGGTCGTTCTTCGCTCGCGAGGCTTCGGCCAGCGTCGCATCAGGCCGTTCAAAGTAGGCGCAGGAATACATCATCGTCTCGTCGAGCATGAGACGAAAGAAATCGTTCCCCAGATCATAATGGGCCGCGATGTTCTTCCTGCTCCCGGATTTCGTATTGCGATTGAGCCGGTGGAGAATCTTCAGCAACGGCTTCATGGCCGAAGCCGTTCCCTTCTCCAACCCGTCGAGCAATTCTCGATTGAGGACGAAGATCCTGACGAGCGTCGTCAGATCATCGCAGCTCCAGAACCCCCGTCGATAGGCATCGCCGACGCCGACCGTACCGCCGAGCGCGACATCGACATAGGTGCGGAGATCGTAAATGGTTACGGTCGCCTGCAATGGGCAGGTGGCGGTCGTTCGACCGAATGTCCGTCTCTCGGACCCATCATGGATCGTGATCTCGCCATGCTCGAGTTTCGTCATTCGAGCGAAGACGACCCGCCGGGCCTGCCTGCAGCACCAGGTCGCGAGGGCTGAAGGAGGCTGGCCTTCGTCTGATCCATCGAACGCCAGACCGGATGGGATGATCGTCTCCTTCATGATCGTGAGTGACTCGTCGCCGCAGGCGACGGTTCCTTTCGCGCGTCCGGATGGGCGTGGAACGGGACGCCCTTCGCCCAAAGCTTCAAGGCCTGCCAGTGAATGGCTCCGATGACTTTCGCCGTCATCAACGGATATTGCACGAGGACGCGGGCCAAGGCGTGACCGGAGATCTCCCGTCGATTCAGCCGCATCGTGGCGTCGAAAAATGGTTGGTTATTCCGCCGATTCTCCATGTGAACCGCGAATTGCGCTCCCGGCTCCGTGAGTCGCCAGTCGTACTGCACGTCCATGTCGATAAAAGGAGAGATATGAAATGCCTTATCGAGTCGATAGCGCTTTCTTCTGCCGGCTGCTCGATTGTCCTCCGGTCCCAGCACATAGCAGTGGCGCTCACCCCAGGGGGTGTTGGTAATCTCGGCGACGATCGTCTGAACCCGGGAATCCGACCGGTCGAAACAGAAATAGAAGCTGACCGGGTTGAAGACGTAGCCGAAATAGCGGAGATGCGTGAGGAGCCGGATCGGGCCGGTGGGCCTGTTTCCGGTCCGGGCTTCCACGAGCTGGCGGATGGATTGATCCAGTGGGATTGCCGAATCGCCCACATGGTCCGTCCTTCTGAACCAGGCCAGATTTGCTCGATCGGCGGACCAGAGCCAGCGGCCTCTGAACAACAGCGGCACCTCATCCAGATCCAGATACATCATGAACAACCGATAGGTGAATGAGTGCGGAACCGGACTGAATCGCCGGTGCCGGACCAGCCCTTCATAGATCCCGCTGTTCATGACGAGAGGTCCTTCCCGAACGGCTCGCAGACGGCCAAGGCGCTGTTCACTCCGTCCTCGTGAAACCCAAAGCCCCAATAGGCGCCGCAGTAGGACGTCCGGTTGACCCCGCTGATCTCGCCGTGTCGCTTCTGCGCGGCGACAGTCTCCGGCGAATAGACCGGATGGTGATAGACGATGCGGCGCAGGATCTTCTCGGAATCGATCGCTTCTGCATGGTTCAGCGTCACGCAGAATTCATAGGGCGCCCTCAGGCCCTGCAGCCGATTCATGTGGTAGGTGACGACCGCCCGGTCCGGCTGGTCCGGCGACAGATGATAGTTCCACGCAGCCCAAGCCAGTTTCCGCCTTGGCAGCAGCGACATGTCTGTGTGCAGCACCGCTTCGTTCTCCTGATAACGGATGGCGCCCAGAATCTGTTTCTCATCCGGCGAGGGATCAGCGAGCATCCCAAGGGCCTGGTCACTATGCGTGGCGAGGATGACGTGGTCGAAGCGTATCGCCCGATAGTCCCGGTCTTGGATGTGGGAACGGATTTCGACGAAATCCGGATACCGGCTGATGGACTCGACCGGCGACCGAAGAAGAATCCGGTCGCGGAACGGCGCGACCAGTTTTTCCATGTAGCGTTGCGAGCCGCCGGTGATCACGCGCCAGATCGGACGCTCGTCCACCGAAAGCATCCCGTGGTTCTTGAAAAACTGCACCAGATAGCGGACGGGAAACTCCCGCATCGTTCCTTGACCGGCCGACCAGATCGCCGCACCCATCGGCACGATGTATTGATCGATGAATTCCTTCGAGTATCGATGTGCCTCCAGATACGATGCGAGGGAAGGACCTGGCGCCGGTTGGGCAAGCAGCCCGAGCGATTCCTTGTTGAATCGGAGAATGTCCCGGATCATCCTGTAAAACGAAGGCCGCAGCAGATTTTGTCGTTGCGCGAAGAGGCTATTCAGATTCGTTCCGTTGTATTCCAATCCCGTCCGCTCGCATTTGACGCTGAAGCTCATGTCGCTCGGTTGTGAGGCCACACCGAGCCTATTCAGCAGCCTGATAAAATTTGGATAGGTCCAGTCGTTGAAGACGATGAAGCCGGTGTCGATCGCATAGGTTTTCCCATCCATCCGCACGTCGACCGTATTCGTGTGCCCACCGATGTAGTCCGCCGCTTCGAAGACGGTGAGGTCGTGGTCGCGATGCAGCAGGGAGGCCGCGACCATGCCGGAAATGCCGGTGCCGACGATCGCGATCTTCATCGAGGTTTCACCATATGTGAGCAGATCGCCGCATAGAGACGGTTCGGCAACAGGGCCAGCAGTTTGAAGGGGATACTGAATCGTTTGGGGAAATGAATCTCCGGGCTCCCCGCCTCGATTCCATCGACGATCCGTTCGGCCGCCTCCTCGGCTTCGACCCGAAAAGGCATCGGGAAGTCGTTTCGATCGGTGAGGGGCGTCCGTACAAAGCCGGGACAGACCACGGACACGGAGATGCCCTCCCGCTTCAGATCGATCTGGAGCGATTCGAACAGATGCTTGATCGCAGCCTTCGACGCCCCATACGCCTCCGCCCGCGGCAGGCCCCGATAGGCGACGGTGCTGCTCATGCCGATCAATTGTGCATTGTCCGATGCCCGCAAGAGCGGCAATATCGCTTCGATGCCATACACCATGCTGAGGAAATTGACCTGCATGGTCCGTTCGAAGACGGCGCTGTCGAACTTCGAGACATCGACATACTCACAGATGCCTGCATTCAAGAAGGCCACATCCAGTCCTTTCAACTTGCGCCGAATCTCGTCGGCCGCCTGCAGAGTGGCCCGGCGATCCGTCACATCGAGCGGGAGCGCAAACACACGATCGGCACCGCACGCCTCCGCCATCTCGTTGAGGGCCCGTTCGTTTCGAGCCGAGGCCACAACCACCGCGCCTCGCCTCGCCAACTCCAACGCGACGGCCCGGCCGATGCCGGTGGACGCCCCCGTCACCCAGATTCTCCGACCTTTGACCGGAACCGACCCCATCTAATTTCTCGCCTCGATCCCGTGAACGACCCTTCCGGGCACCCAAAGCGACTGCGGACGCAGCTTGCGATAAGCTTCTTTGAACTGTTCGACGATGTCTTCCATCACAGGCGTCCCTTCCCTTGTTCTCTACGCGACTCCGGAACCGGCGGATTCATGCGCCTTGCTGGTCTATCGGCTGTTCAACAACCCATCTTTCAACGGTTGGTTGATCGGGTCCGGTCCGAGCCAGATGGAGAAATAGGCCGCGGCGAAATCGGCCCCCTCGACGATCCCCTTACGCTGTCCGTTCAACGCCAACTCCGTTCCGACGCCAGGCACATAGGTCAACCCGTAACGGTCCCCCGGTTTCACGTTTTCGTACAGTCGATGCATCTGATCGATCCGGGGTCGCAAGGTCCTGATCGTCGCCTGCGTCACATTGTCCGACAGATTCTTTTCCGCTGCGCGCGCGATGTCACCCGCCTCGATCGAACGAAAATAGGACAGCTCCAATCGCTTCGGGATATCCTGGAGTACCTGCTCCGGCCTTGCGCCAGGACCGAGATACAAGGCGGCGACATAGACTGTGATGGCTCGGAAAAACTTCGCGGTTCCCACTCCCTGGAGCGACATCGTGACGGGACCGGCCTGATAGACATCGGAAAATGCGACGCCCTCGATCTCGGCCGCCGGGGCGGGATTGCTCGCATACAACAGACAGAAAACCACGGCCGGGATCAACCGGTTCCCGCGGGGATCTCTGGGTTGTCGTCCCACCATCGCACCACTCCTCTTCCGACTACGCGGCGAGCCTGCGCTCGGATGCCGCAGGCCTCGACCTTCAAGAAAATTTTGCCACCTGCCCGTGCAAGAGATCGGCGACCATCGAGAGATCAAAGGGCCAGGCGTAACGCAACGTCACTGCCGGATGCTCCCGGCGCAGGTGCTCAAGAATTTCAGGAATTTCGATTTCCGAATGCGACCCGCCCGGCGTGAACATCGTCGTGGCGACGGTAATCTGTGTAGCCCCCTGTTTGATCAGGTCCTCGACGGCTTCCTCCAGCGTCGGTGCGCAGAATTCGTTGTACGCAACGGCGAACAGGACGCCCTTCAGTCGCTGCCGGAACTGCTTGCCCACCGCCTCGAGTCCCGACTGGTAAGGATCCGTGGCCGCCGTCCTGGGCCAACACCGAATCTTGTGGTCCAGTTCCCGCTCTTCCGATGACGGCGGCATGTTCGCCGCCCGCCGTTGAGCCTCCAGCCGTTTCAACTTCGTCACGAGTTCCTGGGGGCAATCCTTCGGGATGCCTCCATGGCCCACCAGCACCACTCCTCTCACCATCGTCATTGAACGACTCCTCTCTCGTTTCGGTCCGTCACACGTAGTTGCGCAACATGAGTTCTTTGGGATGCGGATTGAGATAGACCTGATCGCGAACGTAATCGATCTCGTACAGCGCGACATAGTGCCGGACGAGGGTGACGGGAACGATCAGCGGCACCAAACCCTGGTGATAATCGCGGATCACGCTGTCGAGCTCGGCGCGTTCCCTCGACTTCAATCGTTCCTTCAGATGCCCGACCAGATGTTGGAGAACGTTGACCTGCTTCCGTCTGGTCGTCTTGACGGCAAGCGCCTTCATGAACAGTGTTCCGTACCGCTCTACCAGCTCTGTGGGCCGATAGCGATGCGCCTGAGCCACCAAACGACCCAGCGCCTGATAACAATCCCCGCTGTGCGCCAGCAGCAGGTACTTGTGGGCCGTATGAAAGAGAACCACCGCCTTCCGCGTCAGCGGACTGCGCGCCAACGCCTGCCACCGGTGGTAACAAAAGACGCGTTCGATAAAGTTGTCGCGGAGCACGGGATCGCAGAGCCGTCCTTCGTCTTCGATCGGCACCAGGGGAAACCTCTCGGTAAAGGCCCGGGCGAACAGTCCGACGCCGGTTCGACTCGGCATGCCCTGCTGGTTGAATACCCGGACTCGCTCGATCCCGCAGCTGGGCGAGTCCTTCTTGAAGATGTAGCCGGACAGATCAGATTGTTCCAGCGCCTCGAGCTTCCGCTCGGCGAACAGCGCAACCGGCTTCGTCAGGTTCCGTGCGCTCTTGATTGTGATGAGTTGCGGTTTTTCCGGATCGCCGACCAACCGCATGGCTTCGCGCGGCGTACTCAATCCGGCCTCCACCTCGGGGCAGACAGGAACCCATTCGACGTAGTGGCCCAGCACGTCGGTCAGGAAACGGTCGCGCTTATGACCGCCGTCGTAGCGGACTTGCTCGCCGAGCAGACATCGGCTGATGCCGAGACGCAGCCGGTTCGCCGTCATCGCGTCACCTGCTGTTTGGCCAGATCCAAGTACTCCCGGCGCGCCTGTTGATGATCGATGATCGGCGAAGGGTAGTCGCGCCCGATTCCGCATCGGGCGCGGATCTGTTCATCAGTAGTCATGAGATGCGGCTCGTGGATCCACTTCGAAGCAACCCCGTCCAGCTCCCGCACGTATTCCCGAATGTAGGCGCCGTCCGGATCGAATTTCCTGCTCTGCAGCGCGGGATTGAAAATCCGGTACCCGCGCATGGCGTCCGTGCCTGTCGACGCGCACCACTGCCAATTGCCGTTGTTCGCCGCAACGTCGGCGTCGACCAGCCGCTGCATGAAGTAGCGTTCGCCGCACTGCCAGTCCAGTCGCAAATCCTTGATCAGAAACGACGCGACGATCATGCGCACGCGATTGTGCATCCAGCCCGTCTCATTGAGTTGCCGCATGCCGGCATCCACGATCGGATAACCGGTCTGCCCGTCGCACCAGGCCCGATAGAGACGGTCGCGCTCCGGACCCGGCTCCCGTGACGGGGGGACAGACACTGTTCGAAACGGCCCCTCCACGACGCGGGGAAAAGCTGCAAGCACCTGCTGAAAGAATTCTCGCCAGATCAACTCGTCGATCCAGGTCAGGACGTCGGGTCGGGAAACCGGCCCACCTGCGGTCAATGAATCGAGCGCCGCATGAATCGCCGTGCGCGCCGAGATCGTTCCGAAGCGAAAGTGTGGGGACAGCTTCGAACTGCCGTTGATCGACGGTTGATTCCGGCCGTCGACGTAGCGGTGGATCGGTCCTTCGACGAAGCTGCGCAACCGTTTTCTGGCGCTCCGCTCGCCCGGTTCAATCCAAGGCGTGAGGTGATCGTATCCGAAGGCGGCCGGGGACGGAAGCGGGCAAAGAGCCTTCACCGGCGAAGTCTTCGCGCTCGTGAGCGCGCGGGGAATGGGCCATACCGCCGGCTTCATCGCCTGCCACCTGGTCCACCAGCGCGCGCGATAGGCGCTGTACCGCTGCATCGGCTCGCCGGTGACGCCGCGAACCTCGTCAGCCTCGAAGACGACGTGGTCCTTGAAGGTGCGGACTCGCACTCCCTGTTCAGCCAACTTGAGCTGAGCCGCCCGGTCGCGCAGGAGCGCGGCCGGTTCGTAATCCCGATTCCAATAGACCGCGTCGGCCTTCCATTCACGCGCGGCGGTCACCACTTCCTCGACCGGCTCGCCGCGACGCCACTGGAGCGTGAGGCCTCGAGCGGCCAACGACGCCGCCAGATCCTCCAGACAGCCGAGCATGAAATTCACGCAGGCGGAACCAAAGACTCGGGATCGCAGCAGACCTTCGTCGAACACAAACAGAGGAATGATCTCCTCGCACTCCTCGCAAGCGGCGGTCAGCGCCGGCTGATCGGTAAGCCGCAGATCTCGTCTGAACCAGACAATCCCTCGCATCAGCGCCATCCTTCAGAAACCGGCGGTTGCCTGGTGGTCACGGGTCTAGGCTCGACGAACAGATGGCGACGCCATATCAGGTAAGCCATGAACAAGATCGTCGTGGCCATGAAACCGGAACGCAAGATGTGAAATCCGAATGCCAACTGATTCATCGCCTCACTCACAATTCCGAATCCCCCGTAGGCCAGGCTGAGTCCCCAGGCCCAGGGGCGCAACCAGAGAAATCCGTACCCGATCAGCAAATGGACGGCAGGGGAGTGCAGTTTCGCCGGAAACGAGAGCGGACCGGTCACGGTGGTCCCGAAAAGTTTCAATGCGTACGAAGGAAACAGGACGATGATGACGAGGTCCACCGCCCCGATGATCAGGAACAACCCGCCCATCAATTTGATATCGACGCCGGTCGGTTTTGCGTCCATCTCCGCCTCCTAACGTACCCAGACTTTCGGAACCCCTTGCCACCAGGTTTTCGGATTGGCGGCCCGCCACTGTGCCTGCTCCTGCCAGAGCCGGTCCGATTCGGCCTTGTTCAATCGTCCGGCCATGGCGGCGCTGACATCGGACTGTTGACGCACGCTCGACTGAATCATCTCCTTGGCCATGCGGGCCAGCCCGCCCGGAGGATCCACCAGGTCTTCGGTATCGCGATAGGCCAGATTGAGATACAGCTGCTCGACGGCCATCCACCGTTCTTCCTGCGAGAGATACTCCAAATAGGCATCAATCGCGTGGTAGACGTAGGTCAGATGGATGTAGCTTTCCGCCGACGGCGCCTCGTCGATTTCCTTCTGGCAGGCTTCGAGCGCCCGACGATAATCGCCGGCCGTGAGATAAAGCCGAACCCTTTCGATGACCGAATGGGCAGGGCCGGCTGCCGCCACGGCGTTGTCCCCGCGCAACGGGGCTAGCTGCAGCGCGGCCAGCAACCAGATAGCAGCAACGATCTTCACGGTCTTGGTTTCCATAAATTCTACCGGTGCGTTTCCATCTTGTGCCCTACCATCGAATTGAGAGCCCCAGTAAACAGAGCCCCGCGAGCAGCACGAATGAGTTCAGATACACCGACCGTCGGTGCAATCGATTCCAGGCGGTCTGCAGCGCTGGATCGGCGGCGCCTCGCAACTCTTGCTCCTTGAGCCGATCCCGTATCGCATTGCTCTCCGGCGTCAGCCACGAGCGGCAATAGGCTTCGGCGGCAAGAATCATGAGCCAAATTCCGGCAGCGAGATGGTGGAGCGATGGCACCTCTCCGATGATCTCTCGCGCAACAATGGAGGTAAGACCGATGACCGCCGTCCCCAGGCCCAGCGCATAGTAAGCGGGAAACAGCCGCCGAACCACGGCGCCGAACGCCTCCCGCTCCAATGTCGTCGCGAGAATCGGCGCGACCACGAACGAGAGCAGCACGACTTTCCCGAGCAGCACCGCGACGGCCAGTGAATGAAGGTAGATCATCAGTCGTTCCATGCTCATCCGCCTGTCACCCCTTCGAGAAGATAGCCTGAAGGGCTGGTTCCAGTGTCGGATACTGAAAGTGGTATCCCGCCGAGAGCGCTTTCACAGGGCTCACCCGCTGTCCGGTCGTCATCAGTGATCCCATCTCTCCCAATGCCAGGTTCAAGAGGGACTCGGGGACGGGAAACCAGGAAGGACGTGCGAGGACCTTCCCCACAGTCCGGCAGAAATCGGTCATGGTCACAGGATTGGGCGCCACCGCGTTCACCGGCCCTGAAAGTGGCGGATTCATCAAGGCCCACATGATCAGACCGACTAGATCGGCTCGGTGAATCCAGGATATCCACTGCGTGCCAGGCATCACCGGTCCTCCCATGAACAGTCGGAAGGGAAGGACCATGCGGGGTAGGGCGCCTCCGTCCCTCTCGATCACCATTCCGATCCTGAGCCGCACCACTCTCATTCCCCTCGCTTGACCCCAGCCGGTTTCGGCTTCCCAAGCGGCGGACAATTCGGCAAGAAACCCGGTTCCAGGATCCGCCTGCTCGTCGAGCATGCGGTCGTCCCCGGCTCCGTAAAACCCGACGCCGGATGCATTGACGAGCACGGAAGGTTTGTCCGCCGCCTCGGTCGACGCTGTCACCAGCGCTCTGGTCGCGTTCAGCCGGCTCTCGACGAGCCGCCGCTTGCGCGCCGAAGTCCACCGGGCGTCCGCCACGGAAGCTCCCGCCAGATTCACGACCGCATCGCTGCCGTTGAGTGACCGCTCCCACGGCCCTCGGCGTTCGGCATCCCATCGAACAAGTTCGGCGAGCACGCCGAGACGTTGTCTCGCGCGATCCAGGTCCCGGGTGAGGACCGCGACCTGATGGCCGTCGGCAGCCAGCCGTTCAACGAGGGATTTCCCGACAAACCCGGTTCCTCCGGCTACGACGACCTTCACGAAACCCTCCTCTCACATCGACCCAGTGAACATAACTCTCAGGTTTCTCGAGATTCTCCGTTCGAGCGGTGAGCCGACGAATCTCGATCTTCTTCATTTAGAGATTCGCGTTCCCCGACCCGCTGCGCATACTTGCGCTGTTTGGTGCCGTAAAGAAGATTCGGCCCCCGCTCGACTCGATTTCGCAGAATGGTCGGATCGATGACCTCTCCGCAACTCGTGCATCGCCACACCGTGACATCAATCTGGCCCGTATCGTCTAGAAGATCCATGGAATAGTCTATGACCATGAGCCCCCTGCAACGCGCGCACAGATCTCGGCTGCCTTTGGGAACGGAGGAGATCGGATGGTCCGGGCTTCCGTTGGATTCCATCGGGCTCCTCGGCAACATGCCGAACGAACCGCCATCCTTCCGTCGCTCACCGAGGGGATGGACCCCTCTTGGAGGAGGGACCCATCCGCCCCAGCGGGAGACGCCGTGCGGAGTCGCGGCGCCACCTATCACACCGCTCACACCGCCTCGACTCGCTACTTCTGCCTGGGCACCTCCGCAAGACTGCGGGCGCATCGAAAGCCTGTGCCGTGAGTCTGCAACGCAAACCCGCCGCGACCTCTCGCTGAAGTCGTAATATCGGCCACCGGACTATGCCAGGAGCCACCCCGAATCGATCGAACGACTCCCTTCTTCTCGGGACCCGTCGGATTCAGATTCGAGGCATGTTTGTAGTAGTCCGAGTCGTACCAGTCGGAGACCCACTCCCTGGCATTGCCGGCCATATCCTTCACTCCGTAAGGCGAGTCTCCGCCCGGCAATGACCCGACCGGATGCAACGTCTTTTCATCCTGCCATTCACGGTCAAAGTTCGCTCGCTTCAAGGTCGCCGGTTCGTTGCCCCAAGGGTACTGGCGACCATCGGTGCCGCGCGCGGCCTTTTCCCATTCGGCCTCAGTCGGGAGCCGCTTCTTTGCCCAACTGCAGTAGGCCTTGGCGTCGTACCAGGTTGTCTGCACGACCGGGAGCTGTTCGATTCCTCTCGCCGACACCAGCGACCCTGTGCCATAAGGATTCGGTGGATTCCGATGTCCGGTAGCCGTGACGAAAGCCATGTACCGTTCGTTGGTCACTTCAACCTGATCGATCGAAAACCCGTCCAGATACACGGAGCGTTGCGGCCATTCATCGGCCCGACCTTTTCCTTCCGGACTGCCCATCAGAAATTCTCCGGCCGGGATCGTCACCATAGGAACCGGATCAAGCTCGTTTGAAGCCGCAGGCGACGGCGCGACGGCGCAGGCTGCCATGAGCAACGTCGCGATCAATCCCCGGCTGGTTGTTCCGCTCCTCAGACCCGATCTCATCGCTTCTGCTCCTTGCTTCCCTCGACGGCTTGGGACGTGTGGATTTTGATTTCGCCGACCAGGCGCTGGACCTGACGCTTATCCCCTCGTTCGGCCGCCTCCTGCGCCTGAGTGACGAGGGTTCTGGCCTCATGCAGGTGCTGCTCAATTTCGGCCTGCAGAGCAGGGGAGGCGACGGTTCCCCCCAATGCCGCGCGATGATAGACCTCCCAGGCATGATCGACGGCATGTTCGGCCTCATGAACCGCCTTGGCGCTTTCAGGGTGCGGATGGCGGGCCGGATCCATCGGGCCGGCCAGAGCGGTTGCAGCTCCCAGCAGCGCGCCGAATAAAAGACCGAAAACGAACGTCGAGTCGTGTGTCATGGGTACCCTCCCTCACGATCGCCGCACCGCTCGAATCCTGCGCTATTCCTCAAGAGCGCCCTTCACTATTTCTTCTTCGTGCTCTTCTTGATCAGATCGCGGGTTGCGAGATACTCCTTGTTGCCGGGCTCCGCAGCCAGCGCCTTTTCGATGGCAACCATCGCGTCGACGTTCTTCTCGGCGCCCATCGCCACTAATGCCTGGATGAAGGCATCGCGGCCGGCTTGCATGGATTCGTCGGAAATCGACTGGGCAGGCTTGGCGCAACGGAATCCCAGCCCGACTCCGTAGGAGTTATTGTCCGGCTGATTCCAGAACCGGTGACTTGTATGGAGCGAAGTCTCAGGCGCCAGCCAGGATCCGCCGCGCAGCACCTTCACCGGGCCTTGATTGGCAAAGTTGTACCCCTTCTCCGCCCCCTTCGGATTGAGCGCAACGCTCTCCTTATAGAACTTCGGATCATACCAATCCTCGACCCACTCAAAGACGTTCCCGGCCATGTTGTAGACGCCGAATCCGCTCGCACCCTCCGGATAGGAATCCACCGGCATCGTGCGACCGACATTCTGTCCATAGTTGGCCTTCTTCGGATCAAGCTTATGTCCCCATGGATAATGGTTGTCGCCGTCCGGACCTTTGGCCGCCCGCTCCCACTCCGCCTCCGTCGGGAGCCGTTTCCCTTCCCATTGGCAGAATGCGTTCGCATCCGTCCAACTCACGCCGACGACCGGCTGATTGGGTTTGCTGAGACGGGGATCGTCCCAATAGGCCGGAGCGGGATGGCCTGTGGCCTTCATGAACTCCTTGTATCGCGCATTGGACGCTTCAAACCTGTCGATCAGGTAGGCATCGAGCACGACCTGATGCTTCGCTTCGTCTGAATGTTCGTTGCTCCCCATGGTGAACTCCCCCTTGGGGATCAGCACCATGTCCTTGTCGCTGCTGGATTGCTCTCCCGCTGACGCAAGGGAGAGGGTCCCCGCTATGAAGACCACTCCGAGTCCGATCTGAATCATTGTGTGACTCCGCATTGGAAACCTCCTTGATTGAGATCACCGGGACGATCCCGGTTGGGTGAATGTCGTGCTACGCCGCTGCTTGACTTTCGACCGAACGAACCGAGACCTGCGGGACTCTGGCCGCCATCGCGTCCTGTTGGAGTCTGCGGTTCCGCAGGATGAGTGGATCGACGACTTCGCCGCACTGCACGCAACGCGCGGCGACAAACTCCAGCTCGCCGGTGCTGTTCAGCAAGTCCAAACAGAACTCTCCGACCATGAGTCCTCCGCAGCGGTAACAGTGGGAATTCCAGCGGACTGCTTCTGAGAAATCCCGGCCTCGAAATTGGGCCACCTGCTGTCCGCTTTGCGCTGTCTTTGCCATAATCACCTCCGCATGGTTTATGTTTACTGTTTGTTCAATGTATGTTTAATGTATACTCCGTTATGTCCAATGTGTCAATAGTTAGTAGAAAAATATTTGACAAACATTGGACGGGCGGTATACACTCGAAAGTGAAAATGAATACTCATAGAATTCATAGGGTTGCGAAGCTAACAGGGCTGTCGAAGGATCTAGTGAGAGTCTGGGAAAGGCGATATGGACTTGTCAAACCTTTGCGAAGCGCCAACCGCTATCGAGAATATACTGACGAAGATGTGGCTCTCCTGCGCTTCTTAAGAGAAGAGTTGGATCACGGGCAAACTATCGGGGCGCTAGCCCTGGAGGGACGTGACTCGCTGCTCCAGCGAATGCGGGCCAGCTCAATCGCCACGACACAGGACCTGCAACCGCACGAACATCTCCTCGACGAACTGGTTTCCCTATTGGATCCTCTCGACAAGAGCCGGTTTGAACAGAAACTGAACGGCGCGGTGGCGGTGATTCCGTTTGAGGAAGCCGTGCATCGTATCCTCCTTCCACTCCAACGACGTGTCGGTGAGTTGTGGCATGAAGGGCGATTCAACGTCGCGACCGAACACTACGTGACGAAGCTCATCCAACAGAAATTGTTTTCCGTCATGAACCAACTCCCCCTCAACGCGCTCGGTCCCCCGGTCCTGATCGCCTGCCCCGAAGGAGAATGGCATGAGATCGGCGCGCAGGCCGTGGCTTACATCGCAGCCATACGCGGCTGTCAGGTCTATTACCTCGGACCCAATCTTCCCGCTCCGGAGTTGCTCCCTTTCTGCGAGCGGATTAAGCCGGACCTCGTCCTTCTCTCGCTGACGGAAATCAGATCGGACGCGGCGGCGCGCCGCCTGTTGGAGGAGCTTGAGCAGATCGCGACAAGATGGCCGGTCGCGATCGGAGGACACGGAGCTCGAGTCATTGAACATCTGCTCCAAGGCGGCAAGATCGAACTCCTCGATGACCTCGACATGCTCCACAACCGCCTGATCGCGCTTGTCACAGCCAGAATGCTCGCCGCGCGGGGATAAAGCCGTCACCCCGGTTCTAGCCGATATTCACGTCATTGATGGATAAGAGACCGCTTCCTGAGCTGGTCCCTGTGCGGCAAGGGTGAGGAGAGGCTATGCCTGGTGAGCCGCCGGCTCAACCGAAGTTCATGGCAGATTGAAATATATAGCAGCCAGAGGTGTTGATCCGCTCGACCAATTACGATGAAACCATAAAGAGCTCGCGGTCGAACAAGTTCTGTTTGGTGCCGAAGCCGGGATTGTCATAGAGGGGATTGCTCAAGTCCTTGATGATTGGGCAATCCCTTTGTCTTTGCTGCACACATGGCGGCTTGAGCATTCAGCGCGGTTGGTTGCATCACAGGTCATTTCAGTCTGATTTGTCGCAATTCCTAACACCGTAATAACATCGGTTCTATCGGTTGACCCTCCTCCCTTCAGCGAATGGGTTCCCATATTGGAAATGCGCGTGCTGGGAAATAACCACTTGAACATTTGAGGCTTTTAGGTGATTCCCAAGGCTTGACGCATGTACTACACTGTGGTACTACTACAGTGTGGTATTCATAGAATCTGCAGCGTTCACGCGGCGACTTCGGGAACTTGTAGGCAGAGCGGAAGATGATGTATTACGCGGAATTCAAGATGATCTGATCGAAGCACCGACACGTGGCAACCTGGTGTCAGGACTCGGCGGTATTCGCAAGGCACGGTTTGGAAATCCAAACCGTGGAAAGGGCAAGCGCGGGGGTTATCGCTATTTCTATATATATCTTCAACATCGAGAACATATTCATCTGCTTCTCATGCTCGACAAGGATGAGCAGGAAGATTTGAGCACAGATGAACGGACGGCCATACGTGAAGTTGTAACCAAGCTCAAAAAAGTCGGAGGCACACCATGGACAAGAAGGTAAGAGTCTATGACGATTTGCAGCAATCTTTGGATAACGCATTGGCTTATGAAAACGGGGAACATGTTGATTTACGGGTGACCAAAATTCCATCGAAACCAAGAAAGCTTGGGCCTACTGAAATTAGAGGCATCAGGCATAGATTACATGCAAGTCAGATACGTTTCGCAAGTTACTTGAATGTGAGTTGCAATGCAGTACAGAGTTGGGAGCAGGGCATTCGGAAGCCCCAAAATGCTGCACTTAAACTTCTATCAATTGCAAAGAAGAATCCCAGGGTACTTTTGTGATTAGGTATGACCGAGTTCGAAGAAGGGTTAAAACTTCAGCCCTGAATTGCCTTGAAATCAAAGTGCACTAGGATAGCAGTGCTTGCTCGATTCACGGACAATTCTTCGCCCGCCGATACCCCGCTGCTTCACTCTCCCTTTCCCACGCATCCCCAAGGGCCGTCGCTAGTGTATTCGATCCACCTGTAGCCTCGCTCAACTAGGCAAGTGGCCCGACGCATTGCAGCCGCCGCAAGCTTCGGCAAAGCTAATTCTGGGTTGTTGATTGGTCGGTCAGTCGTGGCTCTACCACTCCAAACAATCTCACCAGTATCAACGGCGACTGCTCTGACCGAGACGCTAACATGATGCACCGTCTCAGATCGACTCATGCCACCATATGCATTTACATAGGCCCCGCTCATCGTCTCACCTCTATCAAACGCCTCCACAAAAACGACCCTGTCAGCTCCAACAAGCTTTCCGACCCTTAAAACATCGGCATCGCTGTCCGGGGTTGCGGTTAACCTAATTTTTTGTTCATTAAAGATCTGTTGTAGTTTGGCGCGTTCTACGATGACTTGTCCTCCTCGTTGCAGCTCTTCCATAACTGCATTGTTAGCACCTGGATGATTACCCCAAACAACATATTTTTTTGTTGTACTTATGTCTTTTCTGAGAATTTTAGCCCATTCCTCTTCTGTATAGGCAACGTGTGACCCTGTGGTCATCACCTGAACTGTCGGTCGACAACCGGAAAGAGTTACCAGAGAAATGAGGCAAAGCGACAAGACAGAAACTTTTAGCATCATGACATTCAATCGAACACTAGGCATTTGCACTGGGTGAACGATACGCCGATTTAACGAAGTACACAATGCTGTGCTTCCGAGGACTCTTCTAAAATGATGCTATTTTAACCGGCTCTCCCGTTGCCCTCCTAAAGTGTGGGCGCTACTATACAAACCTATTATGAGAGAAAACCAAAGAACACGAAAGCAGTTAGTGTCACCGTCGCCAATAGACCCTGCCGGTTTGATCCACCCCAAACTTTTGCCCTATTCGAAGAAGATACGGTCAGGCAAGAAAGTGGAAATTGACCAGGAGTTTGAAGTGCCTTGTAGGTGGAATGAAACGGAACTGGCTAAAATTCATGACGGACTTCGGGAATGGCTCAAACAGGGGTCCCCGGAGGTATTGGCCAAACTTCTCAAGGATGACCCCTTTAGGATCGTGCACCCAGTTATTGGATTGGAAATCCGGCATCTTTCTTGGCTATCGAGACGGTGCGAGCCGACAGATTCCCTAGACGGATTTTTTGTCGAAGAACAGCACCGACCACTGTTCCCGCCAGGAACTCGACATGCAGCACGAACAGCCTTGCTCACGATCTTCCAAGGAATGTGGAGTGCGTTCTCGCCGAGCACAACCCTGCACTATAAAGCTCGCAAGGTTCGGGGAGCGCCCCGCAAGTGGCAGGGTTGGGAGATGAGAGATTTTCTTGAACATGAGTACAATCCGCTTCGTGAATATCTGGACAAGCTTGATCGGGAGACAATCCAGGCAACCTATCCTCTCCGACGCAGACCGGGCGAAACGGAGTCTGCGTACCTGAAAAGAATTGTCAAGATCTTAAGGAAGCTTGATAAGTTGTCAGGTTATGCTTTTACGAGCAAGAAGATACTGACGGGACCTCACAAAGGCGAATTCACCATCGACGCGCATCCTCTCTCCCTGAAGCCTGCTCAAGCAATCGCACGGCAGGCGATTCAAAGAAGGAGTGTTCAGAAACACATCCTCTTGGCGGGATTATTTGCACATTACTTTGGGCAGGACCATACGAAGTGGAAGGCACTTGACCGTATCATCCAGCGAGCAGAAGAGCTGTATCCTCAACTTCATCGACGCAAGGCTCGTCATGTCTAAACAGCCGGTCAGACAACGATCCCAAGCCCACTGGTTGCATAGAACAACCACTTCCTCGCGTTCCCGTTGGTACGTCTCCGTTCCCCACAAATCAATTTGATTTATGGGAAAGAAAACCCATCTGGCTCTCTTCGCTGTTAAGATCCACCCATGGAAGTAACGTAACTTCGAGAGGGTCGGGGAGGAAACTCACTAAGACAGCACCCCGTTGATGTGTCGCGTCAAACCGTCGGGAGTAAGGAACCGCAATGATGCCAGTCAGGCCAGACCACAACCATTTGAAGGGGGCGTAGATGACTGTACCAGGGTCAATAGGCAGACAGAGATGGGGCAGTAACGTATGCAGCTGTACTAAGCAGTTGGTCTATTCCTAAACGTAGGAGGCTATATGCCGATTCGCATAATTGAACTGAACGGGAAGTCCGCGCCGGTCGTTATATGCGATGTGTGTAATGAACAAATCAATCATGCCACCAAAGGGAACTATGAATGGGTCCACGGCGAACGGGACGGGGCTGGCTCGTACATCTTTTTCACCCACAAGGAATGTTCCGAAAAGTTCAGGCAGAAATACCCGAAAGCCAACGATGCCCATATTCACTGGTGCCCACTTGCAGCATTTCCGATTTACCTCGGCAAAAATCTGGAACTTGACTGGGAAGAGGCTATGGAAACTGCAACGAATTTCTCCGACATTTAACCCGATGGCAGTCACTTTGCAAGCCATGAGACATCAGTCAAAAAATCGCCGACCTCGCCGCAAGAGTTCCACGTTGCCGCAGCCAGCGAGAGAGGCAGGTGACCCTATACCAGCCGCCGTATACGAAGCTGCGAGAGAATTTTCAAGAGGGAAAACCCTACAAGAATTGAAAACAGTTAGCAGCACAGCCCCCTTCAATACGATTGCAGACGACAATCCAGCGGTTCGAGGATTTCTCGAAACACTTTTGAAGCAAGGAAGCGCACCAGCTTTAGCCAAGTTGGAACGACGCCTAGTGAATGACCCTCTATCCTTGGCCCACCCGGTCGTGTGGTGCATGATCCAGCGCTGGTATCACTTCCACACCAGTATTGAAGGAGCCATGTTCTCAAATCCCACCATGGATGAATGGCTCTACAAGCTGATAAGTGCATGGACAGAGGGGATTACACTCGGACAGGTAACTGCATCGAGAACCGAACCAAGGAACCCCCGGCAGGGTGGAGGAACATCAACTTTATTTCTGGAACTCAAGGAAACACATGGTTGGATGCCGAGTGAGGCAGGTGCAGCAGCCAAATTCAAAGCCCTCAGATTTCTGCATGATTACTATGGCCTTCACAAAGCTCTGAAAAACGCTGTGCCTTGGAAGACTGAAAGTCAGGCGTACCGCGAGAACTCTGAAGGAACAATTCGACGAGTGTCTGCTTCGGTTGAAGCCGCATTCAACGACTACAAGAACAATAATGGCTATTCCAGTAAATCAATCGCTGTCAAGGAATACGATCAGTTTGTAAGAGATGCGTTTATTGACATCGTGAAAGGGCATGGGGGTAGACATTGGATTACTTGCGCGTTGCTGTCGTCGCTCGACCATATCCAGGCTCTTCAGCCCAGGTTACAACTCACTCCAGCATTGATGAGTGAAACCTATAAAACCTTACGAAAACATTTCGGCGATTCATTTTTGGTACCTGGAGGAAAACATAAGAGTCCACGAACGACAAGCCTGCGAGAATTGAAACCGAACCCGTGAGCACACCCCCATACCTTCCGAAAATCCTCCAAAGAACCCGCTGAATGCGTGAGCTACCTTATTGGGGTGGCACTCACGCACCGATGACTGGTCCTGCCGATATCACTGCGTCTGCGCACAACTTCCCGACCTGCCTTAGGGTAGTCTAACCCTCATCGAAACACTGACTTTCAACCAAGGAGTTCCGATGAATCCCAACTTGGAAGCCGTTCGTGCAACAGTCATGACGCATTTCCCTACCCTTTGGCCAGCTGCGGAGGCCGGGCTATCCACGGCAGCGACCCTGTTGCTTGCCGACAACAGCAATCCGGTGGCGCTGATCTATGTCGGGCCTCCCAGCGCAGGGAAGACTACCGTGGTGAGCATGTTTGACGGAGCCACATCTGATGGAAAACCGCTGTGCTACCGCTCCGACAAGTTCACCACAGCAGCGTTCGTCAGCCAGTCTGCCAAGGTATCGCGGGAAGAGCTGGCTAACGTAGACCTCCTGCCACGCATCCGCCACAAAGTCCTCCTTACCCCTGAGCTGTCCACGACGTTCAGAGGCAAGCAAGACGAGTTGGCGGAGCGGTTTTCTACGCTCACACGCATTCTCGATGGTCAGGGGTACACCACAGACAGCGGCACTCACGGGAAACGAGGATACACGGGCGATTACCTTTTTGCTTGGCTAGGAGCAACGACACCTTTCGATCCCATTGTGTGGAAGGTCATGGCCCAACTGGGAAGCCGGATGTTTTTCCTGGTGATGGATGCCGTGGCAGAGCCCACCGTTGAGGATCTCGTATCAGTCAACCGTCAGCCCATCGTGTACGAGGAGGGGCTTCGCCAGTGTCGTGAAGCCATTCATCAGTTCTTGGAAGGCCTTTTTGCAGCGCATGGTGGGGTTCGAGGAGTGCAATGGAAGCCAGAAGAGAACGCCCCCCACGTTCTCAAGGGCATCGCTCGATGCGCCATGCTTCTGGCTACCCTGCGTACACCGTACAACGATGATAACCCATACGAGGCGGAATCCCCCCTTCGAGCGAATGCGGTCCTTTACAACATGGCCCGTGGTCATGCTCTCATCTCCGGTAGGACCCATCTGGCGATGGATGATTTGCCTGCCATTGCGCGAGTCACACTTTCGTCCATTCCCACTCGCCGCAGAGCAGTCCTTCTGACGATGGCAGAGGCCGAAGGTGCCCCCCTCACGGTGGCCCAGGTTGAGCAAGCCACGAAGGTCAGCCGACACACAGTCGAAGCTGTCAGTAATCATGCCAAATTGACCCCTGTCATCATGTGAAATTGACCCCTCTCCCACAACCAGGAGAGGACACACATGGAGCTAGCAGAAACGCTGACGACCCCAGTACCTTCTTCGCGCGAGACG
>WIAH01000022.1 GCA_014055525.1 Nitrospira sp. CR1.3
CCGCAATAGAACGGATCCGGCAGCGTCGTCAGGTTGTACCCCTTCGGCTTCGGCACCAGCCCCTCCAGCTTCACGGTGCCAGTGAGGGTCCCACCGTCCGGCACTTGGATCTCTTCGTAGGCCCAGGCCATGGCTCCAGCCACGACGAGCCATCCAACCGCCACTCGTAACAACGTTTTCATATGCCCCTCCGCCAAGGATCAGATTATATTAGACCAATTTGGGGATTTTACCAAATGGACAGGGCCAAGAAAAAGGGGGAAGCCGCGAGGCTTCCCCCTTTCGTTCCAACAGGCCCCGCACATGGCGGGACTTTCGCGCTTTCTATTTCGCAGCCACGGGAACGATCTGCGCCGCCTGTTCGAGCGAGGCGCTCTTCATTCCGGCGCCGGCTCCGGCAAGCGGCAGCAACCGCTGATCGCCCGAGGGCAATACGCGGAGATACCCCCACTGTCCGGATTGCGAATACGGCAACCGCTGATTGCTGTAGACATAGTCGCCCGGCAAACGGTATGGACCACCGGCCGACGACACAAAGGCGTCCAACACTTCCGAGCCGGAGAACTCGACCACGCTGATTTGATCGGCTCCCCGCATGAACGGCTCAATCGGCCATTCATGCTTCTCGACGCTGAACATGCCGTTCTGCTCGTTGTTCGCCCCGATCACGTGGATACGGACAGGGTCGCCCGCGTGCGATTCGATGATCGGTGTCGCGGGATCTTCCGGCTTGTCTGCTTTGCAAGGCTGGAACACCTTGCCCAGCGAGCAGCCCTGCTCCTCGCGATACTTGTACGGCTCGGACCGGTAGTTGACGCCGGTCAGGCCCGCCACGTTCTGCACATAGGGCATGAAGCTCGTGCCGATGATGTTGTCCTCGTCCTGGAAGAACAAGGCCACGTCACGATAGTTGGCTCTCGTTTCGTTGCCTGGAACCGTGCGATCGATGATCACGTCGGCCGCCCAGGCATTCTTGGTCGTGAGATCTGCGCCGGTCTTTGGGTCCCGGTACTTGGAACCCTTCGGACCGACCACGATGGCTCCGAACAACCCGTTGCGCGGATTCGTCATGACGTTGCCCCAATCCCAGACCAGCGAGGTGGTCTCGCCGTTGAACGGATCCGCATAGTACGTGTAGGTCCGCTCCGCGCCGGAAGCGATCGTCTGATCGCCTGGATTGTTGCCGACGTTCGCGCCCATCGAATCCTTCGGGTCGAAGGCCAACCCGATGGCCGAGAAGGAGGCCTTGCTGGCCTTCATCTTGTTCTTCAAATTGACCTTGACGCAATCGCCGACGTTGACGCGAAGCGTCAGCGGCATCGGTTGCGCTTCCCCGGACACCTTGGCGACGTCTTCCTCCAAGGCATAGATCTTCGCGTCCGGGTTGGTGATCTGAATCTTCCGCTCGAAGTCCACTTCGATGGTTTCAGGCGCCTTCGCATTGAACTTCATGGCGGGATAATCCATCGCCACCACGTTGAAGGTCTTGACCGGAGCATCCGCTGGACAGACCGGCAGCGCCTTGGGAATCTCGCCTTTGCTCGAGAACCCGGCCGGCAGTTTCTTCAGATCGGCCTGCTCCTTGTCGTAGACACGGATGATGCCCCAACCGCCCTCGGAGAATTTCGAGGACCGGCCGTTGAAATGGATGTAGTCGCCGGCCTGATGCCGCGGCCCACCCGCTTCCGGCACCACCAAATCATACCGCTCTGCGATACCGATATGGATCGAGTTCTTCCGGTTGGCATCCGACGCATAGCGCTCAGACCAGAAGGTGTGACCGGACAGAGTCCAGGTCATCGTCTCGTTCATGAGCGTATGCAGGAGACGGAACACCATCGTGTCGCCCGTGTAGGCGCGGAGCAACGGCGTATACGGATCTCCGTGGATTTGACTGTTGAACGCCTGCGACACATCCGGGTTGGTGGCCAACCGCTGCGCGATCGGACCGGCCCGGAAATTCAAGCCGCTGCCGGTGGTGTGGGTTCCGCCGTTCAGGAACGGCATCGGCGTCATGTAGAGTTTCTCCGGCATCATGAACGACACGGTCTTGCCCGCCTCGAGCGCCACTTCGATCGGCTGCCCGGGAGGATTGCCCGCCGTCACGATATTGACGGTATGCGGCACAGTGTCATGCACTTGCACCATCAATTCGCGGAAGCTGTTGTTCACGCCGTGACCAACCGGCTCGTTGGTATGGATGTCCGCAATCGGTCCGCTCCAAACCAACTTCCCGGTTTTTGGATCGTGATAGGTCGAGCCGACCGGCTCGGCAATGAACGTGCCGAATCCGCCGTGTGGCCAGGTGGTCGCGCCGAACGCGTGGTCGTGCCAGAAGACCGTTCCGACGTCCGCATCCACCCAGAACCGCTGCCGGACGAACTCCACCGTGATGATGTCGTTCGCCGGGTGATCATTCTTTAATCCCTTTGCCAAGGTGATGGTATTGCCACTGATCGCCTTGATGCGGGAGACTTCGTTGCCCTTCACATTGTCAGCTCCGACGAGAATCAACGTGCCGACGTGGTATTGGCCCGCATTCTTCACCGACAGGCTGGTCGCGCCCTTCTTGGCCGCGGCGGTCAGCACGGTGTTCATCGGGAGCGGCAGGCCTTTCTTATTTTTCTTTTCCAGCATCGTGAACGGACGGACCGACTGCTCATAGGAGAAGCCGGTGATGACGCCGTCCGACGCCTGATTGTCGAACTGCAGGAAGTGCCAATGGGTGTTGATCTTGGACGACTGGAAGTTCGTATAGTCGTCGTCATCCCACTCGCTGGTCAGCGTCCAGTCTACGCAGTCGTAGATGTTGCCGCGAACGACCAGCGGGTACTTCAGGTCGTCGTTGGCCCGGATCGCCGCTTCCTCCTCGTGGAGCACATAGATCAAGCCGTTCGGATCGATCACCGGCGGCTCCTTGCCCTGGGCCTTGGCGATCTTGATCGGCAGCTTGATGAAGTGCACGTTGTAATTCTTCCGGCCCGCGTTCACCGGGCAGAGACTCCAGTTGCCGTTCTCGCCCGGCAAGGCCTGATCGACGCTCTCGTCGCCGCTGGCATCCCGGCGGATCATCTCCAACCAGGGCGCGCCGACATGGTTCGGGGAGAACATGACGCGCTTGCCGAAATGGGGCGTCAGATGCGGCCAGGCCACTTTCCCGGTCAGCGGCTCGAACATGATCGGGTGCCGCTTGCCCGGATGGGTGGACTTGTACTTGGGATTGTCGGTCGTGCTTTCCTTCTCGCTCATCGCCACGCTGCCGTTCCAGATCCAATCCAACACGGTGGCGTCATAGGATACAATCTGGCCCTTCTCGTCATCCTTGTGGCCCGGTTTGCCTGGCGTCGGCAGTTGCATCTCGACCCAATCCTTGATGGTGATCGTGGCCGGATTGGACTTCCAGTTGCTCTTACCCTTCTCCACAATCTTGAACTGGCTGCCGAACCAATCGACCGTTTGGCCGATCAACTTGTCGGACGAAATCGGGGTCTTGATGCGGCCCTTCCGATCAGGCAACTCACGCAGATCCGGCATCACGTCGTTCCGCAGATCGCCCTGCTGGATCGTGTTGTAGACGCGCCAATACCCCCACATGCCAGCCACATAGTGGTGCGCGACATGGCAGTGGAAGAGGAAGTCGCCTGCCAGCTGCTGGCAGAGACCCGAACCGCACTCCGTCTCCAGGTCAAGCGCTTCAGACGGGCCGATGACTTCGACGTCAACGCGGTCTGTCTTTGCGCGAATCACCGGATACTTCACTGGGCCGTTCACCGCCGTCGCCCAAAGGTTCATGTCATCGATCGCCCGCGGGCTGCGCGGCCACCGGATCGTTCCCCCGTGCGGATGGTGGCTGTGGAAGACTTCCGACCCGCCGTGGACCAGACGGAACTTCGCCGGGTCGCCCATGTAGGAACGCGGAATCGTCGGCGACGGGTCGCCGAAGGTATAAGAGCTGTAGCCCATCGATTCGTCTTCGAAGCCGAAGTACTCGTGCTGCACGTGCATGTTGTTGATGCCGAACGGCTCGCTGCGATAATTGATCGCGCGGCCGCCCGGACGATAGGCATCCGTCAGCGGATCGCGCTGCGGAAGGAAATCGCCCTTCTTGTTGACCGGACGGAAGGCCTCGTCGCCGACCTCGTGGTAGATCAGGACAAACTCGCGGAAGTCCGGTCCCGTGCCGTTCTTGATCATGACTTGCCAGCCGCTGTTCGCCGGAGTCGCATCACCGGCGCCGAGCGGCTCAAGATAGCTTGATCCGCGCGGCTCGACGACGAACGCGCCGAACATGCCCATGACCGTCAATTCACGATCCTGGCTGAAGGTGTGGAACTGCCGGACACCCTCCTGCGTCTGCGGATGGATGTACCATTCGAAATCGACGCTCTTTTTCTCTTCGACGATCGTGTCCGGATTGGTCGTCGTGGCAGCCGCGCCGGTGGCGCTCACCACCATGCTGGAACCGTGAATATGCAGGCTGACGGGCCCGCCGCCTTCTTCGAGCTTGTTGCTCAGCTTGATCTTGACGCAGTCGCCCTGGTTGCCGCGGATCACCAACGGCTGAATCCACTGCGCCTGTACGCCCGGAATCACCGCGCCCGGATCAAAGCCCTCTTTGTCACGGGCTTCCTTGTTCTTGGTCTCCTCCGCGCGAACCTTATCGAGATTCTCGTCGAGCGCGTACATGTATCCGGGATAAAAATCGAGCCACTGATTCAGCGTGATCTCGACGTTGATCGCGGAGACGTTGTACTGCTTGACCGGCGCAGTGGCGGGGCACTTGCCGCCTCCCGTTGTCGCCACCGGCTCGACGCGCGGATCAGAGACGAGCAGCATGTCCTGACCGCCGGCTCCATACTGATGCATCATGGAGGCGGTGTTGTACATGCCGGTATTGACGCCCTGCACCTGCGGGTCATGAGCCAGATGCTCCATGACGCGCTGGTGCTGTTGTTCGACCATTGCCGCCCGGTCGCCCTTGCCGGACATCGTATCTTCGACAATGGTCTGCCCCTTGAGCTGCTCCGCCCAAGCGGGAAGCTGATGGTTCATCGCGACGTGCGATGTGGAATTCTCAGCGGACGCGAGCGGGACCCAGAGCAGGGCCGCAGCTGCCGTTGCGCCGAGAATGTGAGTAGAAACACAAGCCCCTGTCTTGTGAGGAAACATGGACCGGCCTCCTTGGTGTGAAGAGTGAATCGAAAACCGAAACCACCGACTAAATCAATGAAACCGCTATCAAAAATCCCTGTAACCGGGATCGTCAAATCGTCGAAATTCGCCCTCCAAAAGAGAGTGCGAAAGATACTGAACTTGGCATTCTCTGTCAACCCCCTGCATCTCCCTGTGGACAGCGCTCAACCGGTCCATTTTTCGAACAAATTGCCGGCAGCCCCGCAGCGGCTCACTACCGAAACCAACTGGGCCTTTCGCCCCATGAGCCGTGGTCCTCATAGCGTTCACTCGCCTCCGCAGTTTGTGAGATAATCTTTGCATGATCCTGAAGCGCTGGCTTGTCGGCGATCCGCTGAAGACCGCCCAAGCCGCCCACGAACGGCTTTCGAAACGTCTCGCGCTGGCCGTCTTTTCATCCGACGCCCTCTCCTCTGTGGCCTACGCAACGGAGGAGATCCTCCTGGTCCTCGTGCCGGCCAGCCTGGCCTTTGCCCACTTTTCGATTCCGATCAGTGTCATGATTGTGCTTCTGCTGGGCATTCTGACCCTGTCTTATTCCCAAATCATTTTCGAGTATCCCGAAGGCGGCGGCGCTTATATCGTTTCGCGATCCAACCTGGGAGTATGGCCGGGGCTTACCGCAGCCGCCTCGCTCATGATCGACTATGTGCTCACCGTCGCCGTCAGCGTCGCGGCCGGTATCGCGGCCATTACGTCCGCGATCCCCGGCCTTTTTCCGTACCGGACGATACTCGGCATCATGGCCATCCTGATCGTGCTCCTCGTGAATCTTCGCGGTGTGCGCGAATCGGGGAAAGTCTTCGCCGTCCCGACCTATTTGTTTATCGGAGCCATCCTGGTCATGTTGGGCGTGGGATTCGGACAGCTCCTTTTCGGACAGCTCGTGCCGGTGGCTCCGCAAACGCTTGCCGCCCAGACTGCCGTCGAATCAGTGTCGTTGTTCCTGCTCCTGCGCGCCTTTTCATCCGGCTGTACGGCCCTAACCGGAGTGGAAGTCATTTCAAACGGCGTGTCGGCATTCCGGCACCCGGAATCAAAGAACGCCGCCGGGACGATGGGGATGATGGCCCTCGTCCTCGGCACGCTGTTCCTGGGGATCAGCACGATGGCCTATCACCTCGGAGTCGTTCCGAAAGACGACGAAACCGTCGTGTCCCAGGTCGCGCGGGCGATTTTCGGAGAAGGCGCGCTGTATTACCTGGTGCAGGGCTCCACCATGATGATCCTGATCCTGGCTGCCAACAGCGCCTTTGCCGGATTTCCCCGGCTGGCCTCGCTTCTGGCCCGCGATGGGTACATGCCCCACCAGATGGCCATGATGGGAGACCGCCTCGTCTTCTCCAACGGCATCATGATCCTCGGCGTGTTTTCCTGTTTTCTGATCGCCGCGTTCGGCGGCGACACGCATGCGCTGATCCCGCTCTATGCCGTCGGCGTGTTTCTCTCCTTCACCCTCTCGCAGGCCGGCATGGTCCGCCGCTGGCTGACCAAGGGCGGACCGCACTGGAAGGAGAAATTAGCGGTCAACGGGATCGGCGCGCTGACCACCGCCATTGCCACCGTGATCATTGCCAGCACGAAGTTTTCTCACGGCGCCTGGATTGTCATTGTCCTCATTCCGGTGCTGATCATGATGTTTAGGGGCATCCACTCGCATTACAAAGCGGTGGCCGACCAAATCACCCTGGACCGCCGGGGGCAACGGCCCCCCATGCCGCGACGGAATATCGTCATTATTCCGATCAGCGGAGTGAACCGCGCCGTCGTCCGGGCAGTGGACTACGCCAGAAGCCGGCCGGGAGAAGTCCGCGCGGTGTTCGTGGAAACCACCCCCGAAGACACGGCGCGCACCGAAATGCAATGGGCGCAGTGGGGCTGCGGCGTCAACCTCGTCGTCCTCCCTTCTCCCTACCGGTCGATCCTGGGATCGATTCTGGACTATGTTGAAGAGATTCTGGAAAAGGAACCGGACACCTGGGTGACCGTGGTGCTGCCGGAGATTCTCCCGGCACGCTGGTGGCAGAATATCCTGCACAATCAGCGGGCGCTGCTGCTCAAAGCCTCGCTCCTATTCAAAGACCGGGTCATTCTGACCGACGTGCCCTTTCACCTGACGAGGTGATCATGACGTATAGACACAAGCGGGAGATTCGAAGTTCGACGTTCGACGCTCGCCGCTGCTTCCTTATAATTGCTTACTTTCTAACTTTTACACTTGCCACGGGCTTCATTTTCGACCAAGCCTTCGCCTTCAAGATCACCGAGCCTGCGGAAGGAGCCGTCTTGACGGCGGGACAAACCGTCACCGCGCACGTGGACCTAGGAAAGGATATCGGGATTGTGTCGGTACGCTACTATTGGTACGGCGAACAGGACGAAAGCCTTGTCGAACAGGACGAAGCGACCTCTACCGGAACGATTGTGGCTCCGGTCGTGCTGACGGGGCGGTCCGATCACGATCCGGCGTTCGGTGGGGCCCTCCGCGTCCCGAAAGAGGGCATCGGCCCGATGCGCCTGTTGGCCGTGGCCGAAATTTCGCGTGGACGTCTGGGTACCAGGTCCGTCTTCGACGAAGTTATCGTCCAGGTGGAACCGAAGGCCGAAATCACCACCATCGATTTCGAAACGGACAAACCATTGCAACTGGGACGATCCGGGCAATCCTCCGCTTTCGGCCATGTCGATTCAATGGGCAAGATCTTCGAACTGCCTGTCGTCGCCGACTTCTCCGACGGCGTGACCCGCCGGATCAGCGCACCGTCGACCGGAACGAGTTATCAATCGTCGAATCCAAAAGTCATCAAAGTTCTTCCCGGCGGCCTGTTGCAGATTGTCGGCAACGGCAAAACCGTGCTCACCGTCGCGAATCGAGGGAAGCAGGCGCAGCTTGACGTCGACGTGAGCGTCAACGAAGAACCGAACGAACCTCCGATAGCCGACGCCGGAGCGAACAGGACCGTGAAGGCGGGAACGAAAGTGAAGCTGAACGGACTGAAGAGTCGCGATGCGGAAGGGGAAGCCTTATATTATGCCTGGAGCCAGGTGCGCGGCAGCAAGGTCGCCCTACTCGATGTCAACGGCCCGGAAGCTACATTCCAAGCCCCGCAAGTTTCAGAAACGCGAACCTACCGGTTTAAGCTGCGGGTGACGGATAAGAAGGGTGCGGATTCACTACCGGCGTTTGTAGATGTGACCGTAGAACCGTAGCGGAGCAGCGTCGCTGATTTGCGGGTCCTGTCTCGGCAAAGCCCCACCGTGCTCACTCCACCCATCCCCCAGCGGGGCCCTTCCGTTGCGCGCGCCTGGCGAAAGACCTCGTCTCGGCGCGGCTGGGTTGGGTGGGTGAGAAATCCGCCCCGTTCGCCGCGCCACCCGCAGAAGAACGCAGGGCCTTCCCAGCCAGGCTAGAAAATCACTCTTACCGTGAATCCACAAATCCCGGCAAACTTTTGAGAGAGGTAGCAAGAAGGATTGGTACCCTGCGGCCTTATTGACCGGCTTTGAGATCAAACTATACAACTGAAGAGCCGCCGGATAGCGATTTCTATTCGGCAGAGAATTAGACCATGCTCTACATCGCTTATTTCGATGCCAGCACTACGCAGAAAGGTAGACAGTTCGTCACCGTTTCTGGATGCTTGGCCCCTGCAGCTCGATGGAAAACGTTTGAATCTAAATGGCAGAAGATGCTCAACAAAGAAGGCTTGCCCTACTTTCATATGACGGATTTCGAAGCTTACCAAGAGCACTATAGGCACTGGACACAAAAAAAGCACAACCACTTTTTCAGAAAGATAGCACGAGCAATTACAGGAAAGGCGAAGTTCGCATTCGGTCGCGGCGTTGCCCACGATGATTTCAGCTGGGCACAATCTCGAAATGCTTTATTGGAGGACTTTAGCCCGTTCACATTCTGCGCATCTCAATGTTTCCATGCTGTCGCTGAATGGGCCAACAGACACAAATACAACGACCCAATTGTTTATATTTTCGAGAAGGGTGACGGTTTTGAAGGTGAGCTGCTCGCGCTGAAAGATCTCATTGAAAGCTCCCCATCTCGCAAGAGCCGTTACAGGTGGGCGGAGCTACACATCCTTCCCAAGGTCATGGATAACCCACCACGCCCACTTACGCCACTCCAAGCGGCCGACGTGTGGGCATTTGAAGCACGTAAAGAATGGGAGAATTTTCATAGCACTGGCAAACGAATTCGGGCGGTTCGGAAATCCGCGCGCGCGTTACTAGGCAAAGACGTCGAGATAGATTTTGGATTCTCCGAACGAGAGAACCTGCTTTCTTTACCCTTTTATTGGGAAACTGACCCCAACGAATCAAAACCATAAGGGAGGACAGAAAACCTGGCTGAGGTCATCGCTTCGAAAGTGCCTCTGGAGCAGAGCGGTATCGTGTAATGAAATTAACAACTTGCTGAGCAAACGAATCGCCGATCTTCCTTTTCAGCCTCGCTGTTGTGACTACGGACTTTTTCCTTCGCCTCTGCATTTGCATTTTGCCTTTCATGGCTGGTCGGCAGTTCTTGAACTAGCTTGCTAGCCGTTTCAGCATGGAACTATGGTGCTTGCGCAGCTCTTTGATCACAACGTTCATCCGCAACGGGCCAACCCCGATCTTCGCTTTCTTCTGAGTCTGCTTCTTGGTTTTCATGGACTGATCATAGCGATTATGCAGTCAAATGACAAAACCCTCTAGGCCTTGCTCAGCCGCACCGGCCCGTAGGTTTGGCGGGCGTGGTGGAGTCCGCTGGTGTGCCTGCGGAAGCTACTTCTTACCGATGTGTTTCCGTATCCAAGTGGTCAGTGCATCCTTGCCGAGTTCACCTGATGCCACCTCTCGAGTGACTGCTTCCAACTCCTCCTGATTTGACAAACGCGCGACTCCATTGGCTTTGAGAAAGGCCAGCGCAGCCATGACCGCCGCCCGTTTATTCCCGTCAACAAAGGGATGATTCTGGGCTAGGTGAAACAGGTAGGCTGCCGCCATCGCGGCTAGGTCTTCGTGCAGATATTCCCCGCCGAATTGTTGGCGCGGCATCGCTACCGCGGCGTCCAGCAAACCGTGATCTCTCACGCCATGCGAACCGCCGTCGATGTCGATGGTATCGGTGTGGGCCAACAGGACGTCGTCCACGCTGAGGAAGATGATGTCGTCCACCGCATCAGTCCGCGAGCCGCTTCAGCATCGGCCCATACTGCTTGCGGATCTCTTTAATGATGGACTTCATCCGTTCAGGGCCAACACCGACATTCGCCGGCGTGACGACGAGGGCATTGCCGTTCACGGTTACTTGAAGCGGAGTCTCCTCCGTAATCCCCAGCGCCTGCATCACCGGCTTTTCGATAATGAGCGCCACACTATTACCATGCTTCTGTAAACGTTTGATCATCTCTTACCTCGCGTCCTTACAATGTTATAACACTTTCCTCCTGCTGTCTAGGAGGAGCAGGGACAGACCGGAACAGGCGTCCTATGCCCTACTCAATTGGACGGGCCCGTAGGTTTGGCGGGCTTGCTGGAGTTCTTTGATGTGCTTTCGCAGGGCCGGGCCGAACGTTGAACGAAGAACAGCATCCCGGTGGCGGGTGATGCGCTGTTCGGCCTTGGCAATCACTTCTTCGAGTTGTCTCACCAACCTAGCGCCTGAGCCTGTGAGCCACTTGAGATGTCGGCCGGCATAGTCGAGATCTTGAATCGAGTACCGGACCGATTCGATTTCTTCCAGACAGCGATATCGCGCGCGGATCAAATCGCGCTTCGTGAGTCCCGCCTCGCGCCACGCAGCCTCGTGCCTCTCGCCCCATGTCGATAATCGCTCGAACAGTAGCGCGCCCATGGTAAATGTGAACGTGGCGTGAAGGATCCCGCGGATCGGCCGCAGGCTCTGCCGCCAGGGCGAGTAGAAAATCTGTTGGTTTCGATCGCCGTGGTACATGACATGTTTGCGCAGCAACAGATTCAAGTGGTGGTGACTGTTTTCATGGATCAGGTCGTCGATCAGGTCCAGATTGTCGCGGTCGAAACAATTGATGAAGGACAGCCCCGGCCGGTGACGATAGCTGAAACTCACGACGCCTTTGGCTTTGAGCGGGATCACTCGGGAGGTAAGGAGCGCGAGGACCTCGTGGCCTTCCGGCCAGGCGCACTCAATCGCCCGCCAAGCTCGGGCGATGCGCGTCACCAGCGTAGGACTTGTTGAAATTACGGCCTGTGGCTGGCTGTGTTTGCCATAGCGTAACGTGGGTCCGACGGTCAACGGCCCCCGCGGACCCTCTGCTGCTGTAACTGCGGGCCGAATTCCCCATTGCCATTTGACTTGATCGCCGTGGATGGTGCAAATGGGAAAGCGGCCTCCTTTCTTGAGTGCAATCCCACTCCGGTTGATTTCAAAGATGACTTGCTGTGTGGTCTGACCGATGGCCTGCACGACAGAGGCCGGTGCCGACAGAACATCTCCCGTTGTCCCAACCGGCAGAGTCAACGGCGACTCTACCCGTTCGAAATGCTGATCGAGAGTTCCCGACACTTCCCATCGGTCCAGGTTCCGTCGGCGGCTCCACTGGATTGCCCATCGAGGATCAAAGAACAGCGACTCCTGGGTCACCTCACGCGCCAGCTTCACACAAAGCCACTGCAGTCTGGCGGCCAATCCCTTGGACCGCGCGCGGCCCTGCGGAAACAGCTCGTCGAGATAGCTGTTTTCAAAGAACTTCTGTTCGCATTCAGCGAACAGCTCTTCGGCAAAACCGCGCGGATCGCGTTCCTTCCTGCTCTGCTGGAGCAGGTCGAGAAAGTAGACCAGGTCGTTGAGGGTTTCGATCCAGCCGACGACCTTCCAGTTCCCATAGGACCGCTCGACGAAGGCATGGGCCACGAACTGAAAATAGTTCACAGGAACATCGAGCTGCGCGGTGAGTTCGGCGTAGTCATCGGCCAGCTCGCGGCAAAGATCCAGAAGAAGCGATTTCATGGATTGTCGGAATTCAGCCTGGAGGCGGTCAAGGGCGGCGACATCGAGTAGGGACATGATGGCGCGTGAATGTACCGGAGCATGGAGGGACCTGCAAGGACGGTGATACAGGCGAGACCGACAGGGGCGGAAAAACTCAGCGCCCTGCTAGGCGGAGACTTTGGTCTGGCGGAATAGCGCCGGCGAGGAAGATCCGACTTTCAGCAAACGCATGGCGCCGGAGGCTTGAATCATCCGATGCCGCTGAATCAGCGGATCGACGATGTTTCCGCAGGACACACATCGCCATCCCCTCATCCACATCGGAATGCTGCTCTCCTGCATGTCGATCAAATCATCCGGGACCATGAGCCCTTCACACTTGCTGCAATGCATGGGACCCTCCTGTGCTTCTTCCGAATGCCCACCGGCGCTGCAACCTTCGTAAGACATCGTCTCCCTAAATTTGGCGGCCAATGTCTTGCTTCTCATCGGTAGGAATAAGCAATCGGGATGCCACAGGATCACCCCGCGGGCTTGCCAGTTTTTGCGGCTGATCGTACAGTGCCCCGGGAAACCTTGTCTCAAAACGGCCCCTGTGTGACCGATTTGGGCTCATGGGAGAGGGAACAGCAGACTGAGGGGTTCCACGTACATGAAAGGGAACCGATTGGCCGTGAAAAACTGAATGGTATAACCTTCACGAAGCGACCACCGCTTTTTGACCATGTCCCTGACGACCACAGAAATCGCCCTGGTGCTGAAAGAGATTGCGCCGATTCTTCGTGAGGGCTGGATTCAGAAGATTTACCAACCGACTGCCCTTGCATTGGTCTTCGAGATCCGCGTGCCTGGCCGTACGCATCGCCTGTTGGTTTCCTGCCAACCCGACGCCGCGAGGCTCCACCTCATGACTCACGTGATGTTGAATCCGCCCGGTCCGCCGGCTTTTTGCCAGTTTCTGCGAGCCCATTTTCAGGGCGCGCGCATTGACGGCATCCGGCAGATCCCCAATGACAGAATCGTCGAATGGCGGCTCACCACGAAGGAGGGGCCTCGCAGGCTTCTCTGCGAACTGACAGGCCGAACGGCCAATCTGCTCGTGCTGGATCCTGAGGACATGGTCCTCAGACAGCTCAATGGAGATCGGAAGGCGATCGGGCTGTGTTACCGGCTTCCGGAGAAGCATGAATCGACTCCGCAAGAAACCGGGACCTCACGATTTCTCGGCCTCGCCGCTACCGGAGACTGTCCCGTCTCCGCCGCGATCGAGGCCTACTATCACGAACGGGAAATCGTCTCAGCTGTGGACCATGCCAAAGAGTCGCGCCGGCGCGCACTCAAGAAGGCCGTGAAGAAAGAGCAGCGTCGCATCGAAGCCTGGCGCCAAGATCTGGCCAAGGCGACGAAGTACCAGGGCTATTCCCGCTATGGAGAATTGCTGAAAGCCAATCTGGGGGCAATCAAAAAGGGAACCGATCGGTTCGTCGTGATCGACTACTTCGATGAATCCATGCCGGAAATCACCATCCCGCTCGATCAGACGAAGTCCGCGCAAGGAAACATGGACGATTATTTCCGCAAATACCGGAAGTATCTGACTGCCCGACAAGAGTTGTGGCCCCGCATCGAGAAGGCGGAACGAGACCTGATCAAACTGCGGGAGGAACTCATGGCGATCGAGCAGGGATACTGGTCTCCTCCTGCCGTCGAACCCGGCCATACCACCCTCCCCAGGACTGGACGCAGGGTGGAAAGCCGGACGGACCAACGGCGCGGGCCGTTCAGGCGATTCACATCCACGGATGGATTACAGATCCTGGTGGGACGGAACGCGCGTGAAAACGATGAGCTGACGTTCGGTCTGGCGAAGACCGATGACCTCTGGCTCCACGCAAGGGGAGCCCCCGGTTCACACGTTGTCGTTCGATTGGAGAAGGGCAAGGATGCCCCGCCCGCCACCTTGCAGGAGGCGGCGACGCTGGCCCTCCTCTATAGCGACCTCAAGAAAAGCGGCAAGGGCGAGGTGATTTGCACGAGAAGGAAGTGGGTCAAGAAGGCGAAAGGTCAGGCGCAGGGCGCCGTGATCGTGACGCGTGAACAATCGTTACAGGTTCGTTTGGACAAGACGAGACTGGCTGCATTGAAGGAACGGAGTCGACCGGAGGCCTAGCGGAAAAATCCTCTTTTGATAGGGAATCCCCGCGCTCTGGGCTATCCTGTCAGGTGAATCAGCCCACCGATTAGACCAGGAGTTTGCCTATGTCAGCCCTCAATGCCAACAAACAGACCGTTCTTGTCGTCGACGACGATCCCGCGGTACTCAAACTCTGCCGGACCCTGTTTGAACAGGAAGGATTCTCCGTCTTGCCGGCAACAGGAAGTTCAGAGGCCTTGAAGATCTGCAAGAACCACCCCGGCTCCGTCGACATTCTAGTGACCGACCTGGTCCTGCCGCCTCCGGAATTTTCCTTCGCGTCTGGAGATAACGAATTTCCGCACGTCCACGGCCACGAACTCGCGATTCGCGCCCTCGGCATGCGGGACAATCTCCGGATTGTCCTCATGTCGGGAAATATCGAGAAAGATCTTGCCGGATACGGAATTAAGAAGGGCTCGTTGCCGTTCATTGCGAAGCCCTTCGAGAATCAGGCGATGGTCGATCTGGTCCGTCACGCGCTGCAAGCTCCGCCACCGGCACGGGAATCACTCATGAAGGAGCACACGGGCAAGGCCAAGGGAGCCGACGAATGGTTCGATTGACTCTGCTCGTCCCCTCGCCTGAAAGGCGCGGGGAACCGAACTGTCACACAAAAAAGGGGCTGCCGTCTTTCGACGGCAACCCCTTCCCAGATTCGCTCCAATAGTCTAGATAGTCTATCGGTTACCAGCGATCGCGCTTTCCGCCGCCACCGCTTCGACCGCCGCCACCGAAACCACCGCGTCCTCCGCCCCCTCCGCCTGAGCGGGGTTCCTGGGGTCGCGCTTCATTGACAGTCAAGGTCCGGCCGCCCATCTCAGAGCCATTGAGCGCCGTGATCGCAGCCTGTGCCTCCGAATCCGAGGCCATTTCGACAAAGCCGAATCCACGGGACTGCCCGGTGAACTTATCCGTGATGATCCGTGCCGACGCCACACCACCGTGTGCCGCGAACAAATCGCTCAATTGCTGCTCGGTCGCCGAATAGGGCAACCCACCGACGTAAATCTTTGAACCCATGTGGGGTTCCTCCTTTGAAAATGATGACATTGTCTTGAGCACCGAGGAACGGGGGAAGGAGCGGGCCGAAGACGCGAAGGATGCGGCGACTTAGGTCAGACTTCCGACGAAATTCCCGGACAAGGCAACATCAATGTGGCGGGCCTACTTCTCTGAACACCCTTCACCGCGAGGCCCGTACAATGAAGTGGTGCAACCCTAACATACGACCTGGTTGATTACAACCTTACTCTCCGACACGCACCAGGGAGCCTTGCACCTTGCAATGGGCGAAGGTCTTGTAAAACCAAGCGATCATGGCCAGGAGCATCACTCCGTTGAGCCCGCAGGCCCAAATCAGGTTGGTCACCGGCGACCCCGATCCGCTCAGCACGGCGCGCATGCCTTCGAACACATGGGCCGCCGGATTAACCCAGGCGACGGCTTTCAACCAGGTCGGCAGGACGTCGAGCGGATAGAATACGCAGGAGATCGGCTGAAAGAGAAAAACCATGCTCCAGGCCAAGACCTCCGCCTCCTGCCCGAACCGCATGATGAGGGACGTGGTGAAGACACCGATGCTCCACCCCGTCACCACCAAGTTGAGCACGAAGGGCAGCAGCCACAATCCCATGACCAGGACATTATAGTCATAGAACAACCAGGCGCAGACACCCATCACGATCGACACGCAGGTGACCTTGAAGATACTCATGGCGATGGTCGCCGAAAGAAATTCTCCCGGTGTCAGGGGGCTCGCGAACAGATTCATGAGATTCCGCGCCCATAACTCTTCGAGAAAGGAAATGGTGATCCCCTGCTGCGACCGGAACAGCATGTCCCACAGAATCAGCGCGCCCAGAAAAAACGTGACGAAGCCCGGAATCTGAGGCTGGTATTTCGCCAAGTACAACGTGATGAACCCCCAGATGACCAGATCCAGAAAAGGCCAATAAAAAATTTCCATGATGCGGGGCAAGCTCCGCCGATACAGGTACAGATGGCGTGCCACCAACGCGCCGATACGATGAAGTTTCATCCGCAGCCTCCGGCGTCGCGCGGCTCGTGCTCGTGGCCGCACCCGCCACAGTCATGATGCTTACCCAACAGCTCATCCACGAGATGCCGCACTCCTGCGAGCATGTGGGCGCCGGCCCGCTGCCCGTCCGGAGCCTGACGCAGTCCGAGTCCGATGACGATCATCGGCATGGCCGACAGCCCGGCGGCGAAGGCCGATCCGGCCCGGTGTCCCTCTCCGCTGGCCCACATCAGGCCCAAGATGAGCAACAGCGGAACTCCCCCGACCACCGCGCTGTTGAGCAGGACGCGCCAGGAGCAGGTACGGCGCGCGACCCCGACCGTTCCGATGGTCAGCCAGAACAGTCCCCAGCAGACACTCAGACCGAGCCCCCCCATAAGGAGGCCGACGCAGAAATCGATGACGGTTTCCCGCATCACAACCTCACAAGCGCGAGTCCCGCGCAATCTTCAGGAACACATCTTCAAGATCGGCCTGACCGAAGCGTGTGACGATCTCCTGCGCCGTGCCCTCTGCGACGATTTTTCCCCGCTGCAGAAAAATAATCCGGTCCGACATCTCCTCCATCTCGCGCATATTGTGCGAGGTATAGAGAATACTGAGGCCGGAGGATCGCCTCTCTTCCTTCAGGAGCGCGCGGATCTTGTGCGCGATATCCGGATCGAGGCTCGCCGTCGGCTCATCCAAAAACAAGATCTTCGGCTCCGTGAGAAAGGCTTTGGCCAATGTGAGCCTGGTCATCTGGCCCGAGGACAGTTTCCTGGTGATCTTTTGGCGGAATTCCTCCATCTCCAGTTTCTTGACGATGTCGTCCACGCGCCTCCGGATGTCCGGCAGGCCGTAGAGTCTCGCGACCACCCAGAGATTCTCCTCCACCGTCAAGGCCAGCGGCATGGAAATATAGGTGGAGGAAAAATTAACCTGTTGAAGTATCTGCTCTCGATGCGTCGCCAGCTCCATTCCGAACATCCGGATCGAACCGGACGTCGGCGTGATCAAGCCTAGCAGCATATGCATCGTGGTCGTCTTGCCGGCGCCGTTCGGACCGAGCAATCCCAGGATTTCACCGGGCATGATGTTGAAGGAGACATCGTCTACGGCGGTGAACTCGCCGAAGCTTTTCCGCAAATTGCTGACGTTCAAGACGGGAGTTGTCATGTTCGGGCGGCGAATTCTCTCAGAACGACAGGAAGTCCTTGATTTTATCAGGAAGGTGGCACGTTTCGCATTTGCGATCCAGAACCTTGCCTTGATGCTCGGTTTTTCCGTCGTGGCAGCGAAAGCAATCGTTGAGCGCCCTCTCGCGCAGATACGATCCTTCCGGATGGTCTGGCAGCCAGGGCTTGCTGTCTGCGGACACATGGCCTCGCGGGATCACGACCGGATAGCCTTTGATCGGTCGACCGTGGACGACGCCGGAGTGGCAGGTGGTACAACCCTCTCCTTGGCTTCTAACCTGAAACGCTTCGATATGTTTCCGGTGACTCATGACCAAACCGACATCCTTGACCGGTGGCGGAAGGTCGCGAGGCGCCACCTCGCTGACACGGAGTATGTTGCGATGGCAGCCGAGGCACACATTCGAATCAACCGACGCTTTCAGATTGTGCGCGTCGGTGGGCGTGCCGAACAAATAGATCGCCACGTCTTTTGTTCCCGCCCAGGCCTTATCGTGAATCCAGCCTTCGACCCCGGGTCTGACGTGGCATGCAACGCAGGTCACCTCTTTGTGGGACGACAGCACCCAACTGTCGTAGGAGGGGGTGATGTTGTGGCAACTGGCGCAAAATTTCGGATGGTTCGTGAGGGGAACGGCAACGCCGCCCAGCGCCACGGCACCGGCGACCAGTGCGAATATGATGGCGGGCTTAGGCCTCCAGCTCATGCGCCTTGCGCCGTTGCCGCAGAGGAAACCGTTTCATGATGAGCGCGGCCACCCCGGATATGTCGTTGAGGTCGAAGACAGGAACGTTCAGGTCCGTGGGCCTATCCGAAACGACGGCGAGCAATCCTTCCGGCGAAATGGGAATCTCTCCGATCTGCTCCCGGACAATGACGATTTTCGGATATCCTTCGTGCTTCCATCCCTCGGCGATGATGAGGTCATAGGAACCGTCCAGAAAGCGGTCGCGGACGTCCTCGACCTTCATCTGATCCGATACGTCGGCAAACATGGCCATGCTGCCTTTGGACATGATCACGACGCTGCTGGCGCCCGCTTGTTTGTGACGCCAGCTGTCTTTGCCTTCCGTATCGAGATCGAAGCCGTGACCGGCGTGCTTGACCGTGGCCACTTTGTAACCGGCGCGAACCAGTTCGGGAATCACCCGCTCGATGAAGGTGGTCTTGCCGCTGTTCGATCTCCCGACGAAACAGACAATAGGAATGGTCATTAGGTCCTTGGTCAACGGTCAATCGTCATTGAATAATGGAGTAATGATTCTTTACACCATTGACCAATGACTTGTGACCCGCGACCTCCCTTCCATCAACAACAGGAGAGCCGGTGAGGACCGGCATGAACGTGCTCGGAATGACCGGCCCAACCTTGGCCGCTCAACAGCTGCACGGACACCGTGTCGCCCGGATTCAACCGATCGACCTCGACCGGCACGTCGATCAAGCAATTCGCCTTGACCATGGACGTCAAAATACCGGAGCCCTGGTCGCCGGTCGTTCTGACCTTGAAGGTGCCGTTCTCGCTCGTCAGCACTCCCCGGAGGAAATGGCGACGGTCGGTGCGCTTGGAGAACTTTTCCTGGAACAGGGCCTGGACGACGGGGCGGCCGTAGCTTCGATGTCCGCTCATCTTGAGCATGGCGGGACGGACGAGCTGTTCGAAGGTCACCATCGAGGAGACGGGATTGCCCGGAAGCCCGAACGCCAGCTTCCCCTGGATTTTTCCGAATGCCAGCGGTTGCCCCGGCCTGATGGCCAGTTTCCAGAAATTCATCTCGGCGCCGAGGTCGCGGAACACGGCTTTGGTAAAATCATAGTCGCCCATCGACACGCCGCCGGAGAGGACCAGAACATCGGCCGTCAAGCCGTGCGAGATTTTTTCCTTGAGCGCGGCGGGCGTATCCTTGGCGATGCCGAGCAGAAAGGGAATTCCACCCGCCTCCTGCACCGCCGCCGCAATCCCGTAGCTGTTGGAATTGATGATTTTCTCTTCGCTGAACCGCTCGTCGAGATCGGCCAATTCATCTCCGGTCGACAGAATCGCCACGCGAGGCCGCTGGTAGACGAAGACGAATGACTTGGCAAGAATCGCCAGCATCCCGGCTTCCCCGGGACGGATTGCCGTGCCCTTGGCGATAATCCTCTCGCCTTTCTTGACGTCCTCACCCTGCGGGCGGATATTGGCCCCCTTCTGCTCCGGCTTGAAAACACGCACGGAATCCGGGGTATGCTCGGTATCTTCGACCTTGAGCACCGTGTCGGCTCCCTTCGGAATCGGCGCCCCTGTCATGATGCGGATCGCCTGACCGGCGCCCACGGTTCTCGTGGGCATTTTCCCGGCCGGCACATCTTCGATCACGGCCAACGTGACCGGCTTCTGAATTGCCTGTTCCTGCTTGATGTCGTCCCAGCGCACGGCAAAGCCGTCCATCGCGCTGTTGTCCCAGGGGGGATTGTCGCGCTCGACGACGATGTCCTCGCCCAGCACTCGCCCGAGCGTATCGAGCAAGGGAATTTTTTCCAGTCCCAACACCGGGGTCGAGTCGAGCACGATCTTCTGCGCGTCTTCGAGCGGAGTCAGTCCTTGCATGGCATCCTTCGCCTTCACCGTTCTCTGTTCAATGATGATGCCGGGGGGCGACGTTGACGAGCGATCCGCTCTTTTTGCAGAACGCTTCAACTTTGTTCGCAATCTCGTGGTAGGCCTCGGCGGTCGGTGTATCCGAGTAGAACATGGCGAACGGTTCACCCGCATCCGACTGAGTTACGACGTCCGGATCGAGCGGAATGCGCCCGAGGAACGGCACGCCCATGTCCAGGGCTGAAGCCTCTCCCCCGCCCTTTCGAAAGACTTCGATAGGGTTGTGGCAATGGGGACATTCCAGGCCGCTCATATTCTCGACGATGCCGATGATCGGCACTTCGCTGTCCTTGCAGAACGTCACCGACTTGCGCGAGTCCAGCAGCGCCACTTCCTGCGGTGTGGTGATGATGACCGCTCCGCTGACGTTGCCGAGCAGATCGATGGTCGTCACCGATTCATTACCGGTGCCGGGCGGCAGGTCGATCAGCAGGAAGTTCAAGTCCTGCCATTCGACTCCGCCGAGCAGTTGATTGATAAATTCATATTTGTAGGCATCGCGCCAGATGATGGGATCGTCGGGGTTCTGCAGCAGAAAGGACATCGACGCGATTTTCAGGTTGTAGGCCTGAAAGGGAATGATTCCACCGGAGGTGCTGATCTTGAGTTTCTGTCCCTCGGCTCCCACCATTTTTGGAATATTCGGCCCGTGAATATCCATGTCGCAGATCCCGACATGCCATCCCTTGAGCGCAAGGCTCACCGCAATGTTCGTCGTGCAGGTGCTCTTCCCGACGCCGCCTTTGTTGCTCATGATGAGGACTTTGTACTCGATCCGCTCCATCCGCTTGGCCACAAGCCAGCGGCTGTGGCCTTCCTTGTCTTTTTGACAGGATTCGTTCTCATCACAGATCGCGCAGGCCCACATGTAGGTGCAGGCGTCGCTGCCGCCGGAGGTCGGAGTTTGAATGATGTTCAGTTCGCGAGGCATGTTTCTCCTACCCTTTCTACCATTTGAGACTCCAGGGCCTTGGCCGCCTCTTTCACCATTCTGCTAATGGCGCCGGCTCCCGGACGGAACTCCGACGTAATCCCCTCCGGCGGCAGTGGACATGGCGGGAGCCATGGCCTTGCCGGGACCGGCGCCGACCGGCGCCGGAACCTTGTTTGCATCAGCCGCCGCCTTCTTCTTATTGAAGAATCCCGCGCTCACAATCCCCACTTCGTAAAAGACGTACATCGGCAGCGCCATGAGGCATTGATTGAATGGATCAGGGGTCGGTGTCAAAATCGCCGCGACAATGAAGGCGCCCAGCAACGCCCACTTGCGGTATCGCTTGAGAAACGGCGCGTCAACCCATCCCAGTTTGGCCATCAAGGTGATGGCCAAGGGCACTTCGAAGATCAATCCGAAAACCATGAGAAACCACAAGGCGAACCCCACATACTGGGCGATGGACAGCTGCGGGATGAATCCGGCATTGACGCCGTACGACACCAGAAAATTCAAGGCAAACGGCAGGACGAAGAAAAAGGAAAAGGCCACTCCGGCGTAGAACGCCAGCGCGCTCAGCATCGTGAAGGGCCCCACAAAACGCCGTTCCTGCGCATGCAGCCCGGGCACGACGAACTGCCAGATTTCGAACAGAATGTAGGGAGTCGCAATGACGAGGGCGAAGAGGCCGGCGACCTTGACGTTCTGCCAGAGGGCTTCAGCCGGCGCGAGAAACACGAACGGCACGGCCGGCAGATCGGTCGGCACCCAGGAAAGGGAGCCCGGCACGAACATGTTCTGGAGAGGGACGCGCAGCCATTTGACGAGCTGGTCGGCATAGAAGAACGTGCCGACGAACACCAAGGCCGTAACGATCACCGCGCGCGTGAGCCGGACCTGGAGCTCCACGAGGTGCTCCATGACCGGCATCTTCTTGTCTTCCAGCGGCTTGAAGACGGAGTCTTGCAGCCACCGATTGAGATCGTTCAGCACACCGTCCTCGGCATTCGCGCCGTGAGCCGACGTCCGTCGGCCCACGGAAACCTTCCGGTTATTTCGGATTGACCGCGACGAACAGGTTGTTGCCCTGCCGACTGAGGAGCAGGACGGCCAACTCCTCTTTCTTAATCTTCTGCGCGGCCTTGTGGTAATCCTCAAGGCTCTTCACGGTTTCGTGATTCACTTCCTGAATCACATCGCCCCGTTGGATACCTGCCGCCTCACCGGCGCCGCCCGGCTCCACGGACGACACCACGACACCGGTCGTCTTGGACGGGATATTCAACTGGCTCATCGTCGCGTTGTCCAACGCCTGGACTCGGAGCGACGCGAGCACGTTGTCCGGCGGCTTGACGGTCTCACCCTGTTCCTTGGGTGGAGCCGGTTCTTTCTTCGCCAACACCTCATCCGAGGGCCGTTCCGCCACCTTGACTGACAGGGTCTGTTCCTTGCCATCCCGCAGGATCTTGATCTGGGCATCCTTGCCGACGACGGTGCGCGCCACCAGATTCCGCAATTGGCTGACGCTCTGCACTTCCTTGCCGTTGAACGCGACCACGACATCCCCGCGCTTGACTCCGGCGGCATGCGAAGGGCCGTTCTCATTCACATCGCTGATCAGAACGCCTTTGCGTTGCTCAGGCAATTTGAAGGACTTGGCCAGCGCCGGTGTGATTTCCTGAATCGCGACGCCCATCCAGCCGCGCACGACCTTTCCGGTCTTCTGCAGACTCTCCACAATATCCAACGCAATGCTGCTTGGAATGGCGAATCCGATGCCTTCAGACCCGCCGGTTCTAGAGAAGATGGCGGTATTGATCCCGATCAGGTCTCCGTTCATGTTGACCAAGGCGCCGCCGGAATTGCCGGGATTGATCGCGGCATCGGTCTGGATGAAATCTTCGTAATCGGCGATGCCGACGTTTCCACGCCCGAGGGCGCTGATGATGCCCAGCGTCACCGTCGAGCTCAGGCCGAAGGGACTGCCGATTGCCAGGACGAGATCTCCGACTTGCAATTTCTCATACTCCGCCCACTTCACCGAAGGAAGGTCCTTGGCTTCGATCTTCACGACAGCCAGATCGGTTTTCGGATCGGTACCCACTATCTTGGCGGAAAATTCCCGACGATCGCTGAGTGTCACGGTGATTTGCGTGGCGCCCTCGACGACGTGATTATTGGTGACGATATAACCGTTCGAATCGAGGATGACCCCGGACCCGGCGCTCTGGTCCGGTCGTCCATGGGGACCGGGAGGCATGGGAGGAGGAGTGGGAAGCTCTCCGCCCGGTTCTTCGCCTCCTGGAGGACCGCCGAAGGGACCGGGCGGAAGCGGCCGTCGTCCGCGCCCTCCTTCTCCCCCGCCGGTCACCGCAATATTGACCACAGCCGGCGTCACCTTCTTCACAATGTCTGAAAATCCTTGGGCCATCGAGGGCGGCACCCCCGCGGCCAGCACACCGGGCAGGACGGGAAAGAGGCTGAGGGCACAAGCAAGGACGAACAGGCCCAAGAAGACCTTACTCCACTTCACCATAACCAGGTTCCTCCAGAAGGTTATAGAAGGCGATTTTTCGTCGGTTGAACGATATATTGTACACCAACCATTCCGGCGCCTTCAAAGACAAATAGTCCCCTCCGGACCGGAGTTTCTCCGGCCCGAAGGGGGCGTATGTTTCTCTTCCCACGGGACGGAGAAAGGGCAGGAGGAGCTACGAGCTACTCCCGAGATCCGCCCCGTATGCTTCCAAGGATCCGATCCAGGCCTTCTGAAGATTCAGCGTCATTCGTTTGGCGGCCTGGTCGAACGAAACGACCCGTAAGGTATTGGGCGCCCCCTCATAGGTCGGAGGCCAGATACGGCGCTCGGGATCCTGCGGTCGCAGGTAGATGACCGGATACCATTGATTGATCCCGGGAGCCGCCGGACGGTCCAACGTGGCCCAGGCACGGCCCTCCGCCTGCATGAGTGTACGGTCGTGCTTCAGGTCCAATAGAGCGAACTCCAACAGTGACCAGTTGTCGCGTCGAAACCCCGGTTGAGCGTGCGTCGTCCACCCGAGGAAGAGCGTCACAGGATATTCCTGCTCCGTACTGGATAAAATCACCACGACGAGGTAGTCGAGACCTCGTTGCCTTGCCAGGTCTGCAAACTGTGCCCAATCTCCGTTCGGCTGAGGTCTGATGTTCTCGGCCGGTATGACTTCCTTGATCACGACAGGAATAGCCCGCGCAATCTCCTGTTTTAGACCCTCACCGAGTCGAACGAATGCTTCATCGGGAAGGTTCGGAGCAGCGCCGGGATCAGCCGTATCAGGCACTAACAGCAATCCCGCCTGGACCGGCCGCGGTTCTATCCGACTGAAGGCTCCATCTTCTGCCTTCCGATCCGGAGAAACATAATCGCCGATACGCGACGGCGGCACGGCGGACGCGCAGGAGACGAACAGGGCCAAGCTGAGCAGGCTGCCTGAGATTGGCATCGAATGGCGCACCTTCCACCTCCTCACCGACGGCGACCGCTCGCTCGATCTTCTGAGGGATACGTTCGCTCCCCTGAACAGGATCTGTCAAGGAGGCGCCGTCCCTCTTGTATTCACCCCTACAGCTCGGTTACCGTACCGGATTATCGAGATAAAGCGCCGCCTCTCCCCCTCTGACCAGGGTGGTTTGATGTCGCTGCGAGCCCTTATGGAATCGTTGCATCACTCGATCATTATCCCCGCTCACAATGAAGCCGATCGGATCCTGCCTCACCTCCAACGCATTACGGACTATATGCGGACGCGCGGACGTCCGTACGAAGTGCTTGTCGTCGACGACGGCAGTACGGACGCCACGGCTTCTCTCGTCGAGACCTTCTCGGACGCCGTTCCGGAGGTGGAACTGCTTCGCCTTCCGGTCCGACGGGGCAAAGGAGCGGCCGTTCGGCGGGGTATGCAGACCGCTGCCGGACAATTTCAATTGTTTGCCGATGCGGACGGCGCGACTCCGATCGAAGAGCTGACCAGGCTGGAACAGGCCGTCGAGCGGGGCGCCGACCTAGCTATCGGATCACGGGCCTTGGCTTCACGGTTGCCGGACTTTCACGTGCAGGCCCGGCTGTATCGCACCATCCTCGGCGGACTTTTTAATTCCGTCGTTCAGCAGGGAGGAATTTCGGGGATTTCGGACACCCAGTGCGGGTTCAAACTGTTCCGACGCGCGGTTGCGGAGGACTTGTTTGAGGTTTCGACCATCGACGGATACGGTTTCGACCTCGAACTGCTTTATGTCGCCCAACGGCGGGGTTATCGGATTGCGGAGATCCCGGTCAACTGGGCTGATCAACCGGGATCGAAGGTGCGGGTCCTGCGAGACGGGCTCGTCATGTTGCGGGATCTGGCGCACATCCGCAGGAACGATCATAAGGGGCTCTACAGCACTCCATCTTTCCCCCATCGCTTCGCCACTCAACGCTCGAGCCGGTTGGGCTTGCCTCTCCATTGATACAGCCGCTGCCGTTCCTCACGATCCCGGAGACCGCACGTAAATCGAAACCTTCTCATCCCCATAGATCAGCGCCCATCTTGATTCCCGCTCCAGCGCTCGATCCAGCGGGGAATCGCGTCGCACGAGCGCCCAATCCACCGAATACTTGTCCAGGACGGAGAGAGCAGGCGGATCCGTCGCCGTGAGAGCGACATAGTCCTCAAAAATCCTGCGCTCGCCGATGCGCCAGGCGGGCATACGTCCGTCGATGAAGATTTTTTCCGCCGGCAACCACCACAGAAGAAACCCTCCATAGGCATAATCGTTGTAGAGACGCGTTCCGGCCTGATCACGATGCGATTCAATCCATTCCACCGCTTCGATCGGATAAGACGTGCCCTTGAAGTATCGAGCTGGTTCCGTCCCCGACTGAACGACATGGTGGAGATGCTCCGGCCCGAGCCAGAGCAGAAGGAGCGCTGCGCCAAGGGTCGCGGCCGCCATCCATCGCCTGGCCGCCGCATGACCGGAGGGAACGAGCGATGAGAGCTGATCGAATGCCGCGGCCAACAGCTCGGCGCAGAGGGGTAGGCTGATGATCAGGAAGATCGGAATGTTCCGCATATGACGGAGCGAGAGCCAGAGAAACACTCCCCACAACAGCCAGCGGACCGGTTCGATTCGCCGATAGCAGAAACACATGGAGGCGGCGAGCATGGCGAGATAGACGGCATAGCTGCGACCGCCCCCTGTCGCCAGCGAAAGCGGCTGCCATTCCTGCAGGCCTTCGAGCATGAACTGATTGGCCAGCGAGTCGAGTATTTCGCCGTGCAACCGCCATCCGTAGGGGTTCACAAGCGTCATCGCCGCCGAAGTTCCTGTGAGAAGGACGAGTCTTTTGAGATCGGATCGCGAGAGGAGAGCTTCATCGAGGCGGGAAGCCATCGTCGCCCAGCAAGCGCAGATTCGTTGAACGATCCATGTGGCGAGTATCAGAAGAATCAAAAAAAACAGTCCCATGGTGAACCCTCCGTGCAGGTTCGCCCATAGGAGGAACAGGGGTGGAATCCACCACCACGACTTCCGCTCTCGACGCGAAAGGACGTACAGAAGAACAGCGAATCCCAGCAAGGAAATCAACTGAGTCCTCGCCCCGAGATACGGGAGAGCGACCCATAGCGACAGGGCACAGGCAAGTCGGCGATACGGTCTGTGCACCGGCGCAAGGCTGCTTGCGATCAACCAGGCACCGGCCGCGACTGCGCCGAACAAAAGAATCACACCCAGTCCGCCCATCCACGACCCATGCACGGCACCGATGACCGCATCCGTCAGCCACGCATGTTCCACCCAGGGCCAGTCGGGCATCGTGTGCGAATAGGGGTCCGACGCGGGGAGCGACCACCCATGGCGGAGCAGATCCAATCCGGTCCGAAGGTGCCATCCAAAATCCGGTTCAGTCAAGGGCTGGAAGGTAAAGTTGAAGATGAAGATCAACAGCAGCGCGTTGAGCGCGATATGCCTCTCCCTGGGAGCGGGGGTTGAGGGGTGAAGCGGTGGTTCATCCGTTGATCCGCTTTCTATCACCCTACGCCTCACGCTTCACGCCGCTCGGTCGACTCGCCAAGAGATTTCCCATCACCAACCAATCCACATCCGTCCGGAGAAAGCAGGCGACGGCATCTTCAGGCGTGCACACGATCGGCTCGTTCACGTTGAACGACGTGTTGAGAAGCACCGGCACGCCCGTCAGTCGCGCGAAGGTTTCCAGCAGCAGACGGTAGCGTGGATTTGCGTCGGCGCCGACGGTTTGGACTCTCGCCGACCCGTCGATATGTACCACAGCAGGGATCGTTCCTTTGGCGGACGCCAGCACGGGCGCCGTAAACAACATGAAGGGGGAAGGTCCCGGGAGGTCGAAAAATTCCCCTGCCCGCTCTTCCAGCACAGCCGGTGCGAAGGGGCGGAAGGGCTCGCGAAACTTGACCTTCGAGTTGATCAGCGCGCGCATGTCTTCGCGGCGGGGATCGGCCAGCAAACTGCGGTTGCCCAAGGCACGCGGACCCAATTCCATCCGGCCCTGAAACCAGAAGACCAGCCGACCGCGTGCCAGCTCGCCGGCGACTCTCTCGCACAGTTGGGCATCCGACATTTTTTCGACCAGCAAGCCGGCCCGTTCCAGCGCCAGCTGACAGTCCTGTTCGTCGTACTGCGGGCCCCATGCTGCGGTCCGCATGACCGCCCGATGAGTCAGACTTCCGCGCCGGTGGGTCAGCCAGAGGGCCGCGCCGAGCGCTGCGCCGGAATCCCCTGCCGCGGGCGGCACATAGATCTCTCGATATCCGGCCTCACGCCACAGCCGGCTGTTCGCCACGCAGTTATAGGCCACTCCGCCGGCCAGGCAGAGCCGGTCCAAACCGGTCACGGCCTTCAGATGGCGAGCAAGGTGCAGCAGGGTTTCCTCTAGCACCAATTGCACGCTCGCCGCGACGTTTCTGTGCCGCGACGACAACTCGTCTTTGGGAGAACGGGCCGGACCGAACAGCTCGACAAGTTTAGGGAGGAAGATCCGTTCCCTCGCCAGGTGAAAATCCAACAGTCCTGTGTTGAGGCGGAACGTCCCATCGGGCAACAAAGGCAGCACCTCACTCCGGAGCGTCCGGGCGAAAGAGGGTTCGCCGTGGGCTGCCAATCCCATCACAATATATTCATCCTGATCCGGCGTGAATCCCAGATAGGCGGTCATGGCCGCATAGAATTGTCCGAGGGAATGGGGAAGCGGAACCCGTTTCCGCACTTCGACGTTGCGCCGGTCCGCCTGAGCCAATGTGGTGGTGTGGGACTCGGAGGCGCCGTCGACGATCAGAACCGCCGCCCGTTCAAAAGGCGAGACGAGCATTGCGCTGGCCGCGTGACAGAGGTGATGATCGAGAAAGACCGGAGGAGGACAGGCCGTGCCATCGACTTGACGGGAAAGATAGCGGCGAAGAAAGAGCAGTTCTCTCCATTCTTGAGCAAGTCGCTCGACGCTTCTCCTGCTTTTCACCCGGAGGAGTTGGGGGGACTGCAGCATGGACCCGACCGCCAACGCCGCCCGGCGGCCGAGTTGCCAGTATTTCCACGGCACGGCCACGGCATCGACGTCACAGAGTCGCGCTCCGGCCGCGTCAAGACACGATCGAATTGCCTGGATCGGCAAGGCCGCCACGTGCTTGATCCGGACGAACCGCTCTTCCTCCGCCGCCGCCAGGATCCGGCCGTCTTCCACCAGCGCCGCGGCGGCATCCCTCATGTTCGACAGCCCGAGTATCAGCATTCAGAATTCTTTTCCTGATCTGCGCGCATGGCCTGAATCCGCTGAAGCATATGCCGGAGCGCCAGGCGCCCGCAAGAAGTCTGCTCCAGTTGCATTCAGGGCCACATTTCGGTACGGTGCTGAATGTGACGTGACATGCACGTGCCCTTCTTCTGGCAGGATTTCGCTTACCCGATGACACCAGGGCGCTTTGTTTTCATTTCATCACGCCAGGGCCTCGCCCGATGGGTCCTCGTCCTCTTCTGCCTCCTGGTGATGGGCTGGTCTACGGGATGCGAGAAGCTGGCCTCTGCGATGCGACGGACTCCATTGCCGGACATGGGGCCACGCCTCGCCAACTCTGTCAAGCTGACTTTCGATCCCGCCTTTACCGACCTGAAGGCGGGATACAAGAACGACTGCGGCAACTTGCGCGAGGCCTACATCGGCAAAGAATTGGAAGCCGTGATGATCGACGCAGCCGCCCAGAACTTTCAGGCTGTTTCGGTCACCGGAGGGATCACCTCACCGACCCCGCCCGACACGGAAATACTCGTTGCCGTGGAGCGATCCTCCTTCAAGCTGCTCCAAGATCACCTGTACGATCGGGTCCCGGCGGACCTGAAGCTCGACATCCTGGTCACATTCAAGGACCTGTCCGGAAAAGAACTGGGGCAGCAGCCGATTTCGATCGACCGCAGTCAGCGGCTGCTCCTGGAGCCCACACAAAAGCGGTGCGACTACGCCAATATGGATGAATTTCTCTACGAGTCCGGCGTGGCCCTGTCGGTGGAATTTATCCGCGCCTCCCGTCATCAGCTTGCGGGAATCGGAGCGGCTCCCGCAGCCACAGTTGCCGGCGCCGCAGCCAAATCGCTCCCGCCGTCGCCCGAGGCCACACCGAAAGCCGGCCGCTCTCCTCTGTCGTTTAAAGCCACCGTCCTCGATGAGAACGGCAATCTGGTCCTAGAAGGCGGAGAGCGGGTTCGCGTGCGTGTCGATCTGGTGAACGGGGGCGATCAAGAGCTCCAGCAGGTGGCCGCCACGCTCAGCGGCACCGGGACGCTGTTGGCACAATTTCCCGCCACGACCCTTTCGGCCGGTCGCTTGCAACCGGGACAGTCGCGTTCGCTCGAATTTGCCGCCACGCTCCCTCAATCCGTGCAGGCGCAGAAAGCGGAGATTCAGGTGACGGTCGCCGATCCCGGCGTTGCCGCACCTCCGCCGCAAGTCCTCTCGCTGTCGATTCAACCAACCGGCGTCAGAACGGACGACGTCGATCAAATTCCCGCCGCTGCGGCCGGCTTCAAGCGCCCGCACACCTACCTCTTGTCCGTCGGGATCGGGTCTTACCGGGACCAGCAGCTGTCAATGAGAAAATACGGCGCCTCTGACGCGGAAATGGTCGCGACCTATTTCCAGTCGCTCGGCGGCTTGCCCGCCTCCAATGTGCGCCTGCTGCAGGATTGGAAAGCGTTGCGCCCCGACATCGATGAAGCGCTGTTGGACTGGCTGCCGGCCCACATGGACAAAGAGGCGGTCGTCATCGTCTATTTCGCCGGAGTTGCCACGGTCTCGCCGGCGGGAGAGGTGTTTCTCATTCCCTACGACGGCAACATGACTACGACCTCACGCGCGTACCCCCTGAAAGATCTCGATGGCGCCCTGGCCCGTTTGAAAGCCAAGCAAACGGTCGTTCTGTTCGACGGGATCGTATCGCGTCTGGGATCGGACAGCCGGGGAAAAGGGACGCTTCCTCAATGGAACCCCTCCGGAAGTTCCGCGACTCATGTGATCGCCACGAGCGGCTTGGCGCGGTCAATCGAAGATGAGAAGCACCGGCACGGGCTGTTTACCTACTACTTCCTGCGTGCCCTCCGCGGCGAATCCGACACGAATCGAGACGGCGAAGTGACGTTGGCGGAAACAGTTTCCTATTTGAGCCAGAAAGTCCTTTGGGCATCCAAGAGCCAGTATGGACAGGAGCAACGTCCCCTCGTGCTTCCACCGATCAAAAGCGCCGACCCGGCTGGCGCCCTCGTCCTTTCCAAGCTGGCTGCGATCAGATCCAGCGAACTCCCCTGACCGGTTCGATACCCGGCCTCGATTGTCCGGCCTTCCCTCACCCCGGCATGACATAAAAAAAGGGTGGAGGATCTGCCCTCCACCCTCTCTCTAACGTCTCTGCTGCGGGAACAGGCTACTCGTCGCCCTTGCAGAAGCTCCGCTCGTAGTTGATGATCGTCCAGGCTTCTTCTTCATTGATCGCGGCCGGGATCAAGGAAACCATGCCGGTTCCGGCGCTGCCGTTCTTGATCACCCAGAACAGCTCGCCGTCCTTCCGCTTCTTGTGGAACTTGCAGTTGGTGAAGTTCCGCGGACTGGGATTCAGGATCGCGCCTGCCGGGCCGTCGCCCTTCCCTTCCTTGCCATGGCAGTTGAAGCAGGTGCCCTTACCCTCGAACAACGCCTTGCCCTTGGCGATGTTTTCCGGAGTGGCAGCCACCGGATTCTTCATGGCCTTCGCATCGGCCATCTGGTCCGGCGGAACGCGTGGCTTCAGAGGATCCTTCTCTTCGGCTCCCACCACGGTCGCGGACAACATCAGCACCGCTGCGCTGATTCCCAAAAACTTAGAAAAAGTCCCCATCAGAAATCCTCCTTTGTGTTGTAACCTACCGCGGGTACATTCGGCCACGAGGCCGCTGGCGCATCAATCGGATAAAAGGCGAAAAACGTCGGGACTATAGCAACGGCGTTCCGACGATGTCAAGCAATTCAACTATGATTCCGCTCTGTTGCGACGAATGCGCCACCGGCCGTCCTCCTGCCTCACCTGCCTGCCGGCCTGGCCCATCTGTTGAACAGAGAGATCAAGGCTCATGCCACAAGCCTCCTGATCGCCGGACTGGTATTTCGCCATCTTAGCCAGAGGAGGGAGCGAGCTGCCGTTTCGCAGTAAACCGTGGAGACACCATTGGGCCTCAGTCCCGACCTGTACGCCACAGTTCCTGAACGGAAAACAGCTCGAGCGCGCAGACCGAGCGGCACGGAGCGGGTTGCGAAACCGAGGCGGAAAAAATGGAGAAGACCGGTCAGCGTTTGAGGAGGATATCGCGGGCGACTTTTCCGCTTGGGCCGAAGGGCTTCTGGGGCTTTCCGTTCAACTCGGCTTTGACTCCTCCGGCGTTCCCGAGCGTCAGCACAAATTGATCCTGCCCCTTCCACTTGGCTTTCTCGCCGGGTCGAAGCAGCGCTTCCTGAGGGCTGCCTCCGTCAATTTGAATGACCACCCAACTCAGCTCGATCGCTTCAAGATCCAAGACCAGTTGATCAGTTGCCTCGGCGGATCCCTCCAGTGAAATGCCCGCGAGCGGGCCGTCGGTTCCAATCGGCGGCGGGATTGGAGAGGCTGTCTGGCTGACTGGAGCCGTCGCGCCGGAAGCCGTTCCCGAGGCACGGGGAGCGCTGCTCTCTGTCCGCGCGGAGGCAGAAGTCGGCGATAGCTCCGCCGGTTTGGGTTTCGCGGGGTGCGCTGGAGGCTCTGCTTCGGGCCGCGATGCCGCCTCACGACTTTCCGGAGCGGTGGGAGCCGTCCGCTTGCCGGAAGTCGGCGGGATCTCCGTCGCGGAACGCCGCACCAACAGCGTGGACTGCTCGCGACTCAAGAGAAACACCAGGGTGATAACCGCTATGCCGATGGCGATTGCGACGGCTTTCCGGTTGGCTTGCCTCTTGCGTTCCTCCTGAACCTGCCGGGCTTTCAACCGTTCCTTCTCATCCTGTTTTTCGTAAAATGCGCCGGCCGATTGAATAAAGCGATGAATGGCATCTTCCTCGTCGAGCCCGAGCGACCGGGCATAGGATCGAACGAATCCGCGGGCGAAGACCTGATCCGGCAACTTGGCAAAATTGCCTTCCTCCAACGCTTTGACGAAGTCGGAGCGGATTCTGGTTTTCGACGCCACTTCGTCGATGGTCAGGCCTTTGGTTTCCCGAACCTGCTTGAAAAATTCACCGATCGATTCCATGCAGCTCTCTCTAAGGTTTCAGTCGGGCGAGAATCTCCTTCGCCGCCGTTCCATACTCGCCGTTCTTGTCCATCATGGTCACTTTCGTCAGCGTCTCTATGGCGCGCCGTTCGAATCCCAACTTGTAGTAGACGCGTCCTAACTCGAGATTCGATTGCGCGGGGGGCACATTCGGAGGGTTGACGGCCAAGGCATCCTCCAGCGCCTCCATCGCCCCCTGCAGGTCGCCTTCATGGGCGAGCGCGCGCCCCAAGTGGAATCTGGCAAGATCCGGCGTGTTGTACAGCGGGTTGGTCAGGGCCTGCCGAAATTCCGGGATGGCCTCGGCCCACCGGTCCTGGCTGATGAGCACCTGCCCCAGGTACGTATGCGCTTCAGAATAATTCTCATCGATCTTGATCGCAGCCCGAAATTCCTGCTCGGCTTGCGTGAATTTTCCTTGGACGGCGAGAATGTGACCCAGGCCGTAACGCGCCTCTTTGTTGTCGGGATTCAGCTGAACCGCTTTCTGAAACGAGACGTAGGCCTTCTGGCGATCCCGTTCGAGGCTCGCCAGCCCTTCCTGATAGTACCCCTTCGACTTTTGTTTCGATTCTTCCGAAGTCGCGCAGCCTCCCAATGATCCGATGATGAGCGACGCGAGAGCCGCAGCATGCGACAAATTGCGCGCGACGGCAAGAGCGGCTGGGATGAGGCTCACGGAAGATCCTCGAAATGGGTCAATCGCTTGAACGCCCTGAAGCGTTCTTGGATCTCTTTGTAATCCAGGATTCGCAAACGGTCAAGACTAAAGGCTTCTACTGTAAAGGACGCCATCACGCTGCCGAAGATGATGGCTTGCTTGAGCCCCTCGACGGAACGATTGCCGGTCGCAGCCAAGTGGCCCAGGAAGCCGCCGGCAAAGGTATCGCCAGCTCCCGTCGGGTCGCGAACGTCTTCGAGCGGAAAGGCCGGCGCGCCGAAGACCTGTTTTTCGTTGAACATCAGCACGCCGTACTCGCCGCGCTTGATAATGAGGTGTTTTGGACCGCGCGCCAGGACGTTGTGCGCAACCTTGACCAGATTCGAGTCCTCGCCCAGCGCTCGCGCTTCTCCGTCGTTGATGATCAGAATGTCGACTTTCTCAAGCACCCGCCACAGGGCGTCGCGTTTGCCGTTGATCCAAAAGTTCATCGTATCGCAAGCCACCAGCGGCGGCCGCGGCAGTTTGTTGAGCACGTCCAATTGGAGTTCCGGATCGATATTGCCGAGGAACAGAACATCCGGGGAACGATAGCTCTCCGGAATTTTGGGACGGAAGGTCTCGAACACATTCAGCTTCGTATCAAGCGTATGCGCTTCGTTCAACTGATGGGTATACTCGCCCTTCCACCGAAAGGTGGCGCCGGGCCTCCGTTCCAAGCCGGTCAGATCGATCTTCCGGCTCTTCAGAAACGCAAGATGCTGCGGCGGGAAATCCTCTCCGACGACCGCGATAAGGTTGACATCCGTAAAATAGCTGGCCGAGGTGGAGAAGTAGGTGGCCGACCCGCCCAGGACTTCCTCCACTTCTCCGAAGGGCGTCTTGACCGTGTCCAACGCGACCGAGCCCACGACAAGCAACGTGCCCATAGATCACCGTTTTCCTTTCACCGGTTCGAGGACGCGGTCGGTCAATACCGCCAGTTTTCGGCGGAGCGCGGCCGGTATTTGATCCGCGGCGGTCACAATGGCGTGCTGCAGCGCAAATTGACAGGCGCAACTCTCGACCGCCGCCACCGATTTCACCGATGCCCGCAGGAGGCGTTTTGCCAAGGCCACGTTTTGCCGGAGGATCGCCAGGATCGCCTCCACCGTCACCGGCTCCTCCGTTTCATGCCAGCAATCATAATCCGTCGCCAGCGCGACCGTGGCGTAACAGAGTTCCGCCTCACGCGCAAGCTTGGCTTCCGGCAGGTTCGTCATGCCGACGACGCTGACCCCCCATTGTCGATAGAGGCGCGATTCGGCCTTGGTTGAAAATTGCGGTCCTTCGATGCAGATGTACGTGCCGCCATCATGAATCGTTGCGCCGACGGAGCGTCCGGCGGCCGAGAGTTGCGCGGCCAGCGACGCGCAAACCGGTTCTCCGAACGCCACATGCGCGACCGCTCCTCCGTCAAAAAAGGTCGACGCCCGGCGTTTGGTCAAATCGATGAATTGATCGGGCACGACGACATCACCCGGTTCGATCGTCTCTTTCATGCTTCCGACCGCGCTGACCGAGATCACGCGCCGGACCCCGAGCGACTTGAGCGCATAAATATTGGCCCGATAATTGATCTCCGAAGGACTCAGTTTGTGTCCCCGGCCATGACGCGAAAGGAATGCGACGCAGACCCCGTCCAGTTCGCCGAGCACGATTGCGCCTGACGGCGCTCCGAACGGCGTCCGAACAACTACCTCTTTGACCTGTCGCAGTCCTTCGATGTCGTATAATCCACTTCCTCCGATGATGCCGACGTCCGCTCGTGTCGTCAGTCTCCGCTCTTTCATCGTCAGGCGATCTCCTTATCGGCCGGACAGGTAGGGCACACCTGGTTCAGGACCTTCCTGAAGCGCGGCGAGGAACCGATCGATCCGCGCCGTCACGCGCGCCGCCGTTTCCTGCGCCCCTTCCGACTCCTCGATCTGCAACCATTGAATCTCCGGCTCACGCCGGAACCAGGTCATTTGGCGCTTGGCGAAATGCCTGGTATCCCGCTTAAACCGTCTAACCATCTCCGTATGGTCGTACTCACCGGCAAGAAAGGCCGCCGCTTGGCGATACCCCAGCCCTTTCATCGCCGCGCTGTCACGGCGATAGCCTTTGGCGAGCAACCCCTGAGTCTCTTCGACAAGCCCATGGTTCAATTGCCGATCGATCCGCTCCTCAATTCGTCGATAGAGCGCGTCGCGGTCTCGAGTCAGTCCGATCAGCGCCGTCCGGTAGGGCCGCTCGGAAAATCCGTGCTGTTCCTGAAAGGTCGACATCGGTCGCCCGGACAGTTGATGAACTTCCAGGGCACGAATCACCTTGGACGTGTCGCGTGGGTGCAGCCTGGAGGCGAAGACCGGATCCACCGCCTCGAGCCGCTCATAGAGGCGCTCAGCCCCCTGTTCCATCGCGTCCCGTCGCAGCCTGGCGCGCACGGTCGGATCCGCAGGCGGGGCCTCACACAGCCCCCGTAACAGCGCGCGTACGTACAAACCGGTTCCTCCAACGACGAGCGGCACCTGTCGGCGACCGTAGAGCGCCTCGATCGCATCGACGGCATGCCGACGATACAACCCGGCATTGAACGGTTCGTCGGGATCGATCAGGTCGATCAAACGATGGGGAATGCCTTGACGTTCGGCAGGAATCGGCTTGTCGGTACCGAGGTCCATTCCGCAATAGACCTGACATGAATCGGCCGCCAGCACCTCGGTGTCGAACCGCCTTGCGACTTCCACAGCGACGCGGCTTTTGCCGACCGCCGTCGGCCCGACAATCACGACGAGGGGCTTCAGCCGAACCTGGGTGTCCGACAAACGAAACATCGGAAGGACTGAGGCCGCGGTTACGCCCATCCAACCCGCCCGAACAGCTTGTCCAGTTCATCGGTCGAGAGACGAAACGCTGTACGCCTGCCGTGGGGACATGTCATGATGAGTCCTTCCTCAACCCAATCATGCATCAATTGTCCGATTTCAGGCAATGCCATCGGACGCCCAGCCCGGACCGCGCTATGGCAGGCCAGCGACGCCAGCACCGGCGAAGTTCGATCATCGACCGAGGAGGCCCGGTCCCATTGCGCGAGATCTTCCAGCAGGTCTTGTAACAGCGGCCCGGCATCCATTTTGCCCATTCCAACAGGCACGGCCCTGATCGCCATTGCCCCCTGTCCAAACGGTTCGACGATCAGACCGAACGTTTCCAAATCCTTCGCATGCCGCTGCAACAACATGCATTGCGCGGCCGACAGCTCAATCGGCTCCGGAATCAGCAACGGTTGGGAAGCGATCTCCCGATTTTCCCATGATCGCCGAAGCCGCTGGAACAGCACGCGTTCATGCGCCGTATGTTGATCGATCACCTGTAATTCCTGTCCTACCTGGGCCACGAGATACCGGCGAAGGATCTGCCCGAATGGGATGATCTCGGGGGTGGACGGATCAGCGTAGGACCCCGCTGCCTCCCCGGCCAACGTGAGTTGCGCTTCCGTGATCGACCCGGAAACGGCGGAGCCGGATGCTGGAATCGCGACCGGTGGTCGCTCTGCTCCGCTCGTTGCTTGCGTCGCCGGGCCGTGGGAGCGGAAGAACCCGGTTTCCGGAGCCTTTTCGGCAGTCTGTTCTTCTCGCATCAGGTTCCGCTCCCGACCGCTGAAGGCGTGGCGCACCGTTTGCCGGACTAACTGATGGATCGGTTCGGTCTCCGCAAAACGGATCTCCCGCTTCGCGGGATGGACATTGACGTCGATCCGATCAGGATCAATTTCGAGAAACAGTACGAAGATCGGATGAGAACCCTTGGCGAGGAAAGAGCCATACCCCTCGGTGATCGCATGGAACACGGCTGCGCTCTTGACCGGACGCCGGTTGACGAACAGGTCCTGCGGCGTTCTCGATGACCGCGCATGGACCGGACTAATCACCACCCCATGGATCGCGCAACCGGGCACACGACCCCGCACTTCGACGGTGCGATCAATGAAGATCTGCCGATAAACCTGAAGAATGCGATCCCGATCCGATGCGACGGAAGGATAGTTGAACATTTCCTGACCGTTGTGCGTCAGGCGGAAGTGCACCGATGGCCAGGCCAGTGCCGCCTGTTGCACAGCGTGACTGATATGGGAGAATTCCGTCACCTTCGTCTTCAGAAACTTTTTTCTGGCCGGCTGATTGTAGAACAAGTCGGACACCTCGATTTTCGTTCCCGACACGGGAGGCGCATCGGCGAGCGACCCAGTGACGCCCCCGACAAGCGTCAGGCGCGCACCGATCGTGTCCCGTCTGGTGGACGTCATGACGTCAATCTTGGAGATCGAGGCGATGCTCGGCAGGGCTTCGCCCCGGAAACCCATGGTCCTGACAGAGGCCAGATCCTGATCGGACTTGAGCTTGCTCGTGGCGTGCCGTTCGAATGCCAGAGGAAGATCGATCCTCCCGATCCCTTCTCCATCATCCGTCACACGGATCAGCGACAAACCTCCATCTTTTACATCGATAGAAATCTGCCGGCTTCCGGCGTCGAGGCTGTTTTCGATCAGTTCCTTCACCACTGCGGCGGGACGCTCAATGACTTCTCCGGCGGCAATCTTACTGACCACGTCACCCGGCAAGATGTGGATCGAGGCGGCGCAGCCGGCTGCGGGCATGGGCTCAGACTCCGCGTGAGAGAGGAACGATGGTGGCTATATCAAGCCGGACCGGGGAAGGGATCATCGGATTTCGGCCAGTTTGTTCTTCGCGAGTTTGGCCTCGTCCGATGTCGGAAATTCTTCGATCACCCGCTTGAGATTCTTCTTCGACTTCACGAGATCGCCTGTTTCACCCGCGGCGAGCCCCAGTTTGAACAGGGAGGCCGGGACCTTTTCGTTGCCGGGATACTCGCTCGACACATAGTCGAACGCTTGCATGGCCCGCACATAATCCTTCTGCTGGTAGTACGACTCGCCAAGCCAGTAATACGCGTTCGGCGTGAGGGACGTTCCGGGGAAATCCTTCACGAACCGCTGAAAGCCGGCCACCGCGAGATCATACTTGCCGTTGAGATAATCGTTGTAGGCCAGGTTGAACGCCGAGGTCGGGGTGATGGCCGGAACGCCGGGGACGATCGGCGAATCCGCAGAGCTTCCCGGTTTCTGAGATTTGGAGCGAACCGGCTCGCTCGGGGCCGGATCGACCTTCGCCAGCGGAGACGAGGCAGATCCCTCGTCGAGTTTCGCCACCCGGTTTTCAAGTTTCTGTAACCGCGCGCTCAATTCGTCGAGCTTCGGTTTTGCGCTGTCGACGTCTTTCACCCGTTCGAGCGACTCCATCCGGCGTTGCAGCGCGTCCAGTCGTTTTTGGTCTTGGTCTTGGGATTTCGCCACCGTCGCCAGATGATCCCGCAGTTCGACAAAATCCGCGTGCTTGGCGCATCCGGACAAGAGTGAAAGCCCCCCCGCCGCCACCGCCACTCCGAGAACCGATGTGATTGTGTGCATCGCCGTTATCGCGACTCCTTTAACTGGGATAGTTTGTCGTACGCCTTCCCAGCCTCCATACTCTTGGGATACAACGTCACCACCTGCTTGAACGCCGATGAGGCCCGCTTCTTGTCCTTCAAGGCCAGATAGGCATAGCCCTTCTTGAGAATGGCCGCAGGCACCTTCTCGCTCTGTGGATAATCGAGCTCGACTCGATCATAGGCATCGATCGCCTGCTTGTAATCCTTCTTGCCGTAGTGCGACTCTCCAAGCCAATAGCGCGCGTTGGGGGCCAGATCCGAGTTGGGGTATTGGGTCAAGAAAGCGGCGAATCCCTGACGCGCTCCTTCCAGGTCGCCGTCGCGGAATAATCCGAGCAATCGCTCGTACTCGACCTTGTCCGGTCGCTCCGCCTGGCGACCGACGGCCTGTTTCGGCATCTCCACGGATTCATCGGGACCGCTGGACCGTTCTGCGGTCGGCGTCGTCTGTTCCGGCTCCGGAATTGAAGCAGTCATGACTTCGCGCTCTTGATGAGACGCTGCCTCCTGGGCAGGAGCCGCGGCCAGGGGAACCGGAGCAAGGGAGGATCGTTGGGCCGGCTTGGCTGACTGCTGACGTTGGCCGTTCTTTCCCCCTCCGCGAAGTTGAGCCTCCTGTGACACCTGATCCAGACTCTTGCTCAACGCGTCGAGGCGATGATCCTGCTCGTCGAGACGAGCGGCAAGTTTCTGAGAGTACGATGCCATACTCTTGTTGACTTCTGTGACGACGCCATCAAGGCGATGGTCCTGTTCATCGAGGCGAGCGGCAAACTTTTGAGCGACGGATGAAACACTCTTGTTCACTTCATTGAGATGTCCAGTGACCGATTTTGTCGTTTCATTGATATGTGCGGCGGAACCTTTCGCATCGGCTTCCATCTTTAAAGCCATCGCCTTGCTGGCCTGCTCCTCCTGGACGATACGTTCGCTCAGGCCATTCAGCGAGTCCCGAAATCCGGTGAGGGCTTGGCTGAACTGGGAAAACTTGCTCGAAAGTTGCTCTGTGCGGACCTGGTTGTCCGCTAACGCTTTGCGTTGTTCGTCCAGCTTGACGTCCACGTTCTTCGCCAGAGTGGCGTTCGATTTCTGAACTACCTCGATAATGTCCTTCCGCAACAGCTCCATCTGCTTGTTGATCTCGTCAAGACGATTGTTGACCTCGCCCCGGAGCTGATCGCGGTCGCTCTTATTCTTCAGGTCCTGCGCGTTGAGACTCTCGCGCACCTGGGTGTAACGGTTGGTACCCTCCGCTTCCAGTTTTGAAGATAACTGTTCTAGCTTCTTTGTCTGCAGACGAAGATCGTCCTGGGCTTTCTGAATCTCTTGAGTTTGGTGCTGAGCCTTCTGTAGCTCACCCTGCAATTTCGGAAGTACATCCCCTTTTAGCTCTTCCAGTTCTTGACGCTGCTGAGCGTTCCGCTGCGCCAGCTCATCGTTTGACTTCCTCATGCGGCTCTCAGCGCTCTTCAGATCCGCCTGCTGCGCCACACACCCGGAGATCGCCAGCGCCCAGACGACCGCAATGCCGGCCGCCAGGATCTGCCAAGTCCCTCCCGATCGGTTCACAGCCGTATGCTCCATGAGTTTCTCCAGTGTTTTGGTCCCCGATCCGAGCGGCATCCGGTGTCGCAACAGGGCCCTCTATTTCCCCGTTCTGACTACGAGATGCCCGCGCCGGTTCTGCTGGTAGCACGACTCCGCGTGCTCATTGCAGAACGGCCGTTCCTTGCCGTACGACACAACCGACAAGCGGTTGGCGCCCACGCCGAGTTCGACCAGATAGTTCCGGATCGCTTTGGCCCGTTTCTCACCCAATACCAGGTTGTAGGCAGCGGTGCCCCGCTCGTCGCAGTGACCCTCAACTTTAATCATCGTACTGGGATTCGATTTCATCCACTCGGCGTCTCGGCCCAGGGCTTGGCGCCCTTCTTCCGAGATCGTCCAGCTATCGTATCCGAAATAGACATCACGTAACCCGGCTGCCGAAGATGCGGCCTGCTCCGCCCGGATCTCGTCCATCTGGCGCCCGGCGCTTCCCGATGGGTCTGCCTTCGCCAACATAGTCCCGCTACCTGCCCCACTTCCTCCCCCAAGTCGCTCTTCGCCGGCTCCGACACGCTCTTCAGACGGATTCTTGTCGAGCCCCTTCAACCCTCCGCTCCCTGATTGCATGCTGGTATCGGGAAAACTGCCGACACCAGATTTCGAACTACTCGATGTTCCGGAACCCCCGCTTTGCGCGGTCCCAGGCTGAGAAGTCTGATCTCCCGCCGACTGGACGCCCTTCTTGGAACAACCAGTCGCGCCGGTCAGCATGACCGTCGCGATCAGCACGATATAGAATGTCGTGGGTGTCTTAGGCATATGCGATCTCCTCTTTGAAAGTTAGTTTTTCATTCGGTTGGCCGGTTCCCGCGATCGGCTTCAGGAAGCCGGAGACCAGGCCGGCGCACTGTTGTGAGTCCCTTCAAACGTCAGACGCTCGGCGTTTTTCCCGTCGGAGTCAATCATATAGATATGGCTCTTGCCGTCCGCCGTCGAACTAAATACGAGGTGTCGACCGTCAGGCGACCAGGAAGGAGAATCGTCTACCCCCCCGCCTGTAGTCAATTGCATACGCTTTTGCCCATCCGGGGTAATGACGCAGAGTTTGTATTCCTTGCGCGTCCGGCACACGTAGGCGATCCAATTGCCCCGAGGCGACCAGGCTGGCGCCGCGTTATAGTCTCCTTCAAAAGTCAGCCGCCGCACGTTCGACCCGTCGGCGCTCATTAAAAAGAGTTGTGGCCCGCCTCCGCGGTCGGACACAAAGGCAAGTTCCCTACCAGTCGGCGACCAACTTGGGGACAGGTCACCGGAAGGATTCACCGTCAAACGCTGGTTCGCTTTCGTTCTGGTGTCCAATCGATAGATTTCGGAATTACCCTCGTGACTGGATGCGAAGGCCAGAAAGTTTCCGTCAGGTGACAGAGCCGGCGTGATGTTCAGCCCGCCTTGCGAAAAGACGGTCCATCGCTTCCCCGTCGCCAGTTCGATCATGTCGATGTCCTGGGTATTGCGGTCGCGATAGGCCGTAAACACCAGAAAGCGCCGGTCCGGAGACCATCGAGGCATCAGATTGAGAAACCCGTCTGCCGTCAGCTGACGTGAATCGTACCCGTCGTAATCCATGACATAGATCTCGCGGGCGGCACCCTGCGCGGACACATAAGCGATTTTCGTCCTGGCAATCCCCGGCTCTCCCGTATACCGGAAGACGAGCTCATCGGCGAACCGATGGGCCATCAAGCGCACCACTGACGGCGAGCCGGCATAGCGCTTTCCACCGACCACTTCGTCGCTTCCGCTGTCGTAGACGAACCCTTCCATGTTGACGTCTGAATCTTTTTCGCCTTCCTTTAAAGCCGCCTTCCCCCAAACCAGCACCGAGACACCGTTGTCTGCCGCCTGCTTGAAAACGGTCTTCGAACCGTTCCCTACGCCGTTTCCGACATCCCGCACCTTGATGCCCAGGCTCGGCAGATCGACCAGATCAAAGACGAGTGAGCGTTTCACATCTTTTTTCAACACTTCTTCAAGCCGGCCGCCGAGCCATTCCGGACCGCCGCCGTTCTGGATTCCCAGCACTCCCAGCGAGATCTTTTGGAAATCCGGCCGCGTGGCTTCGAGAAACACGTCGGCCGCGCCCGATTCCAGAATCCCGATCGCGCCTGCCACGAACAGTACTGTGCCCAGCGCGGCGCCGGCTAGTTTCATCCCGCTCATCCCATTGCCTCCCCTACACGAAATACCATCTCGACATCCTGGTACGCGTCGGTCATTTCGGCCGGGAAAGGTGGAAACACCCGTGGCTTCTGTACCGCGCGTTGGCCCGCCATGTCGAAATAATCGTTCCCCGATGATTGCTGAACACCGATATCTTTAACCGTGCCGTTGCGATGGAATCTGAACTTCACCACCACGGTATATGTGCTCCCGGTCACATCGATGGGAGGGGGTTCCCACTGACTCTTGATAATCGCCTCCACACGCGCCCAATAAGGATTGGTCCCGGACGATCCCGAAGTTCTCAGCATAGTCTGCGGCGCCTTGACTGCCGGAACCGAGGCCTCCTGCTGGGGCGCCGGCTTTACCGGGGCTTCCTTGGGAATCACCAGCTTGGCCGCCGGCTGAAATTGTTTGACCTTCTTGAGCTCTTCCTCCAGTTCCCGGTTCTGATCTTCACTCAATGAGGTTTGTTGGGGCGCCTTGACCGCACGATCCGGCATGACATCCGGGATACGAGGCAGTTCGGGAATTTTGATCCTTGTCGCTTGCGGCTGAGGCTGCGCCACAGCCTTCGCCGGGGTCAGCTCACCGAACTTCGGCGCATCCGGGGGAAGCTGGAGATCACGGAGAATATCCTTGGCTACACTCTCGCGAACGGGCGTCGTAGCGGGTATCGGCACAGGCATCGGTACCGGTGCTGGTTTTGGCGTCGGAATTGATGTGTCCCCTTTCATCTTCATCGGCTGGGCCGGCGCCGATCGCGGTTCAGGCGGTTTCGGCAACTCCACCGGTTTCTGAACCTCCACGCGCTTGACGGGAGTCGGCAAACTGATCAATGAAACTTCGACGGAAGCCAGCGGGCGTTCACCACGTTGGGGCAGGCGAAGTCCCGCCGCCACCAGAAGCACCACGAGATGCAGCACGAGCGAGAGCAGAAGCGCCCGCTTCAGCCGGGCAAAAAACCTCGTCTGTTCATCCAGGTCGAACCAGATGATCGGTTGGACGTGGGCTTGTGCCGACATAATCGCTGATCTGCTCCCGGCTAGCTCTTTCGAGGAGGTTGTCCCGGAATTGATGGCGCGAGGACGCGTTCCGCTCCGGTCGGGTCCGTCACCATCCCGATTTTTTCGATGCCCGCCTTCTTCACTCCATCCATCACTTGCACAACAACCCCGTAGGGCACGTCGCGATCGGCCCTCAGATACAATGATACGTCGGGATGGTCATGTTTCAACAATTTTAGCTTTTGCTCCAACTGGGCGACTCCGACAGGATCCTTGTCCAAATAGAGCCGCTGGTCCTTCTCGATGGTCAACACCATTCGCATTTCCGGCTTGATCGTGTTGGTGGCGGAGGTCGGCAGCTTGATGTCCATGCCCCGATAGAGCATCGGAGCCGTCACCATAAAGATCACGAGCAGAACCAGCACGACATCGACCAGCGGAATCACGTTGATTTCCGCCATAAAGCGACGCTGGCGCGATTCAAACATCATCGCTGGGCTCCGACGGGAATCGGCTTCGCCTTCGTCGCAGAGGACGGAACGACCCCCAACAATTCGATGGTCACGGTATCAAGACGAAACGCCGCCCGCCTGATGCGCGTCAAAAAATAGTTATAGGCGATGACGGCGGGAATCGCCGTGAACAGACCGGCCGCCGTCGCAACAAGCGCCTCGGATACGCCTGGGGCCACGGCCGCAATGCTCGCCGTGCCCTGCGTGCCGATCTCGCGGAACGCGTCGATGATGCCCATGACGGTCCCCAGCAACCCGACGAAGGGAGTAATGTTTCCGGTCGTCGCCAGAAACGGCAGCGAAGACTCCAGCTTTGATAACTGACTCTGCGACAAATGGGCCGCGGTGCGCTCGACCACGTGCCGGTCGACCGATCCGGCGCCGTCTTGTCCCTCCCCGCGCAACCCTGCCAGACGATCCATCACACCCTCGAACACGACCGCGGAAGGACTGGCTTCGAGATGGCGAACCTGACGATGGAGTTCGTTCAAGTCCCGAGATTTTGCGAGCAGGTTCATGAAGTGCCGGTCGCCACGATCGGCTGATCGGAATGCGCGCCACTTGGCAAAGATAATCGCCCAGGAAACGACGGAAAAGACGAACAGCAGCAGCAGCACGACTTTCGACACCGTGCCGAGCGATCCCACCAAACCTGTCAGTCCGAATTGAAACATTGACCTACACCCTTTCCTGGCGACATGGCATCTCCGTGCGTTCGCGTACCGATTTTAGCAAATGCTGGGAATAGTGCGGGAGCCGAGGAGACTTGAACCACGCGCTGTCTTGTTATGCCAACGCCGACGGAGAGGCTTTCGCTCTCGGTCGTGGGGACAACCTCCTCAACGCACAAGGGCTGACAAAAAAAATGGCGGGGCCGACGGGATTTGAACCACGCTCCGTCGCTGGCTCGGCCCTGAATCCTGCCTCGCCAGCTTCTACAGAGGGGGCCTCCCCCCTCGTATGCTCCCCACGAAGGGTGCATACCCCCTTCGAAACCCCCAGTCGCGGGTTCAATGCCCGCCGCGCGAACACATGAACAAAAAAAATGGCGGGGCCGACGGGATTTGAACCCGCGACCTCCAGATTGACAATCTGGCGTCCTAAACCAGGCTGAACGACGGCCCCTCGTGACTCTACTTATAGCGGAAGATCTGGATGACAAGACTATTTGTAGCGGTTGGTCCAGTCTACAGTTTTTTCATTTTTCTGTTGCGTTCTTCCCCTTCTCACCTCAGCCGGATCGAGCGCTGGTAGGCGGAACAGGGATCGAACCTGTGACCTCTGCCTTGTAAGGGCAGCGCTCTTCCAACTGAGCTATCCGCCCGATTTTCCTAGCAAGCTGGCGGATGCTACCAAGTCCACCTCTGCTTGTCAACCGTATCGCGCACTCTTCTTGCAGTCCCATGGCCTTTCCTGCGAATCGTTCTCGCCATCGAGACTTGCTTGCGGAAGCTGGCTTGCTAATGGGTTCGCCGGGGAAAATAGCGGTTGTGCACCGTCTTCAGCCTTTCTCGTTCCACGTGCGTGTAGATCTGCGTCGTCGCGATATTCATGTGTCCAAGCAGAGCTTGAACCGACCGAAGGTCCGCGCCGCCTTCGAGGAGATGCGTGGCAAAGGAATGTCGTAGCATGTGAGGCGAGATCGCGCGCGCTATTCCGGCTCGCCTCGCCCGGAGCCTGAGCATTTTCCAGAACGCCTGCCGGGTCAGTGCTCCACCTCGGCGCGACACGAACAGATACCGCGACAGTCGACGCTTGAGCAGCTGAGGCCGCACGTCATCCGTGTACCGCTGAAGCAACAGACGCGCCGGCTCTCCCACCGGCACAAAGCGCTGCTTCGACCCTTTCCCCGTGACCCGCAGGCATCCGACGGCAAAATCAACGTGAGCCGCCTCCACCGATACCAATTCGGACACACGGAGCCCGGTCGCATACAGCAGTTCCACCATTGTGCGGTCGCGATGATCCTCCAATTGCGGCCGTAGCGGCAGATCGAGCAACGCCGTCACATCCCGATGCGAAAGTGTCTTCGGCAGTCGAAGACCTCGACGTCCCGCGGCAAGGCCGACGGCAGGGTTCTGTTCGATGAGCCGTTCCAGCAGAAGAAATCGGAGCCATCCTCGAACCGCGGAAAGACAGCGCGCCGCCGAGGGAGTTGACAATCGCGCCGCTTTGAGGCCGGCGAGAAATCCCCGCAGGCTTCCGGACGTCAATCGCTCCAGCGGCGGCGCTCCATCGCGTGAGAGGTACACTTGAAATTTTCCCAAATCGCGGCGGTAGGCCTCGATGGTATTACGCGACAGACCTCCTTCGACACGGAGATGATTCAGATAGCGCTCGACCAACTGGTCGGTCGTCATCGTGCGATGATAGCCAATCATTCGGATGAAGACAACGCGGGCAACGGCGCTCAACCTTGACACCCTATAGCGATTCCGATAGTACTCATTTTTTACCGGCATCGGTTTCATTCATCGGAATGCGGGTGATCGGCTTGGCTCATCAGGCATATTCCCCTTGTCAAACGGTCAGGATCATGGCCTCCTGCGGCAGAATGCTGAGCGTTCTCTGCTGTGTCGCGTTGCTGACGAGCGCGTTCTCGTTCACGCCTCCCGTCGTCCGGGCGGAGTCCGTCAAAAGCGCCCCCGCCAATCATCCGGCGTTGAATCAAGCCAAGCGATTGATCGACCAAGGCCAGGCGGAAGAAGCCATCACGGTGCTCAGGCGATTTCTCGCCACAAACCCGAAGCCCGATCTCCTCGATGATACGTACCTGCTTCTGGCCGCGGCCCTTTATGGCTCGCAGCAATATGGCGAGGCTCTCAAGTACTTGCAGCAGCTGCAAGCGGAGTTTCCCAACTCGGAAGTCATCGATCGCGCCAGACTCCTGCTGGCCCGGACGCATGCGGCCATGGGGAATCCGGACCTGGCCTTTCCCATACTGACCGGTATCCGCAGCCTGTCGCAGGACGAAACGGCCAAGCGCGAAGCCGTACATATCAGCGGAGAACTCTATCTCCAAAAGAAGGAATACACCCGGGCCATTCAAGCCTGGCTCGAGGAGATTTCCCTGAGCTCCGACGATCAGGCGGACGAAATCCGCGGCCAGATCCGCGGACTGATCAATGAGTCGTTCGACAAGAAGGCGCTGGAGCGGGTGCGAGAAGCCTACCCCAAGAGCTTTCCAGGCGACCAGGCCTCCATCCGGTTGATCGAACTCTATATGGGCCGGGGCGAGGATCATCAGGCTGCCAGACAGATCCAGCAATTTCTTGCGCACTTTCCCTCGCACCCGTACGCCGCGAAGGCCTCGGAGTTGCTCGCTTCCCTGCAGGCTAAACTGAAGACGAATCAATTTCTGATCGCGGCCGTCCTTCCACTCACAGGGAAACTGGCTCCTTTCGCGAACGATGTGCTGAGCGGCATTCAACTCGCCGTGGAATTGAACAGCGATCGAACGGGCGGCCCGTCGGTGGGTCTCCTGGTAAGAGACTTGGAATCGGAACGGGCGTCCTTCATGGATGATCTTAATGCGGTGCTGGCCAACGACCGTCCCATCGCCGTGATCGGCCCACTGCTGTCGAAAAACCTGCCCGTGATGGCGGAACTGGCGGAGCGCGCGCACATTCCTTTGCTCACGCCGACGGCGACGCTCCCGAACGTCCGACGTCTGGGCAGCTATACGTTCAGCACGGCGCTCACATATCAGCTGCAGGCCAAGCGTATCGCGACCTATGCGGCCGGTGAACAGGGATTCCGCCGCTTCTGCATTCTTCACCCGGACACGACCTACGGACGCGAGCTGGCCCGCTGGTTTGCGCAGGAAGTGCGGTCACACGACGGCGAGATCATCGCCATCGAATCCTACAAGGAAGGCGAGAGCGACATCGGACCGCAACTCAAGCGCATGAAGGCCGAAGACCTGAAGAAGTACGGTCTGTCCGTTCAGGTCGATCCGACGAAACTCGGCGGGAGAGTCACGAAGATGGATAAGAAGGTGCTGTACACGCCGGGATTCGACGCGATCTTCATCCCCGGGCGCGCCGCGGACGTGGGGCTCATCGCCGCGCAATTGAATTTTCACGACATGAAGGTGCCGTTCCTCGGCAGCAATGGATGGAATGCGCCGGATTTCGCTCGGACGGCGGATCAATCGATCGACGGAGCCGTGTTCGTGGACGGCTTCTTCGCCGACAGCCCCAATCCCAATGTTCAGGATTTCGTCGAGCGCTACAAGAAGCGGTTTCAGACCAGCCCGACGCTCTTTGCGATGCAGGGGTACGACGCCGCCAAGTTCGTCGTCGAGGCGATCAGAAAGGGCGCGACGTCGGGCGAAGCCGTGCGGGACTTTCTCGTCTCGCAGCCGGATCTCCCGGCGCTGGGAGGACCGGCCGCATTTCTGCAGGACGGCACGCTCAACCGGCCTCTGTTTCTGATTCAGGTGAAGCGGGGACGGTTCACCCAGGTGGACTAACAGGCCGAGATGAACAGCCTCCCACACATACTGCACCAGATCTCCTATATGGCCCTTCCACTGCTGTTCGCGATGGTGTTGCACGAATATGCGCACGGATGGATGGCGGATAAGTGCGGAGATCCGACCGCCAAGCTTCAGGGACGCCTCACGGTCAATCCGCTGGCGCACATCGATCCGTTCGGCACGATTCTCATGCCGCTGCTCTGCCTGATGCTGCCGGGGAGTTTTCTGCTCGGGTGGGCCAAGCCGGTTCCGATTGATCCGCGCAACATGACGCATCCGCGACGGGACATGGCGCTCGTCGCTGCAGCCGGTCCCGGCATGAATCTCGTCCTCGCCGTCGTGAGCGCGCTGGTGCTCGCAGGACTCTTCGCCTTCGATCCGAGCCTTTCAATCCGCGGCGCGGGAGGAACCGAGACCGATCCGCCCGGTTCCATGACCAGGTTGTTCCTGCTTCCGATCGCCGTGATGGCGTTTTATTCGGTGCTCATCAACGTCTTTCTGTGCCTGTTCAATTTGATTCCGATTCCGCCGCTCGACGGAGGCCGCATCCTCGTCAGCCTGCTGCCGCCGCAGCCGGCCATGGCACTGGCCCGGCTGGAACCCTACGGCATGTTGATTTTGGTGGGGCTGCTAGTCTTTGATAAGGAGCTTCGTGTCATCCACACGATCACCGGCACCTTCGCGACGGGCCTCTCCGGAACCATCCTGTCGACCGCGCTGGGCCTCGGCATAGGAGCTCCTCAATGACGGCCTCTGGAAAACGTGTGCTCAGCGGCATGCAGCCCAGCGGATTGCTGCACCTGGGAAACTATCTCGGCGCTCTGGAGAACTGGAAGACGCTCCAGGATCAGTACGAGTGCTACTTCTTCGTGGCGGATTGGCATGCCTTGTCGACGAACTACGCCGACACCGGCCGTATTCGTGAATTCGTTCGAGAACTCTTGATCGACTGGCTCGCCGCCGGGATCGATCCGTCCCGATCGACGGTCTTCGTCCAATCGCACGTGCCGCAACACGCCATTCTGCATCTTCTGCTTTCGATGATTGTTCCCGTTTCCTGGCTCGAGCGGAATCCGACCTATAAGGAAAAGCAGGAGGAGATCAAGGAGAAGGATCTCAGCACCTACGGATTCCTCGGCTACCCGGTGCTCCAGGCCGCCGATATCCTATTGTACAAGCCCGATTTCGTGCCGGTGGGCAAAGACCAGCTCCCTCACCTGGAGCTCACGCGCGAGCTGGCACGACGGTTCAACGATATCTATAAGGCGCCGGTGTTCCCGGAACCCAAAGAACACCTGACGAAGTTCCCGAAAGTGCTGGGCACCGACGGACGGAAGATGAGCAAGAGCTACGGCAACACGATTAATTTGTCCGACAGCGAACCGGTCGTCCGCCAAAAGCTGAAAACCATGGTGACCGATCCGGCCCGCGTCCGGCGTCACGATCCGGGCAATCCGGACGTCTGTCCGGTCTACGATCTGCACAAGATCTTTTCGCCGCTTCCCGTCATCGAACAGATCAATCGGGAGTGCCGCACCGCCGCCATCGGTTGCATCGATTGCAAGAAACTCGTCGCCGATCGTTTGGTCGAGCGCATGAGTCCCATCTGGGAGGCTCGCGCGAAATTGACCAAGGACCCTTCGCAGTTGGAGGACATCGTTCAAGCCGGCAGCCGCCAAGCCGGTGAGGTCGCAAAGGCCACTCTGGCCGATGTCACCGAAGCCATGAAGGTTTAGCCGACCGGCTGAAGGAGGCCGGTGAGGTTCCGGATGCCCTATCGAAGTTCCAAGCAGTTCGTCGGAATGGTCGCCGTAGCTGCGCTGGGGTTCTACGGCAGCAGGGCCTGGGCCGTCGATCCCCCTTGCAACCGGTACCAGCCCGCTAAGCAGTCCCGCTGTGCCGAGATTTGGAGGGAATTAAACAAGGAGGACGGCCCTTCCATCGCCCGGTTCGGACTGGACCAACAAAAACGGCGCGATGCGGGGCAGATCAACGCGGAGCAACATCTCGCCGAGAACATGCAATTCATCAAGCAATCGACCGAGCGACGGCTTGAGCGCCTGAAAGACCGGATGTCGAAGGAATGACCTCTACAGGTCTTCCGTTTTGGATTTCTCCAGCACTCGGCCGGCCGAATCGAGCAGATCCCGGCTCACGATGATGGGCGCCTTGAAATGAATCGCGAGCGCGATTGAGTCCGACGAGCGGCTGTCGAACACCTTCGTGTCGCCGCGTACCGCCACGGTCAAGGCCCCGTAATAGGTTCCCCCCTTCAAGGTGATGATCGTCTGCGTGACCGTTCCGCCGTACGCTTCAAGAATTGAATGCATCAGATCGTGGGTGAGGGGACGGGACAGCTTTTCGTCGTTGAGCGCTCCTTGAATCGAAAGCGCGACGGTGAGATCCACGAAGATCGGAATGCTCTTCCCTTCAGCTTGGAGCAGGACGACCGGTCCCTGATCGGAGATGCGGACCTTCACGTCCGTGATCTTGACCGGCTCGGAGGGTTTCGACGGGAGTTCCTCCGCATGGCCGATCGAGGATCCGATCAGAAGGGAAAAGAGGGCGAACAGAATGACTCTGGTCATGGACACCTCCCTTAGTGCATCAGGCACGCACAAACTGATTCGACTCTTTTTCCAGCCCGATTTCGGTTTCCGGGCCATGTCCCGTCACCACGATCGTGCGATCTTCCAAGGTGTAGAGTCTCTCGCGAATCGACTGTTCGATGGCATCGAAGTCTCCGCCCCAGAGATCCGTCCGACCGATGCTGCCGCGAAACAGCGTATCGCCCGCCAGTACCACTCCGTCCTCAGGAAGATGGAAACTCATCGACCCGGGCGTGTGGCCGGGGGTGTGAATCGCGATCGCCGTCGCGCCGCCGAACGGAATCTTCTCCTCATCGCGCAGCCAATAGTCCGGTGGAGGAGCCGGAATGTACGGCACTCCGAACATGCGGCATTGGATGTCGAGCATGTTCCACAAATCACGATCGGCCTCGTGCAGGCACAGCGTGGCTCCCGTGGCCTTCTTCATTTCGCCTGAAGCTAAAAAATGATCGAAGTGGGCGTGCGTGTGGAGAATCATGCCGACCGTCAACCCCAGTTGCCGGACTTCATGGATAATTCGCTCATGGGCGCCGCCGGGATCGACAACGATGGCCTGTTTGGTTATCGGATCGCCGATGATTGAGCAATTGCATCCCAGTGGCGGGACCGAAAACGTTCTGCGAATGAGTGCCGTCATGATTCCCTTGGCGGTACGCAGGTGCATCGCGCGCCGGACTTCCATGAAGGATAGCGTGCCCCGTGCAGAAGGGTCAAACCACGAAACGTTGAGAATCCTCATAGACATCGGCCCGCGAAGCATGGATAATCGCCCACCGAGAAGGAGGATAAAGAGTGAAGCGCACAGGACATGGCCTGGTTCCCTTCGGATTCGCCGTCTTGCTCACCATCACCACCTTGGCGCTGGCCGGCTGCAAGCCGGATGAATCACCGTTGCGGGCCGACAACGATCAGCTCAAAAAGCAATTGGCGAAACAGGAATCCCTCGTCGCCTCTCTGCAGGACGGCAATAAAGTCATGCAGCAGCAGATTGATCTGCTCAATCAAGAGATCCGTGACGCCAAGAAAGCCACCGACAGCGCAAAGGCCGAGGCCAAGGCGGCAGCCGAGCAGCTCGAAACCCAATTGGTTCAAGCCAGAAAGCTGACCGCGGATATCAAGCGAACTGCCGTCGAGCAGGCCGCGCAGAGCATCCACATTGAAACGAAAGGCTCACAGGCCGAGGACATACCGCGTCCGTTGAGCACAGTAGTGAAGACCGTCGAGGAAGCCCTGAGCCGGAACGGCTACCAGATCAAGGTCAGCGTCAGAACAGACCAGAAGGCGGTGTTTGTCACCGAACGGAAAGTGTCCAACCCGGTCTCGCTCGAGGTGGCCGGCTTCCGGAACCAGTACGTCCTGTCCCTGCAAGCGCAACCGTCGAACATGACGCGCCTAAGCGTCAAGGCCGACTTTGAAAAGTTGGCGCAGGGAGGGCGGATCCTGACGGTCAGCCCGGAGGAAACCGCCGAGATCGAACGGCGGCTGATCGGCGAAATCATCAAGGCTCTGGCTGCGCCGAGCAAGACGTAATGTCCGGCCCTCAGCTCTTCCTGTTCGTCCTCCTGCTTTGTCCCTATCTCCTGAGCCCGCCCGTTGCAGAAGCGGAGAGCAAACCCTCCCCGGAATTAGCGCGCCATCTCACCGCGATCGCCGCACTGGCAACCGCGTCGCCGATCGTCACGGTGCCGGCTGGCCAGTTCCTGATCGGAAGCAAGCGAGTGGATGACGATCCCTACGGTCTCTGGACGCAATTCGATGATACGGAACTTCCGCAGCAACGGGTGTGGCTCGATGCCTATGAGATGGACCGTGACGAGGTCAGTCTCGGCGAGTATCTCGCCTTCTTGCAGCGGCGCAAACAACCGCCATCGGAAGAACTGCAGAAGCTTATATGGCACGTCATCACCGTCCATTCAGTGTCGGATCAGACGCTCACCCGTTGGCCGGCCCTGTACGTCTCCTGGCAGGAGGCGAAAGATCTCTGCGCATCCGGCGGCAAACGGCTGCCGACCGAAGCGGAATGGGAAAAAGCCGCCCGCGGCGCGGACGGCAATCTGTTCCCCTGGGGAGCCGCGGCGCCGGACAGCCGTCTGGCCATGTTCGGGCAGCATCACGTGCATGAAATTCCCATTCTTGCACCGGTGGATTCGCACGAGGAAGGCCGCAGTCCTTACGGCATCCATCACCTGGCGGGAAACGTCGCCGAATGGGTACAGGACTGGTTCGGCTTCGACTATTACGCCTACATGCCGGAGCGGAACCCTCCGGGACCGACGAGCGGCCGTTACAAGAGCGTGCGCGGCGGATCGTGGAAGAGCAACGCGATCATGCTGAGAACGGCCACCCGCGGCGGGTCTCCACCGGACAATCGCTCGGCCACCATAGGTTTTCGTTGCGCGCAATCGGTCCGCTTGCAGGGACAGGTGCCGATCGGAAAATAACGCTCCGCTTGGCGCGCGGCTATCGCCGTGATAGCCTTGCACCGAATGGAGACCTCGGTCACGGCTCACCCTAGGTCGTTTCGTATGCTACGCAAGTTCTTCATCGGCAGCTTTGTCGCTGTTCTCACGCTCGTCGGCTGTTCCGGAGTCCAGCGGGACCGGTCTCACGGTCCGGCTGTTTCCGGTCCAGGTTGCTGCCGATCGGTCGAGGCGACCGCCAGCCGCACCGCCATCGTACGAAGCGCTACCAAGCTGGTCGGAGCGCGCACCATTGAAGTGAACGGCCACCGGATCGCGTACGATTGCGCCGGCGTCACCCGGGCCGTCTTCCTTGAGCACGGGATCGACCTGTATCAAAGTCGGACGACGGACCAGAAAGCCAATGGCGTCCGGCTGATCTACAACCACATCAGGGACCACGGGAAATTTCATCACGGACCGGCAGCCAGACCAGGCGATCTGGTGTTCTTCGACAATACCTGGGACTCTAACGGCGACGGGAGGATGAACGATCCGCTCACGCACGTCGGCATCGTTGAAAAGCAGGAGCGGGACGGGACCATCACTTTCATCAGCCGGGTAGCCGGGGCGGTGGAACGGTACCGCATGAACCTCGGCCTGCCCCATGTCTATCGCACCGGGGACGGCAGGATTCTTAACGACCATATCCGCCGCAAGGATGCGGGCTCTGCGAGTGAGACCGGCTACCTGACCGGAGAGCTATTTGCGGGTTTCGGCTCTCGTACCGGACTGTAATCCTCCGCCCCAGCCGTTTACGCCTGGCGCAATTTTACGTACGCGCTATACTTTCCCTATACGTGCGGTTTCTCCTTTTTATCCGGCCTGATCCGTATCATATGACCGCTCATCAGCAGGCGCAGTCCAAGGAGGGACTATGGCGAAGACCGCGACGTATTGCAGCGAGTGCTACAACAAGGTGGGCAGGACGGAAGACGCACAGATTCAAGCAGCGGAAAAGTCCGGGCAAGTGCCGATGACCGGTCAAGGCACCTGCTGCAAATGCAGCAAGGCCACCGTGGTCGTGTATTACGAAAGTTAAGGGGACTGCCACCTTTCCGATCCGGTGGCTGTCCCCGTCTAGCAGGCGGGTTTTTTCAACAGCCGGGCCTAGGCATGCCCGCTGCCTTCGGCTTCCTCAAACTCAACGAGCAGCTGTTCCAGTTCATCCAGTTCATCCTGGTCGACGTTCTGAAACTCCACACCGAACTGCTGCGGCCCGACCCACCGCACCATCGCCTCGGGAATCGACACCGGCTCCTCGACTCCCGGAATGACCAGTCGAATCACGATCACCTTCCCAGGGTGCACGTCCAGGTCGCTCTCGAATTTTGCCCCCCCGAGTGAGAGATCGATCATGGTGCCTTCCACTTCATGCGAGTTGCCCAACAGATATCCCTTGACCTGCGCCGGTACCCGTCGATGTTTCCTTCGGTCCATTGGAATAGGCTCTTCAGCCGGCTCGTGCTCACTTCAGGGCATCGATCGCAGCCCCGGCGGCAATGGGAGAATACTCGCTTTTGCGGGACAAATCATCCGGCAAGACCGTAGGTGGATCGGCGAGGTGAATCCCAGGCAGATTTTCAACGGCCTGCTACACTTGTGGCATGGCCTCACCATCTCAATCGACCGCTCTCGTCCCGGTGGACCCCCGTAGACGGATCGTGCTGACAATCCGCGAGGGGCTGGTGAGCCTCCACGGAGCGCTGATCATCACCGAGCAGTCGACTTACGAAGGCGTCAGCGGGCCGGTGGGGTCCGTCGAAACACTGCTCGATCTGTTGCAACACAATCCCTGGTTCACCTGGCTCCATCCCATTTCGGACCTGCTCGTTCGGATCGATCATCTGCTGGAAGACGACACCTTTGAAATCAGCGACGAGAACATCGCGCACCTCCTTGCAGAAATCGACCAGTTGCTCCACCCCTCGGTTGAAGGCGACGGATTCGAACGCGCCTACTACGAAGCCCTTCAGCGGGCGCCAGACGTGGTCCTCGCCCATTTTCGCGTGAAACGTCTGCTCCCCGCAGCAGCGTAGGCTTTGCTCTGATCTGTTAGAATGAGCGTCATGAGACGCTCTCGCACGAGTTGGACGGTGCCGCTCGCGCTGTGCTTCTTTGCGAATATCGCGCAGGCGGAAGTCGGGATTATCCAACGGGCCGACGGCTCAAGCGCGAGGATCACCGACCTCGGAAACGGGATCGGCATGATCTCCGATCCTCACGAACCAAGCAGCCCGCTCCCCCTCTCTCCCGCCGCAGCCGTACGACCTGCCGGGCCTCACGGCGATGTCGCGCCCAGCACGGTGATTCCGTTCGGATCTCCGGCTCCTCCCGGCAATTTGACACCGACTCCTGCCCCTCCATTCGACTCGAACCGCTCGCTGCCACCGACTTTGTCTGCCCCTTCGTCGAACTCCTGGACGAAGTCTGGACGAATCGGTCGGTAGCCTCCCATTTTTTTCACGACCTGCTAAAATAAATTCATGGCCTTGTCATCCAACCAGGGTGCAACGCATTCGACAGAAGTTCTCCGGCAGATCTTGCTCGAGGTTCGCCGCAGCCTATTGGGTCTCCACAAGGCCCTGATTATCGCCGAACAGTTGACTTACGAACGGATCAACGGTCGAGTGGGTTCGACGGGCCAACTGTTGCAGTTGGTCCTCAACGATCCATGGTTCACCTGGCTCCATCCCCTCTCTCAACTGGTTATCCGCGTGGACGAGCTCCTGGACGGGGACACGGAACCAACGGCCGTCGAGGTTGAATACATGTTGTCTGAAGTGCGGGCGCTGATCCGCCCGTCGGAAGAAGGCGACGGATTCGAACGAAGCTACTATGAGGCGCTCCAACGAGCCCCCGACGTCATCTTCGCTCATGTCGAAGTGAAGAAACTGCTGACCAAGGCCGCCGCCTGAGCTATTACCTTCGAAGCGAGAACGCCGCTGGCGGGTACTTTTCAACAGCTTACAGGCGACCTTCATCCAACTCGATCACATCCGCCCAGGTGGAAACCGGAGGAAGGCTGCTCACCGTGACGCCACGTTTGGCGGCCACTTCCTGAAGGCGGTCCTGGAATCGTTGGCGTGCGGCATCGTCTTTGGGCTCCGACTTGAGCAGATTCCGGGAGAACAGACGAATCTCCGCCTCGCTAATCGGCTTTCCGTCGGTTTGCACCCAGGCAAGCAATTCTTCATCCGTTCCGCCGGCCAACACCCGCTGTTCAAACGCCTTGGCATCGATCCCGAGAAAATCGATTAGATGCTTATCGAAACCGACCGTGATGTAGTTGTAGTCCTGAATCTGTCCGGCGTGGCGGAGACGAATCTTGTCGATGAACCGCCCCAGCTGCGCGATGCCGCCGAGAAGGGAATTGGGACTGCGGGGATATGTTAGCAGCGTCACAATTATCTAGTCTCTCCGAACATCGTCATCGAATACAATCTTTCCTCGAAGCCAACGAATGCTCGATTGTCCATGCACTTTCACAAGTAAGCGAAGCGCCGCTTCCACCACTGCACTCTTACTCCCAAGACCACTTGCCCTTAAGGCCTTCCGCATGAGAGTTCCATCGATCTCGATGTTGGAACGCATTGATACTCTCCTTCTGGCATTACGCTAAACCATACATTCGGGGTTAAACAAAGTCTAGGGCAGGTTCACATGCAAACGAGGATACCTGCTCTCCTGCTGCCGCTCCCCACTTCCCGGAACGACCCTCCTGGGCTCGGCCGAGGGGAATACGCCCACATGGTGCTCACAACCGTTCGCGCCGTGCGCCCTTCTGGAATTCCCTCAGCCGCGATCGAATGATCGCGGTGCTTCAGTCAGTTCCAGCTTTCCTCCTCAGCCAAGCCTCGGCGGGTCCCCGTTCCTTCAGCAAGGTCGCGCGGCAGCAGGCCAGCGGACGGGTGCTGAGAAACTGGGACATTCTACTTTTGTTGAAATCAGTTGAGATCAGCTGGTCCATATCCGGTTGGGCTTACCGATCAGGATCCGGCTGGAAGGGATGAGCACGAAGGTGGGCGACATAGCGACACAGAGATGGGAATAGCTGCAAGGAGGAGCGTGCGACGGCATTGCGACGCCTCGGCGCAGCTTTAGAGGAGCACGCGGCATTTGGCGTATTAAACTAACTTGCAGAATCGTGGCCAGCGCATTATGGCGACACCGGAGTGCTCGCCATTCATCAGCTCGAATTAGGAACGGGGACAGCAACTGTCTTGACTGTCAAGCGCAGAAACGAACATGGGTGATACATCCTCGAAACACTATCGCACACACTTAGCCGAGGAACCACGAGCGCCGTTGGGTGCGGGCTCTGCTATACCCCGG
>WIAH01000023.1 GCA_014055525.1 Nitrospira sp. CR1.3
TGAGCGCGCCGCTGTGGGCAGGCTCCGCTCCGTTCGCTCCGCTCACTGCGCTCCGCCCGCCCACAGCGTGTGCTGTGAACGGTGTTGGACTAACATAACAGGTGGACTAAACCGTGGGGGAAGGTCAGTTGTTCACTTGCGAAATGCTACCGGGCACTGCGCGATCAGCGTTGGTACGCGCCGGTATCACTGCTCAGGTGAAGGCAGCAGGCTGCATATTGCTCCTTGCGCTTCTCTTGGTTTGGAGTCGATTCGCGGGCTTGGCGGCTCTATGGTGTTTTGTGTGGCTCGTGCAGCGGAAGATGCACTCGAATGCCCCGCTGACGTTTTACCGCGAATTCCATCTTCGGCAGGGACACGTTGCGCCAACCGAATCGGTGAAAGCGCCGCGACCGGAGTGGTTGCCGTATGCAATTAGCGCCGTACTGATCCTGATTCCTTGGGTCCCTCTTGCGACGCTAACCGCTGCCTCGATCGTACTGGTAGCAATCGATTCCCACCGTCGTCGGATTCCTCGCCGACTGGAAGGCGCGATCCGCCTGCACGCCGATGTCTACCTTGTATACGCGGCGTACCCGGACGATCGGTATGGCCGGCCCGGTGGCCTCTGGATCCCGCGGGAATCCATGAAGGCTCGGCAGCGCGACGTATCGCGATCACTCTTTCCGACTTGCGCTGCATTGGCCGTTGCCGCCCTGTACGCATTCGCAGGGACCGGGTTTTCACCCGGCTCAGGCTTATCTGTCTCACTCAGCGTACTCGATGTGATTTCGTTGCTTGCCTTGCTGCCACTTCCCAGCCTGGTCTTGTTCTGCATGCAAATGGTGCCCTTCGCAGGATTCATCGCAAAACTGGTCCCGGTTGCGCGCAGCATGACTGAATGGGAAGATGCTGTTGACCTGGTTTCCAATTCCAAGGTGTTCCACGGAGACCTCCACCTTTCGGACCATCTGTTCTTGGGGTTCTACCCACCTACTTACGAAGCGGCCGAACATCCTTTCAAGTTCGTGGGGCCGTTTGATCTTCCGTGCCGTTCGCCGGTCCTGCTTCATCGTTCGATTCTAGAGGGAAACGTCCATGTGCTAGGGTCCGCGCAAAGTGGAAAGACGAGCCTTGGAATAATCGGATTGCTCATCCAGCTCATCCGTGGACACGGTGTTCTCCAGCGCAATCGAGCTGGCCGACCCGTTGTCAACGGCCATGGCGAGCACGTGTGGAACTGGTCTGAACGTGTGCCGACTCTCATCATCGACATGAAGGGCGATCTTGCCCTGTTTAATACCGTTCGGATCGAATGCGAGAAGCGCGGTCAGGCCTGTCATTATTTCTCGTTGTCAAAAGGGCTGGCGACATCGTACTTCAATCCGATCACAAATCTGAATGTCCAGGATCGCCCTGTCGTCGAGTTCTGCGAACTCGTACTGAACGCACTTAGCCTCTTTCACGGATTGAGCTATGGCCGATCGTACTATTCCAAACAGTCCCGCGATCTTTTGATAGCCACGCTTAAGAGTTTAACACGGAAGCCGCAGTCCTGGGAGGAGTTGTACCAGACGCTCCTGACGGAGATAGATCCCAAAAAGCACAAGGACGTGTTCGAACTGGTATCGAGCATTTTTGTACTCGCGCAATTCCCGGTTCTCGGGCCGGCTCCGGACGGCGTCGACGTGATTCACATGCCATCCGTGATTGAGAACTGCGAGGTATGCTTCTTCTCTTTGCCAGCGCGTCTCAGCGCCATCAGCGCGCGCGATGTCGCGAAGCTCGCGCTCTTCTGCTTCGTTACGGCGGCTGGCGATTGGAATGATCGACATCCTGAACGTCGCAGCTTCATTTTCCTGGACGAAGCTCAAATCATCTGCTCGTCAAACATGGGGACGCTGTTTCAACAGTGCTCGGGCGCCAAGACCGCGATGATTCTCAGCAATCAGGCAAGATCGGATCTGAACGTCCCGGACGCACCGATGCTCAGCGAAACAGTCCGTGTCAACACACGAATGAAACAAATGTTCACGGTAGCCGATCCACGTGATGCGCTGGACCTGATGGGAATGTCCGGTGAGCGCCTCGGCATTCTGCGTTCGTACTCGTCCGGCATGAGCGGCGGCAATGCGACTTCGAGCGTGAGCGAACAGGAAGTATTGCATTCGGTCTTGACTCAGAACGCAATCAACGTCGTAAACAATGATCGCACGGGCTCGCTGCTTCACATTATGACCGGCGCTGGCTACACGCAGCCTCTTGGAATACCAATGCACATTCGCACACCGTATCCAATGACCCACAAGGAATACAAGCTGCGCATGTACACGCCCTGGCCGAGCGTCCCCGAGACGATTCGGCGAGGCGCTCACCCAGTGCGAACGGTGATGAACAAGCACGAGCCAGAAGAAGTTCAGGATCTGGCGGAGCAGCAAAGTGCCCGGCTGATGGAGTTTTTCCAACAGACTGCCCGGCGCGCTGGCCGCCACCGAATGCGCGATTGGCAGGAAGAGGGCGATTGATGGTTTTTTCATACTGTCCACAGCGGTTGTGCTTCTGTGGCCTCGAAGCCGTTTTGGAGGTGAAACAGACGGCAGGTTGAAACGTTGTCGTGAGTTTCGTGTGGCCTGTCAGAAATGTCTGCACCGACTGACTGACTCAATCGACGCAGTGAGCAGGATGTAGATAAAAACTAACAGGAGAATATATGCAAATTGAAGAAAAACACACGAAGACTCATCACGTTCACGTTGAATTCCCGTTCGATGTGCGTGCAACCGGGCGGGCAATTCGGTGGCTGATTCTGGGCTTCTGCCTAGGCGTAGCCGTCCACAACCTCGTCGGTGTGATGCATTGCTAGCACCAAAGCACGTCGGGACTGAGCTCACGCTCAGTCCCGAACTTAAAAGGTCCCCGGCGTCGTGACAATCCATCCCACGATAAAGCCGGTCATAACGAGTAGTGCCCTAAGGAACGGTGAGAGACCGTCAGAGTCGTGAGCAGCTTTGATTTTCTGTAGTAGCTGTTTCATGAACCAACCATAGCACAGGAGCTAGGTAGAACAATAGTTTTTTTAGTCGAGGCCGCAACGACGCGAAAGAACAGCGGCATTGGACGATCCATGACGAGATGTCTCCAAATGGTTGAGAGTCTCTGAGGTCCCTTCGGGGTCCTGAGCGATTGTTTAACCAGTCTTCGCGACGTCGCGGAGGCATATCAATGGAGGCGTCTATGCAAACGAATGAAAGCGTTTTGCTGATCATGGTTCGGGGCAAAGGGCCTCCTCTCTGGCGAGGGGGGGCTCATGCCTTGTTTCGAGTGGGGTACCGATGGCAGAGCACGCGACAACAAAAATGTGGACCAAACCCGATCAGCTCACGGCGATCGACCGGCAGGGCAGCGCGTTGCGCATTCAGCTAACTGCCCGAGATGTGATTATTCTGGATGCAATCACGCATCGGGTGAAGCTGCTTAGCCTGCCTCAGATCGCACGCACTTGGTGGAAAGGGTCGCGGGCCATCATGCAGGCCCGCAAGAGAATAAGACAATTGGCATTGGCCGGCTATCTGGAACGACTTCAGCTCTTCACCAACCAAGAAGTGATGCTCCTGGCACCGTTGGCAACCTGGCATTCGGGCATGGCGGTTCCCGACTTTTCCACCATTGTGCGACTAACCCGGACGCGCTGGGAGCTGCCTATCCGCTCAACTGCGTGCGTTGTTGCCACTTCAGTATCCGCAGTGCGCACTGGCGGCAGCTATCGCATCCCACGAAACAGCGAGGCGACACACGATCTCCACGTCGCTCAAGTTTATTTACACAAGTTGCGGCAGGCGCCGCGGTATGCCGAGAAGTGGAGCGGTGAAATGGAGCTCCTGACTCGCGACATCGCGCCGTGCGACAAGGTGCCCGACGCGCTGATTCGTCAAGCTGGTCGCTGCACAGCCGTAGAAGTTGTCGGTGAATCATACAGCGTGACCAAACTCATGGCGTTTCACGAGTTTTGCTCCCGAAGGTCCTTTACATACGAATTGTGGTAGCAGTATGGAACCTGACGATCGGCACATCATGGAACACCTTGGACGGTATCGCGTGAGTATCCGTCAGATTCTCGCGATGTTAAAGGCCGGGGCGCATCTGTCGGACGCATCCGTTTCCCGACTTCACCGCACTGGCCTGATTGCGATTAATCGGGGACTCCCTGGCAATCGAAGCATCTACCAGCTGACAAAAAGGGGAGCTGCATTGATTGGAGTGTCCGAGGCACGGGCACGTCCCTTTCGATCTCAGGCCCTCTTGAAGCATTTGGGCATTCTGCTGTTCTGTCATGTCGAAGGAGCGCACCGATACCGACTCGAAGATGACGAACTACGAATGATCGTTGGCGAGCCCCTTCCAGAAGGGGCTCACTGCATGGCGATGTTTGATGGCCGCGTGCAGGTGCTCAACGTGTACGTACCTGGTCAGAGAACATCCATCCGGTCGGTGACGCGGCGCATTCGCGAACATTTGGATGAAGTGCGGCGCCTGCCAAAGGTTCGCGAACTGCTGGAAGCGGGTAACTATGGCTTCGCCATCGTGTCGCAGACGACGGAGCGCAGATCGGCAATCCTCCGGGCGCTGAGAATTCCTGAGCGGGATGGCGGAGGGCCGCTTGCCAAGCAGGTCAGCACACGGGTCGAGGCGCTGCCGACGTTTGATCTCGTCCTCAATGGCAAGTCGCCAAGCCAGAAGCCAAAACAGCCACGACACAATGAATCGGCGTTGATGTTTGAACCAGCGGATTCCATGGAAAGGATGGTAACGAGACGCTCGCCGCTCTTGAAGAAGAAGGATGAGGCATCTCCGATGTTGCCCGATCCCTTGGATGAGATTGATTTGGAATCGGAGAGCATTGAATAAGAAACGCTTTGATGAGCAATCGCCGCTATCAAAATGCAATCGTGAGAACTCGGCTGGATGCGGATATTAACAGCTTTGCCTCCGACAACTGAGGCGTCGTGAAAAGACATGAGCACAAACTGTAAATCGGATTGTGAACCCACTTTCAAAGTTCAGAAAGGAGCTATGACATGGCTGATGTAAAGACGAGAGGCACGAAGAACCTGCCGGCGCACGAGATGCGGATCGGCGCAATCAAGGCGACCGTTTGGAGCAACGCAGTGCCCAGTGGGGCGGTGATGTTCAACACGGTCCTCGTGAGGCTGTACCGCGACGACCAGGGCTCATGGTGCGAGACCCATTCCTTGGGCCGTGATGATCTACTCACAGCCGCCAAGGTTCTGGATTTGGTCCATACCTGGGTTTCGCAGGCGGAACGTAAGCAGGCGTGAATCAGGGCGCCCGCTCTGGTCCGCTTTGCTTGTGCATGGTGACGGTGCGATGCACCGCGCACGCGAAGGCTCTATCGCTAGAGTCAGCGGCCATTCATCAGGGTGAGTTACTGAAAGACGGTCCATGGTTGACATCAGTTGCGAAACCCTGATCCCGCTGCGTGACGCCCCGAGGCACCTGCCGAACAGACCGAACGGCAAGCGGCTGCATGTGAGCGCTTGCTATCGCTGGGTCACGCGCGGAGTACGCGGCGTTGTGTTGGAATCAATCCGCCTAGGCGGCACGACCTACACCAGCCTCGAAGCGCTCCAGCGATTCGGCGAGCGGCTGAGCTTACGGTCCGTCGATCCTCAATCCGATCCGCCGCAGCCCGCTAGTTGCGTAAGGCGAATTGAGCAGGCCGCCCGGCGGGTTGCGCATAAGCTTGGATTGCCCGATGCCGACGCACAATGAGCGATTGCCGACCACCGGCCAGAATCAGTCGTTTGTAGGCGTTGGTACTTTTCGCAATTGGATGCGCGAATGAGCATCAAGGGCGGCCTTGGCAAGCATCGGTAAGTCGCTTTCGTTGAAAGACGCAGAGTCCTTCCACGCATCGCCCTCGCGGTATCGACGCGTGAAGGTGACCGTAAAGAAACGGCCGGTGTTCGTGTCATTCTGCCAAATTGCGGCCCGAATCGGGCTGTAGAACAAGGTATCAACGGGCGGGTTTGTTTCCATTTCATCCTCCTGATAGTCGCTCAAAATCCGTTATGGTCTCGTTGCAGATGCGTGTACGCCTCCCTGAGCCACGGCCTGCTCCATGCCGGCAGCAAAGGCCCTTGCAATGCGATTCTCAAATGCGCAGCGCTGGCGGTCGTATTCTCGCCCGTTCGCAGGCAGGCTCAACGTTTCAAGCCGCCTCGCCTCGCGTTCCAAATCATCGAACCGCTCGTCGGCAGCAATCAGTACGGCTCGCAGAAGATGGCTTGCCGTAAGGCGGGCACCGGTTGATTGGCGATACATGGCCACAAGTCTCACGATGGTGGCCTCGGACTCGGGCGTAAGCACAAACTCGCGTTTGATGACTGGAATCCTTCGTTTTGAATTTGCGCGAATGGACGCCTGAACCGAGCGAGTCGTAGGCTCCACGGGCAACTCTTTCGGGCGAAGCGCCCTTTCTGCGACTTCCGGATCGAGGAGTCGGGCGACGGCGCTAGTTGGGACAGAAGTCTTGAGAGCTTGGGCCACGCCTCTCCTTCTCAAATAACAAGTGGTTCGGTTGATAGATCGGCCAAGTCTGGGGGTTGCGCTGGATGTGGCGTTCGGCAGGGTTCGGAACCGACTGGCCCGAGTTTGCCGTCAAGAAAGGATTGTCGATTCAGCAGGCGGTGTTCGATTTCAGCCGCCAACCGAAGATATTGGTGGGCGATGGGCATCTTGGTATAGCCCGGAAGTTGAAACAATGTCATTCCGCGTCCGGACAATTCCGCCAAGAGCACAGCCTGAGAAATAAATGATTCGAAACATCGTCCGGGTAGGGATTGAGCGACGATGGTTTCGAGCTGCGATCGTAACCTGGTAACGCGACCATCCACGTTGCTGAAGATGACGCCAAGGATTTCGAGGTGGGGGTTTCGATGTCGCCGAACGTCGGCGATGTCCCGCAGGGCCTCATTCAAGCCCGCGAGGGAGAGTGGATGAGGAAATGCCGAAAGCAATATCCACTCGGCGGTTGAATACGCGGCAACTGTGGTGATGTCTGCTGCGGATGGACCGGTGTCCAAAAACACCAGATCATAAATCTGGCGAGCCTGCTCGATCGGCCGATCAAGAATCTGAGTGCGGTCTGTATACTTTGAAAGGCGGATGTCAAGTTCGGAGAGTTGAGGACGCGATGGCACAAGGTGAACATTCTTCGGCATGCCTTCACGAACGACAAGCTGTTCGAGGGCGTCTTTACCGGCTAGCAGCTCAAGGGATCCCGCGTATTTGTCCGTCGCGACACCGAGATGCTTGGTCGCTCCGGCTGCCGGGTCCAAATCGATGACCAGGCATCTGTATCCTCCCAAACCCAATGCCGCCGAAAGATTCACGGTCACTGTGGTCTTTCCGACACCGCCCTTCTGATTTGCGACAGTGATAACGAATCCATTGCCTTTCGTCGTGCGTCTTAGACCTTGCATATTCCGGCTCCAGTTGTTTGTTTTCATTGACGTCCGACAGCCCGCCGACGAGTTGACGGGACGGCGGGAACTCATGTCGCAACTTATGAGTGCGTATCACGAACACCGGCGTGAGCGCAAGGGGGGGGTTCAAGGATGTTCACATTCGGTTGCACCCGTGGCATGCAAAATCAAGCAACCGGCAACCGAGGGCAGCAACAGCCCCTGGAGGGCGGGACTTCCCGCTGACGGGCTCGCGGAGAATCCGGCTTGCGCACTGACAACAAGGCGCGCTAGCCTGAGAGGCGGTGTACGGCCACTTTCGGAATTGATTGGTGGCCGAACGAGAAAAACTGTTTATGAGGCACGAAACGATGGAACTCTAAAGGGCCGACTCATCGCACAAATTCAGCCCTTTGGTGGCTGCCGGCCCGCGATGGAACACGGCAGCGCTGGGTGGATGTGACAATCCCAACCTAGCGCAGTGTCCCGCGCGTGTCAATCCCTGTTGCAGCCAATCAATCCACGTGTAGCTACCGGTCTCTTTTGACCGCGGCCTCCGGGTATCACGGACGCCCGCCGAGTGTCCGTTCAAACTGTGTTTGACAATGGCGTGGAACAATTCGTGGAACATTCGTGAAAACCAACAGGATGCAGCCGGTGGTCGGCGAAAGCCAGATGGGGGATTCTGCCTTGTTACGGGTATGGCTTTTATAGCGGCGTGGCGGGCCTACAAGGCGGGGATCATTCGGTGGTTCGACTTCCGGGTATGGCTGGCCTGTTTCGAAGTCGTGGCGAGGCGCTGCGGCAATCGGCGTAGTCGTTGTCCACGGTATCAGTTTTCCGAGCTGAATTCTCTCGTCGGACCCTCCTCGGGGGGACGAGTGTCTGGGGCAGTCCGGCGACTCCAAAAAGCGGGGCTCATTCGCTGGTCTGAAACAGCGGTTGAACTGACAGTGCCCATGACCCTCGATATCTCGAATGAATTGGGCCTCAGTCCAGCCCAGCTCGAACACCGAATCCCATTTCCACGGCGAATGATCCGCTGGCTAGCCAGAGCCGGCCGTCCAGTTTTGGTCGCGACAGTCTTGGGACTGGCAATGCGCTGCCTTTGGTATCGCCGCGGTCTCTGCTACGGGGAGGGGTCCTGCAAGGCGTCGTGGATCGCCGATCTGTTCAGCGTCGATTTACGGAACGTCAAGGCAGCCCGAAAGGAGCTGATGGCCCTTGGCTGGGTGAAGACCTGTTCGGTGCCGCAGCAGCGCCTGAATCGTTGCGGCGCGAAGGTTGACATCAATCTGGAATGGGCCGAGCCCCGGCCTATGGCGACGCCGCAGAATTCACCACCCCCTCCAGCCGCATTTCGGCATGAATCACCACCCCTAATAAAGAATCTAGAACTCTCTTCGAGAGTTGGAAACCAGAAACCCGCCTCCGGCAGACCGGCTGGTGTTTTCACCAAAGCGCGGGATTGCACGGTGCCTCGCATCGAACGCGTGACGGTAGATGATTTGAAGGACCGGCGACGCCTCGGTGTGCTATTTGAGCAGGCTAGGAAGCGCGGATGGGTAACATCGAGTGAAAACGACAGACTTCGGTTCGTCGCGGCGGCCTTTCGGGCGAGGCGTGTGGGTACAGTCAATCCTCCAGGATTGTTCGTCACGCTTGTGCGCCTCCGTTCTTGGCATTACGCGAGCCTAGTCGACGAAGACGCGGCGCGGCGGATGCTTGCTGAGGATCCCTCAGGCAATGGGCACGTGCCAAATCAAGTCCATCAAATCACCAACGTTCAGAACACTTGCCCCGAATTGGTGAGCAACATTCTGACACGTTTGTTCGACAAGTCGGCAGTTTTCACAAGCAGTCGTAATGACCCATCGAAAACAGAACTCGCCGCATTTTCGAGCCCCATCCAACTCACTCCATGGGCCCCGCTAAGAAAATGAGCATTCTAGATCCGGCGATTCTACCGAAGCTGGCAACCCGATTCAGACGCTCGTCCATCGATTGGATGTTGCGGGATTAGGAAGTCGAATCGCTTCGTCGGTTCAACAGTTCGACGAGAGACCCTCGTTCTCCTGCGCGCTCGGGCTGCCTGGAGATTGACCGTTTCTTACAATTGCAAGTCCAGCTAACAATAGTAGTTAAGAGATGACGGAAAGGAATCGCTTCCGGCGCGCTCTAAGGGGCCAGAGAGCGGGTGCGCGACCTCTTGACTCGGCGATGTCGCCGGGGCGGTGGACGGGTTTTGCCAATCCTTCCGTAAAACGCGCGTGCCTCATCACGAATGCCGCCGAAACGCGAATCAGACGATGGCGAAATGTTGCCCGACCTGTTCGGCGAGGCGCGCTGGAGACTCCTTGTCGTACAAACCGGCCTCACTCGAAGGCAGGCCCAAGTCGCGCGGCTGATCTGTCATGGATGCGCGGACAAGCAGATTGCCCTGCGACTTGGCATCGTGCTCGACAGCGTTCGACTGCACGTGAAAAAGCTTTTTGCGCGTTTTGACGTTCGAAGCCGGATGGGACTGCTCGTACACTTGGTGTTGATTGACGAGACTCGCACGAAGGCGTCCAAACGGGGGAGAGCACGAGGGACGCCCCGACGCAAGCGAGGAGGACCTACCAGTTCTGGTAGCTAGAAGAGCAATGGGCGAAACAGGTACACTGATGGATTGGCGTGACGGCTCCCACTTCTCGGGTATATCGCCCGAGCGACTCTTGACCGTATGCGAAGTAAACATCCAAGGAGCATGAATATGCGTACACGATTGTTCGGCTTGGTGACGGTGCTTTTTCTTTCGAATCCGGTATCGGGCGACATCACAGTCCCCGGCGCAGACGGATCGGACGGGGCTTTCAATCCGGCCACGAACGTCACCATCAACTTGGCGCTGGCGCCGACGGGTACGTGGAATGGACCAAACAGCAGCCCCGGCAACGGTGTTTATGACCCCGACAAATGGGCAGTCGTATTTCGATACTCGTCCGTCAACATCGCAAGTGGAAGGACGGTCACATTCTCTAGCCATCCGTCCGGTGCTCCTGTCATCTGGTTGCTAAACGGACCAGTTACTATCGCCGGAACACTCGACGTGTCTTCCCGAAAAATTGCGGGTATAGGGAATAACACTTTCCTGGGATTTGAGTTACCAGGTCCGGGCGGTTTTCGAGGTGCGGGATCAAACACTACGGGAGGGCTCGGGCCTGGTGGTACCGATAGTGGTAGTCACGCAAGCTATGGAACTGGCACCCGTGCATATGGCAACAGCCGCGTGGTTCCACTGATAGGCGGGTCAGGTGCCGGATCATCTGGAAACTACGGCGAAGCTGGGGGTGGAGCCATCCTAATTGCCGCTACTAGTCTTGTGACGCTCAATGGCGCAGTTCGCGCAAACGCAAGCGTCGACAGTTTTGGCCCTCCATTGAATCCCGGCGGCTCGGGAGGGGCCATCCGAATGATATGCGATTCGCTAAGCGGTACAGGGCAATTGCGCGCGACACCAACAGGAAGCGCTACGGGCGGCAGCAACAAGGGACGCATTCGCATCGAGATTAATCAAGGAGGCATCGCCTCCAGTGATCCGGCGTATTCGCAAGGCGTGGTTGGAAGTATAGCCCAACTCTGGCCCGAAGATGTCGTCGCCGATTCGCCAAGCACGCGCGTCGTGTCGCTCGGGTCGAACAATGTGCCCACCGACCCGCAAGCGTCCTTTGAGTTTCCGTACGCCGACGTGAACACAGCGACGAGCGGCGCACAGACGCTCGTCATCGAATGCAAGAACATCCCGACCGGCCTCGACCCTATCGGCGTGCAGGCATGGAACGTGAAGGCGAGGATTGTGCCACGTTCAGGGACGGTTCAAAACATCACGGCTTCTTACGTCAGCGGCGACTACAGCCTTTCCACTTGGGAGGCGCAGGTGACGTTGCCGACGGGCTTCTCCGCCATCCAGGTCCGCGCCTCGATGCCGCCGCAATAGAGATCAACTTCCCCAATCGGACGTGGCTTTCCTGATGTCTTCTTGAAAAACGTTGAGAGTCCATATGGAACGTGTACTCCATCATCGGCTCCTCTTGGTCCTGGCAGCAGGCATGACCTGTGTACCCGCTCTCGCCCAGACGCAGACCGACGCGATCTCCCGGGAGTTCACCCTCTTTAACGACACCGAGCCGCCGCCGGAATTCAGCGATGCCATGAGCCGCGAGTTCACCGTGTACGTAGGCAACCAGCCGCTGCGCGAGCAGACGGACGCCGTTACGCGGGAGTTCACTGTGTTCAGTGATCCAATCGCGGGCCTGCCGCCCAACGACGCCATCTCGCGTGAGTTCACTGTGTATGTCGGCAATCAGCCCTTGCGCCCCCAAACGGACTGCATGACGCGGGAGTTCACAGTCTTTCTCGAAGCGCCCATGCCCGTTCCGACGGACGCGATCAGCCGCGAGTTCACGGTCTATTCCGGCAACCAGCCGTTTCGCGTGCAAATCGACTGCGTCTCCCGTGAATTCACGGCGACATCGCTTGTGATCAACCTGGGCGACATGAACTGCGACGGCGTAAACAACATAGCCGACATTGGCCCATTCGTCATCGCCCTGATCGACCCGTCAGGCTATTACCTCGGCTACCCCAGTTGCAACTTCTATTTCGGCGACATGAACGCGGATGAGTTTGTCAACGGTGAGGACATTCAGTTGTTTGTGGTGCGGCTCTTGACGCCGTGAGACCTAAAGCGGCACGACTCAACGCTCCAATTGGTATAATGCCGGGATCATGGACCTCGCCGAAATCGCTGCCGGGCCGGCAAACGCCTCCGCTGAAGGCGGGCCAAACCTTCCGGGCTATCGCTTGATCGAGCCGCTTTCAACAAGCGGGCAGGGGCGGGTGTTTCGGGCGATTCGACTTTCCGACGCTCGCAAGGTGGCCGTCAAGCTCATCCGATCCGACCGGCTCGCCGATTCTCAGGCGAGGGCGAGGTTTCAGCAGGAAGCCCGAACGCTAGCGATGCTGGAACATCCCAGCATCGTGCAGGTCATTGAGCAAGGCGAAATCGACGATGGACAACCTTGGTTTGCAACCGAATACATCTCGGGGCTGCCGCTCAATGAATACGTCAACAAACTCGATGGGCGGGCAATCGACGCCAACGGCAGCCGTTCTCCGGGGCCGTTCCCTCTTCACGAGGTACTCGCACTCTTCGTGCAAGTCTGCGACGCGGTTCAGGCGGCGCACAACGTCGGCGTGCTCCACCGTGATCTCAAGCCCTCGAACATTCTGGTGGACGACGAGGGACAGCCGCATGTGCTGGACTTCGGACTCGCCAAATCACCGGACGTGACAGACCCGGCGCTCGTGACACTCACGGGCCAGTTCCTCGGCTCGCCCGCCTGGTGTTCGCCGGAGCAGATCGAGGCCCGGCCGTCGGCCATCGACGTACGAAGCGACGTGTATTCGCTGGGCGTCATCCTCTACAACCTGCTGACCGGCGAGTTCCCCTACCCTGTCGATCGGCCCCTGGCCGAACTCTTCGACGCCATCCGCCACGCCGAGCCGACGCGACCGTCGGCCCACACGGCGTTCATCGACGACGACCTGGATACGATCCTCCTCAAGGCCATCGCAAAGGAGAAGGAGCGGCGTTACCAATCCGCCGGTGATCTCCGCGACGAGGCGCAACACTACCTTCGCGGCGAGCCGATCCGAGCCAAGGGCGACGGCTGGGCATACGTCACGACGAAGCTCCTGCGTCGGCACCCGGTGCTGACGGGCATCTCCGCAGCCGTTTTCATCCTGAGCCTTGCCTACTGCACTGCGATGACGGTTCTATACCGCCGGGCGGTCTCGGCCGAGACGCAGGCAAAGGCGAGCGCGGCTGACGCGAGACAAAAGTTTCGCATGGCCCAACAGACTGCCGAGGCCATGCTCTCGCAAGTCGATGAAGTGCTGAAAAAGACGGCCGGTATGGGCCAAGTTCGGCAAAGACTCCTAGCGCAGCTTTCGAGCCAGTTTGAAGTCCTGACTCAGGAACAAAGCGACGACCCGGTCTTGCAAAGCGATCTTGCGACGGCTCACACAAAGCTCGCAGACGTTTATCAGAGCATTGGCGAAATCCAACGTGCGGCCGTGCATGCGGAAGCGGCGCTGACCATCCGGCAGCGGCTTGTGGCTGCTTTTCCGGATGACAACGATGCCCATGCCGCGCACTCGATCGCAATAGTGCGAGTCGGCGACATCGTCCGAGAGAACGGAGAGGCGAAGCGCGGCCGGAAGCTTTACGAGCACGCCCTACGGATCGACGAGGCACTCGTCGCCAAGCGCCCCGAGAATCTCAACTTCCTAGACAACCTATCGTGGAGCTATGCCCGGCTGGCGCATCTTGCCGTGAATCGAGGGGATGATGCGGAAGCGGCGCGATTGTTCAAAGAGCGGTCGCTCATTGCCGACCGACTTGTTGTAGCGGAGCCGAACAGCCCTGCGCGCCTCATGACTCTCCTTGACAGCTACGTACAGACCTCGGCCTTGGAGCCAAGCGGCGATACTCTGGGCGGTCCGTTCGGCCTAGAACGGGCGCGACGTGCGGCCGAACTAGCCGATCGGCTCATGGCGATTGATCCGGAGAATTTGGAATACATCCGGCACTACATTACTAGTCGGACGTACCTCTCGACCGCCTTAACCTTGAAGCATCAGGATGATGAAGCCGATGCGAATGCGATAGAAGCGCTCGATGCTGCGCGACGAATGGTGCGGAAGGAACCCAATGCGGTGATGCCCCGCGTACTGCTTTCCAACTGCCTCAGTCCGCACTGCGATCGGGCCAGGCGTCGCCGTAATTGGTCCTTGGTTTCGGAGATCGGTCGAGAAATCCTCGAATCAAACCAGAAGTTGGTCGAAATCAAGCACGGCGCCGTCGAAAACCGGCACCATCTTTTTTCGACGCACCACCGCCTGGCTACGACCGCATGGATGTGCGGCCAGTCTGACGAGGCAATCGGTCACATGACAGAGGCCCTTGCAATCGTAAAGGTGCTCGCGATCGAAGAGGCGGTTATGGCGGACCGGCTTTGGGAGTATGCACGCGGAGTCTTGGATGCAAAGCCGCCGGAGTTTGCCGACCCTATGCTCGCCCTGCAATACGCCGAGCGGGCCGCCGCCCTGTCTGAGCGACCGGGGCCTGAGAAGCTTGAGCTTCTCGCTCGGGTACGAGAGACCGTGAGGGAACAGACAGCGCAAGGGGCAGTCGAGTCGCGGGAGTGACGCCTAGCGTTGGGTTTTGCGAGAAAGATTTGTTTCGCTGAGCGCTGTTTGGATATTGGAGACCGTTACCGAAATGCGTCTGACGACTTCAGACAGCTCAATCTTCCCGATCACGCGGACGAGTCTCATCGTTCGGCTTGGTTCCGTTACGAGGAAGGCCCGCGAGCAGGCGTGGGGGGAGTTTTTCGGCATTTACTCGCCCATCATTTACCGCATGGCGAAGCATTCGGGGCTGAGTGAACCAGACGCCGAAGAGGTCGTGGCCACGATCATGCGTAACTTCGCAAGCTCCGTTCGGGGCGGTTTCACGCCGGAGACTCGATTTCGCCATTATCTGCGAAGCATCACCAATCGGCAGATTCGCCGAGAGAAACAGCGCTGCCGCCGTGAACTGGCGCTCGGCGATTTGTCGATATCACCCGCCGCGACCGACGAGTCCGCGGGACCGGATCGCCAATGGGAGCGGCTGGAGCAAGAAGAGCGATGGCGCGCCTGTCTTGAGCGGGTCAAGACATCGCCTGCCATCCGCCCGCGCGATTGGTCTGCGTTCGAAGCGTGGGTGATTTTCGGTGAGCCAGCGAAGGCCGTCGCCAAGAGATACGGCGTCACGCCGAACCGGCTTCACGGGATCAAGCACAAAATCATTAATGAGCTTCGGCGTCTAAAACTGAAGCTCGACGTTGAACTGGGGGAGGTGTAGCCATGTTCCGCTCTGGTTGTCCGACGGCGGACAAGCTTGAAGTGTTCGCGAAGCGGCCGGAAAATGGACGCATGGAAGAACACGTACAAAGCTGCCCGATTTGTCACAAAATCATAGAGGACTTACGTGAGGAGGCGGCGCTCGTAGATGAATTGCAACGAGCAATCTGCGACGAGTTGGCGCCGAACATCCGTCGCCGTCTCAGTGACCTATCCCGTGAAGCCGTATTCAATTGGGACCAGGATGGTGAGTGTCGGGCGTACCCAGCCGAAGATGGCGAACCACGAAAGGACTAAGAGCCAAATGGTTCGGCCTCCAACATCCTTTTAAGGGGACGCTGGAGGCCGCTCGGCAACTCATTGCCGGTACCGCCAGAGAGCTTACCCGACGCGTGCCATGATGTCAGCGGCCTTGGAGAGGTCCAATTCGGCGTAGATCTCGGTCACATCCGCCGAGCTATGCCCAAGGACGACTCGCGCGGCCTCCAGTCCGAATTGCTTTCGCAGATGCGTTGCGGCGTTGTGTCGTAGCTGATTCGGCGACCAGCGATGCTCACGGCGCCATTGGCGTTGTTGCTTTTCGTTGAGATGATCCGGCGGAGGAAAGGCCTCATCGCAGGCTCGACGAATTGCCCATGCATAGCCTCGGCGGTCATAGCGATCACCTGGCGCGCGACGAGGATATCTCTTGCGCCTTCTCGCTCGCTGACTCGGCGACAATGGAGTCTTGCGGTCTGCTCGGCGTTGACGGTGAATGAGAACCATCGCTTCATGGGGGCTAAAGAGCCATGCTGAGCCATCTGGTTTCAGGAATGGTCGGATAACGCTCTGTGCCTTAGGCCCTAGATAAATGACTCGTTGCCGACCGTGGTGCTGGGTCTTATGCGTCGCCGGCCTGTAAGTCCATGTCTGCCCCGACATGTCCAGATCCTCTGCCCTCATCTGCATGACCTCGCCTGGGCGCATCCCGGTGAGCAACTGTAATTGGATCATCGCCGCGACTTGAGGGGAAACGTGTTCAAGCACCGGCTGAATCATGTGATCTGGCACGGGTTTGACGGGAATGGCTTCGCGGACGTTGCATCGACCGAGCTTGAGCGGGGCAACGGCTTGGAGGCCGTGCAAGATGTGGGGTGGAACAAGTTCATTCTCGACTCCCCACTTGAATACGCGTCGAATGCGATTGATTCGCGAGTTAATCGTGCCGCGACAGAGATTGGCGTCGATCATCGCTTGTCGCACGGCTTTCAGTGCGGATGGGCCAAAGTCCTCAACGCGGACCTTTCCGTAGAGCTGCGTGAGCGGCCGGAGCGATTCGCAAACGTTCTTGTATTCACCGGTCGGCTCGCAGTTTTTGACGTAATAGGTTTTTGCAAAATCGAGGTACCGGAGTATAAGCTCATCCACGCTACGGCCATGCAGATTGGCCGCTGTCGCGGGTGACGGGGAGACGACCTTGTTGTTGGAAAGCCATTCCGCGATGACGCGTTTGTAGCTTTCAAGGCTCTCGGGGGTTCCATGCTTGCCGAGATAAATGTCGCGGCCGTCAACGCGAACGGAGGCGAGTCCTGACGGTTTGTGGTGACGATACTTCGGAACGCGTGGTGAGGAACGAACAGACATGGCAGGCTCCTGAAGCACGCAGGGGGTAATTACCCCCTTTTTGGGCTTCCTGAGCCGCACTGCTCGACGCGAGCAGGTTCGCTAATGATCGATCGGCCAATGGATTATATCACAGCGGGCGATGGGATTCGAACCCACGACGTCCAGCTTGGGAATTACCAAGATCAATCGGGCTTTTTGGTTCACAACCCGAGCAATCTCAGCATCTTAACAATGACACCACGCATTCGCAAAGTGTCGCACGATGTCGCGTTTTTTCGCGTCCTATCGTGGTAATTGGGCACGAAAGTGGTAGTCGGTGGTAGTCCCCATCAGATTAACGTTGGCTTCGCCTCATGACGTTCGGCGATAATGCAACGCGAATGTCTGAGCGATCCTACACATCGCGATCTTGGTTTTTCAGCTCATCAGGAGTTGATGAATCGGCCGGCTCTGATGAGGTCGCAGGTAGCGATTCGGTCGAGGGCCTCTCTCGGTAGTACTCAATCAGCGGTGGATCATCGTCCTTGTCTACCGTCATATGCCTTGCACGCACTTTCACCTTTTGCTCAGGAGAGGGAGCACAAAACTCTTTGTCGATCATGATGAACTGAACGTCTGCGAGTTCGCTTTGTGCGAGTTCGTAGAGCATGGCGTGGAAGCCCTCAAACTGTAGTCTGTTCTCGCGCTCGCTGATGTTCTTCATCGGCGAGTCGATGATGAGGAGCGTGGGCAGGACCGACCCGATCCGCTGCGCAAGCCGGTGAACTGCGACGGCGAAGCAGCACTTGAAAAGCGTCTTCTTCCCGCCGCTGCCAAGTGTGTCAAAGGAACTGACGGCCGCCTCGCCTGAGGAGCGGTCCATGATCGACGGAACGAAGTCTGGACCGGACATCGCGACGATGTCATCCGTCGTAAATCCTGGGAGTTTGGCGCGCACAAGACAGTCCAGGAAGAGTTCGCCAAGCAGCCTAACGTTTGTGAGGTCTCGCTCGGCAGCCTCGCGCGCTTCGCGGAGCTGTCGCCGTAGTTCGACCTCGCGTGCTTGAAGTGTGTCCGCCTTTTGTTTGAATTTCTCGACCCGCGCTGGAAGGATGCGGAGTCGTTCCAGAAAACGTGCCTCTTCCGTGACGGCAGCGAGCCGCCGCTCCGTCTCAAGCACCTGAGAAAGGTAGGCTGAGTCGTATCGCTGCATTTCCTTGCCCAGCGTGGCGTCGATTAGTTGCTTCTCATCGATCAGTCGGGATTCGCGGAGACCGAGAACGCGGATCTGCTCCTGCTGCGCCGTAATGAGTTCCTCCAACTCAGCCCTTCGGCCCGAAAGGTCTGCTTCGGTCGCGGTGACGGCCGGTTCGGCGTCTGCCGTGTCCGCTTGACCACATAGGACGCATATCGCTTCCTCTCGCGCTGGCAATGGCTGCGTGCATCGTGGGCATCGCTCGAATTCAACGCCGTTGAGTACGGCGCGGGCAGCTGTGACACGCTGGAACTTCGTACTGAGCGAGAGCAGTTCGTTTCGATGCCGCCGGTGTTGCTCGATCGACGTCTTGACCTGCGAGATCGCATCACGCACGGCCTGCACTTCGGAAACCAGTTGGCGGGCGCGATCAGTGAGGCGATCAGTGACGTGCGTCTTCGCCGCACTCAAGTGGCTGCGATGAGCCTGTATCGACGCATCGAGCTTCTTGCGCTCCACATCTAGTGCTTGAAGCTGCGCCGCGATGTCGAGGTCGCTATCAACGCCTGCCTCATCGAGGGATGCGTCCAGCGATTCGGCTGCCTCGGACGCCGCGATGCGTTCCGACCGCACCTCATCCAGATCCGTCTCAAGCTCCGCAACTCGCTGCTGGTTGTACCCAAGCAGGTACGCTAGGACTGTCCGACTCTTCAGTCGCCGCGGGAAGTCGGCGCCATTATCGAGGTGGAAAAAACTGCTATCAATGGTGTCCTGGTCGAGGTAGCAATACCAAAAGAGATTGCGAAAGCTCAGTCGTTGGAGTTCGGAGTCGTCTTTCAATCGGCTGCGGCGCACCTTCGGCGGTTGCACGCCGGCAAGGTAAAAGAGTAGGTCGGAGAGAACTTCAATGCCGGTGTTGGGCAACACTTCCCCGCCTGCCGCCCGTGCCGGCACGATAAGTTGCTGGGCATCTGCCGCCGCGCCCCAACTCGCGAGTACCTGATTGGCGTTAACAGCTCGCTCCAATCGAACATGCACGTCATTTATCTTGAAGTCGAGCGTCGCGGAGACGAATTCGCTTTGGAGCGCCGGCGTCATGTCCAAGCCACCGCCGAAGCAGTAGTCGATCAGTCGTGCAATGGTCGACTTGCCAGCGCCCATCTCTCCATAGAAATACGTGAAGTCGTCGAACGGAATTGTGTACACGGCTCGTTTGCATGTCAGTTCTAGGTGGTTGAGGCGCAGCTTCATGGTTGAATCTCCTCGCCCCAACTCATGCCCATTAGCTCGGGCACCACTTGGTAGATCAAGTCTTTTAGCCCGCTGCCGGACATTGCGCCGACGGCTTTGCTTACTTGCTCCGTGCGGGCGTTGAGGTTGGCAAACTCCTCCCGGTGCGCGATGGCGTCGGCCAACTGCCGCCCACGGTTGGTGACCCGTACATGAACGGTGCGTCCGGAGACGAAGCTGTCCACAAGCCCCTTCGCGACCATCAACCCGATCCAGCGTCGGTAGCGGCGGTCCCACGGCCCGTAGCGGAAGCGAATCATGCGGCTTTCCACCGTGTCGCGTTCATACGGCTCCATCACGACTGCTGGCGGTCGCTTGCGTGTCGCCTTCAGGAGTCGCTCAAAGTACAGGGGGTAACGCAACAGGAAATCCATTTTCGCGAGCTTGGTAATGCCGTTCACCGTTCCATCACCCTTGTCCGCCTGTTGACGGAGCATCAGGAGAAGTCGGGCCTCGTGGAGCGCATCGGCCTGTTCGGCTGCGACGGCGGATTCGACGATGCGGAAGCTCATACGGCCTCCTTCACGTCGAACCGCGGACTCCACCACACCTTGCACCCCTCGGTGAGCAGCCCTGCTACCCCCATGAGGCATTCGTGCGGCTGGTGGTACACCATACCGGGTTGGGTGTCGGCGACGTCCTGGAGGCGCGTCACGACGCGACGATACATATCCATTCCCCACGGCTCGATTTTGGCGGAGGCGACTGCTTCGGCGTCGGCGCATGTGCCCTGGACCAGCTCTTTCAGTTGATTGATGACCTTGCCCGCCTCGTCCGCGTCCTGTGCCACCAGCGACAGCAGGTGTTGCTCGGCCGACAACGTGCGCGATTGCATCGAATCGAGCTGGTTCGCCAAACCGCCCTTAAGCAATTTCTTGGTGAGAATTTCTAGGTCGCGCTTTTTGTCGCCGAGTTTCAGCGACGTGCTCGAAGGCGCGAAGCGGAAGACTAGCGTCCGACCCGCGAGCGCGACCTGCACTGTATCGCGCGCTACTAATCGTTTGGCCCTCAGTCTCGGGTTGATGTGGTCGTTACCGAGGACACAGCACCAGTGCTTGCTCGGATCGTCGATCCTAACTGACGACGCGTTGAACACGATCTGGATCAGTTCGTCGCGCAGTCCGTCGAGTTCCGCAGGCGCGAGAGTCGAGCAACCGTCCAGCTTCGGCATGTGCTCGTGGGCAATTGAGGTCTCAAAACCGTCGAGCGCCGGCCCCTTCATTATCTGCACGCGCTTGCACGTGTCGAATAGCCTCGCCTTATCGCAGCCGAGCTTCGTCGCCAGTTCCTTCAGCGCTTTAGCGTGCGCAACGGTAAGGTCGGCGCAGGTAGCGCAGTTGCGCACGGCGAGCAAGAACTTGACCGGGCTTTTCGCCATCTCATCGGTCTGCTCGGTGTCGTAGCACTGGACGTTGGATACAAACGAGTGGGCGTCGAATTTTCCCGGAAACGTCCCGTCGAGTTCGACGAAGCGGCCGATGCTCTTCTGGAGCTTTTCGTTCGACAACTTCCACGGTCCGGACTCCGGCGTTGCCGTCTTGATTTGGAAGCTGTCGAACTGCCCGTTGGCCTTCTCGCCCAGCAGGTCCTCGTGGTGCTCGCACCATACCGCAACATACGGCAAGGCGCCGGTGGCCGACCCGCATAGGAGGATCACGCCGTACCCGTGCTGGTAGCGGAAACGCAGCTGCGTGTCGTCGCCTGGATCGTCACGATCTAGAACTTTGGACGGATCGGTTGGGCTCACGTATTACCCTTGAAGAAACAGTCTGACAGCAGATGCCTTAAGTGTATCGACTTCGACGAAAACTACGACAGCGGAAGGGCCAAGACTGAACGGTCACCGCCGCAACCACGTTTCCTCGCTTTTTTGCTGATTATCAATATTGCCTTGAAATTGCGGTTATTCCCTATGCAGACAAGCGGCCGTACAAACAAACTGGTCGCACGGAAGGTGACTCGCGGCGCTGGTATGCTGTGGGAACCGGTACCGTTTGGCTCCGCTAGTACACGAGTGAAAAAGCAGCCCCCGAATGGTGACTTGCGTTTTCGATTGCGCTATCCTAGCCGCGTGAAACAGCGTTTCACTATCGTCAGAATCACGTAAACGCGTGGCCTGGCGTCTGAATCGTGGGATCGGACAACCGGTAAACCTGTCCACCAAACAGGCTAAGGAGGCGGAGTTCATCACCCGCCATGTTCGAGTGCTCGTAGCGCTGGATGCCAGGAGACTGGCTCGTCCAGTGCGAGGGAGGCTCGGCAGAGTAATCCCAAGTTTTTGGAGTAATCCTGCCGTTCGATCCCATACACATCATGGGCGAGTCGCTTCGCACTTGGCCGCGCCGTGGTTCACCACGGGGGCAAGCCTCGTCGAAAGCGTCCGCCTCGTTCTTTGCATATGAAAACTGGGCGACCGGGACAGACTCGTGTCACTACACGAGCCGGATCAGCCAAAGTGGGTGATGCCGCCATCGGCGGCTAATCCCCCTGCGGGGTTCGGGACCGACTGATGCGCTTCGGCGTAACAGCGGCCCGTTCAACGTTAGCCCGGGCAGGGAGCTTGTTTGCGGTGACGCAGACGACCGGCGCGATGATAAGCGTCGGCATTCCGTTTCAAATGACGGATGGTGAAAAGCTCAACTGCGATAGGCGGGAAACCGCTTCTGGGTGAGATCGATCGGAGACGTGCCGAACTGCGATAGAAAGACCTTCGCTGACGGGTAAGGGGAGCTTCTAGATTCGTACCCCGAAATCGCCCGCCAACATGGCGAGCGAAACGATGTCAACGGCGGAAGCCGTCGGCATACAGCGATGTGAGCAACGTGTGCGGGAGAGACGCACGCGGAGCTTCCAGGTCAAGCGACGTGAACGATCGATTGGAGACTGGTTCTAACCGGGGAAGGACTCTGGCAGCCGGGGTGATGCCCGGTGCCTGCGTATTGTCGCGCAGGTGCTTGAAACGCCGGAGTCTGGGAGCGGGGCCTCAGTAGGAGCACGCGGAAGCGTGGCGGCAAAGCGGCAAGGCAGTCGCGATGCCGTTCGAGTGTTACGGGTGGTGCCGGGCACACGATCGACGACGAAAGGGCCGACGAGCAATTTCTCATGTTTGCAGACGTATCGGTGCGGTGCCGGGACAGGAAAGTCTTGCCCCGGCCCGCTATCGATTGGTCGGAAGACAGCCAATGCGGTCAAACGAGGACCCTCGGGAGAGGGCCGTCGTTTGGCAGCGGAATGACGATCCACAGTCGGGGTGTTCCCGCCGGTGGATCGTCGGTTTTTACCCGCAACCGCTATGCGAACGCGGCTGCGATCATCGTCGTGCGAAGCACGCCGGTTTCACGAATGAAGTTGAGGACTTGGTTTGTGAAGCGAAGCGATGAATGCGTGTTGCGATGTGATGGGCAACTGCAATGGATGAATCTAGCGCGGGCTGCGTGTGCGGCGAAGGTCGGAGGGATGGCGCGACCGGATGCCGTATTAAGCAAGCACGGGCTGATTTGGAAAGAGCATGGCCGATGCGTGGCGAACGCGGTGGTTCGTTGAAAGGAGGGGGTTCTTTGCACGCTGAGCCGGGATGCGCGGGGCACGGCGTGAGAGTGGTTGGGGATTCGAGCGAAAGGAGGTGATCAGTATGGGTTGGTGGCGCACGGGAAGTGGCGGAGTCATCGGCGACAGTCCGGCAGACATCATCGAAGAGTTCGATGAGCGATGTTGGCCGGAAACGTCGAACATTCCGCCCGACGTGCGGGCACGCATCGTCGCGTGCTATCAGGAGGATTTTGGCAGGGAACCGACCGAGCAGGAACTCCGCGAATTGTTGGAGTTCTGCGGTCCGGGTCCAGAGAAGGATTAAGCTTGAGCGAAAGGAGGTTTCAGACGGCTTCGCGGGTTGTGCCAGAACAACCCGCCATTTTGAAGGAGGATAGACACGCATGGAGTATCGGTGTGTAACTACGTCAATCGAGGGATTCGTCCAGCAGCTTGCCGTCGCGTACATCACGCACGGCTATTGGTTTTACGTCGCGGGCGAGATCCCCGAAGGGAAGGAGCTGGCAGCGATCGATGCGAAGCTCATCGAGAGATACGGCATCGCGATCACGAAGTGGGCGCGATGCCGGCGCAAGAAGCAAGGTCTCGCGAACATGCAGTACCTGCGGCACGAGCGATTCTTCCTGCTTCTCGCGACGAAGGGCCGGCACGAGTTCTTCGAGCGCGAGATGGCGTCGTTTCGCGACGTGCGCCGAGCGCCGATCAAATTCGCCGGCTACAGCATCGGGTGCCGCAAGGGATCTGATGGACGCTGGCACGCATCTGTCAGAATTTCTCGTGAGAATCATGCCAGCCTAAAAGCTGCTTTTGTAGAAATCGGATTGCGTCGAACTCTGGCGGTTGCCACACGCGAATTCAGCCGCGTTCAGTTTCAATGTTTTGCGCCGGTTCGGCGGCAAATATTGGAGGCTCTAGGTGCTGTGAATCGGGCGAGAGGTGCGGCAGGGCTCGAACTCGTTCCCCTCGCTTCGGTTTCGCTTAGACGCGCTATTGTTCAGCCCTTCCAGGACTAATTCCCGCAGCCGGTCGCCATTCCTCGCTTGGCCGAGTCCCTCCTCAAGGTTAGCATATTCGATACGGACGAACCCTTCGGCCCTGTATTATCGAGCCTCGCCAAATTCTGGTGATCGCCACAGATTCTGCAGGAAGGGATGCCCAAAACGACCGCTCGAATAGGAGCGTAAAGCCTTGCTGAATTTGCGATTGCGCGACGAGTTCCTCGGACAACAGACGCCCGGCACGACGATTGCGCTTCGTCGGCCGGACAATACGGGCGTTGCGCAGCAAGCCGCCGACGAAATTCTCAACATCACATACCCAACGGCAGATGTTCAGACGGCACTCAGGGCGCTCGGCGCGGACATGTCCGGCCGGCCAATCGTGCTCATCGGCGACCGCGGTCGCGGCAAGTCGCACATCATGGGCGTCATGCACCATGCCGTAGCCTCGCCTGATGCGGTCGGGCGCTGGGCGTCGGACTGGGGTCAGCGGCTCGGGTTGCCGTCGCTCCAAAACCTACGGCTCCGAGGCGGGTATTTCCCTATCTCCGAGCCGGTGCACAATCACGAGTTTCCGCTGCTCTGGGAGCTGCTATTTGCCAGGCATCCGCAGGGGCAGCTTTTCAAGGGTCGCTTCGAATCGCTCAATCAGCCCTATCCACCTCGGCGGCTGCTGGAGGAGATGTTCACGGCGCAGCCGGTTGCGCTGATCCTTGATGAGTTTCAAAAGTGGTTCGACGGGCTACATGACGACCCGTCGCCCAATGGCAGGAAATGGCGCGAGGTCGCATCGAACTTCATCCAGAACCTGTCTGAGATCGCGTCGGAACGGCCGGAGTTGCTCGTCCTTGTAGTCTCGGTGCTGAATAATAACACAGACGCATTCCAGCAAGTTCACCGCAACACGCCGATCCTGATCAATTTCCAAGGGCCGACAGCAAAACGTGACCGGCAGCAGCTCCTTCTGCATCGCCTGTTCACTAACAGGGCGAACATCCCGAGCAATGAGACCACTCGTCTCGTGGACGCATACGCGACCGAGCGATTCCGGCTGCGCTTCGCGACGCTGCCGGCTTCGGAGCAGGAGCGTAAGCGCGAAGAAGTTCTGACGCTTTGGCCTTTCAGCCCCGAACTGATCGAGCTTCTCGACGACCAAATCCTCATGGCCGAAGCGGCGCAAGAGAGCCGCGATCTGATTCGAATCCTCGCCGCCGTGTTTCGCGGCCGGGGTGAGCAGGCCGCAATTCTGACGCCGGCTGATTTCCTGGTGGATGACGACGCTTGCGGTGTGCAGGCACTCATCGCCTCCATCGCGACGGCCGGAGAACAGGAAGAGCTGCTTCAAATTGCCCAACGCAATCTCGAAGGCGTGCTGTCGCAGGGGCTGCCGCTCTCGCACGCTCGCGAGCTGCTGAGCGCACTGTGGATGCGTTCGATGTCACCGGGTCGGCACGCCGGCGGTACGCGGCAGGATCTGCAACTCGACATCACCCGCGACCAGGCGGTCAGCGACAACGCGTTCCGCGACGAGCTGATGCTCATCAAGGACAACAGCATCAACATTCACGGGGCGGACGACCTCCAGGGACGCCTGTGGATCGGTCGCGGCGAAAACGCGAAGACGAAGGTTCGAGCAACAGCCCGAAACAGTCGGCTCTGGGAACCGGGCGCACCGTCGTCGAGCGGAACCGCATCCATCTATCCGGGCAAGGATATTGAGCACATCCGGAACACCATCCGACACATCCTCGTGCCCGAAACTCGTGAGGCGGTTTCGCGTGTCGTCGTCCTCGGACCGCAATGGCTGACCGACCCGTGGCCGTTCGTGGATGAAAACGATCGACCCGAGCGCTGGTCGCAACCAGTTCTTCTCGTTGTGCCGAATGCGATCGATGCCGCCGGTGGCGGCGCAGAAGCACAACTCGGCAAGTGGCTTGCTCAGCACGTCCCCTCCAAACGAAATACCGTGCGATTCCTGTTGCCTGTCGCGGGCGCGGCTGGCGTCTACGAGGACCGCGACATCGTGTTCTCCGCGCGGTGCTCATACCTCACGTCGCAAGCATGGCGGGACGACCCGCAGTATTACGGCCTTCGCAACGATTTCGACCGGCCGCTCCGAGAGACGTTGAAAGCTCGATTTGACCGACTCGGTGTGCTCTCCACCTGGAACTTTCGCCAGCCTGAACAATGCCGATTCGATATCGAGCGCGTAGATGGCCAGCTTGTCCGCGAGAAGGGGTCAATCCCGCTCGCCATCGACGAGCAGATCAAACGCGATTTGTTTGACCCTGCCGAGTTCCAGACGCTTGTGATTGACTACGCTCGGAACAACCGCGAAGTGAGCCGCCTCGTGGATGATCTCAAGGAGCCTCCACCATCGGGCGACGCAATTCCGTTTCTGGGCGAAACGGGTATCTGCGAAGAGGTGCTCAAGGTCGCGTCCAAGGGGCGCGTCGTTATGAATGTCTCGGGCCAATGGATCAGTCGGCAGCCCGATCACAGTGACGATGAAGAGGCTCTGCGCTATGTTCGACGCTGGTTCCGCTCGGCTCAGGAAATGCGACAGGTGCAGCTCGCGCTACCGGGAGCCGCCGGATCGGGAGCCGTAACCGGGCCGACGCCGGCGGTCACGCCCACGCAACCAACGACGCCCGGCACAACCCCTCAACCCGGGCTTTGGCCGACGGGCGGTACGACGACCGGCCCGACCACACCCACTGTTACACCAACCGGTGCCGGAGGCGGAACACCTACATCGGGGCCAACGATTCCAACACAGCCACAAGCGCAGACGCATCGAACACAAGCGCCCACAACGGTCATCAACCTCGTGGGCAGCTTCGAGCAATGGGGAGTGCCCAGCGATGCCGTACTGAAAAAAGCGCAAATAGAGTTCGAGGGACTGACTGTTCAGCAGATCAAGCAGATACTCCAGCGGATTCCGTCAACGTTCCGCGCTAATCTCGAAATCACTCACGAGAGGAACGACCAGGCGTGAGTTCGTGGCACGAGACCATCCTGGACGCGGCGTCTCCGCAGGCTGCCTGGCAAGGCATCTTTGCGAAGTTGCTCGACCTTGCGCGGACCACACCGTCGCCGGTCGAGCTGCACAACAAGACGGTCGAGCCGGACCGCCTCATCGCTGAGAGTGCCTGGGAGTTGTGGCAGGAATATCCAGCTACTGCCGAGCGCACGTCGGATGCTCTCAAGGCGTGGTGGGCCGGCTCATCCGCATCGGGACACGCGGTCTTAATTCTTGACGGGCTGTCGCTCCGAGAATTGACGCCGCTGCTCGGCGGCGCTTCGGCACGCGGCATTGAGCCTGTCGCCGTTCGTGTAACCGGCTCCGAAGTTCCGTCAGAAACCAACCAGTTTGCTCAGAGCCTCGGCGTTCCGTCGCGGTCAAGCCTGGCGAACGACGGCGCTCCTGGCGGATTCGCCCTGGGGACTAACGGCGTTTACACGGACGTGCTGAGCGGCGCGTTTGATGGGCACATCGCCTCGCTGCCGCATGTGCCAAACGTTTTCATCTGGTACGACTGGCCGGACATTCTCGTCCACACGCACGCGCGCGCACCGGATCAGGTCTACAACACTGCTGCCGCCGGCCTGCAAAGCGACGGATTCTGGCAGTTCGTGGACCGGCTCCGCACGGGCCGACGACTCATCATCACGGCCGACCACGGGTATGCACGGTCACAACTGTTCTCAACGAATGAGAGCGACCCCGATGTCGTAAGCGCGCTCAAAGACACATTCGCTGCATCGCGCTGCAAGCCAGTCTTGGGACCGTGGGCGCGGGCACTGCTGCCGCCCGTCGTGTTCACTCACAACGGGCATCACGTCGTCATGGGCCAGCGCAAGTGGACGGTCCAGGGTGGCTTTCCGTACGTTTGTCACGGTGGGCTGAGCCTGCTCGAAGTGGCGGTTCCGTTCATCGAGTTCGCGGCGAAATGAAAAGGTTGGCGCAACGAAATGGCGAAAGCGAAATCCGACAACGCGGCCAATCAGGCGTACCTGATCGATGTTGAGCCGGACAATCTGCTCAACCTCAGCGATCGCGCTGCGGAAGGAGAGAAGAACGGAAACGGCAAGAAGAAGAACGGCAAGAACGCCGGCTTCGAGCCGCCGAATTTGGGGAAGGCGATCCGGCTCAAGACGCCGGATTTTTCCGACCCCAATCGGAAGCTGACCTGCCTCGAAGTCGATTTTCCGATTGCTCCGATCAACGCGCTGTCGCACCTCGAAGGAAACGCGGGCAAGCCGATTTACCAGATGTCGAAATGGTGGGCGCGGCGACGCTCTAGCGTCTTTCGCAGTCTGCTCATCGCGGCGGCGACGGAAGCCCCCGACGATCCGTCGCATGCGGCCAAGCTGGTTTGGGACCATTACTACTGCAACCACCAGAAGGCCGGCAGCTTCAAGAAGCTCAAGGTGCTCGAACCATTCATGGGCGGCGGCACTACAGTCGTCGAAGGCTCGCGCCTCGGCTTCCAGGTCACGGGCATCGACCTTAATCCCGTCGCGTGGTTTGTCACGAAGAACGAAGTCGCGTGCAGCGATCCCGCGCAGGTCAAAGCGCTCTTCGACCACATTGAGGCCGAAGTCAAGCCGCTGATTCAGCCGTTCTATACGACCACGTGCCCGCGCGGGCACAAGGGTCACTGGATCGATGTGCGGACGGAACGACCGGCGCCCGAAGGGCTGGACCCGATTGACTTGCCGCCGACGGAGCGCAAGCACTATCGCTGGGAAGGCCCGGAAGTCATCTACACGTTCTGGGCGAAGCACGGCCCGTGCCGCGGCAGCCAGGGCAAACCCTGCGGCCATCGCACGCCGATCTTTCGCTCGCCGGTCATTGCCGAAAAGAAGCTCTCAACCAAGTTTATCCCGGTCGATTGCCCACACTGTGGCCATCATTTCGATGCCGAGTTGGGTGAGACGCGCATGGCCCCGGGCGCGGAGCGCGTCATCGTCGAGAATGAACCGCCCTTTACTGAAATGTCGCAGCCCTTCGCCCAGATGCTGAGCGATTACAGCAAGGGTAATGCCGACGAGAAGCGCGAGCGGCTGGAGCGGCTACTGGAATCGATCGAAACCGAAGCCGGGCTGCAATGCCCGGCGTGCAGCCAGCCAGCTGGGCAGGAAATCAAGCGCACGCTCTTAAATCATCGCCGGGTAGGCACGGTTGGAGCGATGAAGAAGAAGGACTTTGGCATCGAATCACGCCCTACATACATGTACCTGTTGATTCACCCGAAGTGGTTGGAAGGTGCGCCGGGCGAAGATCAACGTGGTTCCGAATACGGTGGCTGGGCTGGTGCCGATCCGGACACTACTGCTACATGGTTTCGTAATCGAGTCAACGGCCTGTCGCTAATCGAGGTGCGCGGCCGCGTTAAATTAGCTGAAGAGGGAGTTTCAGCGATCCACGAAGACGAAGCACCCGCAATCGATGAAGAGGCGAGCGAGGATGCAGTGGACAGCGAGGACGCCGATCGAAAGCTGTTCGGACCACCAGCACAGATTACGCTTCGCGATGGCACAGTTGTGAATTCAAGGAAGGGAACGGTGCCGACAAAATCGGCGTTCCGATGTGCGGCGTGTGGTGCCGCCCAAGACATACTTGAATCCGTTCGCCCTACCCAGCGAACGGCGCCGGTCGCTCCCTATGCAATTCAATGTCATTGCCCGGACTGTCAAGCGGCTGGTTACGTCTATGGGGGACGTTTTTTCGGCGCGTTGAATCCGACCGATGCCGAACGCCTCATAGTCGCAGAAAGAGAGTGGTCGAGACGATGTCAAAGTGATCTGATTGGTTGTTGGCCCGATACGCGGCTCCTGCCTGCCTATATGACGTTCAAGCTCAATGGAGGAATTCCAAACTGGGGCTTCACGCATTGGTGGAAAATGTTCAATGCGCGGCAGCTCCTCATTCATTCCCAACTTCTCCGCGCGTTGATCGATAGCGTATCCCAAGGTCAGGCGCTCGATGTCGGTGAGCAGGTTCTGGGAGGATTTCAGCAGTATTTGCGAAATCAGAATATGTTTTGCTTCTGGGACATCTCTCGCGATTGTATGGCCCCGTTCTTGTCGAACGCCAATTTTCACCCCAAAGCGCTCGTCGTTGAAAACTGCGCATTTCATAAACTTGGGCGCGGCAATTGGGAATCGATCGAAGACACGGTTGTCGACGGCCTGGCGTGGTGCGCGTCACCGTGGGATTCCGCCCTCGTGGAAGAAATCGAAGCAAAGAAGAGCGTCAAGGTTACTCCGGGTGATCCCGTTTTACGAGAATCCGCTGTCGTGTGCTGTCAATCTTCGTCTGACCTGTCGAGTTTTGATCAGGATTTGGACCTCGCGGTTACAGACCCACCTTTCGGAAACAATCTCTTCTACGGTGATCTTGCAGATTTTTTCTACGCGTGGATGCGCGTGGCGATCCTCAAGTGGTACGATGGAGTCCCCGAGCGAGTCTATTTTGAGGCGGAGCGAACACCTCGGGCCATTGAGGCGGTGCAGAATTCTATTGAACATCCCGATGATCGAGAGGAGTGGGAGGCAACTCCTCTTGTTTCAGCGAAACACGTCGAGACGATTCGTGAGCGTACCGGTGACATTGAGCTCAAGGAGGGAGAGTCGAATCCTTTATATCGACGTGAACCGGCGTCACAGTTCTATTGCGACACGTTGACGGCCTGTTGGTCTGAGACAGCTCGGGTACTCAAGCCGGGCGGTCTGATGGCTTTCACGTTCCACCACAGCGAAGACGCACCGTGGGTTGATGTACTCGAAGCACTGTTCAACGCCGGCTGGGTACTCGTTGCGACGTACCCCATTCGTAGTGATGAAACGAAAGGTCAGAGTGGCGCGTTTGGGTCGCGGAAAATCGAATACGACATCATCCACGTCTGTCGAAAGCGGCTCGAAGCCCCGCAGCCGGTCGCCTGGGCCAAAATGCGGCGGTGGGTGAAGGACGAATCGCGACGATATAAGGACCTGCTCGAACGAACGCACGGCCGCGACCTACTTGAGGCCGACCTACGCGTGATCTTGCGGGGCAAGGCGCTGGAGTTCTACAGCCGCCACTACGGGCAGGTGCTGACTGGTGACGGACAGGTGTTGGGCGTCGGCGAGGCGCTACTGGGCATCAATCTGTTGCTCGATGACCTACTCCAGGAAGGCACGACGGGCGTCGTGCGAGCGCCGGAATCGGCCGAGCCAGCGTCGCGGCTGCTCCTCAGCCTGTTCGACGACCGCGATTCCATGACCCGCGATGAATTGCACAAAACGCTGCGTGGCAGCGGCGTGTCACCAGACGACTTGCAGGCCCGCGGTTGGCTTCGCGTCGTCGGCACGCGCGTTCACGTCGTGCCGATTACGGACCGATTCGCCGGGTTCGTTTCACGCGGACGAACGCGCAAGGTGCTCAAGACCGACCTGGATCAGGCCCATTTCCTGATCGGGGCGTCGATGAGCGGGAAGGTGGACATTTCGGCCGAACTCAATCGGGACAGCTTCGTTCTGAAGCGGTCCGCAGACGCAATTCTTGGATGGTATGCCCAGAGCGGGCGTGAAAAAGCCATCTGTGACGCGGCGGCGCAGGCTCTGCGATTGGTCGAGGGCTGGCGCGCTCGACCCTCCCGACCGGTCGATGCGCAGCTCACGTTGTTCGAGGCTTTGGATCGAGAGGACGCCTGATGCGGGAAATGTCTGGAACATCGTGGCGCGGGCGTGGTTCGAGCATCGTCTTCGACAAGCGATTGCTCGGCCCGTTGCTCGCTTCGTGCCCGGTGGTCTCGCTCCGGCAGGCGCTGGCGTGGGTGCCGGCATGGCCCTCGGCGCCACCACAGAGCGGCTCGACCGTTGTCGTCGGCGGATTGGAGACCGTGCTTGAAACCATGCCGGCGGCGGATGCGGAGGCATTCGTTCGCAAGCGGATTCGTGCGCTCATCAACGAGTTCCAGCAGCAATGGGACCAATGCGGCCTCGTCTTCGGGGTGCTCGTGGCGCCGCAGCGATTCAAGGTGACGGTGCAGGGCGAAGTGCTTTTCGTGACGCGGGACCACGACGAAATTCGCCTTTCCGCGACAGTCTGGAATGGATCGGCGTCGGATGACCTGTTCGAACTGACTTTCAAAGACCCCGCGACAGGACAGCAGGTGAGGGGAGGCTTTCATGTCCCACACCGCTCCTGAGTTGATTGTCGGTAAGTCTGTTTCGCATCCAGAAATGGGCGACGGTGTGGTCGTCGGCATCGAGCCGACGGGGTTCATCCGCGTTTTCTTCCAGACGCTGGGTGAACGACAGGTGCCGCGCGATGCGCTGCGTGACGGCCAGTCGTGGCTGGAGCGCGTGATCTCGTCGCCGCGGCCGGCGACGCCGGAAGCTGTCGAGCGACTTTGGCTGGCGATTGAAGCCGCAGAACTGCCGCTCATGGAAAGCGCGGCGGTCCTCACGTCGGCGAAGATCGACTTGCTGCCGCATCAGGTCGTCCTGACGCATCGCATCGCGAGCGCGAGTCCACGGCGGTTCCTGATCGCCGATGAAGTCGGGTTGGGCAAGACGATTGAAACGGCGCTGGTGCTGCGGGAGTTGGCCTCGCGCGGCGAAATGACGCGGGCGCTGATGGTCGTGCCGGCCGGGCTGGTCGAAAACTGGCGGCGCGAATTGAACGAGGTTTTCAATCTCGACTTCGAGGTGTTCGGCTCGGAAGGCGACGTCTCGGACCGCAAGTCGAACGCGTTCGTCAAGCACAATCGGCTTATCGCGTCAGTCGATACCTTGAAGCGAACGGCTCGCGTAAAGCGACTGCGTGAAGCCCCGATTTGGGATCTCGTCGTATTCGACGAAGGCCATCATCTGAGCGTGCATAAGACGGGCAACAAGTCCCGCAAGACCGAGAACTACAAGCTGGCTGAAGCGCTGCGTGATCATTGCCGCGATCTACTTCTTCTCTCCGCAACGCCGCACCAGGGCGACCACTTCCGATTTTGGATGCTCATTCGCCTGCTCGACCCAACGCTGTTCGAAGACGAGCGCGACATGGTGGACAACCGGCATCGGCTGAATGCGGTCGTGATTCGCCGCACGAAGGCGGACGCTTGTGCGGCCGACGGGAGTCCGCTCTTTGCGCGGCGTGCGGTGAATACCGAAGGGTTCGAGCTGAACACAGAGGAAAAGAAATTCTACGCGGCGTTGCAGAGCTACCTGATGGAGGGGTACGCGCTGGCTGAGGCGCTCGGCGGCAAGAGCCGGGCTATCGGCTTCGTGATGACGATCTTCCAGAAGATCGCCGCGAGCAGCTTCGCGGCCGTTCGCTCGACGCTTCGACGCCGGTTGCTGATGCTGACGCTGCAAGAGTCGGTCGAACGTGATGAAGCACTCGATGTGGATGGGCGTGACGCGGCGCTGGTTGATGCGCGCTCTCTGATTCGCGAGATTCACGGACTTGAGGACAATCCGATTGGTCGCGCTCAAGCGGATCAGATCTTGGCTGACCTGAAGGTGCAATTGCTGAAGAAACGCCGCGAGACCGTCGAATACGCTGCATCCGCAGAGGCGATGGACGACAGCGAAGTTGCGGCGATGGAAGGCGATGAAGCTGCGGCGTCGATGGTTCTCGTCGCACTCCCCGAAGAGCGCAGGCGAATACGCGAATTGCTCGATGGATTCCCAACCGGTACGGAGACAAAGACAGCGGTGCTGCTTGAAGCGCTGCGACAGCTTTGGAATCTCAATCCGAAGGAAAAGGTCGTCGTGTTTACGACGTATCTGGGTAGCATCGACAGTCTGAAGGCTGCCATCGACGCCGCCTACCCCGGCAAGGGCGTCGAGGTGCTCAAGGGCGGCGACCACGGAGCCAAGACGGCGGCACAAAAGCGATTCAAGCGACCGGATGGCCCGCGTGTACTGCTCACGACGGCCGCGGGCCGCGAGGGAATCAACCTTCAATTCGCCCGCATCCTTTTCAACCACGATCTTCCGTGGAATCCCATGGACGTGGAGCAACGCATCGGTCGCATCCATCGCTACGGCCAGCAGGACACGGCGCAGGTCTACAACCTCGTCGCGGTGGACACGATTGAAGGCAAGGTCTTCTTGATGCTGGAGGAAAAGCTGAAGGAAATCGCCGCGACGCTGGGCAAGGTGGATGAACGCGGTGAAATCGCGGAGGACCTGCGCGGGCAAATCCTCGGACAACTTGGTAGCCGGCTGAGCTACGAGAAACTGTATCAAGAGGCGCTAAGCGATCCGACTCTCGAACGTACCCGGCAGGAACTCGAAGTCGCGATGACGAACGCTAACCTGGCGCGTCAGGTCGTCTTCGAGCTGTTTCAGGATCTGGAAGGCTTCAACCTCGGCGACTATCGTCGCTTCGACGATGAAGGCCGCGGTATGAAACGACTGATCGCGTTCGTTCAGCACGCGAGCCGTGTGTTCGGCGGAGAATTGAAGCCGACTGGCGAGACGCTCTTCGAGTTGCGGATGTCCGGCCGTGAAGCCGTTGTCTTCACGAGCGACCGTGACCGGGCGATTGAGGAAGAGGCCGTTCAACTTCTGGGCTTGGAACACCCGGCTGTGAAGGAAATGCTCGACCGTTGCTCGGCGCTCGCGGCCGAAGAACGCACCATCATCGGACACCTCCCCGGTGCCACGCAATCAGCAGGCTTTGCGACGGCCTGGCACGTCACGGTACACGGCCGGTCCGGTCAGACGCAGCAGCGAATCTGTCGCCTAGCCTTGAATGCGGACGGCGAGCGGGTGGTTCACCTTGAACGGCAGCTCACCGACCTACGGCTGCTTCGGACAACCCAGTCGTCCGAGTTGATTGAACCGTCGTGGCTTTCGCACCTTTTGAACGGAAGTGCAACCAAGATGCTCCATCGAGAGCTTGTGCATATCGGAGCGCTTACGGAAGGGTCGTCGTATAGCTCAAAGCTGCTTGGAGTGGCGGCCGTATTGTGATCGTGCACTGTTGCGTGGGGCTAGTCTCCGGCGCGACGTCAACCCAATCAGCGGGCTATAGTGCCAGTGTCATTATGACTAACGGCATCGTTCACCGGCGAAGATCGTGGCGACGAAAGCCGTCCCCAAGGAAATCGAACTTTCGCTCGAAGAGGGTGGCGAGCTTTTCGTTTGCAGTCGCAAATAGAATCTGTTTGTTGCCCGCAAGGGCAAGCTCGCGCAAGTAGTCCAAAAACGACAGCGCATTCAGATCATCGACATGGGCAATCGGGTCGTCAATCAGAACCACAGGTGGGGCCGCCCGAAGCTGCGCATTCTGCGCCAGAAATATCGACAGTGCAAACGCGGCCCGCTGGCCCGTGCTGATCTGACTAAGCTTCGCCTCAACACCGCCAGCTTTCCGGACCAAGGTCGTGAATGTGCTGCCCAATCCTGTGAATTCCGCCGGGGCATGGATGCGACAGAAAATTGATTCAATTGATGCCCGATTGCGCAGTAGCGCAGCACTCATTGCGCCGGCCAGCGAATGCTGTGTGGTCAAGGTATTCAGCACTTCCTGCGCCCTATCAAACTGGGCAATGCGCTTGTTCAAGTCCGCAAGCTGCTTGGTTAGTTGATTTTTTCGTTTTATCGACTCATCGGAAAGCGTCCTCGCCTGATGCTCGCGGGCCACTGCAGCCTGCAACTCTGCTGCAATCGTGCGGATAGATTCCACCGCCAACCGTAATTCCGTCATTGGGCGATCGCTGCCCCAAGGAAACAGTACGAGCAATTCGCGAATACGCTCCAGAAAGCTCGCAACGAGTGTTCGTTGCTCCTTCAATTGCGATGTTGCTGCTCTCAGAGCAGAAACATCGTCCGCAGACACCTTGAGGATTGTCGCCATTGACCGCTGCAATTGGTCCGTTGCTTGGCGCTGTTTATCGAGTGCCGTTTTGTTGGTGGTCACATCCTCACCAATTCTAGCGTTCAGCGCGACAATCGAATCCTGCGACCATTCGGTAAGAGGGTAACCTGCACTGCCCAGCTCATTCTGGACGTCAATTACGCGATCTTCCGAAAGGCCCTGTGATTGAAGTACTTTGACTTCACTTTCAATTGCGGCTGCACGGCGACGCGCCTCGTCAAGGGTTTGTTGCGCTAAGGCAATCGATTCCACAACGACGCCCAGGGGACTCGTCTGAGCAATGCGCGCGCGGCTTGCATAGTTCGCAATCGTGGTTGCCGCAGCCAATGCAACCGTTGCAACATGAAGCTGTTCTTCACGAGCTTGCACTTGGGATAGTAGCGATTGAGCGCGTGCCTCTATGGTAGCATCAACATCCATGTGGATATGCGCGTCCAACTGCCCCTTCTCAAATTGCGTGTGACAGAGCGGGCAAAGGTCGGGATTTGGACTACTTTCGAGGAGTTGAGCGGCGATGCTTCGAAGCTGCTGTGCCAGATTCGCTGACTTGTTTCGTAACTCAGTGAACTGCTTGTATTCGTCTTTCGCTGCCGAGCGAGCGCGCTCAGCGGCGGCGGCGGATGCAGCGACGGACTGAAGATGGTCAGGAATGGTTGTCGCTGGCGATATGATCTTCAGCTGCGCCAGAAGATTCTCGTCTATATCAGCCACTACGTTGCTCGTGGTGGCGATAACGGTGCGATGGCGTTGCAACTCCGCTAACCGTGATGGGAGCGCGGCGGCGGCTATCCTTTCCGCTTCAACAGCTAGCCGAGTGGCGAGTTGCAATCGCTTGGCATCGGATGCCAGACGACGTTCATCCTTCTTCATCTGCTCAAGGCGCAGAATATCCGAGTCCACCTTGTTGCACGTGTGATCTGCCTCTGTACAGAATTGTTGAAGCCCTGCGATTGAAACCGGCGATACAGTTGTTTCCAATAATACTGCTTGTTGGGTTAGCGACTCCAGTTCTGTAAACGATTCGATCAAGTGTACGGCCACAGCCTCTTTGCCTGTCTCAGGCACGCTCCAGTCGTGACGATGCATCATCTCCTCAAGGCGCGCGAAGATGGCATCCGATTCCTGAGGAACGCTCTGCGATTCCTTGATCCGAGCTTCAAGTGCCGTCATCTCACTGTCGATCAGGCTCTTTGAAGGGCGCAGCTCGCGAAGCCTGCCAGCGACTGCATCGGACATGCGTTCGATTTCTTTCCATGCTTGCGATGCTTCTGGACCGACGAGCAGCTTCGAAAGATCGTCTTCCAGGTTTGAAATTGAATCGGATAGGCTCACAGCGGCATCAGTATCAAGAAAATTGAATTGCGCGAAGCCTAGATAGAGATTGCAGGTTTTGATCTCAGCCTGCCCATACCAAGCTAGATTACGGTCGCGGAAGACCTGCATTGCGCGTGAACTCGTGGCCTTTTCTGACTGCCCGTCCACGAACTGGGCGATAATCTCATATTTGTCATCAGCCTGTGGGTTGCGCTTCGTTTTACCGCAATACAGCAGTTCAATTGCTTCAAGTAACGACGTTTTTCCCGTGCCGTTGGCACCGACAATCAAGTTTACGATTCCAAGCTCAAACGATCGGGTTGTTGGAAAGTTCCGGTATTTGGACAGCACAAGTGATCGCAGTTGTGCAAGATCGGCTGAGACGCGTGAACTTGTAGTCGGCTTGGATTTCGCTTTGGCTGGAGCCTTAGTGGTCTCGATCAACGACAACCGCTGCGGCAACGGCTCCTTACTCAGGACAGCAGCGTCCAGGCCCGCTTTCTCAAGCTGTTCGGTCCAGACAGATAGGACGTTGGTCTCAGGCGTCGCATCAGTAGTCGCTATCTTGAGTGGTTCGACGGCCGACTCTAACTCATCCTCGGTAACTACGAATTTGCGCGCATAGGTGCGGTCTTGCTCGATGAGTTGACGAAGCGGCACGTTGCGCAGAGCTTCACTAACGACGAAAAAGAGATAGTTGCTCCATTGGAGACTCTTGCTGCCATCGAAATACCGCTTGCCGATGATACGGTCCTGATAGCTCGTCAACTCTGCCGGCGTCGCCGGCAGATGGTCGCTCACATCAACGTAATAGATCGCGAACGGGCGCTGTGCGACCGAACGAGTGAAACGGAGGACGGCGTCATCGACTTGCTCGACGCCCTGAAAATAGCTTGCCAGTCTATCTCGTAGTTGGGCGACGGTCGCAGTCATGTGGTCCTCGCTACGTCAACGGGCGATCCAGTCCGCGGCTCATCGAACCTGATGTATTGATCGCGACCCGCAAGTTCAATGGTCCCATTGCCATTGCGAAACCACACAGCAAGCCGTTGCTTGGATTCAACCTCGTGGTCATGATCTCGTGAGGCTCTGCGCAGGTATTCTGCCACCTCCGTCTTGACGTTCATGGCTTGATCCACAGTGACATCCTCGCCGAGATAAATCGCCGTTGCACGCTTACCACTAGGGGTCAAAAGATTCTGATGGGGCGCATCGGGCGTCCATGCGAGCGTCTTGCCGACCTGCAAATCGATCAGCGAGGTCGGAAGGTGAACTGCAACGGGCAATATCTCCTCCCATAAGCGGCGAAGCCGGTTGACGCGTTGCTGACGGAATTGCAATGCGTCGGGTTCTGAGTCCTGGCAGAATGTCACTCGCCGAATAGTCTCGCACTCCAGGATCGTGCATGAATCAAGCTCTTGAACATCATGCCAGCGATCTTTTCCCCCCAGTTGTCCAGCGGAAAGTGCCAGCACCCGTTCCGCGTTGAATGGGTTGTTGCTCGCCAGCGACTGAAGCTCGGTCAAGGCTGCGCCAGAACTCGAAAGGAGAGCAGCGAAGTTGTCGTCTGGGGCAGCGGGAACCCATCTTGCACTGGTTGCATCCCAGCCGAACATAGTGGTAAGACGAGGCCCGATTCGGCGAGACTGGACTGCGACAACATTGCGATGAAACACCTTCGTTGCGGTGAGCAGGAACGCCGCCGGTGCGCAATTGAAAAACATGACGTGCGTGCGCAGGCTTGGACACCAAGTGTAGTACATTCCCCCGCGATGATTGCTTACAAGAGCAGGATCGCGGCCATCAAAATCTCGGGGCCGCAGGTACCATACGGTGCCAGCCACATTGTGCCAGCATGTGCTCGCCCCCTTAAATGTCATATTGACGTCCTTCGCCCAGTTAACGCAAAGGAGTTCAGTTACATCGTCCTTCGTACGAAACAGTTTGCTTCGATATTGCCGGAACTGCGTCTGCCGGGGCTTCGGATTTAGTTGGATATGCAACACGATGGCACGGTCGTAGATCTGCGCAGCATGCGGATCGGTAAAGTCCAGTACATCTGAACAGATGAGCGATACGAGACGAATCTGTTCATCGGTTCCTCCAAAAGCGTAGATCGTGGAGCCTCGTGCCATCCCGTTGATTTCAAAATGGTCATTGTCTCCCGCCATGGGGAAAGTCTTGAATTGCACAAGTGCGACAAGGCAAGATGCGCCGGTGTGCCGATTTGTAGTGCGGAATAAATACAAGAGCGGGTTTAGGAATCTCTGCGCATCCGGTTGCAGCGGCTCATACAAGAACAGCGCCAACGCCGACAAATCCTGTTTGAGCTGCTCAAGTTCTGCATATTTCACACTTTCGCATCCTAGGCACCACAAAGCGCCTTCTCCTGGACCCCTGTCCGAAGTGATGATGTCTCTAATAGCGTTCCATGGGGTTGAGTACTCTGGCGTAATGACCAAATCGATAGACCCTTGCCGCACGTCGGCCAGGAAGGAGGAAAACTGCTGAATTGCCAGCGGAGCATTGCGGTGACGGACTCCGTTCGCATCCGCTTCGAGGTCGCCGTTTGGCTGTAACAGCATAACCGAATAATTCGCCTCGTTTGGGATCAAGGCGCGCAATTGCGGTGAAGCGAGCCCGGCGTTGTTGAGAATGTCATCGGTTTTGACAATCTGCATCGAAGGGCTCAGGAAAGACACTTGGCCTGATCGGCGGCTTGTTCAAGCATGGGAAGATCCAATCCGTCGATTTCCTGCAACGTTTTACCGGCAATTCCCTGGAGATCGCCGTACATGCCCGCGGTCGATTCGATGACCCCGCGTATTTGCTCCTCTCGTTTGGCCCATAGGCGCGTCATGGTCTTGCGTTCCTTCTCCAGGTCCTCGTGCATATCGCTGAACTTCTCGACAATCGCCTGCACGCGGTGGCGGAAGCGCGGGCCGGTCAGGTACTGGTAAACCAGTTCCATCTTGGTCTGTTGCCCTTCGCTGGCCTTGCGGGCGGCGGCGAGTTCGATAAGTGATTGACGTAGTGCCACAGCCACTGGCATGGCGCAGCGGTGCGTTGTGACCCATACGCCGTCGACGTGATCGAACGCCTCCACGTCTTTCGGTAACGCCTGGCTGACAATGACGGCCAGTTCGGCTTTGGCGGCGCGCTGGTCCTCGCGCAATTTGGCGAGCCAGCCGTCAGTCCAGTTCTTCGTGCGTTTAGATTCCCACAGGATCGCCCCGCACGGCTGGCCCAGCGGGCCGATGACGCGCTGGAGCGCGTCGCCGCCGTGCTCGCCCTTGGCGACGGGCTCGATGGAATCGTGTGGAAACTTCTCGCGCAGGAGTGATTCCAGTTCGAGTTCCTGCACTTCGCCTTGAAGCTGCTGCGACCCCTGCTCCGCCCGGCGTCTTAATTCCTCGATCTGCTTTTGCATGGAGGTAATTGTCTGTTCCTTCTCAGCGACCCTTAGCTTGAGGGATTCTTCGGCTTCTTTTTTCGCTTGTTCGCGCGTCGTGCCGAGCGATTCCTGCACTCGCTTCTCGATGGTCAGGTCCATTTCGCGTTTGGCGTCGTCGAGTTCGCGCTGCTTGCGAATCAACTCGGCTTGAGCTTTCTGCGCCTCGGTGAGTTTGGCGTCCTTCTGTTTGATGACCTCTTGAAGGTCGGCCAGCTCCCTCGATTTTTGGTCCAGGTCGGTCGAAAGTGCCAGTTTAGCCTTCTTGCCTTCTTCGACTGCAATGGTGGCCCGCTCTACTTTCACCTTGGCGGCGACCTGCTCGTCGATGGACTCTTGCGCTTTGGCGAGCGTCGCCTGCTGCTCCTTGACCACCGCTTCCCGCTTACTGACATCCGACTCCTTTTGTAAGATCTGCTGCTCGAACTGACGGCGCGTCGATTCGATCAGCGGGGCTGCCAGCGACTCGGTCAGCTTGATCTCGGTCTTACAGTTTGGGCATGTGATGACGGGTTCGTTCATAGATGGCCATCGTAATCAGTCTCGGGACAACAAGCCTATTCTGCTGTCCCCGGCACCGTTGCGACCTTGGCACGGAATAGGCGTACTGCCTCGCGGCGTTCATCAGAAGTCAAGCCGGCTGCATCGAGCAGGCGGTTCCAGTTGTTTCGCAGGTCGGTCAGGCTTTGGAGGCCGTCGAATCCCACAGCACCTTCCTTGCGGATGTACACAAGGTCTTCTGTTTCGCTGACCGAGACCTCGGCGATTTGGGGGTTGGTCCACGACTCACTCAGCACGAACGCCACGATGGCCGTCATGAACGGGGACATCTCAGTGAATCGCTTCGGGTGCAGCTTTTCGACAAGGCTCGACATCATGCAAGTCATTTTATCGGGGACCCGCTAGTTTGGGCCAGCAGGCCGAATCCGGGCGTTTCAGCATGAAATCCGATAAGGCACGCGCACGCGAATACCAACCATAACGCTCATCGAACGGGAAATCGTCGGCGAGATCATCTTTGAATCGGCGCTGGGGCCTTTGCGATTTGCCAAGGCCCGAGTGCCCGGTGGTGTTTTTCAGGTTCTAACGCGGTCCTTTGGACCGAGAGGAGGTTTTGCATGCAAAACTTGACACTTGCAAGTGCGGAGCTTTTCCGGCGTTCGCCGGACGAGTGTTTCGCGACATTTGACGAGTTGTGGCGGCATTGCCAGGAGGCGAAAGCAAAGTCGGTCGAGCGGTGGCATCCACCGTCCGAGATCGATCTGGAGGTCGGCGCTGGCGGACTGGGGCTGTCGCTCGGTGACCTGGGTTCATTCGGACTAAACGATTGGAGTTTTTCGCAACTCTGTTCGTTGGCCGGCGTGAACAAGGACACCGTGAACAAGCTGTCTTCCCCGACGGCGCGGGAAGTCTTCAAAGAGACCCTGCCCCACGGCACGAAGCCGTTGCAGCTGTTAACGACGGGATTCGGCACGGACGAAGTTGTCCGTTCGATTCATGGCGCCAGCTATACGCGGCTGTTCGATGCAGACCTGTTGTCAATGGTGCGGGAGTTCGCGACGGATTTCCAACCGCCTCAAGAAGCGGGATTCGCGCCTGGCGGACAATCGACGGGTGGCGTAGGGCCAACGGCGGTCGAAACGGGACACACCAACGACTCGCCGCCCTGGGAAGGGTCTGAGCAACCGCGACCTCGCGGCGGCACTGGCTTGTACAGGGGCGAGCAAGACATGTTCGTGTTCTTGATCGATCCGCTCGGTTGGACGGAGATCGGCGGCGAAGCCTTCGCTCCGGGGTTCTTCCTGTGGAACTCGGAAGTGGGCAAGCGGTCGATCGGCGTGCAGACGTTCTGGTTTCAGGCAGTGTGCCAGAACCACATCGTTTGGGACGCTGTCGAAGTTGTGGAGTTCAGTCGCAAGCACACGGCGAACGTTCATGAGTCGTTCAGCGAGATTCGTCGAATCATCGAACGTCTCGTTGCCAAGCGCGACGAACGCCGCGATGGATTTGCCCGCGTGATCGGCAAGGCGATGGCTGCGACACTTGGAGAGAGCAGCGATGAGGTGCTGAAACTGCTGTCCGGTCGGGGAATCACCCGTTCGGTGGCAAAGGAGGCCCTCAAGCTCGCTCAGGAAAGCGGTCGGTTCACGGTGTTTTCAGTTGTCGACGCGCTCACACGGCTCAACGGCCGAATGAAGCATGTTGGCGAGCGCACGGATGCGGATGTGAAGGCGGCATCGTTACTCGCGATGGCTGTCTAGTTATCAATCGACGACGTTCGTCGATGAATGGTTTGAGGCTCAAATACCACCGGGCCTCACCTTTTCATTTCCTGAACCGGACTCACGGTCCGCACGGCCTTATGGCACATGTCCGCTCAACGGCGCCACAACGAGCATAGAGACTGCATATTTCATTTCTTTGGAGGCGCTTGGCTAAGTACGAACAGCAGCAATTCGACTGGTCCGCAGCCGTGGAGGATACGCGGCCCAGCGAACAGTTTGAACACGCATCTCTGCGACCTGAAATGGATCTAATTCGGGAGGAAATCGCTCAAGAGCTGTCGGATCGGGGCATTGAGTTTTCAGCGAAGTCGGTCTCGGCATCGGACTTTGCACTGTGCTTCGCGGCCCTGTTGCAAGTCGAGCCGGACGCGCATTTTGATAATCACAAAATTGCTGAGCTTTCGCGCGACGTCTTTGGACATTCCGCGGGTCACGCGCGCGAAGCCTACGACGCCGCCGAAGCCGGAATGAACATCTACATCCAACGGATCGCGCCAAATCTGAACGACTTTGTAGCGGCGACCAAGACGCTTTTTTCATTGCAGGAACGGATGCCCCGGCAGAACCGGCGAGATGAGAGACAGATCGAACTACAGCAGTTCAGCACGCCGCCGGCATTGGCTCTACTGGTGGTGACAACAGCGGCACTGCAAGCTGGTATGAGGGTACTTGAACCAAGCGCCGGAACCGGCAACATCGCCGTGCTTGCTCGGATGGCTGGCGCCGAGGTCGATGTCAACGAGATCGATGAGCGACGTAAGCGCTTGTTGGAATTGCAGGATTTCGCAGTAACCGCGTTTGATGCCGAGCGGCTCGATAATCTCTTGCCAAACGGTCGGCTTTATGACGCAATCGTGATGAACCCACCCTTCTCGGCGACAGGCGGTCGAGTTCGCGGTCATCGCACGGAGTTTGGTGCGCGTCATGTCGAACAAGCACTGTTGCGCGTCAAACCAGGCGGACGACTGGTCGCGATTGTTGGATGTGGCATGGCCCTGCACCGGCCCGCCTTTCGCGAATGGTGGAGTTTCATTGAGGGCAGATATCGGGTCCGCGCCAACTTGGGTCTCGACGGCACCCTGTATGGAAAATTTGGCACAAATTTCGACCATCAGATCATTGTGATTGACCATGACGGACCCACAGCAAGCGAAGCGGACATCATCACAGGGAAGCGACTTTCGACGGAGGGTGCATATGAAAGGCTCAGAGTCTTATCGCGAGAGGATATCCCTGGACGAATTCTCAAATGCGATCCGGCTCCAAGCAGGCATGGCACTGAAGAGAATTTTTCGTCGGGAGCCGGAGAGCGAGTCGGACCCAATGATCGAATTGATCGGCTGCCTGTTGGAGGACGGTGCGGGCGGAGTCCTGACACCGCCAGAGGCAACCGTGACGACCGAGCAGTGGTTGACCTGGAACCACCTGGCGTTGAACGGGCCACAGGCGCTGACCCGCACGATCACACGCGAGTTGAAACGAGAAAGGACGCCCATTCCCGTCGAGCAGGCTGCAATGAAGACGTGGGCGGCCCGCTTGCTGCTTGCGACGCTGAATCGACTGGGAATGCTGTAGGCCAACTGGATTCATGTGTCACACCCCAGGCATTGAGAATCGAAGAGGGGACCGTCTTTGCCGAGTATCGCGTGCAGCGGGCAATCGTCCGCGGGACACAGCGACATCCAGCAAACGTGGTGGAAAGCACTGCGATGGCGAGTGTGGAACCGCCTTTCATTTCGTATCGTCATCAACTGCCGGTCGAAATCATCATCGAAGGCCGCATCTCCGACCTTCAACTCGAAGATGTCATCTACGCTGGACAAGCGACGGAGTTCTTATTGCCCGATGGATCGCGAAAGGGTCATTGGAATGGCGATGGCACTGGCATCGGCAAGGGGCGCGAGATCTATGCGTTCATCTACGATCAGCTTCGGCAAGGCCGATCCAAACATGTTCACATTTCGGCGTCGCACCAATTGTGCGCAGACGCGGAGCGAGATCGCAATGCGGTTGGCCTGCCACTGCGAATAATCCATCAGGCGCTTTTCAAACCGAAGTCGCCGCTTCTTGCCGAATCGGGCATCCTCTTCACGACCTACACCATGCTCAGCACAGACTTTGACGGCGAGCGTCCACGATTCAAACAACTCACCGAGTGGCTCGGAGAGAACTTCGACGGCGTCCTCGCTTTTGACGAAGCACATCTCATGAAAAATGCGGCGGCCACGCCACATGGGGGCAAGGCCACAGTGGACGAGGGAACGCTTCGCGGCAACATGGGCATCGCTCTTCAGCGAATGTTCCCTCAAGCCCGAGTTCGTTATTTCAGTGCGACCGGAGCGACAGAAGCGCGGCACATGGCGCCCTATGAACGGCTTGGTCTTTGGGGTGACGGGGCACCGTTCAGTGACTTTTCTGAATTTCTCGTTGCCATGGAACGTGGTGGCGTGGCCGCGATGGAGATGCTCTGCCGCGACCTTAAGTCCGTCGGCACCTACCTGTCGCGCACGATCAGCTATGGACCGACACGACTGCCTGATGGAAGTGTTTTGCCGGAAAGCGCCGTCGAATACGAGCCGCTACTCCACCGAATCACCGACGCCGAGCGGCATCAATACGACGAAATCGCCGACCTGTGGTCGGAGCTGCTGGTAGCCTTCGAGACGGCGGAGAGCAACGCTTGCCAGAAACGGAACGGGGGCCGCTATGCGCAGTTCTACTCGGCGCAGCAGCGATTCTTCTTGCAACTGATGATGGCATACTCGCTCCCCGACGTGATTCCCGCGATTGCAAACGACCTCGCCGAAGGGCGCTCAATTGTCGTGAGTCTCTTCAACACCGGCGAGGCTCAAGCCGACCGGAAGGTGCGCGACGCGCGAGCACAGGGTGTCGAGCTGAGCGAATTGGACGCGACTCCCCGCGAGATGATCGTGCAACTCATCGAGAAGCAGTTTCCAATCTATCAATACCGGGAAGAGACGGACCCGGTGACCGGCAACGTCATCTCCGTTCGCGTGCTGGATGCCGCTGGCAATCCCGAAATCAATCGCGAGAACCAGCTCCGCCAGCAAGCACTACTCGACAAGGTGGCGGATATCGACTTCCCGCAGAATCCGTTGGATGCCTTGGTCTCGCGGTTCGGCGTTGGCAACGTGGCTGAGATCAGCGGACGAACACACCGGTGGGAGAGCGGGAAGTACGTGCGGCGAAAGATCCAGGGTGTAAGCCGACGCCAATTAAACGAGTATGAGACGCGGCAGTTTCAAAGCGGGCGGAAGCGGCTTGCGGTTCTCTCCGGCGCGGGCTCGACGGGTATCAGCGTCCACGCCGACACAACCGCCCGAAACCAACAGCGGCGCGTCTTCTACGCCTTTCAGCTTTCCTGGTCGGCCGACCAACAGATGCAGGCATTCGGCCGCGTGCATCGCTCGAATCAGACTTCGGCACCGGTCATCCGACTCGCGCTTCTCAACCTGGCCGGCCAGAAACGGCTCGTAAATGCTGTGTCCAAGCGATTGGCGGCGCTAGGAGCGCTCACCAAGGGTGAGCGGCAATCGCTCTCTGGAGATCTCTTCAGAACTGAGGATGTCACGGATTCATACGGCAAATCAGCGCTCGCTCGGCTCTACCGCTCCGTGCTGTTGAACGAGCATGTGGGCGTCGGATTAGGACTCCGTGACCTGCAGAGAATGGGAGTACTGAACAAGGAAAAGACGGCCGTCCGCGACAGCTTCATGAGCAATGTCGAGCAATTCCTGAATCGCATTATGGTGCTCCATGTGGAGAAGCAGAACCGCATCTTCGAGCTGTTCTATGAGCGCTATCTGGAGGCAGTCGAATTCGCCAAGCGAACCGGTGCTTTCGATTTCGGGGTCGAAGAGATTCGTGCTCGCAATCTGCGGAGCATTGCCGAAGCGCAGACTCTGTTCCTCGACAGCGCCTCTGGTGCTCGAACGACGCTGCATGAATTGGAGGGAGAGATTGACGTCGACCGTCACACGTTTGCTGATGCAGGATGGGGCCATGCGAAGGAGGGCTTCTATCGGAATAAGCGTAGCGGCCGAATCTACGGGGTTTCGCCGCACATGGACACGCGGCCCAATGAAGTGCTGTTGACTGCGGTGAAGGGGCCTCGTCACGGCGTGGAGCGATACGAACTCGCTGAGAAATATGAACTCGTTAGCCTGGAGGAAGCTCGCCGGTGGTGGGATGCCGAATACGCTAGCACGCCGGCGACGGAGCCGAAGCGGTTTCACATCTTGTGCGGCGCCATTTTTCCGATCTACGACAAGATCATGGGGTCGTCAGGGATTCAGAGCGTAAAGATCGCCCGGGCGATTCTCGCGGATGGCCGCGCTTTGGTCGGATTGAATCTCGGCCCGTCCGATGTGCCGAGCGTCAAGCAACGGCTCGGAATTGGGACGCCGCTCGCGGAGGCCTCCCCCACAGAAATACTCGACCTATTGATTGGCGGCGCTGTCATCGAGTTGGACAACGGCTGGCGGCTTACCAGGGCGCGCATCGCCGGGGACGAGGTGGTGGAGTTGGTGCTCGATGGCGTTCCGGCCAACAGTAAGGAACTGCGGCGTTATGGACTCTCCGAAGAGATCATATCTCACAAGCGTAGGTGGTTCGTCGTACTGGACGATGGGGTTACCGTGTTGGCTCAGCTGCTCACGCAGCGAAAAGCGATCAGAGATGCGACCGCTTCAGATGAGCATTCCACCTCTGAATCTGACACGGACGAAGCCTCCCAAACAGAGTTTGATTAGCAATTGTGAGTCGTGATAGGGTCGGCAGATGATGAAGTCTCGGTCCCCACCCTAAAGCCAACGGCGGTGTCCTTTCGATGCCGCTTGCGGCCAAATAGCTTTGGCAGCCCTGCCCAACAAGTAATAAACGCGCACTTCCCCAATCAAAGGTGTTGGAAGCGGCGTTGACAGACATGGCAGGCGCAGAGCTATTTACCCACAGGCGTTCCATGTCTTAGATTTCGATGTGAGACACATCTACGAGCGTAATCTCATCGCCCCGTCTGCCGAACAATTGAGAAGTTCGCAACGACTAAGCTGTCTTTGTTGGCATTAACAGAGCGCCGCGGAGTCCGAGGTGTTTTTCCAACCAGGCAACTCGGCTCAGTCCTAATCTGATGTGGTTGTATTTCAACGACAGCGCCGTCGCGCGGGCCATTTCATCGCTGGTGTGAGCGATTTCCCGGTCGTAGCGGCTGAGCGCCTCGGCCCCGCGCTGCACGATGTCCTCATATCGAGCGCGATCCTCTTCAACGCGGCGCCGTTCCTGTTCAAGCAACTCGTGCATTCGCTGCAATCGTTTCGTGCGGTTTTTTGGCAGATCGCGTTCAATGTGGTGGCCCACGTCGAGATTACCCTCAATCTGCTCCACCGGTATTGGCGGTGCCGCGTCCCCTTCATGGTAATAATGCCAAGGATGTCCTGGGTCATAGCGACCTAAGCAAGTATCACAGCCTGCGACACTTTTCCGAACCCACAAATCAAGAGTCGCGGTTGCGTCCTCACCAAAGCCTTGTACGAATGCGGCGAGTGCGTCGCCGTATGCTGTCTTTAGTCGCTGGCTCTCGCGTTCGAGGAACTCTGCCAGCTTCGCGCGGGACTCGGGTGTCTTTGGAGTCTTCCCCGTTCGCGGGTCCTCTCCTGTTCGGAGACCCTCTTCTGCCACCTCCAGATCTGCGAGAACGGCTAGTAGTTCTCGCGCGTGCTCCTCCGTCATGGCCCTGACTTCTTCGTCGTCAGGTTGAATGGGACCATCCTCGGTCAGGCCGAATACACCGGCTGCGACCGCGTCTGGTAGCGGAGGTGCCAGTGGAGGTCCATCAAGGAGTGGGTTACCCTGATTAGGGGTATCGCGCAAAGCAATCGAGTTTGAACATTCCAATTCCGCAGGCGTCGGGCCAGTGATCGACTCCGGAGTCTTCATCGGAGCAGGCGGATCTCCAGGTGCAGTGGGCAATCGCACGTCATTAAGCGACCCATCATCGTTCCAGAGATTCAGCTGTTGCATTTTCGACATAACAAGTGGACCGCCAGGGTGGGACGGCACATCATGTTCTCGTTATGCGGGGTCGGCCTTCGAGTGTGCTATCCGAAGTGTTGGCTCAATGCGCAACGGCTGATCGGGGCGTCCATCTCAAAAAAGGCAATGTGAATTGCCGTGGATCGTTGAACGAGATTTCGGGGCTGTGGTACGAAAGCAAAAGAAGGTCTTCGTCCGGCGCACTAAAGGTGTGCAGCAAGTCTCGGGTGAAGACGAGCACATCACCGACGTGGACGGGCGTGGACTGGATGCCGATGCCGGTGAATTTTCTCCACGACTCTTCGGACCACCAGAAACGACCCTTGCCGCTAAGCACCACAATAAAGCGGTCCGAGTGCTCATGCACATGTAACGGCAGGTCAAGTGTGCCCGCGCTGAATCGCAGCTTGGCGAGAGCGTCCTCCCGACCAAGCCCGAAAAGCTCATGCCCGGACCAGAGCGCCCCGGCGATCGACTCTGTGTCTTCGAACGGCGAGTAAAGCGGCAGGTCGTATTCACTGTCGATTGCGGTCATGAGCGTATCTAGTGTGTCGGCCAGGTCGTGGTCGCCGGTTCCACCGAACAGAAATGTCGGCTGGGCGAGCCGCCCGCTGCGAACGTCGGCCAGAACGCTATCGAGCACGTTTCGCGAAACGTCAAAGAACGATGCCAACGCACCCGACCAACGCGGCGGTCGAGATTTGGTGCCAGCAAGAACGCGCAGGCCGGCGCCGTTGGGTGCTACGGTCGTCAACATCGGTGGCTCCCTTCCGCCCCGGGTTGCGGGGCATTGTGAACAGTGAATCGAACTACTTCAGGTCGTCATCTCATCAGAGCTATGCCCGTCATCCAACAAACTCCAGCCGCTGCGACATTGCACGTCCGCGCGGCGCTCTCGGAGCGAGAGCGAATCCTCGTGCTCATCGAAGAATACCGGGCACTCTATGGCCTGCTGGCGTTTAGACTGGGGGCCGTCGACCGTCGCTTGCCCGTTGCCGGTGGCGCCCTTGGCGCAATACTCGGTGGATTCACGGCGATGCCGCCGGACATGCAGGTGGTAGTGCTGTTTGCAATCCCCGTCACGTTTATCTGGCTTCTGCGCACAACGGTCAGCCATGCTCGGTCCAAGGAGGATGTACTTCGCCGCATCGATGAGATTGAGCGGCAGGTAAACCAAATCGCCGGCGAGGAGTTGATTTCGTTTCAGTCGCGGCATCCGAATCGCCATCGACGTGTGTCGGGGCGAACCGGAATGAGTTCCGTTTTCGCGGTGCTGACGCTTGGCCTTAGCGGCGTCGTTGCGTGTGGATACCTCCTTGGCCGACATCCGACCCTGCCGCTTGCCGCTCGCGTTTGTTACTGGGTGTATTTGGCCGCTGTACTCGTCGATCTGTTGCAAACCGCTAGGCGTTTGCGCCGCTACCGCTACGAAAAAGCACCCACTGAATCGTGTCCGCTGTTCATCGGCCGTCGATCTTAAGTGCCTGCGAGGATCATTATGAGTATTCTTTGATGCCATATTGCACTCTTTAGATGTTACCGTCCCAATCGGGGAGGTCAAGAGGTGTTTTCCAAGGTCCTGGGCAACGCATAAACTGTCCGGCACCAACCTTGGAGCAGCGAATGGACTTGCAGCGAGAATTCGGCAAACGCGTTCGCGAGCTACGCGAACGCCAGGATCTGACGCAAGAACAGCTTGCCAAACGGTGCGGTGGCAGATTCGTGAAGCAGCGCATCGGGGAAATCGAGCGCGGGAACCTCAACTGCACGTTGGAAACGGTTGCGGGGTTGTGCCGTGGTCTGAATTGCGAGCCGCTGGAACTGTTTCTATTTGGGACTCCAAAAGCGGGAAAGAAAGTCTCGCTTCCTGACGCCCGGCTGATGGACCAGTGGCAAGCCGCGGATGAAAAGACCAAGGCGAAGATTCTGCGCGTTTTGTCGGAGTTGCTTTAGCGACTGCTAGCCGTTACATGGAAGCTCAATCGCCGCACCGTCTCAATGGGTACTTTTCTACAATTCCTGCAACCCCGGACCATATCAGGTTCGGCGCGTGGCACTGCAAATCAGGATCGGGCTAAACGGAAATCCGTTCGACGATGTTGCGAGTCACCTGACGCTTGCGACGATCGTATAGCTGCGTCGTCCTCGGGTCCGAGTGCCCTAGCAGGAATTGAACGTCCTCTATCGGAACGCCTTGCGTCAACAGGTCAGTAGCGGTCATGGCCCGAAATGAGTGACAGGAGAACTGTTTGACAGGCAAGTCAGCGTCAATCAGCCGGCGCTTGACCATGCGTAGAATATCGTTGCCGGTCAGACCTCGTGAGGACAAGCGACCGCTCCTCCCGTTAGCAGAACGAAACAACGATGTGCTTTCATCCGTCGTGGCGACATTCTGCAAATACTCCTTAACGAAGCACTCAAGGTCGTGCCTTGCCGGAATTTGTCGGACACTTCCTCCCTTTTCGTCGAAGCGAAACAACCATTGCCGTCCATCCGTGTAGAAATCAGATCGTCGAAGGCGAGCGATGGCTCCAGCGCGTGCAGCTGTATAGATCAAGACGGCAATGATGGCCCGGTCTCGCCTTCCAACGATGGAGTGCGTCGAAATCGACGCGAGGACATGCCTGGCTTGGGCGACCGAAAGTGCCGGCGTCAATCCCTCCGTAATCCGATATCGGGGACCACGCACCGAGGCTGCTGGATTGATTGGGACAACATGGCGGACGACGAGTCGGTCAAAGAGGTGGCGGATGGCTGCCAGATGGAGTTTTTGCGTAGGCTTGGAAGCCGGTTGCCCATGAGATGAATGTAGAGCACGGACGTAGCCGGCGACATGCGTAGGCATGATGCCGTCGAGCCGCAGTCCGGCATTCCGGCTCCAAGCGAGAAATCGATCGATCGCATGCCGATACGCCTTGCGGGTGTTGTCGTTGGAAAGCTCGGCTTCCAGAAATTCGTCGTAAGCATAAGCCGCCATCCGACCAGCCGCTTCAATCAGCTCAGGTAAACATCGCTCGGCCGGATGGGCGATCTGTCCTAAGACGGTGGGTAGCCGATTTTCGTCATTCATAACCGTGTTCGATTCGTGATGCGCAAGTGCCGAATAACATCCTTTATGTGGCATGAAACGAGTTGGTTGACCAGTCTTTTTCATCCGGTGCGCACACATGTTCACCGGGCCTTGGAGGTACGTGAACCGGTGCAGTAGAACAATGTTATGTGCTGGCAAACACGCGAGTTAGCGCAAACGAAGGACTTGCACAGGCGGCGGAATTAGGGGGAGGTGTGTTGCTGCTGGCTATGCTGCCCGGTGAGCCGTTCCCGCAACTATCGGCCGTTTGAAGACAATGCAATACTCGTGCTGGATTCGTGGGTCCTCCATCGCCGCATACTGAACGCCGTCGGACCGGCAATGGTGCTGAGTCTTGATGATTACCGAGCGAAGTTGACCGAGTTCACCCTCCCAGTTCAGCACGTCCCGCACAATCGGGAAATACTGGCCCCGCCGGCGGACATCTCCGACCAGGACGGCAAGCCGTCCACCTGGTTTGACCGCCATGTAGCAGCGAAGCAAACATACTCGCAAGGCGTCGCGAAAGAGCGGGTAATCCGGCAAGTTGCTTAAATCGTCGGTGTGGTCGCCGTAGCGGATGATGTTCCAATACGGAGGGTGAATCCACACGAGGTCATGCCGTCCGGGGATATCCTCTTGAAGCAGGTTGAAGCCATTCCGGAGGTCACCGCCCCAGTACGCGATTTGGTGCTTGGACCCTTTGTTCCACCACCCAACCAAGTCGCGGCTGGTGCCGGAACCCTCCATCGGGTCCGCTATGCTCCAAGGCCGGTAGCGAATAATCAGGCTCTTGAGCAGGCGACCGTCACAGTTGCCGCGGTAGCGGGCGTCGCCCCAAAGTGGGCAGCGGTCGGGGTATGAAACGATGGAGCTATCTGTTGTTTTGGAAAGTGTGGGCGGCTTTGCGGCGTTGGGCATGTTCCTCCGTTAAGTTGGCAAGAGATTGCCCGGCGACGCTGTCGCCGGGCGAACGGTCACAGGTTGGGGTCCACGGTCAGTTTGGAGCGTGAGTGTCGGGTTGTCGGTCCACCGAGCCAGCGGTCGAGCGTCGCGACATCCTCGAAGATGTGTCCGGACCGATGCTCTGCGGTCGGATAGTCCTCAGCTGCGTCCTCGAAGAGATAATCGACGACCTTGTGCATCGCCTCCAGCACTTCGTCCGGAAGCAATTCGGTCGTCCCGTATCGACAGCCATTCGACTCCATCGCCGGCGTGATGGAGAGAACGGTTAGGTTTTCCTCCATCAGCCGCCATTCGGCGACGTCACCCGCCTTGAGCAATCGGGCAAGGCATTCGGCTCCGCCCGGCGTAGGGGCGTCGACAACGAATGTTCCACGGCTGAGTTGGGTCAATGAAAGGGCAATTTGGTATTTCATGGTCTCCTTGTTTGTTGATGCCGCTGCACGGATACGTGCAACGGCGTGTTCTTCATTTCAATAGTCTTCCGGCAAGAGGATGGTCGTCGCCGAGCGGTCCGCCTCGGTGATAATCCAGAACTTCGTGCCGTTGCGGTCCTCGTACACCGAGAACAATCGCAGGTGCCTCGGCAGCGAGAACTCGTTCTCTCGCCAGTCCTCCGGCCCGCAGTTGCCCCAATCGCCCGCGACATGACGCCGAAGCGACGATTGAATGTCGTCGTCGTGTAACGTGTTTAGGGCATTGGGTGTGATGACGGTTCGGCCTAGTTCAAACTTAACTGTCATGGAATTCGGTCTCCTTAGGAGGTGCTTTGACATTGCTGCCTTCCCTCAGACGCCGAATCTCGTCCCTGACCCAAGATTCAACCATCATTAGGTAGTCATGAGCTACGCCGCCGGCGTGAATTCCTATGCACTCGCGGAGTTCATCGTCCATGCGGCCAAAGAAATGAGCCAATGTGTTTAGAACCCAAATTGGCATCCGAACACAGGGCTCTCCTTCGTGGTTCATATCGTTCAAACCGTTTCCATTTTTGTTTGTCATGTGTTATTCCTCCTGACACGGTCGATCTGCTCGTTGCGGCCGACCGAAGTTGTTTCCATTTGCGAGAGGCCACAATCCCTAAGGACGGCGGCCAGTCCATTCACATCATCGCCCATCAACTTCGCCATTGCGGCGACGGTGACGAGCTTCAATTTTTTCTCAGGGTCAAGTTGCGGTTTCGCCGTAGGGCAGGACGGGCAGTGCTGAATCAATCCGCCCCTTCTCCTGAATGCGTCTGGCTCCTCCTGGAGCACGTACGCGATGTCCCAAGGCTCGCCGCAGCGAGTGCAAACAAGGTCCATAGTCATCCTTGAAAATGCCGACCGTCCCCCAACGCTCGGCGTTCAACTCGTGGGCTTGAAACCCGGGAACTGCTCAACCCCGGAGGCGAGGCATTCGCGGTTGTCAAGAGTCGTGAACGGATGTTCAAATCTGATGAGGAATCGCGGGGGCTCTCGCCCCGAAATGCAAATAGACCGTAACATATATTTAGCACATTATGCAACAGTGCATTTTGTTTTTCTTGTGAAATTGAATCCTTCGATTTGAACATCGCTCGCTAATTGGAGGTGGAGGTATCCTCAGGTTTTTGATTTTCGCAGACGGTTCGTCGGTTTCGTCCAACGTCAACCAGTAAATCGCCTGCATCGTGGCCCGGCGGAGTGAAGCGTTGATTTCAAGACACAATTGCTTGATAGCCTGAAGAATGTGATTTCGCGTAAGAGCTTCGCAGGACACGACTGCACTCCGTCATAAGCATCGTTGCGAAAGTACACAACCACCGAAGTTTCTGGGCAAACACGTTCCGGAGAATTGCGTTCTTCGGTGGATGGCTCAACGCGTTCGGCCGTTATGGCGAAGCCCCCTCGGGGATGGGAGGGGGCGAGCATCGGGGAG
>WIAH01000034.1 GCA_014055525.1 Nitrospira sp. CR1.3
TTACAATCCGAAGACCTTCATCCCCCACGCGGCGTCGCTGCGTCAGGCTTTCGCCCATTGCGCAATATTCCTTACTGCTGCCTCCCGTAGGAGTCTGGCCCGTGTCGCAGTGCCAGTGTGGCTGATCATCCTCTCAGATCAGCTACCCGTCGATGCCTTGGTGAGCCGTTACCTCACCAACAAGCTGATAGGGCATGAGCCCATCCAAGAGCGCGATACCCACGGTATCGCTTTCCCTCCCGAACCATAGTCCGGGAGGCGTACGCGGTATTAGCTAACCTTTCGGCTAGTTATTCCCCACTCGAGGGTAGGTTACCCATGTATTCCTCACCCGTTCGCCACTGTACATGTGTATTGCTACACATTCTCGTTCGACTTGCATGTATTAGGCGCGCCGCCAGCGTTCGTTCTGAGCCAGGATCAAACTCTCATATAGGTGTTGCTTTCAAATTGGACCAAGGGCCACCACTTCAATACACCTTACACCTTTGCTCATCGTCCTCTATTCAGTTGTCAAAGAGCGATCGCGTTCTTCACGCGAGCCGCGCACTATACAACGCGCGCAGACACGTGTCAAGGGACGTGCTCGGAGCTTTTCGCTTCGGGTAGTTTCCCTTTGAAACCGCACCGTGACTCGCCGTCAGGCGCGGTCAACAGGCAGGAACGCAACGAACAGGCGACAAGATAACAACACCGTACAAGAGAGTCAAGGGGGGCTTTGTAGCTCGTTGTTAACTTCCACAAGTCTCAGTGCTCATCGTCTGGTTGTAGCCTTGATCAGACCCGTGGCAACGTGCTGTTGGGCCACGGACGCAATCATTTCAGTAACGCTCCGAGATGAACGTCCTGCCCTTCAAGGTGGCCTGATCGTCGTATTTGTGCTTGTTCGACCGTTTTGGCAACCGCACTTTCACCCGCGGCGGCTTCTTATGGGGAATCAGGCTTAGGAGATGGCTGATACAATTCAACCGCGCCCGCTTCTTATCGTCAGACCGCACCAGATACCAGGGCGCATGCTTGGTGTCCGTGGCCTTGAGCATCATGTCCCTGGCTCGCGAGTATTCATACCACTTTTCGCGAGAGGGCAGATCGATCGGACTGAGCTTCCACTGGCGCAACGGATCCGCAATGCGGGCTTCGAAACGCCGCTCCTGTTCGTCGTTGCTCACTTCGAGCCAGTACTTGATTAACGTGATCCCTCCTTCGACAACATACTTTTCAAACAACGGGCAGAGCTCGAGGAAGCGGCGGTGCTGCTCCTTGGTGCAGAAACCCATGACATATTCAACGCAGGCGCGATTGTACCAACTGCGGTCGAAAATTACGATCTCCCCTGCCGCCGGGAAATGGGAAAGGTAGCGCTGGATGTACATCTCAGTCTTTTCTCGGTCGGAGGGAGCGGGCAGCGCCACGAGGCGAAATACCCGAGGACTGACGCGCTCGGTGATCGCTCGAATCGTCCCGCCCTTGCCGGCCCCGTCTCGTCCCTCGAAGACGACGATGACGCGCAAACCCTTGTGTTTCACCCAGTCCTGCAGAACGCAAAGCTCAGCCTGGAGACGGCGCAACTCTTTTTCGTACGCTTTCCGCTTCAGCTTGGGCTTCTCGTTATCTCGCTCATTCTTCGCCATAGCTCTCATCCTTTCCCTCGACTCACACGTTGTCCGCCTCCGTGGAAATTCCTCGACGGCCCCCGGGAATACGCTGGCCCCATTGCCACTCGGTGATCTCCGGCATGTCTTCGCCATACCTGGCAATGTACTGCTTGTGCTCGAGCAACTTGTCTCGAATCGCCTGCTTGGCATAGGCGGCGCGGGACCCAAGCTGCGGCAACCGGTCGATCACGTCCCCGAACAGGTGAAAGCGGTCGAGATCGTTCATGACCACCATGTCGAACGGCGTACTGGTCGTGCCTTCCTCCTTATACCCGCGGACGTGCAGGTTATGATGGTTCGTTCGCCGGTACGTGAGCCGGTGGATCAGCCAGGGATAGCCATGGAAGGCAAACACGATCGGCTTGTCCTTGGTGAAGAGTGCGTCGAAATCCCGATCCGAGAGTCCGTGCGGATGTTCGCTCGGCGGCTGCAGTTTCATGAGATTCACGACATTGACGACCCTGATTTTCAACGCCGGCAGATGCTGACGGAAGAGGTCAACCGCGGCCAAGGTCTCCAGCGTCGGCACATCACCGCAGCAGGCCATGACGACATCGGGATCTCCTCCTTTGTCGTTACTGGCCCACTCCCAGATGCCGATGCCTGCGCTGCAGTGTGTGATCGCGTCGTCCATCGTCAACCATTGCGGAGCCGGCTGCTTGCCCGCGACGATCACATTCACGTAGTTGCGGCTGCGCAGGCAGTGATCGGTCACGGACAGGAGCGTGTTAGCATCGGGAGGCAGGTAGACGCGCACGACCCCGGCCTTCTTGTTCACGACATGGTCGATAAAGCCCGGATCCTGATGGCTGAATCCGTTATGGTCCTGCCGCCAGACGTGAGAACTCAGCAGATAGTTCAGCGAGGCGATCGGACGCCGCCAGGGAATCTCGTGGCAGACCTTCAGCCACTTCGCATGCTGGTTGAACATCGAATCGATAATGTGAATGAATGCCTCGTAACAAGAAAAGAATCCGTGCCGGCCGGTGAGCAAATAGCCTTCAAGCCATCCCTGGCACTGGTGCTCGCTCAGCATCTCCATCACCCGGCCGTCCGGCGCCAAATGATCGTCGTACGGATAGCGTTCGGCCATCCAGGCGCGATTGGTCACTTCCATCGCATCCTGCCAGCGATTCGAGTTGTTCTCGTCCGGACTGAAAAGACGGAAATTCCGGCTGTCCATGTTCAGTTTCATCACGTCCCGCAGGAATTTTCCCATCAGGCGGGTGGACTCGGCCGTCACGGCGCCGTGTTTGGATACATTGACCGCATAGTCCCGGAAGTCAGGCAGGCGCAGATCACGGAGCAAGAGACCTCCGTTGGCATGCGGATTCGCGCTCATGCGGCGGTCTCCCTTAGGCGGCAGATCGGCAAGTTCCGGTTTCAGGTGTCCGGGTTTGTCGAACAGTTCCTCCGGCTTGTAGCTCTTCATCCATTTCTCGAGTATCTTCACGTGTTCCGGCTTTTCGTGCATCTCCCCCATCGGCACCTGGTGGGAACGCCAGTAGTCTTCGGTCCGCTTCCCGTCGATCTCCTTCGGACAGGTCCATCCCTTGGGAGATCGAAGGATGATCATCGGCCAGCGGGGCCGCTCCATCGAGTTCTGCTTTCGGGCCTTGGTCTGAATGCGGCGGATTGCATCGAAGCAGCGATCGAGCGTCTCGGCCATGAGTTGATGCATCTTGGCCGGCTCATGCCCTTCCACAAAGTGGGGCGTATAACCATAGCCGCGAAACAACTGATCCAGTTCTTCATGACTGATGCGGGCCAGGACGCAGGGGTTAGCGATCTTGTAACCGTTCAAGTGCAGGATCGGGAGGACGGCTCCGTCTCGAGCGGGATTGAGGAATTTGTTGGAATGCCAGGAGGTGGCCAGGGGGCCGGTCTCGGCCTCCCCGTCGCCGACCACGCAGGCCACAATTAGGTCCGGACTGTCGAACGCGGCCCCGTACGCATGCGAGAGGGCATAGCCGAGTTCACCTCCCTCATGGATCGATCCCGGCGTTTCGGGAGCCACGTGACTCGGAATTCCGCCGGGGAACGAGAACTGCTTGAACAGCCGCTTCATTCCCTCTTCGTCCTGCGAGACGTTCGGATAGACTTCGGTATAGGTGCTTTCAAGATAGGCATTCGCGACGAGTCCGGGTCCGCCGTGCCCGGGACCCGTGATGTAGATCATGCTGAGATCACGTTGCTTGATGATTCGGTTGAGGTGGACATAAATGAAATTGAGGCCCGGCGTCGTGCCCCAGTGCCCCAACAGCCGCGGCTTGATATGCTCCTTCCGCAGCGGCGCCTTCAGCAGCGGGTTATCGTAGAGATAGATCTGCCCGACGGACAGATAATTGGCCGCACGCCAGTAGGCATCGATCAGCTTCAGCTCTTTCTCGGATAACGCTCTGGGCATATTCGCTCCTTCTTGGTGAGACAGTTCGCCTGCTTCAGAACAGTACGATGAGGCAGCGTCAGGCCGCGGTTTGGAAATCATTCGCGCAGCCACGCGAGGGCGGCGTCGCGGTCGTTCTCGTTGAAGTGGCGCACCTCTGCCTTAACGAAATGTTTGGCGACCTGGGGTGCGATGCCGAGCATGGCGCAACTCCTTTCATCCTTGATCCGTGGACATACGACATCGAGATTACCCTGTGCGCCCAATGAATCTCAACGAAGCTTGGACGATGACGCCGCGGGACAGATCCAGCTGGTCTTCGACACCATGACGCCCAGGCTTGCTTGACCTTCCTTCATGCCTGATGCTAGATTCCGCGCCCTCAGACACCTATCCGAATTTATCGACAGATTCGGCACCATGCCAAGCCTTCAATCCGTCCGACGAAAGATCGATTCCGTCAAGAAAACGCAGAAGATCACGAAAGCCATGAAAATGGTGGCCGCGGCGAAGCTCAAGCGCGTGCAGGACCGCATACTTGCCGCGCGCCCTTATGCCCTGAAGATGAGGGATGCCATCCGCACCCTCAGCCGCCGCGTCAATCGAGATGCCCACCCGCTGCTGCACAAGCGGGAGGGCAATCGGATCCTGGTTGCTGTGGTGACCAGCGACCGTGGATTGTGCGGAGCGTTCAACGCCAACATCCTGCGCATGGCGACCATTGCGCTGAAGGAGTTCCAATCGAGCGGCGCCCAGGTTGAGGTAACCGTGATCGGCAGAAAGGGCCGCGACTATCTCCGGAGGCGGGATTGGAGGGTGCGCCGCGAAGTTGTCGACGTGTTCGATAAATTATCCTTCGAGCATGCGCTGTTGATGGAGACAGAAATCCGGGCAATTGACGACTACGCGGAAAGGCGAATCGATGCCGTCTATGCCATCTACAATGAGTTCAAGTCCGCGATGCAGCAACGGGTCGTGGTTGAACGGCTTCTCCCTATCGATTGGCTCGTTGAAATCTCGGACTTGAAAGAGGTTGATCAGCTCACCGAGTCGTTGCCCGGAGGTTACCTTTACGAACCGAGCGAAGACGAGTTGCTCGACCATTTGCTACGCCGCAATTTCCAAGTCCAAGCCTACCGTATCCTGCTGGAATCATCGGCTGCCGAACAAGGGGCTCGCATGACGGCGATGGACGGCGCGACCAGAAACGCCGGGGAACTGATTAAGAAACTGACGATCTACTACAACAAGACGAGGCAGGCGGCGATCACCAAAGAGCTCATGGATATCGTTGGCGGGGCTGAAGCCCTGAAGTAACCGGTTGCGTTTCTCAAGCCTCGGCGCAGCCCGACCCGAAGTGCGAGAAGGAACCTCTGAGGCACCACGGGCCCGTGCGCTTCGTCCTTTTTACTTAATGGACAGTCTGCGGCCGGCGTCTTGGGTCGGGCAAGTTGCCGGCCTGGTTGTCCGCGACCGACCACCCGCCCCCCAGGGCGGTATACAGCTGCACTGTGGACGCAAGCTGCACGTAGAGTGTCTTGGCAAGCGCCAGTTCCGACTCGTAAAGGCTTCGTTGACTCGTGAGCACATCGAGATAGCTGGCCCGCCCGCCCTGATACCGCTGATCGGCAAGAGAAAGCGCCGACTGCAACGCCGTCACCTGCTGCTCCTGCGCCGTCCGTTGTTCTTGAGTTTTTTGCACGGCGATCAAGGCGTCCTCCACCTCTTTGAGCGCATTGACGACCGCTTTCTCGTACTGCAGCGCCGCCTGTTGCGCTTTGGTCTCGTTCACGGTCACCTGATAACCGAGCGCCGTCGCATTGAGCAGCGGCCCCGACAACGAAGCAGCGATATTCTGAATGAACAGCGGTCCAATTGAATTACCACTGAGATTCGCATTGGCGCCACCAATGGCTCCGGTCAAGGCAAACTGTGGAAACCGCTGTGCCTGAGCCATTCCAATACCGGCCGTCGCGGCGGTTAAAGTTTGCTCCGCCTGCAGAAGATCGGGGCGACGCTGCAGCAATTCCGACGGCAAGCCAGCCGGCACGATGGGCGGCATGGGTTGTTCGGTCAGAGGTAGCCCGCGGTTGATCGCCGCCGGCTTTCGGCCCAGTAAGGCGCTCAATTGATTTTCCTTCTGCCCAACCTGTTTTTCGAGCTCCGCCAATTTTGCCGCCGTGCCTGCTCGCTCCGCTTCAAACCGATCCAGATCGAGCTTCGACACATAGCCTTGTCTGAACCGAAGCTGCGAAAGTCGGACAGACTCTTCCCATGACTTGAGAGTCCGCTTCGTGATATCGATCTGCAGATCAAGCGACCGGAGAGAAAAATACGCGTCACTCACACTGCCCAGAAGGTTGAGAACCACCACGCGCTGATTTTCCTCCTGCGCGAAGAGTTGAGCCTCCGATGACTCCACTGCACGCCTGAGCCGTCCCCACAAGTCCAACTCCCATTTCAAGTTCCCGAAACCGATCGTATTCGAAAAGGTCGTACTGTCTCCTCCTCCCTGCCCCGGAAGGACGATCGCTCCGCCACCGCCCGGTATGGTCGTGGCGTCCCCTCCCGACGTGCGATACAGAAAAGCCGAACCGCCGTAGGACAACGAGGGAGCCAGATCCCATTTGGTCGTCACGAGTTGGGCGCGATATTGATCGACGGACGCCATCGCCGTACGCACATCCTGGTTTTCTGTGAGGGCGATGCGAACGAGATTCTGGAGTTCCTTGTCCTTGAGCAACTCCCACCAGGCGAGATTTGCTATGGACTCGGCGGTCGGGGTCGTCAAACGCCACGTATCGGCGGCCGGCGTCTGTGGTCTGGCGTAATCCGGTCCCATCTTGCAGGCAGACAGTACCGCCACAACACAGGCGACTGTCGCTGTACACACGAAAGAGGCCAGATCGCCCTTCGGTTCTCGTTGTTGTGGGGTGCTTCCTTCCGTCGGCAATTCATGCACCTCTCGCTTCATGATTCAGCTACCTCCTTCCACAGGTTCAGGAATGGAACCTGGCACGATCGCCAGCGCGACCGGTTTGTGCGCGGGAAACCATTTTTCCACTTGGTAGTAGCATACCGGGATGATCATGATGGCCAGGAGGCTGGCGGCGAGCATGCCGCCCAGAACCGTAAACCCCAGAATGACCCTGGCGTGGGCGCCGGCGCCGGATGCGAGCGCCAGGGGAACGACTCCCAGGATGAAGGCAAAGGCCGTCATCAGAATGGGCCGCAGCCGCAGCCGGGCGGCATTCAATGCGGCATCCATCAGAGGACGCCCCTGCTGCACTTCCAACCTGGCGAATTCCACGATCAGTATTGCGTTCTTCGCGCTCAACCCGATCAGCATGATCAAACCGATCTGGGAATAGACGTCCTGCTCCAACCCGATCGCCCACAGCGCCGCGAAGGCACCGAACACCGAGACAGGCGTTGCCATGAGCACACTGATCGGCAAGCCCCAACTTTCATACTGGGCAGCAAGAATGAGAAAGACGAACAACAGTGAGAAGCCAAAGATGACGGCGGGCGGCACGCCTTGCGCGGCAACTTTTTCCTGATATGCCATGCCCATGTAATCAAATCCCATTTCTCTCGGCATTGTTTGGGCAAACACCTCTTCAAGCGCACGCATCACCTGTCGAGAACTGTAGCCGGGTGCCGGCATGGCGTTGATCTGGGCGGATCGATACTCGTTGAATCTCATCGTGAATTCCGGTCCTTCCCCCGGACGCATCGTGACCATCGTAGAGAGCGGAACCATCTGATCCTGATTGTTGCGGACATAGAACTGTCCCACCTGTTCGGCATTCGTTCGATATTCCGGCTCGGCCTCGACGTAGACCTGCCACAGCCGCCCGAACCGGTTGAAGTAATTGACGAACGAACCACCCATGAAGGTCTGGAGCGTCTGATAGAGATCCTGAACTGCTACGCCCTGCTTGAGCGCTTTGTCTCGATCTACATCGGCAAACCACTGAGGCGTGCCGGGGATCAGTGTAGTGATGACGCGCGTCAACTCAGGCCGCTTCGAGGCTGCCTCCAGAAACCGGCGAGTCTGGTCCGCAAGAAACTGAACGGATTGCCCGGAACGGTCTTCCAGAATGAACGTGACGGCGCCGGTTGTTCCGACGCCTGGAATCGCTGGCGGCGGAAACGCAAACGCAACGGCCTCCGGCAACTGCTGCAACCGCTCGTTCAACGCTATCAAGATGGAGCGGTATTTTTTCTCCGGCGTCTTTCGCTCTTCCCACGGTTTCAGCGCGACAAACACCACTGCGTTGTACGTGGTAAATGTCTGGCTCAGCACGCTGTAGCCCGAGATGCTGGTGGAGTATTCGACGCCTGGGGTGTCACCAAGGAGACGGTCGATCGTTTTCATGACGTCTGCAGTCCGCTGAAGCGACGCGGCCGGCGGCAATTGCACATTGAGCAGAAAATACCCGGTGTCTTCCAAGGGAATAAACCCGCTAGGCACTCGCTGCCCTAGAATACCGGCAAGCCCCGCAATCAGCAGCAACGCGAGGAATGTCCGGCCGGCCTTTTTGATCAGCAGGCTGCAGACACCGACGTAGCGCTCCGTGATGCGGCCAAACGCTCCGTTGAACCAGGCGAAGAACCGGCCCAGCACCCCGCGCGCCGGAGTCTTCGGCTTCAGCAACAGCGCCGCCAGCGCCGGACTCAACGTCAACGCATTGATCGCCGAGAGGATCACCGACACCGCAATCGTCACCGCAAACTGCTGATACAGCCGGCCCGTAATCC
>WIAH01000002.1 GCA_014055525.1 Nitrospira sp. CR1.3
CGTCTCGCGCGAAGAAGGTACTGGGGTCGTCAGCGTTTCTGCTAGCTCCATGTGTGTCCTCTCCTGGTTGTGGGAGAGGGGTCAATTTCACATGATGACAGGGGTCAATTTGGCATGATTACTGACAGCCGCGGACAAAGCCAAAGAGAAAGCGAAAGAAGAGGAACGCAAACGCAAACAGGAAGAGTCGCGGCGCAATGCGAAGCCCAAATCCACCGCTAAGACCACGGCGGTTCGAACCATCACAGAAGCCGCCTCCACACCGGCCGCTGGTCCGGTGGTGCCGGCGCCGCCAGCAGAGGTCGTGTCCCAATCCACTCTCTTTTAACCACACACCAAAGGACGTCCGATGATCACCTTACAGATTGAGGGCCAGACCCTCGAACTTCCTCCCGACGTGGCCGTGAGCGATGATGCGATTCGGCGCGTAATCGCCCCACTGTTTCCGCAGGCCGCGAACGCGACCATTCAACGTGCCACCGATGGCAACGGCGTCACCACGATCAAACTCACGAAACAAGCGGGCACCAAAGGTACCTACGCCACGATCCTCGATCGGCTCAAGCGCAGCAAGCCGCACGTCAACCCAGCCTTCATGCTCTATCAACAACTACACGCTGCATCGGCGCTGGAACGCTATAAACCAGAAGAGATTCTGACACTCCAACAACGCGTCAAACAGGCCATCTCAGTAGGCGAACAGGAACTCCAAGCCACCCATGACTTTCTCAAACGTCTCCAAGCGGCCCCTGGGCATGCCAGCAGCATCCCGCCCGTCGGGTTCTGATCGCCCTTCGGTGTCACTGGCACAGGCAGTCGCCTATTTAAAGGCACAGAGCGAACTCACGGTCGCTTCTGCCCTCGACAATCTCAAGACCCTCGACCGCTCGCTCGGCATCACCACGGTCTACCAGGAATGTTTTCCACGCGAGTACCGGCGGCGTCTTGCGCAGCTGAAAAAGACCCACCCGATGGACATCTGTGAACACCTGATCGAATCCTTTACAGAGCTGGTCGGTCGGAAGTATTTCCCGGTCACTAACTGGGACCTTCAATGGCTCGTCGAGCAATTTCCCTCCATTCCGATTTCGTTAGAGAATTTCGATGTCGAATCCGAGTTTGAGAACGTGGAGGTGCCCATCCAAATCGCGGCCGCGATTACCGGCCATTATTCGTACGCTCCCAACTGGGCCACCATCCAAGACGTCCTCGGTCCGAGCATTGTCATCCCCACCTGTTTTGTGAAGCCCGACCATCGCTGTAATTTCGACTTCGATCTCTTTACGCAACGCTGTCGGCAACACCCGACACCCATTGCCACTTTCCCACAAATGGTCCAGATCCTTGGGCACGACACGGGCAGTATGTTCCTGGACGTTTCCTATGACTGGGATTATCAAAATTACGACTATACCTGGACCCAAAAAGACATCTTGGAACTTCATCGACAGTGGCGACTCGCCACGCGCCTCCTCCGCACCATGCAGCGGACGGTCGCACAGCTTAAGGCCCGCCCCCAAGCGTGGTCAGTTATCTTTGGCTGTTGGGAAGCCACCTGCCAACACACGAGGACAAGCTCATGAATCACCACAACACCACCGCCGAGGCCACGCTCCACTTTTTCGCCGGCCAGCTGCTCCTCGAATACAAAGACTCCAAAGGCGCAATCATCAAGAAATGTATCTCGCCACAGGCCGCCCGCGCGGCGTTTGCGACAGAACCCATCGACACCGACTGGCTCCCGCCGCATACCTGCCGATATGGCGAAGGTCCAAAGGGCATGTGGATCATGCTGAAATATCAGCCGGCCTCCTATGAGGTTTTGTTAGCTGATCCGCTGACCGTAACAGGACATAAAGAACCACTGAGAGCCCTGTCGATCCCATTACCGGGCCTGCTGATGCTCGGCATCGAACGGCACTATTTCCTGTGGGCGTTTAAAACCTGGAAGGACAACAGCACGACGCTCTATGAAGTGCCGCTCCCGAATGTCCATCCGAACGGCGCCGTCTGCTTTGGGAATGCCACGGCCCCGATCGCGTCTGGCAAGACGATCCAGAAAGCCTGGAGCTTATTTTGGGAGAGCCACTTTTCCAACGAACTGACGAGCGGCAAATCCAGACGACAGCGCGAGAACATCCTCCTGCTCTTAGGCGAGCTCCACTACGACCAGGCGCGGACCTATCCCTTTGACGATCTCGTGCGCACGCGCATGACCCTTCCCAAAATCATCGAGCAAGTGACTAAGGCGCGAGGAGACGACCCCTATGACACTTAATCCCTTCGTACGACATACCATCGCCACAGAGCCGATGCCACCATGCCCGGCGGCCTTGTACGAATACGTCTTTGCCGGCAACGGCATCTTTCTTCGAGCCCAACGAGAAGGACTTTCCGTGCGGTTCCCTGTCCTGTCGTACCCGATCCTCGGACTTCCGATTCTCACGCCAGAGATCGAACTGACGGTCCCCCGCATTCCCCAAACGCTGATAGAGCAAATGCTCGGCGAGGCCTTCGACGCCTGGCAAGCTCCGAGCGGTCCGCTTGAAAGCTTGTTTCATTTCACGTGGGACGAGACCTGGATGCTCACCATCCCCGAGCAAATTCGGACAGCCGTCTCGGTCCAACCGGCGGATCCCGAGCACTGTCCGTCGTATCAAAGCTGTCTTGTGGAAATTCACTCCCATCACGAAATGCGGCCTCAGTTCTCCAGTATGGATGATGAGGAGGAAACCGGTTTCCGGATCTATGGCGTCTGCGGCTCGTTTAAGAAGCAACCCTCGATCTCGTTCCGTATCGGGCTCTACGGGCACTTCGTGCCCATTCCCGCAAGCTTGATCGCTGAACTGCCTCCAGGCCTCCACGACACCTATCGAGAGGACGCCGAGCCATGACGACACGGAGACGCAGCAGGCCGTCCAACCCAAGCACCGCGCCGGCGCCTCAGCCGCTCCTCGATCTCGGTCATCTGCATGCGGCACGCGTGCTACCAAAACTATGCGCGGCCCTCCGTCTGATCCAAGTCGGCTGTGGCGGGATCGGCGGCTTCCTCGCCACCAGCACTGCACGCCTCGCACGCGAATGCCAGTCACTGTATGAAGAGGTCACCGTCCAGTTTTTTGATGGAGATACCGTCGAGGAACGCAACATTCGCCGGCAGAATTTCTGCTTGGCGGAAGTAGGGCAGAACAAAGCGGAAACGCTCGCCTATCGCCTCAACATGGCCTGGGGACTCACCATCGAAGCCTATCCCCGCCATTTTAAATCAGGAGATGCGCGTCCGTCGCCCAACACGCTCACCGTGCTCCTCGGCTGCGTCGATAACGGACAGGCGCGACGCGCACTGCACACGAGTCTCTCCGAGAACGGACAGCAGGACGACTCGCAATGTTGGTGGATTGACGGGGGGAACCTGACCGCTCACGGCCAGGCAGTGATCGGCAACCTTTCCCGCGTTGATAAGCTCGATAAGAGTTTTCCCCTCCGCACCATCTGTCAGTCGCTCCCTTCGCCAGCACTCCTGCATCCGGAGCTCCTCAGCACACAGACGGATGACCTGCCTCGACCCAAACAATCGTGCGCCGAACTCGCCGCGATCGATCCGCAGTCACTCACGATTAACGCCATCATCGCGTCGCACATGGCCGACTATCTCTTGCGACTGCTCATCACGAAAGATCTCCGGCGTTTCGCCACCTACATTGATATGAACACCGGCTCGGCACGCTCACTGCCCACTACACCAGAGCAAGTCGCGCAGGCCCTGGGCCAATCCGAGGGTTAAGGGGCGAGAGTGACAGCCTACGCGCCGCCGACTTCCTGCAGCAGCTTCAACCGCCGGCGACGGAGCAGGCCGCCTAACAGCGGCACGCTCCTTTCTCATTTGGAAGAATGAGATGGTTTTCCTAATTTCCTACCAAATATTTGATCTTTTAAGGCGAGGGCCCTGCGATCGGAGAAGCACAAACCTGACAAATGGCAAGGAATCGGTCACGTCTTCAGATTCAACAATGGTCCGGTTCTTGTGTTATCGGTCCTCCGATTGGTCGGACGAGAACCATTTCTGGATCTTCTTCCAGACACGTTCCTTTGCGCTCAATACCGGCGAGGCACTTGGCGCAGGGGGCGGCGTCTCAGCGTAATATCTCTCCCTCACTTTAGCTTCCCGCGCCCGGCCCCGTGCAATTTGCTTCTTCGTCCACTTCCGTGCCCAGATCACTTTGTTATTCGTTATGAAGTAGTGTGACTGGCAGGGGAGACTCCAACTTCCTATCGAGGGGTAAAGCGAAACAGCTTTACCGTCGAAAGTCAGTTGCCAGCCCGTCGGTGACAGTGGTGTTACGACTTCCCGCCCGCATCCACAGCAGCATTTGTGCACGGCTGTGCAATAGGTTTGCGAGACGTAAAGCGTCCGCTCCTTGAGTTCGTCTGGAATGAACTCCACGAACTCATGGGCGAGCACGATCTCATGCTCCATGTAAATCCTCGGATATGAGTTGGTTCGATCTTATCGTATATGCGCAGTAATGCTCGTTCATCACGTCGTCAAAATATCCACAAAGTTTCTTCCATTTAATGACTGCGAGGGCCGCGTTCAACGCGTTCAGTTCCGAAATCTGGACGTTCTGCGAATACTCATTGGGTGCTTCGCCGTCGGAGAATGCTGTGCGACTGCGCAGGTGGTCTCGCTTGTTCGCAGTGCTGGTCGTAACCGTGACGATGCCTCCAAGCGTATTGTCTTCTCCGAGCTGGATTCCCATTCCAACATCGATGAACGGCAGGCCCCAATCCTCCAGCCGCTCAACGATTAGCCGCTTGGCCGTACCCTTGTCGATACAGATAAAGACGAAGCTCATCTCCTTCAATTGATCAATCGTGAGTTCATCGATGAAGCAGTCGTGGGCGATAATGTTTTTCCGCATCCGGGAGTAGATGCTCGCAAGGTAATTGACCTTCATCTGCTTTTTGCTCAGGTCATCGAGCGATGGCGCGCTGGGAGACCTAAATGCATTGTGGTTCAGGAAAAGATCGTGGTCAAACAGGTGAATTTCTGCGACGGGGGTCTTGGCAATGAAGTCAAGCACGTAGCTGCCTATTGCGCCGGCGCCGACTATAGCGATCTTGTGTCTCTCCAGCTTGCGATTGGCCGTGACGATGCCGGCCTTGGTGGACGCAGTATCGAGATAGTTGAAGACCGAATCGTCCTCGTCGTCGGGCACGACAACGGGATACATACAGGGGGTAACGGTACCATCGATTGCCTGTGCCGGACTGCAAATGATCGCAATGGTCGTTTTGATCTTTTCGTAGTAATCGGCGTACTTGCCAGGAGTCGGTCCCGTAGTAGGCTTCCTAGATATCTGGTGATTGGGGACAAGGCCCTCGCCGAGCGCCTGATTTGTGTTCGGACTAACTCCGGGCAACACGGAGCCTTGTTCATTACAAGGGGGATCGCCCACGAAGAAGACGACATGCGATTCAGGAGGAACTGTCGTCTCTCCAGCAAGATCGAGGACGGATGCAATAATCCCACGCTTGATCTCCTTGGCGGCGTTCACATATGGAACGTCCCGGACGAACAAGTGCTTCGACTTGCCAACGTAGATATCTAACCCTTCGGCGCGGAGCCGGCTCAGGTCGGAATTAAGACTGACCAGTTTCTGTGACATCGAACTTGGTTCCATTCTTGATCGGAACGCTCTTACCGGGAGTGAGGCTGCCACCTTCGTTGCCGTGGCTCCAAGTAACTGTAAAGAAAGCATTTGAAGGAACGGGATTAAATGCCAGCGCCACGACCTGTTCGAAGGAGATCGATGGCCCCGACACTTTCTTCGGTCGTCCATTGACGATGATGTTGATGTCACCCTGTTGCGTCTGACTCATATTCCCTCCTCATGTTGTAAATGTCGAACGCCGTTTCCAATACGCAATCTTATACCACAGGCATTCTTCGTGTTGCAATAGTCGAACAGTGATGCTAAACAGAATGGCATGAAAGGAGGTGCGTATGCCTGAGACGACCATAAATGTGGAGGCACTTTACGATGCTGTCGACGGTAAGCGGGAAGCCAAGGGATTCAGTTGGCGAGAGCTTGCCCATCAGCTCGGCATTACACCTTCAACATTTACAAGAATGGCCCAAGGGAGACGCCCGGACGTCGATACCTTCGCCACACTCTTACGATGGCTGGGAATGCCCGCAGACGCATTTACGCATTCCGAAAGGAGGAAGGTGGAAGAAGCAGAGCCAATGGCGATGATTTCAAGCTATCTTCGCTCAGCGAAGAATGTCTCTGCGCAGGAGGCTGAAGCTTTGGAGGACATAGTGAAGGCCGCATACCGACACATAAAAGGGAAAAAGAAATAGATGCCGACAACACTTCGGCGCGGCTTTAAAGCGGATGCGGAAAGAATTTGCCTTGAGATCCGGAAGGAGATCGGATTAACGGCGCATGATCGGTTGGATTGCATGATTCTGGCCGAGGCACTAGACGTGCCTGTTGTTAAGCTTTCTGATCTCGTGTCGAGTGGGGCATCCTCGACGAGTGTTGGTATTTTAATGCGCCGTAACGCTCAGTTCTCGGCTCTGACTGTAGCCGATGGTAGCCGAAGATTGATTGTCTACAATGAGCGGCATCCTTCTGGACGCCAGGCCAACTCCTTGGCGCATGAAATCTCCCACATCGTGCTTGAACATCCTCCAGTTCCAGCTTTAGGAGAAGGTGGATGTAGATACTGGAATTCTGTGCACGAGGAGGAGGCCGATTGGCAAGCTGGAGCGCTTCTTGTGCCGCGAGAGGGAGCTCTGCGGTGGCTGTATGATGGTGGAACCAATGCAGATGGGGCCGAACATTTTGGCGTAAGCCTCGCGCTGTTTGAATGGCGGATTAATCATTCGGGCGCTTTGAGGCAAGTTCAAAACGGCTTGCGAAAACGATTTCGAATTTAACAAAGTAGGCAGAGCAATTTGCCTTCCGAGGGCAAGATTCAGTCCGTATGTAACAACGTTTTGGACAACTTTACGCTCAAAATGCAGCATACAGCAAAATCCCGGAAGTCACGAAAGACCGAGACGACCTCCTCCTGATTCCACTTCTCCCCTTGGACGACGAACACTTTCTGGCGACGGTCGTCGTGGATCTCCTGATGCACGGACTCCCCTACTTTGAGATTCGGCAACGGTATCATCTTCCGTCGAGTCGGCGCCGGGAAGACTACATCCAGCTCGTCGTCGCGCGCGGGCGGCGCATCTACGCCTCGTCCTCCTCGCCGACCAACCCCCGACCGTGTCTCGTCACGCACGCGTGGAACTTGCCCGATCTCCCGCTTCCCGGCGAAACGGTCGCAGCCTATAGCGAGCGCACCGGTTGCCTCAAGGAACTCGCACAGATCGCCCTCGACCAGCTCCAGTCACAACCCCTCGTCGCACGACCCACGCCGACTCTCCAGCCCCGGCCCGCCCCGCGCACGGGCAAGCGACGGATTTTTTCATCTGCCTAACCTATTGAATTGTCGGCTGCCAGCCGATATGCCGCAGGCACGTAATACTTGGATAGAGAACTCTCTATACAGGAGCTCTGAGCGCAGTTCATAGAAATGAAGATCCATTGAACGCCAGAGCAAAGGAGACTGCGATGTATGCGTTTGTCTTCCTGGTCGCATTGAGCCTTCCGTTCACGGTGATGACCTCGCATCTCGCGGCAGCTCAGTCCGCGGGCCAACAGAAGCCGTCCGACAAGAACACCAAGAAAACAGCCGACAGATGGCAATTACTCGGGCGCGATGGCCATTGTTCCTCGTTTAAGAGTCTTAAACAGACTTTCTCGGACATTCCGCCGATCAACACACCACAAGCCTTGCAGCAATACCTCAAGACCCATGAGGGGACACCTCTTCTGTATCCCATCGATGATCCCGAATTCCCCGACCTGAAAGGCTATTCGCTCTTCGACCCGGCGCATCAGCTCTCGTTTATTATTTTGCCGGCGGCACACTGTAAGGGCCAGTTCATGGCACACGAGCAGACGCCCTCAGTACAGGACTCGCATTAACAACGAGAGCGTATCGTCGGATTATCGCGGCGTCTCAGCATCTTCGGCATGGATCAAACAGGGTGGCGACGAACACACACTCGTGGACACGATGAACGACTCAGCTCCTCGGTTCGAAAGCCCGCACTCACAACTTTGATGACCGTACGCAAGGAGCAGACATGCGCTCTTACCTCGGAGCCAACGCCTGACCACCTGCCCACCACCGCCTTATGCATGGAGCCCGTGACCGGTTTCCTCCCGCGCTGTTTCCCGTGACACTCCTCGACTACCGCTCTCCGAGCGTGCGGGCTTGGCGGACGACGGCCGCGACCACTTCAGGAACGGTTAGTTGCGTGATCGCCACAACTTCTTTCACATACATGACTATGACACCCACTGCACCGGACACTCCCCAGGCTCACCTGTATCCTCGCTCTACGAGAAAAGCTCTCTCCGCAAAGCGGCAGCCAGCCCACCATGCCTATGCGATTCCCCGCTATCGAGTGATGCTGGTGAAGGAGAGTCTGGCACATGCCTCGCCCGTTACGATCAGGGATTCCCAGACCGCATACCGGCTGCTTGAGCCGCTCTTCGATGGACTCGATCGCGAGCATTTCATGATCCTAGCCCTTGACGCGAAACATAGCGTCATCGGCATCAACACCGTGAGCATCGGATCGGTCACCCTGAGCATCGTCCACCCCCGCGAAGTCTTCAAGCCGCTCATCCTCATGAACGCCAGTGCGGTCCTGTTGGCCCACAACCATCCCAGCGGCGATGCGACCCCCAGTCAAGAAGATCGCGCTCTGACTCGGCGCCTCAAAGACGGTGGCGACCTGCTCGGGATCACCGTGCTGGACCATCTGGTGCTGGGCGAAGACCGGTATCACAGCTTTGCGGACCACCAAGAACTGTAGGGAGAATCAGTGCTCCCCAGACAGTCCCCTACTGTCCTGTTTCTGGTAGGCAGGCTAGCGTTGACGGTCGGGAAAAGTGTTCAGCGGTCTGAAAGGCGTGTTTGGGTTGTAGCGATTGATGGGGTTCAGAGGATTATTCGGGTTGACCTCGTTGATGGGGTTAAAGGGATTGTTCGGGTTGACGCGATTGATGGGATTCGCGGGATTTCCGGGATCGACGCTGTTGATGGGATTGAAGGGGTTCCTGGGATCCACCGAATTGATCGGGTTCAGGGGATTGTCAGGGCGGAGTTGATTGATCGGGTTGAAGATGTTGTAGTCGCGTTCGTACTTCTCGTCGAACCCGAGTTCAGCCAAGGCCGGAGCGGCGAAAAGGAGAAATCCGATAAGCCATAGAAGCCACATGGCGGCCCCCTCGCATCGAGTATCAGGATTAGGCTACTCCTCCACTCTGGTCTGGCTCAAGCCATTGATTCGAGCATCAACTGCTCGATATGAGTCGTAAGAAACCTGTGACCCATGCAGACTTTACAAGAGATGACTTGAACAGAACCAGATCACTTTGCGAATACTGCCTTGATCTGGAAACCGGATGCTCACTCCAGTTCCTATGATCACGCAACGATCTTAATTGTCGGACATTCTTATCTGCCAAAATATGGCGTTGGCCTCCCATGTGCTCAAGCGCTTCGCTAATAGCAGCTCTAATGCCTGGTTCCCATGAGAGGTTCCTTTGAAATTCGATCAGGAGAGAAATAGGAGAATGCACTTTTAGGTGATCCAGTATTGTCTTGTCCAAGAGCCCCCGAGGCTTAAAAAGACGATGGGTCAACTCCGAATTAATGGCTCTATACAAGGCCCATGCAGGCACATCTGGATGCACGATAGATAAAGGCTCTTGGCTAAAGGTATGGCTTAACGCCAAATACCGCCTTGTCTGTGGCTCGAGTCTGCCCCAGAGATTGCCAAATTGGGCGGATAACTCCGTACCAGCTTGTTGAACGGGCATTTTATATTCGTGTTGAGAAGTTAACGTTTCAAGCCTGGATTCAAGCTGCTGGATCTTCCGATCACGGTCATTAATGGTGTCCCAATGTAGCTTTAGTACACGATTTGTCTCTTCTTCCTTGTCTTTTTCGATCTTGTTGATCGTTTGTACCATCTCTCGCACTGGTTCGAAGTCTTCTAGGCTCAAACGGCCACTCTGGAATTCTAATTCAAGCACTTGAGCAAGAAACTTTGACCGCTCTGCCAACCTCAATCCATACGACAGGTAAAAGGCATTCAGTGCAGAATCTTTGAATACTTCAGAGAACTCTGGATCGTTCTGCCATCCCCACAGCTCTTGGATCAAATATTCGTAGATCGCCGCAGCATGTGCGACCATGTGGTTTAGACCGAATGATTCAATCTCGCGTTGATCAAAGTACCAATAGGCCAGCGCCTCCAGAACCGGATAGTCTGTCCGACATAGTTCTCTGCCCGTTCGTGCCTGAAAATTCCGCCATGCTCGAGGGATGTCGGTTTCGGAAATTGGGAGAGAAGTAAAGGACAGATTCCTTACTAGCCACGGGGTATCTGTGAAGCAGTCCGTTGAGCAAACCAGGTCAAACCGGTTCCACAAGCCATCTAGTATCTCTCCATCGGAAACACCCGTTGAACCTTTGAGCCGATCCTCTAACAGACTCAATTCTGCTAAAAGCGTGTTTCGATGCTTTTCAGCTTCGGGATCTTCCGGCAGATGACTGGCAAGGTCTTCCAGTTCCATATTGGTTTTTCTATCCAAACCCATCAATCTGGTCTTAGGACTTCCACTAACTCTGCAATCACGCATATGTCTTCTTCGCCAGTCAGTACAATTGGTTCGTAAGCGGGATTAATTGGTCGAAGGTAGATATTTCCGGTTCTCTCAGTGCTGTCCTTGCCAGTCACCTCGGAACTATCGAACTGTTTCACCGTAAAACTGCCTCCGGTTTCCGAATCGGCAGTGTCCCGATGTTGGACGAGCAAGATTTGACCCGTTCGACTGCCTACGACTGGGGCCACAAAAAAGCAAAAGGCGCCGTCCGGAGCTAGGGGTTCCATAGAATGACTGACGACCTGAGCAACAAACATTCCGTCCCGCGGCTGGCGCTTGGTATTTGGTTCCACCCAATCGAGAGTTTCGGCGGCATCCGATGATCCACACCCTCAAGCAGCCGCTTTGACACTAACGAGCAGCGAGAGAGTGGTTTCTGACCCTTATCTCACCCGACATTGCCAAAACTCTCAGACACTACCGAGGAATTTGTCGTTCCCGTCTTCCAGCCCACCGTTGCTCCGCCGCACGGGTCACAAACGCAAGACCATGATCGCTTCAGATATCTTCTAGAGGAATGGCTGGATCTTTCAGATTTCGTAGGTCTACCGCCGCGTTCTTCATAAAGGTCACAATCCCTCGGTCCAGGGCTTGTCTAGAGACAACTAATCCCCCTCGAACTATCTGCGAAGGGGCGCAACGCCCGCACAAGAATACCTCAGAAAGTGAGTCCGGCCGGATAAAGAAGAATTGAATCCCTGTGCGACGAGGAGAAAAGGCCTTTGCATGACGAAGGCACAGACAGTGGCCGTGAATTGGGTCGCTTATTGGTTTCTTCATTCGGTCCCAGCTTGTTTGGTAGGGAGTTATGTTGGTGCTACATTTAGGAGATTATGATTCTCTATTCTCAATCCTCGTGCAAGTAGAAGGTTATCCCAGAGCCGCCGATATCCAATATCAGGAGCTGACAGTAGGCCAAGTGTCTCCTCCTGCTCACTTAGTCGTTTGAATGTTTGGAAATGCGGATAATTTGGCAGAACGAAGGTCTCCTTTCTATGAAGGATTGGAGGATTGTCGGAAGCGAAATACTCTCGAACGTCAAATGTGGCTTTAGGCAAAAACACCTTTACACTGCGAAGCAACGCCGGGTGTGGGTCTCCATCAAAGTCTTTGTATAGAAGTAAGGACACCGCTCTTCCGTCTTTAGCGAACTTCACGAGATCATACGGAACCTCTCCAACAATTCGCTTCGCACCGAAGAGGAGCACTCGCAGCAAAGGGGGGAGCTCATCTTCAGCAGAACGGTGAACGTACAGGTGGGATGGAAGATGCTTTCCTACAGGGCAGGTCGCACACATGTTAGCGACAACTTCTGGCTTTCCAATGGTGAAAAGGAACTCCTCACCCTCTTTTAAGGCTTCACCATAGGTTTTCCAAATAGCCTTAATATCGCTTTGGATCGAGACAGGGAGTTTGGCAATGGGAGGAGGCTTAATATTCTCCAATCTCAGCATGGCAAGATAGGTCAGAATATCTTCGCGCCGTTGGTCCCTTGAGCCCTGGAACGCTGAGTGATTAATCAGCCCGAGAGTTAAACGCTCAATCCGCTTGGGAGATCCGAAACTCTCGAGGAGCTTTGGGTACTTGGGGAATTCTTCTGCTAAAGGAAGACGGCCTAAACGATTCGCCAAATTCACAAAGTGCTTCGCGACATTGTTTTTCTTGAAATCCGCGATGAGGTCTGTCCTGTATTCCAGACGGCGTGTGAACGCTCGGCTTGCGACGTAGCGAGCCTCGGCTTCCTCATCCTTAAAGACATAAACGACACCTAACGCCGCAACATGTGTTCTCTTCTGCAATTTGGTCTCAACATACTCTCTGAATTCCGCCTGACCGTATATCTTTTGAAATGTCCCTCGGCTAGTGAGAATTCCATCGGCGTATTCATCCCCATCGAGGACCGGACTTTCTACTCTCACGGCAATGATGAGCACCTGCTTGGCAAGGGCGAATGCCTGGAGCAAAGTTTCGTCTCGTTCTGCGAGACTTTCTATTACATTTAAGACATAGCTAAGATTGACAACCTGGGCAGGTGTGGCCTTCTCTTCTGGTCGATAGTGAGGGTCCCACCCATCCGCATGAATGTGATTTGCTCGCAAGAATCGAATATCGGACCCATGACCACATCCATAATCAAATACGTCACTTGTCTTGGTTATGATTCCATCTGCGAGAGCCAGCGCTATGGGACGCGAGCAAGACACCCTACGGATGGCTGTCTGCCCCCGGCGGATCAATAGGGTTGACTCTAGTTGGTTGTGCGGGGCAGATCCGGAGCTCATAACGTGTCCAGAGGCCCGTTGCGGGGGACTTGCAACTACTGTTTATGTCTTAGCTGGCTTAAGAACTTAACCGAATATCCCAATAAGTTCGCCAACAATCGCTTGTAGACCCTCAGTGGAAAGAATCGGTACCTGCGCGTGCACCAAGCCTTCCACGCCTTCGAGTCTAGCAGCCAGGTGCCCCTTGCCTAACAGACGTTCCGCACCTTTCTCACCTAATGCAATTTCTGACGTGCCCTCACTGTCGACACGAAGGACCAGACGATTGCCGAGATTAGCCCTGAGCTGCATCGGCATTACATTCGCATCCGGACGTTGAGCCGCGAAGACTAACGAGATTCCTGCCGCCCGCGCTTTGACCCCCAAACGACCCACAACGTCCGACACCGCCTCTGCGTAATCAGGGGTCATCATCCACTCTGCAAACTCGTCGTGGATAACCCACAGGAATGGCAACCGCTCTGTTGGGTTTTCTTTAGTATTCAGCTCAAAGATGTTAGACACTTTGTTAGCTTTTAAAATGGCATATCGACGGTTCATTTCGTCAACGAGTTCGCTCAGAACACGAATGGCACTCTCCGTATCGTCAATTATGCCTCCTTGCAAGTGCGGCAAGCCATCAAAGGCAAAGTAGTCCACGCCTAGCTTTGGATCAACTAGGATAATCCTGGCCTGCACGGGCGTATTCGTACACGCAATGCCTAAGATGATGTTTTGCATCAGCACCGACTTTCCGCTGCCCGTAGAACCGGCAATTAACGTATGTGGCGCGTTAAACCTCGGCGAGAGAAACAGTGGGCTATTGTCATCTTCTCTTACGGCGATCAACAGTTGATGATTACCATGTGTGCAATCAGGCTTCCACAGCTTCCAAACATCGGCCAAATGTAACACGCGACGATTTGGACGAGCGATGGCGATGACTACAATCCCTGGTTCTCCCTGGACAGATATTATGCCCAACCCGTGCGTTGTCAAAAATTCTGATCGCCGCTTAAGCACTTGATCGATCGTTAAATTTGCGCTGCCTTGAAATTTGAGTAGCGCTGCGTTTGGCGTAAGTGTCTTACCCAGCAACTTAGATTGAAGTTGGAATTGCTGCAGGGCACCCTTACACCGACTTTCAACCTGCTTAAGCCACTCTTCATCAGCAGTTGTGTCTTCGGAGCCTCGCTCGTAGCGAGCAATTATATGTCCAATTCTGGGATCAACCCAGCAACTACCAGGAACTTGTGGCGTCACTGATGTAGGAGACACAGGTGAACTGCCAGATGGGGTTCTCATTATAGGGCTGGGCGTCACGGACTGCTTCTTTGGAGCATCATGGTCATTTTTCTTTGCTACTTCAGGAGAAGCTACTTCGCTTTTACGACGCTGAACTATCTGAATGCGTTCTGATGGCTTTTGGTACGTTTGTTCTTTCCAGATATCCTCACCAGCAATAGCCCTACGGATATTGATCGGATCCGCTCCTTTAGCATAGGCAATCGTCAGTTGACGCAACCGTGAGCGCGAGAATACCTCCTGCCAGGACCCCTTGGCTTCTGCCACCGTTACGAAGTCTGAACATTCCGGTGAATCGGATGGTCCGGACACGAAGATATGTGAGTACCCACGCATATGGATGGCACATTCGCCTTCACGTACAGCTCTGCGCCATGCAGCCAAATCAATTGGCGAATTCGCGGGGAACGGAATGCCATTCAGTATGAGGTCAGAAAATCTCGACAGCCAAAGGTCTCGGTCGAGCCGCTTCGGATCACCGAAAATGGCGTCGTCGATGCGACGTACTGTATCGCGCAGTTGCTTCTGTGATTCCTTTCGCTTTGTACCGAGGCTGGCATAATCAATATATTTAGATTCAGATATGATAACGGCAAGTTGGAGTTTGCCGTCCTTGGTCTCTTCTGGTGCGAGAGTTAGGACGTCAGCAATCTGTTCTTCTCGCTGTCCAAGCCACTCTGCATAGTCATCAAGAAAGTACCAGCCAAATCGCCGAGCAGAGCCTAGCTCATGGCGAATCATGTGCCGACTAAGAACCACCCCCATGAGTTCACTGGCATTGCGTCCTCGTTTTGCCGCACGCAGGACGAGGTCCCCGGAAATCTCGTTGGCATCGTTAATGAATCTTTCCGTAAGATCGCGGTACTCCGCGTCGCTGAATTCAAGGTTCAAGTCCTTCACTCGCCCAAGCACCATTGAGCGCAGAAGGTTCAAAGGTGCGGTAGAGGAAATGAGCATGTTTCTTCCCTGCGTCGCCCCCTGTTTGTAGCGGATCACCTTTACATTTTGGTTCACAAGTTGGCGGCGATCGAGTAACTCGTCGTAATTCACGACCCAAGTGCCTAAATTGTGAATCTCTTTGAATATGCTCGCAGTAAGGGGGTCATTGAAGTCGAGTTTCCGCGCGGGGAGAAGGCGTGGGTTTTCAATTCCATCCCAATCGCCTTTAACGAATGTCGTAAGAGCGGTGATGAATGACCACCCTTCGTTTGTCTGTACCGGGCAACACAGATAAACGACTGACTTCATATCGTCCGTGGCCGATGGACGCCGCCGCGCCCACCGCGCAGGGATGAAGGTCCCCGAGTCGACTCGCACACAGCTTTCAGGATACCACTCAAGACCCGCGTGTCTTGCAATGACATCTTTGAGGAACACTATGTCAGCCACTGGCCCATCCTTGGGATCGGGCACAGGTGCTTGGTCTGCCATAATGGCAATACGTAGACGCGCCATAAAATCTTTTGCCGCTTCGCTGGACACGAAGGAGTCCGCGTCTGCCTCTGAAGATTCAATGATCTTTTCGTATAATTCCCGCAATCTCATCCCATCACGATGACGAAGAATGATCTGACAGCGCATGTCTTCTTCGTCTCCATTAAGTTCGTTCATTTTGTCAACTAGTGCATAGGGAAGTCGTGCGGAATCACAGTTGTAGAGAACAACTGAAAAGTTCGCCCGCTCGTGAGGATAGAGCGACAGAAATCGTTTCGACAAATCCACGATGAGCGCGGAGGTTTCCGATGGGCTCTCATTCGTTTCGTCGAAACCGTCGCTGCTTATGATCGGCGACTCATATAGGCTATAGTCGAGATAATTGTCGGTGAGTGAAAGCAGCTCGGGTTTCTTGCCGTACCAACCCAAAACGATTTCCGGATAGTAAGGATGCGATAGTTCTTCCTTGAGTTCCTTGAAGAACAATGGTGGGTCGCCGAAAAAGATTTCGTCAGCACTCAACAGGTACTTGACCAGCCCGGCTACCTGCAGCGCTTTATTCGCCATCGCGGACAGCCTGAGCGGGTGCCATGGCGCGACGATGGCTGTGACGCGTCCTCCATCAACCGCAACTGTCCCAATACCCAACAACGGTCGCAGAAGATTCTCTCGGTTCCTATCACCCTTTGCATCACGACAAATGGCCTCGAGTAATGCGCCGAAATCCTCGCCCTGTTTCACCAAGACAGAGCAAGAGAGGCCTTCTTCAAGAAAACCCTTAACGGCTGCCTCGTAGCTCTGACGAAACGTTTGGAAGGCATCCATAAGCTTCAAAGCAACCGTCTCGGACAAGAATCCTTCCTCCTTTGCCTTCGCAAGGTTGAACGTCCAAACAAGAGAAACATCCTGCTCCTTCTTGTACATAGGTACCAATGAACCCCGGTCTTGCCCATATGCGGCATACAACGTTTGAATATTCCGGAGATCGAGAGATTCAACCCGTCCCTTGGCGCCTACTGGCTCACGATTGACACGGCAAAACACTAATGAATGTTCACCCAATCGTTTCCAATCGTTGGGAAATTCGCTGGCGATAGCATTCGGATCGTACTTCCAGACAAGTTGTTTAAAGTATGTTTCAGTCGAACCAGTGGAAAGCTTTACCTCCAACTCCAACAGAAATTTCAGTTGAAGAGCCGATTTTGCGACTGACCGATTGACATACGGCTTTGCCGCCCTTCTCCACTGGTTGCTCAATGCCTCAAAATTCATCAATTCGCCGACGTCCCACAAAACACGGGTACCGAAGAGAGCTTTCAATCCGCGATACCGCGTGGCGAAAAACAGACCCGCGTCTTCATTCAGATCTTTGAAATCTTTCTTTGTGCGACGGTCGCAGGTAATCTTTAACTGCCGCTTTGAAGTTGGCATGTCCTGGTCGAATAAGAATTCCAAGCTAATCGCGATACCCAACAGAAAATCTTCGGTCTCGATAGGGGTACCAAAAATGAACCTATCCCATTTAGCTTTAAGTGATGGCTGCTCTTTAAGTTCGTTACGGTGCTGCCGATAAAAGTCTTCATCCTCCTCCTGCGCTTCGGTGTAGTTTCTGTTACTTAATCGTTCGAGATAATCCTGTTCATCCCTTGTTAGTAGATCAGCCTGGCGCTCCGCATAAAACTCACGCGTCGCTATGCCGAGATTGAACTTCTCCCTCTTTAGCCCGTCGAACAGCGGCTTAACTAACTCCCATTCGCACAAAGCAAGGTCAGCAGCTTCCTTATTCCAACCGCTGTTCGCGTGGATAAAGGAGTTTATCGTCGGATGGATTTCTTCTGGGATGGCATCTTTCACTTTCTCGAATGCGTTGACTAGATCCTCCTCCAATAGGAGCGCCTGAGTTGGCGTCTGCTTTACGAGGTAACATCCGCGTTTCTTGATGGCTTGAGCGTAGAGTGTCTTCCATTTTGATAAGTGGCCGGCGGTCTTTTCATTCACATTGGCGAAGAAGGCGGTGTCTCTTGGTACGTGAAGTGCAGGAAACGCAGCACCCAGCGCAAATATAATCGGCTGGCCATTTATGATTGCGTCCCTGGTTTGGAGGATGTACTCAGCGAAGCGATCCAGGGCAAACGTTCGCACTTCTAATAAACCTGTCAAGGCCTTCGTCCACCATGCTTTGTGTTGGTCGGTAATTGGCAACCCTTCAGCGGCGATCATTACCCAAATTTCGGGGTGCGCTACTAATTGAGGAGCACCAATAGGAACCAGCTCCTTAAGCGATTGTTCTTCGTCATCACCCGTATTTGCCACAAGCAATGCGGACTTCTCACATGCAGCATTGCGGAAATACGTCGTACGTTCCTCAGTAAGAATCTGTGGAGGCAGCCCATGACCTCCAACAAAATGAATAGGCAGTTTGATTTCGACCAAGCTCGACACATTACGGTCCGTCAAGACAGCCTTCGCAACTGCCGCAGTCTGATCGGCAGTCAAGCAGTCAAGTAGGTACCGCGCTATGCCCGCCGCATCGTCTTCGGTAAGACGATAGCGGAGGTAGCAGGCCCCCACCATTCCAATGAGTTCATCGCCTGTCATGCAACTTCCACCAGGTAAGGGTTGATCACGTAGGCGCAGCCATCCGAGAGGCGCCTTAGAAGTCCGACGCTTGCAAGGCGTTGTTCCAGTCGTCGCGAGTTCGCCTGAAACGCCTTCTTGTCGAACTCGTCCTTCGGCAAGACTCGCTCCCCATCCTTATCGCCAAAGACAAGTCCATATCGGCGGTGTAGCTTTTCCAGGAATTGATGCAACTCGCTGCGGTTTTCCACATTGGCAAACACGAGGGTTTTGAGCAGTGTGTCGGTGGGCGCATATCGTAACTTCAGAGCTCCGCGCTTCGAAACAAGCCCTATTTCTCGCCCATAGTTGCGGTGAATATTGGCAACGTGCTGACGATGGCGCTTCATCGCTGCCTGCTTTAGTGAAGCAAACAATTCTATCGGATCGTTCGGGCCTTCATAGTCCTCCCCCCAGCGGACTTTCTCTCGAAGAATCTGCTTGCCCTTCTCAAACGCACCGTTAGCGGTCAGGGCCTGCTGCCACTCCGCACCCATCTCAATATTCGCGAGATATTTTTCGATAGCCTGTGCGGGCAGGAGGTTATTTTCTTGATAACAATCGGAAGAGATCTCGCGAACAAGTGTCTTTTTCGGGGCGACGACTTCGCAGACTAAACTTAGAGGTGTCAACCCGAGGACCTGACGCGACACTCCTAGCTGATACTTGATCAAGTGAAGTCCCGCCAGATTGACTAGATGTGGGAAGACGTCGAAGCCGGGAATATTTAAGCGCAAAATAGCAAGCCAATCCTCGGCCAATTCGTCGAAACTCTGATGCTGCTCGTAAGGCAAGAAAGCATTGGCCCGTTCTCCGCTCATTTCTTCTTCGTCGCTCGGTTGAAGGCATTTGATGATGGAGTCCCATGACGATTCAGTCTTCTTTAGCCGCTTCACCAGTGCTGCAAGCAACTCTCGCTTGCGCTGCGCTCGGCAAAGCATCAGATAAAGTATTTCCCCCGTCCGTCCAAAAAAACGCCGGTCATTTGTGCTGGCAGTGTTGTCTAGGTCTTCATAGAGACAGTCTTTCCCATAAGGGAATACGAATTTGGATGTCCAACGCTTGTTACTGTTGACTTCCAAGCTCGTCGAACGAATGAGCGACACGACTTCACAAAAATCCCCAAACGTATGGAAGTGACCTTTCACATAGTTAAATTGCGGGTGAATAATACCGATCGATGACCTCATGCGTTTCAACCACTCATCCCAACGGTTACTGTCATTAGGATAATTCAGTTGGATTTCCGCAAAATGCGGGTTGTTAAAGAGAATATTTCGCAGGTAGAGCCGATGGGCCGCTCTATATTTCAGCATATTCAGCCCATTCGGTTCCTCGAAAGCCCGGTTCTTTTCCACTTCGTGGATATAAACATTGAGGAACTCAAGAAATACCATCCATGGCAACTGCTCATCATAGAGTCGGTGGCCCCAAATCGCTTCATCCACCCACATCGAGGAGGATTGATCAAAGGTGTCCGGCGGCGGTAACGGTTGCGGTACTGGGGTCATGGGACGATTTCTACGAACTTTGGATCTGGCATACCTTGTTCGGTTAGTGCAAGAAGTTTCAGACCGATGCTAGGACCCTCTGGGGCTTGTTCCCTAGCCTGACGTTTTATGTACGCCGCAATAAGTTGGCTCTTGAACGCCAGCAAGTCCTCATAGCACTCCTTCGAGAAACTCGCAGGAAGCGCACCTTCTAAGGCCACGCGTGAAAGGAACTCGTAGCGAATCAGAGTAAGATTGAAGTCCACCCAAATGTCTGGGGCGAAGAATACTGACAGCACAACGCGCCCACTAGGTCCGTCGAAACGGATTACGATCTTTTCGCCCTTGCTCGGGTCAACAGAGACTTGCTCAAGAAGAAGGCGGCTAACTTTAGCCTGGGAATAGTTTCCTCCCGTCGCGAGGTAAAGATGGCGGTCACTATTAATGAGCATCCCCGTGAACACGCGATTCAAACCTTTAACAAGACGCAACACGATTGGCCGCTTTACTATTCCTTGAGTCTTCACAACGCTCAGAACGCTGTTTAGATACTCACCAGAGAACTTGAAGACAGTAAGCTCCCAAAGACCAAGTTCTTCTTCTTTATCATTGGGAATCTTGAAGTATAATCCCCGACGTTGACTCACCAGCATATCCATGAATTCGCTGGCGTTGTCCTTACTTTCATTAGTCCCCTCGATGTACTCATTCTTGGCAGCGTAGAATCTGTTATCAGCTCCATAAAAGCGATCTTTGACAAGAAGCTCCTCAAAGTACTGCCCCAGATGCTCATCGCCTTCGCCAAAAATCAGCATGTTGTCGATACGATTTGATGTTTCATAGCCGATTTGGAAACGTTCCAAATAATCAAAGATGGTGATTGTTTGCCGTCGGATATCCGAGAGATTGCCGCCAAAAATGTTGCTGAACAGACTGGCCTTTGAAACCGTTCCGTCTGCTATGACTTTTGGCACATCTCCGGGGACCATTAGATGGTCTTTTACTTCAGGGTGGCCAAGGACGGAGTTTGTCAGCAGAAGTAGTATCTGTCTGATTGGGACATGCAAGCCGTTGTAGTCACATAGTTCTAGCAACGCGCGCAATCTCGAGCACACTAGCTCAGTTTGCAATAATTCGTAGTTGCGTCTTATCGGACACTTCGGCCCGAAGAGCTCGTTCTGACCCGGAGTACTTTCCGCCAATTCTCGCCAACCAGGGTGCCGTAAAAATGCTGCAATCGCCCTGTCGAAAAGATCGGCCGAACTGGCCCGGCTCAGGTTGAAGAATTTTAGGCGGGCACCAGATCGCTGTTTCTTATCTTCGACAAGCAGTTCCTCGAAAACTTGCCGGGCCCGTTTTACATCCTCGGTCTCTTTCAACCTACGCCACGATTCAATTAATTGCCCATCGTTCGCAGCGATAAGAAAGATGTCATTGGTGTCTGGATCAAAAAATGACCGACAACACTTTTCGAGCAGCTCTTCTTTCTCCGGTTCCCATTCTGCACCCTGTTGCGGTGCCCAACCGCTTAAATCACGAATGAAATGGATCTTGACAGACCGGTAAAGGGTTGGGTCATCCGAGCCCGGCCATGTCTTCCGATCTTTTGGATAACGAGAGTAGAGAGTTAGATACGGGCTGTCCGACGCCCACTCTTCCTCCTTGCCGTTGAGTGCTTTCCAGATTTGGCGACAGAGATGGGTTTTCCCGTCACCAGCAGTGCCAGTAAGAATTACGGAAACAGGGTCCAATGTCACACGGCTAAAGCAGTTAACTATTTCGGCCTGCAGCGGATGCTCAAACTCAATCGGCTTAATTCCTTGTCGCCGTGCCGATCTTTGAATCGTCTCGTCATACATATTGTCATTCCGGGGAACTGGCCCGTAATGACGGAGAAACTGAATCCATTTCGAATTCGTCATGCTAATTTTCTATATTCTTCCAAGAAGTTGATACCCTCTTGCAGGGTTTTGAAAGTAACTTGAGCTGCCTCTGTCAACATTTCCAAATACCGAGCGCCCTCACTATCGACTGACGATTTCTCCTCAACAAGAATGACAAACTTACCGAGCGCCTTTGCAAAACCCACCTCCACTGACAGAGCGTAACCACCCGGATTGGTTGCTTCCAAATAAGCAAAAATGCAATCGCTACGCCGAACCGCCTCCAAATCCCACGCAGAGTATTCAGCCTTCGCCTTTAGGCCGTGTAAGCGTGGATCGAAGTAATCGAGTGAAGGAACGGACCGCTTAACGGTTTCCTGCCAGCCTGACTGGAATCCTCCGGCTAAGTAAACTTTCAGTCTTTGTCCTGTTGTTAGAGGCGTTGATGCAGGACCCTTAACGTCACTAGCGGGCTTACTCGAGCCTTGTGGAGTCGCGAGGTCGAGCTTGGCGACAGCCATTGAAAATGGCAGTTGAAACGCAATCCTTGAAAAATAATAGAACCTCTCCAAAAACAGAGCCGACGCTATAAACATGATTGGAAGCAAGAAATTGAAGCCAATTACCTCAACGGATGCTCCCAAGCCTTTCGCAAGTCGTAGCCCAATCCATGCAATATTGATTGAAATTAGGACAGTCGCAATACCAAGGTTCAGAAGGGAAAGGAATGTAAACCTGTATACAATGTGACTGTGCTCTTGAGCGATACTGAGCGCCAAGCTTCTCCAAGTTCGGAAGTTCGTAACCTGATTGGCATCGGCAGCCACAGATGGAATGCGTTTGAGTAGTGAGGCAAGAAATGCTTTGAAAATGGGGTCTTGTTCGAGCTTGTCGGAGAGCTCCTTTTCAGGCATGACAAACGGGAGCAGCCTTTCTTTGTGTTTTCTGACCACCTTGCTGTGGTAAACGATCTCCACCAATTTTCTTATGAGATTACCCAGGCTAGTAACTCCATGACCGAGGATGTAAGAGCAACCAATCAGCAGGACCCACTCATACTCACTGGTCCGATTCAGGAGGGTCTGGGAGAAGCTAACGAATGGCTTTTCAGTGACGTAACAAATCCCGACTATCATCGCCAATCCAGGCAAAATCGTCCCGATAACGTCGAGAAAGAATCTCTCTAATGCCTCGATCAAGTCCCCTGCTTTCATCGCACGGGACTCCCTAAAGTTGACATATCAGACAAGCCTTGGGCTCATCATCCTCATCGTCCATCGCACCCAAGACATGGATGAGTCTTTTGTTGCGTTTGTTCGCCTTTCTTTGCTCCTCTGACTCAGCGTAGCGCCGTTTGATCTCCGCAACGTTTTCTGGCTTACGAAGCTCACTCAATGAGAACCTCTCATTCCAGGTAAAGGATTTGCCGTCAGCGGAGACCTTCTCGTATTTCTCAGCGGCTTCAAACTGCTCGGGATGCGTTTCAAGCAATCGCACCCATTCGATCGATCGCTGGAAGAAACAAAAGTAGCAACCTGAATGAGTTCTACCCCATTTGAGATAGGGAGGCATTCCTATCCCACTGTCCTCCAGAATCTTCATCACTCCTGCGTAATCGATGCCATCTTCCTTGAATGGAAATACCGCCTTAATGTTTGGCTTTGTACTGATGTAACCAACCCTATCTTCATCGGCGCGTAACCCAACGTAGCTAATGACCGGCTCGTCCCCTACATACTCCTCGAACGGCTTCAGTTTAAGGAGCCTAGTGCACCACCGCATTTGAGGTGACGGGAGATAGCCCCCAAACACATCTAACCAGTGGTCAAATCCTGCCCTGTCGTTGAGGCGCACAATCTTCTTACCCAAAAACGCTTCAACACGATTCAAATATTCGTATGTCTCAGTCAACTCCTTATCTGTGTCACAAAAGACGTACTCTATCTCCTTTACGCGGTCGCGCATATAAAGTGCGAGTGCTGTACTGTCCTTGCCACCTGACATACAGAGGATGTGCCGAGTATGTTGGCTCATACGTCTGTTTTCCCTTCTTTCACCAAGTTTGCCCAAATTGCTCTCGATGCAGCGACTAGACCAAGACGTTTGTCCCTGGTTAACAGAGTTTCGAACTGCGTCTGCAGATCACGCAGTTGATCCTCTTCGTTCGGGGTAAAGTGCACTACTTGTTCGTGCTCGACGCCATTGGCCTGAGTAATTGCCAATCGGACACCGACAGCCTTGGTAGATGATTTGCTGCCTGCAAAGGCAATACTTTCCACACGATGAAATCTTGTGGAGTACTGAACTAGCTCCTGATTGAAGAGGTCCTCCTCGGAGTCATGCCACCTCGATGGAGGCTTAAGCGCAAGATAGCTACCGATCGATTCGAGCCACTCCGCTTCCGGAAGTTTGTCATCCATCAATCTCAGACAAAACGCGCGCAGTTTCGGCTCGGTTACTGTGAGCATGATTCGCTCAGAGCGGGCTGCGAGTGCCGCCCTGAACTGTTGGAAACTGCCAGGTAAGTCGAACACATCTCGAAGTTGGCTTCGCAATCTTCCCTCTAGTTCTGGAAAAGCCGCTCTCAAGTCATCTAGTGCAGACTTTAATGTCCTCACGAAAGCCTGCAATGCCCTACTGGCTGTGGCATCGGGCAGAATCGGCTGGAATCCGCATGCTGTCGGCAATTCCGTAAACAGCAGCTTGGCAGGCTCCCTGGCATTTAGGACCACGTCGCGCACGGCCAATGCAGTCGGCGACAATCTCTTCGTGTTCAACACATAGCTCGGAAGTTGCCCCACAAATACACATAGCTTCCTAACAACGTCGAGTAGCTCGACCTTACGCTCTTCCGAAGATTTGACTTCCAACACGGTCAGGAGCCGTTCGAACAGTTCCGCACGCACGCCTTCAATCTTGCAGTATTGAATCTCAAATCGCTCTGGAGCCTTTGTCAGGACGAGCATCGCTTCCCCGTTGAGCTCGCGGAGAAATGTTCCGTCTTTGTAGAAAGCGACATCTTTTTCATGCGCGATAGCAAACACCGTTAGTAGCAATGGGATAAGTCCGTCACGAAGACCATAAGGAGGTTGACGGAGTTCGGCAAAAAGCGCAGCAATGTTTACCCGGCTATCCTGCTCCCTTTGCACAATCTCTCGAATTTTCCGCAATGCCGGAAGAACACCACATTTCTCGTCAGTCTTGTAGTGAGGCTCGCCAATACGCCATGTGTTCCCGTGCCTTTGATGCAGCCCGGTGTTCTTCAGGACCGAAAGGTACATGCTCATCTCAGGTGGTGTCTTGCTGGCACTCAAACCTAGCAACTCAGTGCTTGCGTTCGTGAACATCAGCTTGATGAGCCGCATCCGCGCTGCAGCCGCAGCTGAGCTAAGGTTACGGCGATTCACGAGTTCGTTATGAATGCGTGGGGCAAGTTCGTACGTTTTGCTAAAGATTCGAGACAACACTGACAGTAGCTCACGGCCATCTGCAACTTGTAGCGGACGACCTTCGTGAAACCATTCGAGCGTCATTTGCCCGGTGAGCTGTTTGAAGCCCATGTAACTTTGGATTCGTTTCTCCAATTGCAATCGCGCTGCAGCATTTTGGCGAGAAACTTCTTCTCTCGCAAACTTATCAGCATTCAGTTCCAGCGTATTCTTGGCAACCCACTCCCATCGCTGGACTTCATGAACGAGGCTCGCAAGATTATTGAGCGGCTGGGGAATTGCTAGGAGCCAGTTTGAGCGCTGCTTGACTATAGGCTGCTTTATGAATTCTAACGCCGTGACACGCTCGGTTGGCGTTTCGCACAATGGCACTATGATCAAACCATCGGCCCTTTGAGGTTCATCTTCACACAGGCCAGGCAGTTCCATAACTGAACAATACCTAACGTCAAAGTGACGTAGGTTACCGGTCTCGATGTAATGACGGCGAGCGACGATGGGACGGGATTCGAGGAAATCTTTGATGATGGTGGAGACATGCTCGGGCGTGTCTATGGCACGGCGCGCGTCGTCGTAAGCTTTCTCGAGATCAACACACGTGTGGGGCCATAAACATAATCCCCGCGCCCGGCCACGATCATAAAGAACGCGCTTCCCCTTGTGTAATTTCTCTATAGTGGAGTGAACTTGCCTTCTGGCCGTCTGATCAGTCCCGGCCAGCGCGCAAGCAAGCGCTTCCTCAGTCGGCACGAGATCACAGTCGTTGATAAGGTTTAGAATACCAACCGTCTTGAGCACTTTGATCTGAAGTTCGTCCTCCGTAGCAAAACTTTCGATTACTGAGTCGATGAGGTTCCAATGACTACGGTAGCTCTGAACGGCAAGCCGATGACCAAAGTTGGTCCGTACATAATCATAGAAGTCGTGCAATCTATATAGGTCGCCATCACGCAGGCTTGTCCTAGAGAACGCCTGTAAGCCGAACGGTTCATTTGAGACGAGAAAACTGAAGAGTGATCGCTCGTTCTGGCCGAAACGTCGGAATGTGCGAATAAGAATCGGTGGCACAGTTGGATGAAGCGGGTAGAGCCGAGTCGCCAATTCCGAGAGTGACTTGGCAGGAGCAGAGCCGAACCACCCTAACCCGATGGTTCGTTCCATGGCTCCTCTTAGCTCGAAGGACTGAGGTCTTGGAACTTCCTCTGTACTGACATTAAGAGCGGACGCGATAAGGTTGGCTATTTGCTCGACTGGCTGATTAAAGACGATTTCTTCAAATCGTCCGGCGACTTTTTCCCACTCGCGTTGAGCAGACTGATTAAGCTGATCCGCATAAGCATTGAAACCTTGATGCAGCAGGGTGACCACAAACAATGGTTCATCCGCACTCCGCGACGCTGCTTCTGCTAAACGTTGCAACAGGAACACATCCTGCCGTTCTGGATGGAGCGCGGCAAACTCCAAGAATTTTCCAAGCTCATCAAGAATTAAAAGCAACCCCTTGCCTTTCGAGTCCGTAATCATCCGAGAATTAACTTCGCAAACGATTCGTAAGACTTGGTCCTCGGTTGGCTCCTGCTTGCCATCGAGCAAGCTCTCCACCGACAAGGCCAGCTTTGATTTGGTGCTTTGCGCACCACTCAAGCTGAGGGCCCGATAGAGAGATTTAAGAATGGAAATACTCAATGGTTGACGGGAGCATGTCACCAAGATGGGAACAAAATGTGGTCGCAGAACCCCGTACTGGTGAAAGTCTATAGCCTTGCGAATCTGCGAAGGAAGGGCACTGTCACGGCCGGCAAACCAGTGGGCGAGCAAGAGCGCAAACGTCGACTTCCCGGTGCCATAGTCGCCGGTCATTCGCCATGCTCGCTGGGCGGAATGTGGCTTTAAGCCGTTTGCCACTCTCCCCAAGCAGGAGCGGGTGAAATCAGTCAGAACATATCCAGATAAACCGGCAGGGTCCTCGAAATCCCGCTCAAGATGTGCCGATCGAAGAAAGCGGCTTCTGATTCTGATCAGATCTCCGACTACTTTCTCAGGCATGAATGACCACTGTAGATATTCTTGAGAAGCTCGATGCTGTCACGATCGCCGTTTTTCTGAATGTGCTGCTGGCTGGCTGTTTCGTAATACTTAAGAAACCCATTGGTTTGCTTTGCCAATTCATCCACCCGAGCACGGATATCATCCTCGGGGAGTTTAAAAACCTGTCCGGGACTGCCATGCCCATGAGTAACTTCTTTCAACGTCATGGTTGATTCGACAGGGTGATATTTACGCCAAAAATCGTAAAGGCAATACACAAACAACTCTGGTGTGACCTCAGGTTTCTCCTCACGTCGAAATGCAAAAATTAGCTCGCGTTTCCCGGAAGGGCGATCGACTTCACGTTCCCCCACTTTAGCAATGAGATCTAACTCAACAAGAGGACAATCAAGATTGTCTTCTTGAACATCACCCTTGCGGCCTCGAGTTGGAATGTACGTATGGAGAAATGTGTCGAAGTGTTGTTCAATGGTTACCGCTGACAGATCGCCATCCTGCTTCTCTGCCTCCTTTCGGAGCGCCTTGATAGCTGCGCTTCGCACAAGTTCAGGTTCCTGCCAGCGATTAAGGAGGTAATCCCATGCCAACAGGGGATTCTCCTTGTTGGTAGAAAGTTTCCAGTGGATGAGCCATAGCGTACGGATGTCTTCAAGGAAGGGATCTGGGCCTCGTTCTCCAAGCAGCGAATTCCCTAGCTTTGTGAGTGAAAGTCCGCGCCCCTTAGGTTCAACGCTCGCTATTCCAGAGGCTAGTGACCAAAAGCGAATTGAACGAACCATATTCTTGCCGACACCCAGGGCCACCATTGCATTTGACTCATCTGAAAACAGTGTTGGATTCTCACGCAAACCTTTCACTGCTTTGGGTAGCCAGGTATAGCGACATGGAAACGTTTCATGACCTGAAATTCGATAAATCCGTTCCTTCGCTGTGCGAGTCTCAGGCATCTTCTTTATCTCGATTCCTACGACCTTTCCTCAACTGCCCGCAAGGAGTCAAATGGGCCAAAAGTGCTGCTGCAGGATACGCTTTTTCATTTCAGAAATCACTGGGTCCTGAAGGTGATAATGTCATCGTCTTACCTGCCCTCGATTCTCCATCCCTTGCCATAAGGATTATTGGGCGAATCAGGCCGATACGGATTCCCGGCGCCGAAGGGATTGCTCAGTGAATCGGGAGAAAACGGAGACCCGTATCGGCCGAATTGGTTGCTGGTCGAGTCGGGATCGAACGGATTGGCACTCAACTTTCCGCGGTAGTTCCCTTGCTGGTCGTAGAGCCGAGGCGCGTCGGTGGCAAAGGGGTTGGTCGCCGATGCGTTGCTGAATGGACTGCCGTAGGGGCTGAACGGATTGTTGATGCCTTCTGGGGCAAAAGGACTCCCTTTGCCGAAGGGATTCGCAATCGAATCGGCATCGAAGGGATTCGCACTGAGGTTGCCGAGGTCTTCGGCGGAGGCCGTGGGTAGAGTCCACAGCATTGCGAGCACCAGCAATGAAAGAATTGTCATGGCATACCCCCTTCAATAGAACGATGGTCCGTTCACACGAGGAGCAGCGCTTCCAGCCCTCAGTTGCCCTTTTTAGACTCAGCCGCGTCTTGTCTGGAGGAGGACTTGCTGCGTCCAGACCGACCACGGCGATAGAGGGCTGTCGTCTCTGACAGATGATCGAACGTCTTGCCGATGTCTCGCTTGCAGAAGGACAGCCTGTTATCCTGTCCAATCCCAAGCGACTCCCCAGCCGCCCACACGTCGTGGTCGGCTCCCAGATAGAGAAAGGTCCAGCCTTGTTGCTCGCAGGCCTTGATCAGATCGAAGACCTGCGCTCGCGTGTATTCCCGGGAGGCATTTTCCAAGCCATCCGTCAGGATCACGCCAAGTTTCTTCGCCTCGGCCAGGGCCTCTTGCCTCGCAGCGTTCAATGTGCGGCCAATCGCATCGTACAGCGGCGTCGTGTCGTGAGGCCGATAGGTTTCCACGTCCAGCTCCCGGACGGCTGAGACCGGCACACCACGATAGCGCACTTCCGTTTTGCTGGAATTGAAGAGCGTAAGTGTAAACCGCGTCTCCGCCGGCTCCTGGCGCAACGTGGCGATGTACTGATTGAAGCCTGCGATCGCCGCGCCCTTGCACGATTGCATAGAGCCGGCTTCGTCGAGAATCAGCGTGACATAGAGCGGCTGGGGATTCGTGGCTGGCTGCCCGTTCTGCTTGTTGGTCATGGCGATCACCTCCAAATAGAATTGAGATGACCGCTATCTTATTGGAGGCGCGTGACAACCGAGGTCACACCCAAGACCGTACGCTGGATCACAAGAAGCCATGAAGATCCAATGAGTTATGCAAAGATGGATCAGGGAAGTCTTGGTTGTCCGTGACATCCGAGGTCACCGCCGGGCAAGAAGTTTTTTCGCTTCCTGCCGAACCGCTTCCCGCAAATGCTCGGGCTTGAGCACGTGGACGCCGCTACCGAAGCTCAGAATCCATCCGAGCAGTTCGCGGGAATCGGCAACCTGAAGCGTCATGAGGAGTTGCCCGTCTTTCAACGGCGTCATCTGTTGGCTGGGATGCCAGATCCGGTCCTTCACCCAGGCAGCGGTGCGCTTGTCGAACTTCAGTTCGACGGTAATCCGCTCGCCTCGCATAATGACGAGCGCGTCTTCCACATAGGCGTCGATGTCAAAGTGCAAGGGCATTTGATAGGGATGGTCGGTGGGTGTGAGGGACTTGATCCGCTCCACCGCGAACATGCGCACGTCTTTTCGCCAATGGCAATAGGCGATCAGATAAAGGCCTCCATCCACATAGCGCAACCGATACGGGTCCACTTCCCGTCGCGTGGTGACATTCCGGCCGGCGGAAAAGTACCGCATCTGTACTGTGCGGCGGTGGGCGACGGCGTGGGACAGGATATCAATGGTCTCACGATGGTGACGATAGTTCTTGTGCGGGCCAAGGCCGACCGAGAACCATTGGTCCAACCGTTGCAGATACTCTGACGCCTCGGACGGAATGGCAGCCGTAATCTTGGAGAGGGCCGAATTGAGAGACCTTGCGATGAGCGTACCTTGGAGTGGGGTAAGCAACTGCCGGCTGAAAGCCAGTGCCATCAGTTCCGTCGGAGAAAGGCTTAGGCTCGGAATGTTCCGGAAACCATCTAAAAGGCGCCACCGAACCTCGCCATTCACGCGCTCAGTGAGCAGCGGGAAGTGCGACGCTTCGAGCGCCGCCAGATCCCGGCGGACCGTTCGAGGATGGCGGCTCAATTCTGGAGGAATTGCGTCTACCAATTGAGCCAGCGTGAGACCCTGCCGTGCCCCACTCAGCCGCTGGAGCAAATGCCACTGACGTGTGACCTGGTCATTGCGAGGCATGCCCTATCCTCACTGTAGATCGATAGCGGCGGACCCGTTTTCTCCCTGCGACCGGACCATACATTGCCACAACTCGCTCACAGAGGAAAATCCCACACAGTAGGTGTCTTGCCTTACTTCGAAAGCGGCAAAGGAACAGGCTCCGCGTGAACCAGAGCCGGCATGATACAGCATTGATCACCATCGAACCAGAAGAACGCCGACTGGTGGTATAGATTTGCGAGCTTCGTAGCGTCTTCACGGGTGACTTCGACCACGACGCCTCATTCAGAGAACGTGATCCGTCTGAGTGTCTCTCCTCGCTTCGTACCCACATTCCCATCTTCAAGGAGGCTCCCATGACCGATTTCCTCGACACCATGGCGCAACACAAACACCGCGTTCACGCGCGCCTCATGGCGAACAAACAGCCACTCCTGGCCGCACTTCGCCAGCTCGGCGCGAAGAGCGTGGTCATCACCTACGCGGGAAGCGGCGATTCCGGACAAATCGAAAGCCTGACGGTCCGTGATTCCCAGGAGCAAGAGCTCAATCTTGACGCCCCAACCGTCACCGTGCTTCAGTCAGAAGGCATCTTCGGCGACGATGGTTTTCGCGAACGAACCGAACCCCGCACCCAGCCTCTCAAAGAGGCGCTCGAGTCCTTTGTCTACGATTGGCTGGAAGACACGCAACCCGGCTGGGAAATCAACGACGGCTCATCGGGCGAATGCACCATTGACGTCGAAGACGCCCGCTTCAACCTGGATCACACCAATTACTATACCGAGTCGTCCTCGCACGGGTATTCCCTATGAGTCACCCACTGCATCATGCGGCGGTGTCCGTCAAGCTGTGGGGCGGAGTTGTCGACGATTACCTGCACATCCACGACTGGCTCGATAGCACCAAAGAAAGCTTCGCCGATTTCCGACATCGCGCCTTGCGTCATCATTCGCAGGGGATCTTTGAAGCCGAGCGCGTCTTCGGTCACGCCATTCGCAACACCGACGGCAAACTCGTGCCCGTCCGCTATATCTGCGAACAGCACATAAAAGAGGACTGCGGCGGGTTCATTCCGACGGTCGCCGACTGGTTCCGCAACATCAGGCCTGAGAGCTGGATGTCACGCGGCTATCGGATCGAGCCGGCCGCCGAACCGTGCACGCCGATCCTACCGACGCGCCGACTGCTGACGGCGCGACCACGCCGCAGCGGCACCAACCCCGCACCCAGAACCGGCAACCGGCCGATTCGAACATCCAGCTAACCCGTTGAATTCTCAACTCCATACCGATACACCGCTCGCACGTAATATAGAGATACGCGCTTCTCTCGCAGAAGGAGATTGCAATGACCCTCACGCCGCTGTCGGCGACGAAACTTAGGTCGAGGAAGCAGGATATCGACAGGTCACATTCAATGTTTTCTAAGGAAATATGACAATGCCGTCGTTTCGCAGGGTAGCGCTCGCCATGACTCGTTCGCCTAACGAGCAGTCCGGAGATCAGTACATGACCGTACAGCAGCTTGCACATCGACTGCAGGTCACTCCTGACTTCCTGTACAGCGATGTCCTCGGGCAACCTGGCGGGATACCCGCAATCAGATTAGGAAAAGGCCGCCGTGCTCGATGGCGCATCCATCCGAGCGATGTCGTGCAGTGGGAAGAACGGCAACGCAGCTCTTATGATTCAGCGCCGCCAACAGCGGCCAAGATCAAGAAAGTAAGGTCTGTTACGAAACAAGTCGACTCCAAGGCTGTTGATGCAGTCAACTAAACTGAAGGGGATCCATGGGGAGGACATCGGGAGGCGGTACGGTTACGCGGCTTGGGGAGAAACGTTATCTCATAAAGTGGCACCAAGGCCGTGGCCGGCCAAACATCCGCAAGATCATTTATGGAACGCGAGAGACAGCGAACCGTGCGCTCCAGACCTTGCGCGAGCGATTCTATAGTGGGATCTTTGGCTGGCCACAGCAAATGGAGACCAAAGTCGCCGAGTTGACTCAACTCGTGGTTGCTGATTACAGGGCCAATAACTACAAGTCGGTGAGGAGTGCCGAGCAGCTTCAGGCCTTTTGGAACGCTTTCGCGGGGAACATGCTCGCTGAGACAGTGACCGCGACAGATCTTCGTGCTTGGTCAACTGAGTGGCGCGAGAACGGATTGAGTACGGCACGTGTCAATAGACGGGTGTCTTTCTTGCTTCGTGCCTACCGCCTTGGAGCTGCTGAGAAGCCGCCACTCGTCACCTCGATCCCGCAGTGGTCTAAATTGAAGGAGGCCCCCCCACGCTCTGGCTACCGCACATGGGATGAATTTGTGAAGGTCCGAGCCCTCTTGCCGCCACACGCTCGCGTCCCGGTCACGATTGAGTATTGGCTGGGAACACGCCAGGCCGAGACTATGAGCCTCGAGTGGCCACAAGTTTACTTCAATCACCAGGGCCGCACCGTTGAGATCCGGCTCGCCTCCGAGGATACAAAGACGGAAGAGGAGCGCGTGGCGGTGATGGGTGGGGACCTTTACGATGTCCTCGGCGAATGGTATAAACACACGCGGAAGGTCCATCCGGATTGCCGCTGGGTCTGTCATCTCAAGGGACGGAAGCTGGCCTCAATCAAGAGTTCCTGGCGAACAGCCTGCGTCGCAGCGGGACTCGGGCGCTTTGACAATCCCAAGGGACGTTTTGTAGGAAATCGGCGCTATCGTGGGGCGTTGATCCATGACTTTCGCCGAACGGCGGTTAGTAATATGGAAGATGCCGGAGTTCCAAGGAAGGTCGCGATGGCGATCAGTGGCCATAAGACGGACTCTGTCTATCGCCGGTATCACATTGTGAAAAAGTCAGATCTCATTGAGGCCGGGCGCAGGCTTCTGGAGCACCACCAGCGGGAGCACGGTCACGGTGAACAGTTGGTGAACAGTCCTCGGCTAGAGAGATCCGCGCATACGAAGAGAAACACTTAGAAATCAATGACGTGGCGGTGTAGCTCAGTTGGTAGAGCAGCGGACTCATAAGCCGCGGGTCACCCGTTCGATCCGGGTCACCGCCACCAATTTTAGTTTGGCCTCCCCCAGCAGCGGAACGACCCCCGCGTAATTGCCTGCTAACTCCGCCGTCAAGTAGCGTTCCGCCCCGTCCGAGGCGGGATAGAGCGGGATCTCGCCGACCAACTCCCGCAGGATGCCCCGCGCCTTGTCCACCTGCTGCGGCGTCACCGTGCCCAGCGCCTCTACCAGCTTCCTAAACCGCCCAATCGCATTCGGGAGGAACGTCGCCACGGGCTCGACCGGCCTCGCCTTCACGAGGGGCAGAAGCCGCGCCCGTTCCGCCTCAGCCTTCTCCAGCGCCGCCTTCGTCGTCGGCGTCAGAATCCCTCGTTTGATCGCCTCCATGATAGCGGTGATCTCCCGCTCGACCGCCTTGAGCTGCCTGGCGGCCTGCTCCTGATCGGGCTTCTGCGTGCGTCGGTGCTCCGCCAGTAGCCGCGCGACTTCTTTCTTGAACACCGCGAAGCCCTCCTCCGTAAACAGGTCGCGCTGGATCGGCGCCAGGAGCAGCGACTCGACGAGACGGCGCTCGACCTTGAGCCCGTTGGAGCACGTCCGGTCCGATTCGCCGCGCGTGCGGAAGGTCGAGCACCCGTACTTCGTGCTCTCGCAGATGACGAACGGTTGCCGGCACACGCCGCATCGCAGGAGGCCGCTGAATAAATACTTCGGGCCGCGTCCGGTACTCCGCGCGCGACAATGGAGCGAGGCGCGCAGCGCGGCCACACTCTCGCTGACCTTCCGGCGGCGCTCCTGCGCGCGCGCCCAGAGCTCGTCCGGCACAATCCGGAGCTGCGGCACGCGCTCCTCGATCCACTCCTCCCGAGGCCGCCAGATATTGACCTGGCGGCCCGTGTCGGGGTCCTTCTCGCGTCGGCTGCGGTTCCAGAGATACACGCCGTGGTAGAGCTGATTGTTGAGCAAGCCGGTCCCCCGGCTGATCTCACCGTGCAGGGCCAAGGCGCTCCAGCTGGGCCCGTTCGGGTAGTGCCGGTTCTTGTACGCCGCGCCAGGAGAGGGCACGTGGCGCCGGTTCAGCTCCGTCACGATCTTTAACGGCGAGCGCCCGTCGGCGTACTGCTCGAAAATCCAGCGCACCCAGCGCGCTTGTTCCGCGTCGATTTCCAAGCGCGTGCCGATCTTGGCCGGTTCTCCGTAGCAGTTCTTCTTCGTCGGATCGTATTCCGGCACCAGTCGATAGCCGTAGACTCTGCCGCCCTGCCAGAAGGTCCGCTCGGCCTGCCCGATCATGCCCCGCTTAATTTTCTCCTTGAGATCGTCGAGGAAGTGCTCGTTCTGCATGGCCTTGAAGCCCATGTGAATCTTGTGGCCCTTGCTGGCCGTGTCGATTCCATCGCTACACCCGATTAGGCGAATGCCGTAGAACACCATCCGACGGCGGGTTTGCTCCGCTTCGATTGTGTCGCGCGAGAGGCGCGAGAAATCGTCCACCAGCAGCGCGTCGAACTGCCGGGCCTTCGCATCCTTGAGCATCTGCTGATACCCAGGGCGCTCCGTCGTGGTGCCGCTAAGGGCCTGATCCTTGTAGCGCGCCGTGATCGTCCACCCTTCGCGCGCCGCCCATTGCTCGCAATTCCGGAACTGGTCGGTGATGGAACTTTCCTTCTGGTGCTCGCTGGAATAGCGGGCATAGCACGCGACGTTCATGGCTCAATCCTCCTCTCCTTATCCTCGCCAATCAGGCTGTATCGCGCCGAACCATGGCTGTTCCTTCGCGTCGGCGCCAATTGCCGAGGGATTCCTTTATCCACGCAGCACCCTCCACCAAGACAGCGCTATGAGCTGCCCAATAGATCCAAGTAAGAAGATGAGAGCTAGAAACATGCAGTGCCTCATCCAGGTCAGCGCACCATTGGCTTTCTCGGGGTTCTGCTTCACATCCCACATCTTGTATTCATGTTTGAGGTAGGCCGCGACCAACGCGAGAGACAGCGCGATAAGTGCTCCTGTTAACAGTACGAGCAAGGGGATGGCACCTGCGAGTGAGCCGAGGGCCTGAGTTTGAGCCAGGGACGCGACCACCACACCGCCAGCGACAGCTTGAAGCATGCCAATAACGAACGATTCGTTCGAGAACAGAATATTGCGGTCTGGATGCACTGCCGAAGTCGAATTTGTCATGTCGGTCCCTCCTGCCGATGTAGCATTGCCTTCTTCGCCACGCATCGCGGCGGTCAGTCCAGCGATCACTTCCTTGTCGCGAGACGTTCTTAGGATGGGCCTTCCCAATGGCTTCACTTCCTCGTCGAGCACTTTCCCTAGATACTCTATGACACGGCGCAGCTGATCGATCATTGGCTTCAGCTCTGCGGGAGGTGGAAGAGGAGGCTGAGATAGGATGTTCTGAATAGCGCGCCGTGAAGTCGCTAGGGTTATTAGGCAGGTGCGCAGTCCGTAGGGTGCTCGCTCTAGAAAGGCGGGACTTATGAGCGCGGCGTCCAGGGCCGGTGCTTCCATCGACAACAGGGCCGCTCTTACCTGGTTTGTTCCAATATTTGCTGCTGCATGCCTGCAAATCACTCCAAGGTTTGCAAGATCGGCCCTGATCGAGTTCAGAGCATCGCCGTAGGCTGACTTCGCGCGACGCTCCCGCTGGTGATACTCCAGGAGGAACGCCAACCCCACGCCAACGGACGTGCCGGTCAAAGTGACAAATAGATCCACTACCCAGCCGGAATCACTCATCGGACCAACTCCGCCACCGAGACCTTCAACGCCTTCGCCAGCCGACGCAGCACCGACAGGGACGGATCTTGCTGCAGCCCGCTTTCCAGCTGCGCGATATAGCCTTGCGTGACCTGGACGCGTGCCGCCAGGGCCACTTGCGTCAGGCGGCGCGCGGTGCGCAATCGTTTCAGGCGGCGCGCGAACATCGTGACCGGTATTATATTAACTCCACTAATAGAAGGCAAGCGCCTCTCCCCGCCCTTCAGCCTCAGCGGACACGGCTCCTCGTCCGACGAGGAATTCCCAATCGCGTGGCGACGTGAGAGAGGACACGTTCCGTCAGCCGTCCCCCGTCGGGGTGGACCGTCGCTCGATCTGGGCCTTCACGTCACAAGCGCTCCGTGCCGGGCTCGACGGGTTGCTCCCCATCCGACCAGCGCACGCGCCGTCGCCGCATCCGGGCCAGCGCCATGAGGGCGCGGAGGGCCTGGGGAGTCATCGCTCCTCGTCCTCCTGGCGTGCTCCATGATCCGTGAGGAGCGGCAGGGCGTCATCGAGGGCTTCGCGGGCCGTCCGGAGCAGGAGCCGCACCTGTGCGTCGCGCTCCGCCTGCTCCCCGACCCGCCGGTCCCGAGACCGGGCCGCCCGGCATTTCGCCGAACACACCGTCTGGGTGCTCCGTAACGGGGCCCCGCAGACCGGGCAGGCCCCCTCCGGGAATGGCGTACGTACGCGTGCTCGTGAACGATCGGGGGTCGGGATGGGGGGAACCTTGGGCATGGACGGGATCTCCGAGTTGAGGGATCGATGCGATTAGTCGCTTAAATCTTCGGCCTCGTACCGCGCGTCCAATTCACCGGGGAGGAACCGCCGACACAACGCCTCGGCGATCGTCAGCCGTCGTCGATAGTTCGCGAATACGGCTGGCACCGCCCGTTCCGGATCGAACCTCCCGTCCCGCCGTTGGGGAATCAGGCCCGCGCGGACGAGTCGGCGCAGCTGCCGAGGGGAAATATCGAGGACGTGCGCGAGGTGCCGTCCGCTGACGGGGCTATCCATATTTTTCTCCTACCGCTAGCGCGTTTCCGCGCCCGCGCTGACCCGCTGTCCACAACACCGGGGAAGGACCCCGTGCGTGCCATCACTGAGGAATTATTCTTCGCGCATCAGTTTCAGCTTCGTGCATCAGTTTCAGCGTGGCACGAATCGCCCAATTGGGTTTGGGTCCCATGCGTCGGGCATTCAGCTTGGCCGTCAATGAGCGATAGCAGCGGTCGCACAGATCGTGATCGTCCGGCGCTTCACATCCGTAGCGAAGGAGCCGCGCCGAATGTCCTTGCTTCGCACTGAAGAGCAGGTAGACGTGTTTGTCGCAATTCCCGCAGTACCGCATGGTTAGTCCTCAATGCGTTCGGCGCGCCCCATCGCGACGAGGCCCTGTGCGGCGTACGCCTCCATCGTGACGACTTCTCTCAGTTCGACGGCCCGGCCGTGACACATGAAGCCGCGCCCAATGCGTTTGATTTTCACACGCGCAGACATCCAGGCTGGATTCACGACTTCTGGGGCCTGTTCTCGTTCGTGCCCGCCGAAGACAAAACGGGAGGGTCGTGCCTCTCGATGCCAACGATGGGTGGTGTTGAACATGGTCGCTCCTTAGTCGATCGTCGCAATGACAGTGAACGATTCAGGATGGAGCACGAACACGTCAAGGGCGTAGAGGGCTCGGACGCCCACAATGCCCGATCTGAAATCTTGAAACGGATTCACTTCAACCGCCAGCACGCCCCATTCGCCAATCGCGCATTGCGAGAAATCGCCGTAGATCATCGTGGCCGACGGCAGCTGTTTCGTGGACAGCGCCCGCACGCCTTCGATCTCGCCTTGATGAATGGCCCCTGCCCAGAGCGGCGAATCTGTGCCCGTAAATCGCTGGCGGCCTTTCAACAGTTGCGCCACCGTCGGCGTCGTCACATAGCCGAGGCTGTTGGGATCAAGCACGGCGTTGGAGTGCGCAATGTCGTGTTGCGCCTTGACCAAGCCTATGTAACTCAAGCTGGCACCAGACACCGAGCCGACGCCGTTCGTCCCGATGATGCCTTGCGGCTGGCCGTTCGCCCCCGATCCGGCAAACACGGCTTGATCCGCAGCCACGGCCACGTCTGCCGCGAGGCCCCGCAGGATCACGCTTTCTGCGGCGGTGTTGTCCGTCTGGAGCAGCAGTTGCCGCGAGATTTCCGAAAAGGCGGCGCAGATCTTTGGGCTGCCAGAGATTTGCTCGAAGGTCGCGGCGCTTTCGCTCGCCGCTCCCGCTTCATTTTGGAACCACACGATGGTGGATTGTCCGGCCTGTCGAGGAATTTTCACGAGTTCTTTTTGTCCCGGCATGCGCTGCGCGCCGAGGCGAAAGGCCGCAGAGAAATTTCTGAGGGCATCCACGAAGCTCCCGTTCTTGGTGCCGACGAGATACCCGCCTTGCCCCGCATTCGCGACATTCAGATCGCGATAGAGCACATCGGCGGGGATAAGGACGGTCCCTTGATGGGCCGGTTCGCCAAAGCGCGTGACGAGTTCCTGATGACTTTCCTTTTCGACGCCGCCGAAGCCGCCGGTCTGGTAGCCAGTCGCCCGCCCCAGAATTTCGTCGAGCTTCCCGCGAATGGCGCGCAAGACGGAGTAGCCGCGAAGCTCGCTCGGCGAGAGGCCGAGAAAGCCGCCGCTGGCCTGCGCGTCGTTCTCGCGGCTGATGGCGTGTTGCAGCCGCACGGCCTCCGTGACTTTCTCTCGGATTTGTTGTTCCACAATTCGCGCGGTCGTGTGCATCGTCTCGTCCTTTCGTTACAGTGACGCGAGCATCTTACCCGACGCGCGCGGTTTCGCTTGCGATCCGAAAGAGGCGTACAGCGGCATCCGGCAGTTTCTCATCGTCGGGCCACTGTTCGCAGATCCGGAGGTGCAGATATTTCCACAACAAGAAGAACAGCCCTGCCGCTTGCTCTTCCGTGAGAGAGAGCAGGTGATGGAGCGGCAGCCCCGCTTCTGATGAACTGCGCTTCAAGGCATCGAGCAACAGGGCGGCCAGTTCGTCCATCTCGCGCCGATCCGCCTGCGCCTGGACCGCAGGCAAGCGACGGTTGGCGTACCACCGCGCCAACCGTTCGGGACTGACGCGGGAGCCGTGCCCTTTGGCGCTGCGCCCGAGCGCTTCGACGGGCGCGCCGTTCCGAATCCAGCTCCGTACCGTAGCCGGATGCCGCCCGAGCCGCCTCGCGGCCTGCTCGATAGAGAGGCCCCTAGGGTTGTTGATCTTCGCCGACGCTGGATGCGCGCTCATCGTAATTCCCGAACCGGTTCGACCATCCTGACGGGCGATTGCGTGTCAAACGCCTGCTTGTTCCGCAGCCGATCCGCCCTGATCCAACGCGGAAGCCCTTCCCGGGCGACGACCACCCAGAAGTCCGTGCGTGGAAGGCCAGGGCCGACCTGAGCCAGAAATTCCGGTTGGGCTGGTCCGAGAATTCGACCGATGGCATCCTGCCAGTAGACAGGCCGCGCCGTCGGTGAAGCCGCCTCCAGCACGACCGTTGCGATCCGGACTTGGCCTGCGGCCCGTTCGAGGAGGTCTTTGGCTTGAACGTCCGGCAGCTCCACGGGAGGCCCGCCGGGGCGGAGAACCACTTCCCGGCCATCTTTGAATCGGTAGAGGATGGGCCTATCGACGGCTTCAAGTAGCATCTACTGCTCCTCAAACGCGGCTTCTTCGGTAGCGTCGGTAGCGTCCGTAGCGCTTTCCTCGGGAGGGGAATCGGGCTCCGGAGTAGCGTCGGTAGCGTCGGTAGCGTCCGTAGCGCTTTCCTCGGGAGGGGAATCGGGCTCCGGAGTAGCGTCGGTAGCGTCGGTAGCGTCCGTAGCGCTTTCCTCGGGAGGGGAATGGACATACCGCGTCCACGCATCAAGGAGGTCGTCGCGCCGGTATCCCCTTTGATTGATGTTGTCGAGTTTGATCTGTTTAGAACTGACCCCGTACGGGCGTAACAGAGCTGCTAAACGACGATCTGATAAGGGTTTCCCTCGAAGATCCCCCCAGGGGGATTCCGGTAAGGCCACAAGCTTCTCTATGATCCTTTCCGTCCATAGCGCGGCGTCATCCCTAAAAATCGTCTTGAGGTCGGCCAGTAGGGTAACGCCGAGGCTGCCTTGGCCTCCATGAGCGACCGCTACGAGCGCTACTGCCGCTACCCTCGCCCGTTCTGGCCAACTTCCACCCGCGGCATCGGCCACAGCAAGTAAAGCCTCCCAGACATCGGCGTTTCGGTCCGTGATTCCTTCGGGCATCGTCGGGTTGGTCGAGAGGTTGGGCCGGAGGTGCTCGGCCCAGACAGCGAGGCGATCGCGGAGCAGGTTTCCCTCTGGGCCATGCACGCGCCGCCGGTAGGGCTCCACTGTTTCCGTTGGCGCGCGCCGCCGCATCCGAATAATTACGGCCCGGCTGAAAATCGTTTCCGGGAGAGATCCCAGGCCCGCGAGCGCGACAGCGGCATAGGCCGGCAGTTCTTCCGTCACGACGGTCTTCCCCTTCACGAGACAACGGCCCGCCATGCCCCCGCGCCGGTGTCCGGCATTGATGATCGCGCGAATTTCCTCATGCTCCTGCGCCCGCGGTCCGAACAAGCTATCGATTTCGTCAAAGAGAATCGTGGGCAGTCCGACCGGATCGGACACCTTGCGAAAGAGATATGCGGGGGTACAGTTGATCGCTTCCACTGGGCGCGGTACTAAGGTTTCCGTGAGTTCCAATGCGCGCGTCTTTCCTGACCCCGGTTCTGGCGAGAGGAAGGCAAGACGCGGCGTGGAATCCCATTCGTCCATGAGGTGAGTATGCGCGACCCATAATGTATGGGCACCGTGTTCATGTTCGGTCGGATACGCCACGAAACGCCCCAGGAACTGATATACCTCGTCGAGCAGCTGGACCCCATCGACGATCGGGGTGAATGGCCCCAATGGTGCGCTGGCAGCGGCCGCAAGTTCCGCAAGCTCGTTGTTCACGGGCGGCTCCTTTCAAGGAAGCGACGAACGCGCACGGTGTCCGCGACATGCTCGAACACGTCGGCCCGGTCTGCGTCGGTATAGGCTTGAGCGACGAGTGTGATGGCGCGAGCGAGTTCTTCGTCATTCAGGGTTGCGACAGTGACCTTCCTCCCGGCTTCAATGATCCGGTCGGCACGCAGCCGCCGATCCAGCGCGGCCAGTTCCAACCGGAAGGCCAATGCGGCACGGTCAAGGCGAGGGGGTATCGGTCGGCGGTTCCCCTTTCTTGGACTGAGCGCATCGTCAAACAAGTCCCGAAGCGTCAGGCCCATCACTGTCACAATGGCTGACACCGAACAGCCCGCGAAGTCGTGGATCAGCAGGCGCCCGTCCTCCGCCTCACGAATACTTAAGGATGGCGACTTGTCGTGATGGGCCGGACATTGCGCACTCCAGCCCCGAGCGGTGCGCCGTACCCCATCGAGGCGCGCAAGGAAATCGTGGACCGTCATCGTCGCGCCTCCTTCGCTTCCGTAAGCGGCTCCTCTTCGCGCAGGTACTCGTCCACCGCGACTTCGGCGAGCCATCGGAGCAGTTGCCGATGCCCCTCGGTCAAGGGCGTCGTGCCGCGCGGCAGCGTCTCGGGCTTATCGCGCACGGTCCGCCACCTCCAGCTCGATCGCCCGCATGATCCGCTGGGCGACTTTTTGGCTGAGCGGTTCGCGCTCGCGCAGCAGCCGCGAGAGCGTAACGGGGTGGACGCGGGCACGTCCGGCGATGATGTAGTTGGCGATTTGAGCCCGTGCGAGGGCGGCGCGGAGATCGCCTGCCGTGAGTTCGAGCGTAGGCATGCTCACTTTTAGCCCTTAGGCCGTGAGCGGGGTAGTCTAAACAACTCCCCCCGTGAGGAGGGGGTTATGTTATCGGGGGCGCTACGTAGGAAATACTTTTGGTGGCTTATGTGAGAGTCTTGAGGGCGCGAATCCGGGCGGTAAGCTCCCCATGTTCCGCTGCCTTCGTGGACGGCTTTACGAGGGGGGCGGCAGGCGAATCCCCTAGCAGGCCAAGCAAGGTCGTGGCATGAAGGCCGCTCATGTCGGGGGCATCGAGGGCGCGGCGCAGAAACGCCGGAAGCCGGTCCCGCTGCGGCCGGGTCATGCCGCGACGGTATCGGAGGTACGCCTGCATGTGCCGTCGGATCGTGGCCGTCGTGGGGGCGACGAACTGCCCTGGAAATTTCTGCTGCCAGTCGCGCAGGACGGTTCTCGTTGCGTCGATGAGGCGTCCTTGCGTGAAGGGGTCGGGCAGCTTCGTCGCCGCCACCTGGCACGCGATCCAGACTTCCAGGACCAGATCGGGACGCCCATTCGCTTTCGGGTACGCCTGTTTCCAGACGCGCGAGGCGTTCTCCAGGAAGGCGTCGAGGGACTCCGCAACGGGGACGGGAAGAACCCGGCGGGCGTTCGTCATGCGCGTCTCCTTCGCGCTCTCCAAGAAAGAGGGGCCGCAGCCGGTGGAGAAATCCGGAGTTCGGGGTTGCAATCCCCTAGCGGCCCGAATGCTTATCTTACGCTCCTCGCGCGCCGCGCGCCTAGTCCACGAGCGGGCCGCAGCGGCACATGGATTTTCGGGCCAAAATAAAATCTTCTCTGGGTCACCGCCACCAAACCGCACATTGCAAGAGTGGAGCCCCACGGCTTAACAGCCGTGGCTTCCTGCGCAGGCGGGTGAAAACTCTCGACAACTCTTGATAGGCTCACTCCTGAAACCATCTCATAATCAAAGCAATTTCCAGCCAGAATCGATCGCGAGCATTCCTCTTATGTTTGAACCGAACCGCCAGCAAAAAATCTAACTACAGACTGAGTATCTTGAAACCCGAATGTGTTAGCAATGGGCGTCTCGAACTACACTCATTTTTGTCCTATCACTCAACATGCCGTCAGTCTTCTAACAACGCGCGGCGAAAGCCGGCGAGAAATTCTGCCGGGGTCACAATGCGAAAAGAAACGAACTCCTGGACCGGCTTCTTGTGAAAATGCCTGGTGTTCCACGTGATCAAATAGTCAACACGAGCCGCAATCGCTGCAGCCAGAATAGGAGCATCAGCGTGATGAATTACGCTCGCCGCACGTTCAACTGCCTCACGGCTGGGATCCTCTATGACATGTGGCGACAAACGATGAAGAAAATCATGATACTCGTCGAGAAGCGCGGGCAACTTAGCAGTCAGATTTCGATCTGCTTCAACCAACACCTGGCGAGAGATGATCAGTTCAACGATGCCAACCTCAAACAAACGGAGGACCTCATGGGCACTGCCTGTGGGAGAAAACAAGCCTGCAATCAGAGCGCTGGTGTCGAGAAATGCTCGCCAGGACCTACGAGCCATACCGCTCTTTGTTGTAACGCATACGCTGGCGATTGAGATCGTCGAGGACGTCTTGCAAGGAAAGTCCGCGCTTTTTCAACTCCCGTTGGGCTTCTTTCGCTAGAGTATCTGCCCGCAGGAGACGAGGCGTCATCAAGAGCACATTGCCAGCCTTAACAACCGTCAGTGTGGTCTCTTCGCCAATGCGAAGATCCTTTCGCAGCGACAATGGAATTGTCACTTGTCCACGCCCTCGCACTTTGACCACCGCCATAGATCACCTCATTTGTCTACTTCTAAAAATAAGAATAAATCGGTAAATCGCATTTTGTCAAACCGTCAACAGCTTGACTGTGAGGCGCTATTTATCTCGATAAAAATCAGTCCGCGCGAAAAGATGGCTCACCAGTTTCTGCTTCGCTATGCTACTCTAATGCGGTGCGAACCACTTCCCATGACTGGCCATCTGCGGAGTTTTCCTCCTGAAGCCGCACGACACCCTGTTCCTCCCGTACGCGAATCACGCGATCGGCCTGGCCCCGCAACTGATCGAGGCAGCGCTGACTCGTGCGCGTCAGGATCGGAGCCGGCGGGCAGAGACAGAGCACCGTATAGCCTTGCTGCGTCAATCGCCTGATCGCTTCCATCATGCGGCCGAACAGCCGCAACGTTTCGGGCTCCGGAATCGCCTGGTCATAGAACGTGTCGAAGAGACCGGACAATATGGCAATGCGGGCTTGATACCGGTCGAGCGCGGCGCTTAGACAATCGGACACCAACCGTTCCATCTGATGACAGGTGAAGGCGCGGGCCACATGGATCATCGTCAGCACTTGACGTGGTTGTCGGCGATGGGCACGGGCTAATCGCCCAACCACGAAAGGATCGAACGTATTGGCTCCGTCGAGATACAAAACGGGCTCTCCGGCCAGGACTCGCTCTGTCGCCGCAAAAAGCCCCAGCCGAAACACAAGCGGATGCCCATAGAGAAACAGCAACCGGTCATCCGGATGAAACGGCACCCTGGCATGGCGAAGCGCAAGAAACCAATCTTGCGAAGGCTCGTTCCCTGTCTGCCTCGTCGCATCGCCCTTTCGACGCTCGGAAAACGGCAATGTCGTTGTTTCTACAACCGCCCGCATCGAACACCTCTCTTATCCGCAGCAGCCGCTGGAAAAAACCTGGCGCTGCCGGTAGGCATTCCAACAGACTTCACACAACTCCAGCCTGGAATGCGTCATCCTGTCCACACATTCGACGAGCCGCATCGCCATCGTTCCGCAATCGGAACAGAATCCCGTGGCCTCAATCTTAATGTCCTGTTGTACCAACATGGTTCACCACCTTCATGTTCGGACGCGCGCGCCTGTTGCAGACCGCCGACATAAACTCGCTTCCCTGGCGGGGGCTCATCAGATTCTTCCAAAGCCGCTCCGTCAGCGAACAGGTTTTTGCTTGCCGCAGTTCCCACTGCATGTCCCGCAACCGACCGTTTAAAGCATTCACGGTTCGCTCGAGGTCCATCAATCGCTCTTTCGATGCTGTGCTTCGTTCTGTCACATTCATCATCTTGCCTCCTTCCTTACACCGCACAATGTCGAATGACGCCGATTAACACTCCTTCGATGTGAAATGCGTCCGAAGGCTGTACGACGATCGGTTGCATCGCCGCATTCGCCGGATGCAGTTCAATATGGGTTCCCTTCTTGATATACGTTTTGATCGTCGCTTCGTGATTGACCAAGGCCACCACCGTCTGCCCGTTCTGCGCTGTCTCCTGCTTGCGCACCACCACCACATCGCCCGGAAGAATCCCGTCGTCCTTCATCGACTCCCCCTTCACGCGCAGCGCGAACGTCGTGCCTCCTCGCAACATGCTGGGCGGCACATCGATCAATTCCGACTGTGGCACCGGTTCAATCGGCGAACCGGCCGCGACTATTCCGGCCATCGGAATGTCCGACGACCGGCTCAATTGATCCATCGCAACTTTCACCATGCCGGGAATGCGACGCATGCCTGCTTCATATCGCGCCACCGACACGCGCGTCGTGCGCAGCGCATCAGCGAGCTGCTGCTGCGTCAGCCCCAACTGTTCTCGCACTCGTCTCAGATCGTCCGGCTTCATGATGTAACCAATGGTTACATACTCTGCGAGACCTTGTCAAGCCCCCCCTGACCTGCCTCTCTATAAATGGAGAGGAAACGCCTCTGTCAGCGTGGGCTCTGTGAATAACTTTCCTGGAAACGCTGCGCCCGACAAGCCGATACGTCAGATCCACGTTGAAATACCGCTCCCAGCTTGTCCATAACCATTTGTCCGCTTTCTTCTGAAAGAACCACAAGATATGGGGGCGAAATCGCAGGGTGACCCAATGCCCAAAAAATAGGCAAACAGGTCGTCTGAGGGGTGAAACGGCTGCTTTCATCACTGGAGTTCCAGGTATGCACAGGGTTATCCACAAAAGCTGGGGAAGAAATTATGAAGCATCAATAGACCTACCCCAGCGGGCTTCAAACTGGGGATGTGGCCGTCAAGGACGGTTGCTTTTGCCTGATTTCTTAGGCTTTGGCAGGGAGGAAAAGAGAGCCGATCCCTCGGGTCGAAGAGCGCGTAGGGCCGACAGAAGAGACGCCTTGTTTATTTTGACGATGACGTTTGGTCACTCACCTCTTTCAGCGTAAAGACGCTCTCGTCCTCGCAGTGGTCGCCGCAATGACCTCTGAGCACTTTCGTCGCCACCACACCGTTTCTGCCGACGTACGTCCAGCCTTTCAAAAGATTGAATTCGTCGGCGCCGCGAGCGACGGCGTACATTGAATAAAAGAATGGATAGGGGAATACCTTTCCCGGAACGCACTCGTAATTCACATAGGCGACGGGTCGTTCCGTTTCATTTGTCGGATGAATCAGGTAGTGCAACTCAATGTCGGCGGAACCAGTCTGGTGACCAGCGCTGTCGGTTCTCTCAGAGAGTTTGATGGACATGCCAGCCACATCGAAAGGCGTGGTTCCATGACCCATGACGAGAGTCGTACAAGGGTCGCGGTTTGGCGGTGGACCGGTCTGATAACCGAGCATGCCGCTCCCGCGATACCATCCCTCCTTTCCCTCGACCGGCGTCAAGACGACTCTCCCTGCGGCAACCGACTCGACCGGCTCAGTGGGCTCACTCGAGACGATCCTCGACTGGAACTCCAACACATAGGACGCATCCGCCAATTCCCATTCTCCATCTTTGGCTTCCGCGACGCCCGCGCGGGAGACCGCACCGACCCAGAATCCGCTGTGCTTCACCCTGTTCGCCGGAGCCTGGTAGGTGAATGTCGCCGGGATGGTGGGCTGCGACTCCTTCTCCCTTGGCGACACACGACCATTACCCTCCCTCGGCCGCTCTCTCGCCTCCTTGAACTTCGCGGGAACCAGCGCTCGCTCCTTCTTGGTGCGAAGTTCCGTCATCACCGGAGTCGATTCGCTGGGAACAAACTTTTTTGTCTTGGTGGCCGGCGTGAAGGTGATCTCCACGCAGGTGTTGGCGGTTGTCCATTGGAGTTCGGCATCCAAGTAAATCGGCCCAGAGAATATCGTCACCGCCAGCATCAACATCGTCATGGAGTCGCCTTCGGTCGCGCCGACCAGCTCAGAGCTCCATTCCGAGACGGACCAATTGGAGAACTGCGACGGCAGTCCCGAGGCCTGGCGATCAGGCACAAACCGGACATGCTGGCGCTGACGGGAAAACAACGTAGGCCGATCAGTTCCTCCGCGTCCAATCCCTAATGTGGCATCGAGATCCACATATTGGAGCTTGGCGTCATCGCCGACTTGGCCTTTTAGCTTGGCATGTACACGCCGCGCGTTGTACACCGTTCGACTCGTCCCGGACTCGGTGGTCGTTTGGTGCACGATCAAGGAAAACTCATAGTCTCCTTCCACGATACCTTCCGATGTGGGGCATTTTTTGGCATAACCGCCATTGACGAGCGTAAAGCCGTTGCGGTTGCCGGCCGTGCTCGGTGTGTTCCCCTCCTCAATTCTCCATTCCCTACTCTTCCTCCCTACCGAATCGGGAGGGATGTTGATGTTCACTGAGCCTTTCGTGGTGGCATACCCCTCTCGTTCACCTCCTGGCACTGTGGCCTGCGCAAGTTGAAACGAGCCATGGGATGACCCTGTGGCGAGCATAAGATGAGGCTGCTGAAGCATATCGTCCACGCTGCTCTTGCGCGCGGGCGTGGGCGCTGGCGATGGACAATCGACAGCGCCCGGACCGAGCTGCTGCTTGAAGGTCTCGAAGAGCTGCTGGTCTAAGGATTGGGCCAATGACTCAGCTCGTGTACCCAGCAATTTCTTGAGCGCTTGTCCTTCCGCGCCGGCGAAGAGCTGTGCGCTGCCAAGGCCCTGCACGATCTTCGACAGGGCTTCGCAAGTACCCTTGATCCCCTTGAAGAGCGGCAGCGAGTCCGAGTTGACCGGCACCTTCTTCCATTCGCCTTTTTCATTCGGCCATGGTTCGAGCGAGGGCAAATCAATGGACGGTTGCTCCGGCTCGGCTGGCTTGGCCACTGCTGGCGCACTGGGCGGCGCAACCGGCGTCGTATAGACCTTCTTCGGATCGTACTCCGGCGGGTTCGACGACGGCAGGTGCTTGTCCCCGCCGCCGCAACCAGCATTGGCCAGGTGCAACGCGATCATCAACACCAGCAGGAAGCGGATGGGCATCCGACGTTCTCCTGAAAGGGGCAGCCCGATCGGCTGATATACACACCATGCTAGCTGAGGCCATTCGGCACTTCAACCGCTCCTTAAGGTAGTTGCCGTAGTTGAGGAAGATGGCGTACAATTCGCGTCACCATTCGGAGGATGATCCATGCGCTACCTTGTCCTGCCTACCGTCCTCTGTTTTCCTCTTCTCTCCTATGCCGGAAACATCAAAGACACGGATCTGATCACGAGCAACACCTTCTTCTTGCCGCCCAGCACAGCCAAGACCGTGTTCGTCCAGGCGCGGAATTCATCCGACAACCAGGGCGTTTCGCTGAACGATCTCGGATCCCGATTGACTGCCAAAGGCTATCAGATCGTTCAGGATCCGAGCACGGCGCATTACGTTCTGTTGGCCAACATTGTCTATTGCAACGTGACCAGACCGGAGATGCCGGTTGAAGCAATGGTCGCGAGCGGTTACGGAGGAGGGTTCGGATCGACGATGATGGGCGGGCTACACAGCCTTGCCGGAATGGCCAGCATGGCCGGACCGCAGGGGGCCCTCGCCGGCACCGCGGCATCCATGGGTCTTGGCGCCATCGAGGGTATCGGTAACCTGTTCAGTTCATCCCCCTCAGCTCCAAAGATGCCTGATGACGCCAACTACGCCTGTGTCGCAGACCTTCAGATCACGGAACAGAGTGCGGCGGAGTCCGCCTCTGCGAAATCGGACACGGACCGGCAACCGGGCGTCTACCAGGCGCGCCTCGCTGCCGATGTGCATCAGAAAAAACTGGATGAAGCCGAGGCCACTCCTCTGCTGCAGCAGCGATTGAGCGCGGCCGTCGCAGGAAATTTTTGAAAGGCTACGGTTGAGGTTGAGGCTAAGGTCGATGACTAGATACCGCAACGGATTGGCTCCGGCATCGCCGGTGTCTGATTCACTCACTTCCTGGGACAGTCGCCGGTTGGAAGGTCGACAGCCTCCAGAGCTGCTCAGAACGCCCTTAACCTCAGCCTTGATCTTAATCTTACTGTTTGCGACCGGTTGTTCCAACATTATTCGGTCCGGCTTGATGAACAGCAACACGGTCTTTCTCGATCCAAGCATGAATCGCACCGCGTACCTTCAACTGAGGAACATCTCGGAAAACCAGAGCGTCACGCTCAACGATATCAAAGCGAAACTGACCGGCAAGGGCTACCAACTCATCAACGATCCTGAGCAGGCCAACTATTGGATTCAAGTCAAGGTGGTGTACTGCCACAAAGGCGCAGATGGCGTCACACCTGAAAGCGTGGCGAAAGCCGGCTTCGGCGCCGGGGTCAGCAGCGGCGGCACGGCGATGGCTTCAGCCTCAAGTGTCGATGCGGGAGGCATGGGCGGGATGCCGATGGGCGGAAGCATGCCGGACATGAACGCCATGATGAGGCAGGCCATGGCCATGAGCGGCGGACGAGGCGGTTTCGGCGGTATGCAGATGCCCCAGGCTCCGAAAGAGGACGGCGTGATCTATCTCTGCGTGGCCGACGTACAGATTACCGATCGGAAGATGGGCAAACCATTAGGTCGACCGACCGGCATGACGGGGACAGTCACCGAGCGGAAGGGTGACAATCCCCTGCCGAAAGTGCAGCAGATGCGGATGGTGGGCCACGTCCGTCAAAAGGATCTGGACATTCCAGAAGCGACGCCGATCATTCAAGAAAAGATTTCCACCGGCATCGCCGGACTGTTTTAACCGCAGAGCGTATGGCATATAGCTTATGGCAGTAACAAGAGGCTACTCGTTTATCCTTGGTTCGTACTATAAGCCATTAGCTATACGCTCTTGAGCGCTATCGCTTAGGAAGATCTCGGCACCAGATGTACCGCCCCCGCCTTGATCGCCGCGACGACCGAAGAGCCGGCCTTCAACTGTAAATCCTCCATCGCCCCGCGCGTCACCATCGCGGTGAGCGGGAAGCCGCAATCCATCTTCACCTGAACCATGACGCCATAAGCAGCAACTTCCGTCACGGTGCCGATAAGATGGTTGCGCGCACTCGTCATGCCGCTTCCCGCCTGTTCTAACACCACATCCTCCGCACGAATACAGACATAGACGCCTGTTCCGCAAAGGCCTTGCCCCAGCCCTTTCAACGTGATTCCATTCACCGCGACCGTTGCCAATCCATTGTCATTCGCCACCACCTGACCCTGTACGACAGTTTCAACTCCGACCACCTTGGCGACTTCCGCATTGGCAGGGCGGCTGAAGACGTCCTGCGGCGCCCCCAGTTGCAACACCGTCCCCTCGCTCATCACCGCCATCACATCGCCCAAGGTCAGCGCTTCCTCCCAATCGTGCGTGACGATCATCGACGGCAAGGCCAATTGCTTCAGCAGACTTCTGAGTTCTCCCCGAAGCTGGAGCCTGGTCGGCGCGTCCAACGCCGACAGGGGTTCGTCGAGCAACAGGAGCTGAGGTCTCGGCGCAACCGCTCTCGCCAGCGCAACTCGTTGCTGCTGCCCGCCTGAGAGTTCGCGCGGTCTGGCCGATTCCAACCCGCGCAATTGGAACAGATCCACCAGTTCATCCACTCTTTTCTTCCGGTCTGTTGGCGTCAGGCATCCAAGCCCATAGGCGATGTTGCCCTCCACCGTGTGGCTGGGGAACAATGCATATTCCTGCGGCATGTACCCGATCTGCCGATCCTGGGGAGACACCCTGATATTAGACGCGGTATCCAGCCAGGTCCTTGAGATAAAACGAATCGCGCCTTCGTCCGGCCACTCCAATCCGGCCACTGAACGAAGCATCGTGGTCTTGCCTGAGCCGGATGGCCCGAACAGGATCAACACCGTCGAGGCCTCGACCGGATATCGAATCTGTGCGCGGATGATCGCGCGGCCGGGAAATGTCTTCCTGATGTCGATGGCTATTTCCGCGGCCATGCTATCCACATGTTCCGGTTGATCGCGTAGACCAGCAGCAGCACCAGGTATGAAACGACCAGAAGAAACGCGGCGGTTTTGGCGGCGCCGGTATAGTTCAAGGCTTGCACTTCATCATAGATGTCGATGGAGACCGTTCGAGTCACACCTTCGATATTGCCCCCGACCATCAGGACAACGCCGAATTCGCCGAGCGTGTGCGCGAAACTCAGAACTGCGCCGGTGATGAGCCCCGCGGTCGAGAGCGGCACGATGAGCTTGAAGAAGGTCTTCAGCTTCGAGAGTCCCAACGTCCAGGAGGCCTCGATCAGTTTTCGATCGACCTGATCGAACGCCGACGCGAATGGTTGAACGGCGAAGGGCAGACTGTAGAGGATGGATGCGAGCAGCAATCCTTGAAAACTGAAGGGCAGCGGCTGGCCGACGACATCCGTATAGAATCGGCCGATAGGACTATGGGGCCCGATTGCGACGAGAATGTAGAATCCCAGGACGGTCGGTGGGAGCACCAGCGGGAGGGCTACCACCGACTCAACCAAGAATTTCCATCGCCACCGTGAATAGGTCAGCCAATAGGCGATCGGCAGGCCGATCACGAGCAGAGCTACGGCCGTCAGACTCGCCAGTTTGAAGGTCACCCAAATCGCAGTCCAGTTCATGGCATTACATGTTGATTTGGTTTATCTGGTTTGTTTGGTTCATTTAGTTGGCCTGATTGTATCGTTTACAGGACTACTCTGCGATCAACCGAACAAACGAAACAAACCAAAGCAACAACATGAACCGACTTCTTGCGCTACTTGCATCGGAACTGCATTCCCCAGCGCCGTCCGGTAATTTCCCCTTCGTGGCCCTCCATGCTCGACATGCTCGAATAGCCCCTCACTTCGCCGTCTCGCACGACGGTATATCCGGACGGACACTTTTTCTCGATCGTGCTCAGTGCCTCTTTTCGATGAGGTGACCCCATCGGACCACCCCGATCCTCCTTGTATAGATACGTAACGACCCCGCCGCCCGGGGTTTCATGCGTCAACTGAACCGCGTCCGAACAGCCGGCGCAGATAAGCAGGATCGCGGCGAGCCAGATCGAGATCTGACTAACCGGGTAACGTAAATCCATAGCGCCTCATAATCTCCTGCCCTTTTTCACCCTTGAGAAATTCCAGGAACTCCCGGGCGGACTGCTGATGCTGTGAAGATTTCAGAATGACCGCTCCCTGCTCGAGCGCCGGATGGGTGTCCGCCGGAACTTCCCAATACATGCCCTTACTCTTCATGGTCGGGGCAAGCGCGAGAGACAGTGCGATGATTCCGATGTCGCAGGCTCCGGATTCGATGAACTGGGCGGCCTGCGATATGTTCTCTCCCAACACCAGCCTGTCCTTTACCTGTTCGTAGACCTTAAAATGCTCCATCGCGGCAACCGCAGCGCGTCCGTACGGAGCATGTTTGGGATTCGCGATGGCGATTTTCTTGATGCCGGGCTCGCGCAACGCATCGAACCCTTTGGCCACATTGATATGCGTTTCGTACCCGGTCCAGATCACGATCCGTCCTACTGCATAGCGATACAACGATCCGGGCAGGGTCAAACCGGCCTCTTCAAGCTTCTTAGGATATCCGATATCCGCGGAAAAATAGAGATCGAAAGGAGCACCGTTTTGGATTTGAGAATAGAAGTTCCCGGAAGATCCCAATGACAGCTTCACATGATGGCCGGATGATTTTTCGAACTCGCCTACGAGATCCTTGAACGCAAAATTCAGGTCGGACGCGGCGGCAATCGTAATCTCGCCCGCCCAACTCGAGCCGGCAAGGCCGATAAGCATCGTTGATACTACGACACACGCGGTTCCAAATAGCTTTAACATGTTGCACTCCCCACGGTTCATAATCTGACCTCCCATATCGTCATGACGTCCATGCCTCAGAAGAAGATCTGGAATTGTATTCGAATCACATTTTCGATCAAGGTGCCTCCCCGGGCATCCAACGGCACGCATCCGGAGGGGAAGGTGGCGGGACAGGGTACTGTGTTTTGGGAACCTCCTGTGCTCGGCAAGGGGCTACTGCGACCGATCGCATAGCCTCCCGTCCCCATCGCCATATTCGAATAGGTCAACATGACTTGGTAGTCGTAGGTCCCGAAGGGAAACCAATTGAGCGAGGCATCCACCTGCTTGATTAGATCGCCGGCTGCATTCGTATCGGGATCCCAATAGGAATAGCGCGCTGCAACTTCCAGTTTGCGAGGAATCAAGTAATAGCCGCTTTGCACATACCAGCCGGTGGAATTGCCCAGTAGACCTGGCGCAATTGTCGTGCAAGGACCTCCGACACCCGCCGTCTGGAGGCAGGGACTTCCTTTGAAAGTTCGCTCGATGTTCTTGAAGTAGTATTCGCCTTGCAAAGAGAATCCCCGGTATTTGTATACGGCGTCGAATGCGTGAGTGAAGTAATTCACGACGCCCCATCCTAACTGCCGTCCGTTGCCGAACGTCGCTAGCTGCCTGCGAAAGTTCAAATTGGCCAGATCGATCCCGACGAAGGCATTATCGGTGCTCGTATTGATTCCCGGATTGTAAGCCACTCCGCCCCCGACCGCCATTTGCGGCGTCTCCGAGTAGGCAAGATCGCCTTCACCGTAGCCGGGCCGGCCAAGAATATTCCATTGCAGGCGACCGGCATACATCAACTTGTCGATCTCATTCCGAAAGTTCGCGTTGAGGTTGCGCGTGTTGGCCGGACAATTGGCTGGAGAAGGAAAGGGATTGCCGCCGGTCTGGCCGCCCGGACATCCGGCAGTGGCTTCTTCGCTGTCGTAGGTTCCGTAGCGGTTGAACAGCGGCCCGGCCCCGTTGAAAATTCCCAAATAATAGTTCACCGGATAGATTTCATCGTCGTTCATGAGCGTGATGCCGACATCCCGTCGGTTGAGTCCGCTCGCAGTAAACGCGTCCATCACCGGCGCGCGTTCGGCAAATTGCATCGAAGCCGTATTGTTGATCTGGGACCGGTTGAAGAACACCTTGTATTGGCCGGCCTGGACATTGAACAGAGAAAAATGTGTGCTCAAGAAATAGTAATCGAGTAAGTTGGCGGACCCCGGAGTCTGCGCATTCTCTGCCGTCTCAAACCCGATCTGAAGGAAGTATTTAAAGTCCGGATTGATCAGATGTCCGAGGAATAGTAACCGGGCTCTTCGCAAGTTAAATTGAGAGGCAAAATCCTCGGAACGATTGGCGCGATAGTCTCCGAACACCCCTAACAGTTCAGGAAAATTCTTCGCATCCCCGGGGTTCCGCCAGGCATCGTTTCGCCAACGCGTCGTTTCCCGCAGCTGAAGACGGCCTCGAATCTTGAGCAGGAAGGCATTGTCGTTCATCGAGAAATTAAAGCCCCGGTCGTACCAGAGCTTAAAGCTCGGTTGCATGAGATAGGCGCGCGCTTCGGACTCCTTGATGGCTTTGTCGCGCTCGTCTTGCGTGATGATGCCCTTCTCATAGGCCCGTTCCAGCAACAGCCTTGTCGCCGGATCCATGCTTTCGACGAACACGTACTCTCCGTTCTTCTCCACTAATTTCCCCGAGTCCACAGCCCGGGCAGGAACCGCGGTCACGCTCATCACGAACAGCGCACTTATCGCGACGACCATCAGAGGGTTGCGCCCCGAGCCTCTTGTTGCGTTGAGCATCATCTGCAAGACCATCGCGCATCCTCCACGAATGAATAGTGAAGTGATTCGGTCAATCCCAAATCCTCGCTCGGGTGTTATCTCGCGGCAGGTGAAACGGGCGACTTCAAGAATTCTCGAAGCTGTACGGAGGGTCGATCGGTCACCGGGTCGGTTTCCCAGAAACGTCCGGGCTCGAAATACAGGAGGAAGGTTCCGGGCTCAGGCGGAAGGGCGGGGTAGCGGAGGTCCCACTGCTCGGATTTTCTGACGGGAAATTGCGCATGAAAGTGTTCGAGCGTGAGATGGAAATAGGGCTCGTGCACGGCGATCCAACCGGCTGTCGTATCGCGCTCGTACGCCGGATTCATCCCCGGAGCCAGGACTTGAAAGTAGACGCGCTCATCGGGGCCTGCTTTCTGCAGCGCGTCAACAATGGGGGGAACCACCGCCTGTAATTCATCACTTCGGAAAATCTGTTTCGGCGGCACTTCTTCGGCATACCACCGGAGAGGCAGTCGTTGTTTTTCACGGAACGAGAAACCGGCCAGCACTGCGCTGAGTTCCTCTGCCCGAAGCTCCACGGGATGACTGTAGGATGCGGGCTTCGGCTCGCGTTGCAGAGCCACGAACACCCGCCGATCGTCCTGCACAACTTGCGTCGTATAAGGAAGACGCGCACAGCCTCCCGCTGCAATGACAAGGAGCGGAACAGCAAGCAACAGGCCGCCCCACGCCCGAAAATCGATGATTCGTCCATCACCTGACATCAGGTTTCTCCTCATGAAATGGATTTGTGAACGGCCGGCACTCATGGATTGTCCCCGAGGGAACTGCCGGAGCCAGCTGAGGCGTAACCCAATCGATTGAGTGCAGCCTGTGCATCGGGAGACCGAATAAAGTCGAGAAATTCTGTGCAGAGCGCACGATTCGGACAAAAGCGTTCCATCGCCATGGAATGGACGATCGGCATGACCACCTCGCGCCGAGAGACTGCTACGATGCGAATCCGTTGACTTTCCATCACCGCATCGGGCCCAAGCAAAATCCCGGCATTGGCCTGTCCGTTCAAGATGTGATCCACTACCGATCGGGGGTCAGACGCCTTGTCCAATCGGCCCTGCACTTGCTCCCAGATTCCGAGCGCAACCAGGAGATCTTTGGTCTTTTGCCCGAGTACTGTCAGATCCGGGTCTCCGACGGCAATTCGCAAGCTGCTGTCTTTCGCCAATGCGTCGAACGAAGCGGGAGCTTCCACCAGTGATTCCGGAACGACCATAACCAGCCGCTCCTCCGCATAGGGCCGTCTCGTGCCGGGCAGCACATAATATTTCTGCTCCAAGCGGGTAATCAGCTCGTCGCCGCCTGGAGCAATAAGATGGATGGGGCCGGAGCCGATGAAGTATTTCCCTTGCGTGCTGTTTTCCATGCCGGCGATCGTTCGTCGGAGATCGAGGCCGGAATCGAAGTAGAGTCGGACGCGGACATTCCGGTGCGATGACTCGAAGAGACGTCCCAGGGCGGTGAGCGGACTTGCAAGGCTCGGCGAGGCCGCGATGACCAGTTGCTCCAAGGCCAATGCCGATGACGCTATAGAGCCCACGAGCATGACCACGCAACACAGTACCCGATTCGCCTTTGCAGCAATGTCTCCACTGTGATCGTGCTTCATGATCACAGTGCCTGCACCTTTCCCGTGTCACTCGTGTCATAGCCCCCCAGCGCCTGGATCTCGTTGCGAAACGGCCGGCTCACGATGGTTTCAAACAGATGGGCCAACGTAGGATGGGACTTCAAATAAGACTTGGGAACGACAAGGTCGTAGCGAGCCGACTGAATCGGCACAAAGTCGAGTTCGAAGATCTGTGCCGCAGACCTGATGCCGATACCGGCATCTGCCTGATGTTCCTTGACCGCTCGCGCCACTTCGAAATGCGAGGACATGACCCGTTCATATCCGCGAATACGTGCTGGGTCGGTTCCGGAGACGCGCAATTGCTGATCGAGGAGCAGGCGAGCCCCCGCCCCTTGCTCTCGATTCACCATGGTCACGGAAGGCTCAGCCAGATCCGCGACCGATCGAATCGATTTGGGATTCCCAGGCCGGACAAGAATTCCTTCTTCCCAGGTGGCAAATGTCACGACTTCATAGCCTGATCCTTTGAGCGCTTGGCGAAGGAACGGCAGGTTGGACTCGCCGGTCGTCGGATCGAACAGATGCAGTCCGGCAACATGTACCTCTCCATTCTGCAAGGCTCGAAGCGCCGCCATGCTGCCCATTGTCCACCCAACCACGGATGTCTGGTCTTTCCTACGACGCAAGTGTTCGCCCGCAAGGAAAATGGCGGGGTCGCAACCAGCGACAGAGATTTCCTGCTCGATAGCCTGACGATCTCGCGATAGTCGCACGCGAACCTTTACAGTCGAAGAACCATGAGCTTCGTCGATTACGTACCCGTCCGCCGGCACTGTGAACGACAAAACGGCGCCCAGATCAGTCACCGGTCGCGCAACGGTTTGCTTTCCGATCACGGCAAGCTTCACACGTACGGAGGGCGTGCCCTGCCGGGTCGGCAGAGCGCCGAGGACGGTGGCTTCGACGGTGTCGTCAGATTCAGCGAGGCTGAACAAATCCTCAACACGGCATGCGAGGATTGAAGCGAGTCGGAGGGCTACAGCCGTCGTGGGCAAATAGAGATTGGACTCGATGGACGAAACAGCCTGCCTGGTGATACCGGCCTTTTCGGCTAATTCACCCTGCGTGAAGCCGCGCGCCACACGGAGATTCTTGAGGAGATTGCGGAAGTGTTGGAGAGACTCTGCTTCGTGTTTGTGCCCCATGGCGTCATGCTGTGTAGCAAGTATATATGTCTTATGTCAAGTATACTGTTTATTTAATGATCCATCCCTCGATTCTTGACGGATGGCAAAATCAATCTATTCGATTATCGGCTTAAATTTTCTTAAAATAATCAATAGTAACTTTTGTTGACAAACTATATTCACATACTATATACATGAATCAATTAATTCTGATCGGAATACTCGTATATGAGTACATTGCACGCACATACCTCAAGGCGACCCAAGCAGTATCTTTCACTGCTCATGATTCTGTTTTCGACAATGACCCTCTCACCAAGAACTGCCACTTCGTTCGATTGGGTCCCGACCGATGATGAAATCAAGAAATACCGCCAGAGCTGGAATCCGTTTTCCGAGGGCCCCCTGCTCATCCAGTCGGTCGATATTCATCCGCAAGGACAACTTTCGGTCCGTCCCTTCGTCTTTTCTTCGATTTCAGAAAAGAGTTTCGGCAACACCCTAACCTTCCCTTCCAACGCCAATGCCGGTCCAGTGCACACCTACGCGGTTTCGCCACTCGTCACGGTGACCTATGGTCTGACCAACCACGTGGAACTGGGCCTCGCCACCTCGATGATCTCGTTCTGGACGAAAGACACTCCGTCGTACAACGCAGGAAAAGGCGGGCCTTGGACGACGGATACGGGGATGGGCGATACGTCGATCATCATGAAGTATCGTCCAATCGTGCAGGACCCCGACGGCAATCGCCCTTCGCTCACTTTGTATTCGCAAATTGTGCTTCCGACCAGTCGATGGACCGACACCGATCGGCCCCCGGGAGGATTCGCCCCCCTCGGCCGCCTGCCTGCCACGAAATTCGGCGAGTTGGGATTTACCGAGGGAATCACGTTTCGAAAAAACATCAATCCCTTTCGCTTCAGCGGCGGCGTCTATTACACCTACTCCGCGCCCGGAAGTGATAACGGCACAACGACCTACACCGGAGATGTCATCAATACACGGTTTGTGTTCGAACATTTTCTCGACGATAAAAAAGGGTTGGCCTATAACCTTGAATTTTTGACCGTGAGTACGGGCACCTGGCGACTGGATGGCCATAGCATCAATCGTAACCCCATCAATGGGTCTACGGTGATTGGTATCGAGCCGGCGATTCAGTTCAAGTTCACCGATTCTCTCGTCGGAGCGGTCGGTGTCTTGTTTACCGTGGCCGGACAGAACGCCGCCGACGCCATCTATCCCAATTTTGCGATTCAGTGGTATTGGAATAAGACCGGTAAAGTGATCATGAGATAAGTGGAAGGCCTCCCTCCTCTATGGTACGGTAGCGCCATGAACCGCTCTCCAATGAGCTGGTTTCGCCACCTGACGATCGGCCAGAAGTTTCTCATTTCCTTCGGGTTGATCCTGACCATTCTTGCGTTCAGCCTAACAGCGCTCTTGTTCTACCTCTCCTGGATCAACAGCTACGTCGATCGCCATAAGCGCATCACTGTCCCGGCTATTGTGACGGCAGCCAAGATGCAGCGGGATGCATACGACTTGAAGCTCGCCCTGCACCTTCACAGCGAACGGAACTCATCGGAATCGCTGAAAGAGACCCTTGTCCAACTCAACCGCCACCACGCTGAAATTATTGGCGCCCTCGACCTCTACAAGGACACGCATGCCGCCCGCACTCATCCCGTTTTGTTCGGCATGCTGACGGACCACCATCGATTGGATTTGGCGGAGCAGGAAGATCAGGCCATCGAAGAGATTGCCGCTTCGCTCAACGCGCTGACCGTGAATTGGAAGGCCCTCCTCTCTTCGTCCACACCAGTGCAACCGGTGATGGCCGAAACCGACCGATTGATGACCCGGGTCACGGACGGGCTCAGCCGGCTCGTGGACGCCCATACGCAGATCGACATTGAAATGAAGCATGAGGGCGATCGGCTGCTCGGCCGAGCGCGTTTCATCGCTTTGTCTCTGGCGCTATTATTAGGTCTGGTTATTGCCGCCACCTATGTCCTTGCCACCAGGCACATCGCTCACCCGCTCATGGCATTGTCCGCAACCGCTGATCGCGTCGCCCACCACGACCTCACCGCCCAGTTCGAGCCCTGGCCCAGCCGCGACGAAGTCGGAGCCCTGGCCGGCTCGCTTACAACCATGGTGGCAAGCCTGAGGGAGCACAGCACCGCGCTCATGCGAAAGACCAAAGAACTCGAAGCCTTTACCTATTCGATTGCGCATGACCTCAAAGGCCCGCTGCGCGAGATCGAAGGATTCTCCTCGTTGCTGGAAAAACAGTTCGCTGAAACGGGAGATACTCAGGTCAAACACCACATCGACGTGATCCGGTCATCCGCCCTGCGGCTGACCCACATGATCGATGCGCTATTGAGATACTCCAGGCTGGAACAACAGGAGCTGCCCAAGCAGCGGTTTAATGTGTTGGAGATGGTCCAAGGCATAGTGGCCGAGCGGATCACTTCGACACAGGACACAAAGCCTATCATTCGCATCGACCTCCCCTTTACTGATCTTTACGGAGAACCGGTCAGTATCAGGCAGGCCCTCGCGAACCTCTTCGACAATGCCATAAAATTTTCACGCGACTCATCCCGCACGGAGATTCGAATCGGCGGGAGGCAGACCCAATCGGAACGCGTAATTTCGATCAGCGACAACGGCATCGGCTTCGACATGGCCCAGACGGACAAGATTTTCGGACTCTTCGAGCGCATTCACAGCCCGCATGAATATGAGGGGACAGGTGTCGGTTTGGCGATCGTGAAACTGGTCATGGACAAACATCAAGGCAGAGTCTGGGCAGAATCTGCTCCAGGCCAGGGCAGCACGTTCTATGTGGCGTTCCCGATGCGGTGAGGAGCAAGGCTGGCGAGAATAGCGAGACAGGCGAGACGAGACCGCCTCATGAGGGCACTATAGCTGCCGAGTCTCGCATTTCCCGCTCGTCGCGCCCGTTGCGCATTGACGTCGATACGAGATACAACAGGAGACCATGCGCGTTCTGATCATCGATGATGAAGAATATGTCAGGTTCATCCTTGAGCAGGCGCTCCGCGAGGAAGGCTGCGATGTGACGTCGGCCAAAAGCGGCACTGCCGGCATCGAATTGCTTCAGTCAAAGACAGTCGACTGCGTGATCACCGATCTTCGCATGCCTGGGATCGACGGGCGTGAGGTCTTGAAGTGGGTGAAACAGCATCAGCCTGATCTCGACGTGCTGATGCTGACCGGCCATGGCGACGTCAAGGATGCGGTCGATGCGATGAAGCAAGGGGCATGGGACTTTCTGATCAAGGATACGCCGTTCGACGGTACAGCCGTCAAAGCGGCTCTGACCCAGTTGCGCACCGTCCGCGCACTGAGAAAGGAAAATCTGGCGGCTCGACACGGCGGATTCACCCGGGACGTGATTGTTGAGGGAACAAGCCAAGTCTGGCAACAACTCAAGGGGCAGATTGCAAAAGTTGCCCCATCGAAGGTCCCTGTCCTGATTCATGGTGAGACCGGTTCAGGAAAAGAAGTCGTCGCGCGTCTACTGCATGAACTTAGCGGTCGAGCGAAAGGACCCTTTCTCTCCATCAATTGCGGCGCTGTCAATCGCGAGCTGCTGGAAAGCGAGTTGTTCGGACACGAAAGAGGATCTTTCACCGGCGCGACAGCGACCAAGACTGGGCTTGTCGCGGCGGCGGAAGGCGGCACGCTCTTCCTCGACGAAATCGCCGAAATGTCCGGGCCCATGCAAGTCAGTCTCTTGCGATTTCTCGACCTGGGCGAATATCGACCGGTCGGAAGTACGAGGACGTGGCAGACCGATGCGCGCCTCATAGGAGCGACAAATCAGGATATCCAGGCGCTTGTCGCGCAGGGGCGATTCCGTGAAGACCTGCTCTATCGAATCAATGCCGTCACGTTGCGCGTCCCTCCCCTTCGAGAGCGGACAGAGGACATTGCGGCCCTGACCGAGCATCTCCTGCAGAGCGTCCGGGCGCCGGGTTTACCGGCCCGCCCGCTTTCGCCTGAGGCCGTCCGGGCGCTGACCTCCTACCCGTGGCCCGGCAATATCCGCGAGCTGCGCAACGTGATCGAGCGGATCGTCATGCTGGGAACCGGCAAAGGAGCCATTGCAGCCAAAGAGGTTTCGCAAGCATTGCCGAAATACGAGGGCAGCCTTCAGCCAGGTGAGTTGTCACACTGTTCGCTGGATGAAATCGAGCGGCTGCATATCATGCGGGTGCTGGAATTCAGCCACGGCAACAAGACTCAAGCGGCCAAGACTCTTCAGATCGACTACAAGACCCTCCTCAGCAAGCTGAAGAAATACGATATCGGCCGATAAGACCGGTTCGATCTCGCACTCCCGCCTACATCACCGCAGCAGTTTCTTTCCTTCCTCGATCGCCTTTAAAAGCGGCTCGGGAATGTCGACGATGTAGGGCAGGAGCGGCACCATAGGACCGAGAGCGGATCCCACGAGTTCGGAAAACGACCGCAGGTCGAACGGCACGACCCGCATCTTGTGAATATGGTCGTACACGCGATTGAGGGCATCCAGACCGGCCAGGTCGCCTCCGCTCATCAGCTCGTAATGTCCGCTCGTGCAGGCTTTCAACCATTTCTCCTCGAACGCTTTGGCCCGCTCCATCGACCGCTCTTGAAAGACCTCCAGGGCGCGCGCCTTGGCCTGAGAGAGTTGTCTGGTGAACATGAACAGAGGCAAGGTGAACAACAAGGGCGCCCCCACGACGAAGCTTGCCGCGTAGCCCCAGACGGAAGTCACAAAGACCGTTGCTCCCTCGAATTTCAGCTTGTAGAGAATAGTGGGCGCGACATAGCTCACGCCGTACGCCAGGATAATCCATCCGAACTTCGTCTGTGCATCGCTGAGGAAGCCAATCCCGCCAGTACTGTCCGGATGTGACGGCACCAGGTTCAGTCGCAGGTTGGACACCTGATAGAGATACCAGGTCCACAGCAGCACCTTCACCGACCAACGCAGCCACCAGTATGTTGTGAGCGGTCCGACAAAGATCAGTTCCCAGGCACCGGGTAATGTCAACCTCTGTAACATCTCATGCAGGCTCTGCCACGTCATCGGCTGCGGTTGAATGTTCAGGTCCGTCGCGTGCCACGTGGGCCGACCATTGTCCATCTCCGGAATCATCCAGGCCGCGGTGATGGCATACCCGATGATGATGCAAAGCAGATCGGGCCAGATCGCGTGACGCAGTTGCTTCAGTTTCCAATTGATGCGTAAGAGTCGAGCGGCGTCTCCCACCTCCACCACGCCGGTCGTCAAAAAACATCGAGACGCTTCCCTCGTCTGCCAGTCGATCACTCGCTCCGCGACGACAAACATCGGGAGCCCGATGATCAACTGGCCATACGCAGCGAAATCGAAGAAAAAATTCTGGCCGCGCGGTCGCGTCCAGTGGACACCGGACCAGATGGCGAGGACGGCGAGCACACCCCATGTCAGGGCAATGAGATAGAGACCTCGCTTGACGAGATCACCGGTGCGATAGCTTCCCATCCCGATTCGTTGAAAAAACCGAGTCAGGAAGTCGCCCTCAAACAGGGAAAAAGGGATGTTGTCAGGGTACTCCGAATGGGCTGCTTGAAGATGGGCCATAGACCGCACCGATGGCCGAGACGACCGGAGAATGGGACGCGACTATAGCACTTCCTCCATCGCCTTTTCATCCGGCCGGACAGCGAAGGATTCAGGCCCTATCGAGCTCTTGATCGACCATCTATCCAGACTGTAAGCTGAGGCCCCCATAAATAATCAGTGGGATCAATTGATCTCCCGGACATTCCTTCACCGCAGGAGGTCCACCATGGCCTCATCGATTCGTCTCCGGCTCACGGTCCTGCTGATCACGGCTTGCCTCGCCAGCCCTTTGCCAGCGCATGCCACTATTCCGTCAAACGCGCTGAATGCCTATGTCGATGGGCTCGATGCCTTGAACGAGGGTCGCTGGCCCGATGCCATCGCGGCCTTTACCAAAGCACTCGACACAGCAGGAGACAATCCGGATATCGTCCTCGCCCGCGCCGTGGCGAATCTGTTGGCGGAAGATTTCCCCAGAGCCTTGAAAGACCTCGATCGCGCCAAGCGCCTTGGCTATCGTGGACGCGAACCAGATCTCTGGATCTACGTGACGGAAGCCATGAGCGGAATCATCGCGGTTCCAGACCATGCACTAGGTGGCAGACCACGAAGCCTTCAATCGAAGGATGATGCCGTGGTGGTCAGTATCCCAGGCCACGTCGCCCAGGGAGGAGATGACTACACGACCGAATACGGTTCCTTCGTCGTGTACAAGCTCGGCATGGATTATCAACAGTTTCGCCTCCCCGACCGGTTCGGTGGGCTAAACAATCCCGCCGGCGTAAAGGGTCCGCAGATGCGCCAGGCCATGCAGAAGGCCGGTCAATTGTTTGCGGAGAAGAATTACCGGAAACCTGAGCTCGCCTCGGTCAGTGTGGCGCACGCCAAGCAGGGGATAGGCGGCAAATCGACCCCGGTCAACATGAATCATATCGAGCGGGCGTTAGCGGCCGCTCCTGAAAATGCCGATGCGCACTATCAGGCAGGAAAGGCCTGGCTCGAGGCAGGCCGGCCGGCTTCGGCCAGGAAGGAATTCACGATCGCTCTCACCATCAAGACCGATTATGCAGACGCCTATCTCGGCCGGGCCACCGCGGCCGCCCGCATGGACGACGAAAACAGAATGGCGGCTGACCTTGAGGCCTACAAGAAGATCGGCGGCTGGCTTTCGACTCGTTCCGCCCGCTCGGCTGTCGAAGGCGAGCTCGGCCAGTACAAAGTGAAGGGCTCTGCAGACAAGCACCTGGGTGTGCTACAAGAAGCGGCGAAATCCGGCAAGCCGATGGAGCAGTTGATCGATCTCGCCACAAAAGTCCATCGCGTAAAGAACGAGCAGCGGCTCCGCTACGACGAGCTCTATCAAGACCGCCTCCGCATCTTGGAAGATGCCATACGCGACAAACCAAAGAACCCGGACACCTACACCGAGCTGGCGAAGTACCTCATCGAGGAAGCCGACAATCGTGGCGAGGCGGTCGAACCACGCCGTGCGCTCCAACCCTATCGGTTTCAAATATCTCGCGAGCACGAACTGCACAAGGCCATCCGGATCACCGACCAGGCCCTGGCGTTGAACGACAAGCATGTCGGGGCCAGGATGCAGAAAGCCTGGGCCCTGACGTCCTTGAAACGATACAACGAAGCCGACAAGTTGGCGGATCACGTGCTGGAGATGGCCGGCAACAATGCGGACGCCTTACGGCTCTATGGCAAGTTCCGCGCGATGCGGGCGAATCAATTATCGAACGAAGCCTGGGGGCTCAGGCAGGACCGTTGCTCAAGTTCCTCGCATGACGAAACGAGAAGCGACGGGCTGTACCGTGTTACGACCACTACCTGCTATCCGCCGTCACAGGCCGACCTCAACCGCGCCGCCCAGCTCGAAGCTCTGGCGGCAGAACTCCGGCGGAAAGCCCGGGCGGCGCTCGAAAAGGCCGCGGCGGTCACGAAAGGCACGGTCGATGAATTTCTCATCCGCGCGGACCTCGCGCTCTGGGACGGCAAAACTACGGAGGCACAGCAGTACCTTGAAAAGGCGGTCGCGCTCGATCCCAAGTCGCTCGAAGCCCAGGATCGCCTGGTGCAGCACTATGCGCAGACGGGACAGAAGGATCGAGCCGAGGAACAGCGGTTGATTGCCGCGAATCTCGTCCAGACGACTGTTGCGCCGCTGCTGCGACTGGCCTGGAAGAGTACCGAGAAAACCGCCTGGCAAGCGGCGAAGAGTTATCTCACGCGAGCCTACCAGATTGACCCTGAAGACGCCCGCATTCCGGCTTATCTGGGCGTCGTGAATGAAGGTGACGAGAAGCTGGAGGAAGCCACGGCGAACTACCGAACGGCGCTGGCCTTGGAAGAAGCTCGGCTGCAACTGGACGAACTCAAACCTGAGTCCGGCCTGGCGCTCGGTCGGGATGCCTTGGAATTCGGCCTCGCCATTCAAGCGCGTTTTCATCTGGCAAGACTCGCCGAGCAAGGCGGGAAGCAGGCTGAGGCCTTAGCCCAATTCCAAGCCGTGCTGGGGTACGAGAAGCGCATGAGCCGCGGGTTCGAATCGCGCGAGATGTTCACGGCCATGTGGCCGGACCAGCAGCCGGAGAAAGGCGCGGTGGTGATGGCGCCTAAGAATGCGGCGACGCTGGTGGCCGACGCGCATCTGCGGACCGGTAAACTGCTTTCGGCGATGGGAAAGCATGACGAATCGATCGAACACTTCCGCACCGCCGCCATGTATGGACCGTTGAGAATGGCCGGCATGCCGCAGATCGGCAACGCCAAGGGCGATACCAATTTCAGCGGCATCGCCGGCGCACCGGCATCCGAAGCGCAGTTCTATCTCGCCAAAGAACTGATGACGAAAGGCGATCTCAAGGGAGCACAATCCGTCCTGTACGAGGCCGGGCGCAATCTGCCGGATCATCTACGTGGGCAGCTCAACGAGCTCAACATGGCGATGGCCCGGCTCCACTCCCGCCAACCGCGCGATCCTTACGCCGGCATGAGCGAGGAGAAGCGACCGTACATCGATCAACAGTTGGAGCAGAACCGGCGTGCTCCCGAACAGATGAGGATGCGAAATCGCCAAGAGGAGGCACGGGCGGCGGAGTGCCAGGAGGTGATGCAGATGTGGAGTCGTCAAGAGCAGATGAAAATGCGGGATCGCCGACTGGAATCGCGGGTGCGGGATTGCCGAGCGGCGATGCTGGGGAAGTCGGTGGTGCCTGAACTTGTCGGAGCGTGGGCTATGCAGCCGAACAATCAATTCTTGCCGAAAAAGACGCTGACGATCGAGAGCAATGCCCATTACAAGTTGACCTCGACAGACGGTTCGATCTCGCAAGGAAAGATGGATATTCAGATTGGCCACATGTCTTACCCAAGGAGAGTCGACCCGTCCCGCGGCCAGATGATGCTCTACGACGAGGTGTCTGGACAGATCGGCACCATGTGGTACGAATTTACCGGCGATGGCGTGATGGAAATTACGGAGATGGACAGCACCAAGTACGTGACGAAGCGGCAACGGTAGACGCAGGTGATGAATCGGTTCTCCCTCGCCCGTCTTGTTTGTCTCTGCAGCTTCCTGGCCGCCGCGTCCGTTCACGCTCAACCGAAAGGCGATGTCTTCAGTTCCCAAGGCCAATATGACCCATTCGCCGTCGGCAGCGCGCACCGCTGGTATGACAAGCACTCGACGGAAGCCAAGGAGAAATCCAGCCATTGCCTTTCGATCCTCGAAGAGGCAAAAGCGTACCAGGACAAGGCTTTGGCCCTCTACGAAGAAGCGAAGCAGCCTGGAAACAGCAGACGACAATCTGAACTGGTCAAACAGGCCAACGAACAGATCAGGCTTCGTGGAGAAAGGCTACGCGCGTTCACGGACTGCGTGAACCAGGCCCTACGTCAGACCGGTCCTCCATCGGACCAGTTCGCGTCCAGTGGAGACGGAACACCCAATGGCCGAGTTCAGACCGAATCGCCTCCGGCTCCCGACCCCAGCGATGGCGGCAGCAAGGGTATCAAACGGTTTCCGGAGAAGCCGGCTATTCCGCGAGACAAGTCACAACCAACCGCGATAGAAAGCGCAGCGGATGATTGTTTCGCCGCCTCAGTCCCGAACTACCGGGGTCCCGATTGGGTCCGCTACAACAGGAAGGCGCCGAAAACGAAACCAGTGGGGCAAGTTCAACCGCTCTTCGATACGTTAGGGCTTGCCGCAGACCAGGCACTCGATCTCGACGAGGCAGTCTATGGTGCATGGCAGGATCGGGAGCTCATGCGCGATTATCTCATCGGATGGTTGTCCCATTGCTTAACTGAACGGAAGGTTGTACTGAAACAGGATCCTCGCATTCCCTATCGGCGGCATATGGAAGCTCGCGCACCGTCCGATCTGCAGACCCGAAAGCGTATCACGAGTCGATTCGAAGAATTCGGCTACGGCTATCGCAGCTATCCCCTTCCGCCCTTCTGGGATCACGACATGGCCGGACCACCGTCACCGACACGTTGAGCAGTGAAGAAAATCCCCGTCACCGCAGGCCAGGATCGCCGCAGTTGGATCCTCCCCCCTTGATGCAGCTCTCATACGCGCGCTTTCTCGAGATTTGATTCTGTTCAGCCCGTACTGCCTCTTCTTCCCGGTCCGCCTGGTTACTGGCCTGACGCAAGTAGGTCATCCGTTCGGTCGAATTGTTGAACGTCCGACCGACCGGTTCGATGTTCAGCGTGACCATGCGCAACTTCAGGCCCACGACCGCTTTATGCTCCTCATCGTTCCGGAACCCCACGTAATTGTTTCTCGCCTTCAGATGATTCGCAAAATAGTTGGCTTGGCTGTGGCCTTGATCACCGGCCTTGTCGAACCACTTGATGGCCTCCTGTCGATTTTGCGGCACGGTCATTCCGAATTGGTAGACCCGACCGAGCAGGAACTGCCCCTCCATATTCCCCTGCTCCGCACTCTTGCGGATCCACTTGACCGCCTCTGTCCAATCCTCTTTCACGCCGGTGCCGTTTTCATAGATCATGCCGAGATAGTTTTGCGCTTCCGCATAGCCTTGCTCCGCCGACTTGCGGTACCACCGCAAAGCCTCTTCATTGCTCTGACGAACGCCTTCGCCACGTTCATACTGATAGGCGATCAGGTACTGCCCTCTGGGATGACCCTGTTCGGCCAACCTCTGGAACAGCTTCGCGGCACCCGCAAAATCCTTCGCCTTGTACATCCGTAGTCCTTCATTGATTTGGTCCTGGGTCGGCGTAACCGTCGCCGGAGCGCTGCCAAGATTTTCAAGGGCCAAAGAGGCATCGCGAGCTCCCGCCGCAGCCGCCTTTGTATAGTACGTCCTTGCTTGCCCGAGATCCTTCGTGACGCCGATACCGCTTTCATACGCTCGCCCCATATGAAACAGACCATCGGGGTTATTCTGATCCGCCGACTTGCGATACCATTTCACTGCTTCGGCAGGATCAGCCTTCACCCCGTTCCCCTTCTCAAAGAAAAAACCGAGCCAGGCTTGCGCCGGAGCATAGTTTTGCTCGGCCGCTTTGCGAAACCACGTGGCAGCCTTCGCAAGATCCTTCTTGTGATTAAGCCCATAGGCATATGAGAGCCCCATACAATTTTGGTCGGCTGGAGCTTTCGAGTCATCACCGAGGCGGACGATGTTCCGACGACAAGCCGCCAATTCGTCGTTGGCATCCGCATACGCAAGAGCGGGAAAGAAGAATACGATGAGCAACGCGAGGAGAGCCATGGTGACCTCCACTTAAGCCGCAGGCCGAGGGCGTTGATGGTACCGAAGAATTCTAAGCGTCAACTAAATCACTGCCGCCGCTGGATGGTTCTATTCCGCAGTCATTTCACCGCCGAGACGATCACTGGACACCGTACTTCCGCTTATCCCCCTGGGTTTCTTGATGGTTCTGGTAACGGTCCATTGCTCCCTTATCCCCCTGATTGCAGGCCCCCGCCACAGGACCCGAATAGATGCTGCAAGGATTTCCGCCGGCGCCATCACCGCCACCCTCGAACGCCGCGGCCGCACGTCGATCGATGATGCCGCCGATATAGTGTCCCAATTGTTCAACATCCTTAAAATGCGGCGTCTTAGGATCTTCTAGCCAGGTCAAGATCCAGCCGGCTTGCCCATGCTTGTGGCGGCTTGCTCGATCCAACCACTTGATCGCCGTCCGACGATCTCTGGGAAGTCCGCCCCAGCCGAATTCGTACGCCAGCCCAAGGTGGAACTCCGCATGGGGAAAACCTTGGTCGGCGCTTTGGCGATACAACTGGACGGCTTTCACTGGATCTTTCGGCACGCCGTCGCCTTCGAAATACAAATTTCCAAGCGAAAACTGAGCGGCGCGATGGCCCTGCGCCGCCGCCTTGCCGTACCACACCGCGGCCTGCTTGTTATCCACCGCTCGACCACGACCTTGATTGTAGATTATCCCCAAGACCGCTTGGGCCCGGGGGTGTCCCGCTTGCGCTGTCTCCAGCAGGATTGGGAAGGCCGCCGCATAGCTTTCTTTCCTGTACAGATCGTAGCCCTGCTTGAAACGCGCCTCGACCTTTGGATCTGAACTGACAAAACCTTGGGGAGAGTCATATGAAGCGGGGTCTTGTTTTTGTGAACCTGCTAGAGGCATGGAAGGTTTAATCGGCACGGTCCCGCCAGGTTGTCCGGTGGGCCGTCGAGATGATGATGGGCTGCTGGTCGTGTCCTGACGCGTCAATAAGTCGGCGAGCGCCTGTTCTTGATTGATTCTCGTTGCCTTCACGAAGGATTGGGAAGGGTCGGTACTCACCAATTTCGTCCCCCCATCGGCGAGAACGAGCCGGTTGAGGTATCCACCTTGTTTCCATTTGAGCGCGACCGCTCCCTTGGCAGCATCCACACATTCCCACGTGCCCGAGTTCCCGGACTGCTGCGTGAACGTTCCGTCGGCGTTGATCGTCACTTCGCCGCCGACGAACCAGGCCCACTTCCCCACAACGGCATTACAGCCAGCAGCAAAGCTTGGTTGCTGCTGGAGCGCAACGCCTGACATGACGATGGAGAACAACAGGATCGAGCGCATCAGCATCGTTTTCACGGATCCTCCTCAGGCCCGAAAGCATATCGGTTCAAAAGGCCCGTTCTTGCGTCGGATCGAACGGGCGTCCCGCAGGCGTATAGCATGACACGCCGCTCCAATGGCCACCGGCGCCGGTGCAGACCTGCCCACCGGCATTCTTCCCCCAGTCACGTAAGACCTCGGCCTCCATCTCGTTGTAGCGCGCTCTCAGCCAGGCAGTCCGTTCATTTGAATTCTTGAACGTGATGCCCTTCGGTTCGAGGCACATGCCGAAAAACTTCTCTCGCTCCCACTCGCTGCGATAACCGATGCAGTTCTGAGATTTTCGCAAATAATAGGCGAACCAGCGGGCAAAGGCATCGTCTTGGTCCGCGGCCTTATCGTAGAGGGCGATGGCCTTGGCCCGGTCCATCGGCACGGCCATGCCAAAGTGAAAGAGCCGGCCCGCACAATTGAGGCCGAGTGGATGAAACTGCCGCGCCGATTTTTCGCACCAGCTGCGCATCTCTTCCCAATTCTCCGTCACGCCATCCCCGTTTTCGTAGGCCAACCCCAGCTGTGCTTGGCCTGCTGGATCGCCCCGTTCGGCGGCAACGCGGAATAGACGTGCGGCTTCTTTATCGTCTTTCGTGACACCTAACCCTTGATAGTAGTGCTGGCCCAGGACGACCGTCGCAGCCAGGTTCCCGAGCTCGCTCGCTTGCCGGTACAACCGGACGCTGGTGGCATAATCTTTTTTCGTGAAGGCAGCATAAGCGGTGTTTTCGATGTCCTGCCCCGGCCGCTGGTACGTACCGCGAGCCGTCCGCATCAACTCCTTCTTGGCATCGATACTCCCGGCCGCCGCCGCCTTGTCCAGCCACATTTTCGCCTGCTGCGCGTCAGCCTTCACACCCTTCCCCGTCGTGTACAAACGAAAGACGTTGAACATAGCGTCAGCAGAGCCGCGCTCCGCCGCACGCTGATACAGAGCGAACGCTTTCCCGGCATCGGTCTCCACGCCGTGACCCTTCTCGTATTGATAGGCCAGCGCGACCAGCGCGCCCACATGCCCCTGCTTTGCCGCCATCTCGTACCACTGCGCCGCACGAACCGGATCGCGTGGCAACGGGCTAGGCTGAAACCAATACCCGAGGCCGACACAGTATTGTTCGTCCGGGTTGCTCGTCCGAGGAGGAGGATCGTCTTTTTTGAGGGTCTTGAGATATCCCAGATGGCAGGCCCGTTGATCTTCGCGGACGCTTGCCAGTGCTGATGTAGAGGCAATGCCGGTGAGCAGCAGAGCCACCAGCCCGAAGCCGAACCATCGTGGATTTGAATTGTGCCGTTCGCTCGTAGAGTTGCGTGACATGTCAGGAGAGCGACTCGACATGGGAAACCTCTTGAGGAATGAAGAGGGAAATGAGACTACTGATGGCACTTTCTTGTGTCAATCAAGTTTCTGCCATTACCCCTCTTTGGAGGGGGTGCGTTGTCTCTCCGATTCTTTCCATGGTAACGGTTTCCACCCGGCAAACAGACGAGGTATCGCATGAATCGCCACCTCCTTCATTTCATCGATCGATTGACGCGAGGAAACCGCACCTGGCCTCTCCTACATCCAAGATGAATGGTTCTTGCGGTACTCCAGATCGAATGGATGCCTGGATGGTCAGTAGCAAGGAGACGCCCTTCGAGGTGAGAATCATGAAATGCCCACGACTTCTGACTTCCCTCATCGCAATAACTGTTCTGCCGTTCTTTTGCATTGAAGAAGCGGCAGCGCGCTTTGATCCCGCCCGTCGGCGCGGCCTGCAGTTTCAATCCGGCAACGGTAACTCCGGCAGGCGGCCCGATCAATACGACCCTGACGATCACCACGAACGGAGGGTCTGTGGCGCTTCTCTCGCCCAGCGGTTCCTCGACGATGTTTGCTTCTCTCCTGACTCCCATTGTGCTGGTGCTGATAGGTCTCCTCCTGTACCGCCGACCCGTCGATCGTCACAATCTGTGGACGGGAATGCTGCTCATGTTGGTCATCGCCACGGCCAGTTGCAGCAGTAGCGATTCCTCTGCTCCCCCGCCGAACGGTTCCGGCGGGATACCTGCTGCCGGAACCCCCGCCGGGAGTTCGAATGTAACCGTGACGGCTTCGTCAGCCTCCGGCAATAGCACCGTGCCAATCACGTTGAACGTGACGCGCTGAGGAAAAGACAGTCAAGTCACGTTCTTGACAGACTATTATAGAAAGCACATTATTCGCGGTGAATGAAGCAGCCGTTCAAAAAAACCTCAGGTAAGGCTGCAGCGAGCGTGAGGCCAGTCGTACATAGTCTCGTACGTTGAGCCTCTGAGCGATGCGAGAACGAAGCGGGAGGGCTTTTTCAACAGACTGCTAGAGAGGCCGCACGCATGGAACCGGGGTAACCCTGGCAATTCCAACGAGACTGAGTCGTTCAGGTACCCAGTAATGCCCTCGCGGCAGGAATGCGCCGCGAGGGCGTTCGCGTCTTCGACACCCTTCTATCGCCCACGGGAATATTCACCTACTCAAGGAGGAGTGTATGAGACCGGTGCTGATCTTACTGCTGGGACTGTTCGCCTGGTGGCCCACCTTCGCATTGGCGGAAGGAGCCGGAGGAGGCTATCGCGGAATCGGGTCCATGTACTACACGCTTATCTGGGTTGTACTCTCCTACGGCTTGTACGACACATTCGGGAAAACCGCTCTGTACGTCGGCGCTCCGATCCTAGCGGTCATCGCGTACTTTCTGCTGCCTCCTGCATAAGGAATCGGGCGCCACGGCTTGAGGGAGACGGGATGCGTCTCCCTCAGCCACGAATCACTGCCGCGGCAGGCGAAGAATGGGCTGAAGCGGTGCAAGGCTTGGATTGTGGCTGGGGGGAAAATCTTCCACTGAGCACGCCGGCGAATTCATCGCGGAAGAGCCTTCAAGCGTTCTGTCAACCGGAGATTCTCTCCGTAATCAACCGGGCAATCGATGATCGCCGGTACCGCGCTCTCCAGCGCTTCCATGAGGATGGGTCGAAGCTCCGACAGCTCCGTCACCCGATACCCAGAGGCGCCGAAACTTTGCGCAAAGCGCACAAGATCGGGGTTGCCGAAATCCACTGAAGCAGTCCGGCCGAACCGCACCATCTGTTTCCAGCGGATGACGCCGTACCCGTCGTCGCGCCAGACAAGAATCGCCAGAGGAAGGCGCAGCCGCACCGCTGTCTCCAACTCCTGAGAATTCATCAGAAATCCTCCGTCTCCCGTCACCGCTAGCACACGCCGGTCCGGATACAACAACTTTGCGGCGATCGCCCCCGGCAGGGCCAGCCCCATTGCGGCGAATCCATTGGAGATGATGCAGGAGTTAGAAACTTCGCAGGGAAACATGCGGGACATCCAGAGCTTGTGTGCGCCGACATCGCAGATGATCTGATCATCGGATTTGAGGACTGCGCGCAGCTCCCTTATGAGAGACTGCGGCCTGACCGGCCAGGAGGGATTGCCCATCGACTCTGCCTCAAATCCATCAATGACGGTTTTTCTGGCACCGCGCGCCCATGCAGAAGGGAACGTGGTCAAACCCTCCGCCACATGGTCCAGCGATAGACGAATGTCCCCCAGCACGCCGACCTCGATGATGTAATGCTCATCGACTTCGGCGGGCGACACATCGATATGCACGATGCGCTTGTCGCGCCGTGCATTCCAGAAACAGGGCGCATATTCCACAAAATCGTACCCGACGGCGATTACGACGTCCGCCTGTTCCATGACAACTGCCGCATAATCCCTGGCTTGAAGCCCGAGCGTGTAGAGTGATAGCGGATCGCTGTCCGGGACGACGCCTTTCGCCATGAATGTGTGCAACACGGGAATCTGCAACTGCCTGGCAAACTGTCGGACCTCGTCGTGCGCCCTGCCTCGAATCACGCCGTTCCCGGCCAGGATCACGGGGCGCTGCGCCACCCCGATCGCTTGGATCGCCCTTTCGACTTGTTTGGGGGAGGGTTCGGGCGCCACCGGTGCTTGAACGAACAAGGGCTCCAGTTTTCCGTCGTCACCGATCAGCTCGTCTGCTACATCTTCAGGCAATTCCAAATGCGTGGCACCCGGTTTTTCAGTTTGGGCGATCTTGAAAGCTTTGCGGACCGCCTCCGGAATGACCTCTCCCTTCGGGATGGACGTATTCCACTTGGTGACGGGCTTCAGCATGGACATGATGTCGATATACTGATGGGATTCCTTGTGGCGCCGATTGAGCGAGACCTGACCGGTGATGGCTACGAGAGGTGCCCGGTCCAGGTAGGCGTCTACGATTCCGGTCATGAGGTTGGTTGCACCGGGTCCCAGGGTCGAAAGGCAAACCCCCGCCTTCCTGCTCAATCGCCCATAGACATCCGCCATGAAGGCCGCGCCCTGCTCGTGCCTCGTTTCGATCACGCGAATGCGAGAATCCAGTAGCGCATCGGAGAGCTCCAGCGTTTCCTCGCCGGGCACGCCGAAAACACACCGGACGTCCTCGTTTTCCAGGCAGCGAACCACTAGCTCAGCTGCTTTCATACCGGTGGCCTCTCTTCACCGAGGAGAACCTCATTGTAACAGCGTTCTCAAGCAGATGTGACCAAGCTGCGGCGCATGGAAACCTGCCGCGGCCGTGGAGATGCCGAGCCCCGGTTTTCAGCAACCCTCTTTCCTGTGTTCCGGCAGACCAGCACTGCCACAGGCCACCGCCCACCATGAGAGATCTTGATACGACCGCGCGGGACCTGTCCGCCTATGCGGATTTCCTAGCTGCGTCGACGCTCCAGATGCCGGAGCCGTGAGCGGAGATATAGAGAAAGACGAAACAGTAGAGCGCGGCCAGTTCGCCCATATTCTGGATCGGCAATGGCGCCTGCATTCCATGGACCATCCAATAGGCAGATGCCATCAGCCCGCTGCACAGGAACGCCGCCCACCCGGTCATGAATCCGATCATCACAAGGGTTCCGCCAATCAGTTCAATTGGCCCGGCGATGGTAATGACGAAGGATGGCAGTTGCATCGGGGGTGGCATGGGCACGCTGAACAGTTTCTGTGTGCCGTGCCAGAGGAACAAGAAGCCCGTCACGATGCGCATCAGAGCGTAGGTCTGCTGGGCATAGGCATGCATGAACATGGGCACCTCCTCGTCGCGTGATGGGAATCTTATCGAGATCAACTCAAACGGCGGCCTCAGGCTACCGCCTTAGGGAAGGTCTGTCAACGCTGGTGAGCGGAGTAGATCTTATATCCCCTTCATCTCCTTGCCCTTGAGACGCCTGCAGAAATTCGGGCGAAATTTCCGACGCGAGCCACAGGATCGCGAATCAGTTGCTCGAACGATTGGCCTGTCTCCTGAGGACGGCTGCTGCAGCTTCTCGTACATCGGCATCGGAATCTTCCAGAGCCACATGCCTCATCACCGGCTCGACGGACGGAGCATCGAACTCGCTGAGGGCAATGACTGCCTTCAGCCTAAGGCGACGACTGGGATGGGACAAGAGCCGTACAAGGAGGTCAATCGCTCGCGCATCTTTGAGTCGCCCCAACTCCTCAACGCCGTTTTCCTGCGCGACCTCTGCGAAGTGAAGATCGAGGTCCGGAAAGGTCTCTGCCGGTGACAGGAGCGTGTCAAGAGGGGTTCCCTCCCGCGGGTGTCGTTCCCGATCGAACTGTCGATCCATGGCCAGAATGAGCCCTCCCGTTCTGTCCATTCTGGCATCAGTCCATCCTCGAATGAGATAGCCCAAATAATAGAAATAGGAATTCGTCTCGAAGCGCTCCACGACTTCCACATAGGGAGCGGTAATCATTTCCGCATAGGCCGGCGACTCGTGAATGTTCCCCGAGAGCACAGAACCGAACTGAGGATCCATCAGCAGGAACTCGCATTCGATCTCCGTGCCGTACGAGTTGATTGAAATTTGTTTCCCTCGAATTTCCCGATACTCCACCTTCAGCGCCAAATCGTGCGGCGTCTCAGGATCCTCCGTCACGACAAATCCAGCCGAGGCCAGTTTCATTTTCACTGAGGGAACAATTCCGAAGGAAATCCGCCCGCGAGGCCTCCAGGTGGATGCATGAACGTCCAGGTACACGACCGCCGCCTTGGATAGTTCGGCACTATCAAGGGAACGTGGTTCTGAGTCGGCCGCGTACGTCGGAGCAGGTGTCGCCAGACCGATAAGAGAGAGCAGGAGGAGAAGGAGCGGCCTCCTCCTGCTCCAGAGCGTTGAAGCGCAATCAGCCGCCTTCATTTCATCCCTACCACCATGCTGTCCGGACCGACCAGCCGCTCCACTTTCGTGCGCGTGAACCCGACCTCTTTCATCCATCTGCAACAGTCCGCGCCGGTGAAGTCGAACCCCCCCGGCGTTTCGATGAGCATGTTCAAACTCATCAGAAGTCCGAAGGCATTCTTCTTCCGGCCGTCGTCGATCAACGCCTCATGCACGATCAGCGCGCCGCGCGGCGGCAGCGCATCATAAGCCTTCCGCAACAGCATCAGCTTTTCATCCAAGTTCCAGTCGTGGAGAATGTGCCCCATGATCAGCACATCGGTTCGTGGAAGCGGTTCCTTGAAGAAATCGCCGGGGTGAAAGCGCAGCCGCTGTGACAGCCCCTTCGCCTTCGCGTAGGCCTCGAATACCGGTCCTACAACCGGCAGGTCCATGCCGGCGCCGGTAAGATGTTTATGAGCCTGAGCGATTTCCACAGCGACGCCTCCTTGCGCACAGCCGACGTCCACGAAGGTGCGGTGCTGCTTCCAGGGAAACTTCCTGGCGATGACCTGGGCCGGACCGATACTCAGGCCGGTCATGGCCTTGAGGAACCCTTCGAGTCGTTGCGGATCAGCGTAGAGCGTGCCGAAAAAGTCTTCGCCGGTTTTGGCTTCGTTCTGCAGCTTGCCGGTGCGCAACCCTTCGGTGAGCGATCCCCAGAAACGATAGAGCCTGGCGTTGGCCATCTCCAGAATCCCGCCGACGTAGGAGGGCTTCATCCGATCGAGAAACCGGGCCGTTTCCGAGGTATTGGCGTAGCGTTTCCCTGTCCGCTTCAGCATGCCAAGCGCCACCAGCGCGTCGAAGAAATCCCGCGCGCTCCGCTGGTGCAGGCCCAACCTTGTTCTCAAGACCTCCTCTTCAAGCGGGCCTTTCGCCAACTCGGTGAAGAGGCCGAGTTCGATGGCGCTGAGCAGGGCCTTCGAGCCCCAGAATCCCATCCCGAGCTCCATAATTTTCGCCGAAGCCGGTCGACTTATCGCCATGCATTTCCTCCCTTTCTCAATTGGCAAGCGTAATCCTACCCGCCTCCTCCGCCCATTTGCGCAGGGCAACGGTGCTGCCGAAACAATTGTGCCGGAGTCGTTATAAGGGCCCTTGTTGCCCTCGGTCGAGCAGCTAAGAAGCTAGCGCGGTCGAACCGACGTGTGGAGCAGACCGAACCTTACCCCCACGCTCCTCACGTCTCCATCATTTCCAAACGCGCATCGAACTCATGCCCGCAGCTGACGCAACGAATGCAGTCCGATTCAACCGTGAACTCGTCGCTTCTGACGCCCATGCCGCCGCAATCCGGACAGCGCGCAAGGTGAACGCGTTGATCATCAAGCGTCTCGTATTGACTACCCCGATAGCAATAGACCGGCTTGCCTTCGAGCGACCATTCGTTGCCCGCATTGTCTACAACCGGCAAGGCGAGATAATGATGCTTCACATATTCTTCGATGTCGCGTCGGCTCGCGAATCCGTCCTTGATGAATTTCCCCGTCGCGGCTTCATAGAGGGCCTGCTCCTTGACGATCGCTTTCGTCGGTCCCATCACTCACCTCCAAGCTTTAAAGAGCATAGGGCTTATGGTGTATGGTCATCGTGTCTTTGTCACACGACACCCGAGTAATATCGCAGGATATTCGAAACAGAAATCACGCCGATGATCTGGCCGTCTTGCGCGACGGCCAGGTGTCTCGTGGCCTGCTCCTTCATCAAGCGCACGGCTTCGATCAGCGGGCGATCACCATGAATGGCAACCAGAGGAGTTCTCGCGCATTTCCTGACGGGGGTCGTGCCGGGATCGAGTCCGTTGGCCACGACATCGCGCGCGAGGGCGGAGTCGGTGATGAATCCCACATAGGTCTGGCTGTCGGTCACGAGGAGCGAGCCCGTTTTCCATTTCTGCATCAGTTGGCCGGCTTCACGCAGGCTGGCCGTTTGAGGAATGCTCCTGAGATCCGAAGACATGTGCTCCGCGACTTGAGGACCGGTCAGGATCTGCCGGCCCGATTGCGGTTTCTTGGGTTCGGCGGCTCGGCGCGCTTCCAATTCCGACACGCAACTCTCCAGCACCCTGCTTCGTTGCATCAGGCTTTGCCTCTCGCTGTCCAATCCGACGCTCTCCGGCGCCTCCTCCGTCATGTTCACCAACCCGGCCGCCTCGCCCAGTTGCGCATAGTCATAGGCGTCCACCAACGGGGAGGTTTCCCCGAGCAGATCCGCAATCAGACGCTCTGTTTCGAGGTCGAACTCTTCCAAACTGCGGGTAGGCCTCCCCTTCTTTACATACTGCGCCAGGTCGGCCAGTTGCTTCCGCATGCGCTCGATGCTGCGATCGATTGACATCCTGGGTTTACTGGGAGTGGTGCGCGCGGCCATAGCACCTCCTTAAAATTGGTGGGGTGCCCGATCTTACGCCTGCCGGGATCAGCGAGGCAAGCAGCTAGATCGGAGTTTACTTTCCGGCCCGTCTTCGTTAAAACGGCCCCAGCGCGGCATGTCTATTCGACTTTCTTATCGGGCGCTTTCCTCCTTGCTGGCATTGGGGCTGGTCGGCTGGATGCCTCCTCCCTCGCTTCGCGCGGAAGACCAGACGCTTACGCAGATCTTCCGGGCCTCTGATTGGAAGGGCGCAACGGACGTGGCCTTTGAAGGATGCAAGGCCAATTCCGGCGAGTATACGCTTTGGGTCTATGCAGATGGTGAGCGTTGCGGAGTCCCGCGCCGTCAGGCAGACCGGATCGTGATGTTTCGGCAGCCGTTGCCCGGCGTGTCTCCGGTGCGCGCGACATCGGACCTACCGGAAGGTCGGTACGCCGTGTGGGTTTTTGGGGCGGGTGATCCTGGACATCCCTGGATCAATCTCTGCGCGAAAACTTGTGCCAAAGGTGAATTGCCGCCAGCGCCTGGATGGGCCTCGATGGGTTGGATCGAGGTGCGCGAATTGCACCTCCTGTGGCTCAAGACGTGGGAACAGCCGGACGGCCATCAACTCTACGTGCGGGCGATCGTACTATCCTCGTCGGAAGCCAAGCCGGACTGGACCCCCTGAGATCCGTTCGAGTTATTCCCTCGCGAATAACTCGCGCAACACGGATTCAGCAGCCTTCTTCGCCGCTGCACGGTCTTGCCGCCTGTCCACCAGCAGTTCACGGAGCCGATGGGCTTCAGCAAGATCCGGCTTGATCCGGATCGATTGCTCGAGTGCCTGCTCAGCCTCGGTGAGTTTGCCTTGAGCCATCCTGACCAGCCCAAGGTCGGCCCATCCCTCGGCATCGTCGGCTCTGAGTTGTACGGCGCGTCTCAGCGCCGACTCTGCAGCCGGCAAGTCGTTCTTACCCATCAAGGCGCGACCCAGCCAGTACAGAGTCTGATGATCGTCTCCCCCCAGACGAATGGCCGCCTCCAAGGCCTCCACCGCCTGGGCATAGTCGTGGTGATCGAGCAGCACCTGACCGAGGCCCCGATAGGGATCGGCCCATTCCGGATTCAATTCAATGGCCGACCGGTAGGCCTCGGCGGCGCCGAACATGTCACCACGGCGCGAAAGCTCCTCCGCCAATCGAAACTTCGAGGCGGCATCGTCTCCACCGAACTCCGGCAGGACCGTCAGCCGCTCTCGAAGCTGCTTGAACTCCGCCTCAAGAGCCGGTTCCGCTGTCCCTGCCGGATTTCCTTCAGACTGCGCGACCGTCCCCTCCGCCATCAACATGGATATGATGACAAGCCAAATCACCACCAACGCCGTCGGCTCAATTCTGCATGTAGTCATCAAGGATCATGACCCTATGTCCAGCATGCTTCCGGTTCAACCGGCTGCCAACTGATGTGGTGAGATGATCACGTGACGTGATGTTTTTGCCACGTTCGTGCGTTCGCTGCCGCGCCGATGTGCCAGGATCAGCAGAAAACACGCTCACAGCCTGATCGTGGAACTGCCTGAAACTCCGCACAAAATCCATTCAACCTTCCCAAGCAAGACTGCGGTATGGCGATTGCGTGATGACGCGCAGAGATAGGAGGGCAATCATGCACGACGCGACGTTGTGGGCCGCATGGTATCTTTTCCTTCTTGCCGTTCCTCTTTCCATCGTCGGCTCGCTCATCAGAGAAAAACTGGCCCGCCGGCGTGGCGGGAACCGCCAACAGGACCTTCTACCGGCTTCGTCCGCGGCGAAATGACCCTCTCGCCCCCGTGACGGACGAGTTGGACAAAGCTCAGTCGAGTCGAGATAGATCATCCGGCCTCGATCGGACTGACAGCGGCATCGCGATCCGCTCGAGTGGCTGCCGTTCCGCCTTCACCCCCCAGAGCAGTTCGGCAAGCGCGCCTGTCAACATCATCACGGCAATGAGCAGATAGCCATAGAAAACGCTGGTGCTGGACGATTCGATGAACGATCCGTACAGCCACGGCGCCACAACGGCCGCCCCCTGCGCCGTGACGAAGAAAAATGCGATCGCCATGGCGCGAATCTCCAAAGGAAACACTTCGCTGACGGTGAGATAGGCCGCGCTGGCGCCGGCGGAGGCGAAAAAGAAGATGGCCGACCAGACCGCCATATGGGCCGCGAGTGTGAGGGAACCCTGCCGGAAGAGATAGCCCGTCATTCCCAGCAGCAGACCGGCCATGGCATAGCTGAAGCTGATCATTGGCTTGCGCCCGATTGTGTCGAAGAACCGGCCGAGGAGGAGCGGGCCCAGGAAGTTGCCACAGGCGAACGGCAGAAGATAGAGGCCGATGCGGCCGGCGGACAGGCCATAATACTTCGTGAGCAGGAGCGGAAAGGTGAAGGACACCGCGTTGTACAGGAACGATTGTGTGATCATCAACGATAGACACAACCATGTCCGCCGGGGATACGATCGGAACAGTTCACGGGCCACTGTGGCGACCGTCGCGGCGTGACAGGCACGTAACGTCATCGGCTCCTGTACCGCCGGCAAGTCCCAAGCCCCTTGAGTCTCTGCGATCTGACGCTCGATCTGCGAGACGACGGCCTCTGCTTCCTCTGTGCGGCGGCGGGTCATCAGCCAGCGTGGGCTTTCCGGGATCGCTCGCCGGACCAGCGCGATCCCCACACCCAGCACCGTGCCGAAGATGAAACAGAGCCGCCAACCGATGTCCTCAGGGAAGATTACGGGATTCAGCAGTACCAGCGTCAGCAGGGCGCCGATCGCCGAGCCGAGCCACCAGCTCCCGTTGATCGCCAGACCCGCGTGGCCCCTGTACCGAGCTGGAATCAGTTCATCGACGGCGGAATTGATCGCGGCATATTCCCCGCCGATTCCGGCTCCGGTCAGAAACCGAAAACACATGAAGCTTGCCAGATTCCAGGAGAAAGCCGTGAGGACCGTCGCGACCAGGTAGAGCCCCAGCGTGATAAGGAACCATTTCTTCCGTCCCTGCCGATCAGTGAGATAGGAAAAAATCAGGGCGCCGAGGACCGACCCGGCCAGGTAGGCCGAAGCCGTAAGGCCGACCTCAGATGCCGACAAATGCAGTGTCGCGGCGTGGGTGAGCACAGGACCAAGGGCCGCGACGATGGTCACTTCCAGTCCGTCGAGAAACCAGGTGACACCAAGCGCCGTGACCACCATCCAGTGCCACCGGGACCAGGGCAGACGATCCAGGCGTTGAGGAATGTCGGTGGTAACCGCGTCGGCTGACTCGGCCAGCATGGCCTATGGTATCACGGACGTACTGTCACATCGGGGAGCCTCCCGCCGGCGCTACCAGCCCAACTGCCAGCGGTGCCCGTTCCGTTCCACCACCGTATCGGCTTCTTTCGGTCCCCATGAACCGGCGGTATAGGGATGCACCGTCCTTCCACCGACAAGGAGCGGATCATAAAGTCGCCAGGCTGTCTCCGTGAAGTCCGCCGTGACGAACAGAGTCTGGTCGCCGATCATGACATCGCGCAGCAGAGTTTCGTAGGCGTCAGGCAATCCGCCCCCGAAGGCTTTGCTGTAATCGAATTGCAACGCCTGACCTGTAAAGCTGAATGGCCTACCAGGCGTTTTCACGGAAAACCCCAGGGCAAATCCCTCACTGGGTTGAAGCGTGATCAGCAACTTGTTGGAGTCCAGGCTTTCCGGCTCCAGCGAGCGAAACACCTGAAATGGCGCCGGACGGAATGTCACGGCGACCTGGGTAAGCTTCCGGGGAAGCCGCTTACCGGTCTTCAAATAAAACGGGACTCCTCTCCAACGCCAGTTGTGAATCTCCATCTTCAAGGCGACGAAGGTTTCCGTCATCGAGTCCGGCGGCACACCCCGTTCCTCCCGATAGCCTGGGATGGTATGACCCGCAACCTCCCAGGCCGTGTATTGGCCGAAAGCGACATCTCTCGGGTCGATCGGCGGGATCGAATGCAGCACTTTCAGTTTTTCGGCTTGGATCGCGGCAGCATCGAAAGAAACCGGCACCTCCATCGCCACGACGGTCATCAATTGCGTCAAATGGTTTTGCACCATATCGCGCAGGGCGCCTGCCTCCTGATAGTAGGCGCCGCGATGCTCGACACCAAGATCCTCTGCCACGGTTATCTGCACGCTTTCCACCATATCGCGATTCCATATCGCCTCGAAGATCGGGTTGGCAAAACGGAAGGCCAGAAGGTTCTGAACCGTTTCCTTGCCCAGATAATGATCGATGCGATAGATCTGCGATTCGTCCAGATAGCGGTGCAAGAGCGTGTTAAGCGCGCGGGCTGAGCGGAAGTCATGACCGAACGGCTTCTCGAACACGACGCGTACCCAACCGCGGCTTTTCAACAAACCGGCTTTATCCAGTTGTTCCAGCGCCGTCGGCACGGTTGTCGGAGGCAACGCGAGGTAGAAGGCACGGTTCTCAGGCAGGTGTCGGGTCGATTCCAGACCTCGGATGAACCCGGCCAGGGCTTCGTAATCTTCCAGCCCTCCTTCATGCACCGTATGGTAATGCAGGTGCTCATCGCACCATTGGCTCAGGTCTGATGCATCGCGGGCGCCCGAATTCCTCAGCCCTTCATAGGCCCATAAGCGGAACGCGTCCTCGCTCATTTCCGGCAGGGAGGCGCCGACGATCAACGTGTTCCTTCGCTCCAACTCTCCCATGGTGCGCAGGTGAAACAGCGCCGGCAACAGCTTCCTCCTGGTCAGGTCGCCGGTCGCGCCGAGGATAATGAAGAGATGCGGCTCCAACGTCATTTCCGCCATCGGTCCCGTTCCTCGCAACGAAGGTGGTTCAACCGCGCAATCAACCGAGCAGTCCGGCCAGCATGACAGTACGATCCGCCGGCCGGGGCCGTCAACCAGCCAAACCTCCGATACTAAACTGATAGGCGGTGAGATGAGGGAATCCGACTGGTCCTACCTAGTTTCGGGAGGGTGATCCATGCTTCCTCTTGACCTTCTCGGAAATGAGCTTGGTGATGCGTTCGGCGATCTGGGGGCTGGGCGAGAGTTCGACGCCGAATTCCATTCCCTTGACCCATTGCACGACAGTCCGATCGATCAACAACGGCTCTCGATCACCGGGGACAAACATCTGTAGCCCCAGGGTCATCCCGACCGTGACATGCACATCGCCTGAAATCGAGGCTCCGGTCAACGAAAGGTCCTTGAGCATGCCTTCACCGACGATGCCTTTCCCCCGAAACTGCACCGGCACCGAATCTTTGAATCGTTGATTTTTCCGTAAGACAAAACCGGCCATTCTGTCTCCTTTCAGTACGGAGGTCACCCTTTCTTTTCGAGGACTCCCTGGATGGTCGCGATCAATTCGTCCGGCTTCACCGGTTTTTGAAAGAACGCGACGGCCCCGTGCTCCATGGCTCTGCTCTCCGCCACTTGAGAATCCTGCGCGGTTACCACGATCACGGGAATACTGGACAACAGCTTGTTCCCTTTGAGCCGTTCGAGCACGACGAATCCATCTCCGCCAGGCAGACCGAGATCCAACAACACCGCGGCTGGTCGTTGGCTCCGTGCTTCGCTCATCGCCTGAACACCGTCGGCTGCCCGGATCGGCCGGTACCGATGAGCGCGCAAGATGGCGCTGAGCAGCTGCCAGCTCTCAAGGTCATCCTCGACGACAAGAATCTTCGATTCCACTTATCAGTTCTCCTCATGGTGATTCGACCGCATCGTAGAGCCCGCGGCTGGCCTCAGCGCCAGAGATCGCGGCATCCGGGACGGACCGCGCATAGCCCTACGGCAACTGTTGAAAAAAGTTCGAAAGGATTATGAAACAGGCGGCGGGCGAGTGGTCAGTTCGGAGATAGGCACATCACACGCCGATCCGGGCGTAGCGGAATCGGGTGGAGGCTCCTGAATGACGCAGATACCCGCTAGGAAGATATGAATGAGGAACTGTTCATCATATGAGGTCGGATTCGTCGCGTCTTTCGAAGGATCAAGCTCCTCCCCATCCACCAAGACCGGGTGGTGCAACGAGGAAGCCAAGATCTCGTCGCAAGTGGCGACGTCAAGAAGGAACGGCGTGAGGCACAACAAGAGCAGACACAATCCGTACGACGTCAGGGCGCTTCTCTGGTCATTCTGATGGTACGGCAGTCGACCGAGCATCAGGCTCATTCTAAAAATACGTGCAATAAAAGGCAAGGCTTTATCAATAGGATGCGCTGATTCTTCATTCTCAAAACAATCGCACCGTCACCTTTCGCCCCTTGATTCTCGCCCGACTCAACACCTCAACAATCCCTCGCGCCAACGCCTCCGGCACGTCGACGGTTGAGAAGCGTTCTTCGATCTCGATCGCCCCGATCACCTTCGAATTCACTTTCGCTTCGTTCGCAATAGCCCCGACGAGGTCTCCCGGCCTCATGCCGGCATCCCTTCCGGCTCCGATATAAAGGCGTGCCATGCCGGCTTGCTGTCCGCCATGACCAGACCTTCGCTCCTGCGGCCTGACTGAAGCCCCCTGATGACGACCGTCAGGATAGGCGGTGTACCGATGGGGCGGCCGATGCAATTCCTGCGGACGTATCGGCATGGCCGGAATGTCCTGTTCCATTCGCTCCCCGCCCTGCGCCCGAAAGATCAGTTTCACAGCGGCAGCGGCCACCTTCGCCGGGTCACCGGAAGAGGCCAGGGCATCGACGACATCTCGAAACCGATCGAGATCCCCTTCGTCTAGCGCCTCCCGGACAGCCGCTCTGGTCCGCTCCAATCGCTTCGATCGAAGATCGGCCACTGTCGGCACAGGCGCGACGGTCACTTTGGCTTTCGTATGTTGCTCGATGCTCCGCAACAGCCGTTGCTCACGTGGATCCAGAATGGTGATGGCCGATCCTTCCCGCCCGGCGCGGCCGGTTCGTCCGATTCGATGCACATACACTTCGGCTGATGACGGCAGATCGTAGTTGATGACGTGCGACACCTGCGGAATGTCCAATCCACGCGCCGCCACATCGGTCGCGATGAGCAATTCGGTTTGCCCAGTCCTGAACGCATTCATCACGCGATCGCGTTGCACTTGACTCATACCGCCGTGAATGGCCTCCGCCCTGTGCCCGCGACTGTTCAACATGACCGTCACTTCATCGACTTCCAGCCTGGTGCGGCAAAAAACCAGGGCGGACTTGGGGCCTGCCATGTCCAAGACACGGGCGAGGGTCGCGCCCCGGTGCGGCCTCGTCACCACGTACGCGGTTTGCTGCACGCGGGGCGCGGCTCCCGCCTTGACCGGTTCCTTGGCGATCGTGATCTCGACAGGATCTTTCAAGTGCCGATGAGCGATCGACTTGATGCGCGGCGGCATCGTGGCGGAAAACAACGCCGTCTGCTTGCTGGCAGGCGTCTGCTCGAGGATCGCGTCCAGATCCTCGGCAAATCCCATATCGAGCATCTCGTCTGCTTCATCCAAGACCACGATCTGCACATGGCTCAGCTTGAGCGTCTGACGGCGGATATGATCGAGAGCCCTCCCTGGAGTCGCGACGATCACGTCGACGCCTCGCTTGAGCGCGTGGAACTGCGGGCCGATCGCCTGGCCTCCGTACACGGCCAGCACGCTGATTCTCAACTCTTTACCGTAGCGTTGAACCGCCTGGCTGACCTGAATGGCCAGTTCACGAGTCGGCACGAGAATCAGCGCGGATGGACGCTGCTTGGCGGCATGGGCGATGCGCTGGAGCATCGGCAGGGTAAAGGCCGCAGTCTTGCCTGTTCCGGTCGCCGCCTGGCCCAACAGATCGCGACCAGCCAGCAGCGGAGGGATCGCTTCCCGCTGAATCGGAGTCGGCTCCTCATAACCCAACGTCTCAAGCGTGGCGAGCAACGACGCTTCCAGTCCCAGCGCGGCAAACCCGGGGGAGAACCCAGTGGCGGTATGCGCAGCGGGCGGATGAGTCGGATCAACCTTCATCGTGACCATTTGATGACGCGCAGGGAAACCGGCCCGGCAAGAACCTACGATCCGGAGAGCGGGAAGTCAACCGCCTCCTCTCCCCTTGCATCCTGCTTTCGCCTCGTTCCATACTTTTGGACCATGTCCATGCCTCATCCCGCCCCTCTTTCCAATATCCAAGCCGACAGGGCGCTACGCGCGATCCTTGAAGGGACCGCGACCGAGACCGGAGCGCGGTTTTTCTCCGCGCTCGTCCAGAATCTCGCGATGGCATTGGGTACTCATGGTGCCTGGGTGACGGAGTATTTCCCCGAGAAGCGACGGCTCCGCGCCCTGGCCTTCTGGATGGACAATCAATGGGTGAGGGACTACGAAGTCGATATCGCCGGGACCCCCTGCGAGCGCGTGATCGACACGGCGAAGCTGGTGCATTTTCCCGACCGGGTCCTGGAGATCTTTCCACACGAAGAAGAATTGAAAGCGGCCGGCGCCGTCAGCTATATGGGTGCGCCGCTCCAGGATACGGACGGTCACATTCTGGGTCATATGGCGGTGATCGACCGACGGCCTATTCCTGAGGAACCGAGAGTTCACGCGATCTTTCAGATTTTCGCCGCGCGGGCTGCGGCGGAGCTTCAACGGCAGAGGGCCGAAGCTGAAGTCCACGAGCGTGAGGAAAAAGTCGGGCGGCTCCTCAACAGCGCGATGGATGCGATCATCGAGCTGGACGATCACCTCCGCATCACCCGCGTGAATCCCGCCACGGAGAAGGTGTTTCCCTGCAAAGGTGCGATGGTCGAAGGACGGGATATACGTGAATTCCTCGGCCCCGGCGATGCCAGTCGGCTGGCCGCCTTGATCGCGTGGCTGGACGCTCGCCCCGAGGGCCAAAGATCTCAATGGATTCCAGGCGAGCTCACCGCCCGTTGTCCGCAAGGGGCGTCGTTTCCTGCCGAAGGAACTCTGTCTCGTTTCGAACTGCATGGTCGAAAATTCACTACGTTGATCCTTCGCAACGTGCACGATCGCGTGGAAGCGGAACAGAAGATCCGGTCGCTCACCGCTGAAACTGAACTACTGCGGGAAGAACTGCAGGCGCTGCATCGGGACGGCGCCTTGATCGGCGACAGTCCGTCCATCAAGCGCGTCTTGCACGACATCGCCCAGGTTGCAGGCACCGACGCAACGGTGCTCATAACGGGTGAGACCGGCACCGGCAAGGAACTGGTGGCGCGCGCGATCCATGCGGCGAGCAAACGCCACGAGAGGCCGCTGATTATCGTCAATTGCGCGGCGATTCCCGCCACGCTGATCGAGAGCGAATTGTTCGGGCATGAAGCGGGCGCCTTTACCGGGGCAACCAAGAAACGCGAGGGTCGCTTCGCCCTCGCCGACAAGAGCACCATCTTTCTTGACGAGATCGGAGAATTGCCGCTCGATCTGCAGGCAAAGCTGCTTCGCGTGCTGCAGGAGGGCGAGTTCGATCCAGTCGGGAGTTCCTCCACCAAGAAGGTGAACGTGCGCGTCTTGGCGGCAACGAATCGCGATTTGGAACAATCCGTTCGCGAGAAACGATTCCGCGAGGATCTCTTCTACCGCCTGAACGTCTTTCCGTTGCGCTTACCTCCGCTTCGCGAACGCGACGACGATGTGGTGCGACTCGCTTCTTCCTTTGCGCAGCGGTTTGCAGGGAGGATGGGCCGGTCGATTGCTCCGCTCACGGAGGACTGTGCGCGCCGGCTGAAGGCTTACAGTTGGCCCGGGAACGTGCGCGAGCTTCAGAATGTGATCGAGCGGGCCGTGATCACGGCAAGCGACGGCAGGCTGAACCTGGAACGGGCCCTACCCGAGGTTCCATCGCGGACCACGGCAGCGTTCGATCTCACTCTCCAGCCGGCGGCCACCATTCGCACGGCGAAAGAGCTTGAAGCGCTGGAACGCGGAAACATCCTGCGCGCGCTGGAGGCCGTCAATTGGAAAGTCTCGGGCGACAAGGGCGCAGCCAAATTGCTCGGTATGAACGCTTCCACCCTCTCCTCGCGGATGAAAGCCCTGAAGATCGATAAGCCCCGCTGAAATCAAGCCGCTCTCGTCAATCGTCGTGTTTCAATCGATTCATCGACCGACGCCTCGTTCTCGTCGATTCACGAAATTTCCCGATTCCTTTCATGAGATTTCGCGAGTCACGCGATCTCGTTTCTCGCCGCTCGCCCTTGACTGTTTCTAACTCACTGAATTTTCCTCATCTCGCCTGACTCTTCAGGCTGGCACCATTACTGCTGAAGGGACCCAGTATCAAAGATGCGGCAACAAGAAGGAGCGACCATGCCGACGACACGCGATCTCAGCTGGTGGTACTGGTTCCAGACGGTACTCCTGCTTGCAACCGGCCTTTTCGTCCGTCCCGAAACCACCTTTGTGGCGATGGCGCTCTGCATCGTCCAAATCGCTCACGTGATCCGGCTCACTCGGGACGTCACGGCGTTTCCCGTGCAAGTGCGGACCGCCTACTTGGCGATGTTGATCGCAGGATTATGGGAACCGCTTCAATGGATCCACTGGATGCAACTGGCGGGAACAAGCGCCCGGGTGTTGATCGGCTATTGCCTGCTGGCAAGGACACTCTCGCTGGCCCCATGGAATCGCTGGCAGCCGCTCACGTTCGCTCTGATCAGAGGGACGTTCTTCTCACTGCAGACAGGGGTGCCACCCTGCGGGGAAGTGTTCCGCCGGATGACGCTCGAGCGGGTGCAGGGATGAATTGGGAGGTTTTGTGCCGGAGTGCCGACCGGCTTTTGTTTCGGCAACTGTTCATCAATCAACCATATCAAGGAGGGTGGGTCATGTCACAAGCTACAATGAGCGGAGTCATCAACGGAGTCGATGTAAGCCGGCTGAGCGCAACCATCGAGGCCGTCCAGAATGATCACAACCTGGCCACATTCCGGTTCCGGGCAACGAATCGATGGATCAACGGCGGGCACAATCGCTCGACCGTTCAGAGCTTCTACGGCGCAGGAAAGGAGGACACGTTACGCACGGTGCCGTTTGTGCTCGACGCCGACGAGCCGCCGGTGCTCCTCGGGGAGGACCACGGGGCCAACCCGGTGGAGTATGTGCTCCATGCCCTGGCGGCCTGTCTCACGACCTCTCTCGTCTACCACGCGGCCGCGCGCGGCATTCGAGTCGAATCGATCGAGTCGAAGCTCGAAGGAGATCTGGACCTCCAGGGCTTTCTCGGACTTTCGAACAGGGTCCGGCGGGGCTACAAACAGATTCGCGTCTCGTTTACGGTCAAGTCCGATGCGACAGCCGCGCAGTTGAAGGAGTTGACAACATTTTCTCCTGTCCACGACATCGTGTCGAACCCGGTACCGGTGGACATTACCATCAACACTATCTGAGTCAATCGGCGCCCGGAGCACTTCTCCGGGCGCCGATTGGGTTTTGTGTGAACCTGCCTTCAATTCGACATTCCCGCCGGCCAGAGGGATTCCAACTCGGGAAACTTTTCCCGGTAATCGGCATGACTGGCTCGTATGACCTTTAGCGCCTCCTCCCGGCCATAGACTCCGGTGATTTCCACCTTGTGTTGGACCGAGCCGGGCGCCTGCTTATAGGTGAGGAAATAATGCTGCAGGCGATCGATCAGCGAGACCGGCACGTCTCCGATATCTTTGAAGTCCCCGTAGGCTGCGTCCTCCTTCATGACGGCAATAATCTTGTCGTCAGCTTCCCCGCCGTCAGCGAGGCTGAACCCGCCGATCGGGAGCGCGGTGAGTAAAATATCACTATGGGGGATAGTTTTTTCCGTCAAAACGCAAATGTCCAGGGGGTCGCGATCGCCAACCATCCCTTTTCGTCGAGCGCGTTTGGAAAACAGCCCCGCCACGTTCCCGCCGCAATAAGTCTGTGGAACAAGCCCATAATAAACCGGGCAGAAGTTGGAGAAGCGTTGCGGACGGTCCACCTTGAGGAAGCCGCTGTCTTTGTCCACTTCATACTTCACGGTATCGGTCGGAACAATCTCAATATAGGCCGTAACCACTTCAGGCGCCTGCTCCCCGATCGACACGCCGTGCCATGGGTGCGCCTTGAACATCAGACTCATCAATCGTTGGATCGGATCTCCCCCCGCACGACTCATCTATCATGCCTCCTCGATGGTGATTGACGATAGGCCCCGGATCTTATTCTTTCGGTTCTTCAACCGACTTGTAATCCCAATTCGTCTCTTCCAGATTCTGTTTCTCTCCCTCACTCTCTCCCCCGAGGCCGATTGAGTACCTTCCCCGATGCGGGTGTCCCAGAGCCGACGCCCGTTCGCCCGCAGCGGAAGGGACCCATTGGGGAATGTGTGGAGCGAGGACGAACGGGCGTCGGTTCTGGGACAGGACCCGCATCTTATTCTTCTGGCTCCTTTATCGGTCCAGCCCACTCCCCTTTGGCCAGCTTCACCTCTTGATACCCTCCATCCGGCCACTGAAACTGTCCCGCCTCGTCGACTTGGATGATAAACGGATCGGCCTCATGCGCCTGCCCTCGAAACCAGTACCAGCCTGCTTTGGTCGGTTTCTCCTTCGTCCATCGATTCTCCTGCATGCCCCTCCTTTATACTTCCTGATTCTGATACATTCCGCTCCTGACCGGACCGTGACCCTACCATGACTCGTCTGCCAATAGAAGATGTGATCCCTGTTCTTCGCGAGGCATTGCTCGCCGGACCGAACGCCTTGTTGACCGCGCCGCCCGGCGCAGGAAAAACGACCGGCGTCCCGCCGGCGCTCCTCGACGAGCCCTGGCTTCGCGGCAGGAAACTGCTCATGCTGGAGCCTCGCAGGCTCGCGGCTCGCGCTGCGGCTCATCGGATGGCCTCGATACTTCGTGAACCGGTGGGTGAGACCATCGGCTACAGGATGCGGCTCGACACCAAAGTGGGGCCGAAGACCCGCATTGAGGTGATCACGGAGGGCATACTTGCCAGACTGCTTCAGCAGGACCCTTCGCTCAGCGCATATGGCATCGTTCTCTTCGATGAATTTCACGAACGGAGTCTGCAAGCGGACACAGGCTTGACGCTCTGTCTCGAAACGCAACGGCTCTTTCGCCCGGACCTCCGGCTGCTGGTCATGTCGGCCACGTTGGATTGCGGGCCGGTCGGCGAGTTGCTCGGCCATGCCCCGACGATTGCCTGTGAAGGCAGGATGTTTCCGGTAGACATGACATACCTCGATCAGCCTCTGTCCGGCCATCTCGACGTCGCTGTGGCGCAAATGATCCGGCGATCGTTGACGCAGGACCGAGGCAGCCTGCTCGTCTTCCTTCCCGGCATGGCGGAAATCCGCAGGGTGGAGCGAAAGCTGCTCGACGCGAACCTGGACCCGACTGTTCGCGTCATGCCCTTGCACGGCGATCTGCCGCAAGCGGTGCAGGATGAAGCCATTGCCCCATCCAGGCCTGGCGTCAGAAAAGTGGTGCTGGCCACCTCTATTGCCGAAACGAGTCTGACGATCGACGGCGTGCGCGTCGTGATTGATGCGGGTCTGTTGCGTGTGCCCCGGTTCGATCCACGCTCGGGGCTGACGCGATTGGAGACAATTCGTGTGACGCAGGATTCCGCCGAACAGCGCCGGGGCAGGGCCGGTCGTCTCGAACCGGGAGTCTGCTATCGCCTCTGGTCGGAAAGAGAACAGGCCGCGCTCGCTCTCCGCAGACCGCCGGAAATGCTGGATGCCGACTTGGCGCCTCTTGTACTGGAGTTGGCGCAATGGGGGACGAGCGATCCGTCAGAATTGTCCTGGCTGACCGCGCCCCCTCCGGGGAATGTGGCGCAGGCAAAAGAGCTGCTCGTCCGCCTGGGAGCCTTGGATCGCCCGGGACGCATCACGCCGCATGGGAGACAAATGGCGGAGTTGGCGCTGCATCCACGCCTCTCTCACATGCTGCTCAAGGCCGCGGCGCTCATGCTGACGGATCTCGCCTGTGAAATCGCCGCATTGGTCAGCGAACGCGACATTTTGCGCGGTCCGCCCGGCTGGCGCAACGCCGATTTGCGACTCAGGCTCGATGTTCTGCGCGGCCATGAACAGCCGGGAGGCGCAATCGTCGACCGCGGCGCCTGCCAGCGGGTCAAACGGACCGCAGAGATGTGGCGGCACCAATTGGGAGACCCGCAGAGGAAGCGACAGGCCGGGAGACCACAGGACCTCGATGCCGCCGGTCGGATACTCGCGCTTGCCTATCCGGATCGCATCGCGCAGCGACAAGCGGGCGGCGAGTCGCGCTACCTCCTGGCGAACGGCCGCGGCGCGCTGTTTGTCAATCCCGAGCCACTCGCCTCGGAGCCGTATCTTGTGATCGCCGATCTCGACGCGGGAATACAATGGGCCAGAATCGATCTGGCCGCTCCCCTCTCACTCGTAGACATCGAAACGCTCTATACGGATCAGATCGAACAGGCCGAGGACGTTGAGTGGGACGACAGGAACAATGTGGTTCGCGCATCGAGGCAAAGACGGTTCGGCGCGCTGGTCTTATCGGAACAGGCACTGTCGAAGCCCGATCCGTCCTTGATCGCACGAGCGTTGTTGATCGGTGTACGCCGGGCTGGGATTGCATCTCTGGCGTGGACGCCGGACCTCAGACAGTGGCGCGCGCGGGTACAGTTTCTGAGTCGGGTCGAGGGCGCCGCCTCGACCTGGCCCGATCTATCCGATGAGTCGTTGCTGAGAACGCTCGACGAGTGGCTCGGGCCTTTCCTTGCCGGCATCACAACCCTTGATCGCGTCAAGCGGATGGATCTGACGAAGCCGCTCCACGCGCTGCTCAATTGGAATCAGCAACGCCAATTGGAACGGCAGGCTCCGACCCATCTGACCGTTCCCAGCGGATCGGATATCCGCATCGACTACGACCAGCCGGACGTACCTGTGTTAGCGGTGCGGTTGCAAGAGATGTTCGGCTGCAAGAATACGCCGCTGGTGGCAGATGGAAAAATTCCCGTCATGTTGCATTTGCTTTCGCCGGCAAAGCGGCCCGTTCAGGTGACGAAGGACCTCGCCAGCTTCTGGGCCAATGCCTATCAAGACGTTCGGAAGGAACTCCGCGGACGCTATCCAAAGCACCACTGGCCGGAAGACCCGCTGACGGCTCTGCCGACCGCGAAAACGAAGAAACGAACGGGTTGATGTGGTTTGTTTGGTTTCTTTTGTTTGTTTAGTTTGTTTGGTTCACTCGGGCTGCCCGAAACCTAACGAAATGAACTAAACGAACCAAACAAACCAAATAACCAGGTAGACCTTCCTCCTTTCGTAGGGGTAGACCGATGCTCCCGCACCATTTATTGTGCGGCCCATGCATTACGCTGTGGCTGCCGCGCTCAGCATAACCACGATGGTCATGCCGGTGCCTTCGTCGTCTCAGCCGCAGGAGTCACCTCCGCCTCCCGCCTTTACCATTCCGTTCGATGAGATCGATGAAGCGACATTGCAAGCGGAAGTCTCCAGGCAGGCCCTCGACTTCCTGCTGAACGTGCAATCACATTTTGGCCAGGATATGTCGGCCATCCGCACATCCGTGGCCGGGGACCTCCGAGACGACGGACAGGGAAAGCTTATCTATCTGCGCAACATCGGCGAACATGGAGTGCTGGAAGGCTACGAGTTCAGACAGGAGTCGTTGGTTCGAGGGCAGTACATCGTCCTGCAACGTCCCCTGAACGGACTGAACGAATTCATCGGCTACTATCTCTCATTGAAGCAGACGCTAGCCGGTCATTACGGGGCTCCGCTCCAAGACCAGGTGGTGTGGGAGAATGATCTCTATCAACCGGTTCCCGATTATTGGGGTGTCGCCGTGATGATCGGCCATCTCCATTACCATGCGACCTGGGAAACAACGGAGGGAACGGTGACCCTGGAACTCTCCGGCAACCGCCACAGCAGGCTGTTTCTTGAATATCGAAGTCGCGGCGCGGGGACTCTCGCCCAGGCCGCGCTGGTAGAGAACCAGCGGGCTTGACGAAACTCGACCAATAACCTTACCCTCTCAGAAGCTGCGCATTACGAATCAGAGAAGCATCACTGCAAAGACATGAGCACGCCCGGATTCGGCAGAACCCTGCTGCTGTCGGCATTTCTCCTTGCCGTTCCATCGTATGTCCTGGGAACTTCGCCGGAGCCGCTGGCCATCGCAGACGACCCTCAAGCCGCTCAGCTCACCATTTCATTCAAAAATCGTCCCATCCTGGTCTACGCCCACTCCGCGAAGCAGTTCAAACCGTATGTCAAAGAACTCTTCGACCTTTCAGGCTATAACCTGTTGCGTGATGCGCCGCCCGACCACCTGCATCATCATGGAATGATGTACGCCGTCATCGTGAACGGCGTCACCTACTGGCAAGAAAGAGCGGACACGGGGATCGAACGGTCGGTCCGGATAGAGAAACAGCAGGCGGGTCTGGATGACCGGGGACTCCCTTATGCGAGCTTCGTAGACGTCATCGAGTGGCTCGACCTTGCTGGGAAAAGCGCAGCCGAAGGCGGAAAACCCGTTCTTCAGGAACGGCGAACGATCAGAGTGACGGTGGATGAAAATCAGAAGGAAGTCGCAGTGCAATGGTCGGCTGATTTTGACGTCAGCAGCAAGACTTCTGTTCGTCTTACGGGAGATCCCTATAATGGTCTAGGCCTCCGCCTCCCGAAGGATTTCGATGGTCGCGTGATCCATCAGAACGCCGAGAAGACGCTGGATCCACGGCAAGGAGATCCGAACATTTCGAAGTCGCGGTGGAGCGCTGCCAGCGTCGGCCTTCCGACCGGTGCTTCGATGGTGGCCGTCTTCGGCGATCCCGGCAACCGGCTGGGAGATTCGGTGTTCTTCTTGATGTATCAGCCATTCGCATATATCGCGGCGACCCAGGCCCTCGACAAGAACGCCTTGGACTATCCGGCAGGCGCCCGCTACCGCTTGAATTACCTGGTCACGGTCTATCCCGAAGTGAAGACCGGAGAGTTCTTGCAGCGTCGGGCAACGGAATGGAACCGGACGGACCGCCCGCCGATCATTCCGAAATAGTCAGCCCTGCGGGATACTCTGCCGGCTGGACTCCGGGATACAGAAGACGTTGATATAATCCTGCCCTCTCGGCAGATCCTTTAACGGCACCAGCCGATCTCGCTCCGCCACCCAGAGTCCATAGCGGAGTTGCCGCAGTTGAGCGGCCAAACGATCCACAGAAGACCCGGCCCTGGTCAATTTCGGGGGATCGAACTCGATCAGCATGTTCGGAGCGAACCGTTCAATCGTCTTCGTTCCTCCCGAGACCATTTTCTCCTCAAAGCCTTCGACATCGACCTTGATGAAATCCACCTTGGCGATCCCGTGCCGCTCGCAGAATGCGTCCAGCGTCGTGAGTTCGATATTCCGCGCCCCAACGGCGGCTTCCTCGGTGACGGCCAGCGTGGCGGCGCCGGAGTTGTCGGCTCTAATCATCATCTTCCCGACTCCACTGGAATCTGACAGGCCGACCGGATGAACATGGATGTGACGTTCGAGTCCGTTCAAGCGAATGTTGGTGCGCAATCGATCCGCATTGGGAGGAAACGGCTCGAATGCATGGATTTCACAGGCCCGGCCTACAGCATCGGCCAACGTGATCGAGTAATGCCCGAAGTTCGCCCCGACATCCAACAGCACGTCGCCGGCATGGATCAGCCTCTTGGCATGCCGGATATCCCACGTATCACGTTCCCCCAGCCAGAAAAACTCAGTCTGTACGAAATCCGAAGGATTGAGCAGCCACCGGTGTCCGTCGCGCACGACTTCGAGATCGACATCGACGTTTGGTTTCAGCCATTCCCGCAGCATCGCATGGATTTTCCATTGGCCGCGATGGTGCAGCCTCGTTCCATAGAATTCCAGAAGTTTGAACAGCTTCGAGTCAGGGTTCATCGCAGAAGCTTGAAAATAGCACGCCTCTGATCCTGTTGAATATACCAGGACAGACCGTCTCGCACGATATTCCGGTGGCGGTCGGGGTTCAATAACCCCTGAGTACTGGGTAGTCTTATGTAAACACGAGTGTCGGCGTGATAGACTGGTTGTCTCCCCGGCTGCTGCTTTTCCATCGGATGGAGGTCCTCATGATCTTCTACGCGCCGCTCATCCTCATCGCTGCAACAGTCGCCGCTGTCCCCGCCGTCGCGCAGACGAGCCAGTTGGGCCCGAGCGGGGATTTCCGTGTCGAGGGACGATCGGGAACCGCGCCGACCGTCGGACCTCCTGGTGGTCCGAGTCTTCCACCGGGACCCGCTCAATTCCGCGACAATCTCGGAGGAAGATCTCCGGATGAAATCTTGAAGAGCATCGACAAGGATCTCGGCAAGGGATCCGAATTCTATGGATCCGGATCGAGCAGCCACAGTCTCAACCTGGAAAGGGAACTGAGTTCCCCCGCCGACAAGCTTTCCAAGTAGATCCCCAGAGTGGAGACCATTGTGACCGAGCGGCGCGGTGGATCCATCGAACAGAGAAATGGCCTGCCGAAACCGATGTCGATCGCTGAATGATCGGCGCTTTCCCGACTACCTGCCCTGCATCGGAGCATTGACTACATTCTGCGCCAACCCAGGCTGCCGTTTTTGAACAACGGCGAGGGTAGTCTCCCGTGCGTCTTCGACCTTATAGGTGTACGGACTTCCCAATGTCACGCGCCGAGGAACGTCGAGGATGAGCCGTCCGATATAGTGAGTCTTCCCCGGGGCGACTGAAAAGCGCACATCCAACTGACCGCCCATCGCCGACATCCCTTCGTGGCGGAAGGTTCTGATCAGATAGTTCCCGGCGGCGACACGCGCCACAAAAATCCGCTCTTCCTTCGGCTTGGCGTCAAGCTCATACCGGTCCGCATACCTGCCCGCTTTATCCGGATCGATCGTTTGGGCTCTGACAATTTCGAAATCATAGGTGAATCCGGCGGCTTTGCGACCGAACCACTGGTTGTACCAGGAGTCCGGCGATTCCTGATCCGCCTGCACAAGCACCGATCCAATGACGATGCCTCCGTCCGGTCCGACCGGCTCGATCGATCCGTCCGACATATCGAACGACGGCGTGGCACATCCGGCCAGAACGAGCAGGCTCAACATCCAGACCGCCCATCTACGCTGTCGGCACATCACGACCTCCTCTGGTACTTAGTGAACCACCGAACGCGACAAATCGATTCGCCAGGATACTCATACAAGCTCGTGGCATTCTACGCGGGAAAGGAACGGAGAATCGAGGAGATCTCCTCATAGAATGGGGGCTTGCTTGACAGTTCTCATGAACCCGGCTAATCAAAGGGAACCTCCCGGTGGCACATCATGAAATCACGTCTGGTCCTCCCCTCGGTTGCGGTCGGCCTCGGTCTTTTGGTCGGATGCAGTGCGGCGACTCTACATATGATCCCCGCACCGGTTTTGTATAAGGACGACCGCATTGACTTGTCGCAACGCTTGCCGCCACACCTTCGCTCTACCCAGCTTCAGACTTTCTACGCCACCAACCGCGCGCCGGCATCCTCAGGGAAATCCGGACACTACACGGCTGGAGAGAATGAGACCGTCACATTGGGCACGGCCGACGTCACCCTGGGCGATGTCGATTGGCGATGGGAGGACCTTGTCGCCTCCGATCGAACCGACACCATTGAGCATCCTCGTCCGGCCCGGGTCGATCAGGTCCAGGAATTCGGACCACTTCGAGGCGGAGAGGAGATGAACGAGGCCGAACAGACATTCGTGTCCCGAATTGATGAACACCTGGCCATGACCAGGAACCAGGACGTCGTGCTGTATGTCCACGGCTACCGGGTGACGTTTGACGAGGTCTCGGTGCTCATGGCGTCCTTTGCCAGATACCTGGGCCATGCGGCAACCGTGTCCTTCCAGTGGCCGACGAACCTCCACGTTTGGAGCTACCTGACCGACTGTCCGCGCGCCAGAAAACATATTCCCGATATTGAACGGTTGATCGAGCTGGTCTCGCATACCAAGGCTGAGCGGCTCAACCTGGTGGCCTATAGCTGCGGCTCGCCGCTTCTCGCCGACGCGCTGGTTCGCCTCCGCGCCCGCTACTCGGCAGAGCAATCGGAGGCGCTCCGCCAACGTTTTCGAATCGGCAACGTCATTTTCGCCGCATCGGATATCGACGTGAAGACATTTGCGCGCGAGTCGTTCCTGCCGATCCGGGAATTGGCCGCGCAGATCGTGGTCTACATCTCCAAGAACGACTCGGCGCTCGGATTTGCTAGCCTGGTGGCCGGGCGATCGCGGGTCGGGAGACCTGATCTCTCCGAACTTACGAGAGAAGATCTGGCCGCCTTCGCCGCAGATCCCCGATTTGAAGTCATCGATGTGACGGACGTGCGCGGGGCACACGAGATGGGCGGGATGAAAGGGCACGGATACTGGTTCGCCAACGAGTGGATATCCAGCGACGTCACGATCTCGATGCGCTATCCCATCCCGGCCAGACAGCGCTGCCTCCAACCGGGGCCATTGAAAAATACCTGGCGGCTGCCTGCTGACTACCCCGATTGTCTGGTGAAGCGCCTGATCGAAACATATCCCGATGCGCGGCGGTTGCCGGCGCCGCCACCAGATTTACGATGAGGCGGGATGGATGACACCTACTCTCTCTGCTCGAACCACTTCTCTTGGGAATTCCATTCTGATACTATCCTTATCGGACACACCCTCATGAAATGGAATCCATCCCTCTCCTGGCTCTCACCATTGGTCCTGGCTGCGGCCTGCGCCTCGTCGAAGGTCGGCTACGACTACGACCGCAGCGCAAATTTCAGCTCATATCACACCTACGAATGGATGCAGGGGAACCAGGAACCGACCGGCGACAAGCGCGTCGACAATCAACTCGTCGACGCCCGCATTCGAACAGCCATCGACGCGCAACTGCGCTCAAAGGGCTACGGGGCGCCCGCTGCCGGAAAGCCGGATTTCTATGTGGCCTACCATGCGGGAGTGAAGGATCTGACGAAGGGAGCTTCCACGCAACGATATATCGGCGACAGGGCCACCGGCACGTATACAACGATCAGCGACATCCAGCCGTACAAAGAAGGGGCTCTCCTGATCGATATTGTGGATGCCGCCTCACAACGGCTGGTCTGGCAAGGCACCGCATCGAGCGAAGTCGATCCGGGTATGACGGCAAAGGAGCGGGACGTGCGAGTCAACCAGGTCGTCCGCTCCATCATGGCTCACTTCCCGCCTCAATAGACGAGACTACCGTCGCATGAGATGGATTCATCCTTTGTGCGCGATACTCCTGGCGGCCTCCGCGGCCTGCGCGTCTCCGAAGATCGGATACGATTATGATCGCAGCGCGAATTTTTCCGCCTATCGCACTTATGAATGGGTACCGGGCGAGCAGGAAAAGACCGGCGATAGGCGCATCGATAATTCGGCCGTCGATATTCGCCTTCGGACCGCCGTGGCAGCCCAACTGCTCATAAAAGGCTACACAACGCCGACCGCCGGGCAACCGGACTTCTATGTCGCCTACTCCATTCAGTTGAAAGAGAGTACCGCGGATTTTTCCGCGCAATACTTCACCGACGGGATGACGGGACGGCCCTTTGTCCATTCGGTCGATACTCGTTCGCCGAGTGGAGCGCCCCGGACGGAAAGCGATCCTCAGTCGTCCATGACCGGCATCCTTTTGGTCGACATCGTTGATGCTTCATCGAAGAAGCTTGTCTGGCGCGGCACCGCGACCGGCGCGGTGGAGCCAGGACTCAGCTCTCGGGAAAGGGACGAGCGCATCAGGGACATCGTCCGGAAAATCCTCTCGAGTTTCCCGCCGAAGTGACCCCTATTGAAACGAGGGGTTTACTGCAGGCTCGCTTCCATTAGTTTCATGGCGATGAGAAGGTTCGCCTGTGTCCATAGGAGCGGCGTTTGATCATTGGGCACGTATCGTCCTCGCTCCAGGTAGTAGGCTTCCGGGCACTGGAATTCCCGAAAACTACCGGTCTTTCCCGTCAACTGACCGAGCGAACGGTTGAAGTAATAGGTCTGTCGATCGAGATCCGTGCTTTTTCCCGTGCGTTGATATCTCCGGCCATACGCGGCCGACATGATCGGGTCGAAGAGGCACCATTGGGCCTCCTGCCCCGGCTCAAGAAGCCTATTTCTTGTCTCAACCGAGTCGCTGAAGTCGACCGTGCGTTGCGACGCGTCCAATTTTTCCTTGTAGTCGGGGGCCCAATAGGAATCGCCGACGTAGCGTTTGATTCCGTACGGCCCCTCCAGACTCCCGGCAATGTCCTTGAGAATGCGAGCCGCCATCGTCTCCCCGACAACCCCCAGCGGATAGACCAGAAACAGAAGCGCGGCATCCGTGCGTCGATTTTTTGCCGGAGATTTCTGGATGCATTCGTGCGGCAGAATTCTGGATAGTTCGTTTCGGCCGCGTTGCTCAAGCCGCTTCAAGAACGAGTCGGAGATCCCGGGACTCTGTTCATGGCTTCGCGCCTTCGAGCGTCCGTTCGACAGCAGAGCGAAGTACTCGCGCAGCTTCCTCAACCCGGCAACCACGGCTCCGATACTGGAGGCTTCAATCTTTCGCCCCTCTTCCCAATGGCCGCTGTCCTCGTCCTCCCAGTAGCGAATGGCATCGAAATACCGCGCGAAGAGGCCCAGCGTGTCAATCTCCTCCCGCGATGGCTTCACACTGGCTTTGCAGGCCAGCGTGCAATACATCCAGAGAAAATAGCCGAGCGCATCGTTCTGTGCATGAGCCCACGTTTCCCGGGACTCCTGCAGAGTGACGCCATCGAATCGGACATGCGGGCGGGACATCGGGTCGGCGCTTTTGACTGTTCCCTGAACGATGTCTTCGAACCGGTACCGATGTCCCTGGTAGAACCGCATCAAGGCCGACATGACTTGAGCGGCTGCGCGCACGCTGCCGTCGACCCACATCGAGTGACTCACGTGAACGTTATCCCTGACCCACACATGCTGATATCCGCTGTGCCGGTTGGACGGATCAACGACGGCGGCGGGAAACAACTGCGTGCGGAGCGGAGCGAGTGCGAAGGTGCCCTGTCGATCGAGAAAACGTCGGAGCTGTCTCAGACGCGCCAAATCGTACCGGTCCGTCATGTAAGGCAGTAGCCTCTCGTTCTGTATGACGATCAACGGCATCTCCGGTTTCAACTTTCGTTCCGAGGTAGCGTTCGCGGCTGGAATGTACCCTGAGAAAGGAACGGCTTCAAGCGGACAGAGGGCTCATCTACCAACCCCCGGGCGGAAATAGGCCTCAGATAAGGCCGTCAGCGTAAGCCGGGCCGGACTGGAGCATCCACGCTGTCAGGTATCTGCAATGTAATGGAAGAGGCGCGTCCGTCGGAGGCCAGCTGAGCGGCGATCTTGTCGCCGGTTTTCAATCGTCCTGCCGCTCCTTCGATCTTCGTTTCGGCGGTCACACGCATTCGCACTTCCCGGCCTGACATTTCCTTGACGATGAGCTCTTCACCTTCCCAATACAGCACATCGCCCTTGACCACATTGTTTGCTGCAGGCTGAGAACCATCCTGAGGTTCCGCATGAGTCACGACGGCAAAAATGAGGAAGAGCGCTAAGACAATCGGCATAACGATCCCTCCTGTTTATATTCACAGCCTACGAACCACAATAGTTCCTTGTCAATGCGGACGCGCGCCGATGCTCTGCTGAAGATCGATTATCGCCTGCTGGCTGACGCGAAAGAGATCCTCCGTCTATCCGGCCGGAGGTCGAATGCGGATCATCTCCGCCTAACGAGTTGGCTTCGACCCCTGCGGGGCAGCGGATTGTGCCATGAGCCGGAAAACCTGTCAAAACCGGCTGTCTTGTCCTCATCTCCGGCACGCCGCTGCTGATTTTCCTCCTTCAATCGTCGGGCGCCAGGTGAAACATCAACCCTTCCCGTCTATAATGTCGAGGCGCGCGATTCCGGGCCTGTTCGGCCCGGCGACTTGTCCACACAGCGCAAAGGAGCACTCGGATGAATTTTCGCATCCACGGTGGCGGCATTCTCTGTGGCTTGGCACGATTCCGTCCGGCGCTCGCTTTCCTGATCCTGTTCTGGCATCTATCCCTCCTGGTCCAGCCGGCCGGCGCGGTGCCGATGGTAAACGACCCCAAGGGATTTGAAGGAATTCCGTGGGGCGCGGAGTTTTCTGAAACGCCTGAATTTATCCTCGTCGAGGACGGTGCGCGCATCAAGGGCTATGAGCTCAAACAGGGACCGCCCCCTCTTGGCCCCGTAAAAGTGGATTCCATGCGTTTTCTTACCTTGAACGGCGGATTCGCCCGCGTGGTGATCCGTTATCACGGCAGGGCCTCTCACGACCAGATCGTGTCGTATTTTCAATCCCGATACGGGCCGCTGGATCGCACGCCGGGACAGATCACGAAGGGGGCCGTGCAGCAGCTGAACTGGCAGGGAGACGAGAGTGATATTGTGCTGACCTACGAGAGCCTCAGCGACCGCGGCATCATCTTCTTTGAACACAGACCGTCCGCATTGAAGTTTTCCGAAGAGATGATGGCGCCCGAACCGGATCTCGGCGGCGCCACCTATTGACGCTAATCATGCTGAACCGCAACACCGGAACATGTTGATATCCGTCTGATCCTTGCATACACTCCGGCCTCATTTTGCCGCGTCGCGCCCTCCCTCTTTCTCATGGTCTGGATCCGAATCGGCCATCGTGGCCGAGAGGCCGGCGTTGCGCCGACATCGTAGAGAATTGCAAGCCCGATCGATGTGCCGATCAATCGCTATTCGGCCGATACGATCTCGCTCATGCGCATAGCCGTGAAGCTGCCTCGTGAGGAACTGAGCAAACGGCCGAGATCTATTTCATCAATGCCAGTCTCAGCGAGATGGCTGATGATAACGAACGTGAGTCGTTGATGAGAATTCCCACGACCCTGTACCTCACCGACGAACAGATTGACCGCCCGCTCATGGCCGCCGCACGGCTGATCAGGAACGATCATGAATTCCAAAGGCTTATGAAGGATATCGAGAGCGGGAAGTGAAGTCCGATTTGCGGATGCTCGGCGAAGCAGGCCGGCGCAACTCAGTGGGTCCAGATTTTCGCGGGAGTCGATTCGAAGGGATACACATGGATCATCCATCCTCCGAGTTGCGGAACATATCGTCCGCCCGCCTGCTGACACTCTGATTCCGAGAAAATCGTACCCTTGAAGCCGAATGATTTTCGACTCAGACGGCGTCCGCTGCCGTCCGGCGCGAGGCAGATGTTGACATGCGCATGCCATTGCGCGACGCTCAGCGGAATGCGCTCGTTGAGCTGATCCTCGCTCATTCCCCTCGGCGCCGTATACATCGCCCCTTCAAGTTCGTACTCCTCCCCGGCTTTCTTGTAGAGGAGCGCCGTCGGTTCGGCCGGATCGAAACGCAGCCTGGCCAGGAATCGGCGTTCCTTGTTGGCGAAATGGTAGTGCTTCGGTTTCCGTTCAGGATGAAGGGGAACGAACCCCTCCTCCATGGCGACCCTGTAATCCTGATATTTTGTGATCGCCCGACGCAAAGCCTGGACGATCTGATCGGCGCGCTGGGCGTCGCCTGCGTCGGCCGGCCGAAGCGTCGTCCACCTCATATGGGGACCGACATGTTTCTGATGGGGGATCATGGCATCGACTGCGCCATCGGCATGATCATGATGATCCATCTCCGCACGCTGTGCCGATTCCCCCACGCTCGACAGGCTTGCCTGCGCAGAGCATGGATGAGGCATGAAGATGAATTGACTTCCGGCAATGGCCAATGCGGATGCAAGAGAGAAGGCCGGACTAGGCGAAGAACCTCCCGCGACATAGTTTGTCGAAATCACCTTGTTCATCGAGCCCTGCTCCATTTCGTTTTCGGCGAATCGGGTGGTCGTTCCTGACGCCCCATCAATAATATCGTACTCCTATCCGTTCCGCTTCACGATCGCTGCGCCGACTATTGCGGTCAGGATCGATGGAGTCGAAAAGACTCCGAACACCACCAATCCGAGCGGCAGGAGATTGCCGACTCCCTGGCTCACCAACATCCAGATAGCCTGCCCGATAAGTGGAGTAATTCCCCATCGCCATGGCCGTTCCGGTTCGACGTACCCGAGGACACCCGCAACCAGACAGACGACGGGAATGCCGACGGTGAAATACAACCCAGAATCCCAGGCCTCCCTCCTGCCCGAGTAAGAGCACACAAGAATCCAGACTGCCATTCCAGATACGAACGCAATCCCGTACAGCCAGTGATTCTTCTTCATCATGATAAACCCTACCTCCAGATGGAAAGTGCGTCAAGGATAAGCCCCGGAGTAGCTGGAGAAACCCTCCGGCCATCTTGCATCCTAGGCTCATCCGGTCTATCTTCTCCGGGTCGTTCGTCCTTTTGGAGCAACACGAACACCGGTCTCTTCCGCCGGCGCATAACCTTCAACGGAACGTAGCTTACGGTATGGGCTTGGCCTCGATCCTTGGCCTGATCATCATCGGGCTTCTCCTCTACCTCGGAGCAGTCCGCAAGAAGCCGGCCGGGATCGAATTCTATGCCGGTTGCCTCTCCGCGGTCCTGCTCGCCTTCCTGCTCGAACTCACGGCGCAAGGTTTTGTCACGCAGGTGCCCTCTTGGGCCCAGGCGTCGCTGACCTTCATGGCGTACCTGGTGATGTCGTTCGTTATCCTGAAAGCCCTGGACCTGTTGTTCATCGAAGACTACCTCATCGAGAGGCAGGGAAAGTATATCCCCCGGATTCTCCGCCTGATCATACTACTTGTCGGGGTCACGCTGGCCGGTCTGGTCCTGCTTCGGGCAGTTCTCGAAGTGGATCCGCTGACCCTGATCGCGCTGCCGACGATCGCCACAGCAGTGGTGGGGTTCGCGCTCAAGGACATCATCGCGCGCCTGGCTTCGGGCATCCAACTCGGCCGCATGATTCACGTCGGCGACTGGGTCACCTTGATGGACAAGGAGGGAGTCGTGACCGATCTCGCCTTCGATTACATCACGATCAGAACGCGCGCACTCGATTACATCATGCTTCCCAATGACGTCATCTCACAGTCCAAGATCATCAACCATAGCCGTCCGGAAATCGTGTGCGCCCGTGCCGTCTTCGTTGAGGCGGCTTATGCACATCCCCCCATGCAGGTGAAAGAGATTCTCACGCAAACCGCGTCGGCTGTTCCCGGAGTCATCGCCAATCCTGCGCCCATCAGCTATGTGCAAGAATTCAAGGAATCCGGAATTGCCTACAAGCTCAAGTTCTACCTGACCGATTACGCAAGCCGCGAACGCATCGAAGGGGAGGTCATGGCCTATGTCTGGTATGCGTTCAAGCGGAACGGCATTGAGATCCCCTATCCCCAGCGTGTCGTTCATATGACCCAGGCTCCCGACTCCACCGCGCTGCGCGCAATCGAACTGGCCGGCATCGAAGAACGGTTTCACGCCATCGACTTCTTAGCCGCGCTCGACGCCCAAGCGTTACACTTGCTGGCACAAAACGCGCAGAAACGTGTCTATCTCCCCGGCGAGCATGTCGTACGGGAGGGAGAACCAGGAGAGGAGTTCTTCGTCGTCATGGAGGGTGAGGCCGACGTCGTGATCAACACCGACGACGGAACCACGTCCGTCGCTATCCTTAAGAAAGGGCAATTCTTCGGCGAAATGTCCCTGCTCACCGGAGCTCCCCGCTCCGCCACCGTTCGAGCCAAATCCCAGTTAACCGTCACTGTGGTCGGCAAGGACGCGATGAGCCAAGTTCTTTCCCGCAACCGCAACCTGGCGGACCAGTTCGGCACGATCCTGACGGCCCGGCAGTCGGAGTTGGCTACGACGCGTGAATCCGCCGACCGCGCTGCAAGGCTGAGGTCCGGCGCAGAGGATGGAACATCGCTCACCACGAGGATCCTCAAATTCTTCCGTCTTTCCGGAGAATGATCCGGTACTGGCTCCCCTGATCGGAGGTGGAGCAGTGATATGCAGATCACCGCACGACAGAAGAAATGGCTTTCCGGAACGTTGGTGGGGGGAGCGGTATTTTTCCTGGCCTTGACCCTGCATTGGTCGGGATGGCTCACCATCGCCGAACTGAAGACATTGGACCATCGGTTCCATCAGTACGCGGATCCTGCCGAAGCGGGGAAGGACATCGTGCTGGTTGCCGTGGACGAGGCCAGTCTGGAGGCCTACGGAAGCTGGCCCTGGCCCCGTGATCGACATGGCTACGTCGTCCATTACCTGAAACAGGCGGGCGCCAGGGCCGTGGTCTTCGATATTTTATTTCTCGAACCGGATATCGGCGCGGAAGAGTTTGATGAGGCGTTCGCCCAGGAAATGCGGGCTGCAGGTAATGTCTACCTGCCGTTCCTGATGCAGGACGAGCTTGAGTCTTCCACCGACTCGACCGTTTCTCCATCCGGCCCGGGGGAGCCCGCGCCTGACATTCTGGGGAAAGCCACGATCCCGCTCGGTGATCAGGAGCTTCAGCCGGTTGGAACCCTACAGGCCTACGGCGGTACGAAATTGCCTCCACCTCTGTTTGCTCGGGCAGCTCACGGCCTCGGATATATCAATCTGACCCCGGACATCGACGGTACCACCCGTCGCCTTCCCCTGCTGGCCCGGTCCGGGAATCAGGCATTTCTGCATATCACGACAGCGGTGGCGCGCGACCTCCTGAAGGGAGATCGGGCGACGCTTCGGCCTCGGGAGCTTCAACTCGGACCGGTGATGATTCCCTTGACCGCAGAACAGGAGATGGTCATTGACTGGCACGGAACCCTGGAAAACGACGTCTATCCCGTCTATCCCATCGGGGCGATCCTCCGCTCGCATACCGACATGCAGGAGGGCAAGCAGCCTCTGCTGGACCCATCGCTCTTTCGAGACAAAATCGTGTTCGTCGCCACGACCGCCGCCGGGACCTATGATCTCCGCGTGACTCCGCTTTCTCCCTTTGCGCCGGGGGTCCTCATCCACATGTCAGCGCTCGATAATATTCTCCGACAGCGCCATCTCCAGCCGGCGTCCTGGTGGATCTTCGCGGCCTCCACGCTCCTCCTGACCCTGGCCACGGCATGGGCCTTCATGCTGATTCAATCCCAGTGGATCAAGCCTGTGGCGATCGGAGGTCTTGCGATCGCCTACTACGGCTCGGCCGTCCATGCCTTTACGTCGCACGGGCTGTGGCTCGATCTCGCCATTCCGGAGGGGGCATTGGCCGTTTCGTTCGCAGCAGCAGCAACCGTCGAGTACCTCACCGAAGGAAGACAGCGCAGGCAACTGCGGACGGTCTTCGACAAGTACATGGCCCCGGAGGTCGTGGATGAGATCATGCGGAATCCGGAGGCGATCCGGCTGGGGGGCGAGAGAAAAGAACTCTCGGTGCTCTTTTCAGACGTGGCAGGGTTTACGTCCCTCTCGGAACAATTGAAGCCGGAGACTCTCGTTGATCTGTTGAACAGGTACCTTTCCGCGATGACGGAGATCATCCTCCGTCATCGCGGCAACGTGAATAAATACCTGGGGGACGGCATCATGGCGATTTTCGGAGCGCCCCGTGGAGATCCCAACCATGCCAGCCTCGCCTGCTTCGCCGCCTTGGATTCGCAGTCAGAGCTCGCCAAGCTGCGCGAGCAATGGAAAGCTGAAGGACAGCCGGAGATCAGCGCACGCATCGGCATCAACTCCGGGTGGTTGGTGGTCGGCAATATGGGTTCGCGCGACAGGCTGGAGTACACGGTGATGGGCGATTCCGTCAATCTGGCCTCCCGGCTGGAGGGCGCGAACAAGTTTTATAACACGCTGATCCTGCTCGGTCCCCGCACCTACGAGCTCGCCGCCCATGACATTGAAGCGCGCGAAATCGACCTTATGCGCGTCAAAGGGAAAAAAGAACCCGTCGTCGTATTCGAGCTGCTGGCCCGGAAAGGCTGTCTGTCTGCTGAACGGCAACGTGCCATGGATATCTATCTGGAAGGGCTCAAGGCCTACAAGCATCGAGATTTCAAGACCGCGGCAGCGCAATTCGAAGCGGTCCTCGCGCTCGAACCGGAGGACGGCCCGTCGCTGGTTTACTTGGTCCGCGCCAAAGAGTACCTTGTGGCACCGCCTCCCCCTCACTGGGATGGAGTCTATGATCTGAAGTCGAAGTGAAGGAGGACTTTGTGAATCACCGGTGCGCCCTGCTCGCGATGATGGTCTTGCTTGTGACAACCGCCACGATGACCGATGCCGCCCTAGGAGAGACGCTGTATGTCTCAGCCAAGAGCGCGCAATTGCGCTCAGGAAAGACTTCACTGGACCCGGTCGTGACCAGCCTCAAGCTCGGAGAAACCCTGGAGGTTGTGAAGCGGGACGGCCGTTGGGTGCAGGTCAAGACCGACAAGGGTGTCACAGGATGGATCTACGACAACCGTGTGTCCTCGTCGAAACCGGCTGGAGGAGACAACGAGTTGGCAGCCCTGGGGCGAAGCTTCAGACAGACCGATGCCTCGGAGGTCACGGCCTCGGCAGGCGCCCGTGGACTTGATAAAGCTTCGGAAGGCTATGCCAACCGATCCGGTATTACCCAGCAACAACGAATGGCCGTGGATTGGATGACCGCCTACAAGATTTCGGACGAAGAAATCCAGGCGTTTCTGAAATCCGGGAGACTCGGCGAATATGCAGAATAAGCTCTGCCACAGGCTCGTGATGTTCGGCCTGGTGCTGTTCTCTGCCGGCGCTCTGACTGGCTGCCAGGAAATACAGCAGATCGCCGAGGACACCGCTCGAGCCACCGGTGGCGAACGGCTGGCGAAAGCCGTCCGGGGCGGCGGAACCGTCATCGCCGGACTGCTGCCGATCGGCTACGAAGAGGAACAAACTATCGGGCAAGCGATTGCCCTACAGGTGGTGGCCCGCTATGGCGGAGTCTACGATAAGCCGAACCTGACGCGCTACGTAAACCTGGTCGGCCGTTCGGTGGCCTTAACCTGTGATCGCGCCGATATCGAGTACCGTTTTGCGGTCCTCAACCACGAGTCGATCAACGCCTTCGCCGCTCCAGCCGGCTACATCTTCGTCACACGCGGGTTGTTGAAAACCGTTCGGAATGAAGCAGAACTCGCGAGCGTGCTGGGTCATGAGATCGGTCACGTCACCCAGAAACACATCCTCGACGTCATTCAACGGTCCAAACAGATCGCCGGCGTGACAGAAGCAGGCCTGGCCTACGCAACCAAGAATCCGGGCGCCTTCAAGAACGTGGTCGACGGAGCGGTCAAGAAACTGCTGGACGAGGGGCTGGATCAGAGCAAGGAGTTGGAGTCCGACCGCTTGGGAGTCATCTTCGCGGCGCGCGTCGGTTATGACCCGACCGCCTACGTGACATTTCTGGAACGTCTGAGAGCCATGAAAGGCGACGACCGGGCCTTCTTCAAGACCCACCCGAATTTTTCCGACCGCCTCTCAGTGGTCCAATCCGCCGTCAGTGAGCAGGGCCTGAAGACCACAGGCACGCTCCTCGCCGATCGCTTCAGCCGGTCATCGAGCGGAGCCCTCTAGAATACCGGGCGATTTCTCGTGGTCCGCCTACGGAAGAATGATGGCCTGTTCTGAATGGCCGATTGCTTTCAGCGCGGCCTCCAGAGCGTCGACCATCGGCGGGGGGCCGCAGAGAAAGATCACCGTATCAGGACTTGGCGCCGGCAGCTGCCCGCGGAGAATCTCCTCGGTGATGCGGCCGGCGCCCTGCGTCCATCCGGCTGGCGGCTTTTCAAGCACATGATAACAACGGAAGCTCGAGTGCTCGCGCGCATCTTCATCCCATTCTTCCCGGAAAATGATGTCGGCCTCGGTCTTATTGGCGTAGACCAGCGACAACTCGACCTTGAGGCTCCTGGCGAGAATCCAGCGGATGATGGAAATCATCGGCGTGATGCCTGTGCCGCCGGCCACAAAGCCAACCTTCTTCGCCATCCCGTCCACCCAATGGCCCCCTTCGTTCGGCCCGCTCATCAAGACGGTGTCGCCGACCTCCCGTTCATGAAGGTACTTCGACACACCCCCTGACTCGTAGCGCTTCACGGTCAGGTCAAAATACCCCGTGGCGCCCGGCATCGATGACGGCGTGTACGGACGTTTCACCGCCTTCCCGTTGAGCGTGGCATGGACGTAGAGATGATCGCCGGGCAGCATGTCCAACGTGGCATCGTCGGGCAGGCCAAAACAGAACGTCTTCGTATCGTGCGTATCCTGATGAATAGCCGTGAGCTCGTAAGGAGCCGGCGTCTTGGTCTTGATGCGCGTGACAGGGTTCGAGCTCACGTCGGTATCTTACGGATCTGAGATGAAAGCCGCAACTGAGGCAAGCGGATGGAGGCGGAGTGTGACGGCGAACTGCAGAAACGAGGATGCTGTGACTCAGGAAGGAGGCTTGGGCTGCGCTCTGTCGCGTGACCCGATGGATCGAGCGTAGAGCGAGGAAATGAACAGCGCGATCGCTGTCAGATAGACCCGCGTACCGAGACGTGGCATGGTCAAGCTCCTTTGTTCTCATTGAGCTTAACCAGCCAGAATTAACTTGGTATTAGTCCGGCCTTAGAAGTCGCTCACCAACCGCGCGCACGAGGCGACCGCACCCAGATCTTCTCGTAGCTACGGCATCTTGGGTGACCGACACATCATCAGCCACTGGTCGGATCGTAGGGACGCCCGGTGGGGTATGGCAAGACACGCCGCTCCATGTTACCCCGCTGATCGAATATAGGCTTGCATAGGCGTTACCCTCTATCGCAGGCTACTATGAGCCGCATGATTCCGACACAGGTGCCTTGAACGCCGCATGAACATGCCCACGGCGCCACCCATGAAGAGGACGCTCCTCGCCGGAGCGATCGGCAATGTGCTCGAATGGTATGACTTCGCCCTCTATGGGTACTTCGCTCCGATCTTTGCCGTCCTGTTTTTTCCGTCCGATTCGCCTTCTATCTCGTTGATTTCCGCTTTCGGCGTCTTCGCCGTCGGATTTCTGGCGCGACCGCTCGGGGCGATGCTGTTCGGCTATTGGGGCGACACGCTGGGACGACGCCACGCGCTGGCCTGGTCTGTTCTGCTCATGGCCATCCCGACTTGCCTGGTGGGACTCCTGCCGCCTTACGAGGCCATCGGAGCGCTCGCGCCGATCGCTCTGACGCTCTGCCGATTTCTCCAGGGATTGTCGGTGGGCGGAGAATTCACCGGCTCCGCCACTTTTCTCATCGAACATGCTGCAGCGTCGCAACGGGGATATGTCGGCAGTTGGGCCGGCTTCAGCGCCCAGATCGGCGCGCTGGCAGGATCCGGCGTGGGAGCGTTGATCACGTCGCGTCTCGATGATCAGGCGCTCCGTCAGTGGGGCTGGCGGATTCCATTCGTCATGGGAGGATTCATCGCCGTAGCGGGATGGTACCTGCGCACGAGAGTTCAGGAATCACCAGCCTTCGAAAGAGTCCGCCTGGCCGGAGGGCTCACATCGTCCCCCGTCCGCGACGTGTTCACGACCCAGCAGCGCCCTGTGGCGAAAGTTATCGGCCTCGTATGGCTGCACGGTGTCGCATTCTACCTGTTGTATGTCTATCTCACGACTTACCTCGTGACGGTGACGACTGTACCGCTCGCCACCGTCCTCGTTGTCAATACAGGCTGCATGACGCTCCTGGCCCTGTTGATTCCCTTGACGGGGACCTGGTCGGATCGAATCGGGCAACGGCCTCTGCTGATCGCCGGCGCTGCGGGACTCGCGTTGTTGTCCTACCCATGCTTTCTCTGGCTCACAAGCCATGACCTGCCGCGCATGATCGCGGCGCAGGTTCTGCTGACGGTGCTGGTCGCCGGCTACATGGGACCATTCTTTGCCGCGGTGGCCGAGCTCTTCCCGACACCGCAACGCTACACGGGCCTTTCGGTCGGCTACAACATCGGAGCCGCCTTGTTCGGCGGCACTGCCCCCCTGATCGCCACGCTGTTCATCGAATGGAGCGGCAACAATCTGGCACCAGCCTTCTATTTGAGTCTATGCGCGACAGTCTCCTTCGCAGTCACACTCACGCTTCGCAAATGATTCCCGAGGCCATGCCATCCCCCCACTTGCAGTTCATTGCGGGCTGGCATAAGATCGGCACCGCACCGTCCGCTGACCTGGTCAAAAGGGAGGAGGCGGCTGTGTTCTGGGAAACGCGGCAACCTTCGGCGCCACCTGATCGGCTCTGTTCATTCTGCGGCAAACGTCAGGGGGCGGTTCAGAACCTCATCGCGAGTCCCGCTCCCCACACCTGCACTTCCTGCCGAGCCTCAGCTCCCCTCTTGATCTGTGAGGAATGCATTCAACATTGCTCCTCGTCCGTGAAAAAGGACAAGCAGGGGCAAGGTGCGTCTACCACCGCCGTCCCGTTGGTGGTTCCGAAGCCCACCGAAATCAAAGCGACGCTCGACGACTACGTTATTGGTCAGGACCGCGCCAAGAAGGTTCTCTCTGTCGCGGTTCATAATCACTACAAACGTATTCTGCACCGGGACCGTCTCAAACACGTCGAGCCGCAAAAGGGAAACATCCTGATGATCGGCTCGACCGGAACAGGCAAGACCCTCCTGTCACAGACATTGGCGCGCATTCTCCATGTCCCCTTCGCCATCGCCGACGCCACGACGTTGACGGAAGCCGGTTACGTGGGTGAGGACGTCGAGAACGTGGTGCTGAAGCTGCTCCAGAACTGTGACTACGACGTGACACGCGCCGAGACCGGCATCATTTACATCGATGAAATCGATAAGATCAGCCGCAAGTCGGAAAATCCGTCACTGACGCGGGACGTGTCGGGTGAGGGGGTTCAGCAGGCGCTCCTCAAGCTGGTGGAAGGGACGAGCTGCAATGTCCCGCCCAAAGGCGGCCGGAAACATCCAGAGCAGGACTGCATTCGCGTGGACACGACGAATATTCTGTTCATCGCCGGCGGGGCGTTCGTGGGATTGGATCAAATCATCGGCCAACGGACGATGCCCAAACGGCTGGGTTTCGGGGCCGATCCGATCGGTGTCATCGGCGGCCATACCGAAATTCTCGGTCGTGTGCAGTCCGAGGATCTGCTAAAATTTGGGCTCATTCCCGAGTTTGTGGGGCGGTTCCCTGTCCTCACAACCCTCTCCGACCTCGATGTGCCGGCATTCATCCGCGTCCTCACCGAGCCCCGCAACGCGCTGGTCAAACAGTATCAGGCCCTCTTCGAAATCGAAGGAGTCGATCTCCAATTTACGGACTCGGCGGTAAAAGCCGTCGCCCGCCGAGCAGCTGTGATGAAGACGGGAGCGCGAGCGCTCCGCACCATCCTGGAAGAGGTGATGTTGGACCTGATGTACGACGTCCCGACGCTCGGCGGGGTGAAATCTGTGGTCATTACCGAAGAGGTGATCGCTGGGATTGGGCAACCGCAAATCGTGAACTAATATCCTGCCTGAACACGCTAGTCGTCCTCACGCTCCGACTGGTCACACTGCACAGATCTCCCTTCCTCTTTTTCCTCCCGAGGGGAGTGAGACGGCCGTCCTGTGCAGGCACACAGGAGAGAACCGAGAATCAAGCTGCGTACCTGGTCCTGCTTTCGCTCGCGCCGGACTCGACAACCGCACCGCGCTCGCAAGCCAGTGACATTCGCCTTTTCTCAGACTCGCTCTCTCTCGCCATCGACCTTGCTATCACCCACACAAGCGCAGTCATCGTTCCGAGACCGATGATCTCGACCATAGCGGCACCTCACCATGTTTGACCGTACATTGCAGTACTAGGCGGCCGCCCGACGGTCGCGGTCTCGCGGCCGTTCGCCTGCCTGAGATGGACTGTCGGTCATTCCACCCGGCGCCTGTGGCGGCCTCTTCGCGTTGGAGTACATCACTTGGATGCAGACGAAGAAGGTCGCAACCAGCGCCACCAGCCCTGCGACGATTCCCCAATACACTTCTGACATACGCCACCTCGCTCACGCGTAACTGCGCGAGTCCTCTTTCCCATCCATCATGCCGCCGTGCGATACACCCACCGACCTCCGTGGGAGCGCATGTCGGCAAGGGCTTTAGTTTCTCTGCTCCGTGCCGTCAGCGAAACTCCTCCGAAAAAGACTGCCGCAAGCATGATCCCCGCCACAATGAGATAGCCCAGAGGAACCTCAGGCCAGGAAGCTGGTTCTGTGAAGGCCACCGGTGTGTCCTCAGGAAAAGACTCAATGGCCGCCAGCAGGGCCAAGCGATCCGCCAGCGCCTCCGTGCGAACTGCGGCCACCACCAGGCCTGCCAGTTGCTCTTGTTGCGCTGCCCGGATTTGTTCCGATCCTGTTTGGACCTGAGTCAGATGCAAAACGGCCGCACCCAATTGCTCCTGAATGGCCCAGGCTCGTTTCCTGAAATTCTGAATGGCATCCACAACCCCGCGTCCGAGGGCCGCCTGCCATGTCGAGGCGAATTCCTGATCGAGGCGCTCTCCCCTGGCCTTGGTTGCGTCGATCATATTCGAGTTAAATGCTGACTGATGCTGATCTGCTGACAACAGTCCGCTTCGAATGCCGCGCGAAGTGAAATTCACGATCGCCCGCCCCATGACCGTCTGGACGCGCGCCATATGGTCGGCCGGAACTGTCGCAGCCTGGCGCATGACGTCGCCGAAGGGGCCGCCTGGAAGCGACTGGAATTCGTGTTGCGCGAGTGTTGCCCGGTTCCACTCGGATACAGAGTGGGTCATGAGTTGATTGGCGCGGCGTTCGAAGATCGCCCAATCGACCAATGCTTGACCAAGGGCCGGCTGGAGCAGGTTCATCCCCAATTGAAAGTCGGCTGGTTCTGCGGCGGAGATTGGCTGCGGGAGAGCCGCCTGATACGTGCCGTTGGCAGCGACGAAAAACAGAAGGGCGCCGAAGATAATCGCACACATGCCGACACCTACAATGATGTCGACGGTACTGTAGCGGTAGGACATAACCCCCTCCTTTCCGCATCGGGCAAACCGGCGCGCGGCAAGCGCATCACGCCACATCTTGCTCGACTCAGATGAAATGGTTCTCCGTACTTACAGTCGGTCAAGGGATAAGCCTCTTTGTCTGGTACGACAATGAATGACTAGAGGGTTGCAGAGACTCGTCCAGGCAATCACCGGAAGAGCCCAACAACGCAACTTAGCTATGATGCAGGGATAAATTCCGACGGAGAGAAGGCCGCACTTGCCATACTCACCCCGTTGGATCTCTGTTCCACGGAGAGTCATGGCCACCACCTCCAGAATGAGGCGGCTCGCGAACGGGAGTTACTCTACGCCCTAGCGAAGAACCGGTCAAGGGGGATAATGGCACGATGGTGGCCGACATCCCGAACCACCGCCGACCAACACAAGGATTCACCTATTCCGCAGTGGTCTACCCAATACCCAAGACCTTGGCGGCTTTTTTCACATGACGCGGCTTGACCCAAAGAATGGCACCGAAGCGACCCTGGCCCGCACTTCGACCGGTTACTGCAACCAAGTTGATCTTGGCCGTACTCAATTGTTCGGTCAGACCTGCCAGTGCTCCGGGGCGATCGTCGCCGTCCACAATGAAGCATGTTTTCGGTCCCACAATCTTCAATCGATGCACCTTCGCCACGTTCTTGAATGTCGTGGGATCTTCGGGCGCCACATCGACCTGAGTCCGACGGTTTCGAGGAAACGCGTGCACCGCCAGCAAATTGACCCCCGCCTCGTCCAACGGAGCCAGCAAGCCGGCCAGCTCTCCGGGTTTATCTGCAATCTGCACCTTGAAATATTGGGCGCTCCGAATGAGATCGGCCATGGTACCCTCCTCTACCCGCTCGCATAGCGGGGATTGCCAGCAGAACCTGTTTCGCGTTGAAGGAACGGATGTAGAATGATGATCACGACGACGCGCTCCGCAGCAGATTGGCGATGACGGGATAAAACAGAATAGCTATAGCCTAGGCCCCTAAGGATGGGGAATGCAATCAGGTCAAGACCTACCAGAGGGGTAGACTAGAAACGAGGATTTTCGTGCGCTCCGGGAACAAGGGCACTACGGGGTAGCCTGACCGGATTGCTGACTTGTGCGGTCTGCTGCCCCTTTAAGCACATCCTCCGTTTGTCGAGCATTGTCCATGGGACTCTTCATCTTCTCAATCATGGCGTCGGCATCTCGGCGCGAGGGAGAAATGGGGGTTTCCTCCACATGCTTGTTAGTGGCCGATCCGACGGGTTTCGGCGGACCCTGTCGCTCACAGCCCCCCGCAGTGAGGAGGATCAGAATCCCCATCGCCAGAGTCATTCTGAGATGTGTCATGACTTCTCCCTGGTCATGCCGCGAACGAAGGGGCAGGCAAGATCCACCGTGTCTCCGCCGCGCCTTTCAATGTTTGGACTGCACCGCCGCCTCACAGGCAACCTTCAACGACGACTCCGCCAGCAGTTTCCTGTCATCCATCATCTTCATGATGAGCTTGGCGGCTTGAAAGAGATCGGCCTGCTCTTCCTCGGCGATCCAAAACTTCGTCTTAATCTCAGTGACGCGCTCAGCCAATCCCGTGTCATTGTCCGATTCTCCCGCATACAGCAGTTGCCGGAGCGCGACATGGCGCACTTCGCAGCCGCATTGATTTGGATCGTTCACCGGCAGACGGCCCCGCATCTCCTGGTCCTGTAGATTGGTCGGAATCCCCATTCGCGCCAATAATGTCCGCCGGGATTCCATCAACATGGCATCCATCGCGTCCAGCGCGTTCGTATCCACGAAGTAGTCGATAGCCGTGCGGCTGGATTGACCGCTATTGAGTTCCGGATGCTCGCTCGCCGGCGTCGCATCGATGACGATGATCAGACATCCGTTGGGGAAAAGCTTGTTGAGCGAGGTCCCCAGGATGTTCCGGTTCACATATTCCACGATGGCCTGCACGCCCAGATTGTCGATCGGACCCCCGTCATAGAGGTGAAGGTACTGGGGCGGCGTCACATACTTCTGGAGCGTGACATCCTGAAATGCGCCTGGAAAGGCAGACGACGCATTCACGGCATTGGCGACGTGATAAGTGGCCAGAATCGAATTGAGCATGGCGAAGCGGTCGTCCGTAAAAGTGAACCGGGTATGATCGTTGTGGATGGTCGCATTGACCAGGATCTTGGGACGGGGCTGAAGGTCGGCGAAACTGGCCTTGTGGTAGAGGCGGTTGTTGAAGACCTGCACCATGATATCCGAGCGGGTGAAGTCGCTGAGCCAATAGCGAAAGATGTTGTGAGGCAGGAACCATCGGCGGATCCAACTGCTCTGGAAATCGTAGCCGAATGCCTCGCGGACCGCCGGTTCCGTAAAGGCCCCTGCCTTGTTACCGAGTCCGAAATAGACGGCAGGGAGCGTTCCGCCGGAGACTCCTGAGATCACATCCACTTGTTCCAACAATCCCCGCTGCCGGAGTTCCAGCATAACGGCGGCTCCGAAATTGGCCGCTCGACTGCCGCCGCCTGAAATGGTGAGGGCGAGAAACCTGCCGTCCTTCCGTTCCAGATCGGTCAGCTTCCAGGAGCCGGCTGTGTCGGGCACCGGCTGGCCGGCAGGCCATTCTTGATTCCATCCCGGCCGCCAGTGTCCAGGCAGAATGTGGCAGCCTTCAACTATCAGAAGCAGTAGGAAAATCAAAAGGCAGGTGGAGGGTCTGATGGTCCGGTAACAGAGAATCGAGTCCCGCCAAGCAACAATGTTGTTCATTTGGGGTGCAATTGTAAGAGCGAGAGAGCAATGACGCAATAGAGAGGACGTGGAAATACGTGTATTTAACAGTCAGATCAAGCTTGGGATTCGCCTACATGGGGGGGGGTGGGACAAGGATGAAGGGACCGAGTTGGTAACAGTCCTGTCTCTCAATCTAACTAAGGACCCGCGCCCTCCTTAATTGGAGATTACTCTGGGCGCCTGGAGTCGGCTGACACAGTCCGGCCAGAGCGTGGCCGGGTCCTGCTCAAAGATGCCGATCGAATCCGGCGGCAACAGGGCCCAGGCCCCCTGAAGCATTTCGTATTTCAGCTGGTCCGGAGCCCACCCGGCATATCCGGCAAAAGCCCGGAAGGTCTCCGTCGGTTTTGCTTGCTTGATGATCCGTTCCAAAATCTTAGCCCCGCTTCCGACATAGACCCCGTCGAAGACCGATCGCGCGTCCGGTAGCGGCTCTTTGAGTCTCAACAGAAGGAGAAGCTGGTTTGGTTGTACCGGTCCGCCCGCAAACAATCTGTAGCTGCTCCCCTTGAGTACGCTGACCTCAGGCAACGCTTCGGACAAGAGAACCTTCGTGGAACGATTCAGAATGAGCCCGAGCGTTCCCTCAGGCCCATGCTCCACGATAAGCACGACGGTTTCGCGGAAGTTCGGATCATCGAGGTTGGGACTTGCTACCAGGAGCACGCCTTTCTTAACCGATGATGGCGAGAATTCTCTCTCAGCCAGAGCTGGTCCAACATGCAGGATGGTCACGAGTGCTCCGAGCAGGACGCTCGCCATGACCATCCGAGCACCAGCGATATTCGGCGCGCGCAAATATTCTGACGGAAGGACGGAAAGTGGAGCCATCCGCTTTTCCACCAGGTGAGAGTGCTAAAGTCCGCAAAGGCTACGACTCACCGTCAGGCGGTGTCAACCCATCAACACAGGGTCCGTTTGCACAAAGCTCCAGTGGACTGAGTGGCGCGGGCAAGCGGCTGAACCAGTATCCCCCATGAATCCGTCTGAATTGTTCTGCCGTAGAGTTGAATAGAAGACACTGCAGTGGTCGCGACGGAACCAACCACACACTAGAACGAAGGAGGAGCAGTCATGAAGATGACGATGGGATCGCTGTTACTTGTTGGGGCTTTGATAGGAGTGCCTGTGTTCACATTCGCGGGCGAGCATTGCTCAACCACGAACACCACGTCAGCAGGGGAGCAGATCAAGAAGCTCGCCCTGGAAAGTGATCAACGCTCGTCCATGTCCTTCTAAAAACAATCGGACGAAGTCAGATCGGGCCTGACGCGGTGTTTCCGTGTCAGGCCCGCTCATGCTGGTCGTTACCACCCCCGCATTGTCGCGCGTACAGATGTGATCTCAGCGCACAGCAGGCGGCAGTCGTCCACTTCTTCCTACGCCACACTATATAATGATACTTCCAGGGTCGTTCCGACCTGACATCACTACGAAGTGAGCAAATCACCGCCTTTCATTCACAATCAGTTATATTGTCCCCATGCCTTCCCGCCCCAACCTCCGCTCTCCCAGTCCCACCCGACGTAAGGGTCGCTCCCGCCGTCGCTTTCGGTTCACCAGGATCCGGTGTTTCATACGATGGCGCTGTCGCGAGTTTCGAGCATTCCTGCGCGCTTTATGGGCCGCTCCGCTCGCTGTCCGACTTCTCGGCGGCGCCGCGCTCCTCTTCGTCCTGTGGCTCGGAATCAACTGGGTCTATCACGCCTACGATAAACCGACTGAGATGCTCTTTCCCCTGGACCACTCGCTCAACAAAAATCCCGCCGAAACCTGGAAGCAATATGGACCGCTGTTCCGCAAACATGCGACCGCGATCATCACTCCGGAACTCCTGGCTGCATTGGCGCAGGTTGAGGGGGGAGGCAATCCGGTGGCGCGAACGTACTGGCAGTGGCAGCTGACCTGGAATCCCTTGGAATGGTATCGGCCTGCATCCAGCGCCGTCGGCATGTACCAGATTACCGACGGGACCTTTGAGGAGGCGAAGCGCTACTGCATCCATGACCATGTGGTGGTCGAGGACGGTCCCTGGCACGATCTGAAATCCTGTTGGTTCAACAGCCTCTATACGCGCGTCCTGCCGAGCCATGCGATTGAGATGACCGCGGCACTTCTCGATCGGCGCGTCGCACAAGCGATCGGATCGCGACGGATCGCTGCGCCCACGCTCCGGAGGAAGCAGGACTTGGCTGCAGTGATCCATCTGTGCGGCGCCGGAGCAGGACAGGACTTCGCCAGACGCGGCTTCCGGATCACGCCGCACCAGCGATGCGGCGACCACGACGTAAAAAACTATCTTGCACGGGTCCATGCGATGAAGCAGCAGTTCGTCCAGCTGGCTAGCGCGGGCTAACTATCGGCGCGCCAGGACCCGCGCTGGCTTGTTCCTCTCCCAGCCTTCACTTGAACTCATCTTCCCACAGGCGCATGCTCTCGCAATGATCACCGCTGTCTGGTTTCTGCTTGCCGTCCTGCCGCCGGGCCAGGCTTCGCCCTGGCCTCTCCCCTATCCCTCGTCCGTTCATCTCGTATCCACGGCCAATCAACTCACGGGCGAGGAGCTACTCCGGATCGGCGAAATCCACGATCACCAGAATCACTTTCCCGAAACTCTGACCTACTATCAGCTGGCACTCACAACATTTCGGACCAGCAAGCAGCCCCGGGGCATTGCGACTGCTTTGGTGAAAATCGCGAAGGTGCGTGAACGGCAAGGCAAGGTTCAAGAGGCCTATGTCGCGCTTCAGGAGGCCCTGCCCATCCTCGCCCGGTCACCAGACCGGCTTGCTTACGCCCAGACGTTGTTGATCATGGGACGTGTTTCAACCAGGCTTGGAAATATGGAGGTCGCGGAGAAGTCTTTGACCCAGGCTATTACGCACTTCGACAGCGTTAAGGAACGAAATGGAAGGAATGAGGCGTTGATCCAGCTTGGCCTCCTTCAGGTAAGCGACGGCTTGACCGAGCAGGGTCTGTCTTCGCTGCAACAGGGGCGGGAGGACGCGCGTGCCCGCGGAGATCGTGACCAGCAACTCGCAGCGGCGGTGGCACTCGGGAACGCCCAATGGCTGCTGGATAGAGAGAAGGATGCTCGCCCCTACTACGAAGACGGCCTTCGCCTGGCCGAAGCGGAACGGAACATTCCGGCTCAAGCCATCCTTCGGCTCCGGATTGCCCAACTGGACGCGGAGTACGACCGGCTGGCTGAAGGCATCGAGGCGGGAAAGCAGGCGCTGTTGCTCTCTCAAACCCTCCGCGATTCAGTCACCGAGGCCGCAACATTGTCGGTGTTGGCCGATCTCTATCGGAAAGCGGGACGGACGGCCGAGGCGGAGGAGTCCGCGCAGCGCGCGTTGTCGATTTATCGCCATCGGCAGATCTTCGTGCACGCAGCGGGATTATAGCCTCTTCCCACGTTGTTTCATTGGACGCTATGAATCCCGCGCCGATGTCCTCGTCTTTTCAGTCCTTCGGGTGGAGCGCCTGCGGATGATCACAGTCAGATGCCGACAAGGCTGACCTATTCTCCAGTGGTTTCGTGACCCGCCAGGCAATCGCCATTGCGACAAGCAGTAAGCTGGAGGCGAGGAGAAATGGCGCGCCGGGGAGATGCCATCTCGTTTCAGGAGCGATAAAAAACGCGAATGTTTGAGTGAACATGCTCGGGCCGATGAGACCGGCAATGCCTACCAGACTCGCAATGGCGCCTTGCAGTTGTCCCTGCTCGGACGCACCCACTCGACGAGTCATCAGCGCCTGCATGGCCGGGCCGGCAAGTCCCCAAAAAGACATGATCGGGATGCCGAGACAATAGATCCATCCCTTCGGCGCGAAACCATAGACGGAAAAGCCGATTGCACCGCAGAGCAATCCCGCGCGCAGGGTCCTCCGCTCTCCGAATTTCGCGGTTATCGTCTTCACCAACCAGCCTTGTACGATCATCACACAAGTCCCGACGCCGGCCAGGGTCAGACCAACGGCGGTGCTGCCCCACCCATACCTGTAGCCTAAATACAATACTGTGACGCTGGGCAACACCACATGCGCCAGGTTCATCAGAAAATTCGCGGTGGCGAGACCGAACAGTTCATGATGCGACCGCAGCAGTACGAGCGAACCGACCGGGTTTGCCCTCCTCCAGGCAAAGGCCCTGCGCTTCCCCTGTGGGAGAGATTCCGGCAAGACAAAGTAGCCGTAGCAGGCGTTCACCAGACTGGTCGCCGCTGCGCCCCAGAAAGGCAGGCGTGGATCGGTTGCTCCGAGTAAGCCGCCCACAGCCGGACCCAACACAAATCCGAGGCCAAATGCCACCCCCAGCTTGCCGAACGCAGCAGCGCGCTGTTCGACCGATGTGACATCGGCGATATAGGCGCCGGCAGTGCTGAAGCTGGAGGAGGCGATCCCGGAAATCGTCCTGCCGACGAATAGCCAGGCGACGTTCGGCGCGAGAGCCATGAAAATATAGTCGAGGCCTAAGCCCAGGTTGGATATCAACACGACTGGACGCCGTCCGAACCGGTCGGAGAGCGCGCCTTGTATGGGGGAGCAGACAAACTGCATGAGCGCCCACGCAGTGCCCATCAAGCCGTAGATCTCGGCCGCCTGCGCTGTATCGCCGGACGTGAATTGCTCGACGAGTCTCGGCAGCACCGGTATGATGATGCCGAACGACAGCATGTCCAGCATCACGGTGATGAAAATGAAGAAGACCGCGGCCCGCCGCGAGCCGGTCGATTCAGGTGCTGAAGTCATTCCATGGCAGATATAAGACGAAGAGGCACCTTTCCCAGGTCAGACAGGAATGTCCCGCACGCCGTCGTAAGACGATTTCGATTGGTACGACATTTTCACCACATCGCCGTCTTTCACCGAACTATCCTCGGTGCTCACCTTTTTATTGACCGTGATCAGCACTTCCCGCCTCGCCATAAAGTCCAGCAATGCCCCGAGTTCTTTCGGATGGGCCTCAACAAGTTTCTTCACCGTCGTGGGGGCAGCCGACTCGACTTCGATTTCGTGCTCACCGACCGCGTCGCGCAGCGTCACTCCGAAGATAAGTACCTTAACCATTGGCACCTCTGGCAGCCAGGTTGATTTGGTTCGTCATCCGTTCGATCGCCCGTGACAACGGAAGCAATCCTGTCGTTTGGGATGCCGCGCTGGAACGGGCCTGCTCCCTTCGGCCCGGTGGCATTGCAGACAGTCCTTTTCCACCTTGAGCGATTGGTGCTCCACGTTCTTGGGAATGAGGGGGTTCCGGTCTTTGGGAGCGGGAAGCATCGACACCGCCGCGACGACGGCCAAGGCCCCGGCCACGAAGATCCAATCCACTTTGCGAAAGGTCATTGCTGTTCCCCGACGGGCTTTCCCTCAGCCGCGTCATAGGCTTCCTGAAGCAATTGTGCCACGTGTTTCACTTCAGCCATTTCCCTCAGGCCGGTACGCAATTGAATCATGCAGGCGGGACAGCTCGTCGCCACCACCTCGGCTCCGGTCTGCATAACCGCGCTGCGTTTCCGCTCCACGATTTGCTGCGACGTGCCGAAATCCTTGACCAGATAGGTGCCGGCTCCGCCGGCGCAGCGGTCGGCATCCGGCATCTCGACATAGTCGACACCGGGAAGTCCGGCCAGAACCGCACGTGGCTCCTTCGTGACGCCGGCAGCGCGCAGATGACACGAAGAATGATACCCTACCTTGCGCGTTCCCGCCCCCGTGACCGCAGTTGCCGGTTTGACCGGCGACTGCGCCACAAATTCCGAGATGTGCCGGACCCGTCTTGCCATCGCTTCGGCCGCCTGCTGCTCCGGTTCACCTGCAAACAGCATCGGATAGTCCTTCAACATCAAGGTACAGGAGGCGCATCCCGTCACGATGGCGTCATAACCGTCAAGGGATTGCAGATTCACCCGAGCGCCTTCTTTCGCGAGCGTCCGATGACCATAGGTTTCAATCGGCGTGCCGGAGCAGCGTTGAGGCGGCAAATCCGGTTCGACTCCATGTCTCCTTAATACGGAGATAACGGCGTCTCCCACTCCGTCGTCGAAGTAGTTCGCGGCACACCCGTGGAAGTAGGCGACCGGTGATCGGCGTGTTTGCTCCGGTTTCGGTATCAGCCCTGAATAACGATCACGCAGATGCCGCGTCGCCAGTCTGGGCATGACAATCTGCGGCGACAGTCTCGCAGTCTCGGCCAAACGTTTCATGATCGGTCTCGTCAGGAGATCCAACAGCCTACGAATGGGCGGGCAGTCCCAGAGGGGCTGAATTCTCGCTAATATCTTGAGGTATCTCGCAAATCTATCTGAGTGAGCGTGGAATCTAAATATGACTCCGGCCAACCTGTTCGGATTCTCTGCTCGACGATCCAGGATCAATTGCGAGACATCCACTCCGGCCGGGCAGGCCGTGCGACAGGACTTACAGTTGAGACAGGCCTCGACCACCCGCTTCGAATTGAGGTAGCTGTAGTTCTTGTCCGTGACGATCTCGAACCAGCCGCGCGAGCTCATGTCCTCCGATCGAAAGACATCGTAGACCGGACAGACGGCGTTGCATTTGGCGCAGGTGGCGCAGGATTTCGAGAGTCTCGTGTAGTCGATATGGTCGGTGAACGGTCGGTCGCTGATCTTCACGCCCGGATTGAGCACCCCGGTCGGATCGAAACTCCGCTTGATGCGGACAAACAGATCGTAGAGCTCCGGACCGAACATCTTCCGAACGAATTCGGCGCGCACCCGGCCGTCGCCGTGCTCGCCGCAGATCGACCCGCCGAATCGATCCAGGACCGTCTGGTGAATCTCATGATAGCCGCGCACCATCTTGTCGAAATCTTGCTCGTCGTTCACATTCAGCAGCGGCACGATGTGCGCATTGCCGTTTCCGATATGGCCGAAGATCGCGACCGGCACGCGCTGCCCCTGAAAGAACTCTTCGAGGTAGCGGATCAATTCGCTGATGCGCTCGGCCCGCACCACAACGTCATCGACGTAATTGATCGGCTTCTTGCGCGCATCAAACCGATAGAGGGTCGGATACAGGGCCTTGCGGGCCTTCCAGAGCTGGTCCCGCTGCTCCTGATCGTAGGCGATCACGATGTCGGAGGATAAGGGATAGCTCCGGCACAGAACCGCCATGCGCTCGGCCTGTGCGCGGAGATCCGCGCGATCGTCGTCAGCATCGAGTTCGGCCAACAACGTCGCCGCCGCATCGGCGGGAATGCCGTGTTTCGAGCGGCCGATGAGATCGAGCGTATTGGCATCCATCACTTCTAGGGCGCTCGGCGAAAGCCCGAGCAACTTCGGTACGGCATCGCCGACGTCTTCCAGCCGCTTGAAATGAATCAGCGCCGTCAGGGTGGCGCGCGGCTTCTCGACCAATCTGATCATGGCTTCGCTGAAAACGCCCAGCGTCCCTTCACTCCCGACGAACAACTTCGGCAGATCGAACCGCCCTGCGGCCAATCCATCGGCCAGACCGAATAGGTTGTACCCGCAACTGTTCTTGCTGACGGCCGGACGGGCGCGAGCCAACAAGTCTCCATGCCAGCGAATCAGCGACCAGGCTTCTTGAACCGGGGCATGCGCCGCCAGTAGTCGCGACACCTGCGGGTCGTCGATCGCATAGTTCTTCGCATCCAGCCATTCGCCGGATTGGAGACAGACGCGGAGCGCCTGCACGTTGTCCTTTACCGAACCGTAGCGAAGGGTGTGGGGACCGGCCGAATTATTCGCCAACATCCCGCCGAGTTTGCACATGTCTCCGCTGGAGGGATCGGGACCGAAGAGCAACCCCTGACGCGCCACTTGCTTGTTCAGTTCAGCCAGCACGATCCCGGGCTGCACACGAGCCCATCCCTCTTCCCGATTTACTTCAAGGACACGATGCATTCGGGAGACGTCTAGAATAATTCCCGATCCGATTGCGGACCCGGTGAGGTTCGTCCCGGCAGCCCGCGCAGTCAGCGGAATTCCCCGCGCCACTGCGTAACGGATCACCGCCTGGATATGGGATTCGGTTTCCACCAGAGCGACGGCCTGTGGTATCATCCGGTACATGCTGGCGTCCACGGCATAGGCCGTCTTCGTGGCGTCGTCGTCTTTGACCAAGGATGCTCCCAAGAGGCGGCGCAGGTCCGCGGCAACGGCGCGGGATTTGTCGGGCAAGATCAACGGCATGGCCGCGCATTCTAGCAGGATGTTGAAAAAGACCGCCACTCTTACAGGCAGGTTCAGGCTGAAGGTTTAAGAAGGACGAGAGACGCCGATGTCGATGCGCCGAACGTTGATCGGATGCTATCTGATAGCCGCGACCTTCCTGATCGCCCACACCATCAATGCGGTGATCGCCGAGGCGCTGCTCGTCCCAATCGTTGCGACATCGCCTCAACCTATTGCCGCAGTCGATCAATCGACGAATCGTTCCGCAGTATCATTGGCCGACCACGTCCGCACCAGCGGCTTGTTTCCCTTGCCGCCAGAGCCTATCGGGATGACCGGCGACGGAGGACTTGCGCCGGGCATGCCGCGCCAGCCGTTGAATCTCGCCTCGAAGATGAAGCTTCTCGGCGTAGTGATCGGCGAACGGGCCGGCGTATCGGCCATTGTCGAAATGCTCGCCAGCAAACAGCAGCTGTTCTTCCGCTTGCACGATCAAATCCCGGATATCGGGGAAGTTGCCGAGATCAGGCGGGAGGGCATCGTGGTTCGTCAGGGTCATCAGCAGGAATTGCTCGAGCTCATCGCGGCGACCGGCGAGGCGCCGGTCGCCGCGAGACCGGTGACGACCGCCGCCGCCGGAGCCCCGATCCGAAAAACACTCGACCGGCGCGAGGTCGAGCAGGCTATCGGCGACCTGCCCAAATTGCTCTCCCAGGCTCGGGCGGTACCGGTCATGGTCAACGGCGCCATGAGCGGATTCCGGATGGACTACATCGCGCCGGCCAGTTTCTACGAAAAGATCGGCCTGCAGTACGGCGACGTGTTGAAGCAGGTCAACGGGGTGGAGATTCGCGATCCCGGCACCATGCTGACGCTCTTTCAGCAACTGCGCAACGAGCGCACAGTCAGACTGGACGTCCTGCGCAATAATCAGCGCACGACCATGACGTACGACATCCGCTGAATCAGAATGGTGCAAAGCCGGGTGGTTTCACTCGCCCACCCCGGCGCGCCGGGACGCGCGTTGCACCAGGTTTCGTTCTCGCCTCTTTATGCGTGAAGCGTTTTCCTCGAACGAAGAAGCCCCTCTTGCGAACGACGAGTGACGAGATACGAAGGACGCCTTATTGCTGTGAGGATGTGTGACACATTCTGAACCAGGCGGCCCACCGTTGTTAGGAAGCATTCTTGAGGGGAAGTTCGGGCTTCCGGAAGCGAAGTTGCTCGAAGCGTTGAATCTCCAGCAAACGAAGGGCGGCCGCCTGGGGGAACTGCTGCTCCGTCTCCGCGCGATCGAAGAAGACCAGCTGCTGCAAGCGTTGGCGCAGCAGTTCGGAATGCCCTGGCTCCCCCACCTCGACGCCACTCAAATCGATCATGAATGGATCAAGAAGGTGCCGATTCACTTTGCTCGGCGGTATCGCGTTCTTCCCATCAAGGCCGATGAAGGAGCCATCATGGTCGCCACCACCGACCCGATGGAAACCGCCGCCCTCGACGACTTGCGGCTCCTGTTGGGGATGCCGGTCAAACCGGTGCTCACGAGCAGCCTCACTCTGATGGGATGCCTCAACCGCGTGTACGATGAAATCGCCAGCCCGACCGGCGCGGAACAGGTCATGGAGGACATTGCGGCCAGTGAGAACCTCGATCAATTGGCCCACGCGCTCGATGAGCCGAAGGATCTCTTGGATGCCACCGACGAAGCGCCGATCATCCGCCTCGTTAATTCCGTCCTGTTTCAGGCAGCTCGGCAGCGGGCCAGCGACATTCACTTCGAATCGTTCGAGCGGGGCCTGGTCGTCCGCTACCGGATCGACGGCGTTCTGTATCCCGTGTTAACGCCTCCGAAACATCTGCAATCCAGTATTATCGCGCGCCTGAAGATCATGGCCGGCTTGAACATCGCCGAGAAGCGGCTGCCGCAGGACGGCCGCTTCGCCATCCGTACGGCGGGCAAGGACATCGACCTTCGTGTGTCGGTCCTGCCGACCTCTCACGGAGAACGGGTCGTCCTGCGGTTGCTGGAAAAAGAAAACCGGCTGCTCAATCTTTCGGAAATGGGATTTTCGCCGGACCGCCTTCGCACGATTCAGCAGTTGATTCAGCTCACGCACGGCATTCTCCTTGTCACCGGGCCCACAGGCAGCGGGAAAACGACGACACTGTATGCGGCGCTGAGCGAGATCAACGCGCCGGACAAGAACATCATTACGGTTGAAGATCCGGTGGAGTATCAGTTGCTGGGCATCGGACAGATGCAGGTCAATCCCAAGATCAATCTGACCTTCGCCGCGGGGCTTCGATCCATTTTGCGCCAGGATCCCGACGTCATCATGATCGGAGAAATCCGGGACCGTGAAACGGCCGAGATCGCCATCCATGCGTCTCTCACGGGGCATCTCGTGTTCTCGACGCTCCATACCAACGACGCCGCCAGCGCCGCCACCCGCCTGATCGACATGGGCATCGAGCCGTTCCTCGTCGCCTCGTCCGTCGTCGCCGTGCTTGCCCAGCGCTTGATCAGGAAAATTTGTCCGGAGTGCAAGAAACCCTATCTGCCTGACGACGAAGAATTGATCCGGCTGGGGATCGTGCCGGGTAAGAACCGGCCGACGTTTTACCGTGGAGCAGGATGTCCGGCCTGTTCCCAGACCGGGTATCGCGGCCGGACCGGCATCCATGAACTCATGGTCATGGACGACGACATCCGGCGTCTCATCGGCAGCAAGGCCGACGCCGCCGCCATCAAGCAGGCGGCCGTCTCGAAAGGGATGGTGCTGCTGAAGGAAGAGGCCGCAGAAAGAATCTTTCAAGGCATCACCACCACCGAAGAAGTGCTACGTATGACGCAGCAAGAAGTCGAAGTCTAGTCGCTGGCCATGCCGGTTTATCAATACAGAGGATATAAGACCGACGGCGGAACCGCGATTGGTATCATCGATGCCGAAAGCCCGAAAGTCGCCCGTCTCAAGCTGCGGAAGGACGGCGTCTTTCCTACGGAGATGGCGGAACAGGGAAGCAGCGGTGATTTCGGGGCCGCGTCTCACGCCGGAACCGCGACGCCTTCCGCCGGCGGCCGCTCTTCCGCCCTGACCACCAACGATGTCGCCATGATGACACGGCAGCTGGCCACGCTGCTGGTGGCCGGGTTGCCGCTCGTCGACGCGCTCGGCGTGTTGCTCGATCAAACCGACAGGAAAGCCGTCAAGAGCATTCTGGCCGACATCCGTGAAGAAATTCGCGGCGGTAAATCCTATAGCGTCGCGCTTGAACGCTATCCGCGTGAATTCTCCCAGATCTATGTCCACATGGTCAGAGCCGGCGAAGCAAGCGGCGCATTGGACCAGATCCTGTTCCGGCTGGCTGAGTTCCTGGAAAAACAGCTGGCGCTCAAGCACAAGGTCACGAACGCCATCCTCTACCCGGCGCTTATGCTGCTGGTGGGAGTCGTGGTGCTCTTTTTCCTCATGACATTTGTCGTACCGAAGATCACGGCCGTCTTCGCCAACCTGAAGCAGGCGCTCCCCTGGCCGACCGTCGTCTTGATGACGCTCAGCCGGTGGTGCGCGGATTATTGGCCGGCTCTGGTCGGCGGGGCGCTTCTGCTCGTGTGGGCAATCCGCCGGAGCCTCAGGACGGAAACAGGGCGGACGACGGCCGATCGGCTGATTCTCAAACTGCCGTTGATCGGCGAAGTCGCGCGGATGGTGTCGATCTCGCGGCTGTCGAGCACCCTGGCGACAATGCTGGCGAGCGGCGTGCAACTGCTGGAAGCGATGGATGTGTCCAGGCGGGTGATGAACAACCGGATTCTCGAACAGGCGGTCGAGGAAGCGCGCCAGAACATCCGGGAAGGAGAAACCATCGCTGAGCCTCTGAAACGCAGCGGAGAATTCCCTTCGCTCGTGACCCATATGATCGCCGTGGGAGAGCGCAGCGGCGAGATGGAAGAGATGCTGCGGCGTATCGGCCAGATCTATGATGGAGAAGTCGACCGCGTCATTACGCGATTTACTTCTCTACTGGAGCCGGTCATGATTCTGGTCATGGGTGTGCTCGTATTTTTCATCGTGGTCGCGATCCTGTTGCCGATATTCGAGATGGGTCAAATGGTGCGGTAAGGTGACGTGCGGACTGTTCTCTGATGGGCGATAGTGGAAGGGGGTACGCATGACGATAGTGAACCGGCTGAAATCTCGATTCCAGATTCCACCTCGGGCGGCGCGCATCGTACCTCGCGCCTTGCGCTCCAGCAGCGGTTTCACGTTCATCGAGATCATGGTCGTGGTGGCCATCCTGGCCATTCTTGCAGCCCTGGTCGTCCCGCGCATCATGGGACGAACGGACGATGCCAAGCGCACCGCGGCCAAGGTTCAGATCCGTAACCTCGAGGGAGCGCTGCAGCTGTATAAATTGGACAACGGCGTGTACCCCTCCACCGAGCAGGGTCTCAAAGCCCTGGTCGAAAAACCCTCCGTCGGCGTGATTCCGAAGAAATGGAAGATCGGCGGCTATATCCAGAAGCTACCCGACGATCCCTGGGGGAATCAGTACAAGTACCTCAGTCCCAGTCAACGGGGCGACTACGAAATCATCTCGCTCGCGACGGACGGGGAAACAGGCGGAGAAGGCGTGAATGCGGACATCACAAACTGGAACCTGGACAAAGATTGATCCGTCAATGGCCATTGGTTACTCGTCATCGGTCTTACGGTCTTCACGGGGCTTCACCATCCTCGAGATCATCATCGTGCTGTTCCTGCTAGTCGGCCTGTTGACCATGGTTATCCCACGCATCGGGATCGGCGACAATCTTGCTTCGGTCGGGCGAAAGTGGATCGCCGCGCTGCGAGCCATCCAGGACATGGCGATTTCGACCCAGAAAATCGTACGCCTCTACATCGATCTCGACCGGGGCCAGTATTGGCCCATGATTCTCCAGGGCGGCGAAGAAAAAATTCCGGTCGACGCAACCTGGAGCACACCGGTGAGTCTGCCGGAATCCATTCGTATCGCCGATATGCAGGTGGGCCAGAAGAAAAGTAGTTCGGGCAAGACGGAATTATTTTTCTATCCGAACGGAAAAATCGACCCGAGCGTGATGCATCTCGTCGATGGAGACAACAACGTCATCGGCATCCAGGTCGAACCGGTCACGGCGAATATCAAGGTGAGCGACCAGCGCATCGAGCCGCCACGCCCCCGGGCCATACCGGAACGTATCCGCGCCCTCTTGCAGATTCAGCCAAGCACGCCCGGCCTGAAACCGATTTCGCCCTTCGGACAACCCTAGGCCATGGACGCGCGAGGGTTTACCCTTCTCGAAGTGCTCATTGCACTGGCCATCCTGGCCTTGGCGCTGCCGATTCTCCTCGGGCTGCGCAATTTCGATCTCGATCTGTATGCGCGCGCCAGCGACATCACCGCCGCCACCATACTGGCGCAGGAGAAACTGATGGAAACGGAAGTGAGTCCGGGCTTTCCCACGGGGGAAACCAGCGGCGACTTCCAGAACGCGCCGCCCGGCTCTCAGTCCACGTCGGGCTACCAGAATCGCGCGGAGAAGTATCGCTGGAAACGCCTGGTGACGACGACGCCTCTGCCGGCGGTCCGCGAAGTGAAGATCCAGGTCATCTGGCCGCAGGGAGCGACCGAGGAAATGGTCGAAGTCAGCACCTATGTCTTTTCGTCCAGCCCGTTCTGAACGGGGTTTTACCTTGATCGAAGTGGTGCTGGCCGTGGCGCTCGTGGCCGTCATCGCAACCATGGTCTTCAGCGGCCTGTACCTCACCACGAGCGCGATCGATCGGACCCGCGCCGCGGCGGCGGAGGAACAGATCCTGCGAAGCACCTTGCGCCTCATGGCGGAGGAACTGGCCATGAGTGTCAATCATCCTATGGCTCCCTGGCTGGGCATCAACGCTCAGGTGAATGGAGAACAGGCCGATACGGTTGCGTTCCTGTCGGTCGGACAGTTTCGAGGAACGGATTCTGCTTCGGAAACAGAGACCGTCCGGATCGTCTACACCAGGGATGAAGACCGGCTGCTCCGCATCGTCAGACGCAACCTCTACGGCATCAACGACGAATCGATCGATCAATTGGAGTTGGCCGTCAAGGTTCAAGGATTCAATGTCCGGTACTACGATCGAAAGACTAACGTCTGGTCGGATGAATGGGACAGCCGCGCGCGCGCCTCGGTCCCGTCTGCGCTATTGATTGAGTTGTCCCTTTCGCAAGAAAGCCCCGAGCCGCGGATCATTCGCGAGTTGGTTTCGGTCGGGGTGCCCTCATGAATATGCGCCTTGCCTGGCCGGTCACGATTGATTTGAGCAAGGAGCCGGTCCTCTGGGCCGTAACAGGCATCTTCAGTTTTTTTCTGTTTCTCTTCCTGACCTTTCCCTTCGGCGCGCTCCAGTCCCGCATCCTGTCTGAAATTGTGCGGACCACCGGATGGGAGGTCCGCGCCGCCGAATGGTCGGTGGATTTGCCCATGGGAGTGGAATGGCGCGACGTGGTGTTCTCGAAATCGAATGCGGGATCATTCGCGGTCGAGTCGATGACAATGAAGGTCGGCCTGTTGGCGCAACTCATGGGTCGTCATACGCTCAATGCGATGGTGCATTTTCCCGGATCGGCGCAGCCCGGCGCCGCGCGAGCCACCGGAACGTTGACGGCGTCATCATGGTCCTTTCAAGGACCGACGACCGTAAAGAGTCATGTACAACAGATCGACCTCGCCTTGTTGTTCAAGCCCTTCGTCGCCAAAGGCCTCCTGCAAGCCGATGTGGCGCAAGCCTGGGTCGGCAATCCTGACGGGAGCGTGACCTTCAAAGGCGACGGGATCTGGAAGGCGGAGGTCAAAGATCTCGTGCTCGAGCGGATTCCTCTGGGAACCGGGCAGCTCCCTTCCCTGACATTCAGCCGTGTTGTGCTAGGGCTCGTCTGCCGCGATATCCAATGCGATGTCACGGAATTTAAAGGAGAAGGCCCTGACGGTTCGATCTCAGGTTTAGGCCGGATTCAGCTGCAGCAGCCGATGGAGCAGACGACGCTGGAGCTGAGCATTACGGTCCAGGCTGGCTCAGGCTGGGCTCAAAAATCAGCCGGATTACCGCTTCCCCCACTCGCTCCAGGCACGCCTCTCACGTTCAAAGTCATCGGATCTGTCGCAAATCCCAGGATATCCGTGTAGTATGGGAGCTTCCGGTAGCAGGAATCAGCCTGCCTCTCATCCTTCTTGGATACCAGATGGTCGCCGATTGTGTCGGACTCGATATCGGGCAGACGGCGTTTAAAGCCGTTCGTTTTCGTCGCCGGCTGACGGGACGGGAATCGGTCGAATACTTCCACCTGCCTCTGCCGTTCGGCCGGCCAGAAACAGCGGAGCCGGCCCGGCGTGCAGGCCTCCTGAGAAACTTCCTCTGGCAGCATGGACTGTACGGGAGCGGCGATATCGTGACCGCCCTGCCCTGTCAGGATCTCTTTATCCGGACACTCTCGTTCCCCTTCCGCGACGCGGCTAAACTCGCTCAAGTGGTTCCCTTTGAAGTGGAAAATCTCATTCCCATGTCCTTGGACGACGTGGCCATGGGCAGTATGCTGCTGCCCCCGAAGGAATCGCCGGACGCGCCGCAGAAGTCCAGAAGCGCCGAGGTGCTGGTCACGGCGGCGCCGAAAGACAAGGTCGCGGAGCATCTCAAGTTTCTTGCCGCGGCCGACCTCAAGCCATCCGTGATCGGAGTCGACGGAATGGCGCTCTATTCCGTGACGCAGTTTCTTCAGGAGGAAGGCGCCCGTGTGCCGGGCGACCTTGCGATCATCGATGTCGGCGCGACCAAGACGACCCTGTGCCTTGTAAGGGAGGGCCGGCCCGCCTTGCTCCGCACGGTCCTCTGGGGTGGCAACCACCTGACCCATGCGCTGGCGGTCCGCTATGCCTGCAGTTTTGCGGAGGCGGAACGGCGCAAGCGCGCCATGGCCGTGCAGGAGGTAGACGCCTGGCTCGAGCCCTTGCTGAAGGAATTGCGGGTGACGCTGCATGCGCATGAAGGCAACTCGCGCCAGCACCTCTCACATTGTTGGGTCTCGGGCGGCGGCTCAAAACTGAGAGAATTAAGCGGACATGTGGCCCATGAACTTGGTCTGGTCCCGGTCGGTCCGCGCCAGGGCTTCGGCGCCTCCTGCCCGCGGGCCTTTTCCATCGCCTTTGGCCTCGCGATCCATCCGAAGATCGTCAGGCCCCGTTGGAAGGCGAAAGCGATCGGTTCCGACCTCGCGGTCGATTTGAACGCCGGCGCCGATGCCGCCTCCGCTCAAACGGCCGCCTCGCGGCAGGACCGTCGATTGGCTCTGTGGGGTGGACTTCTGCTGGGGATGCTCGCGCTGATTGATTTGTCCGTCCGCGTCTACGTCAAGGATTCTTCTCTCACCGAGATCAAGCAGGGACTTCATGCCCAATTCGTTCAGAGCTTCGGAGAAGGATCGTCCACCGGCGAGGAGATCGATGTCGCACGGTATCGCGTGGCGCAGCTTGAAAAAAGTCTCTCCGTCATCGACGGAAGCCGCTCCAATATGTTGGCTCACCTCTCGAGCCTCGCCAAGCAGCTCCCACCCGGGGTACCGTTGACCGTTCGGGAACTCACGATCGACGGGTCGACGGTTCATCTCGAGGGTGAAACCCTGTCCTTCGATGCGGTGGAAAAAATCAAGCAGGCCTTTTCCGCCGGCGGAAAGTTCCAGGAGGTTTCGGTCTCGGACACCAGGGTGGGTTCGGCAGCCAACCAAGTCGTCTTCCGTTTAACCTATACGGTGCCGCAGCCATGATGCAGCTGCTTAAAGAGCGATGGCGGCATCTGGCTCCGCGCGAACGGGTGATCGTCGGCATCGGCGGGGTTGTCGTCGTCGCCAGCCTGTTATTTCTGTTGATCGTCGATCCTCTGAGCGCCAAAATCGACAAACTGGAGCGACAAGCGGTCCGCAAACACAAAGAGCGGTCGGAGCTGGCCCTGCTGGCCGGCGAGTATGTGGCGAAGCAAGCCAGACTGGCGCAACGTGAGCAACGGCTTCCGCCGATCGGCGGGTCCTTTTCGCTGCTGGCCTTTATGGAGGAGGCGGCGACGGCGGCCCAAATCAGGGATCGCATCGTCGGCATGCAGCCGCAGCAGCCGACCACGATACAGGGCTATCAGGAATCGGCGGTCGATCTTCGTCTCGATGGCGTACAGCTTCCGCAACTCCTGGCCCTCCTCGTCGCGCTGGATCAGGCTCCCTACGACGTGCAGGTGCGTCACCTCCAGATCAAGCCCAAGTACGACAATCCGGTGAATCTGGATGCGTCCCTCAGAATCGTCACCTATCAGAAGGCCTGACGAACGGGGCGTTGCTCTCCTCCTCGCTCTGCTCGTCCTTGCTCTGCTCGTCGCCCTGATCCTCGAATTCGATTCCGAAGCCCGACGCGAATACCGCGATGCGGCCGCCTTCCGCGACAGCTTCAAAGCCACGGTGCTGACTCGGGCGGCGGTTCAGGCTGCCCGCGCCATTCTCCAGCAGGATTTCTTGAAAGACAAACAGACCGGACAGTTCTATGACGCCCCGACGGATCTTTGGGCCTTCCCCATCCAACAGTATGCGATCGGCGACGGATTGCTCAGCGCACAGATCGAAGACGAGCGCGGGAAACTGAACCTCAATGACCTGGCAGCGGGAGGCGATCCGAATGCCAGGAAGAGCAAAGTGCTCCGGGTCAAGCGGCTCTTTGACTTGATGCAGGTGAATCCGGACCTCGTCGATGCCATCGTCGACTGGATCGACCCGGACGAAATCCCGGAGCCGGCTGGGGCGGAAACGCTCTATTATCAGACACTCCGTCCCCCCTATCGCGCGGCCAACGCCCCATTGCAGACCCTTCGTGAATTGCGCCTGGTCAAGGGCATGACAGCGGAGAGTCTTGAGAAGCTCGCCCGTGTTGTCACCGTCTATCCGCAGGACGGCGACAGTCGCATCAATCTCAATACCGCAGACTCCGTCGTGCTTCAGTCTCTGGATCCCCGCATCACTCAGGCCGTAGCAGGCGAGATCATTCAAGGGCGGCCCTACAAGACGATTCAGGAACTGGACCGTGTCGGCAGTTTCGAAGCGGTCGGCAAGGAACTGCGTCTCCAGAATGCCTACGATATCAAGAGCGACATTTTCTCAGCCCGCATGACCCTCACCGTCAACGAGGTCATCAAACAGGCGGTAGTCGTCCTCCGCCGCGATGCCAACACCGGCACGGGCTCAGTTCTGTACTACCGGGTTCTCTAGCTCCACCGGGTGGCGGTTCCGGATCCAAGGACCAATCAAAATGTCTCTTCGTTTCGCCAACCTACATCACATTTCCATCAAAAATTAACAATCCTGTAACACCGCTGTCGCGCTTTCTTAACCTAACCCCTGCATACCTCCTCCGAGCATTAATTAAATAAGGAGGGGATTGTGCACAAACGCAACTTGCGCAAGCGAAATCCGACGATCCCAGCTGTTGTTGTCATGACGATCATGCTGAACATCTCTCCGGTACTCGCGATTGAAGAAAGCCCTACCGTCGGCAATGCTCCGACAACCAACACCGGACCGGCCCAGGCAACAGCAGCTCCTGTCGCGAATCCGGGAGAAGCACCAGCCCCAGGCTCAGCAGGACAAGTTCAGCAGACCGATACCCGCGGTTACACTGCAGGAGACACGTCACCGTATGCGCCTAGAGGAATGTCGGGACCGAGGCCATTTTCCAGTCCTCTCCTTCCAACCCAACTCGAAGATGTGCTTCTCGAAAAAGGAATAATTACGCAGGAGGACTGGGCTCGAATCAAAGCGGATGAGGAGCAGCGGGCGGCCGAAGCTACAGCTGTGCAAGGCCTTGTGGCAGGCCCTCGGTGGTATGAGCGGATTCGGATCAACGGATATGTGCAGATGCGCTATGCATTAAACGATAACGGGAAGTGCGATATCAGCCTCAGCGACAGCAGGGCATGCACGAATCCGCAAGAGATTTACTTCCGACGCATCCGCATGGTTTTTTCGGGTCAGATTTCCGAACGGCTCTTCTTCTATCTCCAGCCGGCAATGGAGGGGGACGGATTTAACACGGGCAACTCCTTCAATCTCGTTGACGCATTTGCTGATTACATGCTTACGACAGACCGTCAGCATCGCCTGCGGTTTGGCTTGCATCGCGTGTTGAATTCCTTTGACACCTTCCGGACCAGCAGCCAGCGCCAAGAGCTCGATCGGCATGAGTCGATCCAAAGTGGAGCGCCGGGAGAACGTGACCTCGGAGTGAGTTACTACTGGACGTCCAAGATTGCGCAGGAACGGTTCCAGGCGTTAACCCAATATCATAATGGACCGGGAGATTACGGGAACTTCGGGATCATGGTTTATAACGGTCAGGGGCGAAACAGGCCGGAAGCCAACGCCGCGAAAGGAGTGTCCGCCAGACTTGCTCACCCGTTTGAGTTGCCCAACGGCAGGTTAGTCGAGATCGGAGCCCACGCCTACTACAATCAGTTCGTCGCACAGTCCTCCGGCGCGGTGGTGATAGGAGGCCCAAACAGCACTGCCAACACGCGATGCTATCAAAATCTCAGAGGAAATGGTGGATGCCAAGTTCTTGATGAACGAGTCAATTTCTACCTTTGGACTCCGCCACAGCCCTGGGGAATCATGGCGGAGTACACGTTCGGAACTGGGCCGGAGCGGGACGCTACCGGGATCCTAAAGCCACAATCTCTACGCGGCGGTTACGTGCAGGGTAATTATACCTGGCGATATTCCTACACAGGCCTTCTCACTCCCTATGTCCGGTGGGGTGAATATTACGGCGGTAACAAAAACAGCCAGGGCGTCGCCTATCTTACACGCAACGTCAACGTCGGACTTGTGTGGGAACCTGACACGCACTGGCGTTTCGTCGCGGAATATCTCTTCAAACATGGAAACAATCAGCAGAGTAATGGCGGGCCTCTAGCCTTCGGTCAACCACAGGACTTGTTCAATGCTGATATCGTCCGGTTTCAGGTCCAGTGGTTCTTCAATTAACCCCTGCAGGATCGAGACTTGGAGCACTTGGCAATCACGGGGCAGTCGCCAGCGACCTCTGAGCCAAGGTAGGATCGACAATGATCGTCCTGTACGGATCGTAGTTTTTTGAGGGATCGTAGTTCCACGTTCCTTTGATCGGCTTCACCTGCGCTTCCGTGCGTTCAAAGGACAGAGTGTAACGGGCGGTCCCGAGAGAGAGAAGAGGATTGCTGATTGGGTCGGTCGCATACATCGGCACATCTCGGATATTCGCGTCCATCGGCTTAACGCGGTGGTTGGCAAGGATGATATAAACCAGATTCTCCTCTACGAAGATCCCGCCGGTTGTATAAGCGAGGCCCACTGCGGCATCCGACACTCGTCGATAGAAGGTAACCAACTCTGTCGGCTTCGCCGTTGCCAGCGCCTCGCTAATCGGTTTTGAGATCGCAATCACATCACTCGTCGAGAAGGCAGGTAACGGATCTGGCCTGCCCACGACCGTGCTATACAGCGGCATCCCCGCGGTCTGGACACGCATGCCCGCCAGGATCATCCCGATCTGCACCGGCGTCAGACTCGCCGGATGACCGTGCGGGCGATCGGCCTTCCTGTCAACCCTCACATCAACCCGCGTAAGGGTGTCCTGGTAAATCAGCCGGGGTTCCGGCACGGCCGCACAGCTGCCCAGAACGGTGGAGAGAATACTGATCAACCAAACAAGCCGAACGGATCGGTTCATTTCTCTGACTTGCGCTCCGTATGATGGCCATTTTGCCGCCTAGATCTATCACACCAGCAAGTCATCTGTCGCTGCTGGCAAGGGAGGCAGCAAGACGGAGAGCGATCAGAGGAACCACCATATGTGGCTCCTCTGCAGGGCAGTCTAACGGATGGCTCCCAAACGGGGGGAGAAAGCGGTGCGTGTGGCGCCGTTGAGGACTTCGAGGTTCTTCCCAATCATCCCTTCGGGCAATGGATAGGCCTTCGCTCGAACCACCGCCTGTTGCCCCGCCTGGCTGTTCACGTAGGTCAGAAACTCGAGAATCACAGGATCGAACTTCGATTTCCGATCATGGTTGACATAGAGATACAACGTCCGGCTCAGCGGGTAGCTACGATCGGCGACTGAATCGGCGTTCGGAAGGATCGCCGATTTTCCGGACTCCGCGGCCAGCGGAACTACGCGGATCTCTGAAATCTCGAAGCCGACTCCGGCATAGCCGATGGCCAATGGATCACGCGCTATGGCGAGGATCTCGCTGGCCGAACCGGGTTCCTCGTCCACCGATGCCTTTACTTGGCCGCCATCGAGCGCGACGGATTGGAAAAAATCATGCGTGCCGGACCGCTTGTCCCGGCCATACAAGTGAATCGGCTTATCAGTCATCCCTTCGAGCCCCAGTTGCCCCCACGTCGTAATATCCTGGCCGCCGCGATTGCGGGTGCTGCTAAAGATGCTGTCCAGTTGCGTCAAGGTCAAGCCCTGAACCGGATTGGTCTTGTGAACGTATATGGCCACCGCATCGAGAGCAATCGGGATGGCGAGCGGTTCATATCCGAACCGGGACACAAACCGACCGCGCTCGTCCATGGTCAGCTCGCGCGACGATGCGAGAATATCGACCTGAGCTGCTCCATCATGCCCACTATCGCCCTTGGCCTTATCGCCGCGGCGCTGGCCTGAAATGCCCAGGGAGAACTCCCTGATAGCCTCCGATGAACCAGCACTTTCCACGGCAATGCTCACCCTCGGATGCAGCTGCCGAAATTCCACAGCCAAGCGAAGGAGTAAGGGCCGCATAGTGGTCGAACCGGCGATGGCAAGCCTCCCCTCCAGCTCGGGGTTAGGCGCGTATTCCACTGATTGAACAACAGAATTTGGAGCTTCCCTACTTGCCCGTTCGGCAAAGGCAAGAGTAGCCATACCAGAGACAGCAAACGTTCCTGCCAACACGAGGCAGAGACTTTTCCCCTGTCGATCCATGGCTATCTTGACCAAATCGTTTCGCAATCGCATCACCATCTCCTCCTTGCCATCCATGTTCTGACATGACTCTCTGAATGCAGCCCATTGTCTTCCAGGGGAATTTCGCAGACGTAACGCCTATGTTACATCCGCGTTAACTTTTTAAGGAACTGTTACGACTAGGGCCGGAATGATCCGTAGGTTAGGAGGCGTAGTGGGCTGAGAACAGGCTGTAGTCGAACCGGTGGCGGCGGAGGACGATTTTACCGCAGCGGGCCAGTCGATCGACCGTATGAAAGATTTGATTCCAGCTGTACTGCGGCAGGAGAGAAATCAAGGCATCGAGGCTCACGACTGACTGTTCTTCGATCTGATCCAGAATCTCGCTGTCGAGATTTTCGCCGGAAGGGTCCGCCATGATTGGGGCATCGAGCAGGGCATTCATTGTCATCGGATCCTCCAGACCGCACCGTTCTTCAGCTTGTTTGTCATGAGCGGATGGTACCGATCCGAGGTTCCGCCGGTGTCAACTCTGAGTAAATACTGTGTTAACTCCGAGCGGGTCAGGATCGATGACGGCCGTTATTGACTATTGCGTCGGAACGGAGAAGGAAGAAGAAAGGCAGGTTCATCACTGTTCAACAAGCCGCCAACCTTCTCTTTGCATGCAACGCTCTGTGGCATTCATGACGAGAAGCTGGCTGCCCTGCTGAAGTTTGGGATCGCGGAGGGCGGCATTCTGGCACTTATTGTAGTCATTTGTGTATTCACCGGAAGGCTTATTGGGGTGAACCCATTCCGTCGTTGTGCAGGCATTGAGTGCGAGCCCGACGAAGGTCACTACCAGCATGCGCCTACGCATGAATCCTCCCGGTTACAAGTTGGTGGTCGAGGGAAGATAAACCGCGGGTGGATGTCGCGTCAAGAACCGGGAAGTGCCGCATGGACTCCATGTCCTCGAATAGGGGGGACTCCTTCTGAAAGCAGGGATTGACCTGAACTATCAATGCACACACAACGGGATACAGGCCATTCATCTACTCGCTGTCGACTCACCCATTCGTATGATTGTGATTGTTGTGCCCGGTCTGTTAGCCTCCAGCTTCCGATTGGGCTTGGAGGCAATTGTGACACCAGCCGACAGCCTGCTGTTGGACGCCAAGCAAGCGATTCTCGACGAACAGCACCGTCGTTTTCAGATTTTGCACCGGCAGGCCCTCCGGCAGGAAGCCTTGCAACAACTTCAGGTTACGGTCGCCTGCGCCGCGGATCTCCTAAGCGAATCACTGCGATTGCTCGAGGATACGCTTAAGAGATACGGACAGGTTCCCGATCGAGCCGGTCCTTCCGCTCCGAACTGACTCGCCCAGCACAACTTTGCTTGACAGCATTCCGGCCAGTTGCTAGGTTTTCGCTGCGGAACTGTGGGGACTTCTCCTCTAAATCATGGCTGGCGTAGCTCAATGGCAGAGCAGCGGTTTTGTAAACCGCAGGTTGGAGGTTCAATTCCTCTCGCCAGCTCCAAACCAACCTTCGGTTGAGCCGACGACTTCTTATCGTTCCGCTTCGGTGAGATCGCTCTCCTCTTCCAATTCTTCGACCTCCGGTCCTGGCTTCCCTTTCGTCATAGACGGATGCAGTCCGTACTTCTTCAGCATCTTGTAAAAGTCGGCCCGGTAGCGCCCGGCAAACTGGGCGGCGCGCGAGATGTTGCCCCCGGTCAATTGCAGGACGTTCTTCAGATAGGTCTTTTCAAATTCTTCCTTCGCTTCCGTCAGAGGCTTCAGTTGAGCGTCCGGCGCGCTTCCGATCGAGGGAAGCAGGTCCGGGGTGATCATATCCTGGCGCGACATGACAACAGCCTTCTCAATGGCATTCTCCAGCTCACGGACATTGCCCGGCCAGAGGTTGGTAACCAGGCGGTGCAACGCGGCCGGCGTGAAGCCGCGCATTTCCTTGTTGGCTCGCTTGGCGCTGGTGGCGAGGAACTGTTGGGCCATAATAGGAATGTCCTCGCGCCGGTCCCGAAGAGGCGGGATGAACAGGGGAACCACCGAAATGCGATAGTAGAGATCGTTTCGAAACGTGCCGCTCTTGACGGCTTCGTCGAGGTCTTTGTTCGTCGCCGCAATGATCCGCACATCGACTTTCGTGGCATGCTCGGCCCCGACCTCGCGGACCTCCCGCTCCTGGACCGCGCGCAGGAGTTTCACCTGCATCGAAAGCGGCATCTCGCCGATTTCGTCCAGGAACAACGTTCCCCCGTGCGCGCTCTGAAACAGCCCCTTCTTTGGACCATGAGCGCTCGTAAACGCGCCTCTGACGTGCCCGAAGAGCTCCGATTCAAACAGCGTCTCCGGAATGGCGGCGCAGTTCAGCGCCACAAACGGGCCCTTGCTCCGGCGGCTGTTGGCATGGGTGACCCGGGCGAACACTTCCTTTCCCGTCCCGGTTTCTCCGAAGAGCAGCATCGTCGCATCGGTATCGGCCACCTGCACGACCTGTTGCAGCAAGCGCTGCATCGCCGGGCTGCGAGCGACGACGTTTTCCATCCCGTAGAGCTCGTTCACCAGCGATTTCAGCCGCTGAATCTCGCGGCTCATCCGTTGGGGAGAAAGTCCCTCCTCGATCTTGGCTTTCAATTCTTTGTCCTCGAACGGCTTGGTCAGGTAGCCGAAGGCGCCCCGCTGCACCGCTTCCACCGCGTTGGGTATGCTTCCGTGCGCGGTCAGAATGATGACCGGGAGCCCGGGATGAATGCGCAGGAGTTCCTCCGTCACATCCAATCCGTCCTCGCCGCCTAGCCGGAGATCGGTGATCGCCAGATCAAATCGGTTGACCTTGGCCGCGCTGACGGCTTCCCGTCCCGAGGTGCAGGCGGTGACGGCAAATCCCATCGCCTGCAGGCGCATCTTAACGAGTTGCAACAATCCTTCTTCGTCGTCCACTACGAGAATGTGCTCTTGTTCCATGACGTCCTTTTCGTAATTTAGGGTGTCGTCGGTTCCGGAGCCTGGAGCGGCGCTACTGTCGAGGGTGGACGAATCGGTCGTATTTTTTCGCGAGTCTCCTGGTCGATGCGCTTGAGCGCTTCCAACTGGTTGTAGAGCTCGTCGATCTTCTTTTCCCGCTCCGCCAGTTGTTTCTGTAAGGACTGCACCGTGCCGCTTTCCACGGGCGGTTTCGGAGTTTCTTTCTTCCCGATCAACGCGTCGGCTTTGCGATCACGGTCCGCCAAATCACGCTGCAGCTGTTCGAGCACCTGGGCGTCGGCATCCCTCGTCGCCCGCAACTGATGAATGACGAGTTCCCGATCAAGCAAGTCCCGCACCAGCCGATCGGATGCCTGGCCGAGAACCACCTGTCCGTCCGATACGGCGGGCGCTCCCATGACCGAGGCAAACCATGAACGATCGCTTGGCGTCGGGTACTGCTGAAGAAGTTGCAACCACAACCGACTGGTCGCGGCCAATTGACTGCGGGGAGCGGTCGCAATCACCTTCTCAAAGTTTCTCACTGCGGCGTCGTGGCTCTCGTATAAGCTCATGAGTGCGCGGGTAAAATACGCGTGGTCGCATGAGTTATGTTCCGCGCACTTCGCCACAACCGCATCCTGTTTCTTGGCCAGCGCGTGCAGGGCCTTCGCTTCGGACGGCTCGACAGTAAAATAGGGCTGCGATCTCGATGGCTCCGGCGCCCAGGAGGCGCATCCGGACAGAACCAGACAGACGACTACGCAGCCATACCGGAACCGGGCGGTCGGGTTCACGTGTTCGCCCCGCGCTTGGTCAGGCGTAGGATAAAGCGTACAGTGGTCCCCTTCTTGACTTCGCTTTCGATCCAAATCCTTCCTCCATGAGCTTCAACGACTTTCTTGGCGAGCGCGAGGCCGAGACCGCTTCCCGGAAGCGCCTGCTTCGCCTTCGTGCGTCCCTGATAGAATCGCTCGAAAATATGAGGCAGCTCGTCGGGGGGAACGCCAGGTCCGACATCGGATACGGCGACTTCCAGCACTCCGGCCTTCATGTCCGGCCGCATCAGAACCTTTACAATGCCTCCTTCCGGACTGAACTTCAAGGCATTTGACAGCAGATTGTCGAGTACCTGCTCAATGCGGATCGCGTCGGCCTTCACCCAGACCCGCTGCGCCGGAGATTCCACGACTAGTTGCACGTGCTTCGCGTCCGCAAGCAAGCGAATCTTGTTGACCGACATTTCGGCGATGCGCTTCAAATCCGTCGGAACGATTCGATACTCCATCATGCCCGCGTCCATCTTCGACAGGTCGAGAATCGTGGAGATCAGATGGATGAGCCGGCGGCTGCTGTCGGCCATAATGCGCAACGTCGTGCGTTGCTCCGGCTGGAGCGGACCAGGGATCTCGTCCAGCAACAGATGCGTCCCCTCCTGAATCGAGGCCATGGGCGTCCGCAATTCATGAGAGACGTGGGCTAGGAATTCCCCTTTCATGTCGTCGAGTTCCTGAAGTTTCCCACCCATCCAATTCACCGTGTCCACCAGATTGCGAAGCTCGCTGGGAGCGCGGATGTTCAACGACGCGCGGAAGTTTCCCTGGCCGATCTGTTTGATATGACCCTGTAACTGTCGCAACGGGCGCAAAATCGTATAACTCGCGATGCCGGCGAGACCGATGCCGAACAACAGCGCGAGCAGAACCAGCTGCTCCGTCACCGCTTCCGCTTGAGCGGAACTCTCGCGCGACCGTTTCACGCCGGCGCTGATCCCGGATTCGTGAAAATCGACATAGTGTTGCAGGGTCGTCGTCATCTGGTCCATCACCAGGTCCCGACGGCTCCCGTAATCTGCAGACGGCCCACCGGCAGTAGGAACGGCCTGCTCCAACTCCACATTCAGCATACCCAGCCTCTCCAACTGAAGCCGCTGAGCATGCTCCAGCAATTGAAGCCCTTCAGGAGAGACTTCTTGGGCCACCAGCGCTTCAATGCCGCGACGGAATTCCTCCACTTCTTCGTCGAAATGCTTGAGGAATGTGGCATCGCGAACGGCAAGATACTTTTTCTCACTGTTGAGCTGGACATAGGCCAGGGTTATGAGCCGCTTGGCAGCTTCGATGGCCGGATAATGATGCGCCGCCATGTTTGTACTGAGCGCTGAGAGTTGCCGCAGCTGAAACAGAGCATAGAGATTGACTCCCCCCATCACCACTATGATAAGCAGCGACGTGAGGACGATCCGCCAGAAAATCGACAACCGCACCAATGACTCCCCTTTATTGGTCTGAAGACCACGCTGATCTGGATAAGGTGTAGGTAAATCCATACACTAATTCCTTGCCCGACTCAAGCCATTTGAGAAAAAATCTCGACCAATCTTGCTCAGAATAGCCCGGTCCAATTCGTCGGAAACGGACCATAGCTGCCGGTTTGCTGGAAATTTCCTGAAGCTGCTGGTGCCTATTCGTCTCGGTGGATCTGCGAGGCGAATTGCCGCTGGCGACGGGAGGAACCGGATAGTGATGCAAAGAGGTGGCCACGAAAGAGAAGTATGGCCACGGCGAGCGGGGGGGTCAGGAACAGGCCCAGATACCAACTCAGGAAGGAAGGGATACCGGCATAGTCGAGCCAGCTTCCCAGGATGGTAAAGGGAAGGGCGACAATCTGAAACAGGTCCAACCCCGCTCCTCTCCCCGCCCGACTCGACAGAGAAAAAAATGTTCTCATCCCGGCCGGCGAGAGGAGGATAGGAATCAGCAGCAGAACAATGGGAAGAAACCATTCGATCCAGTTTTCCATGACGAAATCATAGGAAGTCTTCAGTACATCGAGCGGAGAATCGTGGCGGACCTGGTAAATGACTTCCGGGGCGGGATTGAGCAGCAGGAACAACAGTAACAGCGCGGCGTAGGACAGAAACTGTCCGTAAGGATTGGCTTGGATGCCCATGTCCAGCGCGAAGAGCGGTAGCCAGAGGACGAAACCAACCCCGATGACGTCCCAAAAATAATGACCGAAACTATCGAACACGTCTTGGATCGTCAGGCTGCGGCCAAAAGAGACCATTTGTTCGATAAGGCTCAACGTCGCCCCGACCAGAAGGGCGTTCACTGCTCCAAGTAGAAACCCGCCGGCCATTCCCAGCGCGCCGGCCATCTGCGCAGCCACCGTCAAGATCACCACGAATCCTACGACCGCGACCATGGTAATCCAGCCGCGCAGCAGAGACTGCCAGGTCTTCTGAATCGCTTTTCTGTAGAGGGCGACCGTCGCGGTCAGCAGATCGGACATGGAGAAGAACAATAGCGAGCCCGTCCGGTAGGGTCAAGCGAATGTCCCCGCGAAGCCATTGACTTGAGATCCCTTATGATTATGTCATTCATGTGCACTAGCGAGGACATCGAAGGAGAGGAGTGCCTTGATGGATATGAATCGTGCCACGATCAAGCTTCAGGAAGCCCTGCAAACCGCCTCTTCACACGCGATGAGGCGCAACCATCAGGGGATGGAAGCCGAACATCTTCTTTTGGCCCTCTTGGAACAGGACGGGGGGATCGTCCCCGCCCTTTGTGAACAGGCCGGCGTCTCTCTGCAGGCCGTCAAGCAGGCGGTCGAGCAAGCGTTGACCAAGCTGCCTCAAGTCCAGGGGGTGACAGGCGGTCCCGGGCAACTACACATCACGCCTCGCCTCAGCCAAATCTTCGCGAAAGCCGAAGACGAGCAGCGAGCCCTCAAGGACGATTTCCTCAGCGTCGAGCACGTGCTCCTCGCCATGGTACAGGAGGGCGGCGTCTTCAAGAAACTCGGCCTTTCGAAGGAGCGGCTGCTCGGCGCGCTTCAGCAAGTACGCGGGCATCAACGAGTCACCAGCCAGGATCCGGAAGGCACCTATCAATCGCTGGAGAAATACGGCCGCGATCTGACCAAGCTCGCCGGCCAGGGGAAACTCGATCCTGTGATCGGCCGTGACGAGGAGATCAGGCGGGTCATTCAAATTCTCTCCCGGCGCACCAAGAACAACCCGGTCTTGATCGGCGAGCCCGGCGTCGGAAAGACCGCGATCGTGGAAGGCCTCGCGATCCGCATCGTGAAGGGCGATGTGCCGGAAGGACTCAAGCAGAAACGCGTCGTGGTTCTCGACATGGGGGCCCTGGTGGCCGGAGCCAAGTTCCGCGGTGAGTTCGAAGAACGGCTGAAGGCCGTGCTGAAAGAAATTCAAGCTTCTCAGGGGCAGGTCTTACTTTTCATCGACGAGTTGCACACGGTCGTGGGTGCAGGGGCCGCAGAGGGGGCCATGGATGCGGCCAACCTCCTCAAACCCATGCTGGCGCGTGGCGAACTGCATCTGATCGGAGCCACTACCCTGGACGAATACCGCAAGCACATCGAAAAGGACGCCGCGTTGGAACGACGGTTCCAAACGGTACTGGTCGATCAACCGACGGTGGAGGACACGATTTCGATCCTTCGCGGATTGAAAGAACGCTATGAGGTACATCACGGCGTACGGATCAAGGACGCCGCACTCGTGGCGGCAGCCAAACTGTCACATCGGTATATCGCAGACCGGTTCCTGCCGGATAAGGCCATCGACCTCGTTGACGAGGCGGCGGCGCGCCTGCGGACGGAGATCGACAGTCTGCCCGCCGAGTTGGATGAGGTGTCCCGGAAAGTCCTGCAGCTCGAAATCGAGCGCGAAGCCTTGCGCAAAGAAAAGGATCAAGCCAGTCAGGCCCGTCTGGCGACGTTGGAACAGGAACTGAGCGAAAAGCAACGCGACCTCAAAGCTCTCAAGACCAGATGGGATTCTGAAAAAGCGTCCGTGTCGCGTCTGAGGAAGACGAGAGAAGCGATTGAGGAGGTCAAGCTTTCCATTGAAAAGGCCGAGCGGGCTTACGATCTTAACAGGGTGGCGGAATTGCGCTATGGCGAATTACCCCGCCTTGAGCGGGAACTCGCCATCGAACAGCAGCAGTTGGGCAAGAAGCAAGGCGAGAGCCGCCTATTGAAAGAAGAAGTCGACGAAGACGACATCGCTGCGATCGTCAGCCGATGGACCGGCATTCCGGTCTCGAGACTTGTCGAAGGTGAAATGGAAAAGCTGCTGAAGCTTGAAGACCTGCTCCATCAGCGTGTAGTCGGACAGGAAGAAGCGGTGCAAGCCGTGGCTGACGCCGTGCTTCGCGCGCGTTCCGGCATCAAGGATCCTAACCGTCCTATCGGCTCCTTCCTGTTCCTCGGACCGACCGGCGTGGGAAAAACAGAACTGGCGAGAGCCCTGGCGGCCACGCTTTTCGACGATGAGAGCAACCTCATTCGAATCGACATGTCCGAATATATGGAAAAGCATACGGTCGCCCGCTTGATCGGAGCGCCGCCTGGCTATGTCGGATACGAGGAGGGTGGTCAACTGACGGAAGCCGTCCGCCGTCATCCCTTCTCCGTGATCCTATTCGACGAAATCGAGAAGGCGCATCACGACGTATTCAACGTGCTGCTTCAAGTCTTGGACGACGGACGTCTGACCGATTCTCAGGGGAGGACTGTCGACTTCAAGAACACGGTCCTGATCATGACCTCGAATATCGGCAGCCCGCAGATTCTTGAGGCTCAGCAGAGACGATCGACGTACGAAGAGGTTCGGTCAGTGGTGATGGGCGAACTGCGGCGGCATTTCCGTCCGGAGTTTCTGAATCGCGTCGATGAAACGGTCGTGTTTCATCCGCTGGAGACGGATCAACTGATTAAGATCGTCGATATTCAGCTGGAACGGCTGAGAGGCAGATTGTCTGAGCGGCGCGTTACCATGACAATCACGCCGGCGGCGTTGCGGCATCTTGGCGAGCGGGGATATGACCCGGTGTACGGAGCCCGCCCGCTCAAGCGGCTGATTCAGCAGGAGATTGAAACGCCGATCGCGCGCCAGTTGGTGAAGGGGGAATTGCGGGACGGAGACACGGCGGCGGTGGATATGAAGGACGGTCGGATCGTGATTGTGCCCCTTGCGGCGTAACGCAAGCGTTCTACCCGATCCTGACGGCGCCGCCTTGGGCATCCTGTGTAGTGCCGCTGCTCTGCAGCCTGTCGACTTTCCATTCTTTCGAGGAAACCTCAACCAGGTGCCCCTTGATCGAATGGAAGCCCGCTTTGCTGAATACGATCTGATCCGCCGCCTTGACGTCGATCTGCAGCACGACGTTCTTCGATTCGGCATGAGTGAGCGTGAGGCGCGTGGCGGTCCTGCTCACTTCATAGGCGCGCCGCTCGTTGAACATCAACGTGCTGTCGACCATTTTGGCGACCATCTTGCCGTTTTGATCGAACAGCGCGAAGTTTACCGAGACGGCCTTGGTCGGCTCCTTCAAGGCGATTTGAACCTGCGGAACCCCTTCGATTTCAATTGTGCCGTTGGTGTTGCGGTACAGATTCGAGCCGATCTCCACATCCATAAATATCCTCGTTTCCGCCGATAAATTTCTCGCGCGATCTCCTACGATTTCTTGATCCGATCGAGAATCAGTGCGATGCAGCCGCCCAGGAGCCCTCCACCAACTGTAGTCGTCATCAACTCAACCAGCTTGAGTTCCCAGACAGACCCCTGCGCTTGCATGACTTCGCGGATCCCGCCCTGCAGCATGATCACGGCCAGCGCCATGGTCGCGCCGATCACAAACCACCAGAGAAAGACCTTGAAGGCTGAGACCATGACTTCCGCTCACGGTTCTAACCGACGATCCAGGCTCCGATACTGAATCGCTTCTGCGATATGGACCGGCTCGATCGTTTCGGAACCAGCCAGGTCGGCGATTGTTCTCGCGACTCTGAGAATCCGGCCGTGGGCCCTGGCCGACAATCCGAGCCGGACCATGGCCTGTTCCAACAATTCCCGCCCCGACTCATCCAGACCACAATACCGCTTCAAGAGCCTCGGCTTCAACTGCGCATTCGTATGAATGCCATCCTTCAGATACCGGGTAGACTGCCGTTCTCTGGCATCCAGCACGCGGGTGCGGATGGAGGCAGAGGTCTCGGGCGCGGGACCTCGACCATGTAGTTCACGAACCGGAACTGGCGGGACTTCGATATGAATATCGATCCGGTCCTGAAGCGGCCCCGACAGCTTGGCTCGATATCGCCGAATCTGTTGCGGCGTACATACGCACTCTCTCAATTGATCGCCGTAATACCCGCAAGGACAGGGATTCATCGCGGCAATCAACATGAATCGGGCGGGGTAGCGCAGCGTTCCGCTGACTCTGGTGAGCGTTACATGTCCGTCTTCGAGCGGCTGACGCAGGCCGTCCAGCACGGGACGGCGGAATTCTGGCGATTCATCAAGAAAGAGAATGCCGTTGTGCGCCAACGATACCTCGCCGGGGCGCGGCACTGTCCCGCCGCCGATCAGACCCGCATCGGAGATGCTATGGTGGGGCGCTCTGAACGGCCTGACCGTCAACAGGGGATGATCCGCCGGGAGTTGGCCTGCCACGCTGTGGACACGGGTGGTTTCGATCGCTTCGTCCGGCTCCATGACCGGCAGAATCGTCGACAGACGCTTGGCGAGCATCGTTTTACCTGAACCTGGCGGTCCGACCATCAGCACGTTGTGCCCTCCGGCCGCGGCGATTTCCAATGCCCGCTTCGCCTGATCCTGCCCCTTGACCTCTCCGTAATCATCATCTTCCAACGGTCGCGCAGCGAACAATCGATCGCGATCCGCTCGCACCGGCTCGATCGATTGCGTGCCCCGCAAGAACCCAACGGCTTCAGGAAGCGTGCGTACCGGGAAGGCAGCCACTCCATCAACCATAGCCGCTTCCCTGGCGTTGTCCGCCGGCAAGAGAAGACAGTGTGTATGGCGACAGGCCATCCCAATAGAGAGGGCCCCAGGGACCGGTTTGATGCGGCCGTCGAGCGATAATTCTCCCACCATTACCCGGTGCGCGAGGCCATCGGCCGGGATGACTTCTTCCGCTACGAGAATACCGATCGCGATGGCCAAATCCAGCCCTGCGCCTTCCTTCTTGATGTCGGCAGGAGCCAGATTGACGGTGATCTTCTTCGCGGGAAAATGGAATCCGGTATTCTTGAGTGCGGAACGCACGCGGTCGCGACTCTCGCGGACCGTCGCGTCAGGAAGCCCCACGACTGAAAACTGAGGAAGTCCGCCGGCAATGTCGACTTCCACGTCGATCAGATGGGCATCGAGTCCCACAAGCGCCGCACTGAGCACCTTTGCCAACATGTGCCGCTCCACCGTTCGTTGTGACGGGCGCCGGAATTATAAAAAGCAGACCGGAACGTTTCAACCACAACCGTCAGAAAATGCAGGGAAATACTTCCATTTCGAGAGCAATCAAACCTGACTTGTTCAGAAACCCATGCGCTAGTACCCGTCAATCCCCTTCTGTATAATCCGCCCATGTTTCCCCACATCTGCTTGCTCGTCGGCGGGTTCCTGATGGAAGCGATCGTAGCCGCCGGCTCGCCGGGGTTATCATGGGCTACGGCGCCTTCCAGTCAAGTCGGAGCCGCCATGGCCATGCTCGCCACACTGGAGGATGCTCAGGTGCTTCCACCGGAGGGCACTCCGGAAGCCAACCGAGTGATCAAGATCGTGATCCAATTTCAATCAGTGTTCATGAAGAGCACGGACCCCGCCGTTCGGGAGTTCTTCAAGCACGCGCTGGTCAAGAAATTCGGAGAGTCCGGAGCCGGTGAAACGGACGTCGCCTTCTACAAGACCGGATGGACCTCATCGGTCTTGGAAGCGCTCGAAGGTTATCAAGCCTCTGTTTCTACGTCCGAACTGGAGGGATTAGCGCGGGGCTTTTCCGCCTTCAATGTCACGCTTGCGGACTTTCAATACCTGACGGAGCTCTTTCGCAAGGCTCGTCTTCAATATCATCAGCGGGGACAGGACATTCACCGGGCCTTTGCCGAACGACGGCAAGGTATGCCTGCAGCCAGATCTTAGTTCATGAAAGGAGACCCCAATGGCAACCAAAGCCTATATCTTGATCAAGGTGAAAGCGGGCAGGACAAAGGACGTGCTGCAGTCTCTCAAGCGGCTGGCCGGTGTGGAGCAGGCCCATTCCTGCTTCGGGCAGCCGGACATATTCGTCTTTATCAGTGTGAACGACGAGCGAGCTCTCTCCGATGTCGTGATCACCAAGATCCACCAGATCGAAGGTGTCGAGGAGACGGATACGCACATCGTCGCTGATACTTAATCTAGAAAGACGGACGAACGGCTGCTCCGCCCAAGTCGACCGATCGATAGCAGGCATCGACCAGTTCGACGGCTCGACATCCGTCCAATCCTGTCACGGGAGGTTCGGTTCTTGTCTTGATCGAATGGATAAAGGCCCGCAGCACCGTGACGATGGTCGGGCAAGGTTCCACGGTCCACTCGCTTGGACCTTCGCTTCCGATCCGGCAAATTATCTTCCGATTGATCCAATCCGCGCTCATCGTCCCTTTTGTTCCTTCCACGTGCATCGTTCCAATCCGACCGAAACCGACTCGCGCGATATCAATCGAGCACTGCACCCCGCTCACCGTGGCGAGGGACGCCTGTGCCGCCGCCTCTCCAACCTCGTACGATCGCTCTACGGCGCACGTCGCTTCAATCACTTCTTCGCCCGTGAGGAACCGGACAAGATCCAACAGGTGGACGCCGATTTCGAGCAGCGCACCCGGCGGATTGGTCGTCGACGCACGACCAACCATACTGGCGGCGGAAGCAATGTGGCTGACCAGGTCGATCCGCTGCAACCTACCGAGAGCTTTCAGCTGCTCTTTCACGGATAGAATCGTCGGATCGAACCGCATGGTTTGCGCAGTCATGAGCAGGACACCGGCCTTTTGCGAGGCAGCCACCATGGCACGCGCTTCTTTCCCTGTTTTCGCCAAGGGTTTTTCGATGAGCACGGGTTTGCCTGCCCTGACCGCTTCCAGGCAAATGTCGTGGCAGAGTGAGGGAGACGTCACGACGACCACAGCCTGCACGAGCTGGTCCGCAATCAACGCTCTATAATCGCCATACACTGAAAGAGCCGAAAACGGTCCGGCCAGCGGCACGGCCGCCCGTCTGCGACAGACGGCCGCGAGAGCGGCTCCCGGCACATCGGAAACAAGATGTTCCATGTACCTGGTTCCGTGTCTGCCGACACCGACCAGGCCGATCCCGATGACTCCTTCCGGCGGCTGTGTCATACAATGAACTCTACGCGCGAATGACGACCAGATCAATTGAACCTCTGGATGCCGTCTCGCATTGACAAGGCTGCGGAACGGTCCCTATAGTAGTTTCCCAGCCGGTAGTTCAAGAGGCGTTGAGAGAGTCCGGGCTCGTGGAGAAATACGCACTGTGATGACTTCAGCCACCGCTCCCTTTACCTTGCAGCAGATCGGAACAGGAACTTCCCGTTTTCCAAGCGGAACTCCCATTCCCACCATTACCGATGCCTCAGTCGATCCCTACATCAAGACAAGAGCGTCGAAGGATGTGCAAGTCGACTGTATTCAATTTTGGCCGCAGGAAAAGGGGGCCTATCCCGGCATTGTGTTGCTCCATGAATGGTGGGGTTTGAACTCCCAGATCAAGGATCTGGGCGCCCGACTCGCTTGTGAAGGCTACGGCGTCATCATTCCGAATCTATATGGCCGGCTCGGCGGCATGGTGACGGCTAACGCGGAAGTCGCCGACGCCCTCATGAATAAATTGAATGACTCGCTGGTCTTACAGGACATCAATTCCTGCTGTGAATACCTAAACACCCGGGAGTATATCAAGAGGAACATTCACGGCGTCGTGGGATTCGGCATGGGCGGAACCTTCGCGCTCCGCTTTGCCTGCCAGCGTAAGCGGCTCCGGGCAGCCGTTTCCTACTATGGCCGAATGGTTCAGCCGGAAACAGCCTTGAAGGATCTGCTCTGCCCCGTGCTCTACCATCAGGCCGGCCAGGACAACTGGGTACCGGATCAGGACGTTGAACGGCTCCGCACAATGGCGAACGAGCATCAGAAGCGCGTCGAGATTCGCACATATTCCGGAGCGCCGCACGCCTTCAGCAACGAAATGCGTCTGGACGCCTACCGCCCTGACGCGGCCACCGACGCCTGGAACGTCACGGCCTCGTTTCTCAAAACCTGCTTTCAGGGAACCTAGCGACAATACTGCGCGATCGCGGGCGGCGCGGTCCCTATGAAATTCTTGTGTACCCCACCTTGAGACCGCTCCATCCATTCACTCGTTCCGTTTCACGAACGATCGCCCTCCTCTCCCTCATGGTATGCTTGCAGTTTCCGGCCGATACGGGATCAGCGAGCGCGTCAGGTTCCCCCTCGCCTGGTTTGCCTGACTGGCCCTCGATAGTGCGGACTCACGGCGACGAGTTGAACAGGGTGGATTCGGACCACACCGCGAAAGACGTGTTTGTCACCATCCTCGGCCCTGCGTTGCATCTCTCGGATGTTGCCGGGACAATCGGAGCGAAGGGACTCCCGGCCAAACTGGCGAAAGAACTTCTGCTGTCCGATATTACACGTTCGGCTCAACGGCTCGTCGCGGCGTTAGCCGCATGGCAATTGGCCGATTCCATTACCCAGTCCCTGGCTGACCAGGCGCCACGGAACCCGCCTGCACCCGGTTCCTTATCCGCCCGACTCGAATGGTTAAATGCCAACGGTCCTTTTTCGTCACTGACGCAGGCGCTGCAATCCCAGCCGGCTCCCCCGCCGACACCATCGAGCACGGATGAACCCGCCGCTGATCGCACAGCGCTCGCCCTCTCAGCCGGACGGGCGGCCGTTGAAGCGAGCCAGCAGGCAATGTCGGAATGGTGGCAATTGAAGTCGTGGAAGGATCGGGTGCGAAGCCTACGCGGTCAGGCTCGTCTCTGCGGCACCTGGCAGTGGGTCATTCATAATCACCAACAGCACCATCACGAACAGAAACTGTCGTTGCTCTTCCCGCCTCCTGGAAAGGAAGGAGCAGGCATTTCAGGCCTGGTGGAAACAATCGTGCTTGGCGATACGGTCTATCTCCGATGGGAGATCGACGGCAGGATTCAGGAGGACAGTCTCCTGTTTACCAAAGAGGCCCAGCGCCTGGAGGGAACTTTCGTGAATTCCCAAGGCGGCTGGGGATCGATCAGCGGCAAACGCACGGCCACCTGTGCGCCATAGGCGTGGCGAGCTACGCGCCTGCAGACTCCCGTTTCAGTATTTGTCGTGAGCGCCATGCGAACAGGATCCATCCGGTAATGAAAGCCGCTCCTCCGAGCGGAGTCAGAGCTCCCAACCACCGGGCACCCGTCAACGCCACTCCATACAAACTGCCTGAGAACAACAGGATCCCCGCGGCAAAACACCATCCGACGATGGAGAACCGTTCTGCAGCGTATCGATCAACGGCCCATGCGACGATACACAAACCGAGGGCGTGATACATTTGATATCGAACCGCCGTTTCAAAGACGGCCAGCATGGACACATCCAGCATTCCTTTCAACGAATGGGCCCCAAATGCTCCGGCAGCGACGCCGATTCCGGCGGCGATGCCTCCGAGCAAGAAGAACAGCGGTGAACGAGACCGTGAAATCATGGACATCCCTCCCTTCTTAAGTTAAAAGCGAATAGTAAAGTCCACCCCCGAGTCTCTCTATGCCGATCGAATGCCCGCGCTGCTTGTTGACGAATCCCGACACCAGCCATACCTGCGAATGCGGCTACGACCTCATGTCGCACATCCAGAAGCGAAGCCTTGCTTCCGCCGGGGCCCTTCGGAAACATGACCAGGGCGGGCAAGAGTACGGCATGTCCAAGGAGGGCTTCCTCCTCGGCGTAATTGTCATATGGATGTTGCTGACATTCGGCGAGTGGTTAAGGATCGGGCCCGAACTCAAGACTCGGAAGCCGCTCAATCTACTCACCGACAGTATTCTGCTCAGCCTGACCGACATGGCCGGCGCATTGATCATCGGTGCGCTCGGGTGGATGGTCGTATGGATTATTCTGGCTTACGAAGGACGGCGTCTTCGTCCCTGTCCGAAACGGACCACATTGGGGGTGACTGTTGTAGCGGCGAGCCTGCTGTTCATCAGTCGATGGATTGCACCGGACATACAGATTCAACACGTCGTCCATGCCATCGTTGTGCTCGGCGTCGCGGTTTTTGCCTACTTCGCCGGGTCGCGGCAGTGGCTCGGAAAGTGGTAGGGAGGACGTAGCCGAATCGCGCGCCCTCTGTCGGCCGACCGCTATAACTTCTTTCGGACCTCTTTCCAATCCTTCGCCACCTTTGCTTTTTTCGGCGCATGTTCCTTCGCCGGTTCAGGCACCATGACCGCTTCGAGGCGGCGTTGAAGAAATGCCTCCGCAAACTCTTTGCTGCGTCCGATTCCGATCTTGATCGTCGTCCACCCGGCCGAACGGAGTTCATCGATTCTCGCTCCCAATGCCGGATCGATTGACGGCAGCACGAACAGGCAACCAATCGGAAATTTATGCGTCGCCAGCCACTCTCTTGCGCGATCGCTTGCGGCAAATTGCGCCGACGGATTGCGGGCTTCGGCGGTCACGTAAATGATGTTGTAATAGAACTGCGTCAGCTTACCGAGTTCATCAACCGCATCCGCCAGCGGCTGTTGAGTCACCGGATCGGACAGCGCGGTCATTTCGACCACCAGCAGCGGTGTCCGGCGCTCCCAAGCCGCGACGGTCACTGCGGCTCTCGCCGAAAAGCGTGAAGTTTCTGCCACGCGAACGGATAGGTTCATGTTCCCCCTCCGCATCGGAACGTACCGCAATTTCGCCGTTCCCGATACATCGGTCGTTGCCGTGGTCACAATCGTCCCGTCCTCAACCAGCTCGAGCGGCTCTCCCGCAATTGGTGTGTCCCTACCTCCAAACGCAAGCAGTAGTCTGGCCTCGATCATGCCCGGTTGATGCGGCGAGACGAGGATGTCGTTGGCGAACAGGTTGGCAGCGGTCTTGTCCTCGGCCAGAACACAGGCAGGCCAGCCCGTCAAAAAACAGGTGATCACCGCGACAGTCAGAAGGACTGTCGCCCGGCGTGAGAAAGAAACCACCATCTCGAGCGGGGAACGCTAAGCCTTCAGTGCGGTGAGGACTTCGTCCGCGTGGCCGTCGACTTTGACCTTGCGAAAGACGGCCTTGAGTTTTCCGGCCGGATCGATAACGAAGGTGCTTCGTTCGATGCCCCAGTACTTCTTCCCGTACATGTTCTTCTCTTTAAAGACTCCGTAGGCCTTCGCGATCGCTGCATCTTCATCGCTGAGCAGCGGAAACGGCAGCCCGTACTTCTTGATGAATTTTTGATGGGACTCCTTCCCGTCCAGACTCACTCCCACGATCACCCCCCCGGCCCTCAGGATCTGGGATTCCACGTCGCGAAAATCGCACGACTCCTTGGTGCAGCCCGGCGTGTCGTCCTTCGGGTAGAAATACAAGACGATCTGTTTACCCTTAAAACTTTTCAACGTCACCGTCTTGCCATGCTGATCCGGCAGTGAAAGCTCCGGCGCCTTGTCTCCCACGTCCAACATTCTTCCCATGATCCCGGCTCCTCCTTCCGAACAGGGTGATTCTTCCGACCGTTACCGCGGGCCGCCACCGAATGTAGGCCGGCCTGTGGTCGTAGGATGCTCCTTCACGGTTTTCGGTGATTCGGGATTGCCGAACTGGTGGAGAGCCGGAGAATCCCAGATGACCTTGTCCCCCGGTGAAAGATTGGCCGCTTCGAGAAAATGCTGCCGCGCCTGTTCCGTATCGCCCAACGCGTACAGCGCAAGCGCATAATTGTAGTGGGCGGGCCCGGATTGTGGAGCCGCCGTGACGGCCTGAGAGAAGTACGTTTTCGCCTCTTCAAAGTGCTTCCCTTGATAGGCCTGCGTGCCTTGCTCGGTCAGGGCCACGGCCTGCGGCTTTGTCCCGGACTCCAAAGCCAAGGGAACCAGCGGCTTCGCTTTGGATTTCGAACAGGCCACCATGCCGGCCAAGAGGAGGGCGGCAATCAACATCGACATGTATTTCGGCTTGGATCTCTGTTGCATAAAGTCCTTACCCTTTCGCATGTTTTTTGGTTTCTTCTTCGAACGTCTTCCGATACAGCACATCCCACTCGGGACTCCCCTCGACGATACCTCGGGAATACGTCGCCAGTTTGGCCTTCACCTTTCGATCGATCTCCGCTTCCGCCTCCAACTCGGCGGCGAGAACACGCTTGATGTGTTTCAGGAGCCGTCCGTCGTCGCTTCTGACCGTCGCCGAAGAACTTTTCTTAAGCGCTTGCAGAATCACGTGCGACAGATGAGTGACTTTGTCTTCGCTCAACATTCGGCGCTCGTATCTCGACAACGTGCTTGCGCAATACGCTTCACCATGTACGCTTCACAAGATGATGCCCCGCTCACGAACCAGTTTGTGCTTCAGCATGGTAAACATCTTCTGGTAATCCGCATGGCCGCGTTCGATCTCCTGTTCGTGGGCCTTCAGCATTTGCCGCACTTCGGCATTGAGTCTGTCCTCAATGGACAATTCGTCAGTGATTACAGAATCAAGTACATCCGCGAGCGCTTTGCGGGCTCCCGCGAGCGCCACGTGCCCGTCCTCTTCAAGCCGGGCGGCAAGCGCTTCGGCCATATGCCTGACCCGTGCCTTCGAAAGTCGCACCGCCTAAACCTGTTCCACCTTGATCGTAGGCGCTTCCATCACACGTCGAAAAATCGTGGCGTCCCCGACGATCCGCCCGACGACATTGACGCGATCGGCCGGAACCGGGTCTGGTCCCATACTCATGGGCGTTCGTCCAAAGAAAATCGCTAACACCTGGCCTGCTCCCCAGAATGCCACATCGCCGACTTTCACCTGAGTGGTCGCCGTTTCCCGATGATCCTTGACCCCGCCGAGCTTGAAATAGAACTCTTCGCCCCACGTATTGATGGGGGCTTCGACCGGCAATGCCGCGTACACTTCCTGCGCCGTCCTGGTGGATCTCAACTCGGCCTCGACTTGCACCGGCCCGACGGTGATGCGAATTTTCTTGGGTGATTCAGCCATGATCCCCGTTCAAGCCATGTGAAGCGGTTCGTAAGAAAACCCGCGTCCATGGCGGACATTAGCTTGTTTATCCGGTGAAATCAAGGCTACAATTCCCCCGACGCATGCTCACCTCGACCTTCGTCTTGCTCAAAGGAATCGGACCTGAAACCGAACGACGGCTCTGGCGGAACGGCATTGTCGATTGGTCCTCCTTCCTGCAGCAACCGATGCTGTCAGGAATTTCCGCGACGAGGAAGTCCTGGTACGACCAGGACATTCTCACCGCCATATCCCGTCTTGAAGCGGGGAGGGCGGACTACTTCGGTACCTGCCTGAAGAGCCGCGACCACTGGCGCCTGTTCGAAGCGTTCCGCCATCGCACCCTGTATCTCGACATCGAAACCACGGGCATGTCGGCCCGCATAGGACAGCTGACGGTCGTCGGACTGTATCGAAACGGACGAATGAGCAGCCTTGTTCGGGGGGACAACCTGACGGAAGACTATCTACACGAGGAGCTTGAGCGGACGGACCTGTTGGTCACCTTTTTCGGCAGCGGCTTCGACATTCCCTATTTGCAAACGACCTATCCTCGGCTCAACTTTAAAAAACCCCATTTCGATCTGTGCTTTGCCGCTCGACGGCTCGGCGTCCAGGGAGGGCTCAAGCGGATCGAGCGTGAGTTCCTGATCCATCGTGACGCCGACCTCGAAGGACTGGACGGATGGGATGCCGTACGCCTGTGGCAGCAATGGCGCGGAGGCGACGCGGCTGCGCTGGATTTACTCCTTCGCTACAACGCGGCGGACACGAGGAATCTTGAGGCACTGGCCGAACTGCTCTATGACCGTATGGCGGCACGATACGGGCCGCTCTCCGTCTGCGAAAGACTTCCCGGCGACAGGTCGAACCGGACGGTACCGCGGTGAAACGGCCAGCTCAGTGGTTCGGTGTGGGCAGGACGGAGACCGGACAGGTTCGCCCGACCAATCAGGATGCGTTTGCCGTCATCAACGAGTGCATGCTGTGGGTCGTCGCGGATGGAATGGGTGGACACCCCGCCGGCGATCTGGCTGCCCGCATGGCGGTTGATTCCGTCGTACGGGGCGCTTCTCAAGCATCGGCCGCACTCCAACAGACCTCGGATCATCCTTCTCGTCCGCTGGCTGATCTACTCGCTGCCGCCAACCGCGAGATTATTGAAAAAGCCGACGCCCAGCCGACGCTCAGGGGAATGGGAACCACCGTCGTGGCCATGATCATCGGATCCGGTCCGATACCGGTTGCCCACATCGCGCATCTCGGAGACAGCCGCGCGTACCTCTATCGCAGCGGGACGCTGCGTCAACTGACCCGCGACCACACGCTGGTCGAGAAATATCTTCAGGACGGACTGATCGGCGCAGCGGAAGCCAAGACTCATCCAAGACGACATGTCTTGACCAGGGCGCTTGGCATGGAACCGGACCTGCCCCCGGAGCGTATGTCGATATCGCTGACATCCGATGATCTCCTATTGCTCTGCAGCGACGGCCTCACAAAAATGCTTGCAGACCACGAGATCGCCTTGCTTCTCTCGCGGACGGAAGGAGACCCGGCCCGCGCCTGCGACGCCCTCATCGAAGAGGCCTTGAATCGAGGCGGAGAGGACAATGTCACAGTCGTCGTCTGCGCCTCGATGCCTCCTGCTCGCGACGGCTCGCCGGCCATTGACAAGAAAGTAGCGGGCATGTAGCCTCGATTCTGATTGTTTGCCGCATGCGAAGAGTCAGGCCGTACCGGAGAAGCCTCATGCGAATGCTCGTCTGGTTGACAGCCTTGTGCCTGATCGTCGTAAACCTGCTTGGGTTGCCGGCGAGCGACGGCAGAGCCGCCGAGGATTCCGGGGCTGAGGCGGCCGTCCGCGCGATGGTCCGGGCGAACGCCGAGAAAGACATGGCCTCATTGTCCCGATTGATGGCTCACGATACCGACATTACCAGCTATACCATCGGAGGGCGGAAATACGTCGGCTGGCCCGACATCGAACGGGACATGCAGGAGGAATTTAGTTCAGCCGCCAAACTCGAACTTCCGATCCGAGAATTGAAGGTGTGGACGAAAGGAGACCTTGCTTGGTACACGATGGAGTTGGACTATATCCGCACTGTGATCCAAGGCCATGAGCAACATCGGGCGCTGCTTCCGTTGCGAGAAACCGGGGTGCTGGAGCGCCGCGACGGGCAATGGGTTCTTCTTTCGTGGCATGAGTCCTTTCGAAATTCCGGAGGCGCGATCCAACTCTCTGATAAACCACCCGATCAGCCGGCTGTCACACTTGCCTCCCCCGCCAAGAACCAGGCCGCTCAGCCGGACCTCAGCGGGGAATGGGACATCCTGGAAGTCGAAGACAACAAGACCTATAAGGCTATGCTGGACAAGACCGGAAACGGCCCCTACACCCAACAAGGCGGCCGCTTCGTCACCACCAAGTTTGAAGACCGCGCCTGGCACGGGACTTGGCACCAGTCGGGGAACGATCGCGAAGGCGGATTCGAAGTGCTGCTCTCTGAAGACGGCAATCAGGCGAAAGGCGTCTGGTGGTATACAAGAGTGGGTGAAAAGAAGAATATTCCTCCGCGGCAGTGGGGCGGCACTTACGTGTGGAAGCGGCTCGGCCCGCCCTCGTCCGCTCAGTGAGCCTATTCAATAAACACAGGACTCCCCCCGTGGATGCGAAGTCGGTGACAGGCGGACCGATTTCCGGCGATGATGAACCCTATGTCTCAGGAGGTGCTATGCTGCCGGCGATTCTCACCTTGCTATCCGGCCTGTTCGTGATCATGCCGGCCTTCGCATCGGGAGGCCACGACCATCACGACAGTCATGCAGTTCCCACCCTGGCGAATCAGGTGACGACGAAAGTGACGATCGAAAATGATCTTGTCACTCTCACCTTCGGGCCGATCGATTTACCCTCAGCCCATGACGGTGAATTAGCAGCTTCCATGCCGAAACATGTCTTTCAATTGCCCAGAGACATGTACATGGTCGGCTTCAAGTCCGAGGTCTTTACCAAAGACGGCGCGGCCCTTCCCCGCAACTATCTGCATCATATTCTCATGCTCAACAACGACAAGCCGAGCGTGTCATGTCCGGGTGAGCCGCTTTTCTTCGGCGGCGCCGGGCTCGAAATGACGGAAGCCAGATTTCCTGAGGGTTACGGCGTCAAGCTCGCCAAAGGACAAAATCTGATGTCGGTTGTCGCCTTCTACCACAAAGCTCCGCCGGCCAAGGATGTCATGGCAAGTTTTACCATGTACATGGCTCCGGAAGGCGCTCCCGTCAAAGAAATGGATGTTTATCAAGTCGGTGTGAACGTGGTGTGCTATAGCAAGTTCGCTCAACGAGGGCCGGATCAAACGGATGAAGGAATTGAGATTAGGCCGGGGGTGCAAGTGCATACCGCCCCGCTGAAGTTTTCCATGGACGGCTGCGTCAAGTTCGCCTATCCGCACGGCCACGATGAGCTCCTCTTGATCGCGCTGGAAAACAAAACACGGAGACAGACGCTGTTGCGAACTGTGCCTGACGTGTCGATGGACGGCACATTCCTCGAATTTCACCCGCGTCAGGTGTATAAGAACAGCCAGGGATTCCAGGTCACGAAAACCGACGAGTATGAGATGGTCATGGTTCATCATCACCCGCTGCACAAGAATATCGAGCAGCATGGAATGGGCAATTACCTCTTGTACATGACGCCGGGGGCTTGTCCTGGAACAAGTACTGCGCAGGCTCGGTAATTCTTCCCTGTAACTCTGTCGCGCCAAACGCGATGGGGCGACACTATATCTATCTTCCCCGCTCATCGGCCCATTCCCCGTATCCCATCGTTCCTTTTTGTGCGGTCTTCCAATTCTGTTCCCACGCCCCCTACCAAAGCGGGAGGCCCGTTCAACGTGCTCTGGGCTGGGTTTCTGACAAGCCTCTATGATATTCACATACCTACCAAACATCCGGTCGACCGTCATGTCGCACGTGAGCGGACCGGTCCGCCTCGGAGCACGACCCGAACGCGCATTCAACCATTGCGGGCGTGATTTGTCCGAATAGCCCCGGTACGCCAGGATTTTCTTGATGTCGCAGCGCACACCGGTCTCGATCCTGATCGTTAACGAGCACTCCGAAGAGATCAAACTTGCCACCATCGGATTTCGAGGATTTTTTTCGGATTGCCGAGTCGACGTAGCCTACTCCGCCGAGGAAGCCAGGATCCTGTCATCCAAGCATGCTCTGGAATGGACCTTCGTTCTCATTGATGATGGATGTCTCTCGGGCAATAATGCGGCGCTGATCGATGATCTCAAGCGCCAGGCTACGTATACGGCGGTGCTCCTCCAAAGCGACGGGTCCGACGCTGCAGCCGCCATTCGGGCGATGCAGGCCGGCGCGGATTTCTTTCTTGCCAAACAATCCCCCGCCTTTCTGACCGAACTCCTGTTCTGCGCGAGAGAAGCCGTCGAGAAACGGGACCTGAGAATCGCCGTGGCGCGGGCCGATGTGCGCCATCAACAACTGCTTGAGTCGCTCACGGATCTGTTCTACGAGCTGGACGCCGAAGGAAACTTTCTTGTCGTCGGGTCCAAGATGCTCTCGTTGCTTGGTTATGCTCCGCAGGAACTCATCGGATCCTCTTACACAACGATTTTCTCTACGGCGGATCATGCGGCCGCGCGCTTCCGGTTTAATGAACGGAGGTCCGGCGCTCGCAACGCCCATGGCATCGAGCTGACCTTTCGGACGAAGCCATCACCGGATCGACCCGAACGAAGTGTCTCGGCCCAGATCCGTGCACGGGGCATGTACGATTCCCGTCGCCGATTCCTCGGCACAGTCGGCCTCGTTCGCATCCCGTCGTCCAACCAAGCTGAACAGGGTATGGCCCAAAGGCCGGCTCAACAGGCTGCGCGATTCGACAAGCTTCAACTAATCACCCGCCAAATCTCCGCACTCTCCCAGGAACTGGGACAGCCCCTGGCTGCCCTGCGCGACGAAACCGACCGCTTGCTTGATGCCTTGCGCACTGCGGGATTCGACCAGCGGCTCACACAGCTTGCCGAGCAGGCAACCATCGCCATGGACTTACGGAACCGGCTCACCCAAGCCCTGCAGACCATACCGAGTGATGTCGCTGAGGAAACCATCAATGACCTCTTGGAGGAGGTCCTTGCATCGCTCCGCCTGCAGGACGAAGGACGCGACAAAATCGGTACGGCATATGCCGCGGACCTCCCCGCTTATTACGGGGATCGGGCACAAGCCATCGACTGTTTTCGCCGTCTCCTCCTCTCCGCTCAGACAATGCTTATCGCCTCGGGTCGCAGGCGGCAGATGCTCGTCCGAACCGGCGTGATCGGAGGAACGGTGGAAATTGAATGCCTCGAGTCTGAGCAAGAGACAGAAGGGGAAATCGATCTCGCATCTCAGCCTGAGAAGCTCGACCTGACGAACCTTTATCGTCTGGTCTCCACGCTCGGCGGAACACTCGACCTCTCGATGCCGGCGGCTGGTCCGCTGCGCATCGCCGTGCGGCTCACGGTCGCTGATGAGACGCAGGCTGAATCCCCCATGATTCCCACTTCCGTCGCGCCGCCGCCTCAGATCGAAACGGAAGCCGCACCTCCGCCATCGCCGCAACCGCCGGTCGTTCCGATACAGGAGCAGGCGAAAGATCGCCGCGCAGCCCCGCGCATTCCTACCACGCTTCCGGCGCGAATCAGCGTGGAATCCACGGTATGGAACGGCACCGTCGCAAATCTGAGTCCTGGTGGTGCCTGTATCAGGCTTTCTTCTGACTTCCCCTCCTTCGAAAGTCAGAACCTGTCCGTCGTCCTGCGAACAGCGGTTGGCATTCTCGAACTCAACGCCTCTGCCTCGGCTCGCCTCGCGCAGGAATCGACCGGTCAACAGAGGACTGTGCCTGTTCAACTCATTCTTGTGTTTCAGCCACCCAGGCCCGCAGAAGCCTCGATCCTGTCCTCCCTGATCGAAGCAGCGCAGGAGCAATCGCTGAGCTTTTCGCTTGATCTTCAGCTTACGGCAAGACCACGGGACGCTTCTCCAGCCGATGCTTTCCGTTCAGCCGATCCACAAGACGATGACCGACGCGAAGCTATTCGTGTGGCCCTGGCGCTTCCCGTGCGATTGGAAACTGAGGAGCCCCCCGAACAGGGACGTCTGATCGCCCGTGCTGTCAACATCAGCCGGCATGGTGCCTGTCTGGTCGTGAAAGCCGCGCCCGAAGAGTTACGCGGTTCCGTGCTGCTTCATTTTGCTTCGGGAAGAACCGCCGGGCACCCCGGCCCTCACGAACCAGGGGCTCCCGATTCCGCGCTGCCTGCCAGGATCGTCTGGTCCGTCCCGGATTCGACTGCGTCGAACGAGTTCCGACCGAATCATGCCGCTCATGCTGCCCGCATCGGCGTCCGGTTTCTATCACTCACCCCCTATGCCGAGAGAGAGCTGACTCGTCTCGTTCGACAGTACCTGACTTCCTCTCAATCATCGCCCGTTCCTGCAGAGCAGGCGTCCGTCACGAGTATTCATCGGGAATGCCGGAATCCTCGAGGCCAAGCCATTGCCATTATGGACGATCACCTCCGGCAACCGATTGTGCCCGAGACTCCCATACTCATTATCTCGCCCGGCTACGGCCAGACGGCGCGGGATTACTCTGCCCTATCCTATTTCCTGGCGCACCACCGGCTTCGCGTGCTGCGGTATGACCATTCCAACCATGTGGGCCTCAGCGACGGCGAATTGCAGAATACGACTCTTCGGGGCATGCAAACCGATTTGGCCAAAGTGGTCGAGTTTGTCCATCACACCTGGCCGACCGCCCGTGTCGTGGTGCTGGCCAGCGACCTGAGCGCCCGCGCGGCTCTGAAAATGGCCGTTCAAGCTCACCCGGTTGACTTGCTCCTTCTCGTCAATCCGGTTATCGACGTCGGCGCCCTTCTGATGACTGTCCATGAGCATGACCTGGTTGCGGATTATCGGTATGGCCTGCGGCGGGGTATCACCAATCTTCTGGGCTTCAATGTCAATCTTGACCAATTCGTCGGCGATACAGTGGCAGGTCACTTGACCGATCTGGCTTCAGCTCTCGAAGACGTCAGGCTCTTGCGCTCCCCTCTTGCGATCATTACCAGCCCCCGGGACGAATCGAGCCCGCTTCCACCCTCGGATCTGCCCCACGCCTTCCTGACCGCTCTCGGCACACAAACGAGAATGTTAAGCGTTCCTTCGCCTCTCGCAGGTCATCCCGCCGCCTGGAATGAGCCACAGCCTGCCGCCTTTCGACAGATACTCGAGCAAATCGCGTCCATACTGACTTGGCCGCTCTCTCCTGTAGAAGCTGGTCCGGCCGCACAGGAAGCTCTTGTGCGGCAGCAGCAGCTGGAGCTTGAGCAAACTCGCCTGCAGCGGAATTTCTCACAGATCAGCCGGGAAGCCATGGGGCTCGCTCATTTGCAGCAGCTTCCTCAGTTGGCGAACCTCCATGAATATCGGAAGCTCCTTGACGATCTCTATGCGTTCCTGAGCCCTCTCTCCCCCGGCATGGCCATCGTGGACGCCGGAATCGGGCAAAGCGATGTGACCCGCGCCATGCTGGTCAACCATACCTATAGGACCAGACAGAGAGGTCTTTCACTCGAACAACCGCCGCTTTTGGTCGGATTGGGCCGTTCGGAAGACCAGGTTCAACAGGCCAGACAGAACGTGCAGACACTGCAACGGGAGCTCACCACGGGCAAGAGCGGCGGCGTCACGGCAATCCCACCACTGACGATTGCCTGGATGCGCACAGACTGGACCCAGGCGCTTCCGTTCCGGTCGCGATCCATTCATCGGATCGTTTGTAATCTCTCCTTGCCCTTCGTCAACTCTCCGCGAGTTACGCTTCAAGAGTGGTTTCGAGTTCTCCACCCTGAAGGCCGACTGGTCTTCACAGCCTTTCATCGAGATACCGACCTCTCTCCCCTCTATCGACGCCACCTCCGCCTTGCCAACCAGGACGAGTTCGGCCCCCAATCTCAACCGGTTCTCCACTACCTTGGACGCCTCCGCGAGGCCATTCGCCATGGCATTCTGCACACATTCGACCGGGTCTCACTGACGTCCCTCCTGCGTCAATCAGGTCAGTTGTCCTTCCGTATCGACCCGATCTTCGATGGCCAAGCCTTCGTCGTCATCGTCGGGAAAAGGATTTCCTCTGGCTCCCTCTAGTCCCTCGGTGTATACTCCCTCCGTACATCTTTGAACACAGAAGGACTTCTGTGCTCATTCCTGGCGCTCAGAACAGCTAACCTTGACCTCGTTTCTCCCGATTCGTATGTCGATACGACCATCGAGTACGGCTCCGAGCCTATTATCCTCCCCTGAACTCCTGGACCTTGTAACCAGGTTTTCAATCGATTTGGGCGGCATGACGGATCTCGGTCCCCTGACCGGTCGCACGATCGAGGAACTCTGTCGGGCGGGCGGTGCCACAGAGGGAGTTCTGTACCTCCTTGACCGGGAACATGAGTGCTACCGGCGGACTGCCGTCTTGGGATCACCATCCGACTCGACTTTTCCCGGGTCACTTCCGTTGAGCCATCCTGTCCCGCATCACCTCTACGCAAGCTATAAGCTCGCCTTGGAACGTCATCGACCGGCTGACATGAGTCAGATCGCCCGAGAGCCATCCGTCGGTTCCGCTCTGACGGCCATGGGTGTCGCGCTCGTGCTGCCGCATGTGAACAGAGGACGATTGATCGCCTTTTCACTCTTGGGAACTCCGCGGTCCCAAGACCACGAGCCTGCATCCGTGAACTCTCTCCTGGCTGCTTTGGCGCAGACAGCCACGAACGCGTTCGACACGCACATGCTCTACGAAGACCTTCATCGATCGCACCTGTTGATGAAACGAACGGACCGGTTGAAATCGCTTGAAACCATCGCCGGAGGATTTGCCCACGAGATTCGTAATCCCCTCACTTCGATCAAGACCTTCATTCAACTCGCGCCGGAACGGAAAGACGATCCCGATTTCATTCGAGAGTTCAGCCGGATCGTGCTCGACGACGTGTATCGAATCGAGCGCTTGATCGAGGAGATCCTCGACTACGCGCGGTACATGGAACCGAAGCTGACTGAAGAGGATGTCAACGACATCGTGTCATCTTGTCTGTATTTCATCGACGTCAAAGCGGACAGCCGGGGGATCAAGATTGAAAAAGAGTTGGCGTCCGACCTGCCTCGTGTCATGCTGGATCGTCAACAGATCAAGCAGGTCTTTCTGAATCTCTTTCTCAACGCCCTCGATGCCATGGGTGGGCGGGGAGGATCTTTGCGCGTCCGCACCAGGACGTTGGTCAAACCCGGCGGCAAGCTTTGGGTCCAGGTCGAAACCGAAGATACAGGAGAAGGGATTCAGGAGGGGAACCTCGAGCACATCTTCGATCCGTTCTTCACCACCAAGCACGAGAGCGGCGAACATGAAGGGACCGGCCTCGGCTTGACGATCGTGCACCAGATTATTCAGGAGCACCGGGGCGAGATCCAAGTGCAGAGCGCCCAGGGAAAAGGAACGACGTTTTTCGTCAATCTTCCCGCCTTATCGGCGTGACCACACATACGGAGTGACTGCCAGAGTGAAAAAACGAGTGCTTTTGATCGACGACGAAGCCCGTGTGCGCTCTTCGCTCAAAGCGGTCCTTGAACCGACCTACGACGTCGTCCAGGCGGCCGACGCGCAGGAGGGGCTCGACCTCTTTCACAAGGAGGCCCCGCACCTCGTCCTGCTGGACGTGATTCTGCCGGGCACCGACGGGCTTTCTGTTCTCCAGTCGCTACGGGCGGAGGAGCGGCCCGCTCCGGTCATCATGCTGACCGGGACGAAATCCGTGAAGACCGCCGTGGATGCCATGAAGCTCGGGGCTGCGGACTACCTCTCCAAGCCTTTCGATGTGGAGGAACTGCGGATCGTCGTGGATCGGACGCTCAATTCGCAGGAACTCGAACGGGAGGTCAAGAGTCTCCGGGCGCAAGTCACGCAACGCTACGCCTTCCACAATCTCATCGGGAAAAGCCGCCCGATGCAGGAGATCTACGGCAAGATCGAACAAGTGGCCGACAGCCGCACGACAGTCCTCATCACGGGAGAAAGCGGAACGGGCAAAGAACTCGTCGCCAAGGCCTTGCACTACAACAGCGGACGACGAGATCGTCCCTTCGTGGCGCTCAATTGCGCCGCGCTTCCGGAGACTCTGATCGAAAGCGAGTTGTTCGGACATGAAAAAGGCTCGTTCACGGATGCCACAGCCCGGCGGGTCGGCCAATTCGAATTGGCGAACAGCGGCACGCTGTTCCTCGACGAAATCGGCGATCTCAGCCCGATGACACAGGCCAAGCTTCTTCGGGTGCTGCAGGAACGGGAGTTTACCCGAATCGGGGGAGTCCAGGCGATCAAAGTCGATGTCAGAATCGTCGCAGCCACCAACAAGAATCTCGAAGAACTCGTCCGCAAAGGACAGTTCCGCGAGGATCTCTATTACCGCATCAACGTGATCGCTCTCTACCTGCCTCCGCTGCGTGAACGAGGGGAGGATATCCCGTTGCTCGCCAAGCATTTCCTGTCGAAGCGCATCGAAGAGGACAGTCGGCCGAACCAGGAGTTTTCAAAGGACGCGGTCGATCTTCTGACCCGTTATCCATGGCCCGGCAATGTGCGGGAGATGGAGAACATTGTCGAGCAGGCGTTTATCTGGTCAAAAGGATCGGATACGGTCACGCCGGAGCACCTTCCCACGATTCTTCGCAATGACAGCCGGTCATCGTCATTGCGGGACGACACCCTCGCCGGACGTTTGTCGCTGGAAAAAGCCGTGATGGAGTTTGAGCGAGAAATTATCCTCGACGCGCTGAAAAAGAATAACTACGTGCAGACTCACGCCGCAAATCAACTCGGTATCAGCCGGCGGATGTTGAAGTATCGAATGGATACGCTTGGTATCGGCCGGCCGGATAGCGAGGTCAGCCCAGAGCCGGAACCTCTGGTGCAGGAATAGCACAGTCCCTTCCTCCGCGGTGAGTGGTTTTTGCAGCAATAGAGGCTGACTCCATCCTGACATCTACGTAGTCCTTCGTTCGAGGAAACTACATATAGCGATCATTTTTTGCCGAACCACATGCGATTGAATAATTCAGGCTTGATACGCGTAAGCTGCTGAAAAGGAATAAGAATTGCTTAACTGAACAGTAAAAGCCGGTAGAGGAACAGTATATGAGTGCTGCGCTGACGGAGAATGGTTCGAAAATCAAGCCGACCGTCTTGGTCATTGACGATGAAGCAGGGCCCCGGGATGCTCTGAAGGTCATCTTACGCCCCTTCTTCAACATTCAGGCAGTGGAATCCGCCAGCGCCGCAATTGACGTCCTGAATTCCCAACGGATCGACCTGATCACTCTCGATCAAAAGCTCCCCGATCGCCAGGGCCTCGATCTCCTGCAGGAGATCAAGCATGACCATGCCGATATCGAAGTGATTATTATTACCGGGTATGGAAGTCTGAAGTCGGCCATGGACGGCATCCGCCATGGCGCAGCCGGGTATCTCCTAAAGCCCTTCAACGTGACTGAATTGGTCACCTTGGTCAATCAAACGCTGGAGAAGAAGCAGCGGCTCGACTATCTTCGCCGGTTCATTCAGTCATCCGACAAGATCTGGGAGTCCGAATCGGCTTGCACGACGGCATGGAGGGAGATCCGCTCGGGGTACGCGGCTATCGGGAAGACCTTCGAAGGAACATCGACGGGGCAATTCCCGGATACTCAAGATCTGCTTCCCCTGCTCTCCGATTTGCTCGAAGCCAAGGACCGGCAGCTCTTGAACCATTGCAGTCGGGTGAGCTTCTACGCAACCTTGTTGGCCAATCGCACCGAATTGACCGTGAGCGAACAGAAGTCGCTGGCGCTCGGAGCATTCCTCCACGACATCGGAAAGATCGCCGCCGTTCCCTATCACTTTACCGACGACGCGATACGAGCCTCAGGGGAGGCGCAGGACAGCAAGCGTCACACAGAAATGGGGGTCCGGATCATTGCTCCGTTAGGTTTGCCGGCCGAGGCGGGACAGATTATCGGATATCATCATGAACGGTGGGACGGGTCAGGGTATCCTCACGGATTGCAAGGCGAGGGTATTCCTCTCCTCGCGAGAATCGTCTGTCTGGCTCAAACGTTCGATCATCTCACCGCCGAGGTGCCCGACCGCAGTCCCCTCTCGATCGATGAGGCCTGCCAGTTCATCACAGCCCACGGCGGCTCGTATTTCGACCCGACTCTCGCCTCGCTCTTCGTTCGGGTCGTTCAGGAATGCAAGGCTTCTCTTCCTGCCATGGCGATTGCGACAAGCCCTTCCAGACCGCCTGACGCGTAGATCGTATTCTCCTCTACCGCCTGTCTCTGGCTCCCGCAATCAGTTCTGCCGCTGTTTCACGTACCTTCTTGGTCACTGTTATCCCACCGAGCATCCTGGCGATTTCCTTTTCACGACCGATGCCCTTGAGCGCCTTGACTGAAGTCGAGGTTCCCCGCTTGTCCTGTCCCTTTTCAACCAGAAAATGATGCTCAGCCTGAGACGCCACCTGCGGGAGGTGGGTGATGCAGAACACTTGATGATAGGCCCCCAACTTCCTCAGCCTGATTCCCATGGTCGCCGCTACAGCCCCGCCCACACCGGTATCGATCTCATCGAACACCAGCACGGGCACGTGATCCCGCTCGGCCAGCACCGTTTTCAGCGCCAACATGATTCTGGATAATTCTCCCCCGGATGCCACGCGGGCTAGAGGCTTCAGCGGTTCGCCAGTCACGCTCGACATTAAGAATTCCACGCGATCAACGCCCGTCGCGCCATGATTATTGAACGGCTCATCGCTGCAAACGGAAACATCGAACACTGTCTGTTCCATCTTCAAGGCGGTGAGTTCCGCTCTCACCAACTCCGTCATGCGCTTGGCTGTTTCTTTGCGTTTCATCGAGAGCTGTCCAGCAAGTTTCCCCAGTCGCTGAAACACCTCCTGAACGGCGGCTGTCGCATCGGACAGCCGATTGTCAATCTCATCGATGGCCTGTAACTCCGCTCTGGCGCGATTGCCGGCGGCGAGAACCGCGTCAATCGTCCCGCCGTATTTCTTTTTGAGGCGCTGAATCACATCGAGCCGATCCTCCAGAGCATTCTGCCGAGAGGGATCCACTTCCATCTTCCCCGCATAATCGCGGAGCCGGCCGGCCAAATCCTTCAGTTCGATGGAGGCGCCCCGGACCGGAGCGAGACAGTGTTCCATCGACGGATCCGTCTGTCTCAGTTCCTCAAGGAGACGTTCCATCCGTCCCAGCTGTGTCAGCACGCCCTGCTCGTCCGCCTGTAGCCTGGTGTATCCCTCTTCCGCGAGTTCACGCAGGCGATGGGCATGGAGGAGCCGCTGGCGCTCCGCCTGAAGCTGCGCCTCCTCCTCCGGCGCCAATCCGGCCTGGTCGATCTCCTGGACCTGAAACCTGAGCATGTCTTCGAGCCTGACTCGATCGGTTCCAGCCCGCTCGATCGCTTCCCGTTCCGCAAGTCGATCCTTCCAGTCCCGGTAGGTTTCTTCATACTGTTTGCGCAAATTTTGAAGCGACCCAAACGCATCAACAGCCTCCAACTGCGCGCCCGCTGACAAGAGCGATTGCTGCTCATGTTGACCGTGAATGTCAACGAGCGTGCCGCCCAGCTCTTCGAGTGTGCGCAAGGGGCAGATGCCGCCGTTGAGATAGATGCGATGCCGACCGGTTCTGGAGAGGACTCGTTTCAAGATCAGGTCGGTGTCTTTCGCTCCGACGGTTCCTTCGACGCGAAGCCGACGAAGGAGCGGATGATCGTCCGGGAGTTGGAACGCGGCTTCCACCTGCGCTTCCTCCGCTCCCGAGCGGATCTGCTCGGTCGAAGCTCGCCCCCCGACCAAGAGCCCGATGGCATCGATCAACAGAGACTTGCCGCCGCCTGTTTCACCGGTGAGTGCTATAAAACCGGATTGGAACTGAAGATGCAGTCGTTCGATGAGCGCAAAATTCGTGATGCGCAACTCGGCGAGCATTGGATCCGATCGCGAAATCCTTCACTGCAATGGAGAGAGAAAACGGTATTCAACGACTCATGAAAAGGAGCGGGATGATCAAACCGTCCTTCCAGCGAGGCCACAGCGAGCGAGGAGGCCGGCCGTAGGTTTTTCGTACGGTGAACCTCGGAGCGACGCGAGAACAAAGCTGGAGGACCGTTTCATCATCCCGCTAGGCGGAGCCGGCATGTTGCGCCAACAACGAGTCGATCATTTCCTTGAATTGACGCTTGGGCCTGGCGCCGACCAGCTTCTCGACGACCTGACCGTTTTTGAAGAAAAGAATCGTTGGAATGCTCATGACTTGATAGCGTCCGGCAACCTCCGGATTTTCATCGGTATTGAGCTTGCGAACCTTCATCTTTCCCGAATATTCTTTGGCAAGTTCCTCGACAATCGGCGCAACCATTTGGCAGGGTCCGCACCAGACGGCCCAGAAATCGACCATGACCAACTCCGGGGCCTTCATGACATCCGCTTCCCATGTCGCATCTTCGACCTTCAGCGCATCACCTGCCACGTCACACCCTCCTTCGCATTGAAGATAGCATCGAGTTCATTCGTCCGATCATCGTATACCAGCCCTCTTTGGGGAGTCAAATCGAGTTGTTCAAGACCGGATTACCATTGCCACTCAGGCGGAACTCCGAACCACCATTCATCCGGTTTCGCTTTCCGCCAGGCGGTTTGCTGCGGCCAGACCAGCGAGACGACAGCCGGATCGAGCTTCGTCGCCATGGCAGCCGCGATGTCCGCCTGTTGTCTCGCTCCAGATTGCACGAGTTCTTTCGCAATGCGCGCGAGCACGTCAGGCGAATCCACGAGATCTTCGGGCTTTCCCGTGACCAGGCTCAGATACAGACGTTCGAGAGTCACCCACTGATCGGCCTTCGCCAAAAATTCCACGTAGGCATCGAGCCCCTGATACACATAGGTCAGATAGAGATACGCCTCCGCTGATGGGCGTGCGTCGACTTCGTGGCGGCAGGCATCGATCGCCCGTCGAAAATCTCCCGCTGCCAGATAGACCTTCGCTCGTTGGAGATCGGTAAATGAAACTTCGCCTGTGATCCCCCATCCGTCCTCCATTCCGAAGACGCAGGTCAGCATCAGTGTGAGGACACAGATGAACCATCGGCTGCGTTCGATGCGTTCAGTGAAACTCCGCATGGTGCTCTCTTCGCGCTCTTCTACAGTCTGCTTCATCGGCTTCCGACGCCGGTGAGAGGTCCCGAGCCGGCGGGCGGGATCATGGCCTGTGGACGACCGTAATGCCCGCCGGGGGCAGCCCAAGGCAAGCCCTTCTCGCCGTAGAGTAGTGGACTCAGGATACTGCGCACAACCGCCGTACCGAAATTCTCCGTCCAGCCGATCCCGGTCAGACTCAGCATGAAATTGTACTGGGCACGATCCGGAAATTGCAGGTAATACAGCCCCAGCGACCAACATTTACAGGGGTTCTGATACAGGCCGACAACGTCGTATTCCGGGCTCTTTCCATTCAGGACATCGTAGTAGGCCTTAGCCCCGATGGTCCAGCCCCATGGAGTGCGAAATGCTCCCGCTGCCGTGACGAACTGAATTTCTGTGGTCGGCGCGAAGACTTCATTGAATGAGATCGGATTCCAGACATCTCCGCGGCGCACAACGTTTCCGTTTCGAGCATACCGTTGTCCGACCTCGACATACCAATTGTTTGATTCCTGAACGCGAAAATCCGTATTGAATTGACTGAAGGAGGCGCGATAGGGATCGACGAAGGCGTCGATCGTCAGATACTGGTTGATCACCGGCTTTTGGCCTGCCGTTCCTCCTGCTCCCCTGCCGAACGCGGGATTCGCCGCTTGCGCGGCCGTCATTTGAGGCAGATTGTTCCCGATGACTGCGCGCATCCAGAGATCCGAAAATTTCTTGCCGTCGACCGGCACCGTTGCCGGCTGGAGAGGCTGAGTGACGGTGCCGAGCGGCGGCTGTACGCCCGGGGCGAAATCCAACGCTTTCGTTTGCACCCCTCCGACGTGATAGCTCTGGGCCAGCGTAAGATCCAGCCAGTTGAAACTGGTATTCCCGTCCTGTTCCAGCACCCTGCTCCGAAGCATGTAGGTCAACAGATTCTTCTTGGGCAGATCGTCCACCTGATCGATTTGCGTGATCTGCGACTGATCCGTTTGCGGCACGTATTCGTATATCACGCTCGGCTCAAGCGTGTGCAGCAGCGCATGACCGTCGTCCGCCAGGAATCGCCGGCTCAACTTGGATGTCGCATCAAGCGCCGCCCAAAATGTCTCGCGGTTCTGGCTGCTCGATTCCGTGACGCCGCGGGAGTAATAGACCTCACGGAATTTCGCTTGCGGGGTGAGGCCCAAAATATGGCCGAAGTCGATGACGTCGGTCGACAATCCCGGCACAAAGTCGATGCGATTTTCCGTGAACCCCTGATCGCGATAGAAATACACATAATTCGCGTCGGTTCCCAGCAGGAGCGGAGAACTGAACAATGAGAGGTTCGGCAAGCTGTACCCGATCTCCGGCAAACGCTGAAACGTGTCGTCTCCTCCGGCCTGTAGAGGCTGCAGATACTGCCCCCAGAGGTACATGTTCCCGTAGGGCAACCGCTGCGTAGTCAAGAGATTGCTCTCATTGCTCGGCAAGGCTCTCTGCGCTCCGGAGTTGCTCAGCTGCTGGAGATAATTGGGGTCGGTCACAAAATTCGCTTGGGCGCGAAGCAACAAGTCGGGCGTGAATTGTTGTGTATGCGTTCCGGTGATCAGGGCGCGCGCCTCCCTGGCACTCTGAGTTCCGGTATCGCTTACCCCTGATACATTCGGCAATTGAGTCTGCTGGAGATAACTGACGAACCATTGCCCTCTCGAATACCGATCCAAAACGTACCGATATTCCAAGTCACTTCCGTAACCGAGCTTTGTGAAATAGTACGGAGAGATGGTCAAGTCCTGACTCGGGTTGATCGCCCAATAGTAACTTTCCTGCAGGTGCCAGCCGAAGCGATTGTCGTATCCGATCGTCGGAATGAGAAACCCGCTTTTCCTGGTGGACAGCGGGTAGGTCAGCGTCGGAAGAGGAATGACCGGCGCATCCAGCACACAGAGCCACCCGCCCTTGAAGGCCAAGGAGTCGCCGACATTGAGATCGAGGTCCTTGAACTGAAACCGCCAAGCCGGCGTTTCAGTTTCCGTCGCATCGCAATTGGTGAACCGGCCCTCCTTCACTCGGTAGTGATCTTCAGAAAACCTTTGTATGAGACGCCCCTCGACCAAGGTATTCGACGCCTTCAGATAGAGGTGGCCATGAGTCACGATGCCGGCTTCCGTATTTACATTCAGTTCGAGCCGGTCCGCTGAGAGGTCGCCTCTGGGATCCGTGAGCCTGACATGGCCGGTCGCAATCAGGATGCCGGGAAGCGATTGAATCGTCATATGATCCGCTGTGAGATGCAGCGTACCCTGATCGACGACAACCGACCCTTCGGCTTCGTAGATCTCTTCTTCCTGTAAGTAATCGATACGCTCTGCGGTGATATCGAGAGGGGGAGCGCCGGATGAAGAGAGCGCCGGGGCCACGGTGTTCTCGGCGGAAAAGCCGTCGACGGGTACCAGCAGGGTCAGCAGAACACAACAGGCCAGGCGACCGCAGGCCCGCGCAGCAGCGTCTGTCATCTCAACCCCGAAGAGGTGACAACCCACAGCCACGCAACGCAGCCTTCACCTCTCCGACCAGCATGAGTGACCCAGTCACGCAGACGAGATCTTCGGGAGCCGCCAATCGCTTCGCCAGAGCCAACGCATCGGCGGGGACCATTGCCATCGAAGAGACCGGGAGCAAACCGCGCAACTCGCATTGAAGTTCTTGGACTGTGGCGGATCGAGGAAGGTCGGCCTGTGTCAGTACCACATGTTCGGCCACTCCGCTCAACACTTCGGCAAATCCCCTGTGATCCTTATCACGCATCATTCCCAAGACAAGAATCACTTGGCTCCGCGGATGGGTGCGCCGGAACGACCGCAGATACTCCGCCAACGCAGCGGCCCCTGCCGGATTGTGGGCGCCGTCGAGGAGAACGGTCGGATGACGTTCGACCGTTTCGAGTCTTCCTTCCCAACGGACCGCGGCCAATCCTTCACGCAGAGCTTGTTCGGGCAGATCAATTCGGTTCGCCGCTTCGAGCAGCGCGATCGCACAGGCGGCGTTGTGCATTTGGTGGTCGCCGATGAGGGCACAGGATAGGCCGGTGTATCGCGCATTCCCGCTCGCATAGTCGAACCGGTCGGACGAGCCCTCGACCCGAAACTCCTCATCTAATCGCCAAACCTCAGCCGCTCTTTCCTGAGCCGCCTGCTCGATCGTCTGCCGGGCCTCCCCTCGAATTCTGCCCAACACAACCGGAATGTTCGGCTTGATGATGCCAGCCTTTTCAAATGCGATCGCCGAGGGAGTCGAACCAAGATATTCCTGGTGGTCCATCGCAATCGTCGTGATGGCGCAGGCCATAGGCTGCGCGACATTGGTGGCATCGAATCGACCACCGAGACCGACCTCCAGAACGGCAATATCCACCTGCGCATCTGAAAAATACTGGAAAGCCATCGCCGTTGCGCATTCAAAGAACGTCGGTGAAAGATCTCCGTTTGCGGCCTGCTGGACAACCTCGGTCATCCGCGCCACCTCCAGCTCAGAGATCATCGTCCCGTTGATACGGATTCGCTCGCGAAACTCAACGAGATGCGGAGAGGTATAGAGACCGACTCGATAGCCCGCCGCCTGCAAGACGGCGGCAGCGATGGCCGCCGTTGAGCCTTTGCCGTTCGTTCCGGCGATGTGCAGCGTGCGATACCGAGCTTCCGGATTGCCCAGACGATGCATGAGCGCCTGCATCGTTTCGAGACCCAATTTGATGCCGTGTTTCTGGAGGCCGTACAGATAGGCGACAGCGGCGGAATAGGTCATGGTGCGCGCCGAGGAGAAGGGGCCCGCCTAGAAGTGATTGACGAGGGTGCTCAAGGTTTCTTTCAATTGTTTGCGTTCGACGATCATGTCGATCATCCCATGTTCCAGGAGAAATTCCGCGCGCTGAAATTGATCCGGAAGCTGCTGTTTGATGGTCTGCTCGATGACGCGCGGGCCGGCGAAACCGATCAGCGCCTTCGGCTCGGCAATAATGACGTCGCCGAGCATCGCCACGCTCGCCGTCACTCCGCCGAACGTCGGATCGGCCAACAGGCAAATGAACGGCAATTTGGCCTCGCCCAACTTCGCGACAGCGGCGGAGGTCTTGGCCATTTGCATCAGCGAAAGGATGCCCTCCTGCATACGGGCTCCGCCGGAGGTGGTCACAAGAATCACCGGTAGTTTGGCTTCCAGAGCCCGATCGATGGCGCGGCATATCTTTTCGCCGACAACGGAGCCCATGCTGCCCCCCATAAAGCCGAAATCAAACACGCACAGGGCCACACGCCGGCCGTTGATCACTCCTTCGCCGATGACCATCGCGTCCTTTCTGCCCGTTTTCTCCTGCTGCGCCTTGACCCGGTCCTTGTACGACTTGGTGTCTTGGAAGTTAAGCGGATCCTGCGGGCCGAGATCAGCGTCCCATTCTTTAAATGTCCCGAAATCGACTAGGAGCGTGACCCGTTCCGTCACCGAGATGGGAAAATGATAGTCGCACTTCGGGCAGACCTTGTTATTGCGGTCAACTTCCTTGCGGTAGACGATTTCGCGGCAATGATTGCACTTCAGCCACATCCCTTCGGCAATTTTTGATCGCTTCGGGCTCTCCGTTTCAGACGACTTCTGCTTTTTGAACCATGCCATAATGCATCCCTCCCAGGATGCCGCGTTCATCAAAATATGGCAGCGGAGAATACCACAGCTGATCGATTGACGCACGTAGTTTCCCGCGTCAACAGAGCCGCGGAGTCGCCGGCTAAAGTGGGTGTGCGCCCATGGCGATGTGGATCAGCATGGAAAGTCCCAATCCGATGCTGCCGAGGCTGGCAAGTCCCTGAACGGCAAGTAGAACCGGGCGCCCGATCGAAAGGGACCACACCACCGGCAAGCTCAACGCCAGTCCGATCAGTACCATCCCAATGATCGATCCTAGACCGAAGACGGCGATGTACCCGAGTCCCTGCGGGATTGTGTGCGAGGAAGACAGTACGACGAGCAACAGCGCCGCAGACCCGGCCATCCCGTGCGCCATTCCGATGCAAAGCGGCTTGATGGATTCGCGCCACCAATGGGGATGTCCGTGACCGGAGGTCATCGCATGGCTGTGCAAATGGATGTGCTGCTTCCCGTCGTGATCATGGCGATGCAGGTGCCAGCGTTCCCGTACCAGCTTGACTCCAAGCATACCGCCAAGCACGACCAGCATGACCCCCACCGCACATTCAGCTCCGACCGCAAGCGGTTCCGGGATCGACACCTGCAGCATCAAAACCAGCGCTCCCACCAAGAGGAGCACCAGTGTATGCCCAAGTCCCCAACTAAATCCGATCAGGCCTGACGCACTCCAGGAAGGCCGCTCTGCGAGAACGGTTGAAACAGCGGCAATGTGGTCCGTATCCAGAGCGTGGCGAAGCCCCAGCACAAAACCAAGACTCAACACAGTCAAATAGGAGGGTTCAGCCATGAAGCATGGACCATAGAGGTGCGGGAAGGAATCACTCGTCGGATTCAACCACCTCGAGCGTGCATTTCAAGATGTGGATCTTCGCGTAACCGGTCAATCCCGATCAGGCCGGCTTCGCGCGGGCCGACTCGCTCAAGAGCCTTGCGCTCTTCCGCGCCCCGGTCGCGTCTGGCCTCCCATCCCGCACGAATGAACGCGCGCATGTCGTCCGCCGAAAGCCCGTCTCGAAGAGGCTTCCGAAGATCCGTCCCGGCGGTGGCATAGAGACAGCGATACCACATGCCGTCGGCCGTCACTCGACTGCGATCGCAGGTCGAACAAAACGGCGTCGTCGTCGAGGGAATAATTCCGAATGTCGCGCCGTCAGGCAGGCGGAATCGCTGGGCCGGAGCCGAACCCCGTTCGGGAATCGGGTCGATGGCCCCGTAGTGCCTCCCGAGCGTCTCCAACATCGCGGCCCGTGACAATACTTTATGGGGAGACCACTCATTCGCGCCGCCGACATCCATGTATTCGATAAACCTGACTTCGGCATGATAGTGCCTGCCGAATTCGATGAGAGCCACCAACTCATCGTCGTTGAATCCGCGGAGCGCGACCGTATCAAGTTTCAATCCCGTGAATCCCGTCCGGCCGACAGATTCGATTCCCTCAAGCACGCGAGCATGTTCGTCACGGCGGGTCAATTGACGAAATCGTTCCGGCCTCAATGTATCCAGGCTGACCGTGACGCGGTGCAATCCGGCTTCATACAGCGATTGAATTTGATCGGCCAGCAGAATGCCGTTTGTCGTCAGTGCAATCTCGGTAATCTGTCGGTTCTGCAGCAAGAGACGAATCAGTCGGGGCAAGTCGCGGCGAAGCAGCGGCTCTCCTCCCGTCAATCGGACTTTGTCCACGCCTAAGTCCGTAAAATAGCCGGTCAATGTCGCCATCTCCTCGAACGAGAGAAGATTCTCGCGGGGCAACCAGACATAGTTCTCTTCCGGCATGCAATAGTTGCAACGGAGATTGCAGCGATCCGTCACCGACAACCGCAGACTCCGCAGCGGTCGCCCAAACGCATCGGAGACTGTTGGAAGAGAGTCGCTCTCCATGATCCTATTCATTAGGTCTAGGGATGGTCAAAATGGTGTCCGGCAAGGCCACAGCGAGTGAAAGGCTGAGTCGTACGTTGTTTGGTACGTCGAGGCCTTGAGCGATGCGAGAACGCTGCTGGACGCCATCTTCACCATCCTCATTAGGGGTGCTCTTCCACCCAGACCTCTCCGCTCGGCGTATGCTCAAGCTTCCAGATCGGGGTGATTTGCTTCAATTCATCAATCGCCCACTTGCAGGCGCGGAACGCTTCTGCTCGATGCTCGGCCCCTGCGACGATCAGCACGATGTTCTCTCCGATCGCAATTTCGCCATAGCGATGAACGATCAACAACTCGAGGATATCGAAATCTTTCAGCGCGCGCTCGCGAATCTCGCGGAGCTTCTTCTGCGCCATCCCCTCGTAGTGCTCAAAGGTAATGCCGTCGACATCCCTCCCCTTCGATCGGTCACGCGCCGTTCCCAGGAAGATTGAGATGCCGCCGATCCGTTTCGATCGGTTCCGCACACGGTTGATTTCCGCATCGACCGAAAAGTCTTCGCGCTGGACACGAACGAACTGAGTCTCATCGATTGTCTGTTCCATCGGTGCTCCGCCTGCAAACGGGGGTAACAGGGCTATTTCATCTCCGTCCGCGATCTTTGTCTCTTCATGCGCAATTTCCTGGTTCACCGATACGAGGATTTTCTTCTTATGAATCAACTCGCCGATCATGGGATAGCGCTCGTCGACGAGCCCGACCAAATCCTTCACGCATTGGCCGTTCTCAAGCGCCAATGACAGGGAGGCTTGATTCCCTGCCAGCGACTTCGTCATCCCGAATAACCTGACTGTAACCATCTTCTCCCTATATCTTGACCTGAAGCTCAACCTTCCCTACTGTAAGTTCCTGATTTCCCACCTGATTTCGACAGCAGCGCCACATTGCTGAAACTCATCCCCCGATCGATCGCTTTACACATGTCGTAGATCGTCAGCGCCGCGACTGATACCGCTGTCATGGCTTCCATTTCGACACCGGTCGGACCGGTCGTCTTGGCCGTTGCCGTGATCGTGATCGAACAGCGTCCTTTCAGATCCGGCTGCGGTTCTTCTTTGAATGAAATATCGACGCTGACGAGCAAGATGGGGTGGCACATCGGGATGAGGTCCGGTGTCTTCTTCGCCCCCATCACTCCGGCAACCTGAGCGACGGCAAGGACATCGCCCTTGGCGATCTTGCCACGTTGAATGTTTTCGAGAGTTTCCGGCTGGAGAAAGACTGTGGCTTGCGCCGTCGCGATCCGTTCGGTCGAATCCTTCGCGGACACATCGACCATCCGGGCCCGTCCCGACTCGTTGAAGTGCGTAAACTCAGCCATTTTCCTCGCGGAATCAGCCGGTTAGGTTGCGCCAGTCGGTCATTATAGGAGCCGGCGAAAAGAGGAGTCAAGGGAGGGAATTTCAAGGAAGGACTGCCAGAACGCTCCTAAGCTCCAGTTCGACCGTACAAGCGGTATTGATAGCGGATCTTGAGCCCAGCCAGATAAACGCTCTCCGTAGCAGCGCAGCATATGGAGTTACCGGTAGCTCTTCCTCCTTCGATTGGTTGACACCCTGAAATCCAATCCAGGACAATGTGATTGATGGCCAACAAGATCGTGATCGAGCGGCTGGAATTTCAAGGGCGGTGCGGTGTCACGCCGGAAGAACGCCACCATCCGCAGCGATTGGCGATCGACCTGGAGTTGGAAGTTGATACCGCGCCTGCGGCCTCATCGGACCACATCGCCGATACGGTGGACTATGCTAGGGTCATTGACCGGATCGCGTCATTGGGAGCGGCCGAGAATTGCGCGCTGCTCGAGACGTTTGCCGAGCGGCTGCTCGCAGCGCTCTTCGCCGAATACCCGATTGAGCGCGCCAAGCTCTGGCTGAGAAAGCTCGAACCTCCGCTCTCGCATATGACCGGATCGGTCGGGATCAAGGTCGACCGGGTACGGGCGGCCTATCCGAATCACAGCCAGGATCCCGCCCCATCCCGCTTTCTGACGCAATATGTGGGCCGCCTCCCAAAAGGCCGCGCGCTCGACGTCGCCTCTGGAAGCGGTCGGCACGCCCTGTACCTGGCGAGCCTCGGCTTCGAGGTGGAGGCGATCGATCGTGACGCCGAGGCCCTGTTCAAGCTGGCGACGACAGCGAAACATCGTAATCTTCCTAATCTGACGGTGAAAACCGTGGACCTCGAGCGCGCCACCGACGAACGGCAGGAGTTCCCGGCGAACAGCTATGACGTCATCGTCGTGTCTTTCTATTTACATCGCCCGCTGTTTCCATGGATCGTCGAGGCCTTAAGGCCGAACGGCGTCTTGCTCTACGAAACCTTCACGATCGAGAACTACTTCCGCCATCGCCATCCCCGGCGCTGGGAATTCTGTCTCGCGCACAATGAACTGCTTCGGCTGACTTCGGCCCTGCGAGTGCTTTCGTATGACGAAGGCGAGCACGACGCAGGCTCCGGCAGGGGATCGGTATTCACCGCTCAACTGCTCGCCCAGAAGGCCGGTCCGACACACTCGACTTCCGAGTCGCCATGAGTCGGATCGATCTCCACCTCCATACGACGCATTCGGATGGGAGCTTGCGTCCCTCCGAAGTCTTGACGCTCGCCAAGGCCGCACAGGTCACGGCCCTCGCGATCACCGATCACGACATTACGGCAGGACTTCCCGAAGCCCTGACCACCGGCGAGGCACTTGGAATCGAAGTGATCCCCGGCGTGGAGGTCAGCTCGTTCGATGGAAAGAGCGAGCTGCACATCCTCGGCTACTGCATGAACTGGCAGGATCCTCTGTTCGACAGCCGCCTCGCGGCGTTGCGCGCAAGCCGCCACCGCCGCAATCCGCTGATCATCGAACGGCTTCGCGCCGCCGGCTTGGACGTGACGTACGAGGAAGTGCGCGCGCTGGCCGGCACAGACTCCGTGGGACGACCCCATATCGCCCAGCTGCTCATGAACAAGCGCTACGTCACTTCTGCGAAAGACGCGTTCGATCGCTACCTGGCGGAAGGCCGCCCCGCCTATGTGGCGCGGGAACTGCCGACTCCGGCTGAAGCGATCGGTTGGATCAGAGAGGCCAAAGGAGTGGCTGTGCTGGCCCATCCGACCTGGGTCAAGGAGTCGGGCGAAGGGTTGAAAGCCTGCGTGACAGCCCTCAAGGAAGCGGGGTTGGGCGGCATCGAAGTCCACTACAGCACCCATACGAAAGCGCAGACGTCCAGCTATCTTGAGCTGGGCAGACAATTGAATCTCCTCATCACCGGCGGCAGCGATTTTCACGGCGTCACCAAGCCCGACATCGACGTCGGCAGAGGACGCGGAGATCTCAAAGTCAACCCGCAGCTCCTCGTCCCGCTGAAGGAGGCGGCCGCCAGGTTATGAGGCAGCCCGCCATTCCTGAGTCGACATGTTTCCCCCAATTCATTGACTCTCCAACTCGTTCCGTTACACTGAGACCGATTCACCACAACCGAGATCGCATCCCATGTCGAAGGCCTGGAACTGGGTGGTTCCACATATTGTCGGCATCCTGGCAGCTCTGCTCGCAGGCCCGATACTCAGCAGCCTGACGGTCATCCAGACCTACGCCATTCCATCGCTTTCGTTGAATGGAGCGGCCGCCGTCCGTCTGGTCGCCGACATCGTTGCGCTCGCCTTGCTCCTCTCACTTGCTGTCAATGCCTTTAGAGAAATCCCGGATAACGGTCGTGGCTCAAGCTTTCTCCGGCGCATCGTGCTCCCGCTTGCCGTCCTGATTGTCGTCATTTACGGAGACAAAGCGCTGCGCGGTATCGGCTTCCCGCTTGTGGAGCGGATCGGCCTCACCCACTATCTCTGGACGTACTCCTTCGCGATAGTCGCATCGGGCCTCTGGCTCACCGCGATGTGGCTGAGCAACCTCGGATCGCTTCGGGAAACGTTCTCTCCTGTCCGGGCTGTTAAGCGCCAGGGTTTGCGTCAGCCACCTGTGGAAGAAGAAGGAGAGACGGACAGCAGCGGGGAACTCAACGCGGCCCCAAAGGACAGCGCGGCCGCTGCCTTGCCGATCGGTGCGCCGCCCGCGATGCTGGGCCGCTACAAGGTTCTCAAAGAGCTCGGACGCGGCGCTATGGGTGTCGTGTACCTCGGAAAGGATCCGACGATCCAACGATTCGTGGCGATCAAAACCATGCGGCTGGATCAGATCGACGACAGCGAGAAATTGCAGGAAGTCAAAGCCCGATTTTTCCGCGAAGCGGAATCCGCCGGCCGACTGTCGCATCCCAACATCGTCACTATCTACGACGCGGGCGAACAGGACGACCTCGGCTACATTGCGATGGAAGTGCTGGAGGGGAATTCGCTCAAGCAGTGGTCGCGCCAACCCAACCTGATGCCGGTGGCCGACGTCGTCCAAGTCCTTACGACGGTGGCGGAGGCTCTTGATCACGCCCACCAGCAGGGCGTAGTCCACCGCGACGTCAAGCCGGCCAACATCATGCTGACCAAAGACCGGCTGGTCAAGGTGATGGATTTCGGGATCGCCAAGACGGCTTCGAGCAGCAGGACTCAAACGGATATGGTCCTGGGAACCCCGACTTATATGTCGCCGGAACAAATCTCCGGCAAGAAGGTGGACGGCCGTTCCGACATCTTTTCGCTCGGTGTGGTCTTGTTCGAACTGCTCACGGGACGGCCGCCGTTTACCGCGGACAACCTTTCAGCCCTCCTTTTCGCGATTGCCCATCAGCCCCATCCTCCCTTGAACTCCGTCCGCAAGGACCTCCCGCCGATGTTCCAAGAAGTGCTCGACCGCGCGCTGCAGAAGGAACTGCCGCAACGATACCGCCGCGCGGGAGAATTCGCCCAGGACCTGCGCGCCTGCCTCCAAAGCCTCGCAGCCTGAACTGGAGCTCTATGGCCATGCGGACTCTCCATAGCGCCAAGTCGGACGTGGGACTCAAACGGACGCACAACGAGGACCGATTTCTGGCCGACGCTTCACTCGGACTCTACGTGGTGTGCGACGGAATGGGGGGAGGCAATGCCGGCGAGGTGGCCAGCATGATGGCCATTGAATCTGTTCACGCTCACCTGTCCGCCATCAGGGTGGATGCCGATTCCTCGCCCGACATCCCCGACGCCAATCTCTCGCTGGCGACCCATCGCCTCGCCACAGCCGTCCACGCCGCAAATGAAGCGATCCATCGAGCGTCCTGGGCCAATCATGCCTACGCCGGCATGGGCACGACGATCATCGCCGTTCTCCTCTCGAACGATCTCTTGTCGATCGCCCACGTCGGAGACAGTCGTCTCTATCTGATCCGTAACGGCACAATCGACCCGCTGACGGCCGATCATTCCTGGGTCGCCGAGCAGGTGAGGCAGGGGCTGTTGACGGAAGAAGAAGCCGAGCGCTCCCCTAAGAGAAACATTGTCACCAGAGCGTTGGGAGTCGAACACACGGTCGAGGTTGAGGTCGGGGAAATTCCGGTCCGCCACGGCGACCGCTTCCTCCTGTGCTCGGACGGCTTGACGCGCGGAGTCCGCCCGGCGGATATCTTGCGCACCATCGAAGACACAGACGATATGAGCGTGACGGCGGACCGCTTGCTGACCATGGCCAATGATGCTGGAGGAGACGACAATACCACCGTCCTGCTGCTGAACATGCAGTCCGAGGTGTCGGTCCCGTTCTGGCAACGCTTCACCCAAGGATGGTTATCCAAGGCCTCATAATCAAGACAAGGAGACGCTCAATGGCTCACACAATCACCGATAGCGCCAAACTCCTCGTGAAACTGCAGGGGCAAGGTTCACGTATTATCGAGATCCCGAACGACAGTTTCACGATCGGCAGAAAGGCCGGCAACGACTTGCCGATCGACGATCACACCGTGTCCGGCCAGCACGCGAGAATCGTGAAGGTCCAATCGGTGTATTTTCTGGAAGATCTCAAGAGCACCAATGGCACCTCGGTCAACGGCAAACAGGTCGAGCGGCATCAATTGCGCGACGCCGACGTGATCACAATCGGCCAGCACCGGATCATTTTTCAGGAACCAGCCGCCCCAGGTCAGCCAACGCCATCCGATTCCCTGAATCTCGATGAAACCATGGTGATCAGCGGCAAGGGAGTCGTGCCTTCCGCTTCCGCAAAAGTCCTCGTCACCGGCGGCAAGACCGACCAACTGGAATATCTGTTGTCCAAACCAGTCAGTTTGATCGGATCGCAGGAAGGCGCGGCAATCCGGCTGACCGGCTGGTTTGCGCCCAAGTCGGCCGCGCAGATATTCCAGCGAGGCGGAACTTACGTTGTATGTCAATCGCAGGGAGGGAAACACCTGCTCGTGAACGGAAAAGAAGTCGCAGGGCAACAACAACTCAAGAACGGGGATCAGATCCAGGTAGCGGGAGTTACGTTGACCTTCTACCTGCTCTCTTCCGGCAAGTAAGAGCCACGTCCCGTACTTATTGTCTGAAGAAGAGGGTGCCCTTTGGAAGCGTCTGATAACAGCGGTCGGAGACTTCCTGCGCATGCTCCTGCAAACACTGCATCACCCGACCATCGCCCGGTCTCATCGTCGCACATAGCCGCCTGACATCCTCCTGACAAGCGGCCATCGTGCGGCTCCGATCTTCTTTCCACTTCACAAACCGTTCGCGTAAATAGCTCTGACATGGCAAGGGAAGATCTTTCGCGCGCCGCTCCAGGCATCTTGCACGTCCGGGGCCTTCAGCAGAATCGGGACAAAGCTGTTCAATTTCCGCTTCACATTTGAGCCGCATGATTTGGGCGACACGCGGGTCCGTCGGGACCGCACCATTCGTTCCCCTTCCCAGACGATCTGAGACTTCCTGGTCCAATGACCGTGCCGGCTCCGGCGGTGAGGAAGGGGCGGCCCCGGGAATCGATAGATCCAGAGCCGGCTCGGCGAGAGACGCTGACCCCGCAGGAACAATCGACCCTGGCGAAGAGGCCGGCACTCCAGCAACGGCATGAACTGAGCCGGCCGCCCCCTTCGCCGACAATTCCTCTTGAGTCGGCAAACTGGTCACTATCGAGATCCAGACCGACGCAAGCCCGACGATGGTGATGGTGCCTGCCGCGATCCGGCTGGCCGCATCCTGCTGAGCCATACCCTCTCCTTTTCCGTTCTAAGGCCAGCATAAGACAAGGAACTTCAAAAATCGATGAAATGTCCGGATTCGGCAGGGGGGGACAACCACCCTTCCGGTCGGTGGCTGTCCCCGTTCAACGCCGGAAGAAGAAAAGGGACAGGCACCGGTTGCGCCGGAGCCAGTCTCTACGCCTAGTTTTCGGGGGCTTCGACGATATGATTCTCAAACCTGGTACAGCCTTCGGCGAGCAGCCGATTGGTCAGCATCTCACCGGGCCATTCGATGGGAAGATCGGCGGTGAAAACCCAGACGTCCGGCGAAGTCCAGACGGGGCCGTGTTCTTCGGGAAGTTCCGGATCGAACAAATCGGTCCAGACCGGCATGTAGACTCCATTGCCGCATTGTGTGTGAAGATGAACGATCGTCCGAGCGCGGACCAAGGGGTCGAGATCGCGCCACACCGCCGCCGTCTCGTCCGCCAGTCGATGCAGTCTCACGGCATTCTGCGCATCAAACATGGCGTAGGCGGCATAGACGGGGGCTTCGATTGTATCGGGAGCATGGGCCAGCTCGGGACATTGTTCAACCAATCCCTCCAGCAGCGCCCGGCGGTGCGGGTCCTCAAGCGAGTCCGGCAGACCTGAATCGGGAACACCGATCAATTCGAACAGGAGAAACGCCGTATTTTCGACCGGTGGGTGCAGCCGTGCGGCGATCGAATGGACCCGCTGTGAATCCGCCACCGTGCTCAGGTGTTCATTGAGCGATTGCAGGCTCAGCGGTTCCAGCGTCGCGTCGGTCAACAGACGGGCTTCAACGCGCACGACGGTCCCGGCGGAGAGCCGCAGATGCCGATGCAACAGATCCGCCGTCGCCACCGGATCGATCTTGAGCTTCAAGGGATGCGTGAGATTGGCCTGAAGCGGCAATTCCAGAGCCGCCATGACCGCGTAGGACAGTTTTTCGTCCGCGGGCCCGTCCAGCAAGATGGCGCAGGAAGCTTCGGCCACGAGATCAAAGAGCCATTCCGCCATGTCCTCATCGAGCGCCGCCAGGACCGTCAATAGATCGTGTTCGCGACCCTGCTCGAGAAACGCCTGCAACGTATCGATCGCCGCATCCGTATCTCCATGATCGTGCCGACGAGCGTTGATCAGGTGGATCAGATCTCTCGTCAGGGGATCAGGACGGGACCAACTCAGCATGTCGGAATACCTCGTCGCTTACTCAGGTCCATGTTGCCAAACTTTACCCCCAGGAGCAAGCGTCAGGGGGTTTTGGTTTGTTCATTCGTTCTCGAGAATTCGTCTTCCGTCATTCGCCGATCACCTTCACCAACACCCGTTTTCGTCGTCGCCCGTCGAACTCGCCATAGAAAATCTGCTCCCACGGCCCGAAATCCAACTTGCCGTTCGTCACTGCAACCACCACTTCCCGCCCCATCAACTGCCGTTTGATATGCGCGTCGCCGTTATCTTCACCCGTCTCGTTATGCCGATACGTCGCTTCATGCGGTGCGACGGTCTCCAAGAAGCGGTCATAATCCTGGAGGAGCCCTGCTTCGTCGTCGTTGATATACACGCTGGCGGTAATGTGCATCGCGTTGACCAACACCAACCCTTCCGTCACACCGCTCTTCCGCAGCACGGTTTCCACCTGACCGGTGATATTAATGTAGGCGCGGCGCGTCTTGGTTTCGAACCAGAGTTCTTCTCGATACGATTTCATGCCCTCTCCTCTGTAACCCGGGTATTGTCTTCGACCGCGCGAATGGATGCAAGCCGGTCGGTCGATAGCATGGCAAGCAAAACCGATCCAAGGACAGGATATAATGGAGCGCATGGCCCGCAGATCGTCACACATTGTCCCCCGGACCCGCCCGCGGCTTTCTCCGGAGGCGCACGTGGTGCTGCGCAACCGGTATCTCGCAAGAACTCCTGACGGCAGGGTGGTCGAAACTCCCGTCCAGATGTTCCGTCGAATCGCGACCGACGTAGCCAGAGCCGAACAGCGCTATCCGGCTGCCTCCAGATCGTCCGACGCCGCGAACCGATTCTACGACAGCATGGCGCGCCTCGATTTTCTTCCCAATTCGCCCACGCTGATGAATGCAGGACGCCCGCTTCAACAACTTTCCGCCTGCTTTGTGCTGCCGGTCGACGACTCGCTCTCCGCGATCCTTGACAGCGTCAAGTATCAGGCGCTCATCCACCAATCGGGTGGCGGAACCGGGTTCTCTTTCAGCCGATTGCGCCCGCATCACGATCTCGTCGCTTCCACGAACGGTGTGGCGTCCGGGCCGTTGTCGTTCATGCGTATCTTCAACCTCACCACGGACGTGATCAAGCAAGGGGGAACCAGGCGGGGCGCCAATATGGGCATACTTCGCGTGGATCATCCCGATATCCTCGAATTCATCGGACTCAAGCGAAGTCAGAGCGAGATGACCAATTTCAACCTCTCCATCGGTCTGACCGACGCCTTCATGCAGGCACGCCGGCTCAATCGACCATACTCGCTGATCAATCCCCGCACGGGCTTGCCCACAGGACGGCTCTCCGCCAGGATGGTGTTCGATCGTCTGGTCGACGCCGCATGGGCAACCGGTGAGCCTGGCGTCCTGTACCTCGATACCATCAATCGGGCGAATCCTACACCCCAACTCGGAGGCATCGAAGCGACCAATCCTTGCGGAGAACAGCCGTTGCTTCCGTACGAGTCCTGCACGCTGGGGTCGATCAACGTCGCGCACTATGTCGTTCGCCGGGCGAGTCGCTCCCTTATCGACTATCCTCGATTGGCTTCGTCAATTCAGACCGCCGTCCGCTTTCTTGATAACGTACTCGACCGTAACCACTACCCTCTTCCCGAAATCGAAGCGGCGACCCTGCGGACGAGAAAGATCGGTCTGGGGATCATGGGTTTCGCCGATTTGCTGATCGCCATGAGCATCTCCTATGATTCGAGTGAGGCCCTGAAGACCGCCTCAAGTCTGATGGCCTTCATTCAGTCACACGCTCATGAGGCCTCTCGCCAACTCGCCAAAGACCGCGGGACTTTTCCTGCTTACCGAGGCAGCGCTCTCCAAGACCGGCATGACCGCCGGCGCAATGCTACGGTCACGACGATCGCCCCCACCGGAACGATCAGTATCATCGCAGGATGCTCTCCCGGGATTGAGCCGCTCTACGCCATCCAGACTGTTCGTACGGTCATGGAAGGAACCAGGCTGATCACCGTTCACCCGGCATTCCTCCGCATGGCGCGGGCGGCAGGGCTCGACATGAAACGCCTTCAATCCTCCCTTGATGAGGGACCATCCATCCAGCACCTCGCTACGATCCCGCAGGACTGCCGCCGGCTGTTCGTCACGGCCCACGATATTGCTCCGGACCATCACGTCCGCATGCAAGCCGCCTTTCAACGCTATAGCGATAGCGGCGTCTCAAAGACCATCAATCTACCCTCGACCGCCACCAAGGCCGAAGTCGCCCGGTCGTTTTTGCTCGCATACGAACTGGGATGCAAGGGATTGACCGTTTTTCGAACGGGCAGCCGGGCGCATCAAGTGCTTTCCTGCTCCAAGACCCAGAGTTGCTGACCTTCACCGGCGCAAATTCTTCCCACAAAATTGACAGGGTGCGAGCTTGGTGATAAGTATTTCCCCAGATTAGATCTCACGTGTTCGACCGTTCAGCCGGGAGGTGTTCGATGGCTGTGTTTGCAGGGACCCTGGCGTCCGTCGGGACTCCTATTGATTTTTCGCGCTTCTTTGCCCGTCAACCTGAGCCGGATCTGGAATTTACGGAGGAGGAGCTCGATCAAACCACCGCAACGAGACCCATCTCCCCCATGAAGCAGCCGAAAAAAAGCGGCGGCGGGCGGACGCTCCTCTGGATTCTCCTGCTGGTCCTCGTCGCCGGGGTCGGCTACATCGCGATGGAACCGGAGCAGCTGACCGAGTGGCTCGCTCCCCTGTTGGGCGAGAGCGCACCAAAGCAGCCGTTACCTCCGGTCGCGATGCAACCAAGGCCGCCGGTTGAGCCATCCGCTGCTCCCCCATCGACTCAACCGATGTCACCTCCCGGTGAGATGGCTTCTGCTCCGCCGACCGCCGCTGCGCCCGCTCCTGCTGCGCCGGCGCCTCCACCGATGACGCAAGCACCTGCGCCAGTTACCCAGGCGCGGACAACCTCATCGCCCCTGTTTGCCGAAGGACAGCGGGTCACCGTCATGGGCAACCCGACCGCCCCGGGCGAGATGGTTCCTTTAACCTTGGATCCCGCCGGCGCCAAGCCCGGTCCCGCCATTCGTCCCGGTGTGACTTTGAGTATTCTGGACGGAGATCTCCAGCCAAGCGGCTGGGTCTACTCTGTCCGCACGGACGATGGCGTCAGAGGATGGGTTCCGGAAAAGCGGCTGCGGATGAAGTTTTGATTCGCTGCCTCCTTTCACGAACTCGATAATGGCCGGAGCATTCTCCGGCCTTCCTTCCTGCGCTCTGTGCTATAATCTCCGCCGCCGGTCTCTTCTCTTCCTAACAACACATCGGCCGTGCTCATGGATCAGCTTGGCGCAGTCATTTTTGATTTTGATGGGGTGATCGCCGATACCGAACCGCTTCATTTCGCGGGCTTGCGAAAGACGCTGACTGAAATAGGCATTGAGCTGACAGAATCCGACTACTACGCCAACTATCTGGGCTACGACGATCGCGGGTGCTTCATCGCGGCTCTGACGGCGAGCAATCGTCCATTTGATTCACCGACGCTCGCAACACTGATGGAGCGGAAAGCCCGAGCCTACCTCGAATCCGTAAAAGATCATCAGGTGATTTTCCCCGACATTTCCGAATTCGTCCGTGAAGCCGCCGCCGCTTACCCGTTGGCCATCGCTTCCGGAGCCCTCCGCCACGAAATCGAATACATTCTGGAGCAGGCAGGACTGCGAAAGGAATTCGCTCATATCACCAGCGCAGAGGATGTCACGAGAGGAAAGCCGGACCCTCAGCCCTTTCTCCTGGCCTTAAATGCTCTCCAACAGCTTCGCAACCCGAACCTAACCGCGGCTTCCTGTCTCGTCATCGAGGATTCTCTGCCGGGAATTCGTAGCGCCAAGGCCGCTGGCATGAAAGTGCTGGCTGTTTCGAACACTCATACAGTTCAAGACCTTCACGAAGCCGATGCGATTACCCGAAGTCTGGAAGCCACTGGCCTTGCGAAGATTCGGGCCAGCCTGTGGCCTTCACCATGAGAAAGACTATCCGATGAGAATCTGCTCCCTGGTGCCAGGCGCGACCGAAGTTGTCGCCGCCCTCGGTCAAGCCGATTATCTCGTCGGCATCAGCCACGAGTGTGATTTTCCACCCTCGGTTCGCCATGCCGCTGTGCTCATCGAGCCGCTTGTTGGCAGCCTGACATCCAGCGCGACGATCGACCGGGAGGTCAAGACTCTCGTGTCGTCCGGCCAGCGCCTCTACCGCCTGAACGAAGACGCGTTTGCCGAAGCAAACCCCGACGTGATCTTGGCTCAAGACTTGTGTCATGTCTGCGCCGTTACTCCGGATCAACTGAGTCGCGCCGTCAGTGCCCTCCCTTCGCCGCCGCAATTTCTGACGCTCAATCCGACGGCCCTGGAAGATGTGATCTCGGACGTCGAACGGATCGGCACCGTAATAGGCCGACCCTTAGAAGGCCGCAGCCTTGCCGCGTCGCTCCGCGCGAGGCTGACAGCCGTGCGAGAACATCCCGTCACGGTTCGTCCCCGAGTTCTCTGTTTGGAGTGGCTGTCGCCGCCGTACGTCGGCGGACATTGGGTGCCTGAGATGGTGGATCTGGCCGGAGGGCAGGATGTATTGGGAAAGATCCATCAGCCCTCCCGCGAAGTGACCTGGGAACAGATCGAGGCAGCCAAACCGGATATCGTGCTCTTGATGCCGTGTGGATTTTCGGTTGAGCGGGCGTGGTCAGAGCTTGTTTCTCTCCGCCGGTTCTCACAGGAGTGGTCGCGAGCCGTCGCGTCCTGGCCGCAGGTCTTCATTGTCGATGCAGCTTCGTTTTTCAGCCGACCAGGTCCCCGGCTCATCGACGGAGTCGAGTTACTGGCTGCAGTATTCTCAGGAAATGGATTCTCGCGATTCGATGACACGGTGGTCCGAGCCGTATCACGATCCCGACCTTGGTGAGTTCGCGCGCATGACGATGACGGCAAAAGAGGCTCAGGCCTTCTGCACGGATCTGACGAAGAAGAGCGGAAGCAACTTTTACTATTCCTTTCTCTTTCTTCCCAGGGCACGCCGCCACGCGATGTATACGGTCTACGCATTTTGCAAAGCCGTCGACAGCGCAGTCGATGAGCCTCCGCCGGGCAGCGACCCCAAAGAGGAGCTTCGCCGCTGGCGGGTCGAACTCGATGCGGTCTATGACGGAACGCCGACCTGGCCCCTCATGATCAGCCTTGCGCATCATGTGCGACAACTCTCGATTCCGAAGGCCTACTTTGAGGAACTCATCAAAGGCGTAGAGATGGATCTAGGGACAACCCGCTATGCGACCTTTGACGATCTGTCGCTCTATTGCTATCGGGTGGCGTCCGTCGTCGGCTTGATCTGCCTGCACGTGTTCGGACCGACGTCGCCGCATGCGCAAGACTATGCGGTCGATCTCGGCATGGCCTTTCAACTCACCAACATTCTGCGCGACCTGCGATCGGACGCCGAGCAAGGCCGGATTTATCTGCCCCAAGAAGATCTTGCGCATTTTCGCTGTGGTGAGGCCGATCTACTCGCCCTCAAGGAGGGTCCTCAACTGCGCGAGCTTGTCGCCTTCGAAGCGGCCAGAGCGCGCCGCTACTACGCCAAGGCCCAGTCCGCGTTGGAGAGCCTGCCTCTCCGTGATAGGCGCGCATTATCCGTGGCGGAAATCATGCGGGCGGTGTACTCCCGGATTCTTCAGCGTATCGAGCGAAGCGATCACAGCGTCTTCGGCCCCCGTGTTCGACTCTCGACTTCAAATCGGTTGGCCCTGGCAGCCGGGGTCTGGTTTCGCGCTCGGTTCTCGTGACACGGACCACGGCTCAATCCGTGCTCATCCTCGGCGGGGGCCCCGCCGGTTTGACCGCAGCCCATTATCTTGCTCAACGAGGTCTGCGCGTTACATTGCTCGACCGGGCATCGATCCTCGGAGGCAGCCTCACCGATGAGAGCCGGCCGTTTCTTTCCATTCCAGGCTGCCACCACGCAACATGGAGACTATTGCGTTCGCTGGGGTTGAATTCGGATGAGCGAATTTTCCAAAAGACAAATCTGGAGTTTCATCTGCCGGACGGCCGCCTCGTCCGCTACCCTCATGCCCCGATCCCCGGACCGCTTCGTATCCTGTTCAATATCGGGTGTTTCGCCGGCTTCTCATGGTCCGAACGCTGGAGGCTTCTCTCCTGGCTCGAAGAGATATGGGAAGGCTCGCTCAAAATTGCCACAGATCTGGAGCATCGCACCGCGCAAGAATGGCTGACCTCGCTCGGTTACAGTGAATCCCTGCAGCAGACTATCTGGAATCCCCTTGCCCGATGGCTCACGGAAAACGATCTGCACGTCGTATCGGCCGGCTCGTTTGCCGCTTCCCTGGCATCGTTCTTCCTGCAACGATCGTCGGACAATCGGATCGTCGTCCCGCAACAATCACCGCTGACCCTGCTCATCAAACCGATCTCCGACCGCCTCGCTCAGGAAGACGCGATGATTACGTTGGAAACTCCGGCAGCTGAATTTCAATTCGAGCAGGATCGGGTGACCGGCGTTCGTCTCCGAGACGGCTCTGTGCTTCAAGCCGATTGGTACCTGTCCGCAGTTCCTCACAATCATCTTGCCGCGCTCCTGCCTGAACGCTGGTTGAGTCGCTTTGCCTATTTCCAGCAACTGAGCGAGTTGACGACGGTCTCTCGTGCCGTGGTCCGCATCGCGGCTCAACAGCCGCTAAGATCCCCTCGGCTCATTCTCTTGAGCGACAAGTTGTTCCGGCGCATTGAGGCCCGGAGCGAACCGACTGAGAGTCTTTTCATAGTAACGACGACCGAGATGCCGGAGCAGACCAGGAACGTTGAGCAACGGGCCGCTTCCTTATTGCAATCGCTGGGACTGCTTCACACTTCGAGCGTCATCACCGCCGGACGGACCTGCGAGATTCACGACTCGTTTCTCTCTCTTGCCCCGGGAACGAAGGTACGCCGGCCACTCCAGAAGAGCCCGATTGCCAACCTGTTGGTTGCCGGAGCCTGGACCGATACCGGTTGGCCGTCCAACCTCGAGAGCGCGATTGTCAGCGGCGAACGCTGCGCGAACATTATTTCCGGTCATGCCCGTCCCACTTATTGACAATCCTGCTTCCTCCTCCTAGGATGCCTTCCGCCAGTTCATTTCCATCGATATCCATGACGCTGCAAGAACTCGCCAAGTCACTGCATAACTGTCAGCGTTGCAAGCTCGCTAAACTCGGCCGCAGCCAAGTGGTATTCGGAGTCGGTAATCCCCATGCAAGCATCATGTTTGTTGGTGAGGCGCCGGGTTTCCATGAGGATCAGAAGGGCGAGCCATTCGTCGGCGCGGCGGGCAAACTCTTGAACGATCTCTTGCAGTCGGCCGGTCTCTCACGCGACCAGATCTATATCGCCAACGTGATCAAGTGCCGGCCGCCCAACAACCGTGACCCGGAGCCTGACGAAGTCGAGACCTGCAAGCCGTTCCTCATGCAGCAAATTCAGCTGATCCGGCCCAAGCTGGTCTGCACGCTCGGTAATTGGGCAACGCAGACGCTCTTGGAAAGAAAAGTTGGGATTACCAAGGTCAAGGCTCAAGCGTTTTACATGAAGGACTTCGTGATTTTCCCTCTGCTGCACCCGGCCGCGGCGCTGCACCAAGGCAATCTCTTGGACACGCTGAAGGAAGACTTCAAAAAGCTGAAGGAGTTCCTCGACCGCCACTCTCAGCCGACCCCCGCAGAATCTGCAGAGCCGGCAGCCCCAACCCTCAACATCGAACCGCCGCAGCCGGCACAAATGGATCTGTTCGGATAGTTGGGCGCTGTACATACACCTTCTTTCCATTTTCACTGCGCTCGCGCTGCTGATGCGTGCATCAGCGCTTTGCGTTACTTGCCGTACCGAGATCACGCGACCTGCGCCCCGCGGGCCGCACAGATGTTCGACGTTCCGAGTCCTACCTTTCTCTAAGTCGCCCGGGAGGATCGTGGCCGCCGATGACCGGATGAATCGGGACACAACTAGCCGAAGCGAGCGACCGTTGCTCTTCGGTGGCAACGGTCAAGCCTGTACTGTGTGAGGCTTGGCGAGTTTACAGGATTGAGGGAGCAAGGCGTAGTTGGGTGATTCAGGAGGTCTTACGGCGGCACGCATCCTCACGGGCGACGCTTCCCTGCTGGCAAAGGGGAAGGAACGCGGGCAGCCAATTGCTTAGGCATTCGAAGATTTTCCTTCCGACGTTGTTGCAGAGGTAGGCTCGGCAGGCTGTTGTTCAGCTTCGCCTTCGGCAGGTTTGTCCTCCTCCGGAACATCGAACCACTGAACCAGCATCTCTTCCCACCAGGCCTCGTCAACCTCGGCGCCCGGATCGCTGCCGAGAAAGGCCACATCGTCTTTGGTCAACGATGCGTCCACGACTTGTGGCTGGAACTTGGCTCGGTCGACGACTTCTTTGGTCGCAAAGCCTCCGATGACCCAGGAATCCGGATCTGCCCGGCGGGACTTGTAGGCTTTGAGTCCTACCTTCAAGTACATGAAGATGTGCTGTTGACTTGGATCGCTGACGCCGGACTGCGGCAGGCTCAACGTCTTCTCGATCTTCTTCCGCCAATGCCGATCATCGTAACGCGACGTGATCAGCTGCAACATTTTTTTCCCCAGCTCGCTATCAAGAGCCATAATGTTCCATATCCTCCGAATTTCACCTGTGCTTCTGATACGTTCCCATCAATTGCGCCTCGCTGATCACGTGGCCCTTCATAGCCTCTTCGAGCTTTGCCTTGGTTGGCTGCTTTAAGTCCGGCAGCACGGTGTCCAATGCGTACAGCTTATGGAAGTAGCGGTGGCGGCCGATCGGCGGGCAAGGTCCTCCGTAGCCTGTTCGCTTCCAGTCGTTCACACCTTCCTTCGCGCCGGCGGGAAGCGCCGATACACCTTCCGGCAGCCCGCCATTTCCGGCCGGAAGGTTATAGAGAACCCAGTGCACCCAGGTCATTTTCGGCGCAGCAGGGTCCGGAGCGTCCGGATCATCGACAACCAGGGCCAGGCTCTTGGCGCCCGGCGGGATGTCCGACCACGTGATCGGCGGTGAAATGTCCTTGCCCTCGCAGGTATACAAAGTCGGAATTGCAGTTTCATGGCTGAACGCTGTCGAGTTGATGCGCATATTGCCCTCCGCTCGAGCCAAGACGCCGCCAGCGGTCATGACGACGGTGAGCGCCGCTGCCATCAATGCCGGGTGGCGCCGCTGACTCATGTTGCGGCCAGACAGCTCGAAAGAATTACCGGCCATTCGCTATCAGTCATAAGCGATTTGTTCTTGTGCTCCGTCAATTGCCCGCTACCATCATTTCGCCGATCTTCAGGGTTGGACTGGCGATCCGGCCACGAAAGACCAAATCGTTTCCGACGACCTCGATGTCCTGGAACATCTGCTTAAGATTGCCCGCAATGGTAATCTCTTCGACGGGATAGGCCAGCTCACCGTTCTCAATCCAGAAACCGCCGGCGCCGCGCGAATAGTCGCCGGTCACCATGTTGATGCCGAAGCCGATCAACTCAGTTACATACAAGCCCTCTTTTACGGTCCCGATGATTTCTTCGGCAGTCTTGCTTCCCGGAACCAGGTAAAAGTTTGTGGGCCCGACGGAAGGACTTTCTCCCACGCTGCGGGACGCATTGCCGGTGGAGGGCAATCCCAGTTTCCTCCCCGAATACGAGTCGAGCAAATAACTCTTCAGCCATCCTTTTTCGACGATCACATTCTTCCTGGTCATCAGTCCCTCGCCGTCGAAAGGCCTCGACCCGAGCCCTCCCACCATGCGCCCGTCGTCGTAAACCGTCACGTAATCCGGCGCCAGTTGCTTTCCCAGTTGTCCCGTCAGAAACGACGCCCCCTTGTAGAGCGCATAGCCGGACAGGGCGCCGCAGAGATTTCCCAAGAGGCTGCCGGCCATTTCCTGATCAAACACCACCGGCACTCGCTTCGTACCGACCTTTCTCGCCCCCAACCGTCGAATCGTCCTCCTGGCCGCCTCGAGACCGACCGCCTCCGGCGCATCCAATTTAGCGAACTTGCGCTGAACCGCGTACCAGGCATCGCGCTGCATCGCCCCGGTCTGAGGATCCGCCGCAATGGGAGACACAGACAGCGAGAAACTGGAACTCTTGTACTCGCCGATGAATCCATGGCTGTTGCCGAGTATGATGCCTCCCGATGAGGAGTCGAAATCAGCGCCCTCTGAATTGGTGATCCGTTCATCGGCGGCCAGCGCGGCTGCTTCAGCCCGCTTGGCCAGTTCAATCTGCCGGTCGGTATCCAGCTCGGTCGAATCATAGAGATCGAGATCCGGCAGCTCTTTGGCCATCTCCTTCGCTGCCGGTAGACCAGACCATCGATCCTCAACGACTGCCTTGGCCAAAGTACAGGTCTGCTCAACAAGCTGATTCAATGAGTCGGGGGAAAAATCGGAGGTCGATGTACTGGCAGACCTCTTTCCAACGAAGACCCGGAGCCCCAAACGCTTCTCTCTCGCCTTCGTCAAACGATCGACGGCGCCAAGGCGGACCTGCACCGAAAGGTTTTCCCCGTTGGCGATGACCACATCCGCCTCTGTGGCTCCGCTTCGCTTCGCTTTGGCCAGCAGATCAGAGGCAAGCTGCCGGTAGCCATCACTTTCAGTCAACATGTTGCTCATGCGCTACCCTGATTGAGTTCCTCCCACGGTAATCTCATCGATCCGGATCGTCGGGAGGCCGACACCGACAGGGACCGACTGCCCTTCTTTCCCGCAAGTTCCGATCCCTTCGTCCAGCTGCAGGTCATGCCCGACCATGGAAACCTTCGTCAAGATCTCCGGCCCGCTTCCGATCAGCGTGGCTCCCTTGACCGGTCTCGTCACTTTTCCACCCTCGATCAGATAGGCCTCGCTGGCGGAAAACACGAACTTGCCGTTCGTAATGTCCACCTGCCCTCCGCCGAACGAGACGGCATAGAGTCCCTTGTCGACAGACCGGATGATATCCTCCGGATCCGATTCACCGGCGAGCATGAACGTGTTCGTCATGCGGGGGAGCACGACGCTCTGATAACTTTCACGGCGGCCGTTGCCGGTGACTGGAATACCCATCAGCCGGGCATTCAGTTTGTCGGTGATGTAGCCCCGAAGAACACCGCGCTCGATCAGCATCGTCCGCCGGGTCGGCGTGCCTTCGTCGTCCATATTGAGCGAGCCTCGACGACCTGGCAAAGTTCCATCATCCACGATCGTGCAGACCTCGGACGCGACGCGTTTCCCCAACAAATTGGAAAAAGCCGAGCTCTTCTTCCGATTGAAGTCTGCTTCCAATCCATGCCCGATGGCTTCATGCAACAGGATGCCCGGCCATCCTCCCCCCAACACGACGGGCATGACTCCCGCCGGCGCCTCGACGGCCGAGAGGTTCAGAATCGCAGTTCGCGCGGCTTCCCTGGCATATTCCAAATGACGATTGGCTCCCGTATAGAACTCGAACCCCACTCGACCTCCTCCGCCGAAAGATCCGACCTGCCGATTGCCGTTTTCCTCCGCAATACAAGTGACCTGGAGCCTGGATAGAGGCTGTACATCGCCGATCATCGTGCCTTCTGAGGTCGCCACCATCACGAGTTTGAATTCGATATTGAAAGAGGCCATCACGTTCTTGATGCGAGGATCATACTTGCGGGCTTCCGCATCGATTTGATTCAGGAGCGTCACTCGATCGGCGGTGGCGACTTCGAACGCGGCTTGTGGAACCGGATAGAGATCGTGCGCCGGTCTGGCATGGACCGGAGCCGGAACTGACTGGACTCCGCCGGGACTCCGGGCAATATAGCGAGCCGTGTCTGCGGCCAGTTCAAGATCCCGCCGCGTCAGTTCGTCCGAATAGGCAAACCCTGTCTTCTCCCCTGCCGTGGCCCGAACGCCGACTCCCTGGGAGATGCTTTTGGTGGCCCGTTTGACGAGCGATTCTTCCATGGAGATGGATTCGTTGACCGAAGATTCAAAATACAGATCGGCATAATCGATCTCGCGCACCTTGACGCGGGCGAGTGCCGCACAGACTTCCCGCTCAGTGACACCAAAGGAATCTAATGGGACTAATTGAGCCATCGGTTTGTCTCTCATCCTATGAATTGGCGAGTTACTGCGGAAGTGCGAGTATAGCTGATCCGTTTCGAGAGGCGCAATGCAAGTTCCTCCAACATATGGCTTTTCAAAGGAATTTCGGAAATATCGTTTGACTTTCACACCGCTGCTCAGTAGACTTTCGTTGCCTGCCGTATCGACTTTCATGGAAAGGACTATTCGAAAACAAGAGCCTATGAACACCGGACTATCCGCTGGCGCCGACCAACCTTCAGAGGCAGATCTCGCTGCCAAACTTGATTCCGACCTCCTTCCAAAGCATGTGGCGATAATCATGGACGGGAACGGTCGCTGGGCCGAAGCGCGGAGCCTCCCGCGCATCGCCGGTCACCGGGAAGGGATCAAGTCCGTCCGGGAAATGATCACGCTTTGCCTGGAGCTCGGGATACAGGCTTTGACGATTTTTGCGTTCTCCCAGGAGAACTGGAATAGGCCGGCCCAGGAGATCAATGCGCTGATGGGGCTGCTCGAACATTACCTGTCGACCGAACGGAACAAGCTCATAGAGCAGGGTGTGAGATTTCGAACCATCGGACGGGCCGAATCGCTTCCAAGCTCCGCTCTGCAATGGGTCCGGGCCGCGGAGCAGGAAACGGCTCACCTCAACAAGCTCCACTTGACGGTCGCCCTCAGCTACGGCGGTCGGGCTGAAATGGTCGATGCAGTCCGAAACATCGTCCGGGAAGTCCAGGATGGAAAGGTCCAGATCGAGGAGATCGACGAAACGCTCGTCCACCAGTTTCTCTACACTCATGATCTCCCGGACCCGGATCTCTTGATCCGGACGAGCGGGGAAACCCGCATCAGCAACTTTCTCCTTTGGCAACTGGCTTACACAGAACTCTACTTCACGCCCACCCTCTGGCCCGACTTCCGGCGGCGTGAATTGCTGCTGGCCTTGCTTGAGTATCAGCGCCGGGAGCGCCGTTTCGGTCGCGTCTTCAGCAGCCTCACGTCCTAGAACGGATCGTTCAGCGACAAACCGGCATGAATAACCCTGGCAGGCTCCGGTCGTGAACACAGACATGTTGGAGTGCCGCACCATGAGCCAAGAGCCGCCTCTGCAGACCGCTGTACGTCGGTTCGACGCCCGACGGGTGTATACAGTGCTCATCCTGGCGCCGCTCCTCTACGCCGCGATCCGTTATCTTCCGCCGCTTGCATTCACCGGTCTCGTGTTCGCGGTAGGGACAGTGGCCCTGTTGGAATTTTACAGGCTTGGACTTTCGACTTCTTATGACAAGCCGTATGTCGGCATCGGGTTGTTTGGATTTACGGCCGTGATTCTTGCGCCTTATTCATCTCCGGCTCTGGTTCCCGGACTCTTGGCGATGCTGATCGTGACTCTGTCGATTCCGCTGATCCTTCGTCTTCCGCTGGATCATGTCCTGAAGAACGCGGCAGTGACGCTGTTCGGAGTGCTGTATTTGGGTATCACGCTGAGCTTTTTGGTCACAACGAGACTGCTTCCCCACGGTGAATGGCTCGTCTTCTTTCTCCTGCTCGTAACGTGGATCGGAGACACGGGGGCGTACTACGCGGGAACGATCTGGGGCCGGCATCAACTGGCTCCTCGAATCAGTCCGAAAAAATCCGTCGAAGGTTTGGCCGGAGGGTTGATCGCTGCGACGATGGCCGCCTACCTGGCGCGTTGGTGGTTTCTACCGACGCTTTCAGTCGTCGACTGCGCCGTCCTGGCCGTGCTTTTGACTGCGGTGGGTCTCTGGGGGGACCTGGCGGAATCGGCGATGAAACGCAGCGTCGGCGCCAAGGATTCAGGAGGCGTGTTGCCGGGACACGGGGGCATGCTGGATCGTCTCGACAGTCTCTTGTTCACTGCCCCGACCTTCTACTACTATGTCACACTGGTGTCCCGTCCAGAAGCCTTCGCATGAAGGAGATTCCATGAAAACTATCGTAATCCTCGGATCGACCGGCTCGATCGGCACCAACACCCTGGATATCGTGAACCGCTTCCCCGCCGATTTCCGCGTGACCGGGCTGACGGCCGGAAGTAACGACGAGGTGCTTGAAGAACAGATCCGGCGGTTTAAACCGCGAGTGGTCGCCCTTTCCAGCGAAGCGGCCGCGGCCAAACTCCGCCGGCGCTGCGCGGATTTTCCCGTCGAAGTCTTGTCGGGCCAGGACGGTCTGGCACAAGTCGCTTCGCTGTCTGAAGCGGAACTCGTCGTATCGGCCATCGTCGGCGGAGCCGGACTCGTTCCCACGCTGGCGGCAATCCGCAGCGGGAAGCATATCGCCTTGGCGAACAAGGAACCGATGGTGATGGCGGGAAAGCTGATGCAAGAGGAAGCCCGTCGTCACGGCGTCAAGATTTTTCCGGTCGACAGCGAGCATAGCGCCATCTTTCAATCCTTGGAAGGGCATCGCCTTGAGGATGTCCGCCGCTTGATTTTGACCGCATCCGGCGGCGCGCTCTGGACCCTCTCGAAGGACCAGTTGCAGGACGTCACCCCGGAGCAGGCGCTCCAGCACCCGAACTGGAAAATGGGAGCCAAGATCACGATCGATTCCGCCACGCTCATGAATAAGGGCCTCGAGGTCGTCGAAGCTCGATGGCTGTTCGATATCCCGGAGTCTCGCATCGATGTCCTGATCCATCGGGAAAGCATCATCCACTCTCTGGTAGAATATGAAGACCGATCGATGATCGCCCAACTGGGACTACCGGACATGCGGACACCCATTTCCTATGCGATGCGATATCCAGAACGTCTGCCGTTGGACCTCCCTTCGCTCGATCTCACCGAGATCGGCAAACTGTCTTTTTGCAAGCCGGACCACGACCGCTTTCCTTGCCTGCGTCTCGGGTATGAATCACTTCGAATCGGAGGCACGATGCCTGCCGCGATGAATGCGGCCAATGAGATCGCCGTCGATGCCTTCTTAAACGGCGGCATCCGGTTCACCGCGATTGCGGATATCATTCGCAGCACAATGGAAGCGCATCAATCCTGTGAGGTGAATACGGTCGAGGCTGCGCTGGAAACCGATCGATGGGCTAGGGAAAAAGCTGAATCACTCGTCGTCTCGCTGGCACGGTGACGATCCTATATGGAGTAACGTTGTGTTGACGGCATTAACTTGGTCCCCCGATAGCGTCTGGTTGTTGTTGCAAAAGGCCTGGTGGTTCCTCGTCGTGCTGGGAGTCCTCGTCGCCTTTCATGAACTCGGCCACTTCCTGGCCGCGCGATGGGTCGGCGTGAAGGTGCTCAAGTTCTCGCTCGGTTTCGGACCAAAACTCTTCGGCCGCCAGATGGGCGACACGGAATATCTGCTGTCCGCCATTCCCCTCGGCGGCTATGTCAAGCTGTTCGGAGAAGATGAAACCGAGGCGATTACGCCGGAGGATCGAAAGCGATCCTTTGCCCACCAGGGCTTATGGGGAAAGGTGCTGATTGTCGCGGCAGGACCGGGATTCAACTTTATTCTCGCCTATCTGATTTTCGCGGCATGGCTGGCCACCGGCTCGCCGCTTTTTGTCCCGACATTCAAGGATCTGAGCGCCGACGTCGAAGCCATGGTCCCAGGCTCTCCTGCCGATCAAGCCGGGATGGAGATCGGAGATCGGGTCACGAAGGTCAATGGACGGGATATCTCCACCAGAACGGAATTGTTCGACGCGGTCGCCAAGAGCAACGGTACCGCGCTCACTCTGGAGGTGCAGCGCGACGGTCAGACCAAGACCCTGACCGTGACCCCGACCAAAGCCCAGGCCCAACCGTCCTCGACCGAAGATCCGACCTATTATCTGGGTGTTGAAGAAACACCGGCTCTCGTGACCTCCGTCATGCACGGCTCTCCTGCCGCTCAGTCCGGACTCCAAGCCGGTGACCGTGTCGTAAGCATCGACGGACAACCAGTTTATACCTGGTCTCAGATGACCGGCATGGTGAAGGACCACCCGAACCAGCCGCTTCATCTGGAAGTCCTGCGGAACAGCCGTCGCATGCCTTTGACCGTGACCCCGTCCGCTGAAAAGACCACGATTAACGGCCGCCAGGTAGAAATCGGAAAGATCGGCATTTCAGGCCCCGGCCGTTCGGTGATGCGATCGAGCACCCCGCTGTTGTCCCTCTATAACGGCCTCGAGGCGACGTGGGGCTGGACGGAACTGACGGCGGTCGGGCTCTACAAGATGATCGTCGGAGACATCTCGAGCAAGAATATCGGAGGTCCGTTAACGATCGCCAATATCTCAGGGGAGGCCGCTTCACAAGGCGTGTCCAGCGTCGTATTTCTCATTGCGATCTTGAGCATCAATCTGGGCGTGCTCAATCTTCTTCCCATACCGATTCTAGACGGCGGGCACTTGCTTTTCTTCCTCATCGAAGGCATCCTGCGCAAGCCGCTCGGGGAACGTCAGCGCGAGCTGGCCCAGCAGGTGGGATTGGTTCTGCTGGTGGGCGTGATGATCTTCGCCTTCTGGAATGACCTCGAGCGCATCTTCTTCTCCCACTAACGGCTCATGCGGACATCTCAACTTCTCCTCCCCACCCTGCGGGAAGACCCGGGCGAAGCCGAAACCGTCAGTCACAAGCTGATGCTTCGATCGGGACTCATCCGCAAGGTGGCCGCGGGCATTTATACCTATCTGCCCCTCGGGCTGCGAATCATCCGCAAGGTCGAAGCCATCATCCGAGAGGAAATGAATCGAGCCGGCGCTCAGGAACTGCTGATGCCCGTGGCGTCCCCGGCGGAGCTGTGGCGTGAGACGGGGCGCTGGACTTACTATGGCAAGGAATTGATGCGCTTTAAGGACCGTCACGAACGGGACTTCTGTCTGGGGCCGACCCATGAAGAGGTCATTACAGACCTGTTCCGCAGGGAGGTCCGGTCCTATCGCCAGTTGCCGCTGAATTTCTATCAGATTCAGACCAAGTTCCGTGACGAAATCCGCCCGCGTTTCGGACTGATGCGGGGCCGCGAGTTCATTATGAAAGATGCCTACAGCTTCGACAAAGACGAAGCGGGAGCTCGACTGAGCTATCAGAAGATGTACGACGCGTACCACCGGATTTTTTCGCGATGCGGGTTGACCTTCCGTGCGGTCGAGGCGGACACTGGACTGATCGGAGGCACCTCCTCGCACGAGTTCATGGTCCTCGCCGACACCGGAGAGGAGACCATCGTCTATAGCGAGGCCGGAACCTACGCGGCCAACGTGGAGCGCGCGGAGGTTCTGCCGCTAGAAGAGACGAGCGACGAAGAACGGCGCCCGTTACGCTCGGTCCCCACACCCGACCGCCGCACGGTCGAGGAAGTGACGGATTTCCTCAACGTTGCCCCCCGCAGGCTGGTCAAGACTCTCCTCTACACGACGGGAAAAGACACGGTCGCTGTGCTGATCAGGGGAGATCACGAAGCCAACGAGATTAAAATACAGCGGCTTTTGGGCCTGACCGAGATCGAGTTGGCCGGTCCGGCGATCGTCGAGAAACTTACCGGCGCGCCGGTCGGCTTCGCAGGCCCTGTCGGGCTGAAGGGCGTTCGGATTATTGCCGACCATGCCGTCAAGACGGCGCGCAATGTCGTTGTGGGCGGCAATCAGGCCGATACACACTATGTCGATGTCAATTGGGATCGAGATTTCCAAGTCGAGCAGTTCGCCGATCTGAGAAATGCCATGGCCGGCGACCGGTCTCCACGCAAAGACGGCGTCCTCAAGGCCACGAAAGGCATCGAGGTGGGTCACGTGTTCATGTTGGGCACGAAATACAGCCAGCTGATGAACGCGTCCTATCTGGATCCGAGCGGCAAAGAATGCTTGGCTGTCATGGGTTGTTACGGCATCGGAGTCGGTCGGACAGCGGCGGCGGCCGTCGAGCAGAACCACGACGACAAGGGCATTATCTGGCCGTTTCCCATCGCTCCCTTTCATGTACACTTGCTGCCCCTGGGACAATCCGCCACAGTAAACGACGCGACGGCCCGTCTGTATTCTGAATTGCAGCACGCCGGCATGGAAGTGCTCTGCGACGACCGGGACGAACGCGCCGGGGTGAAGTTCAACGATGCAGACCTGATCGGCGCGCCGTATCAAGTCATCGTCGGAGATAAGGGCCTGGCCAGCGGCCATGTAGAAGTGAAAACCAGAAAAACCGGCGACAAACTCAAGCTCGCGCTTGCCGATGTGACGAGCGTTCTGTTGAACCTCTCCACTTCCTCCCGATCCACAAGCAACTAGTTCCCCAAATCGTCCTTTTCCTTGCCTTCCCTCCCCGATCCGCTAGACTGAGCCTTGACCCTGCCGAAGTGCGTGCGGTGATTCCATGATGGTGCCCGACCGCACAGAAAAAGCCGGTCTAACGACAGGGATGGAGTGAGCCCGAATGCAGGCGAAACCGATGCCTCAGAATCTTCAGGAATTACAGCAAAAAGTCGAGTTCGCGGAAAACGTCAAGCGGATCACGTCGCAGATACACGCAGCCAGCAACCTCGACCAAATTCTCCTTGACCTTCACAAGGACATTCTCAGCCTCTTCGACGCAGAAGACCTTACCCTCTTCGCATTCGATTCAGACAAGAAAGAAATCTTCTCGAAAGTTCCTCACATCGATTCAGTCGAAGAAGTTCGCATCCCCATTACCGAGCAAAGCCTGGCGGGATTCTGCGCAAAGTACCTGCGCCCCGTCAACATTGCCGACGCTTATAACGTGGCAGAACTGCAGGGCATTCATCCTTCCCTGCTGCACGATACGTCCTACGACAAGCGCACGGGATTCAAGACCAAACAAGTCCTGACCTACCCCATCGTCGCCGACAACAAATACCTGATGGGTGTGCTCCAGCTGCTCAATAAGAAGAGCGGAAACCGTTTCACACGGAAAGACGAAGAATCGGTCGCTGAAATAGCGAAAGCGCTGGGTATCGCCTTCTTTAACCTGCGCAAAGTGGCGACGAAGAAGAATCCCACCAAATTCGACCTCCTCGTCACGAACAACCGCATTTCCCAGAACGAACTGGACAATGCCATCGCCGAGTCGCGCAAGGGCACGTCGGACCTCGAGAGCATTCTCATCGAAAAATACAAAGTGCCGAAACCCGACATCGGAAAATCGCTGGCACAGTTTCACAAGTGTCCGTACATCGAGTACAGCGAACGCACGATCGTCGACGTGGAGCTGCTCAAGAATCTCAACGTCGACTACCTCAGAAAAAATCATTGGATGCCGCTCAAGCGAGACCGCACCGCGATAGAAATCCTGACGGATGATCCCGGCGATCTCGACCGCGTTGCGGACATCAAACGGACATTTCCCGGACTCAACATCCGGTTTGCCGTCAGCCTTCGCCGTGACATCGCGCAGTTTCTCACCAGTGCGATCGGTGGAGGCGACAGCGGCGGCCGCAAATTGGACGAGAATGTGTCGGACATTCTCGGCGAACTTGTTACCGAAGCCCAGGCAGAAGCGATGGAGGAATCGGGTCCCGGCGGAGGGCTCGATGAAAACGACAGCGCCATCGTCCGTCTCGCCAACCAAATTATCGCCGACGCCTATCGACAGAATGCGTCGGATATCCACATCGAGCCGTACGGCGAAAAACGGGAGACGCTCGTGCGCTTCCGGGTCGACGGAGAGTGCTTCGAGTACATGAAAATTCCCCAAAGCTACCGCCGCGCGATCGTATCGCGCCTGAAGATCATGGCCAGCCTCGACATCGCCGAACGGAGAAAACCCCAGGACGGCAAGATCAAGTTCAAGCTGACCGAAAGCAAGGAAATTGAACTACGTGTCGCGACGATCCCGACCGCCGGATATAACGAAGACGTGGTGATGCGCATCCTGGCGGCCAGTGAACCGTTGCCGCTCGACAAGATGGGATTTTCCGACCGCAATCTGAAGGCCATCAAGGAGATCGCGGAGAAACCTTACGGCATCATCCTTTGCGTCGGGCCGACCGGGTCCGGCAAAACCACGACCCTGCACTCGGTCCTCGGCTACATCAATACCCCCGACATCAAGATCTGGACTGCGGAAGATCCGGTCGAAATTACCCAATACGGACTGCGTCAGGTACAGGTTCAGCCGAAAATCGATTTCACCTTCGCCAAGGCCATGCGCGCGTTCCTCCGGGCCGACCCGGATGTGATCATGGTGGGCGAAATGCGCGATAAAGAAACGGCGGAGATCGGCATTGAAGCATCGCTCACCGGTCACTTGGTCATGAGCACCCTGCACACGAACAGCGCGGTGGAAACCGTAACCCGGCTCCTCGACATGGGTTGCGACTCATTCAGCTTCGCCGACGCCATGCTCGGAGTCCTGGCCCAACGCCTGGCCCGCCGGGTCTGCAAGGATTGCAAAGAACAGTACGCGGGGACCAAGGAAGAATATGAAGAGATCCGCTTGGGCTACGGGCCGGAGCAGTGGGACAAGCTGGGCATCCCCCAGGACAATACGTTTCGACTCGCCAGGGGAAAGGGCTGCGAAAACTGCAACCGCTCTGGTTTCAAGGGTCGGGTCGCCCTGCACGAATTACTATTGGGAACCGAACATATGAAGCGGTTGATTCAAACGAAGGCAAAGACCGAGGAGATGGTCAAAGCCGCCATTGAGGAAGGCATGACGACGCTCATGCAAGACGGCATTCAAAAGTGCCTGCTCGGCCACACCACATTCAAAGAAGTAAAGGCAGTGGCGATCAAGTGAGCCATCCTGCAATATTGCATGGACGCCGGAAGGCAACAGGATTGTCACATCTGTCCGAGGTACTTACGAAGCCGCGTTTCCGCCGCTTGCGAGATCTTCCCGAATTCGACCCCGAAGACATGCTCGTATCGCCACCGAACAGTGGCATCGACATTCATTCCGACCGGATGGCTGGGTAACCGCAGGCTGACGGCCAGTTCATCACCGGGGTTCACAGCCATCGGACTCATCACCCTCGCACCCCTTACCGAGAGATCGAATACGACTCCGTAACCGCCTCTTTCTCCAGCCTGCCAACGCGCCAATCCCAAGCGCAACAGCGCGCACGCGAATGGGACGGACACTTGCACACGGGGGGTTCGTCGTAACTCCTTGCCAGGGTCTCTCCGTTGCGTTGAGTTCTCCATGTTCTTCGCGGCGCCGGACTTTGCCAGCGAACCTCTGAGGGAAGGTGTGAGTAACGAACTTTGTCGAGTCAGCTGAGGGAGGTTAGGCCGAGACAGCGCCGGACGCGATAGTCACATATTTCTTCAATCGACCGTAGGAAGAAGCCGACAGTCGCGTAAACGCCAGCCCGACGAATTGATCTCTTGTCCAGCGGACGGTTGCGATGGTGATATCCGCCGACCTGATTTGTTTCGGCAAACGAAGGCTCACCGTCACTTCATCACCCGGCCTCATGACGGCTCTCGTGCTCACACGCGCCCCCCTCAGCGACAGATCATACACAACTCCCAGATTGACCGTCGGCTTCCGTAACCAGCCTCGCGGGCGCCGGGATGAGAGGGCGCAGGTGAAGGGGGTAGGGATACGAACTCTCGGATGCCGTCGAAAACGATTGAGCCGCGGGAACCGCAGTCCCTCTTGTTCGAGCATCTGCCCCTCCACAGGCTCTACTCTACACAAGGGCTGGCCGTCGAAAAACTGAATTCGACAATTCGAACGTGCAAGTGAGCATCGGTCGTGTCCAGCAGACTCAACCAGCCCCGAGACTCCCTCTTTCGGATGCTTGCTTTTTTGAGGATCGCTGGGAGACAGTATCCCGCGGGCGGCCAAGAAAAGCGGGCGAAAGCATCACCCACCGTGAGACTCGCGGAGGAGCGGATGAACCCTTCGGACTATGCCTCTCGACGAATTGATGTACTCGCCATCGGTTTATTCGGACTGGCCGTCGGGGCCCTGACTCTCGGCGTGGCGCAACTGGGCTGGATTCCGGTGCATAACAAGGTCGGCGCCTTGGTCATCGCCCTGATCTTCGGAGGCGTCGTACAACTCCTCGCCGGCATCACCGACATTCGATACAACGAGCAGCTGGGCGGAACAGCCCTCACCATGTACGGCTTCCTGTGGATTACGCTCTGTACCGCCAAGTTGGTGGGCTCCAGTCAATCGTTCCACTTTGATCAGGCGCTCTACGCTCCCATCAACCTCATCTACGCATTGTTTTCAGCCGTCATGGTGTACCTGACCGCCTACAGGAACGTCATGCTGAGCGTACTACACGCCGTGATCACGTTCACGTTTACCGTGACCGTTTTCGCCAGGCTCGAATTCATCAGCGAGCAATTGCCCGGCTTCGGTCATCTCTTGGTCGGCATCCTTGCATTCTATTACGCGGTGGCCAGCCTTACTCAGGCCTTTACCGGTACGGCTCTGTTTCCCCTCGGTCCTTCGCTCTTGAGACGTCCGGTCGAGGATCCGCATCGTATAGTCTAATGTCGTCCAATCGGCAGTGAACGAAACCGGGAGGAGCTCATGCAAGACGCGACGCTGGATCAAGAACCGAGTTTAGGACGAACGCTCATCCGGGTAGCCTGGATCGCCATTCTGTTCGGCGTTGTTCTCGAAGGGCTCGTGCTTCTCATCGCGGCGGAATTCGGCTCGCTTAAGTCGTTCAAGCCGTTTCTTGCCGATTTCGGCTATAAGACATCCTGGGCGGTGATCGTCTGTGTCGGGCTGGCCGTGGGCGCAGCGGCGGCTCAGCAACGGGAGCTGATGATGGGATTGCTCGGATTGCTCGCGGCTCCGCTGGCTTTTTACGCCGCACGGGCGGTTCATAAGGGGATGCTGCAAGCCTTCGATCTCGCGGTTGACAATCCGGGGTTCAATCCCTTCGTCGTCGCAACCCTGAAGGGACTCGAGTATGGCGTGCTCGGCGCGGCCGTCGCGACACTGCACAAGCGATGGCAAGGTTCGGCCCTGGAATATACCGTGGTTGGTCTCGCGGTCGGATTGATTTTCGGCTCATTGATTGTGGCGATTATTGCGCGGTCGGCCCCGAAGCCGATCGCCCATCCGGCACTGGTCGGCCGCGCCGTCAACGAACTGCTGTTTCCCGTCGGGTGCGCGCTTGTCCTCTATGCTGCGGACGTTCTGGGGAAACGGCTCTCTCGATAGCCCAGGCTGGAACTCATCGGCGCAGTACCGGATTGACGGGCGTGAGGCTCCCTTTTCACCTTTGCCGAAGTCACTTCCCGCCCCCTCTTTTGGGGAGTAGCGGGAGAGAACGGTCCCACGATAGCTTACGCCCAGCGAACGATACTGTGAGGGCAATAGGAGTTGCCGCCCGTACGGACATGAAACCCCTGCGATTCGTTTGCATGGCCGGCGTAGCGTTCATCGCGCTCGTTTTCTTTCCCTCCCACTCCTTCACCGGACAAGCGGAAGAGGCCACTGAAACTGCTCGGTTGCTGGCCATTCTGCTGGACGCCGGACGAGTCACGATCGCCAAGAATCAGGACCTGATCAACGATCCTGCAAGAGGCGATAAGGGCTTTACGCCGGAGGTGTTCGAAAAGCAACTCGACGAAGAGTTTCGTCGACGAACCGGCTTTTCCCTCGGCCAATTGGAAAAAGAAAATATTCCCGAGATGGCCAAACCTCTCCTCGTTCGACTCTTGGAGGAAAGCAAGAAAACCATCGCCTCCTACCAACCCGTTATCAATCTCATGGGTGTACGCTACAAAGGATTGATCCCTGCGACCTTCGGAACTGAAACCGCCTCTCGCTTTCACAACTGGTCCGGAGTGTATCTCAAACAGACCGCACCACAATCCTTCGTCCGAAACCCCAAGAACGCCCCGGATTCATACGAAGCCGAAGCCTTCACCCGTTTAGCCTCAAAATCATCGGGGTTAAACTCCGATCATGTCCAGAGCGAGGTCGTGGACCAAGGGCAAAGCGTCCGCGTGATGCTGCCGTTGTTTTATGGAAAACCCTGCCTGACTTGTCACGGCGAACCCAAAGGCCAGCGCGATATTTCCGGATACCCGCGGGAAGGAGCCAAAGAAGGCGAGCTTGGGGGCGCAATCAGCGTTAGGATTTCATTGAAATAGACCCCGGAAACTCCCTAAGAGGTACTCGATGATCCTTCCGTCAATTCCTATCAAACCGTGGTGGCGCGTCGCCGTACTCTCCTCCGCTCTCGTGTTCTTGACGATGTCCGCAACTTTCTCTGCCTTGGCCGATAGCAGATCGGATGTCTCGCTTCCTTCTACAATTGAGGAGCCCGCTCCTGAGGGCATCCAACTTGGAGTGGCATGCCCGAATAATCCGCCCCTGATGGCGGAAGGATCCAATTCCTGCGAGATTGTGTCCTGCGGGATGGGGATCAAGGACACCTGCAAGATTACCTGCCCGGCAGGCAAGACCCCCAAATGCAGCTGTGATTGTCTCAAGAATTTCGGCCCGATGTGCACGGAGTACAAAGCCAACTGCAAATGCGAGTAGAGGCGGAGTCCTCCTCCTCGGGTATCGCTTTGATTTCGCGATACGTCCCGGCCAATGTCAGTCCTTCGAAGAAGATCTAGCACCAGCCATACTGTCCAGCCTGTTTGACGCATGCCCAAGCGCGTGTTAAAGTGATGCATTGTACGAGCCGCGTTCCTGTTCCTCGCGCTCCCGCATCCCCGTTCAGTGTTTCTGCGCGATCGCTCTCGCAATGTACGGGGCCGTTAGCTGACTCCCCGAGGTGACGTCGTGTGTCGCGATGGGAGGAGCTATCGGTGTTCAGTGAAGTAATCGCCCGCTATCGACGCCAGATCACAAAAGGAGCTTTTGATGAAAATCTCCGCAGTTTGGAAGTCCAACAACCCCGGGAAGAAGAAAAACCGGCCGACGTATAAGCCGAAAATCCGTTGGGAGTTGCTGGGGTTATCCGACCCCGATCTCAACCAAACGACGACTTCCATCGACACAATACGAAAGGAAGTCTCCTCGCTTGCGAGCAGAGGTTTCGGACAGGGCACTCGCTCACGTACCAATAACGGAAATTCAAGGACCCGCGGGCGCAGCCGTCAGGTCGGCGGAGCTAAAGTCAGGCGCCGCGGAGCGACGGAGTAAGGGCCATCGGCAGAAGCGGAATTCTCTGAGAGGCCGATTCAACTGAGCGGTATCTCTTACCAAGGAGGACGCCATCGGACGAGCAGGCAAGACCACCCTCGCAAAACGAGACAGAGAAAAAGCTTTGCAAATGCAGCGCAAGGAGAAGGAAGCGAAGCGCGCGCTGCGCAAAGCTGAGAAGAGCTCGCGAAGTTCCACTTCCGACGGAGAAGATCCGGATCTGGCAGGACTTCATTGGGGCCCTCAAGCCCCCCTCTATTGACCTGACGCAGGGGTAGGGGCCCGAGCCCACGCCGGCCAACCCGCGACCGACCCTCTTAGGCGGGACGCACGAAGCGGTCTGCCGACAGTACCGCGCGCAATTGTTCAGTGACGATACGACGATACTCGATGTTCTGTTTGTGCATGAGAACGATGCCGTCTGCGTCGGTCAAAAGAAACAACGCTTCTTGAGCGACTAGCATCCGCGCATGATCGCCGACGTTGAGGCGATACTGAGTCCGGCCGTCGGGATTGCGCCCCGACCCCACGACGAGTTCAGTCAATCCGTCAATCACACCCTCTTGGCCTCCCTCACAGAGTCGGACTTTCGTCCCGTCCGGAATCCTCATCCACGTTTTCACTTCCTTGATGGGCGTCGTAGGCATGATCGGTCCTTTCATTCTCCGGAGAATATCGAAAAGATCCCTGTTGCGCGAAACTATCCGACAAAGCGTTCACGCGGCCTCGGACCTCCCTGCGCAGGGGTCCGGCCGGTTTTTCCTCGCTCCCTGAATCGAGAAGCACGATCATGCAATGGCCGCGGCATCTGATCCGAAGCATGCGAACGCCCGGCTTGGTGAAGCGCCGCCGCCTTGCTCCCTGAAACCTGCGGAACGGCATGGCCAAGCAGGTCCTCAATCGCTCGAAGCTGCTGGATGTCTTCGGGCGTCGCGAAACTGGTCGCCCGACCGGCGGCCTTCATCCGCGCTGTCCGCCCGATTCGATGCACATAGTCTTCCGGGCATATCGGCAAATCATAATTGATGACATGAGCGATATCGGCGACATCGATCCCCCTCGCCGCAACATCCGTCGCGACCAGCACGCGAAATCTTCCGTGCCTGAATCCTTCCAACGCCGCTCGTCGCTGCGGCATACTTCGATCTCCATGAAGGACAGCCACCCGATGTCCGGCGCGATCAAGTTCGCGAGTCACGGCATCTGCCCGGTGTTTGGTGCGGGTAAACACGAGAACCCGGTCCGGCTCGCCGGCGATGAGGGAAAGCAGAAGGTCCGTCTTACCGGAATGCGTTGTCGTATGGAGCGCCTGGGTCACGCCATCCGCTGTCGTTGCCGAAGGCGTTACCGTGACACGCACAGGATCTGTGACGCTCGCCTGAATGAGACGCGCGAGATCGCCTGGCAGGGTCGCGGAGAAGAGCAGCGTCTGCCGCTCCTCCGGCAACGCGTCGAATATTTGATTGATCTGAGGAGCAAAGCCCATATCCAACATACGATCGGCCTCATCGAGAACCAGCATCTTCACGGGAGCCAGATCGATGCTGCCATTCCACATGTGATCCAGCAAGCGCCCGGGCGTCGCGACGAGGATCTCCGGTCCTTGTCTGAGGCCTCGCACCTGAGCCTGCATATCCGCTCCCCCCACGATCACCGTCGCTCCGATTCCGGCGCTGCGGCCAAGCTGTTCGATAGTCGTCAGAATCTGCAGGGCCAGTTCGCGCGTCGGAGCGAGGATCAAAGCCTGCGGCTTCCCTTTGGCCCATCCAGCAAGCCGTTCGATTATCGGAATGACATAGGCCGCAGTCTTGCCCGTTCCCGTTTGCGCGCAGCCGATCACGTCCCGCCCGGCGACAGCCGGAGGGATGGCTTGGGCTTGGATAGGAGTCGGCGATGACCATCCTGAGTGGCTGAGATCGCGAAGGAGGGGCTCGGACAAACCGAGCGAGCGAAAATCAATTTGAGAACACGTATCCACGACAATATCCTTTCAGTAGGATCGCATACTGACGGGATCAGAGAACCGAGGGGAGAAACAACCGGAAAGGATGCTGCTCCAGACTGGACCTGGTCGCGATGCGATCGCGAAGTCCGTTGTGCGTTTCACATCCCCAGGCCGGACCTTAAACGAGGGAACATACAGTATCACCATACAGGAGGCTTCGCCTGCCGTCAACTTCGTTCGTCTCTTCTAACGCGGTGCCCGATTTCAACGCGAGCCTTGCTCATTTGCCATTCGCTATTCTGGCACCGATGTGTTACGCTGGCTCGACTACGGACTACGGTCACTACCCTATCCCTCGCGCTTTCCTCCTCAAGCCCCAGTGCCTGCGCGATCGATTCTCTAGTTTCCGCCGTTCTCAGAACATTCGACTTCTCGAATTTTGAGGGCATGGGACCATCAGGCCCTGATCACTCGCTCGTGAAGGGCTCCGAGGAGTGCCTGCACAGCAGCCCTACAACCGGAAGGACTCCCCATGCGCGACCACACCCTCATCCACCGCACGATGCTTGTTGGAATAGTCGTCATAATCGCCGGATATTTCGCGTCGGTCGCATTTTCAGGTGAGAAAGCTTCGGTGACGCCGGCTGTGCCGACTGCCGCCATAACCGGCAGCGCTGCAGCCGAAGGAGCAGTCGAGGATACTCTTCAAGCCTGTCTAGTAAGAATTCGCAAGGATGCAACGGCGGGACAACGCATGATCGCCGAACAAGGCTGCCGGAAAGCCGAAGCCGAGCGGAAGCCAAGTCAAAGGTTCAGCGGCCGATAGTCATCTCTCCTCTGGTGAATTCGTTCGTCCTTTTCGACGGTTTCCAATGCTGGACGAGTCACGCCGCGGAGGAGTTTGACGTCATCGATCTTCCCAACGTCAGGAATCGCAATAGCAATAGAATGGTAGACGTAGCGTCGATGAGAGGGATCAGCAGTCTCATTCGCTGGTTTACCCAACATCCACTCGGCACAGCCACAATGCTGTATGCCGTGGGAGTCTTCGGCGTGCTTGTGTACGCCTACTTCGAGCCGCGCGAACAGGCCTAACTCCACTGCGTGCTTGGCGGTCGCGCCGCAATGATGAGGAGTCGTCATGGGAAAACGAGTCTTATATGTCGGGGGACTGTCGGACACCATTTCCGACTACCAACTCCGTGACCTCTTCGGTGCATATGGACTCGTGACCCGAGCCTATATCGTTCGACATAAGCACAGCGGACGGTCAGCCGGTTACGGATTCGTGGAGATGAGTTCCGGTGAACAGGCTCTCAATGCCGTGGTGGCTCTGGAAGGATCGGAATTGGAAGGCAACTGCCTACGGCTTTACGTGACCCCTTACTTGTCCCACAGTTCGTAGTCGTAGCTGTCAGTGGAATAGAGGAGGACCGATGAGCCGCATCAACCTGGACCCGCTGATGACGTTCCCGGATGGTTCCCATTTGGTCGTGAGCACACAATGTTCGAAGGAGGGAGATTTCTCCTGCGCCCTCTACAACGCAGTCGTAGCCAAGGATGATGGAGCCGCATTCCAGATCGTCTCCAGCCATCTGGACGCGGCGACCTGCCTCGGCGCTCAAGAACATGCCTACAACCATGCGGTCCGACTATTCCCGCGCGCCGCCGAATCGATGAAGAAGCCGCCGTATCTCATCTGGCGCGGTCCGCAAACCATGGCGGGATAGGCATCTTGGAAGCTTACGAGCTGCGCGGATGTGAGTAGCTTTTCTTACCACAACCTGTTAGTATGGTAGAGTTTCATCGCGGAGGGCCTCGCATGAAACATCTCAACGAACGGCCTGTCACCGATGTTGTTGTTACCGAGAATTTGATCGGAAGTCTGACCTAAGCCGCCTCGTTGATTGCGTCTTCGGCCCGCTCCTTCCCCTCTCCTGCTCGAGTCTCGGACAATGTCATTCTCAGAAGGAGGAACCCCCATGGGTTCAAAGCTCTATGTCGGCGGGTTGCCCTATGCGGCAACCGAATCGCAACTCACCACCTTGTTTGCCGCGCACGGAACCGTTGAGTCGGCCCGTGTGATCGCGGACAAATTCACGGGACAATCGCGCGGCTTCGGCTTCGTCGAAATGTCCACGCCTGAAGAGGCTCAGGCTGCCATCACGGCCTTGAACGGCTCGCAGATGGATGGCCGATCCCTGACCGTCAACGAAGCCAAGCCACAGGAACCCCGTTCCGGTGGCGGCGGGCGGTTCGGCGGCGGACGAGGCAACGATTTCGGCGGCCGCAATCGCTTCTAACCACAGAAGACGACACGACCAGGGGGGCGCCTCGAAGAGGCGCCCCCCTCTCACAGTCCGATTCAAAACTGCATGACGCAAACCGTACAGCCATCAACCGGGGTTAGACGAGTCTATCCGAGCTATGTGACGACAGGGCTCTTCAGCCTCGTTAGCTGTGGCGCGCTGCTCGGAGTTCCTCTCTTTGGATATCTCTACGGGTATAGCTGGTTGGACTGGACAATGTTCGGGCTCCTCTATGTGGTGACCGGCTTGGGCATCACGGTCGGCTACCATCGTCTCATGTCGCACCGCAGCTTCGATTGCCCCGATTGGATCAAGGCAGGACTGTTAATCGCCGGCGGCTGGGCGCTCGAAAACTCCGCGTTGAAGTGGGCAGCCGATCATATTCGTCACCATGCCAACTGCGATCACGACGCGGATCCGTACAACGCCCAATTAGGATTCTGGCATAGCCACTGCGGCTGGCTCTTCGTGAAGGACGCATACGCGGACGAGAAATACGCGTCCCGCTTGCGGCAGGACCCCTTCGTCATGTGGCAGCACCATTATTATCTTCCCATTGTGCTCTCAGGTCTTGCGGTCACGTTTGCGGTGGGATTTCTCCACAACGGCTGGATCGGCGGCCTGGGCTGTTTCCTGCTTGCCGGCGTCGGCCGCACGTTTGCAGTGCTCAACTCAACGTTTTGTATCAACTCCATCTGCCACCTCTGGGGATCCCAACCGCACGGTCAATCCGATTCAAGCCGCGACAGCTGGTGGGTGTCACTGCTCACCTTCGGCGAGGGCTATCACAACTACCATCATACCTATCAAAGCGACTACCGCAACGGGCCCCGCTGGTACAACTTCGATCCGTCGAAATGGCTGATCTTTGGGCTCTCACAAGTCGGTCTGGCATCGTCGCTTCGCACTGCTCCACCAGCCGGCGGATAACCTCACCGGGGAGGGGGATCTCTCTTACCTCGCCGGCTTCCAGCCAGACAACACGCAACGTTGCGCGATGAGCGGTGCGCAGCTGTCGATATCGACCGAGACCCGCGCCATCACCTCGTTCGCCAGTCGAGGATCCTCGAAGCATTCGAACACGTCATCCAGGAATCCGCCGCGCAGCAGCGGATGGCACAAGAAGGCCGGACCGGAGCCGGTAACGACTTCCAGCGGAGACTCTTTCACGACGATGCCTTCCAGACCTAACCCGTCCAGCCACCCACGGCTCTCCTCCGCAGAGGGTCGTTCGGCAATGTAGGAGTCAAGCCGCTGTCGCTCCCTGCGCAGATCACGAACGGCCATTTCCTGAGCTATCCTGGTCCACAGCGACTCGAATGTCCCGAGAGACGGAAAGGTCAGGACAATCTGGCCTCCCAGATTTAGATGAGCCACCAAGCCTCGCAGGGTTTCCAGGCGATGGGGTCGAAAGAACATGACCGACAGATTGCCGGTAATACGGTCGAAGGATGGAACCTGGGCCGGCAGGTCCCGCATATCGTGACATTCAAACTGCAACCATGGGAGCTGTGACCCTTGAATCGCCCGAGCCCTGGCGACTTGCCCCTCGCTGAGATCGATGCCCAACACGCGGCCCGTCGGTCCCACTTGCTCGGCCAAGTAAAATGCCGGAATCCCATCCCCGGAGGCTACGTCGAGGATCGATAGGCCGGGAGAGAGAAGAAGATGTTCCAGTAATGTTTCAGCGAACGGCGTAGACCAATAGTCCTGCTTTGGAAGGCTCCAACGTGATGTCACAGAAGGATGGAGTTCATGTGGGGGGGATAACCGGTTGCCGAAGTTATCGGGCGGGCGGCTGCTCTTTAATTCCGCTTGCGGTCAGGCGCATCGGCCTGAGGCTTGTTCCGGGTAGACCGTTTCTGGTCGGTTCGTTTCGGAGGACGGATACTCTCCTGTTCCGTTGATTCTCCCTCAGAGAGCACAGCTTCCACCTGCCCTTCGCTGCACGTCAGTTCGTCGGAGGGACGGATCGACACCCGTGTGCGAGGTGATCTGTCCCCTCCGCGACCCTCATCTTCTTTGTTAGAGTCCTGCATGATACCTAATCCCAGGTGCGGTGTACTTCGCTCACATGTTCCACGCCGTCCGTCTTCCGGATTTCCCATTGCACCTCGTCCGGTATTGCCACGATCCTCAACTCGGCGCAATGGCCATTGGCCTCTGCCAGCAACTCCTCCACGACCCGCACAAGTTTCTCGTCGTCCCGCGGAATAAGCCTGCCGCACCGGTTCAAACTCGGTTCCTTCGGCGCAGCGGCATCCGGCCAATAGGCGCCCCGATCGGACTCCTGCAGCGCCTCCCGTTGCCCCAACTCCCGGAGACGGACAAACGCCTTGTGACTCACGCAAAACTCTTCGACGCTCTTATTGATGACAATCTTTCGCATGACCGCTCCCTTTTCCTTCACTCAGTTAGCCGAATGCCAACCTGTCTCCGGAACTGATCGAGAAACACTCGTCAAATCTGCCCTACGCCTTCGGTTCGGGATCCTTATAGCCAACATAGTTCCCTGTCCAGTGAGAATAGCGGCGATTGGCCCAAGTACTCACCTCTTCTTTCTGCAATTCTCCATATCGTTTCTGGAGGACGTTGGAGAACTTCGCGAGATCGCCATGGATCTCCTGCAAGTCTGCTTCTGTAATTTTGGCCCAGGTGTCCTTGAGCGGAGTTTTGAGTTGGTCCCAGAATTGGCCGAATTGCTCCTGATTCATCGCTTGCTCCTTGGTTATTGAAGTGGGTGTTCCGCCGTCATTGCGCCGAATGGTGCGTGCGCACTTCTCTCGGAACTTCATGACCGAACAAACGGAATTCTGGCGTAGAAGCGGCGGAGACCGGGGAATCAGACGCGCTGGAACGGAGGAGGGAGAGATGCGCGAGAGATGGGACAGTCGGCGTGGCTCAGTACGTCATATCGCACCCTACAGGGCCTCTGCGCCCATGTCAACGTATGTCTGGTGCATTTCGAGATAAGCGGTTGAATTCTTGCGAGATATTTATTTTCTCATTTCTCACGGAACGTGAGATGCCTCTTCGTTCACCTCACAAGGATACGATAGTCCTTAGGGCTTCATCTTCTTTGACGAGTAACATCGACAAAGAAACGCAGAAACCACTGATAGAGAGCAGACTGTGTGCGGCTCTCGCTGCTTCCAATTCATGAGACATTCCAGTGGTTTCTCACGGGACGAATGGTTTATCTTTTTGAGTATATTCCGCGTTACGCACAAGGCCTCAACTTAGGGTAACACTCTTGTCGATTTTTCCTCCGTTCAACGACTATATGATGTCGACCGGGCTGCAACATCATCAGGAGAAGGCCATACAGCTGGTTCTGCCGGAGTGACCTTGCCGAAAGGAGTGGGGCACAGGCTGTAAATTTCCTTCGCGCCGAGCCGGGCGTGAAGTCCAGGAAGGAGTTAGGCATGAGCAAGATACGATTGCTGGTCGGAACCCGTAAAGGCGCGTTTATACTGACATCGGATGGAACGCGTAAGAAATGGGACGTCGCCGGCCCATTCTTCGGCGGTTGGGAACTGTACCACCTGAAAGGATCTCCCGCTGAGCCCGATCGACTGTACGCTTCACAAACCAGCAGCTGGTTCGGCCAAGTGATCCAACGCTCGGATGACGGCGGAAAAACATGGTACCCGCCCGGCACCAAACCCGAAGATCTCATGGGTCCGGATGGTGCGCCGAAGGGCGAGAGCAACATGTTTCTCTACGATGCCTCCGCGGAAACCGGCAAGCCGCTCACGACGCACCAATGGTACGACGGCTCACAGCGTCCGTGGGAATTCAAGCGGGTGTGGCATCTCGAACCGTCGCTGACCGATCCCGACACCCTGTACGCAGGCGTCGAAGACGCGGCGTTGTTCAAATCGGTCGACGGAGGAAAAACCTGGAAGGAATTGGCCGGCCTGCGCAGTGCGAAGGGACAGCTCTGGCAACCGGGCGCCGGTGGTATGTGCCTCCACACGATTGTTCTGAACTCTGGCCATCCGGATCGGATCTTCGTGGCCATTTCAGCTGCCGGGACTTTTCGGAGTGACGATGCCGGCAAGACCTGGCGGCCGACCAACAAGGGTTTACTGTCCAAGTACGAGCTGCCGGATCCGGATGCCGAGGTCGGCCATTGTGTGCACTGTATTGCGATGCATCCCGCTCGTCCGAATGTCCTCTTCATGCAGAAGCATTGGGATGTGCTGCGAAGTGACGATGCGGGAGAATCCTGGCACGAAATCAGCGGCAATCTGCCGAGCGATTTTGGATTTCCGATTGCCGTCCACGCTCATGAGCCCAATACCGTCTATGTGATCCCAATCAAGAGCGATTCCGAACACTATCCACCGGAGGGGAAGTTGCGCGTGTACCGCAGCAAAGCCGGGGGGAACGAGTGGGAAGCGCTGACCAAGGGGCTGCCGCAGAAGGATTGCTATGTCAATATCTTGCGCGATGCCATGACCGTCGATCAGCTCGATCCCTGCGGGATCTATATCGGAACGACCGGCGGGCAGGTTTATGGCTCGGCAGACGGCGGTGACAATTGGACGCCGATTGTCAGGGATCTCCCGGCGGTCTTGTCTGTAGAGGCGCAGACGCTGTAGCGCCTGGCATGAAAAGCTTATAGCAAGTAGCTTATGGCACGAACGACGGAGGAGAGATGATTCGCGTCGTACTTCCGGCGCATCTGCGAACACTGGCCCGAGTGGACGGCGAGGTGCAACTCGAGGTCACAAGTCCCGTGACGCAACGCGCGATACTGGATGCCCTCGAAGCCCAGTATCCCGTGCTCAGGGGCACGGTCCGAGATCACGGGACACTCAAGCGCCGCGCCTTTGTGCGGTTTTTCGCCTGCGAGCAGGACCTGTCTCACAACTCGCCTGACGCCCCGCTACCCGAGGCCGTCGCGGCTGGAGACGAACCTTTTCTCATTGTGGGCGCCATGGCCGGCGGCTGATCATACCGACTGCCTGAAAGCGGAGGATATATGCGCTACGTGGATGGATTCGTTCTGCCCGTTCCGAAGAAAAACCTGCAGGCTTACCGCCGCCTCGCGCAGAAGGCGGGAAAGCTTTGGCGAGAACATGGCGCGCTGGACTACAAGGAGTGCGCCGGCGACGATCTCAAGACAAAGATGGGGGTTCCATTTCCGAAAAGCGCCAGGGCCAAAGCCGGCGAGACGGTGATCTTCGCCTACATCCTGTTCAAGTCGCGCGCCCATCGCGACCGCGTGAACGCCAAGGTGATGAAGGACCCGCGCATCCAATCCATGGGCGATCCGAAAAACATGCCCTTCGATTGCAAACGCATGGTCTACGGCGGGTTCAAAGTGCTGGTAGAGGTCTAGTATCTTGATCTTGACATGAGCGTATGGGCTTTGTTTCGTTGCAAGCATCACCAACCAATCACTCCCACTTGAAGGAGGCCGTTATGCATTTCGCATTCGTTCCTGTCACCTGTCTCACCCTGTTGCTCCTTGCGACCCCAGTGATGGCCAAGGAGAAGAAGCATGACAAGAAGATGGATCCCCAGGAGATGATGGAGGTCTGGAAGAAGTTGGCCCAGCCTGGAGAGCCGCACAAGCTGTTTGCCGGCTTGGCCGGGAGCTGGACGACCCAAACCAAGGAATGGATGGAGCCGGGTAAGCCTCCAACGGAGTCCGCCGGGACCGCGGAGATGAAAATGCTGCTGGACGGCCGATTTCTCTACCAGGAATATAACGGCCAGATGATGGGACAACCTTTCAACGGGATCGGAATCGACAGTTACGACAACATGACCAAGAAATATGTCACCGCTTGGATGGATTCGATGGGCACGGGCATTTTCATGATGGAAGGCACGGCAAGCGCCGACGGCAAGACCATCACGCTGAAAGGCCAGCACCCCGAGCCAGGCGGCGGACAGATGAAGCATCGGGCTGTCTGGAAGATCGTCGACAACAACAACCAGACGTTCGAGATGTACGGGACGCACCACAAGGGCAAGGAAATGAAGTTCCTGGAGATCGTGTACACGCGGAAACCATAAGGAAGCCGTTCGAGGCCTCCCCTCCGCGCAGCCGGCATTGGGGGACCGCCATGCCGGCGGTCCCCCAATGCCTCATCTCAACGCCACCGTCCGGGTGGACCACAAACTCATAGCAGAACTGTGATGCAGGTCCGCGAGGCGAAGACTGATGATGCGATGAAAGCTCGGACAATGACCGAGGACGCAACCAACCAGATGCGTGAGACGGTGGAGCGGATCTATCGTTCCGAGTCGCGGCAGGTACTTGCCACCTTGATCCGTCTGCTCGGCGACTTTGAAGTCGCCGAGGAAGCGTCGCACGATGCGTTCGCGGCAGCGGTTGAGCAATGGGGGCGAGACGGCATCCCGGCCAATCCCCGGGCCTGGCTCGTCTCCACCGGCCGCTTCAAAGCCATCGACGGCATGCGTCGACGCGCACGGCACGATGCGTCGCTGGACGAACTGGCGAAGCAACTGGAATCCGCCACCGCCAGCATCGAGACCGAGCCGCAGGAGGACGAGCCTGTCGAAGACGATCGGCTGCGACTGATCTTCACCTGCTGCCATCCGGCCTTGGCGCCGGAGGCTCAAGTCGCGATGACACTTCGTGAAGTCTGTGGCCTCACTACAGAGGAGATCGCGCGCGCCTTCCTGACGAAACCGGCCACGATCGCTCAACGGATCGTACGAGCCAAGGCGAAGATCCGTGATGCGCGCATCCCCTATGAAGTGCCGGCGGAGAAAGATCTGCCCGATCGATTGGATGCCGTGCTCCGCGTCGTATACCTCGTATTCAACGAGGGATATTCGGCTTCTACTGGGAGCGCGCTCACGCGGCATGATCTGTCAGGCGAAGCAGTCCGCTTGGGGCGGTTGTTGGCGGCATTGCTCCCTGATCCGGAAGCGATGGGGCTCTTGGCGCTCATGCTGTTACAGGACTCGCGGCGGGCCGCGCGCACTTCACCGACCGGTGAGTTGATTCTCTTGGAAGACCAGGACCGATCGCTGTGGAATCAAGAGCAGATCGCGGAAGGAATCACGCTCGTGCAGGGGGTCTTGTCTCATGGTCAGGTCGGTCCCTACAGCATCCAGGCCGCGATCGCCGCGGCACATGCCCAGGCCCAGACCGCTGCCGCGACAGACTGGAACCAGATTGTCGGACTCTACAATCTGCTGCTTCAGGCCGAGCCCTCGCCGGTGATCGAGCTCAACTGGGCCGTCGCCGTGGCCATGCGCGACGGTCCGTCAGCTGGTCTAAACCTCGTCGATGCGATCCTCAAGAGAGGCGACTTAGACACCTATCACCTGGCCCATGCAGCGAGAGCGGATTTTTGCCGGCGATTGGGACGAACTAAAGAGGCCCGCGCTTCCTACCAACGTGCGCTCAGCCTGACCCGGCAGGAGCCGGAGCGGAGGTTTCTTGAACTGCGGTTAAGGGAGCTCCAGGACTAAGACGGCGGGCAACAGCTCGAAAAAGTTGCATATCCTGTCCCAGAAACACTCAATTTCTCAAGAAGATCACTCCGCTGCGTGACCTTGTCGATTCCCCAACTTGGAAGTGGAGACCCGATGTCGATTTTAGCTCAGTCCGGCGACTATCTTGTGCACGTCGCTATGGTTAAACTCTGCAAGGAGGAGCAGCCATGAAATATCTGTGCTTGGTCTATGTTGAGGAAAAGACACTCCACGCGATGCCGCAGCAGGAGCGGATCGCGCTCTCGGACGAGTCTATGGCCTACTGCGACGAACTGCAGAAGCAGGGCCAGCTTCTTGCGGCCTCGCCGCTTCACCCGGTGGAGACGGCGACCACCGTGCGGGTTCGCGAGGGCAGGACGTCGACGACTGACGGCCCATTTGCCGAAACCAAAGAGCAGCTGGGCGGCTATCTGCTGCTCGACGTCAGAGACCTCAACGACGCCGTACGGATTGCGTCGAGATTTCCTGCCGCGCAGTACGGCAGCATCGAGGTGCGGCCGCTCAAAGAAAACGGGTGCGCGTAGACAACCGGCCTTACGTACTGGGAGTCCTACGATGAAATTCATGTTGATCGTGCATCATAACGAAGAAGCCTTCGAGAAAATGGACCAGGCGCAGCGACAGCAACTCCTCGCCGAATCCATTGAGTTGACGCACCAGCTCCATGCCAGCGGTCAATATGTCCATGCGTCACCGTTGCAGCCGGCGGCTACCTCTGTCATCGTACGGGCGCGAGAAGGCAAACCGCTCGTGACCGACGGGCCCTTCATCGAGACGCGCGAGCAAATCGCCGGGTACTTTCTGATCGACGCCCGGGATCTCCACGAGGCGATCAGGATCGCTGCCCGGGTGCCGGGAGCGCGCATCGGGACGGTCGAGGTTCGTCCACTGATTGAGATAAAGGGATTGCCGGATACTCGTGAAGCGTGAAGCATATCTCGATGAAGGGATTACGACCCGACGTCATGGACGAAGGAGAGAACGATGCAAAGAATCACTCCATGCCTCTGGTTTGACGACAAGGCCGAAGAAGCGGCGAAATTCTACGTGACGCTCTTCAAAAACTCCAAGCTTGGCCCCATCACCCGCTATGGAGAGGCAGGCGCAAAGGTCTCAGGAAGACCGAAGGACTCGGTCATGACGGTGACATTCGAGATCGAAGGACAAGAGTTCATGGCGCTCAACGGCGGGCCGCTCTTCAAGTTCACCGAGGCGGTCTCCTTCATGGTGAAATGCCGGACGCAGCAGGAAATCGACGAGATGTGGAGCAACCTGTCTGAAGGCGGAGAGGAAGGACCCTGCGGCTGGCTGAAGGACAAATACGGTCTGTCGTGGCAGATTGTCGTCCCTGAATGGGACGAGATGCTGCGGGACAAAGACACTGAGAAATCGGAACGAGTCATGGCGGCGATTCTCCATATGAGCAAACCCGACATGCAACGCGTGCAGCAGGCCTACGAGGGGCGCTAAGCCGTCGAACCATCGAAGAAAGGGGATGTGCACGATGCGATTTATGATTATCGTCAAGGCTACGAAGGATTCTGAAGCCGGTATCATGCCAAGCGAGCAGCTGCTGACTGAGATGGGCAAGTTCAATGAAGAGCTGGTGAAGGCCGGTGTGATGCTTGCGGGCGAAGGGCTCCAGCCGAGTTCCAAGGGCGCGCGAGTCAGGTTTTCTGGAAGCACGCGCACCGTGATCGACGGGCCCTTCGCCGAGACGAAAGAGCTGATCGCCGGTTTCTGGCTGTGGCAGGTGAAGTCGAGGGCAGAGGCGATCGAATGGGTCAAGCGCTGCCCCAACCCAATGAAGGGGGAGTCCGAGATCGAGATTCGTCAGGTATTTGAGGCGGATGACTTCGGTGCCGAGTTCACGCCTGAGTTGAGAGAACAAGAAGAGCGTCTGCGCGCGCAGATGGACAAGAAACCGCAGAAATAGATGGACTCCCCAGGCGTAGAGGTTAAGACCCGACAGGACAGGCCTGGCCTGGATCGACGCGAGAATAGGTATTCAGGACACCGTAGTGATCAGACGCCGGGAACCCCTTCTCGTCCTTTTCCAAGCCGAAGAGCGTTTGGCGCAGACAGTAGTCCGGAGGTATGGCATCGACCAGGATATAGTCGATGCGGCGCGGACGACGCATCTCATCCCGATAGGCGGCAACGATCCGCTCCCGCACCGAAGCATCCTCCGGAGCGATCGCGTCCAAGAGCGATTGCGGGATGGCCGCTCCTTCCTCCATGCGGATCCAACCGTTCCTGATCGGATCAGCAGTATAGAGTTCTCTGCCCTGCCCGCCCAGCAGAGTCGTATCCGTGAATCGTAAGAGCCTGACTTCCTCATACTCGGGGAAATCCTGTTCAAAATTCAGGTCTCCGGCGATGATGATTCCGGCATAGCCTCGCTCCCTCTTCAGCTTGTTCAGCATGCGGACCAGGACATTCAGTTCGCCGATACGCCGCAGGCGGGATTGCTCGATTTCCCACTTGAAGGTCGGATACTCCCGAAACCGGCCTTCCCGATAGAGATCCGCCAGCATGCCCATGAACTGTCCGCCGGTTTCGAATCCAGAGTGCAGGTGAGTTGAGGCGAGCAGGTACCGCGCCCTGGTCCCCGGCAATCCGATATCCGCAATGAGCCCATAACGCAGTTCCCTCAACTGAAAGCCTGAGCTGGTTTTGCAATTGCCGAGATCGCCACTCAGCTGAAGACCCATGATTTTCTTCAACTCGAGCTCCTCCCTGGCAAGAATAGCCAGCCCATTGTTGAGCTCAGGAAACAACGCTTTTTCTCCTGACAAACGCACCCCGCAGGCGTCGACCTGATACACGACACGGTATCGGAGGCCGAGCGCTTCCAAGGCAGTCACATAGCGCTCGGCCCGCTGAGGGAGTGGATTCACCTCCTGCAAAAATACCACATCGGGACGTTCGTGTTCGAGCTGCTTCATCAGCAGCTGAAATCTTGTCTCATTCTGCTCAGGCGTTTCGCCCGGAGCGACGCCGAATCGTCCGGTAGTCAGCCCATGCAACGCATTATAGGTGAGGAACTTGAACGTCACCGGAGGGTGAGCTGAGGCGAGCGGGGATTCGCCCTGGTCACGGACCGACGACGCTGTCGAGGAACAAGCGACTATCGACGCACAGAACCAGAGAAAGAAGATCGATCGGGAAAACATACTCACGGTTCTTCGTTCTGTGCCTTCGCGACGGCTGCGCGCAATCGCGCCGAATACCAGTGGCGCACCGACGTGGAATTCAAGAGAATCTCGGAAGCGCTCGTCGATCGGCCGTGGTACAGGCTGTTCCATCCGTCGTCCGGAAGAATCATCAGGCCTCGAAGCGACAGACCCGCGAACGCTCCATCAGAACGCGAGAATGCGACCACATCGGCATTCAATGCCGGCGTCGTCGAGCCGCTGACTCCTCGTCCAACGGGCCCGACGGTGAGATTGATATCGCCTCCCAGCATGATTTTTGCCCCCACCATTGACTCGATACCTCTCTTCGTCATGACGAGTGCGACAACCTCAGATCGTCTCAAACCGATCTGCAACCCGACACTCCCGGCTGTCACGGTATAAAAGGCCGGATCGCTCCATTCGCCGGTCCGTTCATCGTGCAGGAGCAGGACACCTTTGCCCAGCGATCCACCGACAAAATAGCCGGCCTTCAGGAGGCTCGGCAGAATCAGCAGACCCTTGGCTTCCTTTACATTTTTGCGGAGCCAGGCCATGTCAGGATTCCCGACGAATCGAGCGAATGTGAGGCGGGCATCATCGACCACCTCCTCCAGATCAGAGAGATCTGTCGCGTAAAGTTGAAGTGGAGCCAGAATGAGGAGGAAAGCGGAGACGCGCGCGAGTTTAAGGGCGCTATTCACTTGTGGATTCGCCAGCCGTCAACCATGTGAAGGCGTCTTCAAATTCCCGAAACGCCTTCAACTGATACCCGCGATTCGTTGCGCAGAGCTCGAGGAAGGCCATGCGATCGAACTCGTCTTTCGGCCGATTCAGCACCGCCACTCGATACTCGCGACTCATTCCCAAGGATCCCAGGTCGTTCGCCAGGGTCCACACGTCCACCGTGCTGGCCTGTGATTGCGCTTCGCGACCATCGATCAGAATGCGATCAAGGTTTTCACGCATACAGATGTCCATCAGTCCCTTCAACAACTCGCGGCTCGCCTTCAAATCCACCACACCCGAGACATCGGTTCGCAAAAACTCACTGATGGGAATGACCCGCAGACTGTACGACATGGTTCACCTGGCACAGTTGGGACGCGGACCAGTCCAGTTCAGGCCTGCAATCCGCCCGTCCGCCAGGCAAAAAGATAAAAGCCGCTCGACCTAAAGATCAAGAGGATTGTGTGCAACCCGGCACCCCGTAACGCCTTCTGACCTGGTCTATCGACTCCCCGGCGACCGACCAAAAATCCCACGATGGAGCGAAGAGATCGACCGTCGTACGGACCCCACGGGCCCATGCCTCCCAGAATCCATCCGAGTCAAATTGGCCCTTGGCCGCTCCGGCGACGTCATTGATCTTGATGTTGAGGTGCCAGCTGTACAAAACCGGCAAAATGTGCCCCTCCATCGGCCGCACGGGATGCATCCCGGCCGTGAAGGTGGAAACCAGGATTTCACCACGGGGACTCGTATCATAGCCGCTCACGACATGCGTGGCATCATGCGGCGTGGCGAAACGGACGTTGATGGCGCGCCCCTCTCCCGGGAACGCATAGCCGTTCGTTCGATAGATCTCCGAGAAGGCGCGACCCACCGTGCCGGCAGGAAAATGCTCAAGCTGGCGGTAGCGGGCGGCCAGAGCGGGATCCGCGCCCCGCCCCTTGTACGGCATAAATACGTCATTGATATCAACCGATTCATCCCACGGCTCATTCCACAGGCTCAGAATATTCTGCCGGCTCATGTCGTTCAGAGCCCATTGGAGGCCTCCGTCGATGGATTTCGAGAGGTGCACCACGTAGTCTTCACGCACCCCGAGCCTGTCGGCAAACTGCTGTACGGCTTCTATTCTTGGCCTGCTCAGCTCCCCATCAACCAGTGCCATGACTGCGAGAAATCGAGTAGCCGTCTCGGCCTGGCCATAGTCCGACAGCACGGCGGCCAATTCAGCCGGCGCCATTGGCAACGGTCGCAACTGATCCAGCAAAATCTGTCTTCCAAAGAAGTGCCGGCTGGCGGAACGGATCGATCTATCGGCCAGGGCGCTCAACGGGAACCGGCCCGAGGCCGTCGCGACCTCGCGCATAGCGGCGAGAATGGCGCCCGACTGGACCGGGGTGGCGGTGATCAACCCTGGCATGAAGGCCTCCACTATCCGGGGATGCGGACGGCGGTGAAAGGGTACCCGCTACAACCATCTTGCGTCCAGTCCATCGTTTCAATATGCTGAACTATGCGCTTGCTCCTTCTCTTGTCCGGTGCCGTCATGATTGGGGGATGCGCCTTCTTTGATATCGACGAGGACCCTCCCGCAAGCCCGGCGCCAACCCTTGCCGCAAACGCCTCCTGCACTGATCTGTGGAAGCGCTACAGCGATGAAGTGCGGCTCATTGAAGACGACCGGGCCAATTGGCAGGCTCACGACGACAACGCCCTGCAGTACCTGGGACAGTTTGCGGGTAGCTGTAACGCCGCCGACACAAGAGAGGCCGCAGCGTCAGACCTCCGGTGCAAAGCCCTCTGGGATATCTATGTCAAGGAAGTCGGACAGATGACCAAGAATGACCGGACCTGGCGGGAGCACGATCTTCAACAGACCGAGGCCATGAACCGGATCAGAACCAGTTGCGACAAGACGGCCTGCACACTGCTCCCTGGTATCCGATGCAATGTGCCCACCAACCCTTCCTGAGACTGCAGGGATTCTCCGTTGTATCCAGCCACCCAATGGGCTTTGTCAATCAGCCAGTTGAATCTCGCGATCCATGCCTTCTTTCACCACGATACGGCGATCGAGCAGTTCTCGCCTGGCGCGGGGCGAAACGGTTCCGGTAAACCACACCTCAATGCGGGCGTTGCGCTTCCGGTGGCGGATTGCGGCCGATAGACGGTCAAACATCGCCTCAGTTTTTTGCGTCCAAATACAGTAATCGATCGGGGCAGGAAGGAACGCACTCCGTTCCTTGGAACGCCCCAGGGGAAATCGTCCAAGCATGGTGATTTCCAAGATGGGCAGGACTTGTTCATCGTAGGCCTTGAGCAGCTCCGCGGCATGCTGATACGAGAGCGCCTCTTCCTCGGACGAGGCATTCAGCGCGACCGTCACGAATCGGTCGCGACGTTTGGCTTGAGATAGCGCTTGAAGGCAGGACACGATAATCGTTTGATGCCGAGGCGAATAGTGCGGGTGATCGAGAAATTTCTCAGCAAGCTCGTCGCTGACCCCCATCGACCTGAGATTCCGTAGGTTGAATAAGCGCAAGTCGTCCGGTCCTTGCTCTTCAAGCGCCCGGTTCAATACTTCCACGCTGTTGAGGCTTACCAGGGCCAACGGTAAGGGATTAGGAACCGGCACGAGCAACATGGCAAATGTCGTGGTGTACCCGGCCAAGCTGGCCCAGGCCACCCGGTCCAGCTCCAGCTGGAGAATCGGGTTCGACGAATACACATCCACATGGTAATAGGCGGCGATGCGTCTTTTGTAGGCGGACACCTGCACAACACTCTTCATGCCGGAATCTTCATAGGGACCGGCATCACGGAAGCTCCCGGTGATAGCCGATTCAACCATGCGATAGACGCCGCGGGGAATTCCCATGAGCGTATCTGCCGGTGCCGAAGTGAGACGACCCAGGGCATAGACCGGCTTCATGACGACCTTGACCGCCGACTCAGCCGCAACCCCCGCCACATATCGTTCCCGTAGATCAGCAATGGTCGACAGTTCGAGCCGCAAGCGCCGCAGCATTGCGTCACTCTGCGCGAGGAACACTCCGTAGTCCGTGTCTACCGTGTAGGTATGCATGTACCCGTCGTGCTGAACCGGTTCCTCAATCCGATCGTGTGGGCTGGTGCGGAACTCCGGCATGAGCGCCGCTTCAATCGTCCTCGGCTCCGGCGTTTCATAATCCTTGCCGAATGTTTGATACGGGAGGCCAGCACTTGAGAGAAGCACGATGAGCAGGATGATGCTGTGGGCAACTGCATGGGGCTGAATCCGCAGATGTGAGGATTGCCTCAACATCTTCAGCCGTGATGTACCGAAAATCTCAATCTCGCCCCCTTCCTGGGCATGAATGGGCTGAGCTACTCTAGCCCAGCATCCGTAGAACCGCAATCCAGCCACAGATCCCGCCGACGGCGAAGCTGCTTTATTGTTGCCTTCCGATGCGGTCAGGAAAATTTGAGATCACACCGTCAACACCGACGGAGATGACACGCTGAATGTCACGCCGATTATCCGCCGTATAGACCCACACGAGCAGATCCTCACGGTGGAACTCCTCCACCAGCCTCCGGGTGACCGTATCGTGTCGAAGGCCCACGTGTGTCGGGCTTTGCGCCATGGCGCGGGCAACCGGAGCCCGGGGCAACCGGCCGAAAAGCACCATGAGCAAGGCATCCCGGTCAACCGATCGCACATGCGGCAGTTCCTCGTGCAGGAACGAAGCATAGATGACCGGGCCCTTAAATCCGGTTCGCCGCACCGTTTCCGCAGCTAGATGAGCAAGGCCGGCGACTTTCAACTCCAACATCACTCCCGCTTTTCCTGTCGCAACTCCGAGCACTTCCTCAAGCGTCGGAATGCGTTCATCCTTCCCGGCACTCAAGGTTCTGATGTCCGCCAGTGATAACCCATCGACGCGTCCTTTTCCATTGGTCGTCCGGTTGACGGTCGCATCGTGAAGCGCCACAAGGACACCGTCTGCGGTGCAGCGCAAGTCGATCTCGACAGAGTCAGCTCCGAGCTCGATCCCTTTGCGGATCGCGGTCAAGGTATTTTCCGGAGCATGTCCGGCGGCCCCCCGGTGGCCGATTTTCAGCAACGGACGCATGGGTTCACCAAGATTAGAGAGGCAATGGGCTGGGGTGAGCAATCAGGTCATGGGCGGCGCAAATCGAAGGTTGTGCACGTCTAGATCGGCGAGATAATCCTTCATTCGTTTGCGCTCATGATTCTTCACAAACTCGATCACTTTGCCGTCAATATCCAGCAATCCGAGGCCGGGAGGGATTGACTCAGGTCGAACGACGAACAGGTTGACCCCCGTCTCCTTGGCCTTCATCTGGGCCTCCTTGAGACGGTGGTGGATGTATCGCTCATTCAAGCGAAGGAGATCGTTCAGTTCGAGGAGATCTCTCAAGGGGTGCGGATCAACACGGACGCTGTTCGCTGGCACGTTGAGGAAAATGAAAACGGTATCACAGCCGTGACTGAACGCTTCTTCGACCGGGAGCGGATTGGCGAGGTCGGCATCAAGATAGCGATAGCCGTCCATCTCAACCATCTCGAACAACGGATACAGGGCCATGGATGCGCGGATGCGTTTGAAGAACAGATCGTAGACGACTTTCTGCGTCTTGACGTCCCCGCTCGTCGCCGCAATCACATCGGCGTCCTTATTGGAAAAGACCACGGTCGCCCCGTCCTCGTACCGCTCGGTCATGATGTGCCAGGTGACGGGACTGGTGATCACTTTCTGCAGATCAATCTGCTCACCGAGTCTCGCCAGGAGAGGGAACGGATCGAGGAAGGCCTTCATCCGCTTGAACTCGAAGTATTTGTCCACTTCGTCGAAGGCTTCCAGAATCTCAGGGGATTGTACGAGGCGGCGAAACGATTTCTGCTGGGATTCGAACGTATCCATCAGGCGAAAGATGAAGCTGACTGCGCGTCCTGCGGCCCGAAACGGCATGCGCAGCCCCAGAGAGAAGACCAAGGGGAAAAACCGCATCGCCCGCTTTACATCGTGAAAGGCAGATCCCGGAGCCAACCCTTTCGTCGCCCGAGGAACCACCCCTAGCAGGCGGGCCAGCTTCTCCCGAAAGAACGGATGAACTTCATAGATCGCCTCGGGTGAAGTGATATAGTCTTCCCAGATGCGCAGTGTCTTCTCGGCTCCGACAGGACCGGGATTTTCAACGAAGCCGAGCGCGTTACAGCTTCCCGCGGAGGAACTGACGATATGGCTCGGCATGATGCCGGCTTTAACCAACTCAGCGGCAGCGACCGCCTGAATGACGGCCTTACAGCCGCCGCCGCAAAAGACGAACAGGGTCTTGCCGTACTGATGCGATCGATCAGTGGACATGCAAGCGCTCCATGCTGGTTTCCCGCGCCAGCCATCCTCGTTCAAATGGCATCGGTCTCTCTGCCGTGGTCAGGAACAGGCCACGAGAATCCGCAGCACTCTGCGCCAAACCTACCGGCGGATCCGGGCGACAGGACCACATGAAATCATATGACGTCTGCATCATCGGAGCGGGGGTCGTCGGGTGCGCCATCGCCAGGGAATTGGCGCAGAGAAGGAGGAACGACCAGTTCCATGTCCTGGTTCTCGAATGGCACGAACAGCCAGGAATGGAGACCAGCGGACGCAACAGCGGCGTGCTCCACAGTGGAATCCACGAAAAGCCTTTCTCCTTGAAGGAGCGCTTTGCCCGGGAAGGGAGCGAGCTGGCGGTCTCGTATGCGTTGCAGCATGGCATTCCGCTCCTCAGGGCCGGAATGACGATAGCCATCTCGCGGGAGGACATCCGCCGAGGTCTGTGGCGCGAGGTTTCGACTCTGCGGAGGCTGTTGTTCAATGCCTGGAAGACAAAAACCCGAGTACGGTTCATGACTCCCTCTGTCTTACGTGCCTGGGAACCGAATCTTCACGCCTGCTGTGGCATCGCTATTCCAGGCGTCTCAGTCATCGATCCTCAGGCCTTCGTGCAATCTCTCAAGGCCGACTCTGAAGCGACAGGCGCAGAGTTTGCCTTCAACAGCCGGGTGATCGCCGTCGATCAGGACAAGGACTCGTACGTTGTTTGCACCGACCGTCAGAGGATCCGCGCTTCGTGCCTCATTAATGCCGCCGGACTCCATGCCGATGACATTGCGACACTCGCCCTACCCAATAAAAAGTATACCATTAGTCCACTGCGAGGTGAGTACTACGAGGTAATTTCGCCGGAGAAAAGACATCTCGTCGGCCGCCTCGTGTATCCCGCCTTGCCTCGTCAAGCCACCGGCAAGGGGATCCACTTCAGTCCCAGACCGAACGGACAACTGTTCGTGGGGCCGAATGAGGTGGCGATCCAGGATAAAGCGGACTATACCTCGCGCAAGACACCGCCCAGCCTGTTCGTCGAGGCTCTGAAGAAATTCCTTCCGGTCCTCGAAGAGCGCGATCTTCGGTGGGCCTACGCCGGCATCAGGCCCTGTGTCATGACGGGAGACGGTCGCAAGAGCGACTTTATTGTCTCCGTCGACAGAGAGGATCCCCCGCTCATCAATCTAGTTGGTATCGAATCGCCCGGGCTCTCCGCCGCCTTGGCACTGGCGCGTCACGTCGGCGAGTTGCCTTGCATCCAGAAACATTTCGTCCGCTGAAGGCTTCGTCTCGATTCGGCAGCCACTACGATCGTTGCGGCTGGAGCCGAGTCCCTTCCTCAACCCGCAAGACGCGATGCAGCATTTTCCCGAGAATCGATCTGGGGAGTTCCTTCCGGAACTCGATGCTCTTCGGCACCTTGTACGAGGCCAGATAATGCCGGCAATGGGCGAGGAGATCGTCGGGGGAAACTGATTCCATCGAAGGCACGACAAAGGCCTTTATCGATTCGCCTCCGTCTCCGACGCGCACCCCGATCACGGCTGCCTCGCGAACATGGGGATGAAGCATGAGGACGTGCTCGATCTCGGCCGGATACACATTGAGCCCGGAGGTCGAGAGAATCATGTCCTTCTTGCGATCCACGATGTAGAAAAAGCCGTCTTGATCCATGCGCGCAATATCCCCTGTTGCGAGCCAACCTCCTGGCTTGAGGCTGTTCGCCGTTTCCACAGGATTGTTCCAATAACCGGCCATCACTTGTGGCCCACGCACCCAGAGTTCGCCGCTCTCTCCCGTCGCCACTTCCCGCCCCGCCTCATCGACGATTTTCGCCTCGGTGTTCACAATGGGCAATCCGATAGACCGTTTGACCGAGAGACCGCGGGGAATGTTGCAGTGGGTGACCGGCGAGGCTTCGGACAGACCGTATCCCTCGACGATCATGTGGCCGGTCCGTTCCTTGAATTTCTTCAGGAGATCGTAGGGAAGCGCGGCCCCACCGCAAATGACGAACCGCGCCGCAGAAAAATCCTTCGCATCACAATGTTCGAGCAGCTTTCTGACAAAAGCCGGAACGAGGGTGATCACGGTCGGCTTCTTCTTGCGGAGCAGGGTCAGCAGAACCGGCATGTTCCGAGGATCAGGCACCAGCACCATGCATCCCCCTACGGCCAGACAGATATTCTGAGTCACCGTCATCCCGAATACGTGAAAGAGCGGGAGGGCCGCCAGAAAACTCTCCACCCGTTCGGCGGGAGAAAACCATTTGATCAGTTGCTGAACGTTGGCCGTGAGATTGCGGTGCCGCAATTCCGCCCCCTTGGAAAGCCCAGTGACGCCTCCCGTGTACTGGAGCAGTGCAATATCGTCGGGAGAGGAGACCGGAAGGGCCTCCGGCGCAACCGCGTTCTCGGAATTCAGCACGTCGTGGAAGAAGAGCGTTGAATCCTTGGCCGGGATTTCAGGCGGCGCATGGCCGTTTCGATGTCGATAGATATACCTTGCGATCGTGGTCATGAAGTCGGTGATCCGCGTGACGATGACCAGTTTGACATCCAGTTGTTGAATCTTCTGATACATCAGGTCAAGCACGACGACGGCTTTTGCCCCCGAGTCACGGAGTTGATGGGACAGTTCATATTCCGTGTAGGTGGGGTTGCAGGCCACGACGATGCCGCCCGCCCGTAAAATCCCGAAATAGGCGATGACGGCCTGGGGGGAGTTTGGAAGACAGAGGGCCACACGATCGCCCTTCTGAATGCCCAAAGCGGCAAGACCGCAGGCGAATCGCTCAACGAGGGTGTGGCACTCCTGATAGGAAATGTTTTTGCCGAAAAAATAGAGGGCCGGCCTGCGCGAGAACCGCTGCGCGCTCCGGGAGAACATCGCCGGGAGCGTCCCTTGACTCAGGGAAAGTTCCCGGGGAACACCTTCGGGATAATGAAGGAACCACGGTTGTTCGGGCATAACATGCTCCGGTTGGTTGACCCGGCTTCTACCATCCTCCGTTTGAGAGCCCGGGACAGGGTTCGAAACGTTTACCGTACTGGCTCGCCAGCTTCTCCAATGCCTCTGTGAGACCTGCCGGCGTCATGCTCTGCCTGGCCCAGGTGAGCAGCCCCCCGCGAAAGGCCGGGAACCCGATCCCGTACGTCAGCGCAAAATCCACCTGCCAGGGATGTTCCACGATCTTCTCCTGCAGACAACGCACCGCCTCGTCAACCATCGGGAGAAACAGCCGCTGATGAAGGATGTCGTCGGAAACCGGACCGGCTTCAATAGGCACGGTGCGTCGATACTGTGTGATCAAGTCGAGCGCTTCGGCATTTTCCTTCTCCGACCTCCAGAATGTGACTGGCTTCTTGCCGGAGAGGAAACGTTCCAGCAGAACGTCACGTGATTCGAGTCGAGATCCGAGCACAGCGAGCGAGGTCAACACGTGTCTCGCGACCTGAAGCCCGATTAGATCGAGAAGTTCGAGCGGTCCCATCGGATGCCCGCTGTCCGCTGCCATGCCGAAGCCCTTCGCGACTGCATCAATCCGGCGGATCGGAATGCCCTCTCCCACCATGATGATGGCCTCAGCCAGATAGCGGGACAAGATCCTGTTCACGAGGAATCCCGGCCCGTCACGCACCACCAACGGAAACTTGCCCAGCCGCTTGGCCAAACCGCAGGCCTGCGCCAAGGCTCTGTCGGACGTGAAGGGCGCCCGCACCACCTCGACCAACAGCATCCTGGCGACGGGATTAAAGAAGTGAAGTCCGACGCACCGTTCCGGATGAACAGCCTTGGAGGCAATGTCGGCCAACGTATAGGACGAGGTGTTTGTGGCAAAAATGGCGTCGGAGCTCGCGTTTGATTCAAACTCCGCGAGCACCGCTCTCTTCACGTCCAGCTTCTCAGATACAGCCTCTATCACAAGCGGTGCGGTGCTGACATCCCTGAACTGAACGGTGGGGGTAATTCGCATGATTCGATAGCGCAGGTCGGATGGGAGAATCACCTTCTTGCGGACCTGGAGAACTTGGGCTTGATGGATCCTCCCCATTCCCGTCGCAAGAATGTTCGGGGCGACATCCCGCAATACGACCGAATAGCCCTTTTCGGCAAGCTGCCCGGCGATCTGGGATCCCATCAACCCTGCCCCCAGCACGCCGAGCCGTGTAACAGGCTCCGCAAGAGGTGGAACCTTCCGCTTCAATTCCTCTCCTTTCAGGAACAACCCGACGAGAGAGGAGGATATCGGTCCTGCCATGAGTTCCAGCAGGATGGGTTTTTCGACTGTCATCGACCCTTCGAGGACCCTCATCCCCATGCCTCTCGCCACGGCGTCAATGGCGCGGAGTGGAGCCGGATAGAATTGCCTGACTCGTTTGATTACCTGACGTCTGGCATACCCGCAGACGAGGGAACGAATCCCCGGCGCGCTCAAGAGTCTCTGGCTTGCTCGCAGCGGTCGCAGCCGAACGGAACTTGAGCAGAGCCTCCCCGCCTGCGCGACAGCAACTTGTACGAGGGTCTCCTTCTGAACCTCTTCCAATGTCCTGACAGCAGAAGGGAGGGACGTCACCATCGCGTCCGTCAAACCCATGCGGAGCGCCTGCCGCGGGAATATGGTCCTTCCGGAGGTGATCATGTCCAAGGCCGCCGGTAATCCAATCAACCGTGGCAGGCGCATCGTCCCGCCGAACCCGGGAAGAATGCCCAACTTGACCTCCGGCAAGGCAAAACAGGTCTTCGCATGGGCAGAAGCCATCCGCGCATGGCAGGCCAGAGCCAGTTCGAGCCCTCCGCCCAGACAGGCGCCTTCCACCGCCGCGACAAAAGGTTTAGGCGACCGTCCCATTTCGTCGAAGACCCGGTGGGCCGTGATGACGAGTTCTTCCAACGGCTGAAAAGACCGTCGCTGTTGCGCGTCATGCATCTGCTCCAGATCGGCTCCTGCACAGAAGTTTCCCTCTTTTAAGCTCACCAAAACCACGCTCTTGACTGAGTCAGATTCTCGGACAAACCGGACGAGTTCCTGCCACTCGGAGAGACTCTCGCTATTGAGGACATTGACCGATTTCCCTGAATAGTCGAAACCGGCCAGGAAGGTTCCTCCGGCGAGAAGAGTGGTCTTGAAGTGTTTCCCCCTGCCTGACATGTCTATTTTCTCTCCAGAATCATCGCTACGCCCTGTCCGCCGCCGACGCACATGCTGATCAGCGCCCGCTCGGCATTCCTTCGTTTCAGCTCGAACAGAGAAGTCATGGCCAGCCTCAGACCTGACACGCCCACCGGGTGCCCGAGCGCGATGGCCCCGCCGTGCGGATTGAGATCCTCGGAAGAAATTTCTCCCACGCGCTCCGTCCAACCGTAGCGGCCGAACTTGCGCTCCATGAGAGACGACGAATCTAGAATTCGCCTGATCCCCAAGACGACGGAGGCAAAGGCTTCGTTGATCTCGTAGACGGCGAAGTCCTTGAGTGTCAGGCGCGCATCGGCCAGGACCTTGTTCATGGCTCCGACCGGAGCCAGGCCCATGCACGACGGTTCATAGCCAAAATCCGCATACTGTCTGACATATCCGAGTATCGGCAGTCCAAGCGATCTGGCCTTCTCCTCTTCCATCAACAGGATCGCCGCTGCCGCGTCGGTGATTTGTGAAGCATTCGCCGGCGTCACAGACCCATGACGTCTATCGAACACCGGCTTTACGTCGCGAAATGTCTTCTGGTCCGCGTCTTCCCGGATTCCATTATCCCGCTCGACATAGGCGTTTCGCTCGGACACATACATGGGAACCACTTCATCGGCAAAGAGGCCATCTTTCCACGCTTGCGCCGCCAGCTGGTGGGATCTAATGGAAAACAGATCCTGCTCCTCCCGAGTGATGCCCAGCGCAGGATCTTTGGCAATATTCTCCGCCGTCTGCCCCATAATAAGGTCGCACATCGGATCGGTCAGCCCCATCACCAACCCGATCCCCGGCGGATATCTCTTGAGGTTCAGCAGCTTGGGAAGGAGGGTCAACGCAGCTGCCGTTTTCTCCCGAAAGCTTCTGGCCTTGCCGTATTGCAAAATCAGGTCAGCCACCGGCCGGTTATAGACAACCGCAATGCGGCTCATGGCCTCCATACCGATGACAAGGACGGTATCGGCGTCGCCGCTACGGATACGGAGGCTCCCATAGTAGAGCGCGGTGACACCGGAACCGCAATTTTTCCCCGCAACCGTATCAGCCGGGATCGTCGGAGGGAGGCCGCCTGTGACTGCGGCGACCCGGGTCGGATTCACCGCGTGCATCGGTGTTGCAACATTGCTTCCCAGCACGCAATCGATCGTGTTCAGGGGAAGATTCCAGCGGTGGCAACGGGAGATCATTTCGCGGACAACCCAGGCGCCCAGCACTTCCGCGTCCGTCTCGCGAAAGTCTGTTCCCTCTTTGCAGAGGGGAGTACGGAATCCGTCGACGATCACGACATTTCGCATGGTGCTGGACCCGTCCGCGATCCAGATGAGTATCCTACCCTCATCGTACCATGAGGCGAGCAATTTGCCTCGGTTTTTGACGGCATGAAACCATCCCACATTAGGGGGAGGAGAAACGTCACCGTCCCTCTGCGAGACAAATTCGGCCTCAATGGACCCTAGTAGTGGTAAAGTTAAGACGATGGGTGGAGAATCGGGGCTGCATGTTGCCCCTTAGGAAGAAGGCACGCAATGGGAAAACCGGACGTGTTCCAAGGGTCCGAGGCGGTAGCAGAAGCAGCGAGGGATAAGTCCTCCTATACAGGCTTTATAGCCGGTTTGTTCGAAGCAGATGTCCGATGGGACCACTTTACCTCCATCGAAATCCCGGAGATGAGTCAGTCCGCGCTGGATTTTCTGGAACGACTCACTCCTGCACTGCTCTCGCTTGATCCGGACCGGGTGGATAGCGAGGGAGAGTTGCCCGAACCCATTCTCAAGACATTGGCTCACCTCGGCGCCCTGGGCATCAAGATCCCGCGATCCTTCGGCGGACAGGAATTCACGCAATATGAGTATCAGAAGGTCGCCACCCTCTGCGGGAGCGTCGACGCATCGCTGACGGTGCTCTTGTCGGCGGCCCAATCGATCGGCGTCCCTGAGCCATTACGTCTCTTCGGAACCGAGGAACAGAAAGCGAAGTATCTTCCCCGGCTCGCGAAGGGAGAGATTTCAGGATTCGCCCTCACGGAACGAAACGTAGGCTGCGACATCTCGAAGGTGGAAACCTACGCAGTCCGCGTCGAAGAGAATGGCAAGACTCTTGGCTATCGCCTCACGGGAGAAAAGTTCTTTATTACGAACTCAGCCAAGAGGGACGGGGAATTTCTGTCCTCCATGCTGGTCGTCATCGCGCGGATTGTCGATCGTCCCGAGGAGCTCCGGGATCCCCAGGCTCGCAAGCGATATGGGGCCTTCATCGTTGAAACCCAATGGCCCGGATGTTCCGTGAGCCGTCTTCGATTCGAGGGAGTCAGAGGGATTTACAACGGCGTCCCGATCTTCGACAAGGTGTATGTCCCGGTCGAGAATCGCCTGGGAAGCGAAGAGGACGGCCTGAGGATCGCGCTCGCCACCCTCACCGTCGGACGGTTGACACTCCCAGCAGCCTGTCTGGGAGGGCTCAAGCAGTGCCTTTCAGCCATGAGTTGGTGGGGCCGGACCAGAGTCCAATGGAACAAGCCGATCGGCGAACATAATCTGGTGGGCGAAAAACTCTGTCGCGTGGCAGCCTATTCCTTGGCCCTCGACGCAGTGATGGCCTTCTGCGGAGCCTGGGCCAAGCAGAAGGGCGACCTCAGGCTGGAGTCTGCTGCAGCCAAGATCATCGGAAGCGAGTGGTATTGGGAGGCGGTCAACGACCTGTTTCAGGTTCGCGGGGGCAGGGGATTCATGACCGCTGAGGCCCAGCGCAAGACGGGCGAACCGGCCATTCCGGTCATGCGCATGTTGCGCGACGCCAGGATCAATCTCGTGTGGGAGGGAACGAGCGAGATCCTCCGCATCTGGATGGCGCGCGAAGCTCTCGCTCCCTATCTCGAACAGGGCATCGCCATTTTGCAAGGACCCCCAGCTCGGAAGATCACGGCGGCACTCTATTACGCGTACATGTCGCTCCTCTCCTGTCTCTCTCTCATGGGTGCCAGACCAGCACCCGGGCGCCTCGAACCGGAATATGCGCGGTGGGTCCGTTTCATAGGGTCCTGCTCCCGGAGCCTGACACGATCGACCCTCTTTGCCACCATCCGCCACCGTCAGAAGCTACACAACAAGCAACTGCTGCTACAACATTTGGTGAATGACAGTCTCCTGCTCTTCCCCATGGCCGCGATCGTCTGGTTTGCCTCCCAACCGGAGATGCGAACCAAACCGGGCATCCGTGAGCTCGTCGCCTTTTTCTGCCAGGAAATGAAGGACCGTCTTCATCCTCCTTCTTCCCTTGCCGGAAGAATCAGGAGACACGGAAAGGACACAGTCGTGTATCAACTGTCCAAAGCCATCATGAACGGCGAATATGCCTGGCTGGAGGAAGGGATCGTGCCTTGCTTGAGAAATGACGGGACGACCCATACCATGCAGGAAGAGGCACAACCGTGAAGGAAAATAGGCAGACGGTCATCGTCAGCGCCGTGCGAACGCCCATGGGTAGCTTCAACGGAGTCTTCGGCTCCGTGTCCGCGACCAAGCTCGGCAGCATCGCGATGGCGGAGGCATTGAGGCGCATTCACCTTCCGCCTGATCGTGTGGACGAAGTGCTGATGGGCTGCGTGCTGAGCGCGGGCCTTGGTCAGGCTCCTGCCAGACAAGCATCGATCGGAGCGGGAATTCCCGATTCGATCGGCGCCACGACGGTCAACAAGGTCTGCGGATCCAGCATCAAGACAGTGATGATGGCTTCGCAAGCCATTGCGCTTGGTGAGGCAAACATCATCGTAGCAGGCGGCATGGAGAACATGACGCGCGCGCCCTATTTGTTGGAGAAGGCCAGGCAAGGATACAGGTTGGGTCACGCGGAGGTAGTCGACAGCCTGATCAAAGACGGCCTCTGGGATGTGTACAATAATTTCCATATGGGCAACGCCGGCGAACTCTGTGCCGCGAAGTACCGGCTCTCGAGAAAAGAACTCGATGACTACGCCTTGGAAAGTTACCGCCGCGCGCAACAGGCCATCGCGTCGGGATCCTTCAAACGCGAGATCGTGCCGGTCGAGGTGCCGCAACAGAAGGGCGCGGTCTTGACCGTAGCAGATGACGAAGAGCCGAATCGAGTCGATCTTGCAAAGATACGGAGCCTCAAACCGGTGTTCCAGGAAGACGGTCTCCTCACCGTGGGCAACTCTCCTTCCTGTAATGACGGAGCGGCAGCCTTGGTGGTGGCGGCGGAGGAGGAAGCGGCGCGGCTTGAACTCACTCCGATGGCCCGCATCGTCGGCTACGCCGGAGCAGCCTTGGCGCCGGAATGGCTGACGATCGCACCGGTCGAAGCAATCAAGCTGGTGCTTAAGAAGACCGGTCTCTCCCTCGGAGACATCGACCTGTTTGAGATCAACGAAGCCTTCTCTGCCGTCTCCCTTGCGATCAATCGGGAGCTCGGACTCGACCCCAAGAAAGTCAACGTCAACGGTGGAGCAGTCGCGCTGGGCCACCCGATCGGCGCCACCGGCGCACGCATCCTTACGACCCTGCTGTACGCGATGGAAGCTCGCGGCGCCAGACGAGGACTTGCCAGTCTCTGCATCGGCGGAGGCGAAGCCCTGGCGATTGTGGTGGAGCGGACTTAGCGGAAAACGATCCGGCAGGCAACCACGCCATGAAAATCACGAACAGACCCCGTCCGGATTGTCCAATCTCTCAATGAAGGTCATCTATTGAGAGTGATATCGGCACGATGCTCGGTTTCCACATTCCTGTGTCTCTGCCTTACCGGATTTCTCACCGTACTCCCCGCCCATGGAGAATGGTATGTAGTCGGTCAGACCGGCGTCATCCTGCCTGGCAGCCTGTCTAATGCCACAGTGAGCAGTCCCACTCTGGCAGGAGGCGTCAGCCAGGCCCGGGTCGCCGACATTGATCTCGAGCAAGGGTCTCCCTTCTATGGAGCCAAGGTCGGATACTTCTTCCCCAAACGCGAGTGGTTCGGCGTCGAAACGGAAGCCTTTACCTCTCAGTTGAACATTAAGCAGCAGACAGTGGTGGGTGGCGTACCGGGCAGAGTCTTCGCTGATACGATGCCGGGATCTCACCTCCAGCTCACAACCTGGGCCCTCAACGCGATCGTGCGCAGCCCGTCCCTGGTTGCGGAGCTTGAACCCTACGGCGGAATCGGACCGGCGCTGTTTTTCTCAACCAGCGGCGTGACCAACGTCAGTTTGGGAGTCAATCTCATCGCCGGCGCTCGGTATTTCGTGGCGCCCCAAGTCGCGCTGTTCGGCGAATTTAAGTACAACCGAGCGACGATCCGCACCCAGAATATCGAAGGAGACTATTCAGCCCAGATTTTCGTCTTCGGCATTTCCGTGCATTTTGATCGACCGATCCCCGCCTCGAATCATTGAACGACTTCATTCCACAACCCGCTCGGCGAGGAAAATCGCTTTCCCCGCCGGTTCTCCACCTGACAACCCTTCTCCACCTTAATAAATAGCCAGTGATCGCTTCCTCCTCGGACCATCACTCCACGGTGAATTCGGTCGTCATGCCGTGCAGGAAATGGGGTTGTCCGGTTACCGCATCAGGGACAAAGCAGATGAGCCCGTACTTCCCCGACTCAAATTCACCGGTAAAGTACACACGCTCCCCTTTCTCGATTCCGGTGATGCCGCTCACCAATTCGCCAGGAGGCGGACCCGATGCGCCCGGCTCGAACGAGGCGATTACATCCTTCACGCGAGCGCCAGGCGCCAGCTTCACGACCACGAGCTCATGGGGCTGGGTCCCATGATTCACAACTTCGATCGTCTGAAGACCCGGTTCCACTCGTTTCGAGAGAATGAACTGATAATCGACTTGCTTGATGACGAGGGAAGGTTTCGGCTGTGAGACCTTCATCGGTTTTCCTCCTCGAACAGCTAGCGCCTTCTGCATCCCGAGCGCGACATGCGGCACGCCGTTCTTGTCCGGAATCCAGCAGATCAGCACATAATCCCCTTCGGTCAGATTCACCATGGCGGAGGCCTGGCTGCCCGCCGGGTGTGCATTCGGGCCACCGGCATATTGCACCCATCCCGGCAGCTTGCTTGGATCGGCGGCAACGGCAGCGCGGAAGTCGGCAGCCGTCTTGCCTGAGGGCAGCTTCAGAAATTGAATGTGGTGCAGATCACGGCCTTGATTGACGATCCGCACGGTCGTCACACCGGCGGGAAGGCGATCAGGGCCGGTGAACCCGTAGTCGTGGGCGATAAACTCGACGGACCCATCGCCTCCGCGGAGTTCCATCGCACTCTGACTGTTGCCGACCCAAGCCGGAATCGACATCGCCGCAATAACCAGAACCACCAGAGAACCATACAACGCGTATCGCATAGGAACCTCCATGTTGTTGTACGCCGTCAAATGCAAGCGCGCCTTTCATCAGGTATGACGGTGACACTAGCATGGGGATGCACGACACCATTCCTAAAACTATGCTAAGGTTTGCCTAAATTTTTCCTAAACCCATGCTTCCTCAACCAATCGTTGATCTCCTCGAGACAGGGGTGTCGGTCATGGTCGGCACTCGGGACGCGTCCCTCATGCCCGAATGCACAAGGGCGTGGGGCATCGAGGTCGGAGCCGACGCCGGCGTCATCACCATCTTTCTGTCCGAGGCCATCGCCGGCAAGACGATCGACAACCTGCGCGCAAACAGGAAGATTGCCGTCACTTGCACCAGACCAACCGACCACATCGCCTGCCAGTTGAAAGGGCGGGTCTTGAGCATCAAGCCGGCCACATCGGCTCATCAGAATGCGAGCAGCCGGTGGCACCGGGAATTCATCGCCGAGCTGCGGGCCATCGGCGTGCCCTCCGCGCTCGGCGAAGCCTGGATCGCCGAACCGACGGTCGCCGTGGAAATCGCCGTCACCGAGGTCTTCGATCAGACCCCTGGGCCTGGCGCAGGCAGGAAGATCGGCCGATGATGTCAGTAATCATGCCAAATTGACCCCTGTCATCATGTGAAATTGACCCCTCTCCCACAACCAGGAGAGGACACACATGGAGCTAGCAGAAACGCTGACGACCCCAGTACCTTCTTCGCGCGAGACG
>WIAH01000003.1 GCA_014055525.1 Nitrospira sp. CR1.3
GAATGCAACGCATGAAGGGTATGGAAAGTATGCCGGGTATGGAAATGAGAACCAAGAAAGAGATGACGGTCGCTGAGACCCGTCAGACTGCAGGGGCCACTCTCGCGTTGACGACATCGCCGGAGAAACCGAAGGCCGGTGAGGTGTTGCTGCGACTCAAAGTGACCGATCAGGCCGGCAAGGTGGTGACCAATGCCCATGTGATGTTCGTCTACACGATGCCGATGCCGGGCATGACCGATTCCAAAGCCATGGCGTCTCATACCAAGGACGGGCTCTACGAAGGCAAGGCGCTGTTCGGCATGGGCGGCACGTGGGTGGTGACCGTCAATGTGACGATACCAGGACAGTCGCCGTTTGCCGAAAAGTTTCAGTTCTCGGTCACCGGGGGAGGCAGGTAGCCCATCATGATCGCGCGACTGATCGAAGGGAGCGCCCGCAATCCGGTCCTGGTCATCTTCTTGACGTTGCTGACGGCTGCTTGGGGACTGTGGGCGCTGTTTCACGTACCGCTCGATGCGATGCCGGACCTCTCCGATGTCCAGGTAATCGTGTACACCGAATGGCAAGGGCGCAGTCCCACGTTGATTGAAGACCAGATTACGTATCCCATCGTCACCTCACTGCTTGCCGGTCCGCAAGTCAAACGAGTGCGTGGGGTCTCGGAATACGGGTATTCGTATGTGTATGTGATCTTCGAAGATCGGACCGATCTCTATTGGGCGAGGAGCCGTGTCCTCGAATATTTACAGAAACTGACCGGCAAGCTGCCGTCGGGTATCACCCCCACTCTAGGACCCGACGCAACGGGTGTGGGTTGGGTCTATCAATATGCGTTAGTGGATGAATCCGGGAGACACGATCTGGCGCAGCTTCGAAGCCTCCAAGACTGGCACCTGCGGTATCAACTGGAAAGTGTGCCGGGTGTGGCGGAGGTCTCGGCGATCGGCGGGTTCGTCAAGCAATATCAAATCGAGGTGGACCCCAATACATTGGCGGCCTATCGCTTGCCGATCAAGACCGTGATCGAAGCGGTCCGCAACAGCAACGCGGAGGTGAGCGGACGAGTATTGGAGGTGGCCGGAACCGAATATGTCATCCGTGGGCGAGGTTACCTGCGGTCGATCGACGATATCGAGCTGATTCCGGTCGGGACGGACGGACGGGGCACGCCGATCTTGCTTCGGGAAATCGCCCATGTGCAGATCGGTCCGGATCAGCGGCGCGGCATCGTCGAACTGGACGGCAAGGGGCAGACGGTCGGCGGCATCGTCATCATGCGGACCGGAGAACACGCGCTGACTGTGATCGATCGCGTCAAGGCGCGGCTGGATGAGATCAAGAAGACCTTGCCGGAGGGCGTGCAGGTTGTCACCACCTACGATCGATCCGATCTCATCCATCGAGCGATCGCCGTGCTCCGCGAGAAGCTGCTGGAAGAGAGCGTCATCGTCAGCCTGGTGGCGGTCGCGTTTCTGTTTCATCTGCGAAGCGCGCTCGTGGCCATCCTCATCCTGCCGGTGGCCGTGCTGCTTGCCTTTATCCCGATGGCCTACTTGAAGATCACGTCCAACGTCATGTCGCTCGCCGGGATTGCCGTTGCCATCGGCGCGATGGTCGATGCCGCCATCGTCATGGTGGAGAATGCTCACAAGCGATTGGAACGGAGTCCGAACGAGAACCGAGTCGAGATCGTCATCGCCGCCGCCAAAGAAGTGGGTCGCCCGCTGTTCTTTTCGCTGCTAGTGATCGCCGTGTCGTTTCTGCCGATCTTCGCCCTCGAAGCGCAGGAGGGGCGACTGTTCATGCCTCTAGCCTTCACGAAGACGTTTGCGATGCTCTTTGCGACGGTCCTCTCGGTCACGTTGGCTCCGATGCTCATGGTCCTCCTGGTCCGTGGACACATTCGAGCTGAGTCCCGGAATCCGCTGAACCGGCTCCTGATCGCGCTCTACCGCCCTCTGCTATCCGGCGCACTGCACGTCCGTTGGCTGACGATCGGACTGGCGACGCTGGCGGTGGCCATCACAGTGCCGGCGTTTATGCGTTTGGGAGCGGAATTCATGCCGCCGTTGAACGAAGGAACCATCTTGTATATGCCGACGACTGTGCCCGGTCTTTCGATTCCCGAAGCCGCAAAGGTGCTGCAGGTCCAGGATCGATTGCTCACCACATTCCCGGAAGTGGAACGGGTATTCGGCAAGATGGGGAAGGCTCCGACGGCAACCGATCCGGCCTTTGTCGGCATGGCGGAGATCACGGTGACGCTCAAGCCGGAATCCCAATGGCGGTCGGGCATGACCTGGGACCGATTGCTGGACGAGATGGACGCCACGGTGCGCATTCCCGGATTTCCGAACATCTGGTGGATGCCCATCCAGACACGCACGGAAATGATCACGACCGGCGTCCGAAGCCCCGTCGGCATCAAGGTCCTGGGGTCCGACCTGAAAACGATCGAGCGGATCGGATTAGACATCGAGCGGGTTTTGGCGACGGTGCCTGGGACCAAGAGCGCCTTTGCAGAACGACTCAATGAAGGATATTACCTCGACCTCATCGTGAACCGGCGTGAGGCGGCTCGCTACGGCCTGACGGTGGGAGACGTGCAAACGGTGATCACCTCGGCGATCGGGGGAGAGAACGTGACGACGACGGTCGAGGGGCGAGAGCGGTATCCGGTGAACGTCCGTTACAAGCGCGAACTGCGCGATGATCCGGACCGGTTCAAACGAGTGTTGATTTCCACCGCGAGCGGCGCGCAGATTCCTCTCGCGCAGGTTGCGGAGATCATGATGACACAAGGACCGCCGTCGATCGCTGATGAAGCGGGTTCGCTGGCCGGCTTGGTTTCAGTGGCGGTCGGCGGGCGCGACCTGCGAAGCTATGTTCAAGACGCTCAACAGGCAGTCCGGGACCGAGTCACCCTGCCCTCCGGGTACCGACTGATCTGGACCGGTCAATATGAACACTTGGTTCGCGCCGAAGAACGATTGAAGCTGGTCGTGCCAGTGACCCTGGCCTTGATCCTCTTGCTCCTATATCTTAATTTTCGATCGCTCGCGAAATCGCTGATCGTGCTGCTGTCCGTCCCCTTCGCCGTGGTCGGCGCGATTTGGTATCTCCACTATCTGGGTTATAACCTGAGCGTGGCTGTCTGGGTGGGGATCATCGCGCTGGCTGGCGTGGCGGCAGAGACCGGCGTCGTGATGCTCGTCTATCTCGACGAAGTCTACGAGCGGCGCATCCGCGAAGGCCGGATGACCACGAATGGCGATTTGCGCGAGGCGATTATGGAAGGAGCCGTCCAGCGGGCACGACCCAAGATGATGACCGTGGCCGCGATCATGGGCGGGCTGCTCCCCATCATGTGGACCACCGGCACCGGCGCCGATGTGATGAAACGGATTGCTGCGCCGATGATCGGTGGAATGGTCAGTTCAACCATCCTCACGCTGGTTGTCATTCCGGTCCTCTATTTCATTTGGCGCCGCGTCCAACTCCGTTCCGCGATTTCGAATCCTGCGTCATAGCGAATTTTGCGGTAGGAAACCATGAACAAGAGCAGGTACAAGTGTGCTTCACGTGAATGCGAGGAGACACAGAAGGGCAGCACATTGAGAAGCCGCCCTTCTGTCCTCTCAGCGGTCAGCTTAAGAGGCTTTGCACCCACTGCCACACCTTGGATGCGGCCCCATAGGGGCAAAAGCCAAACTGTTCTACCCAGGGACACATGGCAATCACCTCCTTCCCAAACGCCATCCTACAGCCTGTATCGTAGTACTGAGTCAAGGGGGTTCCAGTTGTTTTTGAGGCGCTTGACTCTATACCAGAGTGCAAGGTGTAGACTGTCTCCCACGGTGGTGACATGGCTGCTCAACTGACGATCGGTCGGCTTGCCAGAATTGTCGGAGTGAATGTCCAAACAATCCGTTACTACGAGCGTTTGAATCTGCTCGGTCCATCAGCGAGGAAGCCTTCGGGGTACAGACTGTATAGTCATGAAGAGGAACGACGGTTGCAGTTCATCAAGAACGCCCAAGCGCTCGGCTTTACGCTCCGCGAGATCGCTGAGTTGCTCGCTCTAAGGGTTGCCTCCACGGCTTGCCGTGGCGATGTGCAGAAAAGGGCCCAGGCGAAACTGGCGCAGGTGGAATCCAAAGTTGACGACTTGCAGGCACTGGCCCGCGCGCTGAAAAATCTGATCCGGGCTTGCAGAGTTGGCCAGCCCACCGGCCACTGTCCGATTTTGATGAGTCTCGATGAAGAAACACGAGCCGGCACGAAGAAGGAGTAGCCAAAGGATGACCACGACGCGCGAGAGTCTCTTCGTGGAATTGCGTCGCTTGAGTCTGAAGGTCACCGGTGCCTTGCTGCGCATGCGGCAAGAGACCTATCGGGATGCGGCTGTCGCAGCCAAATACAAACTGCTGGCGGCAATGGTCGTCTCCATTGCGGTTCGGTGTGAACCGTGCATTCGTGCCTCCGTGCAGATGGCGGTCGAAACGGGAATTTTGCAGGAAGAATTGATCGAATTCCTCGAAGTGGCCATGACGATGCAAGGTTGTCCGGGGGAAGGGTGGGCGCTCAAGGCCTTCGCGGCCTTCAAAGAATGTGTGAGGGGGCAACAGTTAGCAGATACGACATACTGCGCTCACGAATAAACCGGTGGGATGGACATAAGTCAATCCGTCCAGCCAGCGCCATGGAGGGCTATATTTAGAGACTGTGGGTTCTGAACACCATCCTGGGGAAAAGCACTGTTTCACCGCCTGCTGGAGGAAATCGTTGCTCGGAACGCTCTCCTGCGTCATGTGGAATTATAAGTGCGTCAACTTCCGGCGCATGCTAGGCTACAGGCGTTTCTGATCTCGACGATCATTCGCGACGCATAAAAATAGAAGAGGTTGCCCTGTGACTACCTCCGGTATTTCCCTAAGATGTGCGCTGGGGCTTTGTCTGTCGATCCTGTTCGCCGCTGTCCCAGTCCTGGCCGGTAGCCGGCTGGTTCCTGTAACCGGTGCGCCGGACTTGCAAAATCAGGTGAAGGGTACCGCGTCGAAGGTGATTCCGGCGGTGGTGAGTATCGCCTCGACCGTCATGGTGCGCGACCAAGCCTTTAGCGACGATGCCCTTCCGTTCGGCCTGTTCAAGGAGCCTCCGGCACGGCGACAATACGGCCAGGGATCAGGCGTCATCGTCTCTCAAGACGGCTTCATCATCACGAATAATCACGTCGTCGCCGATGCTGTGGACGTCGAAGTCGTCCTGGCCGATCGCCGACAGTACAAGGGCAAGGTTGTGGCGACTGATCCGAAAACCGATGTCGCGGTGGTGAAGATCCAGGCCACGAATCTGCCGACGGTGGCCTGGGGAGACTCCAGCCATCTGGCAGTCGGAGATTTCGTGCTGGCCATCGGAAACCCGCTTGGATTGAGCCGGACAGTCACCTTCGGCATTGTCAGCGCGGTGGGGCGCGCCGATGTCGGTGTGGCGGACTTCGAAGACTTCATCCAGACGGACGCGCCGATCAATCCCGGCAACTCAGGCGGCGCTCTCGTCAACATTCACGGAGAGTTGATCGGTATCAACACGGCGATCGCCAGCCCCACCGGCGGGAGCGTCGGCGTGGGGTTCGCGATTCCCAGCAACATGGCCCGTGCCGCGATGCAGAGTCTCATCAAGACCGGTCGGGTCGTGCGAGGGTTTCTTGGCGCCTCCACGCAGGACGTGACGCCGACCTTGGGGAAGATTTTTCACCTGCCCGATGTAAAGGGCGCGATCGTGACGGATCTACAGGCCAAGGGATCGGCGGAGAAAGCCGGGCTGAAGCGCGGCGATGTGGTGGAGCGGTTCGACGGACGCGACGTGATGGACAGCGGGCATCTGCGCAACCTCGTAGCCGCCGCCGCCATCGGCAGCAAACATCGGCTTGATATCGTGCGGGACGGCAAGACGATGCAGGTCGAATTGACGGTGCAGGAAGCGCCGAGGGAGCGCGCGAAGCGGAGTCAATCAACCTCGGCCGCGGCCTCCGCATCCCAGCACCCGCTGTCCGGCGTGGTGTTCGACGACGTCACGCCTCCGCTGGCCAGGCAAATGGACCTGCCGGTGAACAGCGGCGTTGTGGTCACGGACATCGAAGAAGGCAGTCTGGCGGAATCGTCCGGGCTTCAGCCGGGCGATGTCATCCTGGAATTGAATCGCCAGTCGATTCCGAACTTTGCCACCTTCCAACGCTTGGCCGACCCCATGAAGCCCACCGATCTCGCACTCCTGCTCGTCAATCGGCAGGGGACGGTGCTCTACATTCCGGTCCGGAGCGAATAAAGCCCATCACTTTCCGATCCCTTCCCTATTCTACTTCAGGTCGCGCCGTCGTCTTGACTTACGCTGTCGCGGCCTCCTATAGTTCAGTGGCACGAATTGAAAAAACGTAGCACTCACACCATGAAGAAACTTGTCCGCTTCGGCGTGTCGCTGGATCACCATCTACTCGACGACTTCGACGATGTGATTCGGCGTCGCAAGTACGCGACGCGGTCCGAGGCGCTGCGGGATCTCATCCGAGATCAGCTCGTGAGCCAGGAATGGGCTGACGAAGGAGACCGGGAATCGGTCGCGACGATCACGTTTGTGTACGATCACCACGTTCGAGACCTTACCAGAAAGCTCACGCACATCCAGCACGACTTTCAAGGTCATATTATGGCGGGAATGCACGTGCATCTCGATCACGATCACTGCCTGGAGGTCTTGGTTGTGAAGGGCAAAGGCTCTCAGATTAAACGAGTGGCCGACGCCTTGGTCACAGTCAAAGGCGTGAAACATGGGAAGCTCACCATGACGACAACCGGAAAAGGACTCAGTTGATCATGCGCGTCTGTGTGATCGACGGCCAGGGCGGAGGGCTTGGCAGCCGGTTAATACGGGGCCTGCGGATGGATCTTGGACCGGAACACGAACTGATCGGACTGGGCACCAACCGGACCGCTGCGGAGGCCATGGGGGAAGCGGGAGCGGGACGAACCGGCATTGGACCTGATGTCATCAAGGAAGCGGTTCAGACCGCCGATGTGATCCTGACGTCGTTGAACATGCTGTTGCCGGACCTGCATCAAGGAGAGGTGACCTCCACGATGGTGCAGACGATTCTTGAAGCCAAAGGCGCAAAGATCCTGCTTCCCGTCAATCGATTTCGCGTCGAAGTGGCTGGCACGGAATCGCGCAAACTGGAGGAGCTCATTACCAATTCGCTCACTCGGGTTCGTTCTTTGCTGAGTGTCGCTCCGCAGATCTGATACGACGTCGACGTTCCGGACTCAGGCCACGAAGGTCTGAAGCAGCCGCGCATAGGTCGCGCGGGACCTTCGTGGGTCATTGGCCCACGGAAACCTATGGAGGCGTGGACCAATGGTTTTCGTTCTTGCCGTCGGTCGGTACATTCTCTGCGCCTTCCTCTCCCTCCTGATGCTTGGTCCGGCAATCGCTCATGCCCATGACCCCGACGCCGAAGTCCTCGAAGTGCCCGAAGTAGCCGTCGTCGGTGACCGGCCTGTCGCTGCCTCTTCGCAGCAGTTTATTCCCGATAAGGAATATCTCCTTCAGCCACAGGGTCGACCGGCGCAAGTGCTGCGCCTCATTCCCGGCTTCATCGCCGTGGAACATTCAGGCGGAGCCGGCAAGGCCGATCAGTATTTCGTGCGCGGATTCGATGCCGACCACGGGACTGACGTGGCCTTCTTTACCGACGGGATGCCTATCAACTTTCGCTCCCACGCACACGGTCAGGGGTATGCCGACCTGAACTTCATTATTCCTGAGACTATCGAAGGCCTCGATGCCTACAAAGGGGCCTATCTACCGGAATATGGTGACTTCAACACGGCTGCGGTGGTCAACTTTCGAACACGCGAGGTCGTTAATGAGGGCATCGTACAGGCGGCAGGGGGCCAGTTCGACACCCAACGGTACATTCTGATGTTCTCTCCGACCAAGGACCGGATTCGGACACTGCTTGCGGGAGAGGCCTACTACACCAACGGTCCATTCTTGAATGACAACCGTTACTTCCGGGCGAATCTTCTGGGCAAGATGACGACGAATTTTACCAGCCGGGATGAGTTCAGCCTCACGGCGAGTTTTCACAAGGCGCAATGGAACGCCTCAGGAGAAATTCCTCAACGGGCGGTAGAGGACGGATCTCTTGACCGTTTCGGCGCAATCGATCCATCCGAAGGGGGGAAAACGCTCCGGAGCACTGTCCGGTTGAACTATCACTATGACACGACGTCCAACGGACAATTCTTTGCCAATGCCTACGGACAGTACTACAAATTCGATCTCTACACGAATTTCACCTTTTTCCTGAACGATCCGGTCAACGGAGACGGGATAACACAATCAGATCGCCGGGGCCTCTACGGGGGCGATATCGGATATAAGCAACGCGCGGAGCTGTTTGGGATGCCGACTACCGGGACGATCGGTTTTCAAGCTCGCGTGGATGATATTCACGCCACGCTGGGGACCCAAACCACACGAGTGCCGACCGAGATCACCGCAGACAGCAACATTCTTGAGGTTTCCTATGAGCCGTACGTCAAGGCTGAACTGCAGCCGGCTTCCTGGATGAGGCTCTCGGGCGGACTCCGTGCCCCGATTTTTACGTTCGACGTCACGAACCGATGTGAAACCTGTGCCGAGCAGCCGGCCGGACGGAAAACATCCAGTATGGTCCTGCCCAAGGCCAATCTTGTATTGGGTCCCTGGTTCAAAACGGAGTTCTTCGCCAACTATGGCCAGGGCTATCATAGCAATGATGCGAGGTCGGCTGTGGCCATCGATTCGGTGCCGCTTGCTCGCGCCCAGACCTATGAGGTCGGTCTGCGGGCCCAGCCTTGGGGACCGGACGGACTCATGCTGACCGCCTCCCTCTGGGCAATCGATCTCCAATCGGAATTGCTGTTCGTTGGCGACGAAGGCACAACGGAAATCCGAGGTCCCACCAGGCGCCGAGGTCTGGAAGTGGCTTTACGAGGTCAGGTGTGGGGGCCGCTCTATTTCAACGGACACATTGCATGGACGAAGGCGCAGTTCACGAACGGCGACGCCATTCCACTGGCGCCGGAGCTCACCGCCTACGGCGCCTTGCTGTTACGGTGGCCGGAAGGGCTGCGCTCCCAGCTCCAGGCGACTTATATGGGAGTCCGTCCGTTGATTGAAGACCGGAGCGTCAAGGCTCCTTCCTGGGTCGACTTTGATCTTTCTGAACGATACATGCTTCCGGTCAAGCTTCCCCATGGCAAGCTGGAGGCCTTTCTGTTTATCCAGAACCTTCTGGATACGAAATGGGAACAGGCCACATTTTATTTTGAATCACGATTGCGCAACGAACCGGCAGGAGTGAACGATATTCATTTTGTTCCGGGCAACCCCCGGTTCTTCATGGGCGGCCTCGCCTGGTACTTCTAATCGACTGCTGAAAACGACTTTCAACGGCGTTCTCGGCCAGGTGTCTCCCTGCGGCGTACCGAAAAACGTACGCCTCGGTCGTCCCCTTCCCGCGGCCTTGTTGGAAGACGTTTTGAGCGGTCTAGGTACTGTGCCCCTCTCGAATCATTCCGCTATATTTCCAGCAATGGGGTCAGGCTGAGCTGACCCCGTTCATCGTCTTGATAACAGCGAAACGAATCCCAGTCTAGTGAAGCAAGTCCAGCCATCTCCACATGGAAAACCCCGCAACCTTCTGGGGACGCCCTTCTTCGTCGCAAGGCTGATGAGACAGTGTTTCGGCAGCACTCTCAACCAGTGAAGACAGTGCCTGGTGGAGATTGACTCCTAACTGCACCTCCTTGCGAGTTTGCTCCTCCGGGCTGTAGCCAGCCAACTCCTTTCCGGGAACCTTGACCAGCAACTCCTGTTTTCTCCACACAAGACCTTCGCAGGGAGCCAATTGCAGGACGTCGATTTGAACACGCACAGGTCTGAATGCCCAGCCGAACACCTGAGCCCCTCCCCACCAAATCGGAAGGTCGGTCGAGACATCGAATGCCAAGTAGGCACCGATAGCGGCAGGGTTCCATGCCGTAGCCAATCCGACTATGGTGGTAGCGATCGTGGCATGAGTCAGCCATCCAGTCACCCAGTACTGCCATCGCACAACACCGTAATCAAGGATGTGAGCATCCATGACGAGTTCAGCATTCGTATTTCGTCCGAGCGCCATCAGGTGATCATGCGTCCAAGTCTCAGCCTGAGGGGCGATATCTGCTTGCGCTCGTCTCACTTCCTTGAAGGGGACGACTTCAAACCGCTCCTGTCGAGCCAATTCTTGAGTCAGTATCTGTTGAGCCTGCGTCTGTATCTCATCGAGCAGCACCGCCTGGATGGTGGATTCTGTTTCAGGTGGCGGCGATTCATCGAACGTATGAATTTGTGTGCTCTTTGTGATGGCTGCATCCAATGCAACCGGTCCGACGACGATTTTCAGCTGAGGTTCAGTAACTCCTGACGGGGAATGTTTCTGATGCGTACAGCCGGCGACAGCAAGAACGACATACAGAACGACAGAGGACCTGACCCAGGACATAGTGAATTCCTCGCTCTTGATAGAGAGATTGGCCTGCCAAGGACACGGCCGGATCGGACCGGACATCCGTTGACAGAAGTCGGACCCTTCACCTGACGGAGGAGACCGAACTTTACCTGCTATGTGTGGTTAGACGACGAGTGGAGGATGGAAAGGGATAAATGGCTGTTGCAGGATGGGCGCGCGAAAAGAGCCCTCGTCGACGAGGTGAACAAGAAAACTGACTTGCGAGTGACTGCTGGGCTTGGAGAGGAAGGCAAGGTGGCAGGGACAGCCGTCTTCGATGGCTGAATTGTCTCCATCAGCCGGAGCTGTCGCCTGTTGATACAGGGTCATTGACGGTTGCGAGAACCAACTGCTCCATTCATCAAGGCAGGACAACCCGGTCAGTTGGAGTCCCAGGAGCATGACGAGCCAGACCACGAACCATCGGCCGACCGGTACCAATGTGTCGCTAAACTTCAGCATGGCCACAGTCTAGCATGGGATCCGCCCTTGCCTACAGCCCTCTACCGGAAGTACAAGGTCACATGACCGGAATGATCCTGCAGAGCGCCTATTTCAACCGTCCGACCTTGACCGTCGCCAGGTCCCTATTGGGGAAGTATCTGGTGCGGGAACATGGGAAAGGGACGATCGCCGGACAGATCATCGAGGTGGAGGCCTATGTCGGGCCGCGAGACAAGGCATGCCATGCATCGAAAGGACGAACCGCCAGAACGGATGTGCTGTTCGGGCCGGCGGGAATCTCCTACGTGTATCTCGTTTACGGGATGCACCATTGCTTGAATGTGGTGACGGAGCGGGTCGAGTTTCCGGCTGCAATCCTGATCCGCGCGGTTCGAGTTGACGGTTTGCTGATCGACGGACCGGGTCGCCTTTGCCGCGCGTTCGGTATCGATCGATCCCTCAATCGCATCGACATGACGAGGAGAGAAGGCTTGTGGTTCGAGGATCGAGGAGCGAAGATCCGTCGGGGAATGATCGGCGCGTTCCCGAGAATCGGCGTGGACTATGCAGGTGAATGGGCGAGCAAGCCGTGGCGATTCCGGCTCGTGGAGCTGAGCAGATAAGCGAACGAAGCCGTCGGCGCTGAGGGCAGTGTCTTGACCGGAGCGGAAAAAGAACGGGGAAGCCGAGCCAGGCTCGGCTTCCCCGCGTTCACGTACACCGGAGCTTCAGCTAATCGATCTTACGGTCTCCGGTAATCTTGGTGGCAGAGGTCACCGGCGGTGCGATCTGAATCTGCGGGCCTGATACCTTCGGGAGCCGGCCCGCGCCTTCGCTCGCGGTAATGCGTTCATTGTCTGTCTTCTTGAGATCCTGCTTGATGTGCTTGTCGTCAAAGCCGGCAGACTTCAGCAGCGTGGATTCACCGCGGGCATCCGACTGGCCGGGATCATTGGCGGTCGGTTGACCGTTGACCGGGCTTCCGCTGTTCTTCATCGGGTAGCCCTCATGCTTGGGGAGCAGCGCAGGATTGGCCGAAGCCATGGATAGCGCAAACAGGATACCGGAGACCATCGCAACAGTGCCGAATACAAGCTTCATACCCCTTCTCCTTTGAATAATGGTGGGTGAAGGATTGCCGTGTATTGCGTTCGTCTTATGAGGCCGAATCAAGTGGCGGGATCATAGCCAGGGGGGGCTATCCCTGTCAAGCGCGAAACCGCGCGCTCGTGACTCGTTATTCGTAAGGTGTATCCCGTTGAAATCAGGCAAAGAGTTGAGAGCTTTCCCGCAAGTGCGCGTGAGGTGATGCTCTTCCGTTCGTTGTCGGCGAACCACGAACGACGAAATACGAGCGTCGAACGTTGTTTCACCGGCGGGGCGGCCGACGGCCCCGGCCTCGATGGCGGAAGGCCGGACCTCGGCTGACTCCCGGGAGGCGGATGGTCACGGTAGTCCCTTCTCCTGGCGCGCTGCCGATGGCGATCGAACCGCCATGCTCTTCGACAATTTTCTTGACGGTGGCGAGTCCCAGACCGGTTCCGGCCCGCTTCGTAGTGAAGAACGGCTCAAACACCTTGTCGACGATTTCAGCGGGGATCGGCGCGCCGTCGTTCTTGATGAGAATCTGATCCTCGATTCCACGCCCTGCTCGATGTTGGGTGACCTGGATTGTCAGATGCCCCCCTGGAGTCATGGCCTCGCAGGCATTCTTGAAGATGCTCAGAAAGACCTGTTGAAGTTTGGCTTCATCGCCTCGAACCGGCGCGAGAACCGGCGCGTATTCCTTGGTCACCTGAATTCGGGTGACCTCGAGATCTGTTGCGACCACGGTGAGGGCGCTTTCGATCACTTCAGGAACGCGGACGAGCCGGCGGTTGAGTTCGAGGGGTTTGGCGAAGTCAAGGATCTCATTGAGAATTGCCTCGACGCGAATCAGGTCCCGCATCGCGTTTTCCACCCTGGTTTGCGGGTCGAAATCCAGAATCCCTTCGCCGGTCACTTCTTCCAACTGCGCCCGAATGGACCCGAGCGGTTCGCGCACCTCGGTGGCCAGAAACGCGCTGAACTCGCCGATTGCGGCCTGGCGCTCCTGCTTGCGGATCACCGGCTCAAGCGGCACGGAAGCCTGCGCGGCGGGAGCCGACGGCGTCCCGACGACTCCTGCATCCTGTGGAGGCGCGGCGACGGGAGCCGACGGCGCCTGAAGAATGTCCGCAAGCTTGAGAATGATCGGTTCAAGCGTCCGGGCGTCCGTCGGTTGATACCGTCCTGCCTCACGCGAGGCGAGCGTCAGCGTTCCTCCGACCTGTCCCCGAACAAAGAAGGGAAACACCAGCGAGGACTGGAACCGGTCCTTGAACAGTTGTTTATGGTCGAGAAATCGTCCCTGAGTCGATGCAAGATCGTGATCGACACGCGGTTTACGGTGACGAATCGCCCATCCGGCGGCTGAGCTGTCCAAGGCGAGGCGATGGCCGGGCTTGAGATCCTTTTTGCCGTCCTTCTGGTCTCCTCGAATATCACCGGCCATGCCCAGGACTTCGACATTCCCTGCAATGGGATCGTAGTGGCAGACCCACGCCCGCTCATAGGCGACGGTCTCGTTCGCTTCCGTGAGCACGGCGGTGATTTTCCCCTGGAGTTCGGGCGTGAGTTGAGACACGGGAGCCGCGAACATTTCTGCAGCGGATTGCGAAACAGCCGCCGGTTCGTTCATGACCAAGGGTCGGCTGAGGACCACGTTCATATTGAACAGGCCTTCCCGGTCCAAGGCCTTGGTGACGTCGTCGCTCGCCTGGTCCATCAGGCTCTTTTCTTTTTTCGTAAAGGATGCGCTTTCCTTGCGGCCGATGACGAGGAAGCCGTAGGTGCGGTTTCGGTGCTTGAGCGGGACGCTCAACAGCAACTTCGCTCCTGGCGTGATCATGCGCAGCCTCATCGTGCGCCCGCCGTCCTGCTCGTTTGAGAATGAAGAGTCGACGATGGAGGGCGCAGACAATGTCCGCAGAATCGCTTGAACATCGCGCGCAGTAAATCCTCGCGCGGCGTGGCTGACCAGCGGACCTTGCTCTCGATGGAGCACTGCTGCCAGCGCGGAATCGACGGAAAGGTCATTCAAGACCGACGTCAACGTCCGTTGAAGATGTGTTTCCGGCGGGGATTTGCTTTGAGGTGTCGCTGGTGTCATTGGTCTCATCGGTCGATCACAGGGGGCGCATTGTAGCAACGCGCCAGAGCCGATTCAATGAAAAGGAACGACTGTTCGTCAATCGTCATTCGTCAACCGACAACCGTGGTTGAACTCCTATCCTCCGATTGACGAGTGACGGTTGACGTAGGACCGTACCTTTCGAGGCTGCCGGTCAGGGGTTGATGATTTTCGGCTGTCGGGGTTCGGCGTGGTGAACCTCGATACGTCGGTGGTCCCCGGTGAACAGGCTCAGCAGGCTGCCGACAACGCTGATAACGAGCGCTCCGCCTACGGCCGGCCAAAAGCCGGACACGGTAAACCCTTTGACCAGATAGGCGGTCAGCTCCAGCAGGAGCGCATTGAGCACCACAAGAAACAGCCCGAGCGACAACACGATCAGCGGCAGCGTCAGGATGTACAGGATCGGTCGAAGCATCAGATTGAGAATCGTCAGGACCAAGACCGCAGCCACCCCGGCGGAGAAGGTGTCGGCTTCGATGCCCGGCACGGTCGCCACGGCCAGAAAAACGGCGATGCCCGTGATCAGGATCCGTATAGTTGCGGCGTGAAACCCGCCGCTGAACGGAGAGCCCTGCATCTGCTGTGAGAAACGGACAATTTGCATGGCTAGTGCGCCGGGGTTGGTGCGCCGGCGGCGGGAGCCGGGGCCTTCTTTGCCGGAGAAAAATGCACTTCGGTTGCCGTCAACACCTTCTTGTCCTTGATCGCATCGATCACCACCCGATCGCCGGTGACTGGGAGTTCCGAAGACTTTGGGTTGCCTTTTTCCTTAAATCGGGTGTCCTTCGTCAGCTTCACGGTTACGGTCGCGCCCTTAGGAGTCTTCACTTCGACATGATCGGCGTCGATCTCAGTCACGGTGCCGAGCACATGCTGACCGGAGCCATGCGCGAAGGCCGTACCGGAGATGAGGGCCAGAGCGAATATGACAATGAGGTAGCGAGCCATAGCGGTGTAATCTCCTTCGATTGTACGTGACTGGCTAGTGATGGTGAGCCCCGACTTGCGCGGCGGCTTCGTCGTCTCCTTGCAGGAACTTGTCAAAAGAGGCTTCTTCCTCTCTTTCCTTCAATGTTTTTGGATTGAGCGCCTCCATCTCGTCCAATTCTTCCCTGGTCAGCCGCGGAAGATGCCTGATGAAATGGACCAGGCTCCAGCTATCGAGGTCCTTCTCCGGTTCGCTGGTCCCCCAGGCCGGCATGGCGGTGAAGCGGATGCCGTTATGGATGATCCAGAACAATTCTCCGTCCGACATCGATTGCGTGTCGGTCAGACGCAGGTCCGGCGCCTGGGGATAGACGTTCTTGCCGATCGGCGTCCGTCCGCTGCCGTCGTTCGCATGGCAGGTGGCGCAATGGTCGGCGAAGTGGGCGCGCGCTTCCTTCAGTACGTCCGGGTTCGGCGGCACAGGATTGGGCGAGTTCCGCTGGGCCAGCGGGATGGCTAGATGGCGGATTTGTCGCGCCATCCACACCTCCAGGACATGGGGTTCCGTCTTTGCGCTAAAACCGGTTGCAAATAACCGATAGCCGACCCATCCACACGCGCCAATTACGGCAAGTACTGCGATGACGAGGATTGCGACAAGCTTCGTTCTCATGGACAGCTGTCACACTATACAAAGTCTGCGGGCGCATTGCCACCTATCCGCAAACTTCGAGGAGGAGAGAGCCGAAGCATCAAGAGGATTGCGAGTGGAAGACACATCAACAGACCGGCAAGGCCGAGCCTCGTTTCACCGACCCAGAACGTGACGGCCAGATTGAATGCCAGGACACCATAATAGAGACCGACGCCCAGTAAGAGTCGGCGTGCTATGGATGTCCCGTCTCCGGCGGGCGCAGGGGAAAGGCGACGGTCGAGCGGGAAATAGATTGCAAGCGAAATCAGTCCGACGATCATCCAACCAAGGTAGTTCGTGAGCGGAACGCCGAAGTGAATTCCGGGGTCGGGGTAGTAATAGATCTTCCCTAGGAACCAGCGATCGCCGCGCAGCGCGATCGGATCGATGACCATGTCGAGACCGGCGAACAGCACCGCAGTGAGGACAAGCGCGCGACGACTCGTGCGGACGGAAAGGTCAAAGCTGAGAGGCTGGAGGCGGGAGGTTGATCCTGCCGCCTCACGAGGCAGAAGGAAACTCAAAGCGACACAGTACGCGGCATAGAGAAGAAAACTGAACGAGATTGAGTCCATGAATGGAATGTTCGAGATGTACAGCTCCTGGCCGACCGTCGAACCGGTATAGTGGTACCACCCGAAGGGGATTCCGGTGCGGGTGGAGGAAAATTCACAGATGAAGGCCGTGACCCAGCTGATCAACCAGAGACGCCAAGTCCTGGGCCAACCGATCAATTGCACGGCGGCGATGAGCAGGACGGTCAGGAACAGGAACACATAGGGACGAAGGAGGACGGTCTTGAGAAGCAGGGTGAGAAAATCCATCAAAGCTTGGCGCCGGATAGTGGATATTGAATCAACGCCGGTAATGTACCATTAATGATTGGAATTTCAATATGGCGCATTCACGGCTACGCATAGCCGTGTGACCTGAACCACCGCACCGCTTTTTCAAGCGCCACCTCCGGGGGCGTCTGGGGAAGGCCGAGTTCGCGGAGGGCCTTGCTGCAGTCGTAATGCATCTTGTACTTGGCCATCTTGACGCCTTCCAGCGGAATGCGCGGCGGCCGGCCGGTGAGATTCGCGACCCAATGATTGAGGTAGGCGAGCGGCAGGATGGCAAGTCTCGGCAACTTGATCGTGGGGGCTTTCACGCCGGTCAGATTGCTCAGGATCTCGAACACCTCGCGCAACATTAAGTTTTTGTTTCCAAGGATATAGCGCTCGCCGACGCGCCCTTTCTGCATGGCGAGCAGATGCCCGACCGCAACGTCGTCCACATCGATGAGATTCATGCCTGTCTCCATATATGCCGGCATGCGACCCCTCATGAAATCGAGGATGACCTGACCGGTCGGAGTCGGCTTCACGTCGCCGGCCCCGACCGGAGCGCTTGGATTTACAATCACGACCGGCAGTCCTTCCTTCGCCAGCCGTAACACTTCCTGTTCGGCGAGGTATTTCGACCGCTTGTAGTGGCCAGCCATTTGATCGAGCGAGACCGGGGTCTCTTCGGTGCCGAGCCCGCCGCTAGGCGGGAGTCCGATGGCTCCGATCGTGCTGCAATAGACCGTGCGTTCGATGCCGGCTGTTCGCGCCGCTTCAAGAAGATTGCGCGTGCCGGTCACGTTGATGTCGTAAAAGATCGAGGGATCCTTGGCCCAAAGGGCGTAATGCGCCGCCACATGGTAGAGCTGCCGGCAGCCGGCAAGGGCTTCACGCAATGAAGCAGGATCGCGCAGGTCGCCTGCGACTCGCTCAACGGCCAAACTTTCCAGGTTCTGAAGGTCTGATTCCCGGCGGGCCAGCACGCGGACCTCGACGCCGGCGCGGACGAGCGCGCGCACCACTGCCCCACCGACAAATCCGGTGGCGCCTGTGACTAAGACTTTCATTGCGCTTGTGCGCAAGTAAGGAGTAAGGGGTGAAGGGCTAGAGGTATAATGCAAACTAGCATGAGGCTAAACTATAATTTCTTAACCGCCACTTGCCACGTCCCTCTGACCGCTTGCCTGCGCGGCGCTAGTTGCGCCGCGCAGTGATGTATCGCGCGATCTCTCTCAAGGGATCAGCGGGAGGGCCGAAGGACGACAGGCGGCTGATCGCGCGTGCCACACAGTCATCGGCCAGCTTCCTGGCGCCGTCGACGCCGTAGAAGGTCGGATAGGTTTTCTTGCCTCTCTCCGCGTCGGTATTCGGGTTCTTGCCCAGTTCTTCCCTCGTGCCGGTGACGTTGAGCACATCATCGGCGATCTGAAAGGCCAGGCCGATGTCTTCCGCATAACCAGTGACGTCGTCAAGCTGCCGATCCGTCGCACCGGCGGCGATCGCGCCCATCCGGACCGCGGCGCGGATCAACATGCCCGTCTTGTGTTTGTGAATATTTTGAAGGGTCGGGAGGTCGATGTCCTTGTTTTCGGCCTGAATGTCGAAGACCTGTCCCCCCACCATGCCGAGGTTGCCTGAGCCATAGGCCAATTCTTGAATCAGGCGCACCTGCCTGACCGGATCGCAGCCCTTCATCAGATCCGGATGGCTGCAGAGGTCGAAGGCCATGGTGAGGAGCGCATCGCCGGCCAGGATGGCCATCGCTTCGCCATAGACCTTGTGATTGGTTGGTTTCCCGCGGCGGAAGTCGTCATTGTCCATCGAAGGCAGGTCGTCATGGATCAGCGAATAAGTATGGATGAATTCCAGCGAACAGGCCACTGCCATCAGGCCGGGCGGAGAGACGCCGATGGCTTCAGCCGCGGCAATCGTCAGTATCGGACGGATGCGTTTCCCTCCTGCCATGAGGCTGTAACGCATGCTCTCGTGGAGTGTCGTGGGCGGCGTCGTCGCCGGCGGGCTCACCTGGTCCAGATAGCGATCGACTTCGATCCGCTTGTGTTCGAGATAGTCCTTGATGTTCATGGGGGTGAGAATGCGACTTGCCCTGACAGGCAGTGACCCGTGCGGAGAGTAACAAATGGGTGGAGGGGAGTCAAACAGAGGAGGAGGTGTCTTGAGGGAGTAGGGGAAATAGATGGACGGTCATCCCGCGCGCCGGAGTCTCGTACGCGAACGAGCAGCCCGCCCGACGCTCGACCCCGCGTGATGCTCTGCATAGGCATCCAAGAGTCGACGGATCATTCGCTGGTACTGGGTATGGCGTTTCTGGGCCTCCGCCTTAAAAAAGTCCACACTCCGCTTGCTCAACGCGATCGTGACCTTGACGCCTTCATCACGAAGGACAAGATCCCCGGGGGCAGGCAGGAAATCAGGGACGATTTTGAGATCCCCGAGGGGCTCGTCGGTGTATTTTATTTTCGCGCTCATAAATCGACCTGCCTTTCCGCCAGTATCCGGCGCCGATGATTCGAACGGACTCACGTCGATAGGTAAAGCGAACCGTCATGACCCCACCACCGACTCGCCCGAAGCAGTAATAACGTCTTTCGTGCGCGCTGTGAGAAACATCCTCGGCGATGACGCGCTTCGGGTCGAGAAACGCTGATTGGGCTTCCGAGAATGATACGCCGTGCTTGAGTTGGTTCTCTTCATCCTTATCTCGGTCCCACTCGAACGTCGACTCGGCCACCGACAGAGGTTAGCACATGTCCTTGACGATAGCCATACGATCATATGGCTCATTCGACATGATTCCGGCGGCTCGTGTCCACGGTCCGCCGGCGTCGCTCAGGCCCCGGCCTGAGCGGCCGCTCAGTCAGCAGACCTTGCCTTGTTCCTTGAACCTGTGGTGAGCGAGTGGGAGAGCAGTCTATCTCCTCCTTGTTTTTCCGCCGACCGCCCCGCTATACTTCCTTCCCATGAGCATCCGAAAAGCCGGGGGCGACTGGGAGCCGATGCTGCTTCCGATCGAACCCCGTCATTGCAAAGTCTGTAAGCTGGGGCTCTACCGGGACAAGACGATGTTCCGCGGGGGCTGGTCTCGTTGCAGTGTTTGCGACGAATTTGTGCATTACAGCTGCCTGGCCAGCGGCAAGTTCTCATTCCTGAAGGCCAGGCCTCGCGTCTGCAAGACCTGCCGCGCGGCGCAAGCCGGCTCCCAGTCAACTTCCCAGACCCAGGCAGCACGTTCGATCGCCGTCGGCTCGTGACTTCCGATCCTCTTTCCAGCCACTCAGAGAACCGCTCCGATTGGCATCACCTCTTCGCGCAGACCGTGCGCTATCTCCTGGCCCCGGTGATTTTCTTGTCCAGCGGCTTCTTCACGGCGAATTTTCTCATCAGCGGCCAATATACCTGGCCTCGGACCAGTCGGGCGCTGGCTTTGTCCCTCACGCTTCTCGTATTGTCCTATGAGTTTGTCTATAAGGAACAGCGCGCCGGAACCGGGTCGCCGGATCAGGCTCGCGCAGCTCTGTTGTATTCCTGTGTGATTCCCTATGTATTAGGAATCGCGGTGATGATGGTCCTTTGGAAGTTCTAGATCGGCGCTGGGCGGTAAAGGCCTGACGATCATGGCGCAGGTGTTTCGTAGCGGCGCATTTCTTCAGCAATGCTGGTCGGTGCACCCCCTCTGCATTGCGGTCAAACGGCTGGCTGACGACCGGACTTTGATCCTCAGTTGCAGCTCCTGCCGATCGGTCCATCACCTGGCGCTTGCTTCGGTCGTCGTGAGAGCCGCCGCAGTTCCGGCCGAATCGGCAGATGCGGGAGAACCGGCCGATGCTTGGAAGGGACAGGGCCAACTCACCGGTTGTCTCGAGACTCATGCCACAGCCCTTTCCTTGCGCGAGATGGATGTATTTGAAGATCTGGCGCTGATTCGCTGCGCGGAATGCCGGCGGCACTATGCGTTGACGGTCGCAGCATTTGAGACGCACCAGAAGTAACTCCGAAAATCTTTGTTATTGCGGTAACGTGAACGGTCTCACTGCATGAGTCTGTCTCTCTCCCTCACCGATGAAGAAACTGCGTTGGTGGCGGATGGTGAGTTTTTCAGGAAGAAAGCGAGAATTTCCGAAAAGATTCGAGGGATGCTCGAGGCGACACACGTGGCGCTGAAGGAGGAACTCGGCCGCGCGGAACTTCTGACCCCGCCCGGTTTTGATCCGGCGCTCTTCCAGTTCGTCAAGGGGGAGCATCTCGAATCGTTTCCCTATCAGTATCTTGATTGCCCCAAGCACTTTCACGGGACGGAGAAGTGTACGTTCAGGACGCTGTTCTGGTGGGGGCACCATGCCGTGTTCGCCTGGGTTCTGGAAGGCCGGCTGGTCAAGCAATACAGGAAGAATCTGGTTGACCGGTTCCATCGCGTTGCGGGGCAGGATCTGGAACTGTCGACGGCTCCGACGCTCTGGGAGTGGAAGCGCGGGGAAGGCTATACGCTTCCGCTCACCCATGACCGGAAGGCGAACATGGCCGCTGTGCTTGCTGAACGGGCGTTTCTCAAGATCGGACGGTATGTTCCGCTTGACGACGAGAGGATCAGACGTGGCGACCTGGCCACCCTGGGCCGGGAGGTCTTCCTGGTCATGAGACCGATCGTTTCCTCCTGAATTCCTCAATTGTGAAGGCGGATGGATTTCGGTAGACTAGCGCCCATTCTTTCTCAAAGCACATCTTCAATCACAGAGTTTCGAGGCGGAAGGAGGTCAAATGGACAAGGTCGTGACGCGAGCGGGGGGTGGAATAGTCCTGTTGGTGGGTTTGTTGATCACATCCGGCTGCGGGGGAAACGGTCAGACATTTTATCTCGATGTTGTTCCAAAACAGATGCCGGCGCAGATGGCGGAACCGGAGGCGGTCAAGATCATGGTGGAGCCTTTTGAGGACCGCCGGGTGGAAAAAAACCGCGTCGGGATGCGGACGCATCTCTGGGGCGGAGTCACGTACTTCAATGTGGCGGGCGAGAAGCCGGGCGAAGTCTATGCGCAGGCGCTGGCGGAACGGCTGAGAGCCAGAGGCTGGCATGACCGGTCATGGGATGTGCGCGTGGTACCGGCCGGATCTGCCACCGGCGCGGACATCGTCATCACCGGGCAGATTGTCGACTTGGCCGCTAACGCGAAGAGCCGGATGTTCTCAACCGCGCTGACATCGAGCAGCAAGGTGACGATCTCAGCCCGGAATAACGGCGACAAGAGCACCACCAATCGCAGCATCGAGGGCGCTCAGACCGACACGGTTTTCTGGTTCAGCGAAGATGACGTCCAGAAGTTGCTGACCGCTACGATCAAGGACACGATCGACCGGTATGTCGAGGATACGACGATTTCCCAGCGCGCGGTCCGGCCCAGCCGTTAAAATCCCCGTGATGAAGGGAGGAGGCTGTGCGGGAGCGTCGTTGGGAAACGACCGCGCCGTTGTCGTTCGGGCAGATCCTTGCCGTGGGCGAACGGCTGGCCTCGTTGGGTTTGAAGCCGGCTGTTCCGGCCAAAGACGTCATCTGCTATGTCGAAGAATGGACGGTCGAGTCGCCGGAAGACTTTGACGGCCTCGACGCCTGGGCGACGGAGGACGTCACTCTGGTTCACGTGCGGGACCGGTGGCGTGGCGACTTCTTCCTGCTCGCCGGCGCCTATCACACCGTGTACCAACGGTATCAAGATGTCGGCACCTACTGCTCTGTCAGCCATCCTTGGCGTATTCGCGAATCCCTGACGCTTCACGAGAGCCGAAGCATGCTCTGGCTCGGCTTTCGCCATGCCCATTCGTTCGTGCGCGTCCGGTTGCAGACGCGGGAGGTCATCAGCCCCGGTGAAACGAGAGGCGATGCCCGGCGGGAGCAGTGGCTGGACGAACGTCGGACCGCCTTTCTCGAAGCGATTACGACGCTCGAACTGCCGATCGAGACTGCGATCGAGAAACAGCAACTGATCTTGCGTCCGACCGATCCCACTGTTCCGTTTTTCTGTTCCTGGCCCGATGCCTTCGGCCCCTGCCAATTCGAGTACAACACCTCGGACGCCTACGAATATCTCGTGCCGGCCAGCCGCCTTGCGGCGACCTATTTACCGGAACCGGCCGGCGTGAGGGCCTATCTGACGGGGTTTTCCGAGGAAGCCCTCGGCGAGTTTGCCGCGATCGAGCCTCCGGCGAGATTGGCCTACCGCTGCTCGGTGCATTGCCCGCTCGACGACTTGCCGGAAATCCGTGCCGCGATCGAGCCGGACGGACGTCTGTACACGACGCTCTGTGAATTTCAAACTCAGGAGCTGATTCCCGAGGGAGAGGATGCCTCGGCAATCGTGGGGGTGATGGGGTCCGATGCCGGTTTTCAACTCGAAGTGCGATTGAACCGCGCGCCGCTCGACGAGGCCTTGATGGCGGGGTGGCTGGAACGGGTTCTGGGGTATTCGGTGACCTATGCGCCGCTGCCCGCCTTTATCTGACAGGCTGAGGTTAAGGTCAAGGTGAAGTGGAAGTCGTCCGTGTGCCGTTGCTCAACCTCAGCCTTGACCTCAACCTGAATTCGATTTTCCGTTGATCAAATCCTGTAGATTCCTCAGAGTGGGGGCATGAGTCCCCTGGCCCAGGTGCAATCCATTCTTGCCAAGCCGTTTATGCCGGCGGTGTTCTTTTTTTCTGGAGTCACGTACGACACGGTGACCCTGACGCGAATCGATCGATTGCAAGATAATCTTCTGCTGCTGCTCTATCTGCTGCTGCTCGGCATCCTCATCGTGTTGACGGGCCGGCTCGGGATCGAGCCGGCGCCGGACCGTGATCGACTGGCCACGCTCTCACCGTTCAACCGTTGGGTGCTCCGCAGCCGGCCGTACTACCCGATGGCCAGCCAATTCCTTCTCGGAGGACTCTTCAGCGCCTATGCGATTTTCTATTCGCGAAGCGCGACGCTCACCGGCACGGCGGTCTTTTTTGCCTTGCTGGTCGCCCTGCTGATCGCAAATGAGTTCCTGCGCGACCGGTTATCCAACCTGCGCTTGGTCGTGAGTCTCTATGCGTTGGTCTGTTTCGCCTTTTTCACCTTTTTCCTGCCGGTCATGACGGGATTCATGAACGCGGCGATATTCCTGACCGGAGCCGTATTGAGCGGAGTCGTCACTCTCCGGGTGGTGCAGCTCATCTATCGCAACAATCCCGATCGGTCGCGGCGCGAAGCCGTTGGGGTCACCACGCCGGCCCTGGCCCTGATCGCCCTGCTGGTCGGATTCTATTTCCTGAACTGGATTCCGCCTGTGCCGCTTTCGCTCAAGTTCGGGGGAATCTACCATGAGGTGAAAAAAACCGACGACCGCTTCGAGCTCTCATATGCCAAAAAGTGGTACGAAGTCTGGAAGCGCTCGGACAGCGTCTTTCCGGCCGGAGAGCCGATCTACTGCTTCACGGCGGTCTTTGCGCCGGTGGCGTTGAATACGACGGTGTACCATCACTGGTATTTCCGACCCGACGGGAACAAGTCCTTTGCCCATGCCGATAGGATCCCCCTGAAGATTTCTGGCGGGCGGGAAGGCGGTTATCGCGCCTACACATTCAAGCAGAGGCTTGATCCCGGCGATTGGCGCGTCGATGTGGAGTCTGAAGACGGACGTATCATCGGCCGGGTGTCGGTCACCGTCGAACATCAAGAGGAGACGCAGCCGACGCTAGTGACGTTGTCCTACTGAAGCGGACCACCACAGGCATCCGTTTCCATTCCGCCCTCAACATGAGAGAGGTATTCCCGGCCGCTCTATTTGAAGGCGCTGTTGATTTGCGGTCCCTCTCTGCGCCAGATTGCAGGTGAATCCGCCGAAATGACTGCGTGTGAGGTGACGGCATGAATCCCAGAATGTTGACTCCCTGTCCCTCCAGCCCGAACTGTGTCTCAACGCTGTCCAAAGACGATGGCCATGCCATCGCGCCCTTGCGATACCGCAAATCTCGTGCGGAGGCCAAGGCGGTATTGACGGAAGCCGTTGCCTCCTTGCCTCGCGTGAGGCTCGTTGAAGAGGACGAGACCTATCTTCACTACGAATTCGCCAGTTGGTTGCTCCGGTTTGTCGACGACGTTGAATTTCTCTTCGACGACGACAGCAAGACCATTCACTTCCGTTCCGCCTCGCGCACCGGCTACGGAGATCTGGGCGTGAACCGTCGTCGGATGGAAAGCATCAGGAACCTAGTGGAGGGAAAGCTATAAGGCTTTGCACTCTCCCGTTGGAATCAGTTCCGCCTCATTGAACTCCAGCTTCGACAGATAGGCCCAGCCCATCAGATAGCCGAGGTGCCGGTAGGCCTCGAATTCTTCCAGTTCGTACCATTGAAAGAGGGTGTTGGTCTGCGGAAACTCTTCGCCCTTGGGCGAAATCACAAACTTCGTCACTTTCTTGAGCGCCAGTTGCGCTTGCGCCGTTGCCCGGTCGCCGGTCATGAGCGGCAGGAGCCGGTCGGCATCGAGATGAGTGGGAGTGAGGGGATGACTGGCCGGTGGCTGAGTTGCGAACGTACGTCCGCTCTCCGGTTCCGCGCCGATGAAAATCTTTCCCGGCGCGGCCAGCGACGGATTCTTTTTGAACAGGCGCGGGTTGTAGGCATAGGGCTTCAGGTAATGAATGACGCTTGGCCTGCCGTCCGGCCGTTTAACCCAGAACCGCCGATACCACACGATCTCGTTGGGCGGAGGAATCTCGCCGCACCATTCGACCCCTGGTCCGAAGAATCCCTTAATCCGTGTCTGAAGATTATGGAGGTAATCGTACTGCCACGTCGTGTCCAGCGTGGCATCTCCGACGATCACATGCGCGACCTGACGGCGCAGTAAGGTCTGAACGGCGAGGTTGTCATAGAACGAACCGTCGGTGATCTCGATCCACCGGCTTTTCGTATCGGGCCAGATGCGCTGGATGGTGACCATCAGGAAATAGTCCCAGATCGTGCCCAGGGTCGTGTTATAGCGGCGGGCGTAGTTCCAGGTTTGGTACTCGTTGTTGAGGTTGAAGGGAGCGGTGACCATGCTCATCAACAGGCGGGCGATGTCGTCGCGGTACCATTCTTCGACGAGGCTGTCGAGATCCAGGCCTGCGCCGGAGGCGGTCATGGCATGTGACAGGCGGACACAGGCATTCGGTCTCACCCGTTCGGCCCGCGTCTTGTGGCAGGTGCCTTCGGTCAAGTCTTCGACGACAACCTTGTGGGGATTGACCCATGCCGGTTTCTCGTCCTCTGTCTGGACCTCCACCACGGGAAGCCCGAAGCCCGCACTCTGGACGTAACCGAGCCCGTCCGAGCCGGTGTAGTCCCTGGTAAATTCAAAATTATAATTGTCGCGATAGGGACGGTCGACTTCGTTGGGATAGGCCCGGGGTCTCCCGCGATTGACGAGGTTCCCGTTGATGATGAGATACGGCGCATCGACGTCCTTACGATTCAGGCGAACCAGGGGCGTTTCCTGTTTGCCTCGCAGATAGGTCATCTCGATCCGATGCCGATAGGGGGTGAAGAGGTGCAACTCGTTGCCGATTTCCGGCGGTGTCTTGATATGGAGACCCAAATCCCAGACATAATACGGGATGAGACGCCAGAGGTATCCCCAGATGAGTTTCGGCCCTTCCCAGAATCCGCCTTCCTTGATGAATCCCGCATGGTGCCGGAGATGGGTCACGAAATCCCCGTGGGCGTCGAGCAATTTGGCCTGATCCGGCGTCTGGACCAGATTCCCGTAGTCGTCATCCAACTCCCTGCCCAGGTGCGCCAGCATCCAGCCGGCAATGTAGGAGCCTCCCGAGACCGTGCTCAGGTAGTCGACCTTCTGCAGTCGCTGCATATCTTGGAGGGCCTGCAAGAGTCCGAGGTGAAATGTCGCGGATCGGATACCGCCTCCTGAAAAGGCCAACCCCGTCAAATGGGGCGGGACACTGGTGGTCGAGGGAACGGGGTCCGGTGGATTCGTCCCATCGCCGGTAACGACGGACAGTCGTCGCTGCTCGATATAGGCGAACTCTTCTTGATAGTCTTTCACCAGGGCAGCCGGTTGGTAGCTGAAGGTCCGCTGACGGATCTCGTAGGTCTTTGTGGGTAGGGTCTGGCATCCGGGGAATAGACACCCGATACAGAGCAGAGCGGCCAGCCGTCCCGCGGTTGAGAAGCGAACGACTGACTGTGTTACGGTAATCACAAGATGGACAACGCTGCGAGGCATGAGCGGGATGGCGATCGGCACCTTTCAAGCTGAGGTCAGTCGGGTCAGAGACTTGACGCACGATGTCCGTGAACTGGACCTCACGTTGCGCCAACCCCGGGAGATCACCTATAGGGCAGGGCAATTTATCTCATTTGAAGTACCGAAGGAAGGCTTCCCCCTGCCGCTCACCCGGCCCTATTCCATTGCCTCGCCCCCGTCGATCACCGATCGGGTGACTCTCGTATTCAATCTGGTCGCCGGAGGGCCTGGCTCGAGTTATCTGTTCGGTCTCCAAGTAGGTGATCACGTCAGTTTCAAGGGGCCGGCCGGTTCCTTTTATCTCAAGGAGGATCCGAGCCGGCATGTCCTGTTTGTCGGGACTGGAACAGGGATTGCCCCTCTTCGAGCCATGATCCTGACGCTGGTGGAGCAGAACAACGGCCAACCGATTAGATTGTTCTGGGGACTCAGACATGAGCGCGATCTCTATTACCAGGAAGAGTTTGAAGCGTTGGCTCTCCGCCACCAGAAGTTTTCCTTCATCACGACCTTGTCCCAGCCCGGACCAGGGTGGACCGGCCTCAGGGGGCGAGTCACGGGCCTTGTTCAGGAACGGGTGAAGTCAGTCCGGGATCTGGCAGTATACCTGTGCGGCAACGGCGGGATGATCAAAGACGTGGAGGCGCTGGTCCAAGCCAAGGGACTCTGTCCGATTTACCGCGAAAAATACTATTAGTGGCGGGAGCTACTTGGCGGCCGGTTTCGGCCCCAGTCTGGTCGTATGCTGAAAGATGCACTTGGGGCAGGTGTAATGAATGAACTGCCTCCCTCCCACCAGCCTCTTCGTCATGGGAACCTTGCACCAGGTGCAGAGCCGATCCGGGAGATCGGAAAAGTCGGCGCCGGTATCGGGTGGGGGCGGGGTGATCGGCATGCGCGGCATTCTCTCCGAGCGCCGAGAAGCTTGTCAACCAACCGACGCTCGTCCGGGACGCGCCCTATCTCCAATTTTTTTTCGCCCGAGCGCTGCATCTGAAAAAATTCGTGTTATAGTGCGAGCACTCGAACAGTTTTTCCACCCACACACAGAAAGGCGGATCATCCTATGAGCGTGACTGTCGGATCCGAGTCGACGATTTTGCCATCGAGCGCCCCGACGACTTCTTCGCCCATCCAGACTCACGAGATGGTGGGAGAGGGGAAAGCGTGGGGACTCTGCACCGCGGTGGACCTCCAAGATTGCCAGCCGGACCTGATTCGCAATGCCGACCATATTCGCCGCTACGTTGTGGAACTATGCGAGCTCATCGACATGAAGCGCTTCGGTGACTGTCAGGTCGTTAATTTTGGATCGGGCCGCGTAGCCGGTTACTCGATGGTGCAGTTGATTTCGACTTCGTTGATCAGCGGGCACTTCGCCAACGACACGAACAATGCGTACCTGGATATTTTCAGCTGCAAGGGCTATGACCCTGCCGTCGTCGAAGCTTTTTCGAGGGAATTTTTCGGAGCAAGACGGAGTACGGCAACCGTCACCCTTCGCTATTAGCGGAATGGCGAAAATGACCTCTAGCTTCGTTCTCGCATCGTTCGGCACCTCAACGTACGCTGGGAACCACGCGGTCAGAAGTGACTATCCGCTCGCATGTGATCGAAGCGAGCGGTTCAAGCGAAGCTTGGTGCGTACCTCCTCGGAGCCTCGCTCGCTGTGGCCTTGCCAGAGGATCATTTTGTCCATTCCGCCCATCAACTAACTAGATCATGCCGGGAGTTGCGAAGGCGCGGCTCCCGGCTTGATCCTCTCGGTCCCCCCGCATGAAGGCCACCACCATCAAAGAATTCTTTCGGCTCCTGCCGGGAAAACTCGATTCAGATGCGGCGGAGGACGTGGAGGCGGTGTACCAGTTCGATCTGAGCGGGGCTCAAGGCGGACAATACATCGTGACGGTTCGTGAGGGAACCTGTCAGGTCAAGGAAGGGGTGCATGATGATCCCCATGTGACGCTATCCATGGCTGGGGAGGATTGCATCAAGGTCTTGACAGGCCAACTGAGCGGGCAGATGGCGGCCATGTCGGGAAAACTCAGGGTGAGCGGCGATCTCGGTCTGGCGTTACAGCTGCGAGACTTGTTTCCCGGGGTCGGACAAAAGTCATGAGGGACAGAAGGCCTAACGGGGTCAGGAACCATTTGCGCGCAGCGCCCTACGGGTCGTTCCGACAGATGGTTCCTGACCCTGTCAGACCCTTACCGGCCCACCGGTTCCAGCGGCAGAATGTCCGCCGCCATCGACTCATCGCGGATCGGCCTCGGGAAGCGCTCCTCCAGAATCATATACATCGTCGGTACTAAGAACAGCGTGAGCAATGTCGAGACGCTCAAGCCGCCGACGACCGCGCGCGCCAAAGGCGCATTGGTCTCGCCGCCGGTTCCCCATCCGATCGCCATAGGAAGCAAGCCGAAGACCGTGGCCAGAGATGTCATCAAGATCGGGCGCAGCCTCGTTCTGGCTGCTGTGACGACCGCGTGATGGAGCTGAGCGCCTTTGCGCCGCAAGACGTTCGTGTAGTCGACAAGCAGCACGCCGTTGGACACGACGATCCCCAGCATCATGATGATCCCCATCATGGAGGTGGTCGAGAGCGTGGTGTTGGTCAAGAACAGGATCAGGATCACGCCGGGAAAGCCCATCGGCACCGAGAACATGATGATGAAGGGGTCGATCAGCGACTTGAACTGAGCGGCCATAACCATATAAACCAACATCAGAGCCAGGATGGTCGCAAAGAGCAGTCCTGAAAAGGTCTCGCGCTGCTGCTGAATCTGGCCGGCCAGCCTGATACTGAAGCCGGTCGGCAGTTGCAGTCTGGCAAAGCCCGCTTCAAGATCCTCTGCGATCGCGCCGAGATCCCGATTCAACGGATTGGCGGTGAGGTGGATGACGCGCTGGAAATACTTCCGGTCGATCTTCACAGGCCCGGCGTTGAGCTTCAGTGAGGCGACGTTCTTCAAGAGCACCGGTTCTCCGTTTCTAGCCGTCAGGATGATATTTTCGATATCCGTTAGATCTTTGCGGTGTTCCTCCGCCAGCCAGGCGCTGATGTAGTACTCGTTTCCGTTTTGGGGATCCGTAAAGATGATGGGGTCGGTTTGACCGTTCCCGTTGAGCGAGAACAGTACGGCATTGGCGATATCCGTTTCGCTGATCCCGAGCAATGCGGCTTTTTCCCTGTCCACCACGACGTTGACTTCCGGATAGTTTTCCTCGCGACTGACCTCGATGTCGGCCAGGCCGGGAGTTTGGTGCATCAGTCCCTCAACCTGTCGGATTACGTCGCGGGCCTTCTCAAAATCGTAGCCGTAAATCTCCACATCGATCGATTTTTGCGAGCCGAAGCTCGTCACACGCTTCACCAACCCGCCCGGATCGAAGAACATCGCGACGCCGGGGAAGAGCTTCACGATCCTGGGACGCGCCTCGTTCATGATCTGGACCTGATTGCGCGTCCGTTTATCCGGCGAAGTCAGATAGACAGAGATGACGGACGTGTGGGGGCCGGTATTGGGATTGAAGAGCGACGATCGTCCCTGCGCAAGAATTCCGGTGCTGGAGACGATGGTTTCCAACTCATGCGGCTGAATCTGTTCGCGCAACACGCGCTCGACTTCCGCCACCTGCTGCTCGGTTTTCTCAACCCGTTGGCCGACCGGGGCGCGCAACACGATGCGGAACTGACTCTCGTCGGAAACCGGCAAAAATTCCGTGCCGATCATCGGAATCAGGGCGAGACTTGATCCGAAGATGATCAGAACGCCTGCAATGAACAGTTTACGATGGGCCAAAACCCAGCGGAGCGAATCTTCGTATCCCCGGTCCAACGACTCATAGCGCGCCCGGCTCCAATTCATGACGCGCACGAACCAGCCCGGCATGCCTCGATGCGATTCCTGCTCCGGCTTGAGGAATTTGAAGCATAGAGCCGGTGTGACGGTGCGTGAAACGAAGAATGAGGTAAAGAGCGCGATCGCGATGGTCACGGTCAAAGGGATCAAGAGCAACCTCGCGATGCCGACGACAAAAAAGATCGGCAGAAAGACGACGACCGTGGTCACGGTTGAGGCGAGAATGGGCATGGCCACCTCCCGCGCGGCCTCGAGAATCGCGTCCCACCGCCGCGGGGTTGTATTGAGATGTCGCTGAATATTTTCGAGTTCGACGATCGAGTCGTCGACCAGCCGGCCGATGCCCAGAGCCAGGCCGCCCAGGGTAAAGACGTTCAGGGTCTGCCCCGTGAAATACAGCACGATGAACGTCACCATGATCGAAAGCGGAATGGCCACCGAAATGATCAGGGTGCTTGTCAGATTCCTCAGGAAAATCAGGATCACAGCCGCGGCCAGCAGCGATCCGTGCAGCGCCTGCTCGATCAGGTTGTTGATGGATTGTCGGATGTAGACCGACTGATCGAACGAAATGCCCAACTTGACGCCGGGCGGTATGCCGATCATTTTGGGGAGGGCCGCGCGGAGCGCGTCGACGACTTCGACCGTATTGGCGATCGGCTGCTTGTTCACCCGCAAGTACACCGCACGGTTCCCGTCCGTCCGCACGATATTGGTTTGAATATCCGATGAATCGGAGACGGTGCCGAGGTCCCGCACGCGCACAGGGTTGCCCGTCTGATTGACTTTGACGATCACGTCCTGAATCGGCTCGACGGTACGGAACTGATTGTTCGTAAAGACGTTATAGTCGAGATTGCCTGCCTTGATGTCCCCTGAGGGGAGAATCAGATTCGCGGCCTTGACCGCTTTGACCACGTCGAGAATCGAGAGTCCGCGGGCGTTAAGCAGCGCCGGGTCCAGGTTGATATTGATCTGGCGTATCTTTCCTCCCTCCACGGTCGCGGCCGCAACGTTGGCGATCTGCTCGATCTGCGGCGCGATCGTGTTGAAGGCCAAATCGTAAAGCGCCCGCTCGTCCAGGGCGTCGCTGGAGACGGTGACGAAGGAGACTGGGATGTTGGAAACGTCGAACTTGACGATAAACGGCTGGAGAATCCCCGGCGGGAGGCTGTTGAGGATCTGGGTGATGCGTTGCATCACCTCCATCTGGCCGACGTTGATGTCTGCGCCCCAGTTGAACCAGACCTGCACCGCACCGATGCCCTGTTTGGCGAACGACTCGACGTGTTCGACATTTGAGGCAGAGCTCACAGCCTTCTCGATGGGATAGACAACACTCTGTTCGATGTCGAGCGGCGGGGCGCCCTTATAAATGACTCCGACGAAGGCGACAGGGACCTGGATGTTTGGAAACAGGTCAACCGGCAAGCGATCGAGAGAAGTTGCGCCGAGGACGACCATCGCGAGGGACAGCATCAAGATGCCGATGCGATTGCGTAATGCGAGCAGCGTCAGCCACATATTCTTAGTACTGAGTAATGGGTGCTGACTGCCGAGCGAGCAGCAAGGAACATCGTGGTAGAACGGCCTTCATCAGTCGGTGATTCACCGTCGCACCGTTCTCAGCACTGAGGACTCAGCACTCAGGACTGAGGGAGTGGTTGCATCTGCACCGGCGTACCGTCGTGGACGAGGTCTTTACCCGAGACGATCACATGTTCGCCTCCGGTCAAACCCTTGGTAATCTCGACCCGATTCTCGTCACGTACGCCGATTTCGACCGGTACCCGCTCGGCCTTTCCTTCGCGGACGACATAGACGTACTGGGCATCCTCCAGCCGGCTTACCGCGTCGATCGGGATCTGAAGGGCATTGGCATGTTTTCCCACCAGCACTTCCACGCGCGCAAACATGCCTCCCTTCAATAGATGGTCCTTGTTGGGGAGATCCAACTCCACGGTCATCGTGCGCGTGGCCCGATTCAGGGCTTGGACGACGCGGGTAACCGTTCCCTCGAACGCGCGGTCGGGGTAAGCCTCAGCGCGCACCTCGGCTTTCTGGCCGATCTGCACGAGCGGGACATCTTTTTCGACGACCTCGATCAGCGTCCGAACCGTCTCGATATCATGGAGGCTGACGATTCCCCGTGAAGTCGTGGACGTGCTGGTCGCCGCACCGGTGACATAGGCGCCGAGATCGAGATTGCGTTCCGCGATGTAACCGGCGAAGGGGGCGCGGATATACGAATAAGCCAGATTGGTTTCCGCCTGGGCGAGCGCCACCTCCATTTGTTGCACTTGCGCCCGCAGAGACTCCAGTGCGGCAATCGCGGCATCGGAGTTCACCTCGGCGTTGTCTAAATCCTGCTGGGACACGAACTGATCCTTGATCAAGGCCCGCATCCGGTCCAGTGTGAGCCTGGCGTTGCGGACGGAAGCATCTTGCTGGGTCACCTTCGCACGCGCGGCGGCGAGATTGGCTTTGGCCTGGTTGACGGCGTGAAGGTAATCCGTGTGGTCAATTTCGACCAGCAATTGATTGGTCTTCACGAAATCGCCCTTATCCACATACAACTTGGAAATATAGCCGTCGACGCGCGAGAAAATATTGACCAACTGATTGGGAGTAATATCGGCGGTGTAGGTGAGCCTGATGTCGAGATCCTGTTTGAGAGGCTGAACCGTCCCGACGGTAATCGTGCGTGTTTTCTTCGCGTCGACTTTGGCCCCGCTGCTGAGGCGAAAGACGACCAGGGCGGTGACGGCGAAAAAAATAATCACCCCGAGAGTGACGATCGGATGCTGACGGACGCGATTCATGGCCGAGTCCTCCGCCGTTCCCGTCGGCGGCGTGGCTGCAGGATCAAGCCGCTGAGAAACAGGTCGACATAGGTCGTGACCGTTTCATCATGAGGCCGATGCATGGGCACGCCGAAAATCTCGTGCAGGAGCCGATGGTGGACGACCATGCCGATGAAGGCACGGGCAGCCAGCAGAGGATCCAAGTCACGAAAAGCTCCCTCATCGATTCTGGTTCGAATGTAGGCGGCTAAATGATCGTAAAACACCTTATGGTGCTTGCCGAAAAAAATATCGGACAACTCGTGGCCTTCCAGGGCGCTGAAGAGGAGGAGCCGCAGGAGGGTCGGATCGACCCCGGGTCTGATTCGGAAACTTGCGATGAGCGTGAAAACCCGTCGGTCATCCCGTTTTTTGGCTGATTCTTCGACGGCTTCCAACAGCTCATTGACCGTCACCTTTTCAGCCAAGATGGCTGTGTAGAGCGCCCGCTTTGTCGGGAAGTGCTTGAACACCAGGGCTTCACTGACTCCCGCGGCCCTCGCAATTTCCTTGGTCGTGGTGCCGTTGAATCCCTTGGCGGCGAACAGCGAGGCGGCTGCGGCAATCAAGCCCGCCTGTCGTTCCTGGCCTGTGGGGCGTCTTGGTTTGCTCGTTGTGGTCGTCGGCATAGTCCAGTGAGTAAGTGATTACTCACCGGCCAGGCTAGCACGATCTGATCCCCCCTGGCAATGAAGGGTTGGGTGGGATCCGGGCTTGTGGGATGGAAGAACTGCACTGAGTCGCCGTTGAGTTTCCTCAACGAGAATGAGATTGCGCCGCGAATCTCAACCGGCTCAATGCGCGCGCGGATGCGGAAGATTCGTTGTCAGGAAATATCGAAGCCGGTTTTGCTCCCGGAGATTCATCCCCGTAATTCTTACCCCGAATCGGTGACCCGAGGTCCAGGCGACCCTGGCCTCCGTCACGAAGAGCGGGTCTTGGCCGTCCGGCAGGTACAGGAAGAGCGTGAGTTCCATTCCTGTTCGCACCGGTTTGTCTCCTCTAATCCCAAGTCCGTGGCGAGATAAATTGGTCACTGTGCCGTCGCCCACAAGGACTTCCCCTTGACCGATTTGGGCGGAATACATCAACCCGAACTCGACGGGGGCCCTGGCCTGTTCTCGGCGATTGCAAACCGGGAGCGCCGGCCGATGCGACTTGCTGGAGCGGACTTTCGTATGTCTCATGTGGGCGGTCCTCCTCGAATGAAAATTATCCTTTGGTGCGCGGACGAGAACGCTGGTTCCACATATGAAGCCGCAATTGATTCTGAGCCTCGAGCGTGGGGAAGAGCATTTCCACGCCGAATCGCCTCCCTGAGACCCACGAGACCCGGCTTTGCGCGATACATACCGGGTCACCCGAGCCGGGCAAGTCAATGAACAGGGACAGTTCCATCCCCTGGGAGACGAGTCGATTACCGTAAATGCCGATGCCATATCCAGAGAGATTCGAGACCATTCCGTCGCCCATCAGCATCTGGCCCCTGTGCATGCCGGAGTACAGGACGGAGAAGACAGCAGGCATGCGTTCCGTGAGACGTCGGTTCGGTTGAACAGGTTCACGTTGGCTTCTCGTATTCTCAGGAGGATTGGGTTTCATCTCAGATTCCTCTCCCGCGTGCTTGGTCGGCTGATTCGCCGTCGATCGCTACACGATTCGAAACCCGGTTCGCTGGTGTGTTGACCATGAAAATGTCGCGTGTTTCCAGATAAGTTCCTGAAGTCGTTTTCGTTCATCAGGCGTCAAATGGGGAAACTTCGCCGCAAAAGCCAACCCGCTTACCCAGGAAATAGTGGCCTCAGTCAGGCACATGGGGGGGCGCCCATCCGCAAAGTACAGGAACAACGTGATGCTGCTTCCTTCAGCCGGGGGTGCGGTCCCCAGGATTTTGCACCCCGATTTTGAGAGATCAGCCAACGAGCCTTCCGCCTTGACCAGTCGCGGGCCGCTCTCACTCGCATAGAGGACACGCGCCAAGATCGGGGCCCGTTCGGCGTAGCGCCGGTCCAACGGCGCATAGGCGTTCTTCATAGGGCCGGGAAGCAGGGGGCTGGGTTTCATCGTGGTCTCCTCTCTCTTTTCCTTGTCGTGGCTCGATCTGGCTGCCTGCGACAACTCGAGCCTATCGTATTTCACATGTTTGCCCATTCCCAAGGAGAGGGATTGGAGCCCCACCAGAAGGGGGGGAATAGACAGGAACTGCCGGTTTACAGTGGGTTAGCGGATTTTACGTAGACTGAGAAATAGGAGGAATTGTGAAACAGGGCAAGAAACGGATGGCAGGCGTTTACTGGCGAAGCTTGGCCCAGGCCTTTTGATATTCTTCGAACGAGTCGACTTCCACCCAGCCCTTGAAGATCGGGACTGCATCGACTTGATGGCCCTGATCGATCAGCTCCTGAATCATGTCGGTAAAGGAGGCTTTGGTGAGGGTGCCCGCCTCGTGAAATCCGGTGGTCTTGTATTTATCCAACGCGGCACGATAGCCGGTCCGGAAGGCGGCAATGCCCTTCTCGGAGAGCATGGCCATCCCGATAAATTCGCCGTGAGCCTGATCATGGGAAAGGTGACGCCCGATTTTCACCACCCGATGCTCCCCCTCGGGCATGACGAAGCGCGACAGATAGCTCCTACCGGGCGGCTCAGCCAAGGCGACAAGATCAGGATTGATGTGGGCCGGCTGCAGGCCGCGCTGGTGCTCATCCTGCCAGGCCAAGTCAACCACGAGAGCAATGTCTGCCGGACTCTTGAGGAGCTTTTCCAGGATGGTGTTATCAAAGACGATATCGCCGTATAGGATAATCGTTCGTCCCTTCATCTCGGTTTCTGCGCAGAAGATGGAGAACAACTCACCCGTGTCCTCATACCGGTCGTTGTCGTAGTAGCGGATGTTGGGCAGCGTGATGGCTTCCTTCTTATAGCCGCGGATGAGGGCGATCTCCTTGATGTTGCATTCGTTCAGTGCCGCGATCTGCCGTTCGAGGATGGTTTTGCCTTTGATGTCCAATAGGCACTTCGGCATGTCTTCGATGAGGGGGAGCAGTTGCTTTTCAAATCCTGCCGCCGGAATGATCGCCGTGATCTTTTCGCCGCCCACCGGCAGGAACTGTTTTTCGTCTTCCTCCATTTGCGGAACGCCGACGATGTCGTAGACTTCGGGCAGGGTGACAATGCGGTCGTTCGCAGCGCCCGGTCTGGTGTCCTGCTTGATGACATCCAGCGTGTCCTTCATGGCGCGGATGGCGGCCCGGACCGGCTGGTTCGCATAGATGATGATCTTGGCGCCCGCCTCTTCCATCTCGCCGGCGGTGGTTTGATCGAAGATCGTCGGCACTACAACCAGCGGCACGCGTCCCGACCATGCCTTGTAGACAGCTTTCAACTCGTCGAACTTTTTGGATTTGGAATGGATCAGGACGGCATCGGCTCCGGCTTCTGCATAGGCCTCCGCCCGCTTAAGCGCTTCCTCTTGCCCCCAACCGGCGATGAGGGCTTCCGTTCGCGCGATGATCATGAACTCGGGATAGATCTGTGCCGCCTTCGCCGCCTTGATCTTCCCGCAGTGTTCTTCAATCGGAATCAACTCCCGGCGTACCCCGGCGTAAAAACTGCAACGCTTGGGATATACGTTGTCTTCGATGCAGATGGCGGCGACCCCGGCTCGCTCCCGGTCGTTGACCGTGCGCATGACGTTCAGCGCGTTTCCATATCCGGTGTCGCAATCGGCGATGACAGGGATGCTGACGGCTTCGGCGATGTTTCGCTCAATCTCCAGTTGTTCGCTGGAGGTGATGAAGCTGGCGTCGGGAATACATTTAAGCGACGCGGAGATGGCGAAGCCGCTGGCCCACACGCCGTCGAAGCCGGCCCGTTCGATCAAGCGAGCGCTCAGCGCGTCGTGGGCGCCGACGACCTTTAGCGCCCCGGGTTTCTTCAGTGCAGCCCGAAGTTTAGCAGCATTCGTCATAGCGATTCCGCATGATGCGAAAGCACGGGGCGCTTGTCAACCAAAAGTTTCGCGTGGAACTGTGGCTGGCGGTCGGAAGGCGGCTGGAGAATTGCCGTCAGTCAGCCGTATCGGCAATCTGATCATTGAACCGAGGCGCCAAAGTACGGCTATCGATAAAAATAAATCCGCGCTCCGTTGCAGCCTGATAGGTCAGGTTGATTTCCGAATCAGGGCCACGCCAGTTGTACTGCTGATTGAGCCCGCGCATCATTTGGCCGGGAAGGCGTTCGACGGGACCGAATTCCTGTTCAAGATAAGCGAGGATCCGTCTGTGCGTCTCTTCGCCTTTATAGCGGATGATGACGCGGGCAAACTGCTCGTCGACAGAAGTCAGCCGGACACTGTCCACGGGAATTTCAGCGAGCGAAGGAGCCACGCCTTTGAGTTCGTACTCCTTCACGTGCTCGCCGTCGCGCGTGACGGCCACATCCGTTCGTGATCCGAGAGCGGATCCCCAGGCGATGTTGTGGTAGCCCTTCGGATCGTTGGTCATCGGCACTGCGTATGAAGGGGGAGGAGAGGCCAGCAAGAGAGCGAGGAGGAGGACGGACCGCCCGGCATTCGTATCGGCGTAGGGCCGCCAGCGCATGGGGCACGCTAACATGCGGCTATGCAGGGTGCAACCGCCCTGTTTTCTTGAGAAACCGTCGAAGCATGGCATATAATGCGCGCGCTTTTCTTATCCGGGCCACCGTGAAGGAAGAAGAAGCGATGATCGACAGCGACGCGTTTGTGCAGGCCATGCAGGATATGGGGGTCAATTTCTTCACCGGCGTTCCTGACTCCATTCTGGGCGGAATCATTGCAGAACTCATGGATCGACGTCTCTACACTCCGGCCGTGCGGGAGGATGAAGCAGTCGCGATGGCGGCGGGGGCTTACATGGCCGGGAAGATCCCCGCCGTCCTGATGCAGAATTCCGGGCTGGGAACTTCACTCAACACTCTGATTTCCCTAAACATGATCTATCGACAGCCTTGCATTCTTATCGTGTCCTGGCGGGGCCAGGGTGGAAAAGACGCGCCGGAGCACCTCGTGATGGGCGAAGTGATGCCGCAGTTTCTTGATACCATGAAGATTCCCCATCGGACCCTGACCGAGAAGACCGCACTCGAAGATTTCAAGTGGGTGGCGGAGACCTTCATGAAGCAGCGGATTCCTGTCGCGCTCTTCATTACTAAAGGAGTGGTGAAAGGATTGCACCCGTGAGGCCTGAACAGGGCACATTGATCAGTCGCGCGCAAGCCATTGCCGCTCTTCTGGAGTTGTTGACGGATCAACCGGTCATCATTTGCAACGGATTTCCATCCCGTGAAGCCCACAAGATTGCCGACCGGCCGACACATTTCTATATGATCGGCTCGATGGGGAATGCGCCGGCGATCGCGTTGGGTGTGGCCCTGGCTAAGCCGAACAAGCAAGTGATTACTTTCGACGGCGACGGCAACGTGCTCATGGGGATGGGCACATTGGCGACCGTGGGGGCCTTGAAGCCGAAGAACTTTATCCACGTGGTGTTCGACAACGAGGTCTACGGCACGACGGGGAATCAACCGACGATATCGAACGTTGTCCCGTTGGAAAAAGTGGCGAAGGCCGCCGGATACGTGAACGTCGAGCGCGTGCGCGATCGCGACGATCTCGTGTATGAGTTCAAAGATATGTTGAAGAAGGACGGGCCGAGCATGTTGTTAATCAAGGTGAACGAATTTGCCGAAGACGCCGGCCGCATCTTGCACGAACCGCCTGACTTGACCAAGCGATTCATGAAGGCAATTGAGTAGACGGAAAAGGAACAGATGCCATGATGTTGTTGAATCCGGGGCCGGTGAATGTATCGGAAAGGGTCCGGCAGGCGCTTCTTCGCCAGGATATCTGTCATCGCGAAGCGGAGTTCGCCGAGCTTTTGCACGGGATTCAAGGCAAGCTGCTGAAAGCCTTCGTGCCGGGCGGAGAATCCGACTATGCAGCCGTGCTGATTACAGGATCGGGCACCGCGGCCGTTGAGTCCGCCGTGATGTCTTCCCTTCCGCACGGCAAGCGCATGCTGATTCTCAACAACGGCGTGTATGGAGAACGGTTGTCGCAGATGGTCGGAATCCATCGGCTCGGTGTCTCCGAACTGAAATCTGAGTGGACGGTCAAGCCCGATCCTGAACGACTACGACTGGCGCTCCGCCAGCATCCCGAGGTGCACGGCGTGGCGATGGTCCATCACGAGACCACGACCGGACTTCTCAATCCGGTCAAAGACATCGCTGAAGTCGTCGACAGCCAAAACCGGGTGTTTATCCTGGATGCGGTCAGCGCCTTGGCTGGCGAAACGATCGACATTGCCGGCGCACACATCTATATGGTGGCCGGCACGGCGGGGAAATGCATTCAGGGGTTCCCCGGTGTCTCCTTTGTGCTCGTGCGCAAAGGGTTCCTGGAGCGCATGCGGGCCTATCCCAAGCGGTCCTGGTACCTCCACCTCACGCACTATGTAGATGATCACGGAGAAGGGACGGTTCCCTTTACGCCGGCCGTGCAGGTCTATTACGCCTTTGATGAAGCGCTGAATGAATTGCTTGAAGAGGGAGTCGTCAAGCGCATCCAGCGGTACAAGAAAATGGCCACGCTGATTCGCGAGCGGATGGCGAAGCTCGGAGTCAAGCCCTTGCTCACGCCGGATCGGCAGTCGAACACCATTACCGCCTACTATTTGCCCGAGGGGTTGTCGTATCAGGCGCTGCATGATCGGCTCAAAGGGCAGGGGTACGTCATTTATGCCGGACAAGGAAATCTGGAGAACAAGATTTTCCGGGTGGCCAATATGGGCGCCTTGACCGAGGCCCAATTCACGGCGTTTCTCGATGCCGTCGAACAGGTCGTTACCGCCGCATGAAAGCCGTCATTCTCGCCGCCGGTGTCGGGAAGCGGCTCTGGCCGGTCACGCAACATCGTCCCAAGTGCTTGATCGAGATCGGCGGACAGAGCCTTCTGCATCGCTATCTTCGATCGTTGGCGGAAGTGGGGATTCCACGCGCGGACATCGTCGTCGGGTACAAGCAGGAAATGATCCGCGCGGCTGCCTCTTCGAATTCGTGCGGCGTGCGGATCAACTTCCTCGTCAATGAGCAGTTCCATCGCGGCAGTATTTCATCCTTGTGGATCGCGCGGACGGCTCTGGATGACGATGTGATCGTCATGGACGCGGACGTTCTGTTCCATCGGGAGATTCTCCGGCGGTTGGTGCAGTCCCCCTATCCGAGCGCGTTGCTCATGGACGAAACCGTGAAACAAACGGGGGAAGAGTGTATGGTGGTAGTGGAGGGCGGTCGTGTTATCGCTCTGACGAAGCGCATGCCGTTGCGCTATGATTATGCGGGAGAAGGAGTGGGATTTCTCAAGGTGAGACAGGCCGATACGCCGCACGTGGTCGCGTCGCTCAGGACTTTTGTGGACCGGGAGGCATGGCAGATGGAGTATGAGGATGCTCTGCTGGAATTCTTTCGCGAGGTCAAAGTCGGCCATGAGCAGATCGGCGGTTTGCCGTGGACCGAAATCGACTTTCCCGAGGATGTGGAGAAGGCCGAACGGGACATATTGCCCAAGCTGTGAGAGTGTAATTCGTGATGCGTCGCTCGTGAAACGCTATCTATCCAACGAAAGACGAACGAGGAGATACGAGAAACAGGGTCGCCGATGAGTGAAAGGGCGCTGGAAAAAGGGACTGAGCTACAGGGGCTGTCTACGGCGATCCTGCTGCCGTCGGTCGAACTGTTCGGCCCGAAGACCCGAACCGCTGTCGGGCCGTTGACTCAAGTCGTCGGCATCGGCTTGTTTCAGCGCACGATCTTGACCTTTCAGCGCGCGGGCATCAGGCAGCTGATCGTATTGGCAGGAACGGAAGAGGAGCAACTCAAGCAGGCGCTCGGTAAGGGGCCCCGGCTCTCGATCCCGGTCCGGTGGATGCCGATCCGTGAATTCCCTCTCGACGATCGTCGCACGTGGGAATCGCTGGCTGCGGAGGTGCGCGGGTTCTGTCTCTTGTCGGGAGTCGCCGGGGTCTTTTCTCGGACGCTGATTGAGCAGTTGCGACAGGACATTCAGGAAGGGCAGGCGATAGTCGTAACCCACAGTCCCCCTGGGCATCGATTTCTTCAGAGGCGGGCCGGATCGGCACGCCTGTCATTTGAACGGGGCGCTGCGGAGTTTGCGGACCTCGTCGTCCTGCCGGCGAGTCTCCTGAGCGCCGCGGGTCGCGTAACGGGTGAGCCCGGGACGATTCCCCTTCGTCGATGGCTCGAGCGCGCGGCAACGGACGGGCTGGTGCGTGTCTTCCCGACCGGATCGAATCCAGCCCACTGGTATCAGCCGGTGCGGGTCACCGGTGATCTGCCTGCGGCTGAACGCAAACTCTTTGCGTCATTGAAAGGGGAGCTTGAAGGCTTCGTCGATCGCTATTTCAATCGGGTACTGTCCCGCCGATTTACGCGCGTTTTTCTCTCGCTCGGACTCTCGCCGAATTCCGTCACGGCCCTGGCGACCATCGTGGGACTGATCTCGGCCGTCGGATTTGCCCTCGGCACCTACGCTGCGGGCCTTGCCGCAGCAGTGCTGTTCCAGCTGGCGGCGGTCATCGACTGTTGCGACGGCGAAATCGCGCGGTTGACGTTCACCGAGTCGCCGTTCGGGGCTTGGCTCGACATCGCCATGGACAACGTCGTGCATATGGCGGTCTTCGGGGGGATCGCGATGGGTTCTTATGCGCGAGCAGCGGGGAACTCCGATGCTTGGGTTCCTCTGGCGCTTGGGACGGCAGCCATTCTGGGAAACGCGCTCTCTTTTGTTCTGGTCGGCAAGGCGCAGAGGATCAACGCCTCGAGTGAGTGGAAATCGCCGGATCATGCAGCCTGGTCGGATTTCATTCTGCAGAACGTGGCAAGTCGTGATTTTTCCGTGATCGTACTGCTGTTCGCTCTGTTGGGAAAGCTCGACTGGTTTCTCTGGATCGCGGCGATTGGATCGGTCGGTTTCGCCGGTCTCATGGTCTGGGTCATTCGTCCGTCAGCAACCACCCGTGCTTAGCAGCGGGATGCTGAAAATCGCTTCCAGCTTCGTTCTCGCTCACTCATCCTCCTCAACGTATCAGCGACAATACGCCTCGGGGGATCGGGCAACGTGTTGAGATATCTTCTGCTCACGTTAGGCCTGCTCACCGTCGCGTTCCTCGTTTGGCATATCGGACCGTCGAATATCTACGCCGCCGCCGCGCAACTCGGCCCGGTTGCGCTCGTTGCGATCCTTGTGCCTTCCCTCATCATGTACATCATCGAGGCCTACGGTTGGAAAGTCACGCTCGATCCGTCGGTGCAATACGTTTCATTCTGGCGCCTGCTCATGATCCGCACGGCCGGGGAAGTGGTGAACATGACCACGCCCACGGCTTATGTCGGCGGGGAACCATTGAAAGCCTACCTGCTCCAGCGACTGGGCGTTCCCATGGTTGAAGGATTGGCATCCGTCGTCATCGCTAAGACCACCATGACGATCGCCCAAGTGCTCTTCATTCTCGCGGGCATTGCCAGCGGCTTTGTGATCTTAGGCGCACACGGCTTATCCGCACAGATTATTGCAGCCGCTCTGCTCAGCGTGGGGCTGCTGCTATTCGGTACGGCTGCGTTCGTGTTCATGCAACGCCGCGGGCTCTTTACCTGGATACTGGAAACGTTACGTACAATCGGTGTGCGCAGTCAGTTTCTCGATTCCCGCGAAGAACAGTTGCGGGCTCTAGACCGGACGATTCTGAACTTCTATTCGCAGCGCCGGCCGGTGTTCTATGCATCGACCGGTCTGTACTTTCTGGGCTGGCTGGCCGAAGCGCTGGAAGTCTTCGTCATTATTTACTACCTCGGTGGCCCGGTCGGAGTGCTGCCCGCGGTATCCATCGGCGCGCTCTCGGTTTTTATCAAAGGAGGGACCTTCTTTATTCCCGGAAGTCTAGGCACGCAGGACGCAGGGAATCTTTTACTCCTCAAGGCCTTCGGCTACAGCGACGTGACCGGCATCACCTTCGCGCTCCTGCGTCGCTTTCGCGAATTGGTATGGGTCGGGGTCGGGTTATTGTGCCTGGTATTAGTGAAGAGCCCTACCGATCGGCTTGATGGGAAGGCAAAGCCGTTATCCCAAGAACAGGTATGAAATGATTCAGCCGGCCTCCCCCCCTTCTGCGGGGCTTCGTTTCTGTCCAATGTGGGCTTGCCGATCAAGGTATTCTCGTCTAACCTGTCAGAAAATCAGCTGAGCATTTTCCGTCGGCTCCTTGCGGGAAGACGACGATCCTTTCCCGATGATTTGTGCATTCTTGCAGTTGCGCGACGCATAGGAAAGCAGAAGGGATAGCCTGTCTTGAAAATCTCCACGCTCACTGTCACGGTGATTATTCCGGTCTTCAACGGAGGGGCGAAGTTCCGGGCGAGTCTGGACTCGGTCAGAAAGGCCGATCCACCGCCTGATGAAATTATCGTCGTCGGGGACGGCGATACCGATGGTTCCTCGCAGTATGCTGAAGCCGCCGGTGTGAGGGTCTATCGTTTCCCCTCGCCGGGTGGACCGGGTCGAGCCAGAAATCTTGGAGCCTCGCAAGCCCAATCGGACATTCTCTTTTTCGTGGATGCCGACGTCACGATCCCCCCCAACGCGGTGTCACACGTTCAGATGATTTTTCAGGATACGCCAAGCGTTGATGCGATCATCGGGTCTTATGATGAGGAGCCCGGCGAACCAGATTTTCTGTCTCAGTACAAGAATCTGTTCCATCACTTTGTCCATCAGAACGGCCAGAGAGAGGCCTCGACATTTTGGGGGGCCTGCGGCGCGATTCGCCGGACGAGCTTCCAGGCCGTTCACGGGTTTGACGAATCGTATCGACGGCCTTCGATTGAGGACATTGAACTCGGCTATCGCCTGCGGCGGGGGGGAAAGCGAATTTTGCTCGTACCGTCACTACAGGTCAAGCATCTCAAACGTTGGACTTGGCGGTCTCTGCTGATTGCTGACTTCAGAGACCGGGCTGTTCCCTGGACCCGGTTGATTCTGCGTGAACGTATGCTCCAGAACGATCTGAATATCTCAATCTCGCAACGCGTAAGCGTCGCGATGGTCTTCACTGCACTCGCAGCGACACTAATCGCTTGGCAGTGGCCCCTTGCCCTGCTGATCACCGGTGGCTGTGCCATCGCCGTGACTCTGCTCAATCTACCGCTCTACCGCTTTTTCTACCGACTGAGGGGGTGGTGGTTTGCAGTGAAATCGATCCCCTGCCATTGGCTCTACTTCTTTTACAGCGGATTGGCCTTTGCCCTGGGGGCGCTTCTACACGCTCTGAACAGGACCCGCTCCTCATGGAAATGTCTGTCCCCAGTCGCGTGGAACTAGGAGGGAGGGAGGACTAGGAGAGTGGCGAAAGATAGCGTCCAACCAGTCGTCGTGATCGGGGGGGGGCCCGCAGGCCTGACAGCCGCCTACGAGCTGGCGAAACAAGGCAGGCAGTCGACTGTGCTGGAAGCCGGCGACCAGGTGGGCGGCATCTCGCGAACGGTGAACTATCGGGGGTATCGGTTCGACATCGGCGGCCACCGCTTCTTTTCGAAAGTGCCGGTCATCAATGAGTTGTGGCAAGAAATTCTCGGGGAGGAGTTTCTGCTTCGACCAAGGCAGTCCCGCATCTACTACAACAATCATTTCTTCGAGTATCCGCTGAAGCCCCTGAACGCCTTTGCCGGACTGGGGCCGGTCGAATCATTCCTGATCGGGCTCAGCTACCTCAGGGCGAAACTCTTCCACATCCAAGACGAGCACACCTTCGAACAGTGGGTGTCCAATCGGTTTGGCCATCGGCTGTACAACATCTTCTTCAAGACCTACACGGAAAAGGTCTGGGGGATTCCCTGCTCGGAGATCTCTGCGGATTGGGCGGCTCAACGGATCAAGAATCTCTCGCTCAAGCAGGCCGTCCGCAATGCTCTCCTGGGAGCCAGCCGCGGCATGGACGGGCAGACGATTACCTCTTTGATCGAACGGTTCTACTACCCTCGGTTCGGTCCGGGGATGATGTGGGAACGCTGTGAAGCACAATTGGCGAGACAGGGATCAAGAACGAAGCGCGGCGAGCATGTGAATCGCATTCATCATCGGCAGGGACGAGTCGTATCGGTCTCCGGACGGACACGAAACGGAGAACGAGTGGAATACGAGGGCACGCAGTTTATTTCCACCATGCCCCTTCGCGAACTGATTCAGGCCCTCGATCCGTTGCCACCCGACGAAGTGCTCATGGCCGCTTCCCGGCTACGGTACCGGGACTACCTGACTGTCGTGCTGGTCGTCGACCGTGATTCGGTTTTTCCCGACAATTGGATCTATATCCATTCTCCTGACGTCAAGATGGGGCGGATTCAGAACTACAAGAATTGGAGTCCGTACATGGTGCCGGATGCGGGGAAGACTTCGTTAGGGCTCGAGTATTTTCTGTGGGACAAGGACGAAGAGTGGTCCTGGTCGGATGATCGCTTGATCCAACTCGGCACGCGCGAATGTGCGCAGTTGGGGCTGATCGATTCGAAGGAAGTAGTCGACGGCACGGTCGTGCGAATGGAAAAGGCGTATCCCGTGTACGATCAGGCGTATCGGAATCACGTCGATACCATCAGACAGTACCTCGCTACACTTTCTAACTTTCAGACGATCGGGCGCAACGGTCTTCACCGATACAACAATCAGGACCACTCGATGTTGACGGGACTTTTCGCTGCGCGAAATGTTTTGGGAGAACGGCACGACGTGTGGTCGGTCAATACGGAGCGGGAGTATCACGAGGAAGGAACAACGGCTCTGATGAACGCCGGCGATCGGCTCGTGCCGGCACGAGTCAGCGTACCGGTCGCGCAGGCCGTGCAGATGCTGGACGATGATGCGATCGAGGTTGCCTTCGCAAAGCTGGATCCCGTGGCTCTCGGGGCGGCGGTCGGGGTCGTCTTCGGCCTCGGGATTTTTCTCGCATCAGCGGCGTTGTTAATGAAGGGTGGATCGGTGGTGGGGCCCACGCTGTCCTTGCTCGGGAGCTACCTCTTCGGATTTGAAGTAACCTGGCCCGGCGCGATCATCGGCCTGCTTGAAAGCGGCCTTTTCGGATTTGGTCTTGGGGCGCTGATAGCCGGATTAAGAAATTGGACGCTGAGGGGATACGCGCGGTTCGCGAGGAGGCGCAGCGATGCTGAACGCCGGCGCGACCTGTTGGACAAAGTCTGATCGCACAATAGGATGGGGGAGACCATGGCGAATCGAGTAGGAGACAAGGACGAGGTCAGCCAAGCCATTGCCAGGGTCCAGGCGGATGTCCTTGCCCTGGTGTTCTCGGTGGTCGGAGGCGTGGGGTTGTGGGCGATGACGATCTGGCTCGTGCTTAAAGGCGGCCCACACCCCGGCGAGCATTTGCAACTGCTGTCTAACTATTTCATCGGCTACTCGGTGACCTGGGCCGGAAGTCTCGTCGGACTTTTCTACGGAGCGCTGACCGGCGGAGTGGTCGGGTGGGTAATAGGACGGATATACAACATAGTCGTCAGCGCTCGTCAGAGATAAGGTGAGAATGGCTGCGGAATGAATCGAAGAGTCGGGGCTGTCTGTTCAACGATCCGTAGCCAGTTGTCCAAAGAGTGGACTGTGTATGCGTTATTGAGTCTGCTGGTTGCTGCCCTTTGGATCACACGCCTCCAAGGCCCGATCGATTTGCGGTGGGACGGAGGCGTGTACTACGTGCTCGGAACGTCGCTTGCTGAAGGGAAGGGCTATCGGTTACTCAATGAACCGGGTGAGATTGAGGCCGTTCAATACCCGCCGCTGTTCCCTCTCATAGTATCAGCGCATCAGTGGATTCTCGGATCCGACAATCCCCTTGTCGTTGGACAGTGGTTACGAATTTTCTCGTGCGTCGTCTTCTCTCTATACGCAGCAGCAGTGTTTCGTGTTCTCCAATGTTGTCTCAGCCAAGCAATGGCATTGGTTGGGACGACGATCTGCCTGTTCCAAATGTCCACATACTTCCTGTCCGATCTTCTCTTTCCTGAATTGCTCTACGGGCTTATCACAACCGTCTTCATACTCTACGCGCACCAAAGAGAGCGAAGGGACGGCATTGTAGGAGCAGCGCTTCTGGCATCCGCTGCGTTCGGATTGAAGACCGTGGGGATTGCATTGTTCGCAGCCTGGGTGACTGAAGAGCTGCTCAATAAGAATGTAAAACAATTCATTGTTCGCTGTGCGATCGTGGCTATTCCCGTGCTGTGTTGGCAGATGTACCTCGCCTCTGTGATTTCGGGGTCGGAGTATCTCCAGCCGGCCTATGACTATCAGCGCGCTCCGTACATGTTCTACAACGTTAGTTATGTCAACAACGTCTTTACCTTTAAGGATCCCTTTCGCCCGGAGCTCGGCCTGACTTCCACTCAGGACATGGCCACGCGCCTTGTTACAAATCTGGGGCATTTACCTGAAAGCATTGGAGAATCGGTAAGTGCTCCCCGCACTTTCTATGAACTCCCATGGAAGATGGTCAGGATGCCTTTCCCAATTGCCACGACATGGCCGGTAGACGTAGCCTTATTTATCCTCAGCGGTCTCGTCCTCGGAGGGATTGGTCTACACTTGCGAGACCGCCAATGGATTACTCCACTCTATGTGATCTTCTACCTAGGTGCGCTATGTCTTACACCATGGCCGGAACAAATTGGTCGCTACCTCATGCCTCTGATCCCGTTCTTGGTGGTATTCCTGCTCACCACTTTATCTGCCCTGTCTACCTTGCCTGGAAGATGGCGACAAGTAACATCGGTGTCGAAGTGGCTGGTGGTGGTTCTGATCTTGGTGCTCCAAGGTTCGACATATTGGGGGGTGCAGACATGGGGGCATCCACTCGTGACGCACATGGATCTGAATGGCGCTCCCGTGCGATATCGGTTGTTCTTTTATCGCGATGCCCATCGAGCTCTTGATGCAGGGCTTGATTGGGTGCAGGAACACGCGAAGTCGACTGATGTTCTTGCCGGGTCCATGCCACACTGGATGTATCTTCGCACGAAATTGAAAGCTGTCATGCCCCCCTTTGAATCAGATCCGGCCAAGGCTCAGGCGCTGCTGGATTCAGTTCCGGTGACGTATCTGTTTCTTGACGAAGGGTTGGCGGTCGACACAAAGCAATACACGGCTTCCGTCGTCCGTCTGTACTCTGACCGATGGGAACGGGTCTATGTTGATTCAATCGCCCCTGAGCGTCCGGGAGACCCTCCTGGTCAGTTTGAGATCTATCGTCGGCTTCAACCCACGGATGTTTTTTCGACTGGAGTGACAAACCGGCCGGCCGATATCCACGCGCATCCATGAACTACTGCCTCTCAAGTCAATTGGAAACCATGGCGGAAACCGCCCGCGAGTTCTGCAACGGGCAGAAACTTCTCTGCGTGGCGATCATATCCAGCCTCTATCTTGTCATTGCCGGTCTGATCTCATCATGGCGCATGCTGTGGAATGATGAGTTGTTCACGGTTTACATCGCAAGGTTGGAAAGCCTTTCCGACATTCTGGGAGCCCTCTCAACGGGGGCAGACCAAAATCCTCCGTCTTTCTATTTCATCACGCGAGTGTTCTTGACACTCCTGGGAGAATCACCTCTGACTGTCCGATTACCGGAAATTCTTGGCGTCCTGTTGCTGAGTATCTGCTTGTTCTTGTTCGTGTCTCACCGATTGCCCGTCCTCTATGGCATTGCAGCGATGATTTTCCCGCTTACAACTACCGCTTTTGAGTATGCCTATGAAGCAAGACCTTATGGACTCGTGCTCGGATTTTCCGGGTCGGCGCTCCTGTGTTGGCAACGAGCCGCAGACCATTCACGAAGCGTCTGGTGGCTGATCGGGCTAACTGCGAGCGGGGCGGCGGCGATATCGTGTCATTATTACGCCGTACTTCTGTTGGTCCCGCTTGGCGCCGGCGAACTTGCACGTACTTGGAGCAATCGGCGCATCGATTATCCGGCTTGGATATGTTTAGGCCTGACATTGTTCCCGCTACTGGTATTTTTCCCGCTCTTACAAGAGGCGAGATCCTATTCGCAGCATTTTTGGGCGCATCCAGAGTGGAAGAATATTCCCGCCTTCTACTATTTTCTTCTGACTCCGACCGTTGGACCGATCATTGCCACGCTCGTCTTCGCTGCGATATGGCCAGGCAACGAAAGATCGATGGTTCCGTCGCCCGAGAAGGCTTCCCAGGGACTTTCTCTGCATGAAACTGCGGCGGCTCTTGGATTTGTTGCAGTTCCTGCGATAGCCCTGATTCTGGCGAAGCTTGCCACGGGAGCCTTCACAAACCGATATGCGCTAATGTCGGTAGTGGGGTTCAGCATTCTCTCCCCCGTTGCAATATTGAGGGCGTCGAGTCGACGAGGGATGATGGGTCTCTGCTTCGTCACCTTTCTCTCTGGCTGGTTCATCGTGTCCGGCGTAACCCAAATCAAGCATCAACGGTTCATCGCGAGCAGCTGGCTCAAGACCTACGACTTTCTTCAAGCGGCGGATCACACGAAGTTGCCGATAGTAGCTGCAGATCTGCATTCATTCATGACGATGAGGTATTACGCACCACGGGATCTTTCGACGCGCGTAGTATATCTCGCCAATCAGCAGGCTTCGGTCAAGTATCTCGGCCACGATACGGTTGACCGGGGGATATTGGACTTAAACAGATGGTTTCGCCTTGCTGTCGAAGAGTATGTTCCCTTCATGGCGGCACGCCCTCGATTCCTGATCTATGCGCGTGTTCGAGGAGTGCCGAGTTGGCTCGGATATTATTGGATCGAGCCAGTGAACTTGAATTGGTTGTTTTGTGAATTATCCACTGCCCCAGTGGAAATCGAGCTGAAAGGCTGGAGCGACAACGACCTGCTGTTTCTTGTCACTCCTCATGCAGCTGAGCAATCCGAGAATCAGGGGCCTGAGAGGTTTGCCGGCGCTCTGAAATTTTCCGAGAGCGATGGGACGCAGTTTCTACGGAGGAATCTCTGCGTGGCGTCTGGCCCTTTCTGATTTCCAAGTCGGTGAGATGGGTTTGAGAGACATGCTGAACGAATCTATTTCCATCACTGATGTCCCCTTGGTGTCGGTCGTCCTTCCTTGTCTCAACGAAGAAAAAGCCATCGGTGCCTGTATCGAGAGCATCCAAAAGACATTTGCGGAAACCTGTATCCCTGGTGAGATCGTCGTCTGTGATAACGGCTCGACGGACCGGTCGGTGGCCATCGCGGAGAGCCTGGGGGTCCGCGTTGTGCATCAGCCGGAACGCGGATATGGAAAGGCATACTTGAAGGGATTCGCAACCGCGAAGGGAACGTACCTTGTTATGGGTGATGCCGACGACACCTATGACTTCTCGATGATTCCGGTCTTTCTCGAAAAGTTGCAGGCGGGATATGATTTTGTGACCGGAAGTCGTTACCTGGAGAGAGGCCATGCCACAATCCCCTTCCTGCATCGGATTTTTGGCAACCCTCTGTTGACAAGAATCCTCAATGCGCTGTTTGAGACAAGATACACCGATGTGTATTGCGGATACCGAGCATTCAGTCGCCGCGCGTATGACACGATTCAACCGGTCAGCCCCGGCATGGAATTCAACCTCGAATTGGCGATCAACGCCGGCTTAGCCGGACTCAAGGCGACCGAGGTGCCGATTCGCTTACGCGAGCGGAAAGGCGAATCCAAACTCCGCACATTTCGTGACGGCTGGCGCAGCCTCCGAATGATGCTCATCTATTGCCCCAACAAAGTGTTCTTCTTCCCCGGACTCATCGCCTTGGGACTGGGCGTACTGGCCCACATCGTGTCGCTGGCAGGCCTGGTGCAATTCGGTGGAAGACCTCTGGGTACGGCTACGGGCATCTTCGGCACGATCTTCAGCGTGGCGGGGTTTCAGATCCTGAGCGTAGGGTTGCACGCCAAGACCTATTCGTGGAGCCGTCGCTTCGATAGGGACAACAGGGCCCTGGCCACATTCTACGACCGGTTCAATCTGGAGACAGGACTCATGCTGGGCGGAGGCATGCTTCTGATCGGCGCCGCGACACTCGGCTTCCTGGTATGGGAGTGGGCACAGTCGGGATTCTTGCCGCTGTCACACCCGGAATGGGCCTCGCTTGGCGCCACGCTGGTGATCATCGGAGGCGGGACGGTGTTTTCATCTTTGTTCATTTCAGCCATGTCCATGAAGAGGTCATGACAAGAAACAGTTGAGGTAATGTGCGATGAAGGTCTTTATCACCGGTTCGAGCGGCTTGATCGGATCGGAGCTGGTGACTTTTTTCGATCAGCGCGGCGCTCGAGTGGTCGGGGTCGACAACAATATGCGCGCTGATTTCTTCGGCCCGGAAGGCGACACGACCTGGAATCTTGAGCGACTACGGAAAAGCACCAAGCGGTTCTCTCACCATAGGCTGGACATTCGTGACAGGCACGCGCTCTTCAACTTGTTTCAGAGTGAAGGCCCTTTCAATCTGGTCGTGCATTGTGCGGCTCAGCCGAGTCACGATCTGGCGGCCCGAAGGCCGGTTGATGATTTCGACGTCAATGCGACCGGAACTCTCAACATGCTGGAGGGTACTCGTCAATATTCCCCGGATGCGGTGGTCGTATTCATGTCGACGAACAAGGTGTACGGGGACGCTCCGAACGAGCTGCCGCTGAACGAGCTGGAACGACGATGGGATTATGCGCGCGCTGAGGACTATCGTGGTATCGGGGAAACCATGAGGATCGACGGCTCGATGCACTCCATCTTCGGGGCCAGCAAGGTTGCGGCCGACGTGATGACGCAGGAGTATGGCCGTTATTTCGGCATGAAGACACATTGCCTCCGCGCTGGTTGCCTCACGGGTCCCAATCATTCTGGCGTGGAGCTTCACGGATTTCTGTCCTATCTCGTTAAGGTGCAGCTGCAGGGGGCGACCTATCGTGTCTTTGGATATAAGGGAAAGCAGGTTCGTGACAATATTCACAGTTTCGATATCGCGCGGGCAATAGAGGAAATTTACAACAGTCCACGCTGCGGAGAGGTCTACAACATGGGTGGCGGACGGGCCAACTCCTGTTCCATCCTCGAGGCTTTCGATATCGTCGAGCGCCTCACGGGCAGAAAGATGCGTCACGAATATGTCGATCAACCGCGTGCGGGAGACCACATCTGCTACATCAGCGATCTCTCGAAGTTTCAGGCGCATTATCCAAACTGGACGATCAGTAAGCCGCTTGACGAGGTATTTCGAGACATCGTCGATGCCTGGACCGCCGGGCGACATTGACGCGAGGTTTCATGAGCCCTTTCGACCGGCCATTGCTGCAGACCCTTGCGCTTCGTGAGCGGATCCGGGACGACTACTTTATCCATCGGGACCCGATCGCGAACGATCGCTTGCGTTGGCGGGCGCAAGCCTTTCGCCACCTGGTACATCTGTTACCCGGCCAGACTATTCTAGAACTCGGCTGCGGCCTTGGGTTGTTTACGCGACAGCTCGCCCATGTGACCCGTGGACGAAATGCGATTACGGCCGTCACGTTTGATCTCGCTTTTCGCCAAGCAGCCGACTGGCCCGCCTCCGCCAGCCTGACCGCGATGGAATCGTTCCCCGGAGCCCTGGAGGGCGGCCAGTTTGACTACATTGTCGCGATGGACCTGCTCGATCGACGGAACTGCGCAGCCTTGCTGCAGCAGGTGTACGGATTCCTGAAGCCTGGCGGTCAGGTGCTTTTTTACGAAAGCAACCCCTGGAACGTTGTGCTGAAAATTCGACGGGCCGTTGCGAACCTCTTCGGCAAGGCCGATCCCCGGTCCCTCCTCAGCCGGAGCCAACTCTACGAGTTGATGTCGGAAGTCGGGTTTACCCGGGTCTTTGCCCAGTTTAACGATTTCGTTTTTGCCCCGCTCTCTCCGCGAGCCATCTGGCTGTTGCGCAATCTCTCGATCATCTTGGAGAACGCGCCAGGCATTCGGACCCTCGCGGGATCCATTCTTGTCCACGCACAGAAGCCGCCGCATCGTGCGGAGAGACCGGCTTTGTCGCTGGTTGAGCATGGAACGCTCGGGCGTGCGGTATCTGTTGTGGTGCCTTGCTACAATGAAGAGATGAACGTGGAGCCTCTGGTAAACGGTCTTCGCCGATATTTCGACGACTATCTCCAGGAGATTATCCTGGTCGACGACAACAGTCAGGACGGGACGGCCGAAGTCATTCGGAGGCTGGCCGCTTCAGACGATCGAATTCGGCTCGTTTCACGGACCGGGCCGAACGGCGTCGGCCGTGCGCTCTCAGCGGGGTTGCGCTCAACGACCGGCCAGTACGTCTTGACCATGGATTGCGACTTCCAACATTTACTGCCGGAAGTTTCGGATCTTTTCGATGAGGCGGTGAAAGGATACGATGTCGTGATTGGGAGCAGGTTTTCCCGGCATAGCGTGTTGTTGAACTATCCCTTCGGCAAGATCGTCGCCAACCGTGGATTCCACTTGATGGCTCAGGTCCTGTTGTTTCGTCGCTTTCGCGACCTGACGAATAACTTGAAACTGCTCCGCCGCGAGGTCGTGGAGAGCCTTTGTCTGCTCGAACCATGGTTCGCGGTGAATGCGGAAATGGGATTGCAACCGCTGATGATGGGCTTTCATGTGAAGGAAGTCCCGATATCCTGGATCAATCGCACTCCCGATATGGGCATGTCCTCGTTCAAGCTCGCTCAGGTGGGGTGGGGATATTGGCGCGTGCTCGGCCGGTTGTGGCTCCGCTCAGTGTTCGGAACTGGCCCGTATCGTAACCTGCCGGTTCGGGAGGGGAGTCGTCATACGTGGAGATCGACCGACGCTGATGAGATTCGATCTTTGAGAGAGGAAGGCAAGAGGTCGCACTAGGTCATGATCAGCGCAGGCAAGTCAGTTTCTTCAAACGGAGTTGTGAGCGAGCATGTGTTTCAGTCGAAAGATCGCGCCATCTTCCTGATCTTGACCCTCCTGGGTCTCGGCGCGATCGTCTTCTTCCTGTCCTCTTGGTTCCGCCTTCCTGCTTGGGGCACGCATCCGTTTTCCATGGTCGTTCTTTTTGCCATCCTCTCGGCGCTGCTTGTCAACCATCTCGCGCGATGGTGGGTACTGAGGGACATGGTCAGACCTCTTCCTGTTCCGGCCAGGTCCGGTTGGAAGGTGGCGGTGGTCACAACGTTCGTGCCAAGGCTCGAACCGTTGGAGATGCTCGAAAGAACGCTGTCGGCTCTTGTTGCGATGGATTACCCACATGACACCTGGGTGTTGGATGAAGAGGATGACGATCGTGTCAGACAGCTTTGCGAATCGACCGGCGCCATCCACTTTAGCCGGAAGCGGTTTCCCCATTATCAGACGGAAGTTGGGACCTATCGGAAAGCCTCTAAACATGGAAACTACAACGCGTGGCTCCATGAAATAGGGTTCAACCGGTATGAGATCTTGGCCGCATTCGATCCCGACCATGTGCCGGAACCGAATTTCCTGTCGAGAGTCCTCGGCTTCTTCGAAAGCGCGAGAGTCGGCTATGTGCAGGCGCCGCAGGTGTATGCCAATCAACAGGCGAGCTTCATCGCGAGGGGGGCGGCAGAGGAAACCTATGAATTCTTCTCATCGGTCCAAATGGCCTGTTATGCGAAAGGGTTTCCACTCATTATCGGATGCCATAACACCCACCGTCTGTCCGCCCTACGAGAGTGCGGAGGATTTGCCTCACATGATGCCGACGATCTACTCCTGACGCTTCTCTATCAAAGCCGAGGATGGCACGGTGTCTATGTGCCCGAGATCCTGGCCCGCGGATTGGCTCCGGTCGATTGGCCTACCTATCTTAATCAACAGCGGCGATGGACCCGGTCGGTTCTTGATATCAAGCTTCGGATCGGGCCAATCGTTGCGCGCAATCTGTCGCCGGCCGCCATGTTCCTCAATGTGTTGCACGGGCTCAATTATGTTCATCGAAGCATCGTGCTTCCGGTCGCCATGATCCTGGTAGCGATGATGCTTTTGTCCGGAGACATTCCAGTTGTGGCGACATCGGACACCATGATCGGAGGCGGTCTCACCATTCTCGTCCTGGAGATCTGGGAGTGGTTTCGGCAGCGGTTTTATTTAGGAGGGAAGTTCGAAAGAGGGTTTCACTGGAGGGCCTGGCTAGTGCAGTTTGCCAAATGGCCCTACCAGATAGCGGCATTCGCCGATGTGATTTTCAAGCGACAGTTCCCTTACGTGACCACTCCAAAATCAGAGAGGGTGTCTCACCCTGTGTTCGTGCTCTGGCCTCATCTGATCACCCTTATCGTTACGGCGTCCGCCTGGCTGATCGGACGTTCCCTTCATGGAACCCCTCCTGTCGCTCTACAACTCTGTGGAGGAGCGATCATGGTCGTGACGCTGGGGCTTATGATCACCGAATGGATAGAACGGTCTGGAGAGACCGGTGAACCGTAAGTCCCTTGATCGCAGATCATGCAGGTACTAGATACTGGATCAATATCGGGCGGTGATCTCTCACAGCCCCTCCTTCCGTAGGGGAGAGCCGAGTTAAGAGGTATTGGCGGCTCGACTGGCTATTTTTATACTCGTTCCATAACCAGAAGGATTTCTCGCGCGTTTGTTTCTCCGATAAATGTCCAATCTGGAATCGTCTCACGGCTAGAAGAGCTGAAAAAAGACGACTCATTTCTTCAAGTCGATCGGGACTTCTCGGCTCAAGAGTATGGCGCTTCTGACTACGACAACCGGACGGCGCATGATGGACGGCACGGCTCGTATCATGCTGGCGGAAGCGTTGTTCCCGCTCACGGCGCTCATCACGACCGGATACTTGACGAGACGGCTGGGGCCTGAAGGCTACGGTTTGCTGGCTCTCACGCTGACCACAATCATCTGGATCGAGAGCGCAATTGTCTCGTTCTTTGCGAAGGCGACTATCAAATTTGTCGGAGAATCTACAGACTGGAGGCCCCTCGGGTCGACGATCATCCGATTAAGCTTCCTGGCGGGGAGCGCAGCCATGTTGCTGCTGTGGATGCTGGCCGCACCGATCGGCACAATCCTTCATGAGCCGAAGTTGGCATTCTATCTTCGAATCGGCGCGATCGACATTCCGATCCTGTGCGCCGGGCAAGCTTATCGCAGCGTCCTTATCGGAGCGGCGAAGTTCGGCGGCAGCGCTCTCGCGAGAGCCGCCCGATGGGTATGCAGGTTGTGTATTGTGGTGTTACTGGTTGAAGCAGGTCTCTCAATTGCGGGAGCCCTCCTCGGGGTCATCGGGTCCTCTTTTGTCGAACTAGCGGTCAGCCGATGGTATCTCGGCGTGAAGAGACCGGCGAGTCGTCCTCGAACCGGTTTACCCATTCGCCAGTACGGCACGATGCTCTTTGTTTCGTCTCTCTGCCTCATTGCATATAACGGCATGGATTTGTTCATGCTGAAGGTTCTCGGGGGTACGGCCGCTCAGTCCGGTATCTATGGCGCAGCCCAGAGCCTGTCGTTGCTTCCAGGGCTGTTCGCATGGACGTTTTCCTCGCTCCTTCTGGCGACGCTCAGCCGGCTGCTGGCGGAGCACGCGCAGGAACGGGCGAGGGAACTCGTACGCGATGCCATGCGTGTGACCTTGTGGTTGCTTCCTGTGGCAGCCATTATCGCCGGGGCGGCTTCCGATATCGTCCAGGCCGTGTTCGGTCCGGCATTTGTGTCGGCCGCTCCGCTCTTGTCCGTATTGGTCGTCGGGGCTGTGGCCAACGTGATGATGATGGTCGGGATCACAATCATGACCGCCGCAGGCATGCCGGCTAAAACCGTGCTGTTCACAGCGCCGTTAGTTCCCCTGGCCTTTGTGGGTCATCTGCTCGTGATTCCTCAGTGGGGAGCGCAAGGGGCCGCGCTCGTTACGCTGGGAGTCTCGTTCGTCGGGGCCTCTGCCGGCGTTGCGGGCGTACACGCCATGTGGAACGTATGGCCGCCGAGCGGAACGCTGGTACGTTGTGGGGTAGTCGCTCTAGCCGCTGGTGCCGCCTCAATGCTGTGGCCGACTCCCGGGTTGGTCGTTTTTGTGAAGCTCATCGTACTGGGCATGGGCTGCCTCCTGACCTACTGGGGGATCGGAGAGTTTCGTCACGCTGAGATCGCGGCGGTTCGCGCGTTGCTGCTTCGGAAAAGGGAACCCGTGGCGGTGACTTGAAAGAAGCGGCATCCGTGCGAAAGAGGAGCCCTTCCAGACCATAAGAACAGCAGAGGCAACCCGGATAGATATGGCAAGAATTCTCATCGCATCGCTTGTTGATCCTCTCACGCATCCGGGAGGCGCAGGGACCTACACGCGCGGACTGGTTGCGGCTCTTCGGAAAGGAAAGACGAAGCCCGAGGTCGACTTGATTGGACCTTATGAACCTCCTCCGGGGTCGTGGTATCGGTGGCGGCAGGCGATATCCCTCGTCGGATCCTGCTGCTCGAAATTTCCGGCAAAAGCGCTGTTCGCTCGCCGGCATGAGCTGCAGGCGCGAATCCGTGAGGCTGTTCGCTCTAAACACTATGACACAGTGCTGATTAACGGCAGCGACATGTTATGGGTACTAGAGGAGCTGTCACCCCGGACACCTGCGATGCTCGTCGCACACAACCTTGAACACCGGCTGCTGGCCCAACAATTAGCCACTTACCGCTTTCTGACGTCTGTGCTTCAGCGTGAAATCACCAAACAGCGTCACTATGAGCTGGAGGGATACTGTCGGGTCGGCGGAGTCATCTTCGTTTCGGCTGCCGAAATGGCCTGGAGTGTGGCGCAAGTCCCGTCTCTTCGCGCCGTCCATGTGCCGCCGCTGTTCGTGCAAGCGCCGATCGTCCGTACACTGATCCGCGGCGCCCGGTTGCGCCTCGGGTACCTCGCGGATTTTGCCTGGTGGCCCAATTATCGCAACTGGTCGTGGCTGATCGACGAGATTCTTCCTCGCGTGCGCCGCCCGGTGGAAGTTCACGTCTTCGGGCGACAAAGCAATCAGCTCTCTCCACGGGACCGCATCGTTATCCATGGCGCGGTATCAGATCTGACGGCGGTATGGAATCAGGTCGATTTCATGGTGTGTCCCATGCGCACAGGAGCTGGCGTGAGCGTCAAAGTTGCGGAAAGCCTGTACAATCGAATGCCAGTGCTGGCGACGCCAGAGGCGGTCCAAGGCTTCGCATGCTCAACCGGACCGGGCTTGACAGTCATCGATAAGGCTGAAGCCTGGGCTGCTTTCTTGAATTCTCCTGACGCGGATGAATTGGCGACTCAGGAGCCATCAGAAGAGCTGCGGCGCCAATTCAGCATCGACCGACATGTGAAACCACTGGAACAGCTTGTAGCCGAGGCGGCTCTCGATTGTCCTACGGGCAACGCGCATTCGGATTTGTCAATGGTGGCAGGGACGGCGTACTAGCGAGCAGCGGTGATCAGAATGTCTTTGCAAACTGCGGCACTGACTGAACAGATGAGCGGGGGGCCGAACCTCGAGTTCCAGCGCATCTCGTGAGAATTGGTCCGCGGGGAGGGTATTCGTTGAATCGATCGGTTCAGGACTGTCAACCGGTAAGCCTCTCGATCATCGTGGTATCCGACTACGCGGCCGGCGGGGAGAAATCCTGGGAGGACTTTCGTCGGGCATTGCGGGCATGGGTGAATCAAGAGGGGAAACCTGCCGACGAGTTCATTATTGCCGAGTCATCACGATTCAAGGGCCAGATTCCGGATGATGCGGCGAAGATGGTCCCCAATATGAAGGTGCTCTATCTGGACGCCGAATCGTCTTATGAACTAAAAAACCAGGCGGTAGACGCGGCGACGGGTAACTGGGTTGTGATCGTCGACGCCGACTGCATCCCGCAACACTCGTGGCTGCGAGTGCTGCGAGCCACGATTGCCGAGCATCCCAACGTTGCAGCCATCAGTGCCAAGACTATGTATGAAGGGCGTTCACGCATGGAGCGACTCCTGGGATTGTTGTCTCGATCATATCTTGATCCAGGTCGCCGTGGACCCAGCCAATTCGTTTCCGGCAATGCCGTGTGCTATCGACGGGAGGTTTATCGTCGCCATCCTCTGCCTGTCGGTGTCGGTCCCTTCGCGTCGCGGATACAGTCCGAGGAGTTTCTTCGCGACGGGGAGATCTTGTTCTTCGATCCAGCCCTGGTCGTGCTGCACGACTTCGAAGGGTGGCCAATGGAGCGCGACATACGACGAAATCACGGATATGGCACCATCATCACTCGACTTCATGATGGCAGGCTTCCCTATGCGTCGCTCATCCGTGCCGGCGTTTTCGCTATTCCATTGATTGTGGCCGGCAAGATTTTGAACAGCGTGCGCGATTGCTTTCGGTGCTTTCGCCAGTACAACGTGAAGAGTTACGAACTCCCGTTGACCTTGGCTCTCGCCATCGTCACGCATTTCCTTGAGGTCCCAGGAATGCTGGCTGCCTATCGTGGTCACCCCCCGGGAACGACGGCCTATCGGTGACGGCTGTAAGGCAGGAAATTGGTTGCGGACCCGCTCAACTGGCTTTTTGAACCGGGCGACGGCTGACGGACGGCAGTGTTGGAGCAGCGCGGCCTTAATGCAAGAGCTCGCGAAAATCGGTGTGATCGGTTGCGGGTGGTTTGCGCAGGCAGTGCACCTCCCGATCCTGAGACGGTTGCCCCGGACTGAGCTCATTGCTCTCGCGGAGCCCGATCCGCATCAGCGCCAAGCAGCCGCCCATCGTGTCCCGATGGCTCGCCTCTACGCCGATTATCGCGAACTGCTGAACCTGCAAGATCTCGAGGCGGTCATCGTAAGCGTGCCGACCGCATTCCATGCGGAGGTGGCGATCGCGGCCATGCGACAGGGGAAACACGTCTATCTCGAGAAACCAATCGCACCGAGCTTGGGCGAAGCCGACAAGATCATGAGTGTGTGGAACCAGGCAGGAGTCGCTGGAATGGTCGGGTTCAATTATCGTTTCAATGCCCTGCATCGAGAGGCGCGGATGCGCATCCAGGCTGGAAAGCTTGGCCCCCTCATTGGGGCGCGATCAGTGTTTTCTGCTCCCATGCGTTCCATGCCGGCATGGAAACAGACTCGTTTGACAGGCGGGGGGGCATTGCTGGAAATGGCCTCCCATCATATCGATCTCGTTCGATTCCTGTTTCAACAGGAGGTCCAAACGGTGTATGCCGAAGTCCGGTCGCAACAGACCGAACATGACACCGCAATGCTGCAACTCCAACTTGAGAATGGACTCCGCGTTCAGTCCTTCTTCTCGCTCTGCGCTCTGAATGAGGATCGGTTCGAGATCTATGGACAAGCAGGCAAACTCACAGTCGACCGGTATCATTCCTTGGACGCGGAGATCGTTGATGCCATGGAGACGCCATCGCGGCTCCATGGCGCAACCCGATGGTTAAGCTTGCTGAGGAGGGCTCCATACGCATTGAAGAAACTCCGGTCGCCCTGGCATGAGCCATCGTATCGGGAAGCGTTATCGAGTTTCACTGCAGCTGTTCGCGGGAGTGGAAAGGTTTCGCCGGATTTGTTGGACGGCTATCGCAGCCTAAAAGTGATCGAGGCTGCGGAAGAATCTGCGAGGTCCGGTCGAGTCGTTTCGTTGTCGTCATGACGCGTTCGGTAAACCAGGCGCCGCAACTTTGTCCAAGAGATGACGCTTCACATTTCAAGATTCAGGCAGGGAATATGGTTTTGTCGCAACAACTGACGGGCCGTAAGCCGGCGATCACGTTCTGCTATCGAGGTTTTGCCGCAAGCTGGGGTGCCAGGCATGTTGTGGCTTCGAGTCTCGAGCGGGCCGGATATCCTGTGAGGCAAGTTAAAGATGGGCCGGTGGAACCTGCCGCGGACAGCATCGTGTGGGTATGGGGAAACACGAATTGGTACCCCCGGCTCTACGCTCAACTTTCGGCCATGTCCCGGGAGCAACGGCCGCTGGTTGTGTTGTGGCACACCGAGCCCCTGCCGCCTCCCAGGGCGGCGCGTTTGCCATGGCCCTGGCTTAACTGGTGGGAAGCGGCGAAGTTTGTCCTTCGCGATCCCGACGCCACGGATGTCTACATCAACTACCTTGTGCTTCGCCGTTGGCTGGGCGCCGGGCTTCTGGATATTCTCGTGACCGCCACCTTGGGGCGCTGTGAGTTTCTGACCGAGCGCGGGATCGCGGCCGATTGGGCTCCACTGGGATATGAGCTTTCGTGTGGGCACGATTTGGGGCTGCCCCGTGATATCAACGTGCTGTTTCTCGGATCTCCGGATGTACCCAGACGGAACCGACTACTACGGCGCTTGCGCAAGAACGGTGTTCACATCAAAGTGGTGGGAAGTTATGTTGATCCGCACTGTTGGGGAGAGCATCGAACAGAGTTGCTGAACCGGACGAAAATACTCTTGAACTTGGCCAGAACACCCGGTGAATTTCCCGATCTCCGCTTGATCCTGGGGATGGCGAACAAAGCACTTGTTGTTTCCGAACCGATCTACCGCCCAGATCCGTTCGTGCCGGGACAGCATTTTATCAGCGCTTCGATAGAGCGGATGCCTGAACGGATCCGGTACTACTTGACTCAAGTTGAGGAGCGGAGGTTGATCAGCGAGAGGGCACACCAATTGATCACTCAGGATGTAACGCTGGACCGTTCCGTCGGTCGCATACTTGACCTTGTTTCGGCGCGCATGCATCACCGCGCACCGGTGCAATCGGTCGTGTAAAGGCACTGTTTTCTGAAACGCCATGAAACTGGCTGAGGCACCACGATTCTCGATCGTGATTCCGACCTACAATCGGCCGGCGCAACTTGCTATCTGCTTGGAGGCCTGTGCCGGTCTCGACTACCCTCATGATCGCGTTGAAGTCATCGTGGTAGACGATGGAGGAAACTCGCCGTTGGACGAGATTGTTAGCCGGTTCCATAGGGTTCTGACCCTCAAGCTCTTACGGCAGGAGAACGCCGGCCCGGCAGCGGCACGTAACAGAGGAGCGGCCGAAGCCTCGGGAGAATTTCTCGCGTTTACAGATGACGACTGCTCGCCCGCCCCCAATTGGTTGCGGGCTCTGGCAGACCAATGCCTCGCATCCCCCGGCTGTGCTGTCGGCGGACAGACACGGAACGTGCTGACGCACAATCTCTATTCCACGGCGAGCCAGCTTCTGATCTCCTACCTGTTCTCGTACTACAATGCAGTTCCGGGCGCGGCGACGTTTTTCCCGTCAAGTAACCTGGCGTTCCCGCTTGCTCGGTTTCGCGAGGTCGGGGGGTTCGACACGACGTACCCACGGGCTGCCGGAGAGGATCGCGAATTGTGCGACCGCTGGCTGCATTACGGGCATCGAATGGTCTATGCCGCTGAGGCCGTCGTCTACCACGCGCATGACCTGGGTTTTCTGTCCTATTGGTTCCAGCACTTTCATTATGGTCAGGGGGCGCTCTGTTTTCATCAGGTCCGCGCCAGGCGCGGTCATCGGCGCATCAAGGTCGAGCCGCCGATGTTCTATCTCAACATGCTGCGCTATCCGTTTGCCACGGCACAGGGTCTGAAGGCCCCGGTTCTGACGTTACTGCTCGCAACGGCGCAGGTTGCCAACGCGACGGGTTTCTTCTGGGAACGAACGGTCAGAGGGGACACGACCACTTCCTGAGAGATTAAGAGAAACAACGAGAGGAGCAGGTCATGGCGATGCAACAGGTTCCAGCGATGTCGGTCATTGTCATTTCTCCAGACTCTTACAGCACCGTGAGAAGAACGATCCGTCGGCTTCGTGCTCAAAACGTCAGTCACCAGCTGGAGATCGTGCTGGTCATGCCTTCGGTGCAGAGCACGGATATCGACCAAGGGGAGCTGAATTGTTTTTGCGGGGTTCAAGTGATCGAGATCAGCGACATGATGTCGACGGCCAGGGCTCGCGCACTCGGCGTGCAGCGCGCCACTGCGCCGGTGGTCGCCTTTGTGGAGGATCACGCCTTTCCCGCGAAAGGTTGGGCTGAAGCCCTTATTCGGGCGCATCAGCAGCCCTGGGCTGCGGTCGGCCCGATGATGGCCAATGCCAATCCCCGCAGCCTCGTGAGTTGGGTCAATCTCATTATCGAATATGCCGAATGGATGGAACCGGTTTCAGCGGGCGTGAAGGCGCACCTGCCCGGGCACAACGGGACGTACAAACGGGCTCTCCTGCTGGAGTACGGGGATCGTCTCGAAGCGATGCTGGAGGCCGAGAGCATCCTCCAGTGGGACTTGCGGGCGAAGGGACACCAACTGTATCTCGAGCCGGCCGCGAAGACCTATCACCAGAACTTTTCAGCGCCCTTTTCGTGGATCCCCTTACGCGTAGACGGCGGCCGTCTCTTCGCGGCCTCCCGCGCCAGGACCTGGTCGCCGTTGCGACGTCTGTTGTATGCCTTCAGCGCTCCCCTTATCCCGTTCGTGCGGTTTTCCCGTATCGTCGGCGAGCTGCGCCGGCCAGGTCGCGCGCGGCATCTGATGCCGCGCGCGGCACCCTTGCTGTTTGCGGGGCTGGTTGCCGATGGCGCTGGCGAGATGATCGGGTATGCATGCGGGGTCGGGAACGCCATGAGAAGACTCTCCGACATGGAGTTCCATCGTGAGCGATACCTTACGAAACACGACAGGCTCGCTGAGGTGGAAGCTTGAGGTTTTATGTGTGCTGAAGCAGCCACGCCTCTTCAAATGAGACAGCAGCAGGGCGCGCCTCTGCGCACGAAAGGCTGATTAGGCTCTGGTACGCTGCTGGTGGATCGCCTGAATCCGCCCGACCATCTGGTCCCATACGAAGCTGTGAAGACGGAGATTGGCGGTGCGGTCGATCTGAGTAAATTCGATTCCCGCGCGATTACCGTTTACCCATCGTACCGTCCCAAGTTCAATTGGAAGCGAGTCGCCTCGGTCCGGAAGGAGGAGGCGCAGCGCCAGGCATCGATCTAAAGGCAGGGGTTCGCTGGTCTCGATCGTGCACCCAAGGGCCGACAGATTGACGATCATACCCTCTCCGACCGTTGACACCACACAATACATGGCCGGGTAGGTTACCGGCAGTCGATAGAGCCCGCGATGGTAAGGTCTGACTGTATCCATGGTGGAGCAAAGTCTAATCTTCGTGTGAGGCTGCGTGGTATTCCCCGTTGGAGGGGCGGTGGGATGAAATGGACTGGACTGTTCGCGGCGAAACTCCCTCCATCCTCTGGTCTGCCTCAGTCTAGGCCTCCCTGCTTCTCACCCGCTCCAAGGCGAGCATGAGAGCGAGTAGGGGAAACGGAACGATGCTGATGATCATGATGTACGTCAAGGTTGATATGCCGGCTCTTCTTTTCAGAAAGTGATACATGCTGCTGAGGAGTGCAAAACAAAGACCAACCGTATAACCAGAACGAGGGGGTGGCAAAGGAACAAAGTTCGCAGACTTGCGGCCGATTTGCCGCGACGGCCGACTAGATGACTGGAAAGGCTGATGCCTTCATCAAGAACGACGAAAAATAGCGGCAAGAGGACGACATTTTCCTCCATCGTTAGAGGGGGAAGACGGACTAGTCGGTTCCCTCTATCATTGTGGTGAGTTCTTGGGGATTTCATGAAGATTCTCTTGATCAACGACTATGGTTCGCCGGTCGGCGGCGCCGAAGTGCTGGCGTTCGCCCTGCGGGATGCTTTGAGGGAACAGGGCCATGACGTCCGGTTGTTTTCGAGCTCGGCCGGAATGAAGGCGGCCTCGCGAAAAGTTGACTACGAGTGTTTCGGTACATTGTCGAGATTTCGGACATTGCTGCAGACATTCAATCCATGGGCCTACTTCCGACTGCGTCGAGTCTTGCAAGAGTTTCAGCCGGACGTCGTGCATGTCCGCATGTTTCTCACCCAGATCTCTCCCTTGATCCTTCCCCTCCTTAGAAGAATTCCCTCTCTCTATCACGTGGTGTGGTATCGGCCGATCTGTCCGACCGGAACGAAACTGTTGCCGACGGGATCGCCTTGCGGGGAGCCCGCAGGACTCGCTTGCTATCGGAATGGATGTGTGCCGTTACGGGATTGGCTTCTCTTACGATTGCAAATGTGGCTGTGGCGACAGTGGCGACAAGCATTCAAACGAATCGTCGCGAATAGCCGCGCGGTGCAAGCATGCCTGCATAACGATGGGATCGAACCGGTCGAGGTGATTCATAATGGAGTAGCGGTGGCGCCCTTCGCGCGGGTGTTGTCCTCCAAGCCTGTTGCGGTCTGTGCGGCGCGGCTGGTCCCGGAGAAGGGGGTCGACGTCCTGCTTCGGGCGTTTGCTCTGGTCGCGCAAGAACTTCCAGAAGCGCGCCTCCTCGTCGCCGGCGACGGGCCTGAACGGAATGCGCTGGCGGATTTGGCGGCGCAACTGGGAATCTCCGGCCACGTGAAGTTCCTCGGTCATCTCGAGAAAGGTGAGATGGAACGAACGTTCGCGACGGCTTGGATTCAAGTCGTGCCGTCTCGCTGGGCGGAACCGTTTGGCTTGGTGGCCGTCGAATCCATGATGCGTGGGACGGCGGTGATTGCCAGTGCGACCGGGGGGCTTACTGAAATCGTCGAACAGGGAAAGACAGGTTTCTTGGTTCCGCCGAACGATCCGGACGAGCTGGCTGGAAGGCTGGTGGATGCGTTGAGCGATCGAGCGAAAGTGGAAGCAATGGGTCTGTCGGGACGGAGAGTAGCCGAGGTGTGCTTCAGCCTAGCACGCCAAAGCAGCCGCTTCATCTCGCTGTATCAACAAATGATTCGGGAATCCTCAACGCGCGTGTCCGCCCTGGAAGAACGATCGTCACAGAGGCTGAGGAGAAATGAAATATGAGCAGTCCGCGGCCGGAAAAGCCCGTCGTCTCGGTGATAGTGGAGGGCTATAACGAAACTCGCGAACTCGGGAAAGCGGTCAATACGCTCGATGCGTTGCAGCGACAAGATTTCCCGGCTCATCAGGTTGAGATCGTTCTGATGGGCAACGTCGACCAGGTGAAGGAGTGGAAGGCGCGGTATGAGCGGAGTGAACCGTTTTGGGGGATTCAGGCGGTCGAAGCGAAGGGGCTTTCCTATTTGCAGCTCAAGAATCGGGGCGCGCAATTCGCGTCAGCTGACATTCTGGCCTTTACCGATTCCGACGTCTATCCGCATCGCAGCTGGCTCTCATCGCTCGTGGAGGGCATCCGTGCCGGCGGTGACGTCTCGATCGGCCTCAGCCTGTTCAAGAGCGCCAAGAGCTGGGAATGGAATCGCGCGACCAGACTGGCCGCGGCCTCCATTACATGGGGATGGGTCGTCGGAAAACGGCTTGATCCGACCAGCAATCTTCCACTCCCTGTCGGATTCATGGACCATAACTTCGGACTCCGCGTCGACACGTTTCGCCGGCATCAATACGACACGAAATTCAGTCGGCTCTGCGGCGCTCCGCTCTTGACTCGATCGTTTCTGGATAGCGGCGCCAAACTTGTCCTGCAGCCGCATCAGCGGGTCACTCACTATTTCTCATGGTGGTACTGGTTGAAGTGCCTGCATTTTCGATACGGGTATGAAGTATACATGTTGCGACGGCTGAACGATCAATACCCCGACCAATGGATCGCTCGAACATCTCTCTTTGAGCCGATCACGACCATGCTATGGCATATCCTGTTGGATGTGCCTCGGTGGCTCAGGATCAGCCGGCTGCTCGATGTCCATCCTGTTCGACGAGTGATCCTCCTGCCCCTGGTCATTGCAATGTCCTGTGTGGCGCGGACGGCTGAGATGGTGGGGATGTATTGCACGATGGCAGCTCCTGATGCGATGAGACAGTGGGCGGAATCCGTCTGAGTTGCGCGAGAGGTTCCTGAGATGCGCTTCCTTGTCACCGGTGCGACCGGATTCATCGGACGCCACCTGGTTGAACGGCTGATCGCCGCGGGAGAGCAGGTGAAGGCACTGGTACGGCCGGCTGCCGATGCGACATGGCTCGATGCTCATGGAGTCGAGGTTATACGCGGCGATATCGCCGATGCCGATGCCGTCCAGCGCGCAGCCAAGAATTGCGGAGTTCTGTTTCACTTGGCGGCAAGAACCGAATCCGTCGGGCTCTTGTCGAGGGACGACGTCCGCGTGGCCAATATTCAGGGGACTGAGAATGTCGCGCGCGCAGCTCTCTGCGCAGACGTTGAGCGACTGGTGTTCAGCAGCAGTGTGGCGGTGTACGGACGTATCGCCAAGAATCGACTGATCGACGAAACCAGTGAAACCAATCCGGACTCTCCCTATGGCGAATCCAAAGTACGAGGCGAACAGATTGTCCTGGCTGCCCGGAAGCAGAGCGGGTTGCCGGTCGTCGTGGCCCGTATTGCGACCGTGTGGGGCCCCGGAACGACAAGCTGGCTAGGGTTGTTTCGAAGCATTGCGTCCGGACGTTTCCGGCTGATCGGCAAAGGAATGAATCATCATCATATTGCCGATGTCTCGGACATAGTCGAAGGATTACTTCTCTGCGGTTCCAAGCAGGGAATTGAGGGACGCACATATACCCTCGCGGGAGACGAATCGGTGCCTCTCAGGGGTCTGGTTGAGATGATCGGGGAAGAAGTGGGCGTCGGCCGGTTTCCAGCCCCTCTCCCGGCAACCCCATTATATGTGTATCGGAGTCTCGACAGGCTTGTCGTTGCATTGACGGGACACAAACTGCCGCGAGCTGACCGCCTCGCCATGTTCCTCGGAGACAGGACGTTTGACATCTCGCGAGCGAAGCAGCAGCTTGAATACAACCCAAAGGTCAAGACGAAGGATACGATTCATCGCATGGCCGAGTGGTTTCGAGCACAAGGTCATCTTCCCCGACTCGGCTGAAATCCCTGCGGGGAGGCAGAGGAGCCAATCATGAGCAAGGGTAGCGCTTCAGTCAAACTGGGCATTGTCGGATGCGGGTGGGTTACAGAGACCTTGCACCTGCCTGCTCTTCGCGGAGTGAGAACCGCCAATGTCGTCGCCTTGGCCGACGGAGATCCCGTCAGATTGAAACGGGTGGGAGAACTCTTTCGGGTTCCGCAGCGGCATGCCGACTTTCGTGCCCTGCTTGACGATCCCACGATAGAAGCGGTTGGAGTCTGGCTGCCGGCTGATCGCCAGGTGGAAGTGGCGCAGGCAGTTCTTGCCGCGGGAAAACACCTCTTTATCGACAAGCCCCTGGTCTTCGACCTGAAGGTCTGGGACCGACTCATCGAGCAGGCCGCGCAGGCCAACAGGCAGGTCATGGTGGTGGGGCTGCCGCGTCGCTGGCATCGGCTTATGTATCGCGCGCGAGGCGTGATTCAGCAGGAACAATTGGGGAAGCTCCAACTGATCCGCACCGTTTTGACCGGAAGGAATCCAGAGCGCCGGACGTTTCACGAAGAAGGCGATCGGCGTGCGGTAAAAGGCGTTCTCTACCAGTTCGGTGTGCACCACTTCGATGTGTTGCATATGTTGCTCCAACGGGATGTAGAGGAGGTCTTCGCCTCGAGCAGCGCCGATAGATCGACCGTGAATGTGGCCGCGCGAATGTCCGACGGCGTAACGGTCTCGTCGGCGTTCTCGGAAGGTGAAAGCCGAAATGACGAGGTCGAGATCTATGGGCAGGCCGGTTGTCTGAAAATCTCCTGCTATCGCTTCGATGGCTTTGAATATTATCCGCCGTCGGCGCATCCAGGGGATATGAAGTTCCGCGCAAGACAGGCGGTGCAGAGCTTGAAGGAACTGCCTCATGGACTCTTACGGATGCGCCGGGGCGGGGATTTCATCGATTCCTATCGCGTGGGGTGGCAGCACTGTGCGGATGCCATCCGCGACAATGCGAGACCGGACTGCACGTTGGTTGAGGGCCGGCGAGCCCTGCAGGTGGTTATGGCCGCCAAGGAGTCAATGGAACTCGGGCGGCCGGTGAAAATTGCCCCGGCGTCTTGTGACCGCTCCTGATTGTGGTGAAGATCCCCGGCGCTCGAGATAAATTGTTTCGACGGATGCAGGGAGAAGATGCATGAACGTATTGGTCACGGGAGCCACAGGATTCATCGGCCGTCACCTCATCGAACGGCTGACTTCTGAAAATGTCCACGTTCGCGCGCTGGCCCTTCCGAGTGAGGAAACGGCTTCGCTTGACCGTCCGGGCGTCGAAATCGTTCGTGGGGACGTGCTCGACAACCAAAGCCTGCAACGGGCCGCCTCGAATTGCCAATGGATTTTTCACCTTGCGGCAAGAACCGAATCTTCCGGACCATCTAGGAAGGATCTCGAAGAAGTCAATGTTCAAGGAACCGCGAACGTCGCGCAGGCCGCGGTGGTTGCGGGTGTCGAGCGACTCGTTTTCTGCAGCAGCGGAGCGCTCTATGGTCGCGACATTAGAAATCGCGCCATCAATGAAATGACGAAGCCCATTCCGGACTCACCATACGGCCGATCCAAGTTCATGGCCGAGCGGATTCTCCTGACCCGCCACCAGCACGACAGACTGTCCGTCGTGCTGGCGCGGACCTCCGCCGTGCTCGGCCCGGGAGCCATGAGTTGGCTGAATCTGTTTCGAACTGTCGCGAAAGGGCAATTTCGCCTGATCGGAGACGGACAGAATTATCACCACGTCGCGGATATCAAGGATATCGTTGAAGGACTGATCCTCTGCGCCTCAGTGAAGGGGATTGAAGGACAAACGTATATTCTTGCCGGGGAACAACCGGTCTGTTTGAGAGGTCTCGTCCAGACCATCGCAGACGAAGTCGGCGCGCCGAGACTGCCGGCCAACCTCCCGGCAGGGCCGTTTCGCCTGTACGAGACGGCGAGTCGGCGCCTGTTTGCCTGCACCGGTTACCGGCTTCCGCGTGCGGACCGGATCGACCTCTATCTTGGCGACAGAGCCTTTGACCTGTCCCAAAGCAGCCGGGTGCTCGGGTATCGGCCGACGGTGGGCACGAAGGAAGCAGTGCATCGCACCGCTGCATGGTTCAAGAACCATGGGTATCTCGAGAGGGCCGGGAAGGCGATTCCATGATTAAGGACGTGAATATGCCGCCGTTGGTCATATTCGGCATCGATGGATGTGATGCCGGACTCATCAAGCGGTGGGCCCATGAAGGATATCTACCGGCTATTGCGTCGCTCCTGCAGCGCGGCTGTTGGGGGGAAATCGGCGGGCCGGAGTTGATGTCGACGCACGGTGCCTGGCTGTCGCTCTTCAGCGGCGTCTCACGGAGCGAGCACGGGTATTACTATAACCGCCAGCTGATGCCCGGCACATATGATCTCCGAGCCATGGCCGCGCGTGACGCCGGGGTCTTACCGTTCTGGTCTCAGCTTCGCGGTGGTTCGAAGCGAGTCGTGATTATTGATGCGCTCGAGACCGAGCCGATTCCCGGACTGTCAGGTGTCCAACTATCGAACTGGGCTGTCCAACAGCAGTACAATCACACGATCGCTCCTCCGTCTGCCGAGCCCGGCGGTCTGCTCCAGGCCGTTCAACGCCACGTCGGTCCGCCGATCCACGTCGATGTATTCAAGCCCGATAGCTCGTTGAGAGAGGACGCGGCAGCGTACCGTCTCATGCTCACCCGTATAGCAAAAAAGGGCTCGTTATGCCGCCGCGCCGTGGGGCAGGGTCGCTGCGACTTGGCGGTCATCTCGTTCGTCGAGGCCCACACGGCAGCCCATCGATTCTGGGACTATCGACCGGGGGGAACACGTCGGGACGAGGCGGTGGCCGAAGGATGTGGTCTGAGTACGGCCATACGGGAGGTCTATCAAGCTATCGATCGTGAATTGGGTCTTCTGTTGAAGCAGCTGCCTGATGAATCCACCGTCTTTGTTATTTCGCTGTTCGGGATGAAGGACCTCTATCCTACGACAGGCCTCATCGAGGCCTTTTGCAGGCAATTGGGATATCAGGTTCCCTCAGCGGGGATGGATGCCGGGCCGAACGCGCTCGGGTTGCTGCGTCGAGCGATTCGGCCGGATTTTCGCGCGAAGATGAGCCGGTTGCTTCCAAGACGGATGCAAGGTTATCTGGAGGCCGACCGATTCCGCGGCGAAACGAATTGGGCGAAGACCAAGGCATTCTCAATCCCCGCCCTCAATACCAGTTTCGTGCGTGTGAATCTTCGTGGGCGCGAGCCGCAGGGCGTGATCGAACCGGGGCCCGAGTACGAGTGCCTGCTGGACCAGATTGAAGGGGATCTCAAGCAGCTGGTGGACGTCCGCAGCGGCATGCCGGCCGTTGAAAGAATCATTAGAACAGCTGAGGCATACCTGGGAGGTCCCCCTTCGATTCTCCCCGATCTAGCTGTTGAGTGGAAAAGCACCCCGTACTTCATGGATCGAGTGAGGCATGCGAAGGGTGAACTTGTCCAGGGCAGGCCGTACTACAACAGGAGCAGCTATCACAGATTCGGTGGTTTTGTGGCTGCCGCCGGTCCGTCGATTCGGAGCGGCGACCTCGGAGAAGTATCCCCGTTAGAGTTCGTCTCAGCATTCCGGTTGCTCATAGGTCAACCAGATTCCGAGAAGTTGACGGGACGATTCCTGAACTCGTTGGCCCTTCAACCGCCCACGAACGCCGGTGCGAAGGCCATACCGACTGAGGCGTCATGATGCAGAAGCGTCCCTTCTTATCTATCGTGATTCCGACGTACAACCGTCCGAAACAGCTCGCAACCTGCCTGGAGGCCTGCAGTCGCCTCGACTATCCGCATGACCGGTATGAAGTCATCGTGGTGGACGACGGAGGAGTCGAACCGTTGGATGACGTGATCAATCGGTTTCACAGCCGGCTCAGGCTCAAGCTCCTGCGCCAGGAAAACGCCGGCCCGGCGGCGGCCCGGAACAGGGGTGCGTCGGGAGCCGGGGGTGAATTTCTCGTCTTCACCGACGACGACTGCGTGCCCGCGCCGGATTGGCTGGAAACTTTGGCTGCGCGATTCGTTTCATGGCCGAATTGCGCCGTCGGTGGTGGCACGTTCAACGCGCTCGCGCATAATCGCTACGCGACGGCAAGCCAACTCCTCATTTCATATCTGATCACGTACTATGGCAGCGTTCCCGGAAGAGCACAGTTCTTTCCGTCCTGCAACCTGGCGTTCCCGACGAAATGGTTTCGCGATATCGGAGGATTTGACGTGTCGTTCCCTCGATCCGCCGGTGAAGATCGTGAACTCTGCGATCGCTGGCAGCAGCGGGGTCATCAGATGATCTATGCACCGGAGGCAAGGGTGCTCCACGCACACCATCTGACCGTGACGACGTTCTTCCGCCAGCATTTTCACTACGGCTGCGGTGCGTTCCACTATCATTTCCTTCGATCTCGACAGCGACGGCAACCGATGAGAATTGAACCGTTCCCGTTCTATGTCAATATGCTGATCTATCCATTCAAGATCATTCCATTCGGAAAGGCGATGCGCATCGCACCCTTGCTGATCGCCTCCCAAGTCGTCAACGCCGCCGGGTATTTCTGGGAGCGTGCCAAAGGAAAGAAGTTCCCGACCGGGTCCTCTTACGTGACCGCAGGAGCGGACGGTCGTTCATGATCCGCACGCTCCTTCGCAAGCTACTGACGGTCGGGTACATTCTGCTCATCACGCTGGTCGCGCTCGAAATGTCCGTCAGGATCTGGGGGTTTTCCGAGCCCCACATCTACGATCCTATTTACACTTCGTTCGACCGCACCGAAGATATTCCGTATATCCACAAGCCCAACCTCACTGAAGCACGGGCGCGCGGGCTCGCCGTGATCAACACCGATAGTTTAGGACTCAGAACGAAGCGCGCAGGGGCATCGTACGGAGCCAAGCCGTTGAACCAATATCGCATCGCCCTAACCGGAGATTCCTACACCTTTGGCGAGGGAGTCACGCGAACAGAGGATACCTATGCTCAAGTGTTGGAAGACAGGCTCAACCGGCATCAGCAGGCCCTGACCGTCAGGGTCTTCAACTTCGGCGCATCGGCCTATAGCGTCAAGCAGATGGCGGCCACGCTTCGCTATCGCATGTTGGATCTCCAGCCGGACTTGGTCGTGATGGCCGTCATCCCCTCGGATTTCAATTTGGCTAGGACGCCCATGATCGATGCCGAGGGCTACTTAGTCGATCAGAGGCTCTCCAGTTTCAGTCCACCCGGGGCGGCAATCAGGCGCGCATTTCGCCAGATTCACCTAGCGTATGTGCTCAGAGAGATTGGCGTGCGCTGGCTGTACCCTGCCCCTGATATGAACCGGATATTTTCACGTGGAGAAATTCCCGACACCTACGACTATGTCAGGGAGTTCAAGCAGATGGCGGAAGAACAGAACGTTCCGTGTGTGATCGTACTGCTGCCCAGGATGCACGGCGCGTGGGGTCGCTTGCCGGACCAGTTGGAACGGGACCGCATAGCCTATATCGATCTGTCGAATCTGAAAAACGAGTTTACGAAGGAGCAGTACGTGGCCAGCCGGTTCGATCCGCATCCCTCGGCCGCGGTCCACCATCGAATAGGAGAATCTCTGGCGGAGTATGTGCAACACCTGCCGGGATTTGTCCAGTGAGTTTATTCTCATCACAATCCGGCCGTCATCTGTTGGATGGAACGGCGCGAGCGTTTCTGGCGGGGCTGCTGTTACCTCTTACAGGAATCGTAACGGCGGCCTTTCTGACGCGACGCCTCGGGGTCGATGGCTATGGGCTGCTGGTGTTGGCCACGACCCTGTTCGGATGGATCGAATTCACCATCAATTCGTTCTTCTCCCGCGCCACGATCCGGTTCATCGGCGAGGCGCCTGACTGGCGTCCCGTCGGCATGACCGTCATCCGGATGCACGCGCTAGCCGGGGTCGGCGGAGGCCTGCTTCTCGGACTGCTGTCGTTCCCTCTGGCTTGGCTGTTCGACGAACCACTGCTCGCTCCGTATCTTGCCCTGTACGCCCTCCATGTGCCGATCAGCAGCCTTTCGCAGGGGCATCAAAACATTCTAATCGGAATGGGCAGCTTTCGAAAAAAAGCCATGAGCAATGCCGGTCGGTGGCTGGCCAGGCTGTTCTTGATACTTCTGCTTGTCGAAATGGGCCTGTCCGTTCCGGGCGCTATCCTTGGATCTCTCGGGGCCGCCACTGTCGAGCTCGCCATCACCCGTCGATACATCAAGCCTCCCTTGCTCGGTCACATTGCTGTTCCGACGCGGCCGTTCTTCGACCTCGGCATCGTGCTGGCCCTTTCATCCTTGGGGCTCCAGATGTTTTCCAGCCTGGGGTTGGTCATGCTGAAAACTCTCGGCGGGACGATTGAAGAGGTAGGAATCTACGGCGCCGCGCAGAACCTGGCGATTCTCCCGGCGCTGTTCGGGACATCATTTTCTCCGCTACTGCTCTCGACCGTAAGCCGCCTACTCGCCGAGGGAAAAACGGGACAAGCAAGAGGCATCGGGCAGGGTGCCCTGAGAATCACTGTGGGGTTGTTTCCGTTCGGAGCGCTCGTAGCCGGGGCTGCTCCCGAGATTGTTACCTTGGTGTTCGGCCAATCCTTCGAGCTTGCGGCACCGATTCTCGCGATCTTGATCGTAGGAGCCATCGCGTTTGTCATGGTGTCGGTTGCGGCCGTCGTCGCCACAGTGTCCGGAGTCCCGCGGTTCGCCCTGTATTTGAGCCTGCCCTTGGTGCTCCTTGCCGCGATCGGGAACTACTTGTTGATTCCTCCGTTCGGCGCCTCCGGCGCAGCCGCAGCGACGGTGCTGTGTCAAGCCGTCGGCGCCGTGGCTGCTATCGGCGTCGTCCACCGTCTCTGGTCGATCGTTCCTCCGATCGGAACGCTGTGGCGGAGCGCGGTGATCAGCGCGCTGGCCTACACGCTGGCGATGATGTGGCCCACGACCGGTATCATGCTGTTGGTCAAGTTGGCCTCCATCGCCGTAGGCATTGTCGTAGCGTACTTGGCGCTGCGCGAATTCACCGTCGACGAGATTACCCAGACCCGTTCGTTCTTGCCGTGGAATGTCTTGCCCACCGCCCAGCAGCAGAAGACGTAAGCAAGCCACGGTATCCTCATCCATGATTCGAATCTCCCCATGCACGGCAGCCCGTCGCACCCGCTTCTTTTCTTTTGTGCTAGGATGCCGCGCATGAAATTGGCCTCCGCCCTGCTCTGGGTACTACTCTCCGCCCTGGGTGCGGTCGCGCTCGCCCATGTAACCGGCCTCGTCTCTCCTCAGGAAAAAGTGAACGGGCTCTGGCTCGTCGTGGCGGCGGGCTGCGTCTACGTCCTGGCCTATCGCGTCTATGGTCGCTGGTTGGCCAAGCAGGTGATCGAGCTCAACAACCAGCGCGTGACGCCGGCGATTCGCTTGAATGACGGCGTGAACTTTCATCCCACCAATAAATACGTCCTCTTCGGCCATCACTTTGCGGCGATCGCCGGAGCAGGGCCCCTGCTCGGGCCTGTGCTTGCAGCGCAGTTCGGTTTCTTGCCCGGCTTTCTCTGGCTGGTGATCGGCGCAGTACTGGCCGGAGCGGTGCAGGATTTCATCATCCTCGTCGCTTCGATGCGACGCAATGGCCGTTCGCTGCCTGAGATTGCGCGCGATGAATTGGGCTCGATTACCGGGACGGCGACGGCGGTCGCGGTGCTCTTTATTGTGGTGGTTGCGCTGGCAGGGCTCGGCTTTGCGGTGGTCAATGCGCTCTACCACAACGCCTGGGGGACGTTCACGATTGCGATGACGATCCCGATCGGCTTTACCATGGGCTTCTATCTCCAGAAATTTCGTCCCGGCGCGGTGGCGGAAGTGTCTGCGCTCGGCCTGGTGCTGTTGATCGCGGCGGTGCTCTTCGGTCGCGTGGTCGCGCAGTCGCCTTATGCCACGTGGTTCGAGTTCGAAAGACCGGCGCTGGTCTGGCTGCTGGCAGGGTATGGCTTTCTCGCCTCGGTTCTTCCTGGCTGGATGTTGCTGGTGCCACGGGGATACCTCTCCACGTTTATGAAGCTCGGCGTGGTGTTTCTGCTCGGTTTCGGCGTGATCCTCATGGCTCCAACGATCGAGATGCCGCGAGTGACGGCGTTCGCCGGCGGAGGCGGACCGATTATCCCGGGCACGCTCTTTCCTTTTCTTTTCATCACGATTGCCTGCGGAGCGGTGTCGGGGTTCCATGCGTTGGTGTCGTCCGGTACGACGTCGAAGATGATCGAACAGGAATCACAGGCGGTGGTGGGGTATGCGGCGATGTTGCTGGAGAGTTTCGTTGGCGTCATGGCGTTGATTGCGGCTTCGGTGCTGATTCCAGGCGATTATCTGGCGATCAATACGAATCTCCCGGCGGACACGCTCGCGGCGTTGGGGTTTCCCGTCTCACGGATCCAGGAGCTGTCTCAGGTAGTGGAGGTGGATGTGGCGGGACGTCCAGGCGGGGCTGTGTCGCTGGCAGTCGGCATGGCCTCGATCTTTGCGGCGCTGCCGGGAATGGCAGGGCTGATGGCTTACTGGTATCAATTCGCCCTGGTGTTCGAGGCCCTGTTCATCCTGACGACGATCGATACGGGAACGCGCGTGGCGCGCTACCTCATTCAGGAAATGGCGGGCCGGGTGTATGCACCGTTTCGCCGGATCAATTGGTTGCCGGGTGTGTTCCTGAGCAGCGGCTTTGTAGTAGGGGCCTGGGCCTATTTGATCGGAACAGGTAGCATTTCGACGATCTGGCCGATGTTCGGCGCGGCAAACCAGTTGTTGGGGACACTGGCCCTTTGCGTCGGGACAACGGTCTTGATCAAGATGTGGAAGTCGCCGTATCTCTGGGTGACAGCGGCGCCGATGCTTTTTGTGGGCGCTATTACATTGACCGGCTCCTACGAGATGCTCGGAATGTTCCTGGCGAAGGCAGCCACGCTATCGGGGAGCGAGTCATTCCCGTTGTATCTCGATGCAGGGCTTGTTGTGGCGGTAGCGATCCTGGGTCTGATCGTCTTGAGCGACAGCATGAAGCAGTGGTATGGCTACGTGGTGTTGAAGAAGCCTTTTACGAGCAGCGAAGTCATCGTCATGGCCGGCGGGGGGGCGACGGGCCGGGTGCAGACGGCGGTTCACAATGACGAAGAACGAGGTTTTCGGATACCGCCTGGCGGCGGCTGCTGTTAGGAGGACGTCATGGCTGATCAGTTTTCGTTCGATGTGGTATCGGAAGTCAATATGCAGGAACTGAAGAACGCGCTCGATCAGGCGACGAAAGAGATCAAGCAGCGTTTCGATTTCAAGGATACGAAGACGGAGATCACGCTGAAGGAGAAAGAAAAGGAACTCGTGGTGGTGTCGGATGACGACTACAAACTAAACGCGGTGCAGGAGATCATCAAGACGAAGTGTGTCAAGCGCGGCGTGTCGCTGAAAGCCTTCACGTACGGGAACGTCGAACCGGCTTTGAGCGGAACGGTGCGGCAGGTGGCGAAGATTCAGAGCGGGCTCGCGTCAGAAAAGGCTAAAGAAATCACGAAGTCGATCAAAGATTCGAAGCTCAAGGTTCAAGCGCAGATTCAGGGTGAGCAGGTGCGCATTCTGAGCAAGAGCAAGGATGAGCTGCAGGGGGCGATCGCGTTTCTGAAAGGAAAAGATTTCGGAGTCGATCTGCAGTTTACGAATTACCGGTAAATGGGTAATCTGCCGGCTTTGTCGCATGAACGTTCTTTTCGCCCTGCTGTTTCTTGCCGCTTCTCTCGCCGGCTGCAATCGCAGCGACCCCATCGTCGTCATCCAGCTCCATCCGAAGAATCCGGACATCATCTATGTCGCGACGAACGACTACATTTATAAGACGCGCGACGGCGGACAGTCTTGGGCGAATCTCTCCAGAGGCATGAGTCATTCACGGGTGATTTCGATGGCCGTTGATCCTGTATATCCCGCGACGGTCTACGCGGGCACGAAGGGAGATGCGGTGTTCAAGAGTCATGACGGCGGACAGCGGTGGGCGTCGATGCGTTCCGGCTTGGACGACGCGACGATCTCCTCCGTCGTCAATCAGTTCGTTTTCGATCCGACGGACAGCAATCACATCTTTCTTGCTACGACAATGGGCGTATTTGAAACGAAGAACGGCGGCGAGAATTGGAACAAGAAGATGGATGGAATGAAGGAAGTGTTGATGGTCGTGACTCTCGGGATGGATCCGACCAGACCGGCGGTTCTCTATGCCGGGACGAGCGGCGGAGTTTATAAAACCGTGAATGAGGCAAGTCACTGGGAAAAGGCCAACAACGGGCTGGTGGCGCCCGATATCGTGAAGACCTCCCGGGCGCTCAATGTTACCTCGATCATCGTGGATCCGTTCGCACCGGACACGGTCTATGCGGCGACGCTGGCCGGGCTCTACAAGACAACCGATGGCGCGAAATCGTGGGTGCGTATCGGAGAGTCTCTCGCCGATCAGATGATCATCGCAATGGTCCTCGATCGAACGAGAAAGGGCGTGATCTATCTTGCTGGTCGCGACGGCGTCCATCGCAGTGAAGACGGCGGAGCAACCTGGAAAACGATGAATAGCGGCTTTGCCAGCACGAACGTACGTTCGATCGTCCAGAGCGCGACCGACCCGCAGCTGTTCTACGCGGGGACCAACGGAAGCGGCTTGTACCGCAGCAAAGATTCCGGAGAGAGCTGGGAGGTCATGCCGGCCGTGGCGCCGACTCAGCAGGGATAATGCGGGTTCTGGGATGAGAAAAAATCAGTGGGGGGTGGTGCTGCGATTCTGAAGACTTGAACCAACCGATGATCCGCCGAGTGTTGAGCCCACTGTACTGTCTCCAAGCCCGGACCCAATGGTAGATCCACCCAGGCTTGATCCGATCGTTGAATCGGGCAGGCTTGATCCGACCGAAGAGGGGCGAAGGCTGGACCCGACGGCGGATTGATCGGAGTTGAACGTGGACTCACCAACGGCGGCGCCAGCTCTTCCTGTCGTTCCGATTTCAAACCCCACCGGACCTGTCGCTCCGATGTCGACGCCGGTTTTCGGCGTGACTCCGAAATCCGCGCCCGTTGTGCCTCCACCCCCTATGTCCGTTCCCGTTCTCGGAGTCTTGCCGATACCGGTTCCGACGGACGGACTCGCTCCGATACCAATGCCGGTCTTGGGCGCAGCCGGGGCCGGTCGAGGCTGGAAGTCTCGATGGATTGAATCCTCCAGCTCGTGAATCTTGCGGGAATCCCTCGCGGCAACTTCGGAGTCCGTGTAGTCGAGACTGCCTCGAGTCCTCGCAATCTCATCGAGCTGTGCATGGAGCTTCTTGAGGTCGGCGCGGGCCTGTGCGACCGGAGGGAGCAGTTCGGCGATCGTCCACCCCCGGACTTTTATCTGCTCACTGAAAAGTCCCGATTGCGCAAGCGTGAGCAACTCGTTGACTTCGTCTCCCATGGTTTCCACTGCCTGCAACTCGGCGAGATCAGTCCGGCAGCAACTGAGAAACCGGTTGTAGCGTTGGAGAAATGAAGCGACTTCGGCTTCCAGGTTATCAATCTTCAATTGGCGCGCCGGCGCTCGGTTGACCGCCTCGTCCTGTGCACTCTTGTCTCTTTTCTCGACAAGCGGTACGCAAGGACCGCCGGTCGATGGTTTCCCTTTCGAAGCCTGCAACTGTTGGTCGGAGGACCGCCCTTCGCAATATTCCATAGGCGGCGCCGCGAGCGCGCTGCCGACCGGCAGCAAGAGAGCGGTCAAGATAAAGAAGGCCAATGGCAGCTTCGATGCGGCGGGGCAGGTCGGCTGGTTCAGATTTTTATCTATGATCATGAAAACAGTCTCGCCTTCAATCCGGGATATGTCAACGAATTGAAGCTTTCTGCCTATCGTCTTGCTCAGTAGGCAGGCACAGCCGTTGAGTGCATTCCGAAGACACATTCCAGAGAACCTGTCTGAACCCTGCCTAATTTCTTAGAAACGGCTCCTTGGGTCACAGGAAAGTCCAGGTGGCATAGTTCGGCGCTACCCGAATTAGGGTGGCCGGAAGGGTCAGAAATGAAACAGGAGCACAGCTGCAAGAAAATTCATAAGTCCATGAATTTCTTGTTGACAAGACTTTTCCGAGGAGTATACTCCGCCGCTGGGTGGGAGAAAGTGGGTGAACATGGAAGCGAGGATTATTCTTTGCCTCGATGGCATACGCCGGTTATGCCGGAAGAAGTGGTGTTCTGGCTAAGGCCTGCACCCGATTGCGTCATTCTGGATTGTACGGTGGGATATTGTGGACATGCTGAAAAGATTCTTGGATCCAGCGCTCCACATGGAATTGTCATTGGAATTGATCGAGACGCAGGGGCGATTCGAGCGAGCAAACCTCTGCTGGACCGGTTCGGCACTCGACTTATTTTGATCAAGGGGCATTTCGTGGACTTGAAGCGTCATCTTGCGGATCGGGGAATCACGAAAGTGAACGGAGTGTTGTTCGATCTCGGAGTGTCGTCTCGACAGCTCGATGAACCGGCGCGGGGACTTAGTTTTCAGACGGACGGTCCTCTCGATATGCGGATGGATCAATCGACCGGAAGAACGGCAGCCGAGATTGTGAACTCTGCCGATGAATCGGATCTCGCCAACATGATTTTTGAATTCGGCGAAGAACGGTTTTCTCGGCGCATCGCCCGCGCCATCGTCCGCGCGCGCGCCAACCGGCCGCTTGAGACGACCAGAGAACTGGTCTCGATTATCGAACGCGCCGTTCCTGGATCCTATCGACGCGGTCGCATCCACTGCGCAACCCGCACCTTCCAGGCGCTTCGCATCGCGGTGAATCAAGAACTTGAACATCTGGAGCCTGCCCTGCGCGCTGCCGTCGATATCCTGGATCCCGGCGGCCGTCTCTGCGTGATCTCGTTCCATTCACTGGAAGATCGCATTGTGAAGCAGACCTTTCGTTCTCTGTCCGGTAGGCAACTGACAATCTTGACGAAGAAACCGCAACTTCCGACCGATGAAGAGACGGGTCGGAATCCCCGATCCCGGAGCGCCAAACTCCGCGTTGCAGAACGTACGCAAGGGGGAGACCACAGATGAAGACGATGATGATCCTCGGCGCGCTCTGTCTGATTTTTGTTTTCGTGTGGGAACGTGTTGATGTCGTTCGACTGGGCTATCAAATTGAGCGCTTGAAGGCCCAAAAGATTCTGTTGGAGCGCGAACGGGACCAGCTTCAAGTAAGGTTTTCCGGGCTCACGGCTCCTGAGCGAATTGCAAAAGTGGCCACTGAGAAGCTGGGGTTGATTCCGCCGCAGCAGGGTCAGGTCTTCATGGTGCGTCAACTGCCGCAAGCGCCTGCGTCGGCATCTCCCGTAGCGGAGCAGATTCGAGTGGCTCGAAACATCCAAAAAACGAGGGCAGGCGAGTGACCATGAGTCCTTCTCGCAGCCGGCGCTATTTCATGCTGCTCCTGCTTCTCTGCGGGTTTGGAGGCATTCTCTTCCGTCTGGTCACTCTGCAAGTGCTGCAGGCGGCGGAACTCACTGCGAGAGCGGATCGGCAGCACCAAAAGAGCGTCACGTTCGAAGGGGCGAGAGGCGCAGTGACGGACCGGCACGGCAAGGTGTTGGCGATGAACATGGAGGTGCCGTCGGTTTTCGGCGTCCCGACCGCGCTCGAAAGCCCGGCCGCGACCGCCCGCCATCTTTCTCCGGTTCTTCACGTGCGTCGCGACGAGCTGGAGAAAAAGCTCCGCCAGGACAAGAGTTTCGTGTGGCTGGCGCGCAAGGTGGAGCCTGAACAGGGACAACGGCTCGAGCGGTTATCCCTCGACGGGATCGGAGTAGTGATGGAGGGCCGTCGCTTCTACCCCAAGGGGCCGCTGCTCGCGCACGTGCTTGGATTCGCCGGTATGGACGGCCAGGGTCTCGAAGGCCTGGAGCGCCGCTACGAATCCCAGCTCCACGGTGAGAAACGCGTCACCATTCTCCAGCGCGACGCCTTGGGGCGTACGGTTTTCCCGAAGGGACTCTCCGAAAAGGCGCCGGCTCCCGGGCATGCCCTGACCCTGACCATCGACGAAGTAATCCAGTATGTCGCCGAGAAGGAATTGGAGGAGGCGGTCAACCACGCTCGCGCCAAGGGCGGAACGATCATCGTGATGGATCCGCAGACCGGCGCCATTCTCGGCATGGCCGTCAGTCCGCGGTTTGATCCTAATGCCGTCGCATCGCTCACGCCAGATCGGTGGCGGAATCGCGCCTTGACGGACACCTATGAACCAGGATCGACGATGAAAGTGATGGTGGCGGCGGCCGCGCTCGAAGAGAAAGTCATGATGCCGGGTACGATGCTGTTCGGCGAGAACGGCCGGATGGTCGTCGCCAGCACCACGATTCATGATCACGAGAAAATGGGCTGGATGACCTTTGCGCAAATGATCCAAAAGTCCAGCAACATCGGCGCGGCGAAAACCGGAATGGCGCTGGGAGAGCAGCGGCTGTACCGCTATCTCCAATCATTCGGATTCGGTCAGCGAACGGACATCGATTTGCCTGGCGAAGTCAGCGGGCTGCTCAAGCCGCCAAAGGACTGGGGGCGTCGGTCGCTGGCCTCTATCTCGATGGGCCAGGAAATCGGCGTCACCGCGTTGCAGATGGTTTCTGCCATTGCTGCCATCGCGAACAACGGTGTCATGATGAAGCCGTACGTCGTGTCCGAGATCAGAGACGAGAAAGGCATGCTCGTGAAAGAGGTGATGCCGCAGGTCAAGCGCCGCGTCGTGTCGCCCGAGACCGCACGAACCCTCACGACAATCTTAGAAGGCGTGGTGACCGACGGCACGGGAGCGAAAGCCGCCATTCCTGGGTTCCGGGTCGCAGGAAAAACCGGAACGGCGCAAAAGATCGACCCGAGAACCGGTACCTATTCGAACACGCAGTTCATCGGGTCGTTTATCGGGTATGTGCCCGCTGAATCTCCGCGCCTGGCTGTCATCGTGGTCATCGACGAACCGCAAGGGGAAGCGTGGGGGGGCGTGGTCTCTGCCCCCGTGTTCCGGCGGGTCGGGGAGCAAGTCTTGAACTACTTGGGAGTCTCGCGGGACGACCAGATCAAAATCGCGCTGGCAACGGACAGAAACGTGAGGGAATAGGACCCGACTGAATGACCGTTGGACAACTGGTATCAGCTCTGCAAGGACGAGTGGAGATCGTCGAGCAGCGAGGCAACTTGAACCAGCCGGTCGTGGCAGTCACGGATGATTCGCGGGCTGTCGCGGCCGGCAGTCTGTTCATGGCGGTGAGGGGGGAGCGTGTCGACGGACACGCGTTCATCGCGCAGGCCCTGCAGGCCGGAGCCGTTGGGGTGGTCACCCAAGCTCCTGTTGAGGCGGGCACGCTGCCTTATGTGCGCGTGAGCGACTCCAGGAAAGCTCTCGGATATATGGGGAGCCGCTTCTATGGGGACCCCTCCGCGCGACTGACGATGGTCGGCGTCACAGGGACTAATGGCAAAACGACGACGACCTATCTGTGTAAAGCTCTGTTGGAGGGTATCGGCCGCCGTGTCGGCTTGATCGGGACCGTGGCCTATCAAATCGGACAAGAAACGATCCCGGCGTCGCATACGACCCCCGGCGCCCTCGAGCTGCAACGCCTCCTGGCCAAAATGACCGAGGCGAAACTGAATGCGGTGGTCATGGAAGTGTCGTCTCATGCGCTGGCGTTGGATCGAACGGCCGGCTGCGAGTATGACGCCGCCGTCTTTACCAATCTGACGCAGGACCATCTCGATTTCCATCGGACGATGGAGGAGTACTTTCAGGCCAAGCTGCGGCTCTTCACGGAGCTGGGCCGGGGAGAGAAGGCAGGCCAGAGGGCGATCGTCAACATGGATGATCCGCGCGGCCCGCAAGTTCGTGCGGCCTGCCGGGTGCCGGTGTGGGGGTACGCCCTGACCGGCAAAACGGACCTTAAGGCCGAACGTGTGAAACTCTCCATGAACGGGACGACCTTCGCCGCCGCGACGCCTTCCGGTACTTTTTCGGTCGAGAGTCGACTCGTCGGCGAGCACAACGTCTACAACCTGTTGGGGGCAATCGGCGTTGCACTTCACGCAGGCGCAACGTGCAACCAGGTCCGCGACGCGGTCGCACAGGTAACCAATGTGCCGGGTCGGTTCGAACGGGTATCCGCCGGACAGGACTTTACAGTCGTGGTGGATTACGCCCACACGGAAGATGCGCTCCGGCGATTGCTGGCGGCCGCACAGGAACTGAAAACGCATCGAATCATCACCGTGTTCGGCTGCGGCGGCGACCGGGACCGTGGGAAGCGCCCGAAAATGGGACGCGCTGCGGTGGAGTACAGCGATGTGGTGATTCTGACCTCCGACAATCCCCGGACCGAAGATCCCATGGCGATTCTTCGGGAGGTCGAGATCGGCGTCCGTGACGTTCTCCAACGCCGAAGTCAGGTGGAATATCATCTTGTGCCGGACCGTCGGGAGGCGATCGGAACGGCGGTGCGTCTGGCGCAGTCGGGCGACATCGTGCTCATTGCGGGCAAGGGGCACGAGGACTATCAGATCGTCGGGACGAAGAAGTTTCATTTCGATGATCGCGAGGTCGCGCGCGAAGCCATTCAGCAGTTGAGGAATTGCGCGTGAATCTGCAGCAGGGGAGATGGGGGCACGGCGAAACGTCGATGGCGCTGTTTACGATTGAAGAATTGCGGGAAGTCATCAGCGTCAAGGTGCTGGCGGGCGAAACTTCGCCGACGGCGAAGCGCCGGATCAGGAACATCAGCACCGATTCACGATTGACCAAGCGCGGCGATCTCTTTGTGGCGTTACGGGGCGACCGTTTCGACGGCCACGAGTTTGTGCCGGCGGTGCTTGCGCAAGGGGCGATCGGCGCCATCGTCCACGATCAGTATCGTCTCCCGCAAAGCAAGCTGAGGGGCGGCCAGGCCATTCCGTTCCTCTTCGGTGTTCGGGATACCCTCTTTGCGTACCAGCAGTTGGCGACACATCATCGAAGCCGGTTTGAGATTCCCGTGATCGCGGTGACCGGCAGCAACGGCAAGACGACGACAAAAGAGATGGTGGCAGCGGTGCTGGGACAACGGTGGCGGACCCTGAAGACGGAAGGAAATTATAACAACAGGATCGGCGTGCCGCACACGCTGTTCCGGCTCACCCCGCGGCATCAGGCTGCGGTCATTGAAATGGGAGTCGACGCGCGAGGCCAGACAACGAGGCTCTGCGAAATCGTCCGGCCGACGATCGGCATCATTACCAACATCGGGCCGGACCATTTGGAGTTTTTCGGCAACATGGAGGGATCGGCTCAGGCGAAGGCAGAACTCCTGGACCTGCTGCCGTCCGACGGCACAGCGATTTTGAACGCCGACGATCCCTACTTTGACTATCTTGCCTCCCGTGCGCGTTGTCGCGTGTTGTCGTTCGGCCTTTCCGAGAAGGCCGAGGTGCGGGCGACGCAGGTGATGTCCGACGTCCGGCGCGGAACCGATTTTCATCTGCTGCTGCCGGGAAAGAGCCGTCACATTGCCGTGACCATCAGAGTCCATGGGGATCACAACGTGACCAACGCACTTGCGGCGGCCGCGGCAGGATTTGCCTTGAATCTATCCGGCGCAACCATCGCAGAAGGGCTGGCGAAATTCCGTCCGGCGGCGATGCGCTCGCAAGTGGTCGCCCATCACGGCGTGCAGGTCATCAACGATTGCTATAACGCCAACCCTGCATCGATGAAGGCGGCAATCCGGCTCCTGGCTGAGTGGACTCCCGCCCGAGAACGAGTGGCCGTGCTGGGGGACATGCTGGAACTCGGCGCGGAAACCAGACAGATGCATCGCGAAGTGGGGCAATTCCTCGCCGGGCAGGACGTGTCGCGTTTGATCGTCTGCGGATCTTTGGGGCGTGAAATCGCGGAGGGAGCCAGGAAGGCGGGCATGGCGGAGTCTTCGATCCTCGAGGCCGCCGATGCCGCTGCTGCCGCCGAGCTGATCCGGGCAGGCGTCCGCCGAGGCGACGTCGTGTTGGTGAAAGCGTCGCGCGGCATGAAGATGGAACAAGTGGTGCAGCGACTGACAGGCATGAGGGCGGTCACAAAGGCAGCGTCATAGGAGTCGCAGGCCGGTTTCGCAACGGAAGGGGTGCATGCTCTACATCTGGCTTTATCCGTTTCATACGGAATACTCGTTCCTGAACGTCTTCCGGTACCTGAGCTTCCGCATCATCTATGCGGCGGTGACGGCCTTCTTGATCGCGTTCGTGCTGGCGCCGTGGCTGATCAAGAAATTGCAAGAAATCAAGCTCGGGCAACAGATCCGGGATGACGGACCCAAGCGACACTTGGCGAAAAGCGGCACACCGACCATGGGCGGGTTATTGATCATTTTCGCCGTGCTGCTCTCGACGATGCTCTGGGCCGACATCACGAAGCCCTACGTCTGGCTTGTGATGATCGCGACGCTCGGCTTCGGAGCCATCGGGTTCACCGACGACTATCTCAAGTTCATCAAGACGCAATCAAAGGGATTGTCGGCCGGACAGAAATTCAGCGCGCAGGTCTGCATCGCGCTGCTCATCGCGGTCGCCCTGTATTTCATGCCCGGCTACACCACCAAATTGAGCGTGCCCTTTTTCAAGAACGTCATGCCGGACCTCGGCTGGTTTTACGTGGTCTTCATCGTGCTGGTCATCGTGGGCAGTTCCAATGCGGTCAACTTGACCGACGGCTTGGACGGCCTGGCGATCGGACCGGTCATGATTGCCGCCCTGGCCTACACGATCGTGGCTTACGTGGCCGGTCACCGGATCATGTCGGACTATCTCCTGATTCCCCATATTGAAGGAGCGGGTGAGATCGCCGTCTTCACGGCCGCGATTCTGGGGTCGAGCCTGGGATTTCTCTGGTTCAACACCTATCCGGCGACTGTTTTCATGGGCGATGTCGGCTCGCTGCCCCTCGGCGCGGCGCTCGGCACCGTGGCGGTGATCAGTAAACATGAACTGCTGCTCCTCATGGTCGGCGGGGTATTCGTCATTGAAGCGGTCTCCGTCATCTTCCAGGTCGCCTCGTTCAAGTCGAGAGGGAAGCGAATCTTCCTTATGGCGCCCATCCACCATCATTTCGAAATGAAGGGATGGGAAGAGCCGAAGGTGGTGGTTCGATTATGGATTATCGCGATTCTCCTGGCTCTGTTGAGCCTGAGCACGTTGAAGTTGCGGTGATGAGCGTGGTCGGAGTCGATCCGGTGGATCTCGCAGGTGCACAGGTCACGGTAATGGGATTGGCTCGAAGCGGCGTGGCGGCTTGCCGTTTGCTGCAGGAAGCTGGCGCCCGCGTCACAGTATCGGATCGGAAGGAGCAAAGTGAGCTTCGGAGCGCATTGGAAACCATTGATCGCGCCGCGGTGCGAGTTACCGTCGGGGCGGACTATGAAACCTCGCTCAATGCGGCAGATCTGGTCGTCATCAGTCCCGGCGTCCCCTATCGGATGGACTCGCTCGAACGCGTCCGTCGCCGCGGCGTCAAAGTCATCAGCGAGTTGGAATTGGCCTCGCGATTTCTTACCGCACCGGTCCTGGCCGTGACCGGAACGAACGGAAAAAGCACAACGGTGACGCTGATCGGAAAGATGCTGGCGGAGCAGGGCAAACGCGCTTTCGTCGGTGGAAATCTCGGAACGGCCCTGAGTGAGGCGGCGTGGACGGTGTTGCAGGCGAACAAACGAGGAGAGCCCGATCCCTTCGATTACATGGTTGTAGAAGTCTCAAGTTTTCAACTGGAGACGATCGATCAGTTCCATCCCTGGGTTGCGGCCGTTCTGAACGTGACGGTCGACCATCAAGATCGATATGACTCGCTGAACGAATACCTCGCGGCGAAAGAACGGATTTTTGAGAATCAAACGGCGACGGACTTTGCGCTCTTCAATCTGGACGATGCGAGAGTCGCCGCGCTTCGCCATCGTGTTCGCGCGAAGCGACTGGGGTTCACCAGCGCGCACACGGTCGGACCCGATCTGGACGGAGGGACATTTGTCGACGGCGAGGCCATTGTGACGACGGTGACCGGCTCGCGTCAGGAAATCTGCCGACGAAGCGAGATCCGGATGCTCGGCCGTCACAACGTGGAGAATGTGATGGCGGCTGCAACGTACGCAGCGCTCTGGGGCTGTCCGAACGAGATAATCCGACGCGTCGTGACGACCTTTCCCGGCTTGGAGCACGCATTGGAACTGGTCCGCGAACGTCGCGGCGTCCGGTTCGTGAACGACTCCAAAGGGACGAATGTTGACGCGACGCTGAAGGCGCTCGAGGGCATCGATCATCCAATCTGGCTGATCGCCGGGGGGCGTGACAAGGGGGGAGATTTTTCCCGCCTGACCGATGCCGTCCGCCGGCGGGTCAAGCATGCGATTCTGATCGGAGAGGCCGCGCCGTTGTTGAAACGGATATGGGCCGGAGCGACGGCGATGAGCGAGGCGGGAACGTTGCGCGAGGCCGTCGAGTTCGCCGCTCGAGAAGCAGTGACCGGCGATGTGGTGTTGCTGTCGCCGGCATGCGCGAGTTTCGACATGTTCAAGGACTATCAGGACCGTGGACGGCAGTTTAAGGCCGCGGTCCTGGCGCTGTCAGCCTAGCGTGAGCAACGGACGAGGAGTGAGTCTGAACAATGGCATCGCGATCCGCAGGCACTTTGTCGTTGCCATGGCCGACGGCCGGCCAGCGATCGGGCAAGCAACGAGTGGCCATGGACCACACGATTCTCTTCGTGACGCTCACTCTGGCCTTGGTCGGACTGGTCATGGTCTTCAGCGCCAGCGCGATCGTGGCGGGGAATCGGTTTCAGGATCCCGAATTCTTTCTCAAGCGCCAGATCGCCTGGCTCGGATTCGGATTCCTGTTGATGCATGTCACGTCGCGGATCGATTACACGCTGTGGAAAAGGCTTTCGATTCCCATCCTTGTCTGCATGGTGCTGTTGCTGGTGATGGTGCTGGTTCCTGGAATCGGCGTGGCGGCGAAGGGCGCGAGACGCTGGCTCAGGGCTGGGCCGATTTCGATTCAGCCAGCCGAGATGGTCAAGCTCGTGGCGGTGATCTATCTGGCGTCCTATCTGACGAAAAAGGCGGACAAGCTCCCCATGTTTCGCGCGGGGTTGCTTCCTGCGCTGATCGTGATCGGACTGTTAAGCGGGCTGGTCCTGCTTCAACCGGATCTTGGAACGGTCGTGGTGATGGGATTGGTCACGGTCGGGCTCCTGTTTCTCGGCGGGGCCAAGATTTCCCATCTGGTGAGTCTCGGCCTCTGCGCCATTCCGGTGGTACTTGTTCTCGTGCTCGGGTCGAGCTACCGGCGCCAGCGACTGATGACGTTCCTCGCCCCGTGGAAAGACGCCTCCGACGCGGGATTTCAGATTACGCAGTCCTTTCTGGCTTTCGGCAGCGGCGGGCCGTTCGGCGTGGGACTCGGCGAAGGAAAACAGAAGCTGTTCTTCTTGCCGGAGGCGCACACGGATTTTGTATTGGCGCTCGTGGGCGAAGAGCTGGGGCTGGCCGGTACGGCTGCGGTTATCCTGCTGTTCGCGATGTTCGTCTGGCGCGGATTTCTGATCTCGGCGCGCGCGCGCGCGCCCTTCGGCAAGTTTCTCGGCTTGGGCATCACGCTGTTGATCGGACTGCAGGGCTTGGTGAATGCGGCAGTCGTGACCGGATTGCTGCCCACCAAGGGATTGACGTTGCCGTTTGTGAGTTACGGTGGATCGTCGCTCGTGGTGAATTTCGTCGGTGTCGGCATGCTGCTCAGCATATCGAGGGACCGTCATGCAGGCGGAGCTAAAGGCGGACGTGGTGAGTCGGATCACTGATGACGATCGTCATTGCGGCAGGAGGAACCGGCGGCCATCTCTACCCGGCAGTGGCGTTGGCGCGGGAGTTCCTTCGGCGCGACCCCGCCGCCAAGGTGCTGTTCGTGGGCACGTCACGCGGTCTGGAATCGAAAGTGCTGGCCCACGAAGGATTCGAACTGGTCTTGATCGGCGCCAGACCGGTCATGGGGATCGGTCTGTTGGGAATGGTGAAGGGGCTGTGCGCCATGCCGGTCAGTTTTTGGCAATGTCTCAATATCCTCCGCAGGAGGCCGGTGCGTCTCGTGATCGGAGTCGGAGGCTATACGAGTCCCATGATGGTCGCGGCAGCCGCGCTTACCGGAGTGGCGCGCGTGATTCTTGAGCCCAATGCCAATCCGGGAATGGCGAACAAGGCGGTCGGGCCGTTGGCGCAGCGAATCTTTCTGGCATTCGAATCCGCAGCCGGTTCGTTTGATCGAGCCAAGGTTCGCGTGGTCGGGACGCCTGTTCGGAGCGCGTTTGTCGAGGCGGCTCGGCAGGTGAGCCCGGCGAATCGAACGACCGAAGCACCGCATGTATTGATTTTCGGCGGGAGCCAAGGGGCGAGGGCGATCAATAGCGCCGTAATCGAAGGGCTTCCTGAGATGCTGAGCAGACATTCCCGGATGACGATCACGCATCAGACCGGCGAGCCGGACCACCAACGTGTGGCGGAGGCCTATCGTCGAGCGGGGGTCGCGGCATCGGTCACACCGTTCATCTATGACATGCCGTCGGCAATCAAGGCGGCCGACCTTGTGGTCGCGCGATCCGGCGCCATGACGGTGGCGGAACTGACGATGTGCGGGAAGCCGGCGGTCCTCATTCCGCTGCCGACAGCGATTTATGACCATCAGACGAAGAATGCCGAGGTGATGGAGGCTGCCGGTGCGGCGGTGCTGTTGCCACAGGCGGAACTTACAGGGAAAAAGTTGGCGCAGACCGTAACAGGACTTGTCGATGATCCCGAGCGGCTGAGGGTGATGGGGACTGCAAGCGCGACCTTGAGACGAACGGACGCGGCCGAGGCGATCGTCCGCGAATGCTACGCACTCATAGGAGACGAGCATGATGACGACCAGTCTGTTGGAACGGCGGGACGCTAATGGAGTCGGGCAACGAACCAGTCAGGGATTCAATCCTTCGCAGCCGGTTAGTGGGCTGAAACGGGCACCGATGTTCAGAAAAACACAACAGATTCACCTCGTGGGTATCGGCGGATCGGGCATGAGCGGCATCGCCGAGGTGTTGCTCACGCTCGGCTACAAAGTCACCGGCTCGGACCTGCAGGCCTCCGATACGACGCGTCGGCTGGAGGAGCTCGGAGGGCGCATCTTTATCGGCCATCAGGAGTCGAACGTAGGCGAGGCGCAGGTTGTCGTCATTTCCTCCGCCGTCTCACCACAGAACCCGGAGGTTCAGTTTGCGAAAGCGAGGCAGATTCCGGTCATTCCGCGCGCGGAGATGCTGGCAGAATTGATGCGGCTGAAGTTCGGCGTCGCGATCGCAGGAGCTCACGGGAAGACGACGACGACATCGATGGTGGCCAACGTCCTGGCGCAAGGAGGCTTGGATCCGACAATGGTCATCGGCGGGAAGGTCAATGCGTTGGGAAGCCATGCGCGCCTGGGTCGAGGCGATCTGCTCGTGGCGGAAGCGGACGAAAGCGACGGCTCGTTCCTGCGCCTGTCCCCCACGATCGTCGCGGTCACGAATCTGGATCGGGAGCATCTCGACCATTACGGCAGCATGGAGCGCATCAACGAGAGTTTTCTTGAGTTCATCAACAAAGTGCCGTTTTACGGCCTGGCGGTTTTGTGCGCCGACGACGATCGGCTCCGGGCCCTCTTTCCGAAGATCGTGAAACGGTACCACACCTACGGATTGCACGAACGCGATGGACTCACGCCGGACTTCCGAGCGACCGACATCAGTCTCAAGCAGTGGGGCGCGGAATTTCGCGCCTTTTTCCGAGGGCGCAATCTCGGACCGTTCCGGCTGTCGGTCCCCGGCATCCACAATGTGTCCAACGCCCTTGCAGCGATTGCGATCGGGGTCGAGTTGGACGTACCGGCGGATCTGATCCGGAAAGCTCTGGCGGCATTTACGGGCGTCGAACGGCGATTCCATCTTCGCGGAGAGGCGAACGGGGTCATGGTGGTGGACGACTACGGACATCATCCGACGGAGATCAAGGCAACATTGGCTGCGGCGAGACAGGGATGGAGCGAGCGGCGACTCGTCGTCCTCTTTCAGCCGCACCGCTACACGAGGACCAGAGACCTGCTCGAGGATTTTGCGCAGGCCTTCACGGATGCGGACCAGCTGTTCCTCACGGAAATCTACGCGGCCAGCGAGCAGCCGATCCCCGGCGTTTCCGGCGCCAAGCTGGCCGAAGCGATTCGCGCGGCAGGCCATGCTTCGGTCACGTTTGTGGAACGGAAGGATCAGTTGGTGGATCAGGTGGTGCCCCATGTAAAGCCGGGCGACCTGATTCTGACGTTGGGAGCCGGAGATATTTGGAAATCGGGACCGGCGCTACTGGCGAAGCTGGCTCCCGGTACATGACGCGATGAACGCAACCGTCCGTCGAGCAGAGGCCACTCGTGTCAGGGCGAAATTCAAGAAGAAGGACATACAGGCGGCTGTGGCGGGGATCAGAGGGCCGGTGTCCTTCAATAGGTCATTGAGGGCCTATACGTCGTTCAAGATCGGAGGGCCGGCCGATGCAGTGGCGGAACCGGCGGATGTCGACGATGTCTGCAGACTGGTCAGGCAAGCGAACGCCGGAAAGATTCCGTTCTTCGTCGTGGGAGGAACAAATCTGCTGATCCGCGACGGCGGCATCCGCGGGATCGTGGTCAACCTGGCGAAACTGCGAGCGATCATGGAGGAGCCGGGCCACGTGCTGTACGCCGAGGCAGGAGTGGGGATGCCGACATTGATCAGTTATGCCATCAGGCGGTCCCTCGCCGGACTTGAATGGGCGGCGGGAATTCCCGGAACAGTCGGAGGCTGTGTGGTGATGAATGCGGGAACGAGACTCGGCGAGATGAAGGATTCGGTGAAGGCCGTGCGCGTCGTCACAATGAACGGCCGGGTCACGGATATCCCAGCCTCCGCGATCCCCTTCGAATATCGCCGCGCGCGACTGCCGAAGGGCATCGTCGTCGGTGTCTGGCTGCAATTGCGTCAAGGGATACGGACAGAGATTGAACGGGTGGTCAAAGACTATCTCCATTATAGGAGGGGTACGCAGCCGCTTGCCATGCCCAGCGCTGGCTGTGTCTTCAAGAACCCACCGAAGGATTCCGCCGGCAGGCTGATCGAGGCAGCGGGGCTGAAAGGATTGCATGTGGGCGATGCAGAGGTGTCGTCCAGACACGGAAATTTCATCGTCAACCGCGGGCATGCGAGTGCAGCCGACGTCATTGCCTTGATCGGAAAAGTCCGTCGCGCGATCAGGCGGCAGGCCGGTGTGCGGTTGGATCTTGAACTCAAAATCGTCGGTGAGAAGTAACAGATGATGAAGGATCGACCGCTGCTGACACGGGCTAGGATCGGCGTACTGATGGGAGGCCAATCTTCGGAGCGCGAGGTGTCGTTGCGCACCGGCGCCGCCGTGCATCGCGCGCTATGCCGGAGAGGGTACGACGCGGTGGCGATCGACGCCGGTCCGACGTTGAGTCGTGACCTGCAAGGCCAGAAGGTCACATTGGCCTTCCTTGCCTTGCACGGACCGGGTGGAGAGGACGGAGCAGTGCAGGGCTTCCTTGAAACATTGGGAATTCCCTACACAGGTTCCGGCATCCATGCCAGCGCCGTGGGGATGCATAAAGTCACGACGAAAACGATCCTCGCCGCCCACCGGATACCGGTTCCAACCGGCATCGTCGTTAAACGGGGACAGAAGACGTCGAGCGCTCAGGCCTTGCGGGTCGCAAATTTGCGCTGGCCGGTGGTCGTCAAGCCGGCATCCGAGGGATCTACGATCGGCGTGACGATCGTCAAGAAACCCTCTCAATGGAACGACGCCTTGGCGCTTGCTCATCATTACGATCGGGACGCGATGGTTGAGGCTTATATTCCGGGCCATGAAGTCACGGTCTCTTTGCTCGGTCGGCGGGAGGATGCGCCGGTGGTGCTGCCTGCCGTCGAGATTGTCGCGCCCGGCGGGTTCTACGATTTTTCCGCGAAGTATGAAAAGGGGAAAACTCGATACCTCTGTCCGGCGCCGCTAGCTGCGTCCGTGACGAAACAGATCCGCGATCTGGCCCTGCGCGCCTATGAAGTGTTGGATTGCGCTGGCGCAGCCCGCGTGGACTTTCGCATCACGCCTCGGGGACGTCCCTTCGTGCTCGAGATCAACACCGCCCCGGGGATGACCGAGACGAGCCTGCTGCCGATGGCCGCAGCGCAGGCCGGCATCGACTACGATGAACTGACCGAGCGGATTCTGGAGTCGGCGTTGGCGAGGGCTTCGCGTGTTGGACATGCGAGGGGGAGCTGGGCCAGATGATCAGACTCTTCAGGCGAACACAAAAGGTCAAGACGCCGGGACACCGGGTGAATCGCTGGAAAGGACTGCGCGCCGGGCAAGCCGACGACAACCGGCAACGGGCGCGAAAGTCTCGCCTCATGTCGAGTTGTCGCCAGACAGCGCGAATCGCCTGCTGGACGGCGGGAATAGCGATCGTCCTGTGGGGAGGGAGTGTGGGGATACGGGAGATCGGGCCGACGATCGAACGAGGTTTGGAGATTCGTGAGGTTCAAGTCGAGGGGGTCCACCATGTGACCAGGCAGGAAGTGCTCGATCGGTTGTCATTGAAGAAGGGCATGGCGCTGCACCAGGTCAGCCTTTCGTTTCTCGCGGACCGGCTGCGGGCCATTGCCTGGATCAGGGAAGCGACGCTCGAACGATTGCCGCTCCATACGCTCAGAGTCTCGGTGGTCGAGAGAAACCCCGCCGCCATTGCGCGGGCCGGCTCTGAGTATTTCCTCACCGATGAAGAAGGAGTTGTCCTGGCGCGTCTCGGGGTCCAGGACGAACCGGCACTGCCGCTGCTGACGGGAGCCGATATGCAGTCGCTGCTCCGGGGAGAACCGCGCCTGCGACGCACGATGCAATCGTCGATCGAGCTGGCGAGGGCCATGGCCCATACGGTCGAGGGGCGAGTGGAGATCGACCTGTCCAATCCTCTGAATCTCGTCGCCTCGGCAAAAGGGCTGCGTTTTCAGTTCGGCAGCGACGGTCTACTGGATCAGTGGAACCGGTTCCGGATGGTGAAAGCCGTGTTCAAGCCCGGCGCGCTTGAGAACAGGAAACGCGAAGGCGGCGAAGTGGATTTACGGTACGACAACCGCGTTATCGTTCGGGAAAGGGGGTGAGGCTGTGGCGAAGCGGGATCAAATTCTCGTGGGGTTGGACATCGGAACCACGAAGATCTGCGCCATCGTGTCGGAGATTACCGATGACGGCGCGCTGAATATCATCGGCGTAGGGTCGAGCCCGTCCCGCGGACTCCGCAAAGGGGTGGTGGTGGATATCGAGAGCACCGTCGAATCGATCAAGAAAGCGGTTGAAGAAGCGGAACTCATGGCGGCGGTCCAAATCAATTCCGTCTACACGGGCATCGCCGGCAGCCACATCTCGGCGGAAAACTGCAAAGGCGTCGTGGCGCTCAAAAAAGCGGAAGTGACCCGCGACGACGTGCAACGCGCGATTGAGAGTGCGCGAACGCTCGCAGTTATCCCCCACGAACGACGCATCCTCCACGTGCTGCCGAGGGAATTCATGGTGGACGGGCAGGAGGGGGTCAGAGAGCCGTTGGGTCTGTCAGGCAATCGCCTGGAAGTGAACGTCCACGTCATCACCGGAGCGGTCACATCGGCGCAGAACATCATCAAGAGCGTCAATCGCGCCGGCCTCGACGTCGTCGACATCATTCTTCAGCCGCTTGCCTCGAGCGAAGCGGTCCTCAGTCAGGAAGAGAGGGATCTCGGCGTGGCCATGGTGGATCTCGGCGGCGGCACAACCGACCTCGCGATTTTTCTCGATGGAAGCATCCGGCATTCCGCGGTCCTGCCGATCGGGGGCCAGAACCTCACCAAAGACCTGGCGATCGGCCTGCTCACGTCACAGACGGAAGCCGAAAAGATCAAGGTGCAGTACGGTCTGGCCCGCACGGATCTTGTGCACGGGCACGAGCGAGTGGAGGTGCCTTCCGTGGGTGATCGCCCTGCGCGGACATTTTCACGCCGCGACATCGCGGAAATTCTCGAACCACGCGTCGAAGAAATGTTTGAGCTGGTCCGCCGGGAGATCGCGCGGGCTGGATACGAAGGGATGCTGGGCGCCGGTGTCGTGATCACGGGAGGGACCTCGCTGTTGGAAGGGATGCCCGATGCTGCCGAGCATGTTCTCAATCTTCCGGCCCGACGAGGGGCCCCGGCCGGGATCGGCGGCCTTCGGGACATCGTCAGCAATCCCATGCATGCGACGGGTGTGGGGCTGCTGCTGCACGCACGCCGTCACACGGAGGATATGGCCGCTGCCGGTCTGCGAAGCGGGAGGCCGTTGGGTCGGGTGTTGGATCGAATGAAATCGTGGATGTTTGAGTTCTTTTAACCGCCGCGTGCAGTCTGCCGGCTGCCACGCGGCTATCCCAAGGGAGGTGCCCTGATGTTCTCATTCCAAGAAGATATCCTCTCCCCCGTCCGGATCAAAGTGATCGGAGTCGGGGGCGCTGGATGCAACGCGGTCAATACAATGATTGCATCGGGGTTGGCCCGCGTCGATTTTATCGCCGCGAACACCGACCTGCAGGCGCTGGACCGTTCACGAGCCGCCTACAAGGTCCAGTTGGGGCCCGAACGGACCAGGGGACTCGGCGCGGGAGCAAAGCCGGAAATCGGGAAAGAGTCCGCGCTGGAAAGCAAAGACCAGGTTCGCGAATGCCTGGAGGGCGCAGACATGGTGTTCGTGACCGCCGGAATGGGCGGAGGAACCGGCACCGGCGCCGCACCGATTGTCGCCAGTATCGCCAGAGAGTTGGGCATCCTCACCGTCGGCGTGGTGACAAAGCCGTTCCAGTACGAAGGCCATCGCCGGATGCACCATGCCGATGAAGGGATCAGAGATCTGCGTCGTCACGTGGATACGCTGCTCGTGATTCCGAATCAACGCCTCCTCGGGATCGTCGACAAGGCGACCCCGTTGCTCGAAGCCTTCAAGGTGGCCGATGACGTGCTGCGCCAGGCGATTCAAGGGATCGCCGACGTGATCACCACTACCGGCCACGTGAATGTCGACTTTGCTGATGTGCGCACGATCATGTCGCACACAGGCCGCGCGGTCATGGGAATGGGCGTCTCGCGCGGGACCAATCGGGCGATCGAAGCGGCGCAGAAGGCTATCTGCAGTCCGTTGCTGGAAGAGGGGAGCGTCGAAGGCGCTCGGGGTGTGTTGCTGAACATCACTGGCGGCCCCAATATGTCGCTGCATGAAATCGAAGAAGCCGCGTCGATCATTCAGCAGACGGCCGATCCTGAGGCCAACATCATCGTCGGTCAAGTCATCAATCCGGATTTGGGCGATGATCTGGTCGTCACCGTGATCGCGACCGGGTTCGAACGAGATGAACAGGCGGCGCCGGTTCCAGTGGCTGCGGTCAGAGCTTCGCGAACGGCGCAGCAATCGCTGAACGGGGTCGGAGCGGCGGTGGCGGAGCGGCATCACAAAGATATCGACCGGCCGACATTCCTGCGTCGTATGGGCGAACCGGGCCAATCCTTGGATCGGGTAGCTCTTGGGACCGACGACGAGTGGGATGTGCCAACGTTTCTCAGGAAGCAGGCGGACTAGCAGAGAGGACGGTCAGTCGTCGATGAGGTCCTCAGTCATTACCGTGCCGGCGTTTGCCTCGTCGCAGGACGGAGTCCGGCATTTTTTCGGCACGCGCGCGCATGCCGATTCTCTCGCGCTCGATGTCGGAGTGCCAGTTCCGGCAACCGGGTCCGGCGGCCGAGGCTGGCTCCTGTCGGTGAAGCAGGTGCACGGCACGGATGCGCTGGTCGTCGATCGGCCGTTGACTGAAGTCGATCGATTTGACGGAGGTTGGGACGCGCTGGTCACCGACCAACCGGGCGTGACTGTCGCCGTGCGGACGGCCGATTGCGTGCCAGTGCTGGTCTATGATCGTCGCCGGCGGGCCGTGGCAGCCATCCATGCGGGATGGCGGGGAGCGGTCGCGGGAATCGTGCCCAAAACGATCGAACTCATGATGGCCCGGTTTCAGCTTATCGAAGCGGATCTTCGCATCAGCATCGGTCCCTCCGCCGGCCCCTGTTGTTATGAGGTCGACGAGCCGGTCCTGACGCCGCTACGACAAGAACTGCCGGACTGGCAGTCTGTCATACAACATGAACGAGGCGCGACTGCGCGGCTGGATCTGAAGAAGCTTGTTCGTCGCCAAGTCGAGCAGTTCGGCATTGCGGCTGACCAGGTAACCTCCGTGAATCTCTGCACCATCTGCCATGATGACCTGTTCTATTCCTATCGGCGAGAAGGGCGCGTGAACGGGACGATGGTGAGCGGCATCACCTTGGTGCCGCGCGGCTAGCCCTTCCCTCGTCCGGTTGGGTAGAATGAACGCCTATCGTAGAACAGGACCTGTTCAGGCAGCATGAACGCACGGGCGGACGGTTCAATCGGCGATCGTCTCAGACTCGTTCTGGATCGAATCGATCGAGCCGCAGAAACCTCCGGTCGCGGACGGGAGAGCATCCGACTCGTGGCTGCCACGAAGAGCGTGTCTGCCGAACGCATCCGAGAGGCGATAGCGGCGGGGCTGAGATTCGCAGGTGAAAATCGTTTGCAAGAGGCGCTTCCGAAAATCGAAGTCTTGCGCGGCGAGCCGATCCGTTGGCATTTCATCGGGCAGTTGCAACGTCGCAAGGTTCGTGATGTCGTCGGAGCGTTCGACGTGATCCATTCCGTCGATAGCCTCGAGCTTGCTTCAGAAATCAATCGCAGGGCCGGGGAAGCCGGGCTTCGACAAGCGGTGTTGCTGGAAGTGAACGTCGGAGGAGAGACGACGAAGGCGGGGTTTCAGCCCGATCGACTCGAAGAGATTCTGCCGCGGATCTGCGGATTGCAACATCTGGACATCAGAGGTTTGATGACGATCCCGCCGCCGGTTGGTGATGCGGAGCAAGCCAGACCCTATTTCCGCCGTTTGCGCGAGTTGGCCGGGCGTCTCTCTCACCAGGTTGTTTCCGCTGCTTCGATGGATGAGCTCTCGATGGGGATGTCCAACGACTACACCGTGGCTATAGAAGAGGGAGCCACCATGGTCCGCGTGGGAACGGCAATTTTCGGGATGCGTCATGAGTAGCTTGCGGACGAAGCCGGTCGCATTCATCGGCGGCGGGCAGATGACCGAGGCCATTGTCGGCGGTCTCCTTGCCGGTCAGGTCTGCTCGCCGGAATGTATTTGGGCGAGCGACCCGGTCGCAGCGAGACGCGATCGATTGAAGAGCGAGTTCGGCGTTCGCGTCGGTGAAGACAATCGCGCGGCTGTGAAATGGGCCGAGGTAATCGTCCTGGCCGTCAAACCTCAAACATTGCCGGATGTGCTCAAGGGCATCGGCTCCGGCCTTGCCGGGAAGCTTGCGGTGTCAATCGCCGCAGGGGTCACCATCCGTGCCATCGCTGAACAGGCACCGGAAGCAGGAGGAATCATCCGTGCGATGCCCAATCAGCCGGTGCTGGTGCGGGAAGGCATGACCGCTCTGGCCGCCGCAGACGGCGTGACGGCTCCTGACCTGCAGATCGTGCGAACAATCTTCGAAGCGGTCGGGCGCGTAGTCTCCGTGGACGAACGACTGATGGATGCCGTGACGGGATTGAGCGGAAGCGGCCCGGCCTATGTGTTTCAGGCCATCGAGGCATTGGCCGACGGAGGCGTCAAGATGGGCCTGCCGCGGCAGACCGCGGAACTTCTAGCGGCACAGACGGTGTTGGGCGCGGCGCGTTTGGTGCTGGAATCCGGAGAACATCCCGCCAAGCTCAAGGATCGTGTGGCATCTCCCGGAGGAACCACGATCGCAGGGCTCCATCAGCTTGAACAAGGGGGCTTCCGTGCTACACTGATGGGGGCTGTAGAGGCGGCCACCAAGAGGTCACAGGAATTGGGGCGCTGATGTTCATCGGAGGCAACATCCTTCAGGCACTCGCGACGATTTTGGACACGGTCCTGTGGCTTTACATGTGGGTGATCATCGCCCGAGCCCTGATTTCCTGGGTCAATCCCGATCCCTGGAACCCGATCGTGCAATTTCTCGAACGGGTCACTGAACCGGTCTTGTCGCCGATACGGCGCTGGGTCGGATGGCGGATGGGCATCGATCTTTCGCCGATCATCGCCATTCTTGTGATCACCTTCCTGCAAATTGCGCTGGTCCAGACGCTCCGTGACATCGCCGTCCGCATGAACTGAATCGATCAAGGGGGGACGCCATGAAAATCACGCCGCTCGATATCCAGCAAATGGTGTTCAAAGTCGGTTTTCGCGGCTACGACAGGGAAGAGGTCAACCGTTTTCTGGAGGAACTGGCGGAAACCGTGGAACTGCTGAATCGGGACAACGCGATTCAGCGGGAGAAGATCGTCTTTCTTGAGCAGCAGATTACCGAACTGAAGCGGACCGAAGTCACATTGTCGAATACCCTGGTTTCGGCGCAGACACTGGCCGAAGACGTCAAGCGCAGCGCGCAGCGTGAATCGGAGCTGGTGATCAAGGAGGCCGAGCTCAAGGCTGGCGACATGATCCGCCAGGCCAGGGTGGAACTGAACAATACTCAACGGGATCTGGCGGCTCTTCAGAAGCAACGACTGCTCATGGTCGAGCGGCTGCGCGCGACATTACGGACCTTTGAACGGATGCTGGAGGTCGAGGAACAGGAGGCGTTTACCGACGCCGCCTCGACGTCGGAAGACAACCTCGAAGGACAGTCGAGCCCGGCCTTGTAAGACAAATCGCGTGAGCCCTTCGGTGATTCTTCTCCGGTTGTATTCTTGCCGTTCCGTCCGCGTCGCGTCATTTCCATGATGGTACCACCTGCGATTCACTCGGCGATGCAGTCGGCCGTAGAGGACGGGGTGTTTCCCGGCGCCGTCCTCGCTGTTCGAGTACGGAGCAAACTGCAATTCATCGAGGTCTCGGGGCGATTGTCATCGGGAGCGACCAGCCCGCCGGTGCAGGCGTCGACGCTGTACGATCTTGCCTCGCTGACCAAACCCTTGGTGACCGTGACATCGGTGCTGCTGCTGGTGCAACGAGCGAAGGTTCGTCTCGACGATCCCATCCAACATATACTGGCCGAATTGACGGGAACCGCCGTCGGGCAAGCGACCATGCAAGACCTGCTGACTCACAGCTCCGGTCTTCCAGGATGGCGACCGCTCTATGAACGGCTGGCGGCGAAAGGGATGTCGCCGGATCGTGTCGAACCTGCCTCTGTCAGACAGGCGGTATTGCGACTGATTCGTGAGGAACCGATGGTCTATCCCAGGGGGGCCAGAAGTCTCTATAGCGATCTCGGTTTCATTCTCCTCGGATTGATCGTTGAACGGCTGACCGGGATGATGCTTGATCGATGGTACCGTGAAACGGTGACCGGACCGCTCCGGGCCGCGCCCCTGCTCTTCTCGCCGATTGCCGCCGCTACCTCCGGCGCGCAGGCGCCGGGTATCGATCCGGTGGCCATTGCGCCGACCGAATACGACAGTTGGCGAAACAGAATGCTGCAAGGAGAGGTCCATGACGAGAATGCCGCGGCCTTGGGAGGGATCGCAGGCCATGCAGGGCTCTTCGGCACCGCCGAAGCGGTACTCGCTCTGTCCGGAGCATGGCTGCAGGCCCATCACGGAGAGCCGTCGATTCTCGATCCCGGACTTGTGCGTCGGTTCGCCGCTCGTCAACAGGAGATACCTCAGTCGAGCTGGGCGCTGGGATGGGATACGCCTACGGCACCCTCCTCATCGGGCGCGTTTTTCTCCGCAAGTTCTTTCGGACATCTGGGGTATACCGGCACCTCGTTGTGGGTGGATCCCGTTCGGGATCTCGAGGTGGCTCTCTTATCGAACCGCGTGCATCCGTCAAGGAGAAACGAGAAGATTCGAGAATTCCGACCGCGGATCCACGATCTCGTGGTTCAAGAGTGCGCGCCGGCGCGCTAGGAGTCCTTAGGCAGGGTCTTGGTGCTCAAGCCAGGTTTCTTTTTCGGCGAGATATTTTGAGCCCTTGAAGTTCGCCCTCGTCCGTAATCGACGGAAGCCCAACCGATACAATTTGTCGACGAGTTCCTTGACTGCTGCGGCAATGGTCGGATGGGATTGTCCTTCGACGGTCAGCGCCTCGTACATGACCTTGGCTGCATAGCCGGACGGTGTCCGATTCACAAGGATAGCGCGGTTAAAGTAACGATCGCTCGGATCGACCCCTTCGATCTGATGTTTTTCAACCAGCCCTTCCTTCTTGAACAGCGATGCCAGGGAACTCATGAACGCCTCCGCAGGACCGATCGTTCGATCTGTGCGCGCCAGTATAGGGGAGGTTCTGTGCGGACTGCAAGACATTGACAAGGTGCAAAGGCCCTCCTATCATTTTCCGCCGACTGCGGCGGAGAGGCGCCCCCGACTGGCATGAATATCCCCAACAGCTTGACTCTGCTTCGAATCCTCCTGATCCCTGTATACATCGGGTTGCTGGTCTACGAGCAATTTGATCAGGCGCTTATCGTGTTGCTGGTGGCGGGGGTCACCGACGCGCTCGACGGAACCATCGCTCGGGCTGCGAATCAGAAAACCCGCCTCGGAGCATTTCTGGATCCCCTGGCCGACAAGCTGCTGTTGACGTCCGGTTTCATCACGCTATCGACGATTCATGTCATTCCGACATGGGTCACGATCGTGGTGGTCAGTCGAGACGTGATGTTGTTGCTGGGAACAGCCGTGGCGCAGCTCACGGAAACCGAGATCGACATTACGCCGACCTTCCTGGGAAAGGGCACGACCTTTCTTCAACTGTCCTATGTCCTGCTGGTGATCTTCTTGAGCTCCCGTCGCATTGAGCTTCACTACCTTCATCCGCTTCTCCTCGGCATGGTCGCCTTCACGCTCCTTTCGGGGCTGCACTATCTCTATCGAGGCTACCGTCGAACGGGACCCGTCGGCCTGTAAACTTGCCTCGAATGCGCCGGCGCGGACTCCACGCTCGGATCATGCATTTGTTTGACAGGTTTTGAGGTCGTCAGTAGACTCGCTTGGTAGGGATTTCTTTTCAACTGTTCCACACCTGCACTGATCATTTAGCAAGTGGAGTAGCGTATGGCGACCTTTGCATATGTCGGGCGCTCACGATCGGGTGCCGTAAAGAAGGGTGAGTTGACGGCCAAGACCAGGGACGAGGCAGTCGACCAACTTCGCAAGCAAAGCATCGTCGTCACGAGTCTCGACGAAAAAGCCGGCAAAGGGGGATTCACCCTCAGCTTTGGCACCGGACTGACCGACAAGGACCTTGTCGTCTTCACCCGCCAATTCGGCACCATGATCAATGCGGGTCTTCCGCTGGTGCAGTGTCTCGAAATTCTCTCGACACAGTCGGAAAACAAGGTGTTGCGCGAAACGGTGAGCGAGGTGAAAGTTCAAGTCGAGGCCGGCTCGACTTTTTCGGACGCGTTGCGGCGACATCCGAAAGTATTCGACGACTTGTACGTGAACATGGTGCACGCCGGCGAAGTCGGAGGCTTGCTCGATACCATTCTGACGAGATTAGCCAAGCATATCGAGAAAGCCATGAAGCTCAAAGGACAGATCAAGTCCGCGATGGTGTACCCGGCGGCAATTCTTGGTGTCGCAGGGGTCGTCATTACCGTGTTGATGATCTGGGTGATCCCGATCTTCGCCAAAATGTTCGAGGAATTATCCAACGGGAAGATGGGATTGCCGGGCCCGACTCAGATGGTCATTGAAATCAGCAATGCTTTCCAATCCTATTGGTACATCGCCATCGCGGTTGCAGTTGCCGCGGTCTCCGTCGTGAAGAAGTACTATGCCACTCCGAAGGGGAGGATGGCGATTGATAAATTCCTGCTCAAGACGCCCGTGTTCGGCGACCTCATTCGAAAAGCGTCGGTCGCAAAGTTCACGCGTACGCTCGGCACCCTCTTGTCAAGCGGAGTTCCGTTGCTCGACGGATTGATCATCTGTGCAAAAACCTCCGGCAACAAGGTCATTGAGGAGGCCTTGCTGAATGCCCGTGTGAGTATCAGCGGCGGTAAAACGATCGCCGATCCGCTTACGCAGAGCCAGGTATTCCCCAAGATGGTCACCCATATGATCGCCGTCGGCGAATCGACGGGCGCCCTCGATGCCATGCTCGGCAAGATTGCCGATTTCTATGAAGATGAGGTCGACCAGGCGGTCGCATCGCTGACGTCCCTGCTCGAACCGCTGATGATGGTGTTCCTCGGGGTAGTCATCGGGTTCATCGTGATCGCCATGTATCTTCCTATCTTCAAGATGGCGTCCGCGATCGGGTAGGAAGCTTGCCCCTTCGAGATCGGTTGGAAGGGAGCCGGGCTTCCCTATGGTCGATGGCTCAAGAAATGGGAGCAGCGAGCCCGTCCATCGCTCCCGTGCCCAGACCAATCGATGTTGTTCCTCCCGCAACGCCTATGAAAACCGGTCTGAGGGAGCCAATTCCTCAGACAACCCTGTGCATTGGTGCCTCGTTTCACGGCATGGATGATTTGCGGACCAGGCTCCGATGGTTGATGGCGTTTCGGGTGGCGATCGTCACCCTGTTACTCGGGCTCTCGCTTATTTTCCAGGCGACGAAAGGCGAGCAGGTCGAGACATATTACGCGCTCATTATCCTGACGTACGCCGTTACGATTCCCTCCGCGCTCTTGCTCTCATATCTGTCGGGCCCATCCGCCCTCACCGTCTTTTTCTGGACTCAAGTCGGAATCGATTTCCTGTTGGAAACCATGCTGGTTGTACGGACGGGAGGCGTCGACAGTCCGTTTGCCGTCCTGTACGTGATAACGGTGACAGTCGCGAGCCTCGTTCCCCGGAGGCGCGTCGGGCTTCTTGCAGCCTGCGGCTGCATTATCCTCTTTGGTGCCGTCACGAACATTCAACTCTACGGTTTTGCCGACACCTGGGGGTGGATGCAGCAAAGCCGTTCGACGGGCCCCGAAACCTTTCAAACCTTCGGCGCCTACGCATTGGCGCTTCTGGTGGTAGGGCTACTCAGCGGCACATTGGCAGACCAACTTCAGCAAGCAGATCAGTCGCTCCGGGAAAAGGAACAGGGCCTGACCAGGCTCCAGGCGTTTCACGAAAACATCGTGCAAAGTATCAGCAGCGGGGTGTTCACGGCCGACGCGACCGGGGCCGTTACCTCATTCAATCCGGCCGCGCAGGAGGCGACGGGATATACCCTCACCCGCGTGATCGGGCGTCAATGGCGTGAAGTATTCAACTGGCATCCCGCTCGAGCCTCCGATGAACTGGGGAGCGGAACGGTATCCGCGATGATTCGATTTGAAGTGGAGTGTAAGCGCGCGGACGGGAGCCGGCTGGTGCTCGGCATGACGGTGTCCCCCCTACATGAACAGGGCCAACAGGCGGGCTTGGTCGGCGTGTTCAAAGATTTGACGCAAATCAGAGACCTCGAGGAGGAAATGCGGCGAAAGGAATGGCTGGCGAACCTCGGGGAAATGTCGGCCGGAATGGCGCATGAGATCCGGAACCCGCTCGGCGCGTTGGCCGGCGCCATGCAGATGTTGAGGAAGGAAGCGGCGGCGGACGACACGGATCGCCGGCTGATGGATATCGCGATCAGGGAGGCGACGCGATTGGATTCGATCATCACGGAGTTTCTCCAATATGCCCGTCCGCCGGCCCTGAATCTTGCCGAGCACGATATCAATAAAGTGCTTGCCGAGACTCTGGATCTGGTCCAACATGAAGCACGGACACGCTCCAATCTCAAGATCGTGACCACGCTCGCATCCATGGCTCTCGTGGCGCAGGTCGATCAGAATCAAATGCGGCAGGTCTTCTGGAATCTCGCAACCAATGCGTTTGAGGCGATGCCGGCCGGAGGACAACTGACGATTACGACCGGGTGCCGCCAGGTCGAGGCCGGAAGCCGTAAAGGCGAGATCATCGAGATCGCATTTCAAGACCAGGGAGAAGGGATTCCGAAACAGAATCTGGACAAGATCTTCCTTCCGTTCTTTACAACCAAGAAGGAGGGGTCCGGATTGGGTCTTGCCGCGGTCCACCGCATCGTCGACCTCCATGGAGGGTGGATCAAAGTGGAAAGTAGCCGGCTGCAGGGGACCCGCTTCGTAGTTTGTATGCCTCGTTCAGGCGATGACGGGGTGCGGCTTTGGCATGAGGGACGGACGCCGTGGAAAAGATCCTAGTCGTCGATGACGAAAAGAGCCTCCGTGAAGTGATGAGCATCATGCTCAAGCGCGCCGGATATGCCGTCACCGAAGCCTCCGACGGCGAAGAAGCCATCGGAGAGGTGAACAAGGACATTTTTGATCTCGTGATCACCGACCTTCGCATGCCGAAGGCCGACGGCATGGACGTGCTCAAAGCGGTGAAATCTTCCTCGCCCGAAACCGTGGTGCTGGTCGTGACGGCGTTCGCGACGGCCGACTCCGCGGTCGAAGCCATGAAACACGGGGCGTATGACTATCTGACCAAGCCCTTTCAGGTCGACGAGGTCCAGCTCATCATTCGGAATGCGCTCGAAAAGCGTCGGCTTTCGACCGAGAACATGCTACTCAAGCGCGAGATGGCGAGCCAGTCGTCTTTTGCGCAGATCGTCGGCCAGAGCGAGGCCATGCAAAAGGTGTTCGACGTGGTTCGAAAGGTCGCCGATGCCAAGAGCAATGTACTGATCTGCGGCGAAAGCGGGACCGGAAAGGAACTGGTCGCCCGGGCCATCCATTACAACAGCGCCCGCAGCGCGATGCCCTTTGTTGCGGTGAACTGCAGCGCCGTGCCGGAGACGCTGCTCGAAAGCGAGCTGTTCGGCCACATGAAGGGCTCTTTTACGGGCGCTGTAGCGAACAAAGCCGGGCTCTTCGAGGTCGCGAACGGGGGGACGATTTTCCTCGACGAGATCGGCGATACGACGCCGACGATTCAGGTCAAGCTCTTGCGCGTCATTCAGGAGCGGGAGTTCCGGCGTGTCGGCGGCAACCAGGATATGAAGGTGGATGTACGCGTCATTGCGGCTACGAATCGTGAGCTGGAAAAAGCGGTGGCCGACGGCTCGTTCCGGGAGGATCTGTACTACCGGCTTGACGTGATTCCGATCCGCCTTCCTCCGTTGCGCCTCCGTACAGGAGACATCCCCCTTCTGGTCAAACATTTCTTAGAGAAGTTCGCCCAGGACAGCGGGAAGGCGGCGCCGACGCTGACACCGGAGGCGATGCATGTCCTGCTGGGCCACGAATGGCGAGGCAATGTGCGCGAGCTTGAAAATCTGATCGAACGAGTCGTTGCCTTTGCATCGGGCGCGCCGGTGACCGATGCCGACATCCGCGGCTGGCTGCACCGCGTGGTGGCGCCCCAGTCACAGCAAGGAGTGCCTGCGGATCTTCCTGAAGACGGTTTGGACCTTGAAGGCCTCATCAACGGGATTGAGAAAGACCTGCTGATGAAGGCTCTGGAGCGATCCAGATGGGTCAAGAAGAAAGCGGCGCGACTCCTGAGGCTCAACACCCGATCCTTCCGCTATCGACTGGAGAAGTATGCTATAAAAGGGGGCCGTGACTAAGAGCGTCTCTCTGTTGAAACCGGCCTCCCCCTCTCCTGTCGTCACCGTTTCCGCCCCCGCGAAAGTCAACCTCATCCTGCGCATCCTGGACCGGCGATCTGACGGCTATCATAATCTGTGGTCGATCATGCAGACAGTCGGTCTCGAAGACGAGGTGCGCCTTCGTCAATCCGTTGACTCGAACGACGTGCGTCTTCGATGCGACTCGGCACAGTTGGCCGTCGACCGCAGCAATCTCGTCCATAGAGCCGCCGTGGCAGTGCTGGAGCGGGCGCAGAAAAAGATCGGTCTCGACATCGAATTGAGGAAGAATATTCCGATGGGCGCCGGGCTCGGGGGCGGGAGCAGCGATGCGGCCGCCACGATTCTCGGATTGAACCGGCTGTTGCAGCTCGAATGGTCTCCGGCGCAGATGGCGGAGGTCGCCCAGCCGCTCGGAAGCGATGTGCCGTTCTTTCTTTTCTCCCCGTCAGCTGTTGTTGCCGGGCGGGGAGAACTGGTCAGGCCGATTACGGTCGGCGGCGCGCGGTGGGTCGTGCTGATCAATCCGGGATTCGGCGTTGAGACCAGGTGGGCCTATCAAGAACTGGCGGCCAAGCGGAGCGGCGTGCGCCAACTGTCACAAGGCCAGCTGGAACTTGATCGGCAGGACCAGATGAATTGGGCGCAACTTGCGGCCGCGGCGGAGAATGACTTTGAGGCGCCGGTGTTTGCCAAGCACGGAGCATTACGGGAAATCAAGCAGGCTCTGCTGTCGTTGGGAGCCGAGATCGCCCTTCTGTCTGGTAGCGGCGCGACCGTCTTCGGCCTTTTCCGAGACGAACTCGCGGCGCAACGCGCGAAGGCACATTTCGCGGACGACAAACTGCTGAAAATCTTTGTCGTACCAACCTGTTCCAACCCTCTCACAGTGCAATAGACGACCGCCTGGCTGTCCGACCCTCGGTTGACAAGACCCAGCCGGTTCCGTTAGAGTTCTCTTCCTCAGTTGGCTTCCTCAACAGCGCGCAGCGAACAGAGGTAGGCGGGTTCGAGTTCACGCCCACCGACGCCCGCCGTCGAGACGAACCACGCACGTTAGCAGGCCCCGGCAAGCGTATCCGAGGACCGTTCGAGGGAATCGATGAGCAGAGAATTGATGATTTTCTCTGGCAACGCGAATCCGGCCCTCGCCCACGAGATTTGCGCGTATCTTGGCGTCAAGCTCGGGGAGGCGACGGTGTCGTCCTTCAGCGACGGGGAAATCCGCGTCAAGATTGAAGAAAACGTCCGCGGAGCGGATGTGTTCGTCGTCCAGTCCTCCTGCGAGCCGGTCAACGACTCTCTGATGGAATTGCTGATCATGATCGATGCGCTCAAACGATCCTCCGCGAATCGCATCACCGCCGTTATTCCATATTTCGGCTACGCCAGGCAAGACCGCAAGGACCAGCCGCGTGTCCCTATCTCCGCGAAACTGGTTGCGGACCTCATCAGTACGGCCGGGACGGACCGCGTCCTGACGATGGATCTGCACGCGGGGCAGATTCAGGGATTCTTCAATGTGCCTGTCGACCATCTGTACGCGCTGCCGGTGCTGTTGGATTACATTACGAAGAAGAAAGTGGGCGATCTTGTGATCGTGTCGCCCGATGCGGGCGGAGTCGAACGGGCTCGCGCGTTCGCCAAACGGCTGCAGGCCAGCCTGGCGATTATCGACAAGCGGCGCGAAGGTCCGAACCAAACGCAAATCATGAACATCATCGGCGATGTGGAAGGGAAGAGCGCGTTATTGCTGGATGACATGATCGACACGGCCGGCACGATTGTTCAAGGCGCGCAAGCCTGCGCGGATAAAGGCGCCCGCGAAGTCTGGACCGCCTGCACCCACGCGGTATTGTCCGGGCCAGCGCTCGAGCGGCTTCAGAATTCCTGCATCAAACAGGTGATCATAACGAACACGATTCCATTGCGGGGCAAGGAGCAGGCCTGCCCGAAATTACATCAATTGTCGGTCGCGCCGTTATTGGGGGAGGCTATTCGACGCATCCACGAGGATGAGTCGGTGAGTTCACTGTTCGCCTAGCGCGCGAGATCCGGAAGAGCAAGAAGGGGACGGAGGAGTAACATGAGATTCGATCTGGGAGTCACCGTACGAGAAAAGACCGGTAAGGGAGCCGCGCGTCAATTGCGGCGGGACGGCAAAGTCCCCGCCGTATTGTATGGACAGGGTGAATGTCTGCTGCTGACCATTGAGCCCGAGCCGTTGATCAAGATCTTAAAGTCGCAAGCCGGCAGCACGGCGCTCATTTCGTTGAATATCACCGGAGTCAAGTCCAAACCGAAGCGGACGGCGCTCTTGCGCGATTTCCAGGTCGATCCCGTCGAGGGCCATGTGCTCCATGCCGATCTCTTTGAGATTTCCATGGAGAAGCCGATTCGGGTGAAGGTGCCGTTGCGCGTGATCGGGGGCACGCCTGCCGGCGTGAAGGAAGGCGGAATCCTCCACTACAACATGCGCGATCTGCATGTCGAGTGTTTGCCTGCTGCGCTCCCCGACTACATTGAAGTGGACGCGTCTCCGCTCGCGATCGGACAGGGGATTCACCTCAAGGAGATCGCCAAGCTGGAAGGCGTCCGTTATCTCGACGATCCCGATCAGATGGTGGTGAGTGTGGCGGTCCCGATGTCGGATGCCAAGCTCGAGGCGCTTCTGACCAGCCAGGCTGCCGGACCGGAAGCGGCGAAGGAGCCGGAAGTCATGGCGAAGGGCAAGGTCGCAGCCGAAGGGGCCGAAGGAGCCGAAGCCGCCAAGGCCGGAGCAGCCGCGCCTGCAGCCGGTACCGAAGCGAAGGCGGGAGAAAAGAAGGAAGGCGCCGCCGCTGCTGCTGCTCCGAAAGCTGAAAAGAAAGAAGCCGAGAAGAAGAAGTAACGTTGCGCCTCATCGTTGGACTGGGCAATCCTGGTTCTTCCTACGCCCAGACCCGCCACAACGCCGGCATGTGGGTTCTCGAGCGGGCCGCGGCCCGATGGGCAATCCGCCTTGCCAGGCGCGGGACAGCGCAGCGGGGGTCGGGGCGCCTCGGCTCGGAGCTGATCGAGCTTGCCGGCACTCTCGACTTCATGAACGTCACGGGTCCACCGCTCAAAGGCCTGCTCCGAGAATTCAAGCTTACCGCCGACAATCTGATTCTCATTCATGATGATCTTGATCTTGAGCCGGGGCGTCTTCGGATCAAGCAGGCCGGCGGAAATGGGGGACATAACGGCATCAAGTCCGTCGTCGAAGCCCTAGGCACACCGGAATTTGTCCGGCTGAAGATCGGCATCGGCCGCCCCGCTCCGAGACAGGACTCGGCTGACTATGTGTTGGAAAGCGTAACGACGGAAGAGATGATGGTATTCGAACCTTGTTTAGAGCGGGCCGTCGATGCGTTGGAATGTCTGATCCATCGCGGGACCGAAACGGCGATGAATCAGTTCAATGTGAGAGACAAGCCGGCTGAAGAGAACGAGGATTAGCGGGCATGGGATTGTGTTGCGGAATGATCGGGCTGCCGAACGTGGGGAAGACCACGGTGTTTAATGCCCTCACGGGCGGCGGGGCCCTTGCGGCCAATTATCCCTTTGCCACCGTGGAGCCGAATACGGGTATCGCGTTGGTTCCCGATCCACGGCTCCTGACACTGACCGGGATTTTCAAGTCGAAAAAAACGACGTACAGCACGCTTGAAGTCCGAGACATCGCGGGGCTGGTCGAAGGAGCCAGCAAGGGCGAGGGGCTCGGCAATCAATTCCTCGGCCATATCAGGGAGGTCGATGCCCTGCTGCATGTTGTGCGCTGCTTCCAGAGTACCGACGTCGTGCACGTGAGCGGACGCGTTGATCCGATCCGTGATATCGGCGTTATCGAGACGGAGCTGATGCTGGCCGATCTGGAGGCGCTGGACCGCCGCAAGCAGAAGACGGAAAAAAAAGTGCGGGCGGGCGACAAGAAGGCAGCCTTCGAGGTGGAATTTCTCGCGCGCCTGATCGGCCTTCTCGATAAAGGCGAGTGGCTGGGAAATTTGGCATACCAGCCGGATGAGCGGGTGTTACTCGACGAGTGCCAGCTTCTTTCTGCCAAACCCGTACTCTTCGTCGCCAACGTGTCTGAAGGAAAAAATGTCGATGAGGCGATGGTCAAGACGGTCCGCGATTTTGCCGAGAAGCGCGGCGCGCGCGTCGTCACCATCTGCGGCCAATTGGAAGCCGAGCTGTCGTCCCTCCCCGAAGGCGACCGGGCCGACTTCCTGAACGAAGTTGGACTCACGGAGTCGGGCCTCGTGCGTCTCACCCGCGAGGCCTATATGTTGCTCAACTTGATCACCTTCTTTACCGCCGGCGAAACGGAATCCCGCGCCTGGCCGATCGTAAAGCATACCAAAGCGCCGCAAGCGGCGGGGAAGATCCATTCCGACATGGAACGCGGCTTCATTCGCGCCGAGGTCTATGCCTACGATGATCTGCTGGCGCACGGGTCGGAGGCGAAGGTGAAAGAGAAGGGCCTCTTCCGCCTCGAGGGCAAGGATTACATTATTAAAGAGGCGGACATCGTCTACTTCCGCTTCAACGTCTAGAGCCGCTATTACGGCATGGATGGAATCGCTTCCCCTCTTCCGGATCCAGCTCAATCGCAAGAGGTCAATTACGTGCGTCAGGTCGGGGCTCATGTGAGGTTGCGCCATGTGATGGCGGTCTGGTTGTCGATCGTCATGGCCGGTTCGTCCGCCGCGGCCGGCGAGTTCAGACTCGAATCTTTGGTCTTGAGAGGAGGCATAAGCGGTAGCTCGGTAATCGGAGAAGAACAACAGACTGATTTTAACCAGATCGACCTTGCAGTCGCAGCGCGGCTTCCCTGGGAGTGGGAAATCGGGTCCGGTTGGATTCTTGGGACTCGCCTTCTGACCTCTGCCGGCGTACTCCGCGGCTCGCAGGAGACTAACGGGGTCTTCACCCTGGTGCCAATGGACGTCATGTTCGGTCGGAAGGACGGACTGTTCTCTGTCGATATGGGCGTAGGAGGGGCTCTGCTCACCGACTATAAATATGGCAATCAGAACTTCGGTGGGCCGTTTCAGTTCGTATGGACCTTCGGAGCGACCAGCCGATTCGCCGGGCCGTTTGGAGTCGGCTACCATTTTCAACATTACTCAGATGCCACACTCTATGGAAGTAACAGCCGCGGCGTCGACCTTCATCTCTTTGAACTCATCTACTGGTTCGGGACAGGAAAGTGAGGGATGGTTCTTCAATCGGTCTCGCAGGCAGTCTCGATTGCTAGCATGGAAAGACATCCTGAACTCAAGGCCTGACGCCAGTTCGTTCCTCAAGTCTAACGGGGCCGGATCGGAGTCCGCTTCGCGCCGGGGCCTCTAGGGCCACCCAACTAGGCCTCGCTCGCTGAAGCCTGCAAACTCGCCGCAACGGCTCAAACAGTGCCGGCTTCGCGCTTGCCATCAAGAGCAAGCGCCGCTCGCTTCGACCAGTTGTGTCCCGCCCCCTCCGGCCCTGCGCTCGCAGACTCCGATCCGGCCTAGCACGCACAGCTTCAATCTCTGTGGGCTGCTGCGCGGTTCGGACCGTAACGGACAGGGTTTTGTAAAACCTGCCTACGCTGTGGTAGCCTCCCGCCCGATTGCGGTTCCGCGAATCTGGAACGGCCTTTTCGAGGATACTGCCTGTGAGACGGGGATACTCCAATTCTTCCGACTATTTCCCCTGCAGGAACTCTTCAGGATTCCTTTCGTGCAACTCCGACAAGAGAGGTCACTCACATAGAACGCCGCAAAAAGCACTAAGTCTTCCACAGAAGGAGGGGACACGATGGATCTCGTCGGACGAGTGAAAAATATCCTTCTCCAGCCTAAAGCGGAATGGCCGGTGATTGAACCGGAGCAGACCACTGCCAAGGCGCTCTATACCGGCTACATTATGCCGCTGGCGGCGATCGGACCGGTCGCGATGCTGATCGGGATGTCTGTCGTCGGCATGCAGGTGCCGTTCATGGGCACCGTTCGGGCACCGCTCTCGAGTCTCCTCACGCAAATGCTGGTGAGCTATGTGCTCGGGTTGGCGGGAATCTATGTGTTGGCCTTGATCATCAATACGCTGGCCCCGACATTCGGCGGCACGGGCAACCAGATGCAGGCCTTGAAAGTGGCGGCTTATGGCGCGACGGCCGCCTGGGTCGGGGGGATTTTCCATCTGGTGCCCGCATTAGGCCTGCTGGGCCTGCTGGCTGCTCTCTACACCCTGTATTTGTTGTATTTAGGTTTGCCCGTGTTGATGAAGTCCCCGCCGGAGCGATCACTCGGGTACACGGTCGCCGTGGTGATCGCTGCAATCGTCTTATTCGTAGTGGTGGGCGCAATCAGCGCCGTGTTCGTGGGGTTCCCGACGGCCGCCATTCAATCGTCGGAAGAACACGGTGTCACAAAGGATCTCGGGCAGCTGGGGAAGAATCTCGAATCCTTTGCGAAGAATCTGGAAAAGGCCGGACGATCGACGGGAGGACCGCAGAAAGAGAGCGAGCAACCGGCGAACCTTGAAGAGGCCATGACCTCTGCCGGCACTGTGGTCCAGGCGTTGAATCAAGCCGCGAGCGGTGGGAAGGTCGTGGAGCCGGTTGATTTTCGTCAGCTCAAGGAGTTGCTGCCGGAGTCGGCTGCTGGCATGCAGCGCGCGGAGGCCTCGGGAGAAAAATCGACGGCCTTGGGGATGACGGTCAGTAAAGCCGTGGCACGGTATGCCGGTGACGGCCGGGGATCCGTCGATCTCATCATCTCCGACATTGGAAACGCGAGCGGTCTTGCAAGCCTGGCGCTCTACGCCTGGGCCAACAACGAGATCGACAAGGATTCCCAGACCGGTTACGAAAAGACGACGCTGTTCCACGGACACAAGGCGTACGAGAAGTACGACAGACGCGACCGCAGCGGGGAGTTGGGCGTTTTCATCAATAAACGGTTCGTGGTGGAAGCGAAGGGAACCGGTATTGCGATGGAGGATCTCAAAGAGGTGCTCGGCAAGATCGATCTCGATAAACTTGCGCAGATGAAGGGCTAGCCGCTGACTTCGTCGCTTGGCGCGTTGATTGACAGGCGTTTCTCTCCTGTGTTAGCTTCCCCCCTTCGCGCCGGGTGAGTTGGCGCGCCTACACCTCGCTCCGGACTTGGTCCGGGGCCTTTGTCCAGGAGGATTTCCGCATGGAGCTCTACGAGTCTCTGTTTATCATTCGTCCGTCCGTGACCGACGAGGAAACCAACGCTCTCATCGAGAAGATGAAGGTGGTCGCCGACAAGACGGGCGCGCAGTTCATCAAGGCCGAAAACTGGGGTCGCAAGAAGCTGGCCTATGAAGTCCGGCGGGAGCGGAAGGGCACCTACGTGTACTTCTATTTCAAAGCGCCGAACAATACTGTCGGTGAATTGGAGCGCGCCTATCGGCTCGAAGACAACATCATTAAATTCCTGACCGTCCACCTCGAGAAGGAATTGGTGCCGCGGCGTGTCCCCGAAACGCCGTCGGAGGAGTTCGCCGGTGGCCGGGTTTAATAAAGTCATCCTCCTCGGGAACCTTACACGCAATCCGGAACTGCGCTATACGCCGAACGGCACGCCGGTAGCGACCCTGGGTCTGGCGGTCAGCCGCCGGTACAAGCAGGGGGATGATCTGAAGGAGGAAGTCTGCTTCGTGGACATCGTGGTGTTCGGCAAGCAGGCGGAGCATTGCGGTCAGTACCTCAGCAAGGGCAACGGCGTCATCGTGGACGGCCGGCTGCAACAGCGTCGTTGGGAAACGGAGGACGGCCAGAAGCGCAGCAAGCACGAAGTCGTCGCGCAGACGGTGACGTTCATGCCGAAACGGGGCGATACGGGCGGCGGCGGTGGCGGTGAGGCCTCCGCGCACGACGAGCCGAACTATGAGTATGAAGATCCACAGTAAGCGGTGAGTGAAGGAGAGATCCCATGGAACGAGAACGCGGTGGAAGCGGCGGCGGGCGGGGTGACGGCGGCGGGAGCGGAGGAGGCGGGCGGTTTTTCCAGCGCCGACGGCCCTGCCGGTTTTGCATCGAAAAAGGGTCGATCGATTTCAAAGACGTCGGGCTCCTGCGGAATTTTCTGACCGAGCGCGGGCGCATCGTCCCGCGCAGGATCTCCGGCAACTGCCTGGGCCATCAACGTGAGTTGACGACAGCGGTGAAGCGCGCCCGTCACATTGCGCTGATCAGTTTCGCGGAAGAACGGTAATCGGAGCGGTCACGGATGGATAGGCAGGCAGGCGCTACGATGGAGTTGCTCACACCGCTGGTGGCGGACATTACAGCAGAGAAACTGTCGTTGATCGGCGAGGTGACGGCCGAAGAACTGGGCCTGACTGAAGCCGACGCCATGATCCGTGGTCCTCTCTCGGTGAGCTTGGATCTCATGAAGGCGGACGACATGATTGCCGTGACCGGAGTCCTGGAAGGCACGGCCGTGCGCCAGTGCGTTCGATGTTTGAAGGAATATGACGATGCCCTGGCCTTTTCCGTTCATGTCGCGTTTGCGAAGGAAGGTAAAGAGACCAAGAAAGAGGCCAGGAAGGATCCGCGAACCGGCGTGCGTCAGTCCAAGACCGTCGTTATCGGCAAGGGCCATCCGACGCCGGTCAAGTCCGATGCCGAAATCGAAGAGGAAAACGACGGCGACGATCGCTACTTATATCAGGGCGATCACGTCGAACTCGCTCCGATGTTGCGGGAGCATGTGATTCTGGCAGCTCCGATGCAGCCGCTCTGTCGGGAGAATTGCGCCGGTTTGTGCGCACGTTGCGGAAAAGATTTGAACGAAGGGCCCTGTCAGTGTCCTGCGGAAACAGCACCGACGGCCGTCCGGGTGATCCGGAACACGAAATAGTCCATCGGCCAACGACCCGGTTGCCGACAGCCGACTGCTTGGAGGAAAAGCGATGCCAAATCCTAAACATAAGCATTCCAGAGCCCGACGCGACAAGCGACGCACCCAGAAGCTGCGGGTGACACCGCCGGGCATGTCGGTCTGTCCTCAATGCCACGAACTCAAGCTCCCGCACTACACCTGCTTGAACTGCGGAACGTACAAGGGCAAAGCGGTCATCCAAGTCGAGGAAGTCTAGTAGGCTGTTGAACCCCCCGGCTTTGTTCCCGGCTCGTTCAAAGGCTCAACGTACTGGACGCTGCACGCGTCGCCTCTTCACACGGTACGGCCCTGCCTGAGAAGCGGCGCGTCTCGGCGCCAGGGATCGAGCGGGTGAAGACAGAGACCTTCTTGACCACCCTGTTGTGTCGCCCATACTTCTGCTATAAGCTTCCGGCACAATGACGCCGCCACTGCTCTTACGGTTTTTAGGCCTGATCTCCAGGCGCATCCTGTGACGACACCACTCCGCATGAAGATTGCGCTCGATGCGATGGGCGGAGACCATGGTCCCGCTCCCTGTATCGAGGGCGCGCTCCAGGCCGCGCAGGATTTGAACGTCGATGTGATTCTGGTCGGAGACGAGAAGGTCTTGACCGACGAATGCCGGCGTCTCGGCTGCACGGACGGTCGCCTTTCGATCAAACATGCTCCGCAGGTCGTCGAAATGCACGAATCGCCGGCGGCGGTCGCCAGAAAGAAGCGCGAGTCCTCGATTTGGATTGCGACTGAATTGGTGAAGAGCGGCGAAGCGAATGCCGTGGTGAGTCCGGGGAACACGGGCGCCAGCATGGTGGCGTCTTTTTTTGTGCTCGGTTTGACGAAGGGCGTTGAGCGGCCGGCGATCGCCACCAGCCTGCCGACCCTTACCGGCGAAGCGATCATGCTGGACGTCGGAGCCAACGTGGATTGCACGGCTCAGCATTTGATCCAGTTTGCCATCATGGGCAATGAATACGGGAAGCATCTGTTCAGAAAGGCAAACCCGCGCGTCGGCCTACTCAGTATCGGTGAAGAAGACAGCAAGGGTAACGAAGTCACCAAGGAAGCCTTCAGGATGCTCAAAGGGAGTCCGTTGAACTTTGTCGGCAATCTCGAAGGGCGGGATGTCTACAGCGGGACCGCGGATGTCGTGGTCTGCGACGGCTTCATCGGAAACGTCGCGCTCAAGATTTCGGAAGGCGTGGCCGACACGATCAAGAAGCTGCTGCTGAAGGAAATCTCCGGTTCGTTCTTCGGGCGGCTGGCCTACCCGCTCATTGCCGCGCCGCTGCAAAATCTTAAGCGGCGGATCGACTATGCCGAATTCGGCGGCGCCCCCCTCCTGGGTGTCAACGGCATTACGATGATCTGTCACGGTCGCTCGTCCGCCAAAGCGATCAAGAATGCCATTCGCCGGGCCAAAGGGCTGGCCGAGAGCCGGGTCGACGAATTGATTCAGCGGGACATCGAAGAAAGTCTGGCCCAGAGCCGGGCGTCCGAGGAGCCGTCGACGTGAGGGCGCGCATTACGGGCACCGGTTCCTACGCGCCGGCTAAAGTGCTGACCAATGCCGATCTCGAAGGGATGGTCGCGACTTCAGACGAGTGGATTACCGAACGCACCGGGATCCGCGAACGGCGTCTTGCCGCGTCCGGAGAGGCCTGCTCGGATCTGGCGGTAAAGGCGGCGGAGCGGGCGCTGATCGCCGCCGGCATCCGCGCTGAAGATCTCGACCTCATCCTGCTGGCTACCTGTACCGGAGATTATCCGCTTCCCGCCACCGCCTGCCTGATTCAACATCAGCTCGGCGCTGTGCGGGCGGCGGCCTGTGACATCTCCGCCGCCTGCTGCGGGTTCGTCTATGCTCTGTCCATTGCCGATGCATACATCAGGACCGGTATGCGCCATGTCCTCGTGATCGGATCGGAAGTAATGTCCGCGATCATTGATTGGACCGATCGCAATACCTGTATCCTGTTCGGCGACGGAGCCGGCGCTGCGGTGGTCAGTGCCGGCAACGACGACAGGGGAATTCTCTCCACCCATCTCCGCTCCGACGGGGAGCTGTGGGACTTGATCGCCATTCCCGGCGGAGGCTCGCGCCTGCCGCCGTCGGAGAAGGTTGTGGCGGAGAAGATGAATTGTATCAAGATGAAAGGGAACGAGACGTTCAAGGTGGCGGTGCGGATGTTGGAAGAGATCGCACGCGAGACTCTGGCAGCCAACGCGCTGCGGGTAGAAGATCTCGATCTCTATGTTCCCCATCAAGCCAATGTCCGCATCCTGAAGGCGGTCGCAGGACGTCTGGGTCTTCCCCTCGACAAGGTGATGTTGAATCTCGATCGCTATGGCAACACATCGGCTGCTTCGATCCCCATCGCGTTGGATGAAGCGGTGCAACAAGGACGAATCAGAGAGGGATCACTGGTGATGTTGGGCGCGTTCGGCGCCGGATTGACCTGGGCTTCGGCGCTCCTGCGTTGGTAAGCGGGTCAGCGCCGTGAGAGCAACTTTCTCGTTGACATTCCAAGGGATTTCTAAGATATCTAACCCCCAATGACTTCAGGAATCGGATTGGTTTTCCCGGGCCAGGGCTCGCAGGCCGTCGGGATGGGAAAGGCGCTCTGTGAAGCTTATCCCCCTCTCAAACAGGTCTACGATGAGGCCTCGTCAGTCCTGGGCTATGATGTCGCCGCTCTATGCTTTGAAGGACCGGCTGATCGGCTCAACCTGACGGAGCATACTCAACCAGCGTTGCTGGTCAGCAGCATCGCCGCGCTTCGGGCGCTTGAGCCGGCCGGGATCAAACCAGTGGCAGTTGCCGGCCATAGCTTGGGTGAGTATTCCGCGCTTGTGGCGGCGGGAGGACTGTCTTTCCGCGATGCGGTAGGAGTCGTCCAGAAGCGTGGCCGGTACATGTCGGAGGCGGTGCCTGTCGGCACCGGATCGGTTGCCGCGCTGTTGGGACTGAGCGCCGACATTGTGAAGGAGGTCTGCCGTGAAGCCGCATCGATCGGCGTGGTCCAGGCCGCAAATTTCAATTCGCCCGGCCAGGTCGTGATCGCAGGAGAAAAAGCCGCGGTGGAACGCGCCATCGAAATCGCCAAGAGTAAAGGCTGTAAGAAGGCCATTCCGTTGCCTGTCAGCGTGCCGGTCCACACGCCGTTGATGCAAGCGGCGGCTGATCGTCTCGCTCACGATCTCGCCGCGGTACGCTGGTCTGATTTGCAGGTTCCCCTGATCAATAATGCGGAGGCGAAAACCGTAAAGCGCGCCACGGATATCGCCGCATCCCTCGTGCGGCAACTTCCAGCTTCAGTGTTGTGGGAGGATTCGATCAAGGCGATGGCGAGAATGGGCGCAACCACGTTCATCGAAGTCGGACCGGGAGCGGTGCTGACCGGATTGATCAAGCGTATTCTGCCGGATGCCGTGACGATGAATGTCAACGATCCGAAATCCCTAGAAACGACGATGAAAAGTGTACAAGTGTGAATGTTGGAAAGTGTAAAGCTTTAAAAGTTGGCGCGCACTAGAGTCAAGCAGCCTGTGCACTTTCCAACTTTTCAACTTTAATCTGGAGTGAGTGATGTCATTGGAAGGCAGAGTCGCAATTGTGACCGGGGCGGCGCAGGGAATCGGGCGGGCCATTGCTGAATCCCTGGCCCGAGCCGGCGCGGATATTGTGGTGGCGGATCTCGATCCTGCCAGGTCGAAGGATGTGGCATCGGCGGTTGAACAACTGGGCCGCAAGGCGCTCAACATTAAAGTCAACGTCGCGGACGCCAACGACGCGAAAGCCATGGCGGAACAGGTGGTGAAAGAGTGGGGAAAGATCGACATCCTGGTGAACAACGCGGGGATTACGCGCGACGGATTGTTGCTTCGCATGAAAGAAGAAGATTGGAACCTGGTTCTGCAGGTCAATTTGAACGGGACGTTCAATTGCACGAAAGCGGTCTTGCAGCCGATGACCAAACAGCGCTATGGTCGCATCGTCAATATCGCCTCTATCGTCGGAGTCATGGGAAATGTGGGTCAAGCGAACTACGCGGCGTCGAAAGCGGCGGTGATCGGGTTCAGCAAGACCGTCGCCAGGGAATATGCCAGCCGCAATGTTACCGTCAACGCGGTGGCTCCGGGATTCATCGATACGGCGATGACGCAGGGGCTTTCGGCTGAGGTGAAGGAGGCCCTGCAGAAGCAGATTCCTCTCGGACGGCTGGGGACTCCCGCAGACATTGCCGCAGCCGTACGGTTTCTGGTATCGGAGGAGGCGGCGTATATTACCGGGCATGTGCTGCATGTGAACGGGGGTATGTTGATGTCGTGACAATCCGTTGAAAAAGACGTCGAAGCGCACGTGACAACAGAGAACCAGGGTCGCGGTTCTCGACAGACGGTGGATATGGGATCACAGCATAGGGAAGGAGGGTGGGAAATCTATGGCAACGGTAGATGAACGGGTGAAGAAAATTATCGCCGAGCAGCTCGGGGTCGAAGAAGATGAAGTCACGAGCGAAGCGAGCTTCGTCGAAGACCTCGGCGCCGACTCGCTCGACACGGTTGAGTTGGTGATGGCCCTGGAAGAGGAGTTCGGCATTGAGATTCCCGACGAAGACGCCGAGAAGATCCTGACGGTCGGAAAAGCGTTGGACTATATCAAGGAAAAAGCGTAGAGACCGGGACCGACTATGGTCGAGCGAGCAACCAGACGCATCGTCGTGACCGGATTGGGGTTGGTCACTCCCCTGGGGACCGGTGTGGAAAAGACGTGGAAGGCGATATGCGCCGGAGAGTCCGGTATCGGCCGGATCACGAAATTCGACCCCGCCGGGTATGACGCTCAAATCGCGGGCGAGGTCAAAGATTTCGACCCCGCTCAGTTCATCGAGAGAAAAGAAATCAAGAAGATGGACGCCTTCATCCACTATGCCGTGGGTGCGGCTCAGTTGGCGGTGGATGACGCAGGCCTAAAAGTTGCGCCCGAAGAGGCGACGAAAGTCGGCGTCTACATCGGATCCGGGATCGGCGGGCTGGGTTCGATCGAGCACTACCACAACGTGCTGAAAGATAAAGGTCCCGGCCGTGTCTCTCCCTTCTTCATTCCAATGACGATCATCAATCTTGCCTCCGGCCAAGTGGCGATCAGATTGGGCGCGAAGGGACCCAATTCGTGCGCCGTGACGGCCTGTGCGACCGGCAACCACTGCATCGGCGATGCCTTCAGGCTGATTCAGCGGGGCGATGCCGATGTCATGATCGCCGGTGGAGCCGAGGCCGCGATTACCACGCTAGGCGTGGCTGGATTTGCCGCCTCGAAAGCGCTGTCGTTTCGTAACAGCGAACCGACGAAAGCCAGCCGTCCGTTCGATAAAGACCGTGACGGGTTTGTGCTCGGAGAGGGAGCCGGAATCGTGGTGTTGGAAGAACTCGAGCGCGCGCGTCGCCGCGGCGTCCGGATCTATGCGGAACTGATCGGCTACGGCATGAACAGCGATGCCTACCATATCACCGCCCCATCCGAGGGAGGTGAGGGAGCCGTACGATGCATGGAACTCGCCCTTAAAGATGCCGGAATCGGAAAAGAGCAAGTCGGCTACATCAATGCGCACGGCACGTCGACGATGGCGGATGCGATCGAAACCAAAGCGATCAAAGAGGTCTTCGGCGAACGGGCCTATAAAATACCCGTCAGCTCGACAAAGTCGATGACGGGCCATCTGCTCGGCGCGGCCGGCGGGATCGAAGCCGTCTTCAGCATTCTCGCGCTGCACCATGGGATCCTGCCTCCCACCATCAACCTGGACAATCCCGATCCCGAATGCGACCTTGATTACATTCCGCATAAGGCCAGGCCGGCGTCCGTGAACGTCGCGCTGTCGAATTCCTTCGGATTCGGCGGAGTCAATGCGTGCCTGCTCTTCAAGAAACCCCAAGTGTAGCCGCCCATTCCAGGGAATGCGCGGGCTTCCATGACGCCCACCCACTCGATTGACGCGCTTCAGGCCTCGCTGGCCTATCGCTTTGCGAACAAACTGTTGCTGGAAGAGGCTCTGACGCACTCCTCCTACGTCAACGAACGGAAGCCCGGCGACTCGACCCATAACGAACGGCTGGAGTTCCTCGGCGATGCCGTGCTGTCTCTGGTGATGAGTGAATACCTCGCGTCCCGATTGCCGGACTGCTCCGAAGGAGCGCTCTCCAAGTTGAAAGCCAGGCTCGTCAGCGAATCCTCCTTGGCGCGTGTCGCCCGCCGCCTGAAACTGGGGGACTATCTCAGACTCGGCCGGGGGGAAGAGCGTTCGAAAGGACGGGAGAAAGACTCGCTGCTCTCTGATGCGGTGGAGGCGGTGATTGCGGCCGTCCATCTCGACGGGGGATACGGCGCCAGCCGCGCAGCGACGCTCCTTCTGTTTGAGGACGAACTGCGTTCAATGACCTCTCATGGGGCGCAGCCGGGCGCCGATGATTTCAAGACCCAGCTCCAGGAATGGTGCCAAAAGCGATACGAAACCCTTCCGCGCTATGAGATCGCTCAACAGTCCGGGCCGGATCACGACAAGATGTTCGAGGTTGTCGTGTCGGTGAAAGACGAGGTAGTTGGCCGTGGTGTCGGGCGGAGCAAGAAAGAAGCAGAGCAGTCGGCTGCGCGACAGGCGTTGCGACGGATCGAGGAGTGAGCGGCGAAGATCGTGATATGATGTGGCCGAGGAATTCTTGTTGATTAAAGGAGGAACACAATGCGGAGTCCGATAAGAGCGAAGTGGATGGCGGCCGTGGCTTGTCTCGGAGGAGCGCTGCTGCTCGGGGCTGGCGCCTTGCCAGCAGCCGACAAGCCCGCTGCGGCAAAATCGCCTAAGGCCGTCATCAAGACCAAGTTCGGTGAAATGGAGGTCGTCTTTTTCCCCGACAAGGCTCCCAAGCATGTCGAGAACTTCATTAAGCTGGCGAAGTCGGGCTTCTACAACGGCACCATCTTCCATCGGGTCATTCCCGGCTTCATGATCCAGGGCGGAGATCCCAATACCAAAGACCCGAGCAAACCGGAAACCTACGGCTTGGGCGGACCGAGCGAGCGTGTGAGGGCCGAGTTCAACGACGTCCCTCATCGAAGGGGCATCGTTTCCATGGCGCGGACGAACGACCCCAATAGCGCTGGTTCGCAGTTTTTCATCGTCGTGAAGGATTCGAATTTTCTGGATCGACAATACACAGCGTTCGGTGAAGTCGTCAAAGGAATGGAAGTGGCCGATCAAATCGTGAACATGCCGAGGAACGCCCGCGATCTCCCGACCGAGCGCGCGGAGGTAACGATCACGGTGGTCGAGTAGGGGAGGGCGATCAGATGGGAGGCGCAAGATTGCCGGCCCGTAGACTCCTATTATGGATCATCGCAGCTAGCGTCATGGGCCTCGCGTCCGCCTGCGGCGGGAAAACAGAGGTAAAACCGGTGGGGCCTCCGCCGGATTCCGGTCCGAAAGCGATCATCAAGACCAAGTTTGGGGAGATGCACATGAAGTTTTACCCCGAGCTGGCCCCCAAGCATGTCGAGAACTTCATCAAACTGGCCAAGGCCGGCTTCTATAACGGCACGATCTTTCATCGGGTCATTCCGGGATTCATGATTCAGGGCGGCGATCCGAACACGAAGCTCTCGCTTCGCAAGGAGACCTACGGGCAGGGCGGCCCGAAAGACGAGAAGGGGAATCCGATTCTCTTGAAGGCGGAGTTCACCGACACTCCGCACAAACGAGGCATTGTCTCGATGGCGAGGGCCAATGAGCCGGATACCGCCGGCTCGCAATTCTTCATCGTCGTCGAGCAGTCTCCCTTTTTGGATCGGAAATACACCGTGTTCGGGGAAGTGACAAGGGGCCTCGGCGTGGCGGACAAGATCGCCGCCCTGCCGCGAAACGACCATGACCTGCCGAACGAGCGGGTCGAAATGACGGTCACGATCGTGGAGTAGGAGCGACGAGGAAGGGTTATGTACTCTGCTCGAGGTATTGTCTGAGTCTGGCTCGCTCCGAAGGAAGAAACAGAACGAAACTTAGTCCGAACGCATTGCCGGATACCCAGCGGACCGAGGCGCGCTCCACCTTCACGGGAGTCGATTGATCGGGAAGATGGACTAAGACGTGAAACTCCAATCCGTCGGCTAGGTTGACGTCGGATTCCGCCCGACAACCGGCTGGGGAGATGTTCGTGACTTTCGCTTCCCCCTCGATTTCATCCGATCGAAAACCCAGTGAGCACCGCAGGTCAACTCGCCGTGCCTTTCTGATTTTCCTCTCTTTTTCGGAGTTCACAGAGCCTCCGCATATTTCGGTAAAGCAATCCCGATGTCGCGCTAGTGGTGATGGTGCCCGCAGTCTGGCCCATGAACATGAGATTCCGGTCCTGGCGGCGGCATAAACGACTGGCCGGGGAGCAGGATATGGCCTGGTTCATGCTGCTTGGTCAGGTGCATGGCCACTTCGGGATGGTAGGCGCGGACATAGCCGACGAGCCCGGCGAGGAACCGCTGTGACTGAAAACCTGTTCCCGAAAATTCGGAGATGAATCGGACGGCGCGGTCCAGAACATCCGGTGCGGTCGCCGCATCGGCAATCTGCTGTGGATTCTGCTTCTTGAATGACTCGTATTCCTTCTTCAGGCGCTCGGCGAAGACCGGCATCGGCGCGGCGGGAACGTGGAGCGGACTCAATGTTCGCCGCAATGCCTGGATCGCCGCGACGATCTCGGCATCCTGCCCGTCACGCCGCCCCTGGAAATAGCTGAACGTGACCACTTCAACGAGGTTGTAGAGCGCGACGGCCTTCTCGCCTCCCAGCTCCGCGAGTTGGCGGTAGAACTCACGGCGCACCGGCATGAATTGCTCGCCCAGACGCTTTTGCTGGTAGTCGCTCCCGGTTCCCAGGTAGACGCAATCGGCCGGGCAGGACACGCGCACGATCCGATGCTCTCCGCAACAGAGCGTGCAGATGAGTCCTCTCAATGCCGGGCAAGGCCGTTTGCCCTTTCGCTGCTTGCAATAGACGCATTGGCTCATTTCCTGGCGGCTCCCTCCGCTCCCGGCTTCGGCGGAGGCGGCACAAAGCCGTAGTCGGCCAGGGTTCGCTTCTCCTGCCTCGATTTCCCGTCCGAAGGTGTTTCCAGTCCGTTCATCTCAGCCGCGTGAGCGGACTCGTAGGGAACCAGGATCAAGTTGTTCGTTCGATCGATGCCGAGATCTCCCGGAGATGGCAGGTACTCCGCGATGACTTGAAACCGCTTGTCCCAGGTCATGCGCCACACTTTCCCTGCAGTAAAATCCGAGACGTACATATTGCCCCAACGATCGAAGTCGACCCCGCGTAGGTTCTTGAACCGGCTGGAAAAGAACCCGTTCGACACGAGTTCAGTCAAGGATCCTTCCGGCGAGATATCGAAAATCTTCCCTTTGTTCCAGCTGACGACGATCACATGTCCGGATTTGGGGTGCACCGCCAAACCGGCGGGCCCGGCCAGCGCCGGCTCGGCGATTAACACCGAAGCTTTTCGAGAGACGAGATCGATCCGGTAGATCCGGTTCGCGTGTTGATCGGAACAATACAGGGTTCCATTGCCGTCGAACGTGACGTCTGTGAGCGAGACCTGTGCCGAGCCGTTCACGGAGCTGCTCGGGATGGAGATGGCCACGATCGACTTGCCCGTGGCGACCTCGAATCCCCGAAGCGTATCGAGGTCTGCGACGTAGAGCATCTGATCAACGAGTGCCATGCCTTTGGGAGCGTGCAGAATGACATCACCCTTGCCCCCTTGAATGAACTTCAGATTGACGATTTTCCCGTTCGCGTCCAGCTTCGTAATGAAGCCGTTGTTGTCGGCCTTATCCGGGTCTCCGTTGACGCTGGAGATGAAGTATTCCCTGCCCGCCTGGCCGCTGACAAAGCTATAGGGCGACTGAAGGTCTGTGACAGTAATCTGAGCGTAGGCCGGGCCGGCCGTGAAGGCCGCGACCGGCAAGACGAAGCCGGTCAGCAGAATTCCAAGTGAGCGACCTCTGGGGAAAGACGTTGAAGCGGTTTTCGTCACAGATGGATCAGTATGGCAAAAATGGTGATAGGTCATCGTAGCTGCGGGGTGAAGAACCTGTCAAGAAAACCGGCCTCGAGGTAGACGTCCAGAGGCGAGGGGCGAGGGGTTTGGGTGTAGCGAAGGATGGCCAAGAGAGCAGCCCATTGCCCCTAGCCGCGAACCTTGTGCCTGGCCAAGCAACACATTGACTTGCGCAAAAATGCCCTGCTAAGGTGCCCCGCTCGGAAAGCAGGTGAAGGTTTAGGCTAAGGTTGAGCGAAGATCTCAGCCAGTGATTCCCTAAGCCTCAGCCTCGACCTCAACCTAACAGTCGCGGAGGAACTCGTGGCGGCACGACTCATTGACGGCAAAGCACTGGCGCAGCAAGTACGGGACAGGTTGGCGGTTGAATCAGCCGCGGTATTGGCCAAGACCGGGGTAAAGCCGGGCCTGGCGACCATTCTGGTGGGTGACGATCCCGCTTCCCATGTGTACGTCAAGAACAAGCAGAAGGCCTGCGAACAAGCCGGGATTCATGTCGATGACCATAAGTTGCCGGCCGGCACGACCCAGAACGAGCTGCTTGCGCTGATCGAAAAGAAGAATGCCGATCCGAAAATTCACGGCATTCTCGTGCAGCTTCCTTTGCCGAAGCATATCGACAGCAAGACCATTCTCGAGGCGGTATCGCCGACGAAGGACGCCGACGGGTTTCACCCCTATAACTTCGGCCGTCTGGTCGAAGGTCATCCCGTATTCGAAGCCTGCACTCCTAAGGGGGTGATCAAGATGATTGAATCCACCGGCGTCACCATCGAAGGTAAGCGCGCTGTGGTGCTGGGGCGGAGCAACATCGTGGGCAAACCCCTGGCCCTAATGCTCTTGCAGCGCAATGCCACCGTGACCATCTGCCATTCGAAGACCAGGGATCTGCCGGCCGTCTGCCGGGAAGCCGAATTGCTCTTGGTCGCGATCGGGAAGGCCAGGTTTGTCACGGCCGACATGGTTCGCGAGGGGGCCGTGGTCATCGATGTGGGAACGAACAAAACGCCGGAAGGAAAACTCTGCGGCGATGTCGATTTCGAACCGGTCAGTCAGAAGGCGGGATGGATCAGCCCTGTGCCTGGCGGGGTCGGCCCCATGACGATCGCGATGTTACTGGACAATACGGTGGAGTCTGCTAAGAGAATGGCAGGGACGCCGTAGGAGCGGTGGAGCAGAGGAGTCCAAGCGGGAAATGAGTCGGGAGCCCAGACGGTTGAAAGACGTTCTCGATCAACGGCAGTTTGCCGTCACGGTCGAGTACAACCCTCCGAAGGGAACGAACATTGCCGCTGTCCTGGAAAACGCCAAGCAACTGGTGGGGCGCGTTCACGGCGTCAACGTCACCGACAACACGGCGGCGGTCGTCCGCGCCGGCTCCTTGCCCGTCTGCCGCCTGCTCTACGAACTGGGGCACGACCCGGTCATGCAGATGACTTGTCGAGATCGCAATCGGATCGCCATGCAATCCGATCTCATGGGCGCGCATATGCTGGGCATTCGCAACATTCTCTGTTTGACCGGAGACTATCCGACGGTCGGGGATCATAAGGACGCGAAACCGGTGTACGATCTGGACTCGGTTCAGGTCATGCAGCTTGTGCTGGGGCTCAACGGGGCCCGCGATATGGCGGGGCATAAACTGGACGGGTCGACGTCGTTCACCATCGGCGCAGCCGTGACGCCGGAGGCCGATCCCCTCGGGCCGATGCTCGCGAAATTCGAGGTGAAGGTCAAGGCCGGCGCACAATTTTTCCAGACGCAAGCCATCTACAATCCGGAGCAGTTCGCAAGCTTCATGAAGACAGTCCGTCCGTTCAAGGTGAAAGTTCTTGCCGGCATTCTGGTCCTGCGTAATGCCAAGATGGCCGAATTCATGAATGCCAACATTCCGGGTGTGTCCGTTCCGCAGGCGATGATCGATGAACTGCGGGCAGCGGGCGACAAGTCGGAGGACGTGGGAGTTGAGATCGCCGTGCGCACCATCAAGGCGGTGCGGCCCCATTGCGATGGAGTGCATATTATGGCGATCAAGGCGACCCATCGGCTCGGCGAGATCATTACGAAAGCGGAACTGGGATGATGACGATTCCCGAACTCCGGCAATACAAACGAGGGAAAAAGCTGATTGTGGTGACGGCCTACGACGCCTTGTTCGCCCGCATCGTTGAACAGGCGGGAATCGAAACGATTCTCGTCGGCGATTCGCTGGGTGTCGTGGTGCAGGGCAAGGCCAACACGCTCTCCGTGTCGATGGACGACATGCTCTACCACACCAAACTGGTGGCCGGTGCGGTGAAAAAGGCCTTGGTGATCGGCGACATGCCGTTCATGTCCTATCAGGCCAGCAGGGAAGACGCGCTCCGGAATGCTGGACGACTGGTTCAAGCAGGCGCCCAGGCGGTGAAGCTGGAGGGCGGTGCTGCGGTGGTCGATCGCGTAGAGGCCATGACGCAGGTCGGGATTCCGGTCGTCGGCCATCTCGGGATGACCCCGCAGTCGGTCCACCAGTACGGCGGCTACAAGGTGCAGGGCAAAGACAAGAATCAGGCAAAGGCGATGCTGGATGATGCGAAGGCGCTTGAGACGGCAGGAGCGGTCGCGGTTGTGCTGGAAGCGATACCGGCGGAATTGGCGAAGTCGATGACGGCTCAACTGACTATTCCCACCATCGGCATCGGCGCCGGTCCTTATTGTGACGGCCAGGTGCTGGTGCTCTACGATCTTTTGGGAATGTTCGACGAGTTTGTGCCCAAGTTCGTGAAGCCCTATGCGCACCTCAAGGCTGACGCGTTGCAGGCCCTCCGCCGCTACAAGGAAGAAGTTGAGCAGGGGAAATTCCCTTCGGACTCAGAAAGTTATCGGTGACCCGCACCAAAGGGGGGAAGACATGCCCCAATCGGTTTGATACAGTCTGGTCCGGTCCTTGGGAGACGTTCCATGGAATGGATCGACTGGTCGCTGAGCAGAGAGTTTCGTCAGTTTGTACTCGATCATAATTTGTTTATCCCCCTGTTGTTTCTCGCTCGAATCGTCATCCTCACGACGCTCGAACTCATCGCGCCGGCGCGGAAGATTTCCTATCGTTCAGTGCTCCTCTATGACCTCATCGGCTGCACACTCGTCGGGTACATTCTCATTCCTGCATCTGAGTTTTTGAGTAATCGCATCGCGCTGCGGGCCAGCATGCCTGAAGCTGTCCTGGCGCTGCCTGTGGCCGCTTCATTCATGCTCTACTATATAATCGGTGATTTTGGAGCCTACTGGATGCATCGTTTGATGCATTCAAAGCCGGTCTGGCGGGTTCACAAGTGGCATCATTCCCCTACGACCATGTATTGGTTGGCCGGCTACAGGGCGTCTCTCCCGCAACAAACTCTGTTCAATCTCCCATGGATTTTCGCTTATCCGGTATTCGGGCTCTCTCCCTGGTGGCTGTATTTGGCGGTGATGTCGTCTCATATGCTGCTGAACGACTGGATGCACATGAACGTGTCCTGGCGGTCAAATTGGCTGGAAATGATTCTCGTCACGCCGCGGTACCACCACATTCACCACAGCGACAATCCAGCCTATTCCAATTCCAACTTCGGGGTCACGTTCACCATGTGGGATCGTATGTTCGGGACCTATGTTGATCCGGAGGCGGTACAACAGCCCATCTCGTTTGGAATCGGGGAAGAGGTCCCGCTCATTCGGCTTGTTGCAGGAGTGTGAATCGGCAGGGCTCGGGTTTTACTGTCGGTGAAATCCTTCGACCTGAAACAGGCCACGGTCTTCCAGTCGGACTGCCGTTAGCTGTCTTCCCCACACGCAACCGCTATCGATCGCGAGATGATTCGGTTCGAGCTGGAGCCCCAATGCGGCCCAGTGACCGGTGATGATTGTGGCATCGGAATTTCGGCGATTTGGAATACGGAACCACGGTAAGTAGCCGGAAGGAGCTTCCTCTGGCGGTCCGGAGAAGCTCGACATCTCGCCGGTCGGTTTGCAGACGCGAAGTCTCGTCAAGACCCGCGCGATGACTGCTATCCGCGCATTCCCTGCGAGTGAAGGGCTCCAGGTCGACGGAGATCCATGAAAAAGTTCCTGGAGAAAGTCTCGATAGTGAGCTCCTGCAAGCGCGGTTTCCACCTCATCGGCCAATTGGGCGGCCTCTTCCACGGTCCATTGAGGCAAGAGGCCGGCATGGACCATGAGATGCGATCCTTCACGATGGTGAAGCGGTTGTCTCCTCAGCCAGTCGACCAGTTCTTTCCTATCATCGGCGGCAAGCACGTCTTGAATCGTGTCTTTCGGCCGTAAGGCGACAATTCCCTCGGCGACCGCCAGTAGGAAGAGATCGTGATTGCCCAACACGACCGACGTCGAACGTCCGAGGTTCTTGACGAAACGCAGAACACTTACGGAGTCCGGGCCCCGATTGACCAGATCGCCGACAAACCAGAGGCGATCGTTATCGGGATGAAAGTCGATGCGATCGATCAGCCGGTGCAGCTGCGCCGCACAGCCTTGCACGTCACCGATTGCGTAGGTTGCCATTCGTGATCAGACGTGTTGTTTGACGCGACGGGTGGATCTAACTGTCAGGGGTATCGGGTCTCGATCACGCTTCGGAGTCCTCCGCGGGCTGCAAAGGTGCCGGTGACTTTAGCCCACACGGGCCGGCAAGCTTGAGCAATGTCCCGGAGGATGCGGTTGACGGAGTTTTCGTAGAAGATTCCGACATTGCGGTAAGCATGAATATACATTTTGAGAGACTTGAGCTCGAGACAGGCCTTATCCGGCATATAGTGGATCGTGATCGTCCCGAAATCCGGCAGGCCGGTTTTCGGGCAGATGGCCGTGTATTCGGGAATCTCGATGGTGATGTCGTAACCTTTGTATTGATTCGGGAAGGTTTCGATCTCGGGCAGCGGGGCGGCGATCCCGCTCTTGGCGTGCCGCTCGTTGTAACCCAACTTGGTGGTTCGAGGGTTTTTTTTCATCGTTTCCCAATCAGACCAATCTTGATGGTCTGATGGTCCAGTTGTTAGACAAGATAACCAGACAGACCAAATAAACCAAACAGACCAGCGTCCGCGCTACACTTGTTTCATCCACTCAGTCTGCCCGATCTTCTCCAACTCGATAAATAACGAGACCCAGGGGCATTTCATATCCGGATAGACCTCGCAGAGGCCGCCTTTTCGCACACCGCCGCAGGGACCGTGGCTCATGAACTTGGGGCATTCCGCCTTGAGGGAGTTATCGGGGATCGGCGGGCGTTTATGAACGCCTCCGGCCTGTTGCGCTCCCTCGTCCTCGCCCGGGATGATGACGCGTAGTGCCATACATCGCTAGTGTAGACAGATTCCGCTCAATCGGCAATGTCCCATTCCATTCTCGCAGATCGATCAGGTGGCGTTCCTGCTTGAATTTCACCAAGAAATTGCGCGTGGTTAGGGCGAATGGCCTATCAAGTGATCGAGAGGTAGGCCTTCTTTCGGAGGTGGTGGGCCTTCTGCGAAGTTGCGTTGATTATCAGGAAGTTATACACTTTCGACGCATCGACGTAATCCTGTGACATACCAACATTGCCGTTGACAGTCTTTTTTCCGCTTTGCTACGATGACCTCACTTTTAAAAGTCTGTGAAGGTATCAGCGCCGTTCTTCCAGCCTCGATTTCCTGCAGGTTTGTTGCGCACAATTGTCTCGGTCTAATGGGCGACGGATCTCCGTTGTCACCAGAGAGGGAGGTGTCCCGATGAGTCTTGATTATGTGAAGTTCTCCAATGGTTTTGAAAAGTTCATGCCCAAGGAATATCGGGACATGGTGGAACATGGTCCTTTCGGAAAGAAGATTTCCGTCTCGCAAATGGGCAGTTTCAAAGAGGTGCTCGAGGAGCATCCGATGTGCGCAGGCTGCGCGATGACTCTTTTCATCCGCCTGGCCATGATCGCCTTCCCGAACCCGGAGGATACCATCACGGTCGGGACAGCCGGCTGCGGCCGCCTGGCGATCTCGCAGGCTGCGATCCCCTTCGTGTACGGCAACTATGGCGACCAGAACGGCGTGGCAAGCGGCCTGTCCCGCGGCCTCCGGCTACGGTTCGGCGACAAGCCGAAGGATGTGGTGGTGATGGCCGGTGACGGCGGCACGGCAGACATCGGATTCCAGCAGGTGCTCCACTCCTGGTTCCGGAAAGAGCGCTTTACGACGATCATGTTGGACAACGAAGTCTACGGCAACACCGGCGGTCAGGAGAGCGGCATGACGAACCGTGGCGCAGTCCTGAAGATGGCGCCGCTGGGGAAGAAGTTTGAAAAGATGGACATGGTGCAGATGGCGAAAGTCGCCGGTTGCGCCTATGTCGCGACCGTCGTGCCCAACAACCCGCGCCGGGTCGAGAGCGTGATTAAGAAGGCCGTATTGATCGCTCGCGAAGTCGGGTCCACCTACATCCAAGCCTATACCTCTTGCAACATCGAGTACGCGATCCCGACCGACAAGGTCATGGAAGACGCGAAGACGGTCGAGAACGACCGCTATGCTTTCTCCGAGTACATCAGCGACGAAGCCAAGCAGTATTTGACCGAGCGGTACGGCTATAAAGAGTTTCTCCCGAAGCCCGCTGCTCCTGCTGCGGCAATTCCAGGCAAGGCCTAAACCGACGAAAGGGAGGCCGAATCATGGCAAAGCGATTCAACATTCGGATGGCTGGGGTCGGCGGCCAGGGCGTCGTGACGGGTTCGCACATTCTGAGCACGGCCGTCATCAACGCCGGCGGAGAAAGCACCATCGTTCCCTTCTACGGATCGGAAAAGCGGATGGCGCCGGTTGAGAGCTATGTGCGGGTCTCGGACGAGGCGATCTACGAGATCGGCGAAATCACGTTCCCGCATATCATCATCATCTTCCACCCTCAAGTCATCACCCATGGCAAATCCTACACGATGCCGTTCTATTTCGGCTTGAAGGAAGATGGCATCGCGCTCATCAACAACGACGGGCCGATGAAGTTGCACCGGGATCAGGCGCGCGAATTGGAAGAGCGCCGCGCAAAGCTCTACTATTTCCCGGCCACGAAGATCTCATTGGAAGTTGCGGGCATGGATCTCGCCACCAACATGGCGCTGATGGGCTGTATCGGCGCGATCACGGGTCTGACCACCATGGCCGGATTGGATCAGGCCGTGAAGGATCGATTCCTTGGAAAAGGGTTCGTCGTATCGGGCGGCACTGCCGCCCTCGACAGTGTCGTCGAACGGAAATTTAAGAAGAAACAAGAACTGATCGAGAAGAACGTGGCTGTTATGCGCGCCGGCTGGAACTACGCGGTCGACCATGGTTGGGCTTCGCCCGACGTGAAGCGCGTAGAAGAACCGGTCGCGACGGCCAACGCGTAAAGGAGCACCATGTATCTTGTAGCCGATATCAGCGTTGAAATCTGCGCCGCCAAGAGCTGCAAGCTCTGCACGCAGTATTGCCCGGAAGCCAATACCATTCTCTACAGCGACGAGATGGGCAAGGACAAAGGGTTCAAGTACGGATCAGCCTACGTGGCGGTGGATCGATGCAAAGGCTGCGCGCAATGCGTGTGGGTCTGCGACAACATGGCCAAGAACAATGCGATCAAGATGATCATGATCGATCAGCTGCCGAAAGCCGCCTTGACCGACAACATCACCTACGGCGAGAAGAGCACCACGGCGGTTCTGGCGAGTCCCGTAGTCGGATAGGCATCAGAAAGGGGAAGGGCGTGGCGACGACACAAGACACGAGAGAAAAGATCATTGTTCCCGGTCCGGCCGGTTTCCATCCTCCCTCCGCGGCGCAGCTGGGCGTATCGCTGCCTGATCCGGGCCAGGGGCTCTATTACGGGCTGCTGGAACCGAACGAGGAAAAAGTCATCGAAGAGATGGCGCGGAAGATGTTGACCAGCCCCAATGCCACCATCTTTCCCGGTCCGTTGTTGCTGTGGGCCTGGAATGACCATGCGGTAGAGAAAGCGAAAGCCACGCTCGAGATCGCGGCGCAGATTCCGGAAGTCATGATCATCCCGATGCCGGACTACCGGCCGAAGTATCCGAAAATCGACCCGGAAGAAGTGATCAACCCCAACCATCCCAATCTGACGATCTGGGGCAACAAGATCGAAGCCTGCATCTTCATCGGAGTGCATTGCCACTACGCGAATTTGACGCTCAAGATGATCCGGGCGGGAACGAATTGCTGCACCATGGCGGTCTGCGCGGAACAGGGCCATGAAGACGCGATGCTGACGATTCGGGATTCCGACACCGCCAAGATCAAGCGGGTGGCCCAGATCTTCAAGAAAGTTCGCGAAGAAATGGGCATCAAGTTGCCGGCGAGCGGCGAGAACGTGCGCTTCACCGGCACGCAGTCGAAAGTGCATGGCGGAAAGACCCATACCAATCCGATGACCTTTGCTCCGACCCCGGGCGGCGCCGGCAGTGCGGCGATGTTCGGTCATTCCGCTGAACAGATGAAGCGAGAAGGCTAGGCTGAGCGACGCAGCTGACCAACTCTAGAGAGGTGCCATCATGAGTGAAGCGCTCGAATCTGAACAAAAAACCAATCCGCAGGGTGATCCAATCACCAGTGTTGCTGCGCCGAAAGCCGATGCGAAGAAGGATCCGCATGCCGAGGCGAAGCGGCAAAAGATTGTGACGCCGGAGTATATGTTCCACGAGGCGCCTCGAACCAAGGAGTTCATCACCGGCAGCGAAGCCGCCAAAGAGGCGGTCCGCCGTTCGAGCGTGGACCTCGCCATTGCCTATCCGATCACGCCGCAAAGCGAAACGATGCAGCTCATCGGGGTCCTCTATGGCGAAGGTTACGTGAAGGAATATTATCGTGGCGAGGAAGAAGTCGGTGTGATGGCGGCCATCGCGGGAGGGTCGCGCGCTGGTGTCCGTTGCTTTACCGCGACCGCCGGCCCTGGAACCTTGCGCGGTCTCGAAGGCATCGCGTCATGGCCGGGACATCGTCTCCCTGTGGTGGCGATGTTCACGTGCCGGGTGGTGAATGCGCCGCTGGCCATTCAACCGGATAACATTGAAGTGTCGTATCTGATCAACTCCGGCATGATCGTCTTCCATGCGGAAAACCAACAGGATATGTTCGACTTCATCATGGCCGGGTTTACGATCAGTGAAAAAAATGATGTGACGTTGCCTGTCGGCGTCTGCTGCGACGGTTTCTTTGTGACGCATGCGCGCGGGTATGTCCGTATGCAAGACCGAGGTCTCAGGCTTCCGCCTCGCGAGGCTTGGCGTGGCGCGGTTCCTGTGCTTGATGCGGAGAATCCTCCCGCACGATTGTCCCGGGACGCTCCAGTTCAAAAGTCAAACTTCATGGCCTATAACATCCACGCGGTCTGGCAGCAGGAAGTGTGGGCTGCCGTGGAGCGGTCCAGAAAATACATCAATAAGTATATGGGGGGATTGCTCACGGCGGAGAACGTAGAAGGCGCCGATGCGCTGATCATCGCGTCCGGCAGCGCGGCGGCCCAATCAAGAGAAGCGGTGCGCCTCTGCAAAGAAAAGGGCCTGAATGTCGGGTTGATCAAGGTCCGCTCGCTCCGCCCGTTCCCGACGAAGGAATTGCGGGAACTCTGCGGGAAGGCCAAGTTGATCGTAGTGCCCGAATTCAATTACGTCGGCTGGCTGGCGAAGGAAGTCGCCACGGCGATCTACGGATTTTCCAAGGCGAAGATCATCGGCGGCCCGCGCGTGTACGGCGGTCAGTCGATGCCGGTGGAATTGATCGTGGATGAAGTCGAGTCCGGCCTGACCGGCAAGAAGTCCACGAACGTGGCGATGTCGCAGATCATGGGTGGGACCGTCAATCCCGACGAAGTCGCGCATTTCATGCGCAGCATCTGATAACTGGTGTTGAAAACAGAGAGCCCGACAAGGTTTCTCCTTGTCGGGCTCTTTCGTTTTCAAGGTTCATTTCGTTTGTGTTGTTTGTCTGGTTAACCAAACAGACCAGACAAACCAACAACCAAACAAACCAGATCATCCCTGAATCTCGTCCTCGATCATCTCTTCGCTCGCCGGCATGCCATAGGCGACGTACTTTGCGTAGGACAGATAGATCATCGCGCTGTCGCGCATCGCCTTCGATCCCTGCGTCATGCGGACCACCTTATCGGATCCGGGAGGTTCGACGTTCTGCAACATCACGGCATGCTCCTGCAGCAGCTTGGTATAGCGTTCGACCGCAAGCTCGACCTCTTTGTAAGCCTGTAAGATGGCGTCGGTCATAGTTGTCCTCCTCCGCTCGGTGAGCATACACTAGGCCATGCAGGCTCTCAAAGGCAAGGTGCGGGCTCGCCTCTCTCCCCTCGTGCTCGACGCCCTGGAAATGATCACTCGTAAATATCCGGAAGGGCGGTCCAGCCCTCCATTCGAAGCAGTCGGCGAGCTGTCACGCCTGTTTACGAAGGATCGGAGCAGTTTACCCCGGCAGTATCTTGGCGATCCCGGATACACAGCCGCCTACCTCAGCTACTTCCTTCCGGTGAATCTCTGCAAGATTCAAGTGCTTTTGGACGAGTTATCGCCTGACTCAATCTTCGAGGGAAGGTCGGATCGAATTGCCGTCTTAGACCTTGGCTGCGGACCGGGAACGGGGGCGCTGGCCGTCTTGGACTGGCTGCATTTGCGCAAGCCTGATCACGTGTCGACGCTCTCGGTCGTGGCGGCAGATGCATCGCGGGAGGCGTTGGAACAGGCAGAGGCGCTGTGGGGAGCCTATTGCAGGGGAGGCGGGATCATCGGTGCGAAGCTTCAGGCCTGGGAAGGTAATCTGGAGCGCCTTGAGAAGGGCCAGTTGGGTGATCGAATCAGACAAGGCGGCCCTTACGACCTGATCATCCTTGCGAACTGCCTGAATGAGATCTTTGCCGGAAGCGCGGATGCGACTACGGCGCGAGCCCAGCTCCTTTCGGATCTGCTGCCGCTACTCGCGCCGCATGGGACTATGATGATCGTGGAGCCCGCCTTGCGGGAAACGTCAAGGCAACTCCATCAGGTGCGTGACCGCTTGCTCCAGGAGAAGCGTTGCACGGTCTACAGTCCTTGCCTGCATGAAAAGAATTGTCCCGCGCTGGCTAATCCCGATGATTGGTGTCACGAAGAGCGGGCCTGGGAACCACCGGCTATGATTCGGAAGATCGATCAAGAGGTCGGATTCATCAAAGATGCCTTGAAGTTCTCGTATCTGCTGTTGCGAACAGACGGAAAGACGATAGTCGAGCGGCGGCCTGATCTGTATCGGGTGGTGAGTGAACTGCGTGAGCTGAAGGGGGAGAAGCGGGCCTGGCTCTGCAACGAACTGGGCAGGCAAGAAGTCGGGCGACAGGATCGTCTGGCGTCAGCTCAAAATGAATCACTTGATCAATGGCACCGCGGCGCCATCGTGCAGATCGAGAGGATCGTCCGAAAGAAGCATGACGGGAAACCGTCGGCGCTGGGACGAATCGGTCGGGATGCGTCGGTGCAAATTATACGCTCGGTCTGAGACAAGGTCAGATGACAGGTGCCGAACGGTGCGCGCGGTTGCGGCATCATGCGTGGCCCAGAGATGAGCGCGCCTGTTTTACTGTTGGCCTCGCCCCTGACGCCGGGAGACTGGTCACGGGCCTCAGTCACGCGGGTTGACCATGTGTCACGCGGTGGTTTACACTCTTCATCGTGATCAGGACGTTTGCGGATCGACACACCGCGGAACTGTATGAGGCGGGCAAGGCGAAACGATTTCCTGCGGAGATTTGGAGCGCAGCATTGCGAAAGCTGCAATATCTAGATTCAGCCTCATGCGTGGACGATGTGAGGGTTCCTCCCGGCAACCGGTTGCATAGACTCAAGGAAGATCGAGCGGGTCAGTATTCGATCTCGGTCAACATGAAGTGGCGGATCTGTTTTCGATTTGTCGATGGCGATGTGTACGACGTGGAATTGACGGATTATCATTGAAGTGAGGTGCGGGATGAGTATTCCCAATAAGGGGGCCAGGAAGGTGCGTCCCACTCATCCGGGGGAAATGCTGCGCGAAGATTTCTTGCCGGATTATGGACTGACTGTGTCTGGCTTTGCCAAGGCCATCGGGGTGTCGCGGCAGACTGTGAATGAGATGCTTCGGGAACGGCGGGCGGTGAGTCCTGAGATGGCGCTGCGTCTGTCCCGGTTGTTTGGCAACACCCCCGAGTTCTGGTTGAACGCCCAGCGCGCAGTTGATCTGTGGGAGGCAGCCAAGCAAGCCAAAGGAAGAATCAACCGTATATCCCCGCTGACTGCTGCGTGATTGTTTGACGGTCGGTTTTTATTATGTCCAGCAAGGTGAGAGACACAAACCAATCTCTCGGAGACTTAAGGGTCATTCCTGATTTTCTTCCAAGTCCCGATGATCTGGTCTTTCGGGACGAAGGGGTCAAGGTGACCATCGCGCTAAGTAAACGAAGCGTCGAGTTCTTCAAAGGAGAAGCCCGCAGGCATCGTACTCAGTATCAGCGCATGATCCGGCGACTGCTCGACACTTACGCCGGGTATCATTCGAAGCCTTCACGTAGTGGATCCCCTCGGACTCGAACCAAGCTGGCGCGTGCCAGCTAGATAAGTCATGGCTGGACGAGCCAATAAGACAGAACATGCCGGACCGAAAAAAGGACGTGGCGCCTACTGGGGTCGGAAGGCCGACGCCAAACGCGAGAGCAACCGCGTTCGACGCGAGGGTGCAAAGCGAGCCATTCGGCAGGGCATGACGGAATCAAGGACCGACAACGGGGCCTGACCCCTTAAGTCCCACCTAACAGACGGTTACAGCAGACGGCGATCAATGAGCTGCCGAAGCACGCTCCCTGAGAGAAAATGAAGCCACTGTTTACGGTCCATGCCGGCGAGTATCTCGTTGGATCATATATCGAGGCGCACTATCCCAAGTGGAACGTATGGATTCCCTCCAAGGATACTGGCGTTGATTTACTTTTGACGAATACTCGAAGTACAAGGGCTGTATCGCTTCAAGTGAAGTTCTCAAAGGACTTTAACCCCACCCACCGTCCAGCGTTTCTTCAGCACAAGCTAATGGCAGCTGGGTGGTGGACGCACCAAGAGAAGAAGATCAGAGACTCGCGGGCGGATTTCTGGGTTTTTGTCATCCCTTCTTTTACAGAACACGAAACCAGCTTCGTAATCCTTAAGCCTAGAGAGCTTCTTCGGCGGCTGCGAGAAATTCACGGCAGAACCAGGAAGCCGATTCACTCGTACCTTTGGATCACGAAAACACGTCGATGCTGGGAGGCAAGGGGCTTGCCCAATTCAGATCAAGAGCTGATGGCATTCGATCGCTTCACCGATAAGAAACGAGATTTTACGCTATTTTTGAACGGATGGCGGGAGATTGAGAAGTGGATGAAATGATAGTAACGATGATGCACCCTTTGGCAACGCGACTGGTCTGCTTGCAACTCGTCGCCTTTTCGTTCTTTAAGAGCAGCAAGCGGGAGAGAACTTGTTCATGAGGCGACAAATCCAGAAGTGATTTGTCGCCGATGGCTCTCCCTTAGAGCAGCGCTGAGCGGTTATTCCAAGAAGCAGGCGACAGGTTTGTAGCGACCTGCCGTCTCGTTCGTTTTTTCTGGGTGGCGAGGATCTTAGCGGGTGGCGCCGATCAGGGCCCCCGTCCGCCCGCAACGTAAGGGGAGAACAGCCTCTCGACAGAGCGAACGACGAGGAGAGTTGATAGGTCAATACGGTGAAGATGATTGAAGGATTCCCACGGGGGGATGGGTGGAGTGAGGACGGACGGGGTGACCGGCGACAGGCCCCGCGGGTAGGTTAATCCGCTTCCGGTTCCGACGACCCGTGCTGGTGCGACACCCGATCCTCGTCGAACAACTCCGCCATTTCCTCCGCAATCATGTCACGGTCGTTCGGAACGGAGATCAGCGGAATTTCTTTCCGGGCCTTCGGCTCGTCCTCGGGGGGAGGCGCTTTCGGATCAGGTTGTTTCGCCTTGTCACTCATACTCAACAGTATACAGCAGCGCGCTGTTGAAAATGGGAATTATTCGAAGGCCTCCAGCGACGACTTCTCAGGAAACCTCCTCTTACAGTTCCCGCAAGTCACGAAGTAGATCGCTTCCCGGACCGACATCGTGATGCGAAAATCGAGACTGACTCCCTTATGGTTGCAAGCGGTGCAGGAGATTTCCTTCAAGCGATAGGGCACGTCCGGCTGCGTGCGGAGATAGAACTCCATGTCGGTGTAGACCGGGAAACTGTAATAGCATTTCTTGCAGATCCCCCGCCATTCGCCGTCCGACTGCATAAACCGCTGATCGATTCCGAAACTGGAACCCTTGCAGATCGCGCATTGGACCGTCGACAGCCTGTCTTCGACATCTGCCACGGAGGGGTTCGGCATGGGGTGAGTGCTCCTTCAATAGGGTGGGGCAGTATAGCCTTCGTTCAGAAAGGACTGCAATGGTCGCAGGAATCGCGCTTGATCACGAAAGGGTCCACCCCTATATTGGACATCATGCACCAGATCACAGAGACACTTGCAGTCGGGAATATCTACGATGCCGAAAGGCCGCCCGCCACATTCGGCGCGCTCCTTCTCGTCGCCGAGGAATTCTCGATCGAACCACCGGCCGGGCTAGCCTACAGCAAGATTCCATTGAAAGAATATGGGGAAGCGGGGATCGATTCGCTGGACCGCGCAGTAGGCTGGATCGAGCGGCAACTCCCAGCGAATCGCGTGCTGGTCTGTTGCCGTGCCGGAATGGGGCGATCGGTGTCGGTCGTCATGGCCTATCTCTGTTGCGTCCAGGGCATGGCCTATCCCGACGTGTGGGAACTCGCGAAGACCAAGCGGCCCGGCGCCGTCCCCTTGCCGAACCTGCGTTCCACGATTGAACGGCTTCAACAGCTTCGTCAAACTCGAAAGCCGACTGCCCCGCCACGCTAAGCCTGAATCGCTTCTGCCTGCGGGGATTGCCTTTGCCGGGCTCTGTATGGCCTAATTCAGCGAATGCTCCTCTCGATCCAGCGGAGTGCCTCATGCCGGAATTGCCGGAAGCCGAAGTCGTTGCCCGACAGATCCGGTCCGGCCTTCTCGGCGCCACACTAGCTGAAGCCAGGATCAGCCGTGAAGACATTGTCAGGGAAGGGTTCAGCACCCTCTCCTGGTATCGAGGCGCGCGGCTGACCTCCGTTGATCGCTACGGGAAAAGCGTGGCGCTGGGATTCGAGGAGAACGGAGAGATCCGTTATGTCGTAGCCGAGCTTGGCATGACCGGTCTTCTGCTCTTCGAGTCTGTCCAAGTCAAGCATCCTCAACATGTGCATGTCGAGTTGTCCTTCACCGGAGGACAGGAGCCGACTCTCCGTTACTGGAATCCCCGACGGTTCGGACGGCTGTTCCTGCTCGATCCGGCGGGACTCGACCGCTATCGGTCCAGGCGCTTCGGCTGCGATCCTTTGAAGGTTTCATGGGATGAATTTGCCCGCCTCCTGACCGGCCGACGGGCCAGGTTGAAGCCGCTGTTGATGCAGCAGCAAGTCATCGCCGGCATCGGCAACATTTACGCCAACGAGATTCTATTTCGAGCCGGACTGCACCCGGACTATCTGGCCAATCGGCTGCGTCCCGACAAGATCGAGCAGCTCTACCACATTACTCAGGGGGTGCTCCGGGAGGCCATCAGCTCCGGAGGATCGAGTGTGAGGGATTTCTTTGCTCCAGACGGGAGCGAAGGCTGCTACAAGCGTTATCATCTTGTCTATGGGAAGGAAGGGCAGCCCTGTCCCAATCGCTGCGGGCGAAGCATCCGGCGTCTTCAAAGCGAAAGGAGTTCGTTCATCTGTCCTGATTGTCAGACCAGACGGCGAAAGAGAGCGGGTACAATTCAAAAGCCGAAGGAACGAGCCAAAAGAACGTTAGAAATCGGCAGCTTGCAACCATCTGGCCCACCACAGCCGATCGGCTAGGCCTTTTGATCCCTTGCGGCTTAGTACCTCTGGTGTATTGAGTCATCATCGCTATTTCGCTACAATCCGGCTCCCTTATCGCCTGTTTCCACTCGCGTCATTAAGGAGATCCGCCATGGCCAAAGTGCTGGAAGGTCCCGGCATGGGACTGATGAAGAAATGGGGAATCGCCGTTCCGCAGTATGTGGTTGTCACCTCCGCAGATGAACTCGCCAAGCTCGGACAAGCCAATGAATGGATGAAGAAGAGCAAGCTGGTTGCCAAGGCGCACGAAGCCTTGGGGTCCCGGTTCAAGCTTGGGCTCGTGAAGGTCGGACTCGACCTCAACGGCGCCGTCGCTGCGACCAAAGAAATGATCGGTCGTCAGGTCGGCAGCATTACGGTGACCCAGGTCATCGTGTCCGAGATGATCCCGCACAAGGAAGAATACTACTGCGCGGTGAAGTCGACGCGCGAAGGAAGCGAGATCCTGGTCGCCAATTGCGGCGGCATCGAAGTGGAATCGAACTGGGACCGTGTGAAGCGCCTGACGTTGGATGTAGGACAGCAGCCCACACCGGAAGGATTGGAAAAGCTGGCCAAAGACGCGGGATTCTCCGGCGCGCTCGCGAAGAAGATGGCGGAATTCGCCGGCAAGATGTTCACCTGCTTCGATAACGAAGATGCGCAATACCTCGAAGTGAATCCCGTCGTCACGCGTGAAAGCGACGGAGAACTCGTCGCCCTCGACGCCGTTACCTTGCTCGACGGGGACGCCAAGTTCCGGCACCCTGATTGGAACTTCCAATTTGCGGCCGAGTTCGGCCGCGCCTATTCAAGAGATGAAATGGAAGTGATGGCCGTTGACAGCAAGATCAAGGGCTCAGTCAAATTCATCGAGATCCCCGGCGGCGATACGGCGATGCTTCCGGCAGGCGGCGGCGCCAGCGTCTACTATTCCGATGCGGTGGTTGCGCGCGGAGGCAAGCTCGCGAACTATGCCGAATATTCAGGCGATCCACCGGATTGGGCCGTTGAAGTTCTCACGGAGAAGGTCTGTTCTTTGCCCGGCATCAAAAACATCATCGTGGGCGGCGCCATTGCGAATTTCACCGATGTCAAGAAGACGTTCGGCGGCATTATCAACGGTTTCCGGAAGGCAAAATCCGAAGGCAAGCTCAAGCAAGTCAGGATTTGGGTGCGCCGCGGCGGCCCGAGAGAAAAAGAAGGCCTGGATGCGATGCGCGCGCTCAAGGACGAAGGGTTCGACATCAACGTCTTCGATCGCAATACACCGCTCACAGACATCGTCGACAAGGCGCTTCAAAATAAGTAACGAGTGCTGAATCCTGAGTGCTGAGCGAAAAGACGCGCTCTTGAACTCAGCATCCAGCGCTGCGCACTCAGCACCGAGGAAAAAAGGGAGACTCCGATGAGTATTCTCGCTAACAAAGACACTCACGTGGTGATTCAGGGCGGCCAGGCCGGCGTCAATGCCGCCCGCCGCATGGCCGAGTTCTGTTATCTCATCAAGCGCCCGTTGAACGTCGAAGCCTTTGTTTATCCCCCCGACGCCGGCAAGACCAACGAGATTCCCTACGGCAGCGGATTGATCGCCATTCCCGTGTATAAATCGATCGCGGAAGCCACGAAACACCATCCGAACATCAATACAAGCCTCGTCTATATCGGCGCGGATCGCGCGATGAAGGGCGGGATGGAGGCGCTCGACGATCCGCATATCAAAGTCGTGTCCATGATCACCGAAGGCGTGCCTGAAAAGGATGCGAAGCTGCTGGGCGCGCACGCGCGGAAGCTGGGTAAGGTATTCAACGGTCCCTCCTCGATCGGCATCATCTCCGCCGGTTCCTGCCGGCTGGGCGTGATCGGCGGAGCATTCGATAATCTCGTGCTGTCCAAACTCTACCGCGAAGGATCATTCGGCGTCATTACCAAGTCCGGCGGACTCTCCAATGAGATCATCTGGATCTGCTCGCAGTTTGCCGACGGGATTACGACGGCCATCGGCATCGGCGGCGATGCCTATCCCGGCACCGACTACGTCAGCTATCTCGAAATGTTCGAGAACGATCCGCAGACAAAGGCCGTGGTCATCGTCGGTGAAATGGGCGGCGATCTCGAAGAGCGCGCGGCCGAGTGGTATGGCGCTAAGAAGCGGCGGATCAAGCTTATCGGCGTGGTTTCAGGATTCTGCCAGGAAAGTCTGCCGAAGGGAATGAAGTTCGGCCATGCCGGTGCGAAGGAAGGCATGAAAGGCGAAGGGTCGGCCCGCTCCAAATCGGATGCCCTCAAAAAGGCCGGCGCAATTGTGCCTCCGACCTTCGGAGCGCTCGGCCCCGCCATCAAGGAAACCTATCAGGAACTGCTGAAATCCGGCCAGGTGAAGGAGCCGGTCGAACCGGCCGTGCTGCCCAGACTGCCGAAGTCAATTGAGGAGGCGATGAAGGCGGACGAGGTGATGGTCGCCCCGCTGATCCGCACGACGATCAGCGACGACCGAGGCGACGAACCCTGTTACGACGGCTACCCGGCGTCCGAGTTGATCAACAAAGGGTATGAAATACCCCACGTCATCGGACTGCTGTGGGACAAGCGGCTGATCTCCAAGCAGGAAGCCGAGATCATCAAGCGGATCATGATGCTGTCCGCTGACCACGGCCCCTGCGTGAGCGGGGCCTATGCGACGATCCTTGCGGCCTGCGCGGGCATCGGGCTGTCACAGGCGGTCGCAGCAGGCATGATCATGATCGGCCCCCGCTTCGGCGGCGCGGTGACGGATGCCGGCCGGTTTTTCAAATATGCCGTCGACAATAAGATGTCCGTCGACGACTTCCTCGCATACATGAAAAAGAATCATGGGCCGGTTCCCGGTATCGGACATCGCGTGAAGAGCCTGCGCAATCCCGACAAGCGCGTGAAGGAATTGGTGGGGTATGTCAAGAGTCTGCCCATCAAGACGCCGTGCCTCGACTTCGCGCTCGAAGTCGAGAAAGTCACGGCGGCCAAGAAGGACAACTTAATCTTGAACGTGGACGGGACGATGGCCGCCGTCCTCGTCGACATTGGATTCCCGATCGACAGCCTGAACGGCTTCTTTATTCTTTCTCGCACGATCGGCTTGATCGGCCACTGGGTCGATCAGAAGCGCCAGGACAGCCGACTGATCCGGCTGTTCGATTACTTGGTAAATTATGCGGCGCCGAAGCGAAGAGAAGTACCGCCGTTGAAATAACACGTCAATCGTCATGCGTCATCGTTTTGGCGCAGAACGGTGGGAGTTCCCGCGATTGACGTTTGACGATTAAGGAGTGACGCCATGTCTATGGATCTTGCCAAGCAGCTATATACGAAGATGCCGGACGTCTTTGCCAAAGCCAGAAAGAAATTCGGCCGTGGGCTGACGCTCGCGGAAAAGATCCTCGTCTCGCACGCCGACAATTTCGATACGCAGGTCTGGGACCGAGGCAAAGCCATGCTGGCATTGCGTCCGGATCGCGTCGCGATGCAGGACGCGACGGCCCAAATGGCGATGTTGCAGTTCATGCAGGCGGGCAAAAAGAAAGCGGCGGTGCCGAGCACGATCCATTGCGACCATCTCATCCGGGCAGAAATGGGATCGGAGAAGGACCTGCTCCGCGCGATGGACGAGAACAAGGAGGTGTACAATTTCCTGGCCTCCGCGGCAAGAAAATACGGCATCGGATTCTGGAAGCCCGGCGCAGGGATCATTCACCAAGTGGTGTTGGAGAACTACGCGTTCCCCGGCTGTTTGATCATCGGCACGGACTCCCACACTCCGAACGGCGGCGGGTTGGGGGGATTGGCGATCGGCGTCGGTGGCGCGGATGCGGGAGAGGTGATGGCGGGACTGCCCTGGGAAGTTCTCCATCCGAAATTGATCGGCGTGCGCCTGACCGGCAAGCTGAGCGGCTGGGCTTCGCCGAAGGATGTGATCCTCTATCTCTGCGGGCTGCTGACCGTGAAGGGCGGCACCAACAAGATTGTCGAGTACTTCGGTCCGGGCGCGGAAACCATCAGCGCGACGGGCAAGGGCACGATTTGCAACATGGGCGCGGAGCTCGGCGCCACCACGTCGGTGTTTCCTTTCGATCAGAAGATGGTGGCTTACATGACCATTACGGATCGGGCCGATCTGGCCAACTTTTCCCAGTCTCACAAGGACCTCCTGGTTGCCGATCCGGAAGTCTATCAGTCGCCCGAAAAGCATTACGACCAGATTGTCGAGGTTGATCTGTCCAAGCTGGAACCGCACGTGGTCGGGCCGCATACGCCGGATCTCGCACGCCCAATTTCTAAATTGGCGGCTGAAGCGAAAGAAAAAGGTTATCCGGTCGAACTGAAGGCGGCGCTCATCGGCAGCTGCACCAACTCCTCCTACGAGGATATCAGTCGGTCGGCTCACATCGCGCGGCAGGGCTTGAAGGCGGGATTGAAGGCCAAGGCCTCATTCCTTGTGTCACCAGGGTCTGAGCGCATCTATCACACGATGAAACGGGACGGATTCCTCGACACGTTCGAACAACTCGGCGGTACGGTGCTGTCGAATTCCTGCGGCCCCTGCATCGGGCAGTGGAAGCGGGCCGACGGGGTGAAAGGCAAAGCGGATTCGATCGTCAGCTCGTTCAACCGGAATTTCCCCGGGCGAAACGACGGCATCAATGAAACGCTCTCGTTTCTTGCGAGCCCCGAAGTCGTCACCGCCTACGCCCTATCCGGCAATCTGGGGTTTGATCCCGTCAACCAGAAGCTGAAAAGCGCCGACGGGAAAGAGTTCAAGCTGGAACCGCCGCAAGGCGAAGAGTTGCCGGCTAAGGGATTTGCCAAGGGCGAAGAAGGATTCGTCGCCCCTGCCGAGAACGGCGATACCTTGACGGTCGACATTCCTCCGACCAGCGAGCGATTGCAGTTGTTGCAGCCGTTCCCGCGGTGGGACGGAAAGGATTTCGAGAAGCTGCCCCTCCTCATTAAGACAAAGGGGAAGACCACCACGGACCACATTTCTCCGGCCGGTCCGTGGCTCAAGTTCCGAGGCCACCTGGACAAGATCAGCGACAACATGTTCCTGGGGGCGAATAATGCGTTTGCCTCGGAACCGGGCAAAGGCACGGACGTGCTGACCGGCGAGACCGGACTGACGATCGCGCAGATCGCCCGTCGCTATAAGGGGAAGGGCATCGGTTCCGTCGTGGTCGGCGACGAAAACTACGGCGAGGGAAGCAGCCGCGAGCATGCGGCGATGTCGCCGCGGTTTCTGAACGTGCGCGTAGTCCTCACGAAGAGCTTCGCGCGCATTCACGAAACCAATTTGAAGAAGCAGGGGATCTTGGCGTTGACCTTCGCTGATCCGAAGGATTACGAGAAGATCGAGCAGCAGGACCGCATCAGTGTGACAGGGCTGAACAGTCTGGCTCCTGGCAAGCCGGTGCAGGTGACGATCCATAAGACGGATGGCAACGCGCTCACCATCCAGGCGAACCACAGCATCACTGAGCAGCAGATTGCGTGGTTCAAGGCGGGTTCGGCGTTGAATGCGCTGAACTAACAGGAGCTAACAGAGGGAAAACCATGAGCACGAAAGCGGACAAGATCATCTATACGAAAACCGACGAAGCGCCCATGTTTGCGACCTATTCGTTCTTGCCGATCATCAACGCCTTCAGCAAGGCGGCGGGTGTATCGGTGGAGTTGCGGGATATCTCACTGGCGGGCCGCATTCTCGCGGTATTTCCGGAATACCTGACGCCCCACCAAAAGCAGGCGGACGCGCTGTCCGAATTGGGTGAACTGGCCAAGAAACCGGAGGCGAATATCATCAAGCTGCCGAACATCAGCGCATCGCTTCCGCAAATGCAGGCCGCCATTAAGGAATTGCAGAGCCAGGGCTATAAGCTGCCCGAGTACCCGGAAAATCCCAAAGACGACAAGGAAAAAGACATCAAGGCCCGTTACGACAAAGTCAAAGGCAGCGCCGTCAACCCGGTGTTGCGCGAAGGCAACTCCGACCGCCGTGCGCCCCTCTCCGTGAAGGCCCATACCAGGAAACACCCGCACAAAATGGGAGCCTGGACTCCGGATTCCAAGACCCACGTCAGCCATATGAAAGGCGGGGATTTCCGATCCAACGAGAAGTCCTTGACGACGACCGCGGCAACCGACGCGCGGATCGAGTTTGTCGGGCAGGACGGTAAGACTACGGTGCTCAAACCGAAGGTGGCGCTGCAGGCCGGGGAAGTCGTCGACGCCACGTTTATGAGCGCGCGCGCCCTGCGCCAGTTCCTGGAGGAACAGATCGAAGACGCCAAGAAGCAGGGCGTGCTGTTTTCGCTCCACATGAAGGCGACGATGATGAAGGTCTCGGACCCGAAGATTTTCGGGCATGCCGTGACGGTCTATTACAAGGACGTCTTCGAAAAACACGGCGAGACGCTCAAGAAATTGGGTGTCGATCCGGACAACGGCATCGGCGATCTCTATGCGAAGATCAAGGCCCTTCCGGACGATCAGCGCAAGGCCATCGAAGCGGACATTCAGGCCGTCTATCAGAAGCGGCCGCCGATGGCGATGGTCAATTCCGACAAGGGCATTACCAATCTGCACGTGCCGAGCGACATCATCATCGACGCTTCCATGCCGCCGGTCATCCGCGACTCGGGCAAGATGTGGAATCCGGAGGGCAAGCTGCAGGACACCAAGTGCGTGATTCCCGATGCCAGCTACGCGCCGGTCTATCGAGAGGTCATCGAGTTCTGCAAAAAGCACGGCGCCTTTGACCCGAAGACGATGGGCAGCATTCCCAACGTCGGACTGATGGCCCAGGCGGCTGAAGAATACGGCTCACACGATAAGACCTTTAAAGCCCCCGGCAACGGGACGATGCGGGTCGTCGACGCGTCCGGGAAAACGTTGCTGGAGCACAAGGTCGAAGAGGGCGACATCTGGAGGATGTGCCAAGTGAAGGACGCCCCGATTCGTGACTGGGTCAAGCTGGCGGTGAATCGCGCGAAGGCTACCGGAGCTCCGGCGGTCTTCTGGCTGGACAAGACCAGAGCGCACGATGCGCAATTGATCGCGAAGGTCGAAGCCTATTTGAAGGATCACGATACGAAGGGCCTCGACATTCGGATCATGGCGCCGGCCGATGCGACGCGTTTTTCATTGGAACGGATCAGGGAAGGCAAGGACACGATCTCCGTGACAGGGAACGTGTTGCGCGACTACCTCACGGACTTGTTTCCGATTCTCGAAATCGGGACCAGCGCCAAGATGCTCTCGATCGTCCCGTTATTGAACGGCGGCGGACTGTTTGAAACCGGCGCCGGAGGCTCTGCCCCTAAGCACGTGCAGCAGTTCCAGGAGGAAGGCTATCTACGGTGGGATTCGCTCGGTGAATTTCTGGCGCTGGCTGCGTCATTGGAGCATCTCGCCAAGGTGGGGAACAACCAAGCGGCGAAGATACTGGCCGACACGCTGGATCAGGCCAATGCCAAGTTCCTGGAGAGCAACAAATCGCCGGCCCGCAAGGTCGGTGAAATCGACAATCGCGGCAGCCACTTTTACCTGGCCCTGTACTGGGCCCAGGCCTTGGCCCAGCAGACGCAGGACAAGAACCTCGCGGCGCGCTTTGCCAAGATCGCCAAGGAGATGGCGGACAATGAAGCCAAGATCTCCGGGGAGTTGCTCGCGGCCCAAGGCAAACCGGTCGATACCGGAGGGTACTATCATCCCGACGACGTCAAGGCGTCAAAGGCGATGCGTCCGAGCGCAACCTTGAATGCGATTATCGACGCGATTGCATAGTATAGGCGCGGGGTGAGAGGCTAGGGGCGAGAGGCATGATGGTGTTCTCTGCCCCTCGCCTCCAGCCCTCAACGAATCGTATGGCCCAAGAAGATACCAACGTCATTGATCAACCTGAGGTGATGAAACCTCGGATGGTCTCGATCGAGATCTCCGGCAAAAAGTATGAGGTGCCGGAGGGGATCACCGTCATCAAGGCCCTCTGGTACTCGGGCCAAGAGGTCGTCCGTGGGGCCGGCTGTCTCGGCGGATTCTGCGGCGCCTGCGCGACCTACTATCGGACGAAAGACGATCCCAAAGTCAGAACCTGCCTGGCCTGCCAAACTGCGGTGCAAGACGGCATGTCGTTTACGATCATGCCCCCGTTCCCGGCGCGGAAAGCCATCTACGACATTCAGAAACTGCAAGATCCCAAGCAGGATCTCTTTAATCTCTATCCTGAAGCGCCGCTCTGCCGAAACTGCAACGCCTGCACCGAAGCCTGTCCGCAGAAAATCGACGTCCGTGAAGGCGTCTGGAAGGCGGTGTTCGGGGATTTCAAAAGCGTGTCCGAAATGTTCATGGATTGCGTGATGTGCGGCATGTGCACGCCGGTGTGCATCGCCGATATCGCGCCGAATCTTGTGGCGCTCTACGTCAGCCGCGCGCAAGGGGCGCATTTTGCCGAGAAGCCGCTCGGGTTGGACAGGCGGATCAAGGAGATTCAAGACGGTCGCTTCGACGACGAATGGAAGAAAATACTCAAGATGAGCGACAAGGAACTGGCCGAACATTGCGCGACCATAAAGTGAGAAAGTTGGAAAGTAGCAAAGTGTTAAAGGTGATTTTTAGCTCAGAAACTTTCGAACCTTCCAACTTTGCAACTTGTCCCTGACGAATCATGGACATACACGCGCTGCAGCAAATCGTACACAAGACTCGGGATGCTCGGCGCAAGCAGACCATTCCGAAATTCTCTCCCGCCGAACGCGATACCCTGATCCACAAGTATCACCCCGATTACCGGGCCAGCGCCTATCGTCCCATCCGCTTCGGGCCCAACGCCGATGAGAAGACTGTGGTCGAACTGGCGACCCTTCTCGAAGGGGATAGTCCGATTTCGGCCGATATGGATCTCACGCCGCACTATACGACCGATGTGCTGGTCGTCGGCGGAGGCGGGGCCGGCTGCGCCGCGGCGTTGCATGCGCACGGTTCCGGGGCGAATGTGATGCTCGCCACAAAGCTTCGACTCGGCGATTCGAACAGCGTCATGGCGCAGGGCGGAATGCAGATTTCCGTGGCGCCGGAAGACTCGCCTGTGACGCATTTCATCGACACGCTCAAGGGCGGTCACATGCAGAACGACCACACGCTCTTGAAAGTGATGGTCGAAGACGGGCCGTCAATAGCGAAGTGGCTGATCGAACTCGGCGTGTTGTTTGATCGCCAGGCGGACGGCAATCTGCACGTGAAGAAGGGCGGCGGCAGTTCCAAGCCGCGCCTGCTGACCTGTTCGGACTATACCGGACTTGAGATCATGCGGGTGCTCAAGGACGAGGTCATCAATCAGAAGATCCAACTGCTCGAGTTCTGTGCGGCCGTCGAACTGTTGAGCGATGACGACGGCCATTGCACCGGAGCCATATTTAAGGATCTCGACAATCACCGCTTCGTGGTGGTGGCGGCCAAATCGGTGATTCTCGCGACGGGGGGCATCGGCCGGCTGCACATTCAAGGATTTCCGACGAGCAACCATTACGGAGCGACCGGAGACGGACTCTGTCTGTCATACCGGATGGGGGCGAAGCTGGCTCACATCGATACGTTCCAGTATCACCCGTCCGGCGCCGTGTATCCGGAGCAATTGATCGGAGCGTTGGTGACGGAAGGGATCAGGTCCGAAGGCGGTCATCTCGTGAACGCAAAGGGCGAGCGTTTCGTGAACGAGCTCGATACGCGCGATGTCGTGTCATCTTCCATTATTCGCGAATGCGAAGAGGGGCGTGGCATCCGTACGATGTCGGGTCGTGTCGGCGTGTGGCTGGACACGCCGCTCCTGGACGCCGAGCATGGACCAGGGACGCTGGAAAAGCACTTCCCGGCGATGATGTTGCAGTTCGAACGGTTCGGCATCGATATCAGCAAGGATCCTGTCCTGATCTATCCCACGTTGCACTACCAGAACGGCGGCGTGAAGATCGATACCCATTCTGAGACGAACATCAAGAATCTCTTCGTAGCAGGCGAAGCATCCGGCGGGCTGCACGGGCGCAACCGGCTGATGGGCAATTCGCTGCTCGACCTCATGGTCTTCGGCAAGCGCTCGGGGCTGACGGCCGCTTCACGCGCGGGGTCCATGAAACAGGGGAAATTGACGCTCAAGCATTTGCAGCGGTTCCGCACAGAAGCGAAAAAGCACGGCAATTCCAGCGGCGTGATTTCTCCGATGGTCCTGCCGGCGTACACAAGAAAGGAGTAGCGAGACGAGCGAGAAAAGCGAGAGAAGCGAGAAAGAGCTTCTGATCCATCGCGATTCTCGCATGTCCCGCTTGTCGCGCCAGTCGCGCAAGGAGAAGGCATGAACGTTCATGAATTTCAGGCGAAGTCGTTGTTTGCGCAGTTCGGCGTGCCGGTGCCGCGGGGGAAGGAAATTACCACTCCTGAAGCGGCGACCGCTTGGGCCAATGAGCTCAACACGCCGGTGTTCGTGGTGAAGGCCCAGATCCATGCGGGTGGCCGCGGCAAGGCCGGCGGCGTCAAGATTACAAAAGATAAGGGCGCAGTGGCCGGCTTGACCAAGGAGTTAATCGGCAAGACGCTCGTCACGCATCAAACCGGTCCGAAGGGACGCAAGGTTCATCGTCTTTTGATGGAAGAAGGCGCGAACATCGCCAAGGAATTGTATCTCTCCATCCTGGTTGACCGTGACACCGGCTGGCCGACATTCATTGCCAGCACCGAAGGCGGTATGGAAATCGAAGAGGTCGCCGAAAAGACGCCGGAGAAGATCATCAAGGAAGCGATCGACCCCGCAGTAGGATTCCAGGGGCACAACGGCCGCAACGTCGCGTACGCCCTTGGTCTTCAGAACATCGAGCCGGCGGTCATCAATCCTTTCGTTCAGATGCTCGGGAATCTCTATCGGATGTTCATGGAGAAACATGCGGCTCTTGTGGAAATCAATCCGTTGATCATCACGAAGGAAAAGACGCTGGTTGCGTTGGACGGCAAGGTTTCCTTCGACGACAACGGGCTCTTCAAGCATGAAGACGTCCAGAAGATGCGGGACTTGAACGAAGAAGAGCCGCTGGAAATCGAAGCAACGGCGAATAATCTCAACTATGTCAAACTCGACGGGAACATCGGTTGCATGGTGAACGGGGCCGGCCTCGCGATGGCCACGATGGACGTAATCAAGCTGGCCGGCAGCGAACCGGCGAATTTCCTGGACGTAGGCGGCGGCGCGACGAAAGACACGGTGGCGGCCGGTTTTCGCATTCTGCTGAAGGACCCGAACGTGAAGGGCATCTTCATCAACATTTTCGGCGGCATCGTCCGCTGCGAACGGATCGCGCACGGCGTCATTGAGGCGGCCAAAGAAGTGAAGATTACCGTGCCGCTGGTCGTTCGGCTGCAGGGCACGAATGCGGAAGAAGGCCGCAGGCTGCTGGCGGACTCCGGCCTGAAACTGGAGGTGGCCAACGACTTGTGGGAGGCGGCGCAAAAGATTGTGAAGTTGACGGGAAAGGCGGCGTGAATATGCGGGTCGCCGTCACCCGCAAAGGGGAGAGCATTTCCAATCCGGAAGTGGAAACGGCAAGAATGGTGGCCCGAGCCTTCGCGTAAGTCGCGACGCAGGTCCGGTCAGCCCGCCTGTCGTGGACAAGAGAGGGAAGGGTAGGGGAAGACAATTATGAAGAAGGCGGCATAGGGAAGATATGAACTGGGTGAGCGTCACAGTGGTTCTGTTGTTCGTGACATTGCCCGGATGCATGATGGTGCGGGAAGGGATGGTCAAGCCGACGGGGCAGTGGCCTCCTCAGCAGACTCAGGACAAGAAATCGATCGGGTTGACTGTCGCCGGGGCGTTGAATCCGAAGGGCGTCAGCCAGATGCCCAGGATGGAGACGGTCGAATCGGTGCGCGGGCAGGCCCTTAAAGCCTATTCGGAATCAGGTCTGTTTTCTTCCGTCGTCACTTCGGGCGAGCCCACAGACCTGCGGGCCGATATCGCGGTCATTGAGGACGGGAGCGAAGGCGTGGGAGTGTCCGCCTATCTCTCCGCGCTCACCTTTACGATGATCCCAGGGTACGTGTCGGAAGACCTGATTGTGAACACGAGCTTTACGGATCGTCAAAAAAAGACGGTCGAAAACGTGGAAGAGAAAGAACGGTTGGGATTCTGGATGCAGTTCTTTCTGCTTTTCGCGATGCCGTTTACGGAAGCGACAAGCGCAATCGCGCAGTCCACGCAGTACGACATGCATCGAGCCACCATTCAGGAAGCGCACAGCAGAGGCGTCTTTTAGAAACCGGGACCGTCCGAGAGGATTATTCCATGTCAATTCTTGTGAATAAGAACACGCGGGTTGTGGTGCAGGGGATTACGGGCAAAGAAGGCTCGTTCCACGCCACACAGTGCAAGGCCTATGGCACCAAGGTCGTGGCAGGGGTCACGCCGGGGAAGGCCGGGCAGGAGGTCGAAGGCATTCCCGTCTTCAACACGGTGGCCGATGCGGTCAAGAAGACCGAGTGTGACACCTCGCTGATCTTCGTCCCGCCGCCGTTTTGCGCCGATGCGATTCTGGAAGCGGCCGATGCCGGCGTGAAATTGATCATCTGCATCACTGAAGGCATCCCGGTCAACGATATGGTGAAGGTCAAGCGCGCCTTGGGCGGCCGCGACGTCCGATTGATCGGACCGAACTGTCCCGGCGTCATCACCGTCGACGAGGCCAAGATCGGGATCATGCCCGGTTTTATTCACAAGAAAGGGATCGTGGGCGTCGTCTCCAGAAGCGGCACGCTCACGTACGAGGCCGTGCACCAACTGTCGACGCTCGGTCTCGGCGAAACAACCTGCGTGGGCATCGGAGGCGATCCGGTGAATGGAACCGGGTTCGTGGACGTCTTGCCCTTGTTCGAGAAGGATCCTGAAACGCAGGCCATCGTCATGATCGGCGAAATCGGCGGTGATGCGGAGGAAAAAGCGGCCGAGTTCATCAAGAAGAGCGTCAAGAAACCGGTCATCAGTTTTATCGCCGGTATTACGGCGCCTCCCGGCCGTCGGATGGGCCATGCCGGGGCGATCATTTCCGGCGGAAAAGGCACCGCGACGGAAAAGATGAAGGCGCTCGAAGCAGCCGGCGTGAAGGTCGTGAAGAATCCGGCTGAGATCGGCGATGCGGTGAAGAAGGCGTTGGGCCGTTAGAGGTCTCTATGAAGTACCGTATCGCGGCGGCCTTGGCTGTTTGGGGTATCGGCGCGATCCCTGCTTTCGCCGGGCAACAGACGACGCTGACCTGGCATGGCCACGCGGCGTTCGAGATTACGACGCCGGCAGGCCATATCGTCCTCATAGACCCCTGGCTGAACAACCCGCTTAATCCATTGGTGAAAGACAAGCAGGATCCTATCGAGCACATCGCCAAGGCGGACTATATTCTGCTTACCCACGGGCATTTCGATCATGTCGGCGATGCCGTGGCTATTGCCAAGAAGACCGGGGCCAAGCTCGTCGCGAATTTCGAGCTCGGCACCAATCTGGTCAAGCTTCAAGGATTTCCGAAGGAGCAGATCGGGTTCGACGGGCTCATGAATCCCGGAGGCGAAATCGCGATAGCGAACGGAGAGGTCATGGTGGCAATGACGGCGGCGGTTCATTCCAGTGGCATGGGCAACCCCATGGCGAATGAGCAGAGTCCGGACCTCATTTACGGCGGCAATCCCGGCGGCTACGTCTTGAGAATCAAAGGCGGACCGACGATTTATCATTCCGGCGATACGGCCTACTTCAAGGACATGGAAATCATCGGTGAGCAGTATGCGCCGGATGTGGCCTTGCTGAACATCGGCGGACATTTCGGCATGGAGCCTGCGATGGCTGCTCGAGCGGCAGCCAGCGTCAAAGCGAAGCTGGCGATCGCACATCACTTTGGGACGTTCCCCGTGCTGACGCAGGACACCGTCGGTTTTGCCGAAGCGCTGAAGAAACGGAAAATTGGGTTTCTCAAGATGACGCCGGGTTCCACGATCGTGTTCGACGGGAAGCAGGTGAAAGCCGGCAGTCGCTAACTGCCCACGTATTCCCTTCCCACCGGGGGAATATCGTGGTATTCTGCATGCAGGGTCAGCATTCCGCCCCGGTTCGTACCATTCCTAGAGCGCCGTACTCGGAGCGCCATCCCTCGAAGATCGTCGTCGCAGACCGTGATCAAGGTTGAAACAAGGAGCATGTTTGCGAGTCTTCCTCATCCACGTTCGTGATCCCCAGTTCTACGCGCTCCCGGCAAAAACCCGCGCGAAAAACGGCAATATCCGCGTCATGGGCTTCCCGCCCATCGGCATCATGTCGCTTTCGTCCGTCTTGAAGCAGGCGGGACATGAGTGCGTGATGTTCGACCAAGCGAATCCCGAGACCCCGAACGAGGTCATCATCGACCGGATCAACCGCGAGGAACCGGTTCTGGTCGGGCTCAGCTTTCTCAGCACGACGAGTTACCCCTATGCCAAGATCCTCGCCCGTCAAATCCGCGCCACGAACAGCAAAGTGAAGCTGGCCTTCGGGGGCGTCTTTGCCAGCTTGAATGCGCCGTTGGTCAAGCTGCAATGTCCGGAAGTTGATTTCATTTGTCGCGGGGATGGAGAGCAGCTCCTGCTTGATCTCTTGGCTCAGGTGGAAAATCCTGAGGGAGTCGCGGGTCTCACTTGGGTGAAGGACGGCAGGGTCGTGCAGAATCCCGGACGTCCGATGGAGCGTCAGCTTGATCAATGGCCCTTCCCGGACCGGGAAAGTCTGAAGCTCGACTTTATCGAGTCCATGCCGCTTGATGTGCCGGCGGTGCTCTCGATGGAGCGCTTCACAACCATGCAGACATCGCGCGGCTGCCCCTGGCCTTGCGTCTTCTGTGATATTCCCGTTTTCAATGAGGGGAAATGGCGCGCGAGGAGCGCTCAGCATGTCGTCTCCGAGCTGAAGCATCTCGAAGAGCACGGGTATGGATCGGTCTATTTCGTCGACGATCATTTCCTCCTTCAACCCAAGCGTATCGAAGCGATTTGCTCCGGCGTCGTCAACGAGGGCTTGCGTATTCAATGGGGGATCGAAGGTCGGGTCGACTCGGTCGCGCAGCATCTGTTCCCGGCCATGGCCAAGGCCCATTGCCGAACGGTGATGTTCGGGATCGAAAGCGGAAGCCAGAAAATCCTTGACCGGCTGAAAAAGGAGCAGACGCTGGAAGAGGTCCGGACCGCCGTCAGGAATGCCAAGAAGTCCGGGATTGAAATCGTCCATGGATTTTTTACGGTCGGAAACCCTGACGAAACGGTCGAGGATATGAAGGCCACCTTCGACTTTGCATCGAGACTGCCGCTCGATACGTTCGGGTTCAACCGGCTTTGCGTCTACCGGGGAACGCCGTTGTGGCAGGAGTATGTCAAGCGAGGGTTGGTGAGCGAGACCACCGACTGGTATAAGTACTTCAAGTGTTCGGAAATCGATCCGACCTGTTTGCCGGGGGAAACCATCAATCGGGTCAGGCAGGAAGGCCTCAAAAAACTCTTTCTCTACAAACTCAGCCATTACCCCCTCCAGACGTTCAAATTGCTGCGTCGCTTTCTCCGGTTCATGCCGGTCCGCGACGTGGTGTATCTCATCGCCAAACCGTTTCTCGGCCAGAAGAAAGGGGCGACAAAGGCCGAAGTGCTGTCCCGGGCCGTGGAGCATTCCGACATGAAAGACGCGGCGGCGCAACTGACTCAATTGACGGACGAGATGCTCCACGATGTGCTAGAGGCGTCGCGCCTGGAGCGTTTGCGGATTCAAGAAGAAGCGGAAGGCTCCCGGGAACTCCCAATGGTGCCGGCCAGCTGAAACCTAGATTCCGATCCCCCAAACCTTCTTCGCCAGCACTCCGATCCCGTAACTCACGCTGACGGCAACGGTAATGATTCCGAGGTTCAACAGGATGCGCCGTCTGATATCCATGCCCGAGAGAAACGAGAGGATCGTGGAGACGACGATGACCATCACACCCGCAGTGACAACCGAGAAGAAGGCGTCGTTGGCCCCGATCAGGACCGGAAGAACCGGAACCGTAGCTCCCACCAGGTAAGCGCTCCCCACGACTGCCGCCGAGACGAGCGGCTGCTCTTCCATGGCGGAGACGTCGGATTCTTCGCCGAGAAACACTTTCTTGGCTATCTCCGTGGTCTTGACCTCTTTCTCGGAGTTGAGCGCCAGAAATGCGCCGGCCGCCATCGAGAGCGCGCCGGCAACGGCAGTGGTCGACGCCGCGATCAGCACCAACGTCGCGCTGCCGAACGCGCCGAAAAACCCGCTGACTGCGCCGAGGATTTCCACCAACCCGTCGTTCAGGCCCAGGAAGATATTGCGGATCTTTTCCGCGTTGATCTTCCGCTCCGTCAGTTTGGTGACCAACACGTCTTCATGCTTGAACTCGTCCATGAGGATCCCACGTAAAGCCCCCCCCAGCGGCTGATGCTGGAACTCCCTCCAGAGCGCGAGATACTTGCGCACTCCATGGACTTCAATGGCTTCCAGCACGAGATGGACGGCCGTGGTGCCGAAGAGGCGACAGGCGAGGATCATGATCTGGAGCTTGATCCTCCTCCAGATATCGAGATGATCCAGGTTGAGGTCGAAGAATTTCCGCCAAAAGGCCAGGTGCTGAATTTCAATCTCGATCAGTTCGTCGAGCGTCTGCCGCGCATCCTGATCGGGAGAGATCCGTCGAAGCTCCCGATACAGCGAAAGATCGAAGAGTTCGTCCAGTACAAGAGTGCGGGCCAAGGATGGGTCGTGCGAGGAAACGTTGCTCTTCATGAAGGAGCCAAGGGGACAAGGTGGCGACAGTCGGCATTATAACGAAGAGTTCCATAGGCGTCGATACAAGCCGCCCATTCCTTTGGTTTCCTTGACGAATTCCCCGCACTACGATAGAAAAATCACAGCACGTACCGAAAGGCCGTATCGCCGATGAGCCGCGCTCCCAGAAAATCCCGCACCCTGATCAGGATTCCGGTGGAGTTCCAAGGCATTTCGGAGGATGCCGCGATCAGAGGGAAGGGTCATACGCTCGATCTGAATATCAACGGTTGCCGCATCGAGAGCCATACAACAGTGCCTCGTGGGAGCTACGTGCGGTTGCGCCTGGCGATTCCCAAGGCGCCGAAGCCCGTGATCATCGGAATGGCCCGGGTCCGGTGGGTCCAGTCCGGGTCATTCGGCGTGGAGTTCATTCAACGGTCGGCCGAAGACGTTCCGTATATCGGTCAGGTCACCTCCGAGAGCGGCCAGCAGAGACAGTTATTCACGCAGGCCATTGAGCACAGGCCCGGCAAGGCCCCTTGCACGGTCCTCGTCGTCGAAGACGACGCCGATGTGCTGCATCTCTGTGCCAGAACGCTGGAGGACGTCGGCTGCAAGGTGCTCAAGGCGTCAGGAAGCTCGGAGGCGTTACAAGCCTGTGTCGCCTACATGGGACCCATTCATCTGCTCTTGATCGACCTCATCCTCCGTCCGCCTGTGTTTCAGCTGCTATCGGGGAAAGAGCAGTTTCCTCGCGTGCACGGACGCGAACTCATCGATCACATTTTGCGGATCAGAAAGAAGTGTCACGTCGTCTTCATGTCGGGTCACGACGACAGCGCGTTGAAGTCGCTTGGTATCGAAGTCGGCGGAACACTCTGCCTGCAAAAGCCGTTCAGCCGGGAGGACTTGCTCATGGCCATCAATCAAGCGATGGCTGCTCCACCGATGGCATGGAGAGACTCCCGCCACGACCGCCCCGTCAGAAGGGCCGCCAATTCTCGCTAGTGACTCGTCCGTCGGCGAAAGACGCAGTGAGGAATGCGATAAAGCCGTCGGCGGCGATCGGCCATCCTATGGGACATCAACGAGCATTGTTTCGCATTGCCCTTGAGCGGACCGGAGAAGTCCGTCGAGGCGGCCAAATCTCCCCCTGTGTAGTCGTCGATCTGACGGAAAAGGGCGTTCAGATCAAAACAGCTCTTCTCGTTGAAGTCGGCGAGACGTTGCAACTTCAGTTTGCATTATCGTCCACATGCACTATCCATTGTGCCGTTCACGTGACCAGGGTCAGTGCACCGTTTGTCGGCGCCTGCATCAGCGACATCAGTCCGGACGATCAGCGACACCTGTCCCGCTTCATCGAGCAACTCATCGCGCTCAACCTCGGGGGGGTCTGATCGATGCGAAACCACCCGGGCGATTCCTTGACCGCATCGAATCCCGCCATGCCACTGGTGTGTTTGGTGGGCGTCGTTGTGCTGCTGACCTCCGTGACTCTGGTCATTAAGTACGTGTTCCAGCACAGCGGCGCGCAGCCCATGGCCGTGGCCTCCGTGCGGATTGCAGTCGGCTTCGTCTTGCTTTGTGCCATAACTCTGCTGTGGGATTGGCGGGGCCTGCTCTCGCTCGGGACAGCCGATGTTCTGAAGCTGTCGTTAGTGGGAATGCTCGGCGTATTCTCTTATGCGGTCGCCGCGTGCGGTCTGATGCGCACCAGGTGACCCACTACGCGCTCATCTACGGTCTCCTCCCGAGCGCCACGGCTGCCTTGAGCGCATTCCTCGGGCGGGAGCGGCTGGGCCAGGCCAGGGTGACGGGGATCGCACTCTCATTGGCAGGCTGCGTGATTGCAGTTATGGGAGAGACGCTGTCTGTCGGGACCACGATCGGATCAGGCGACGCGCTGGTGTTTCTGTTCACGTTGATGATGTCTGCTCATATCGTGCTGAGCGCGGGTATTGTCAAGCGCTTCGGGATGATGGTCGCCAATACCGTCATGTTCGGCGGGAGCACGCTCCTCCTGTTCGCTGCTTCATGGGAATGGGCCCAACCGAAACATGAAGACTTTTCCCCTCTGGTGCTCTGGGCGGTGACCTACGTGGGCGTCGCGACCGCAGCCGTTTTTCTGCTTCGCTATCGGGCGTTGCAGGCGCTTTCGCCCGCGACGGTGGGGACCTATCACAACCTCATTCCCATCTGCACAATTGTTGCCGCCGATGTATTTCTGAGCGAACTCGTCAGCCTTAGTACGATCATCGGAAGCGCAACTGTGATTGCCGGCACTGAGTTGGTGAGGCAAAGCCACCTCCCATCGTGGATTGCCCAACCGGTCATATCCAGCTGGGTCTGGCGAGCGGTGGTCAGCGTGAAACTTTCTCGATAATCAGCAGTTACCCACTGGGGGACTGTCTCCTCCAGTTACAAAACCATCCCTCGAGCGTTCGCGCTCTTTACGGGGAAAGATAGCCGGCCTGCCGTTTCGATCAGCCGATCAGAAAATAGGCGCCCAGACCGACCGCCGCGAGCAAGGCGATGCTGAGCATCACCTTCTCATGGCCGCAGAGGCCTTCCTGCGCTTTGCAGACCGCAAGAGAACACATGACTGACATGGGTCCCTCCTCCCTTATGCCAAACCTATACGCCGTCCGACAAGGGAGTCAACGGCTGGTGGATCATTTCCAATTCCTGAGAAGTATCCATACAGATACAGGCAGTGATATGGATCCAGCTGTAAGGAAGTCGAACGAGTCTAAGCGCTTGAAAATTCATGTTGGGTCGGTCGCCCACGCTACCCAATGAAAGCGGCTTCCTAAGGAACACTTTGTGCTCCTTTCTTGAAATGAAGAATGGGTCAGGGAAAGTCTCCTTACGCCCTCAACCAGATTAAGGCGAACATGGCCGATTCAAGGGATCCGCCCCGCCACTCATACGATCCTCAGAGTCTGTTGAATGCTCAACCGGTGATGGTCGCGGTCATCGACCCAGCTTCCTATACCGTGCAGTTCCAGAACAACACCGGGCTACAGAAGTTGGGGGATCTGTCCGGCCGCAAGTGTCATGAAGCCATCGCCGGATGTCCGTTGCCATGCGCCTTCTGCAAGATGCCTGAGGCAATGGAAACAGGCCTGGTTACCGTGAACGAGGTCCTGCTTGCGAACAATCAATACCTCCTTGTTCAGTGGTCCAAAGCTATGATGAAGGATGGAACCGCTCACATCATCGAGACGATCACGGACGTGACGGAGCAGAAGAGGATCGAGGAAGCGGCTCGCAAGGCCGAGAAAATGGAAGCCTTGGGCCGATTGGCCGGAGGCATGGCGCACGATATCAATAATCTACTCACGGTGGTCATGGCGGCGGGTGAACAGGTTTCCCGCAGGATCGACGATGACCAGTCGGCGGTCATCCCGATTCAACAACTGCGCAACGCGATGGATCGAGCGGCGCAGATTACGCGGCGACTGGTCGCGTTCAGTCACCATCAACTGGTAGAGCCCGTACTCATGGACCTCAACTCGGTGATCCGGGAATTGGAACCGCGGATCCGCACCTTGGCCGGCGATGGCATTCCTCTGGATCTGAATTTGTGCGACGACTCAATCCCGATCGTAGCTGATCGGCAGCAGGTCGACCAGATCTTCTCGGTGTTGGTTGTGAACGCGCAAGAGGCGATGCCCGGTGGCGGGCGCCTGACAGTGGCCACCACCGTCACGCAGGTCAGCAACGAAACGGCGAAGAGACAGAATGTGAAACCAGGGAGGTATGCCAGACTAGTAGTTCGGGATGCTGGTCGCGGGATTTCTCCGGAAATGCAGGCGCACCTATTCGAGCCCTTTTATCATCGAACGGGGGAAGCGACCGGACATGGATTAGGATTGGCGAGTGTGTACGGAATAGTTCAGCAATTGGGCGGCTTCATCGAAGTATCGAGTGAACAAGGTGTCGGCACGGAGTTCTGTTTCAGTTTCCCTCGTTCCGAACTGCCTGCCTCCGTGCGAAGCCGCGCGCCGATCGTCCAGGTTTCCTCAGACCATCCGACGATCTTATTGGTGGAAGACGATGAAGATGTTCGCACGGCCGTGAGCGACATGCTCAAGGTCGCGGGATATCACGTTCAGGAGGCTTGTGACGGAGTGGATGCCATCCAGCGCCTGCAAGTCATGCCGTCGCCGCCTCACCTCGTCCTGACCGACGTCATGATGCCCAGAATGACCGGCCCCCAGCTCGCGACCCAGATCCAAGCCCTGATCCCCGGAGTTCAGGTACTCTACATGTCCGGTTATTCCGACCAGATTCTGGAACCGCTTGAAGGCCGTCGGCTGGCCTTCATCGCCAAACCCTTCACCGGCCGTGATCTCATTCGTAGGGTTCGAGAGATGCTTGTCCGATAGAAGAAGTGAGCGTGCTCTTACTCTCCGATCACTCCATGCTATTCCTGGATCGCGCGTCTCGTTTCGTCGAGGTGTTTCTGCAGGTAGGCCATGAAGGGGGTACCGCCCGTTCCCACGGCTGTGGGATTGCTCGCGTGAGCCTGAGGTTGGCGGTGAATGTAACTGTCGGCGTAGCCGATATGGATTTCCCTGAACTGCGCGAGCAGTTCCACGCAGGCGCAATAGGCGGCCCAGACATCTGGCCGGCTGATTTTGCGATCGTGAACATAACCGGAGAGCAAAGGCCGATTCCGCTCATCGACAGCTTGCTCCAGCAAATGCAGAAACGCACGGTGGCGCGGGGGCATATACTCCCGCATCTCCTGCAGGTAGACGGTTAAGGGATCTGGCGCATGGGCGATACCGAGTCCCGCGTCGAGGCAAGGCACGATGGAACTCTGTGCACCGGTCTCTCCGCGAAACTGCTGCGGCTGCCCGGCGTAGACCGCGATACCCTCGTATACGAGCCCCCGTGAGAGCGACGGACTGTTCTTCCATCCGTGGATATAGGGCCGTACACGGTTGTAGTACATGTAGGGATCACAACGCTCTTTCATGCGGAGCAACGTATCCCGCATCGCGGTTTGCGCTGCCGCGAGAGATGTGAGCCCGAGTAATACCTCGTCGTCTTTGCTGTCGGCGGCGCCGTTCATGGCCCGCAAGAGTCCAGCCAGCCCAGGCCCAGCCTGCCGTTCGATCTGAATGTGGATCAAGACGAACCACTCTTCGTCCTGGCCGCCGAGGAAATTCTGCAACAACACGATATTCCCGAGTTGGACCGGTTGGGCCGGGTCAAGCCGTCTCCAGTTATCCAGCGCATAGGACGCATAGGAAAGAACCGGTGGGCGACCGAGCCGCCTGGCCACCTCGTACCAGGGCTTTGCCAGTTGCGGCGGCAGCGACGCCGACGGCTGGTCCGGCGCTTCCCACACATAGGCATGACCGGCGAACGAAAGAACCCGCATCACCGCACGATAAGCTTCGTCGCGCCATGAAGGAGAGGTGGAAGGAAGCAGCTGTGGTTGCTCGTCGATGAATGTCCGGACCATCCGGGCGCTCAAAAGCTTCGGCAGCTCGCGGCCCAGATGATTCAATGTCGGGCAGTCGGGCAGGTCCTCAAGAGGGTCCGGAGGGAGAAATCCTTGGTCAGGAGAAATCTCGTAAGCGGAAAGCGAGAGAAGCTGGAATGCTGTGGATCTCATCAGGGCCTCCGGCCTCAACCAGTTCGGCGCCTATGGTCACTCTACCACACCTCCGTGAGATCTCAATCCTGAGAGGCCGGTGGTTACCGACAGTTGGGAGGCGGACTGTTGCCGAAGACCTGCTTCAGGTTTGTCCAACGCTCGAACTCGGACGCCGAAAGGTCCCGGGCGCCGAGGCTGCTCGTTTTCGTGGACAGTTTGACCCATTCCTCATACATCGCGCATTCCTCGGCCGATGCCGCCGGAATCCGGGATTGCGCATCTTTCGCAGATCTGCCTGTATCACCGGCGGAGTCGGGGAATCTCGAGTTAAATTCCGGCGCCTCGGGGATCTTGCTGAAGCCTTCTTTGTTGGATTCCTGGAGAGGGTGACAGCCGGCTCGAGGCTGGTCCGTGTAGACCTCGCCGGGACAGACGTACAGTGCGGCGGCAACGACGATGGTTTCCAGCATGGGAGCCCTCCATGTATTCGGATCTACGCGTTCCATCACCCTAGCACGGGTCCTCTAATCCAGAAAGAAAAACGACGTGTTTTGCAGGGAGCGGGAGAGGTGGTCGGGACTGTCCGCTTCAATACCGTGGCCCGACCGGATTGAGCCTTGACTGTGGTATAGAAATGAACCCTCTGAGGGGGCTGAAAAGGAAAGGTTCAGGACGAAGGAGCGCCTTATGCTGAAGAGAGGTACAAGGGGCCTCGTACCATCACCAAGTCACCTGTTAATGGGCTGTATAGGGGTGCTCAGCGCGCTCGCATTCACCGGTTGCGGCGGCTTCTCTCAGGTCGATCCTCCGGCTCTGGAGGGATCACGACTTGTCGATCTCACCCATGCATTCGGCGCAGACACGATCGTGTGGCCAACCGAACAGGATTTCAAACTGCTCATGCAGCATGCCGAGGAGATGCCGGGCGGGTATTACTATGCCTCCAATCGCATGGAGATGCCGGAACATGGCGGCACCCACATCGATGCGCCCATTCATTTTACTAAAGGCAGACAAACACTGGATCAGGTTCCGCTCGAACAATTGGTGGGGGCTGCCATCCGAATTGACATATCAGCCCAATGTGCCCGTGATCGGGATTACCGCATCACCATCCAGGATTTTGAGCAATGGGAATCGATGCAGGGTCGGATACCCTCTCGTGCAATTGTGTTGCTGAACACGGGCTTTGCCCGATTCTGGCCGTCAAGGAAGGAGTATCTCGGAACAGACTTGCGAGGGCGAGAAGGGGTCCAGGCGCTGCATTTCCCCGGCTTGCATCCTGATGCGGCAGCTTGGCTGGTACGCGAGCGACAGGTGAAGGCAGTTGGGATCGACACAGCCTCGATCGACTACGGACAATCCACCAAGTTCGAAACCCACGTCGCATTATTATCTCACGACGTACCGGCGTTCGAAAACCTTGCCGACCTCCGCAGTCTACCCGACCGAGGGTTCGACGTAATCGCGCTTCCCATGAAAATCGCCGGCGGAACGGGCGGACCGCTGCGCATCATCGCCGTTGTTCCCGAACCAAGGTGATGGGGTGGTCAGGCCAGCTCTGCTCAACGCTTCGGCTCGACCGTGCTACGCTTCAGGCTGCTCGGCGTCGCAAACTTGTTCAGCTCCTGCTTCGCTCAAGCTGAACTTCGAACATACGCCGCTGAGTAGCTTGAGGCTTAGCGCGGTCGAACCGGAGCATCGGAGCCACGTAGGCCGAACGTCTCCCGTTCCTACGTCCCCATCTCCCAACTCGCCAAGTATTTCTTTTGTTCCGCCGTCAACGTATCGATCGCCACGCCCATGCCGGCCAGCTTGAGCCGCGCGATTTCCTTGTCGATGGCCGGCGGTACCGGGTACACCTTCTTCTCGAGCATCTTGTAGTTTTTCACGATATATTCCGCGCCGAGAGCCTGATTCGCGAAGCTCATGTCCATGACGCTGGAGGGATGGCCTTCCGCCGTCGCGAGGTTCACCAGCCGGCCTTCGCCGAGCAGGCTCACCCGATGACCGTTTTTCTTGAGCGTAAACTCCTCGACGCCAGTGCGGACGATGCGGCGCTTCTTCGCCTGCTTCTCCAGGGCCGGAATGTCCAACTCGACGTTGAAGTGTCCGCTGTTACAGACGATGGCCCCGTCCTTCATGACAGAGAAATGTTCGCCGCGGATGACGTGGATATTGCCGGTGACGGTGACGAAGAAATCGCCGATCGGCGCGGCCTGTTCCATCGGCATCACGCGGAAGCCGTCCATCACCGCTTCCAGCCCCTTCAATGGGTCGATCTCTGTTACGACGACGTCGGCGCCCATCCCTTTGGCGCGCATGGCGATGCCGCGCCCGCACCATCCATAGCCGACCACTACGACGACAGAGCCGCAGACGAGGCGGTTGGTCGCCCGCACGATGCCGTCCATGGTGGACTGGCCGGTGCCGTATCGGTTGTCGAACATGTGCTTGGTATCGGCGTCGTTGACGGAGATTACCGGGAACTTCAGCACTTTCTTCTCGGCCATGCTCCGCAGACGGATGACCCCAGTCGTGGTTTCCTCCGTGCCGCCGATGACATTGCGCAGCAGATCTTTCCGTTTGGAGTGCAGGTGCGACACCACGTCGGCGCCATCATCCATGGTCACATGGGGACGATGCGCGATGGCCGACTCAATATGGCGGTAGTAGGTCGCGTTGTCCTCGCCTTTGATGGCAAAGGTCGGAATGCCTTCATGCTGGACAAGCGCCGCGGCCACATCGTCCTGCGTGCTCAGGGGATTCGATGCGCAGAGCCGCACATCCGCGCCGCCGGTTTTCAGAGTGATTGCGAGATTGGCCGTTTCCGTGGTGACGTGCAAGCAAGCAGTGACCCGCACGCCTTTGAGTGGCTGCTGCCGTTTGAACCGCTTCCGGATGAGCCGCAACACGGGCATCGTGACTTCCGCCCATTCGATCTTGAGTTTCCCCTGATCGGCCAGCTTGATATCTCTCACGTCGTAATCCACTGAAACCTCCTTTACAGAACGTCAATGGTCATTCGCCAATCGCCATTCCAGTTAAGAAAAGGGGGACGGGTTACTCACAACCCGTCCCCCTCAACGTCATGCCGCAGGACGACCGCAGCTACAGTCCTGCTTCTTTTCGGAGAATCTTGGCTTTGTCGGTCTTTTCCCAGGTGAACTCCGGTTCATTCCGGCCGAAGTGACCGTAGGCCGCGGTCTTCTTGAAGATAGGCCGGCGGAGTTTCAGATGCTCGATGATGCCGCGAGGGGTCATCGGGAAATGTTTGCGCACTAGCTTATCCAAATTATCCACCGAGACCTTCTCCGTATTTTTGGTATCGACGAGCACGGAAACAGGATCGGCCACGCCGATCGCATAAGCGAGCTGCACTTCGCACTTGTCCGCCAGACCGGCTGCGACGATGTTTTTCGCGATGTAGCGGGCCATGTAGGAAGCGGAGCGATCGACCTTCGTGGGATCCTTGCCGGAGAAGGCCCCGCCGCCATGGCTGCCATGACCTCCATAGGTGTCGACGATGATCTTGCGGCCGGTCAGACCGGTGTCGCCCATCGGACCGCCGACGACAAAGCGGCCGGTCGGATTGATGTGGTGCTTCACGCTGGTCGGATCATACAAACCCTTCGGCATGACCGGTTTGATCACCTTTTCCATGATGCCGCGCTCGATTTGTTTGTTGGTCACATCCTGGCTGTGTTGAGTGGATACGACGATGGTATCGATGCGGACCGGCTTTCCGTTTCGATATTCCACGGTGACCTGTGATTTGCCGTCCGGGCGGACCCAGGGAAGAATGTTCTTTTTGCGCACCTCGGCGAGTCGGCGTGTGAGGCGATGGGCCAGTACGATCGGCATCGGCATGAGCTCCGATGTTTCGTTCGTGGCATAGCCGAACATCAGCCCCTGGTCGCCCGCCCCGCCGGAATCGACGCCCATGGCGATGTCGCCGGATTGCTGATGAATAGCCGTGAGAACGGAACAGGTGTGATAGTCGAATCCCCACGAGGCGTCGGTATAGCCGACGTCCTTGATCACGTCGCGGATGATGTCGGGAATCTCGACATAGGCCTTGGTGGAAATCTCCCCGGCCACGAAAGCGATGCCGGTCGTGAGGATGGTTTCGCAGGCCACGCGGGAAAACTTGTCCTGGGCAATGATGGCATCCAGAATACCGTCGGAAATCTGGTCTGCGATCTTGTCGGGGTGACCTTCCGTGACGGACTCCGACGTAAACAAATAGTTGTTTCTCATAGGCTCCTCAAGTTTCGGTGAACGATGGCTGCATGGTCCCGGGCGGGTGCGGGCATTGCCCGGGAACACGTAGTGACATGCAGGATTGCAGCGATAGTAGCGGAGATGGGGTGCGGTTGTCTATCTCTTCGATAGTACTGACTGATGCGCCGATAGTAGGGGGAAATTTTCAAGGCCTGCGCGGCCGTGGCTTGCTTGACACATCTTTTCGAGCACTTGTAAGATGCCGCTGTTGAGGATCTTCCTCCCTTTTCCCGAGCGATGCCAGGGGCACTATCGAGGGTAACGGTATCTCCTTCCGGCTCGTAATCGTCCTTGCCAATCCGTGATGTCGTTCGGGCCGTAAGGATTGTGTGCCTGATGCAACAAGGGGACCAGTTGGATCATGAACGGCCAGCCTGACGCGCTTACCGAGCGGGAAACCCCGCGCACGCCGGCTCCCGGAGTCGGGTGGGAGGAATTCTCGCGGGAACTCGTCGAGTTTTTCGCGTCGATCAAGCTGGCAATGTTCCTGTTCTTGTTTATCGCCATCACAGCCACCATCGGGACGGTCATCCAGCAGGGCGAGCGCCCTGAAACCTACGTTCAGGAATATGGCGAGAATGCCTATCGCTGGTTCTTGCGGCTGGGCGTTACGGACGTCTACCACACCTGGTGGTTCACGAGTCTCCTCGGGCTCCTCTGCGTCAATTCGCTGACCTGTTTCTACAAACGCTTTCCCGCCGTCTGGCGCTCGATGAAGCAGGATAAGGTGAGCGTGTCGCTCGCCTTCATCAAGGGCATGAAGCAACAGGCGGAGATTCCCGTGAAGGGCAGCAAGGAAGCCGTTGCCCAGTCCCTGGCCCAGCACTTCATTGAAAAGGGCTACCGTGTTCTGGCCAAAAATGACGCCGGAGAGGTCACGCTCTATGCGACCAAAGGCGTGCTGGGTCGTGTCGGCGCCCACATGGCCCATTTGAGCGCGACGGTGATCGTGCTCGGCGGTCTGCTGGGCAGCTATTACGGGTTCCAGGAGTTCGGCGTGTGTTTGGAAGGCCAGACCTACCACATTCCACGGGGGAACTTCGATTTAAGAGTCGACAAGTTCTGGATCGACTATCACGAGAACGGGTCGGTCAAGTCGTACAACAGCACGCTGACGGTCGTGGAAGGCGGGCAACAGCAGATGACCAAGACGATCACCGTCAACGATCCGCTGGTCTACAAAGGCATCTGGTTCTATCAGTCCAGCTACGGGGACGCCTGGGATCAGATCGAAATCGCGCGGGTGAATATCAAGGACAAGGAATCGGACAAAGTCCTCAAGACCGTAGATTTGGAATGGCAGAAGGAACAATCGATCGACGATCTGAAGTTGAAATTGTCAATCACCGATTTCGTTGCGGATTTTGCGTTTAATTCGACGGAAAAGAAGGTCTATTCCAAGACGGTCGAGCATGCGAATCCGGCGATCAAGCTGACAGTCAACGAGCGGAACTCCGTGGAGGCCACTCCCTGGATTTTCTATCAGTTCCCCGATCTCTTCGACATCAAGGATTCGAAATATCAGTTTGAGTTGGTCGGCTACAAGCCGAAGAAGTACACAGGGCTTCAAATTGCAAAAAATCCCGGCATCAACATCGTGTGGCTCGGGTCCACAATGATCGTCGTCGGCATCACCCTATCCTCATTCATTTACCATCGGCGGCTGTGGACCAAAATTGTCGGGACCGGTGAAGGAGTGACGGTGCATCTTGGCGGGACGACGCACAAGAGCCAGATCGATTTTCAGAAGGAATTTCGGAAGCTTACAGAGAAGATCCGCATGTTCTGAACTGCAACGGGGAGTAGTCAAACGACAGGCTCCTTGGGTATTATTATGATGATGGTTAGTAGCACAGTGAGTTGATTCGACAGACGGAGGCCTCCATGGTCCGATCACTCTTTCTCTTCGACATGACATTCTGGCTGTACCTGGCGGCGCTGACGCTCTACGTGGCATATCTGTTCGCGCGGCGTCCCTCAATGGCCTTGGCTCCAGCCGGATATCCATCCGAGCAGTTCGACGAACGGGACGGGGCATGGGCCACCCAACTCGGGCAGGTCGCAACGCTGGTCACCGTGTTCGGATGGCTGGTCAATACCGCGGCGCTTCTTACCCGCGCCTTCGAGCGGCTGGAACATTCCGGAACCTTTGCGCCCTGGTCGAATCAGTTCGAAGCGATGGCCTATGTTTCTTGGGCGATCATTCTCGGCTATGTCCTACTGGAGTTGCGGTACAAGATCAAAGCAATCGGCGCGTTCGTGGTCGGGATCGGCTTCATCGCCATGGGTGCGGCCTCGCTGCTGCCCTATCGCTATCAGACTGCGGAGCCCCTCGTGCCGGCGCTCAACAGCTACTGGATTTACATTCATGTCTCCGTGACCCTCACCAGCTACGCGGCCTTTGCCATGGCCGGCGGGTTGGGCGTGATGTATCTGTTCAAAGAGCGGGCGGAACTGCAGGGAACCCAATCCCGGTTCTACGCAGCATTCCCTGATTTGGAAACGATCGATGAGCTGGGCTACAAGGCCATTATGATCGGATTTCCATTGCTGGCCTTCGGCATCATTCTCGGGGCCATGTGGGCCAACTATGCCTGGGGCGGATACTGGAGCTGGGATCCGAAGGAGACCTGGTCCCTGATTGTGTGGCTCATCTACGGCGCCTATATCCATGCGCGCATGACCAGGGGCTGGGAAGGAAGGCGCGCCGCGATCTATGCCGTGTTCGGTTTCTTGATGGTGATCTTTTGTTTTTGGGGCGTGAATTTTCTCTTGTCCGGTCTTCATGCATACGCCTGAACCGCTGTGACCTGAGCTTCTATGGGTCACACCATGTCTGAGCAACCGACATCCGTGTCACCAGCAACGGCTACCGGCGGTTCTCGCCTTGTCATTCTTATCGCCGGGGCGGTCATTCTTGCCCTCACCTTCGGGATCGTCTGGCTACAAAGCGCGAAGTATGAGCCCTTGGCCGTCGGCAAGTCGGCGCCGGACTTTACCTTGTCCGATCTGAACGACAAGCCTCATCGTCTCTCCGATTTTCGCGGCAAGGTGGTCTTCCTCAATTTCTGGGCGACCTGGTGCAAGCCCTGTCGTGAAGAGATGCCCTCCATGGAGATTCTCAATAAGAACTTCGAGAAGGATGGTCTGGTCATTCTCGCCGTCAGCATCGACCGCGTGACGACCACGAAGGACATCCCGCCATTCGTGAAGGGCATGAACCTGACTTTTCCGGTGTTGATCGATTCCTGGGGCCAAACCGACAAGCCGTACAAGCGTATGGGGGTGCCGGAAACCTTTATCATCGACCAGCAGGGAGTGATCCGGGAGATCGTCATCGGGCCCAGAGACTGGACCAGACTCGACAGTTTGCAGACTTTGACCAAGCTGTTAAATGTGACTCCCAAGACCGCCGGCATGGGACCTCCCGGCGGATCGAGGAGAAAGGGATGAAGCGGATTGCGGTCATTCAAGGGATTCTCCTGGCGATGTTCTGCTTGGCGCAGACCTTCGCTGCCGCGGACGCCGGCAGTCAATTTCCGGCCGCCCAGCGCGGTATCGTGAAACCTGGTGAGGCGGCCCCGAACTTCCAACTGCGGGATATCGAAGGCCGCATGGTGGCCTTGTCGGATCTGCGCGGCAAGGTTGTCCTGCTCAATTTCTGGGCCACCTGGTGCGGGCCTTGCCGGGTGGAGATGCCGGCTATGGAACAACTGTACCGCACCTACCCCAGGAAGGATTTTGAGATTCTAGCCGTGTCCACCGACCCGCAGGGCGTTGCGGTGACCAGGCCTTTTCAGCAGGAAAACCACTTGTCGTTTCCCATCCTCCACGATGCTGAATATCGAGTCGGATTGACGTATGGCGCGCGCAGTCTCCCGATGACCTTTATGGTCGACAGACAGGGCGTCGTACGACAGCAGATCTTCGGCGCGAGGGATTGGGGCGCTCCTGAAGCGCATCAACTGGTCCAGATGCTGATAAACTCTTAGTCGGGCCAGCTCTTGTTCCAGTCATGACGAATATTTCACTGATCGCCGCCTTTTCGGCCGGGTTATTGTCGTTCGTCTCTCCTTGCGTGCTCCCGCTGGTTCCCTCCTACATTTCCTACATTACCGGCCTCTCGATCGAACAGTTGACTGATGCCGGCACGAGAGCCCGGTTCAAGGCGGCGATCGTGGTGAATGCCCTGTTGTTTATCGCCGGGTTCTCCGCGGTCTTTATCGCGTTCGGCGCATCCGCCAGCTTCATCGGACAGATGCTGATCACCTATCAGGACCATATCCGGCGGATCGGCGGCGTGCTGATCGTCATTTTCGGGTTGTACTTACTGGGCGTGTTGAATATTAATTTTCTGCAGATGGAACATCGCTTTCAGTTTCGCAACCGGCCGGTCGGCTACGCAGGGTCGTTCCTGATCGGCATCGCCTTCGCCGCCGGCTGGACTCCCTGTGTGGGGCCGGTTCTGGGCACAATTCTGCTCTACGCCAGCACCACAGATTCCCTGGTGAACGGCGTTCTATTGTTGACCAGCTACTCGTTAGGATTGGGACTACCGTTGTTTTTGACGGCCCTGGGAGTCGATCGATTTCTGGCTTATTTCAAGCAGGCGCGCGCCTATCTCTGGGGAGTTTCGACGGTGAGCGGCCTGTTGTTGGTCGTCGTCGGGGTGATGATTTACGCGAACTCGCTGACGATGATTACCAGCTTCTTGGAAAGGTATGGAATCGGCTGGTATTTAGGGCAGTAGGTGGTTGTCTAAGTGCCCGCCAACCAGGCTTGTTTCACCGGGCTGCTAGCACCAGGCGCCGAGACGGCAATTCACAAACGACCCAGTCAGCGCACTTGCGGAAGGAATCTGGATCGATCCGGTGGAACCGGATGAAGCGAGGCCGTTGACGAAGGCAGAGGGGTTCCCTGAGGCAGCCTGAGTGGTGCGGTCGGATGGAGGCGTAGGGTCGGTCTTTTTCGCCACGGCCGTTGCGGGCTTGTTGTTGCCGATTTTCGCCAGAAGCCTGGCTCCCTCGCTGGAATGTTGGCTGGCAGGATACTTCTCTGCCAGCAACGTCAACTTTTCACTTGCCCAATCGTCCGCACCCAGGTCGTGGTAACTGAGCGCCAGGAAGTACAGCGCGTCCGGCGCGACTGACTTGTCGGGATACACCTTCATAATCTGCTCGAACCGGTGCGCAGCGGCAAGGTAAGAACCCCGCCGGTAATAGAACTGTCCGACGAACAAGTGCATTTGGGCCAGGAGGTCATGGCACTCCTGAATCTTTTGCAAGGCCTGGCTGTCGTACCGGCTTCCCTGATAGTCCCGTCGTAACCGTTCGAACGATTCGATGGCTTTTTGAATCGGTTCGGGGTCGCGGTCGATCCCTCTCGCGCGCTTCATCTGGCTTTCTCCGATGCGGAAGGCGGCATAAGAGGCAAGCTGGTGGCCTCTGTGGAGATCCAGAAAGTGGTTGTACTCGACGATGGCCTCGGCATATTCCTCCTTTTCGAAGAATGCCTCGCCCCGCTTCATAATCACGTTCGGATCGTAATTCTTCTCGATCGTATCCCCGAGAAAGATGGACTCATCCGTCCCGCCGATCGCTTTCTTCGCGGCCTGGTCTCCGTTCTTCGACGTGCTCGAGCAGGCTACCAGTAGACCGAAGACTCCGACCGAGAGAACGAGCCGGAATGCGTGGCTCACCGGAAGAAAGGGGAACCGGTCAGTCTGGGGTTGATTCATAAGTACCGGATATCTTTCCATACCTCGTTTATTTGTAGCAGGAGAGCCCGGTAAATGCAACGAACCTTGTCGAGTTGACCCCTTCGGCATCGGGACCTATAATCCCGCGCAGATTATGGCCCCATCTCCCGCACAGCTCCAGCGACCGTCATGATCCGAACGAGGATTGTTGGCACAGGCTCGTATCTACCCGAGCGGGTGGTGCCGAATCGGGAAGCCGGCGCCGCATTGGGCATCGATCCTGCGCTGGTGACCCAGCTCACCGGTATTACCGAACGGCGGTGGGCGGCTGAGTCGCAGGCCACGTCCGATTTGGGGGTGGAAGCGGGTCGGAAGGCGCTCGAGGCGGCGGGGATGCAACCGTCGTCGGTCGAAGCCGTGCTTCTCTCGACAACCTCTCCCGACATGAGCTTCCCTTCAACCGCCTGCCTGCTGCAGCAGAAGCTGGGCTGTGGCGGTGGGCCGGCCTTCGATCTAGCCGCCTCCTGCTCGGGATTCCTCTACGGATTGTCGATGGCCGACGCGATGATTCGAAGCGGTCAGTTCATCCAATGCCTGGTGGTGGCAGCCGAAGTGAAATCGAGGGTCCTCGATCCCGCCGATCCCGACACGGCCTTGTTGTTCGGCGACGGGGCGGGAGCGGTCGTTTTGCGAGGTGAAAAGGCGTCGGGCCGGGCGGATCGGGGCATTCTGGGCATCCGGCTCCATGCGGAGGGGGCTCGACATGATCTGATTCGGATTCCGGTCGGGGGGTCACGCCAGCCGGCGACGCCGGAGTCGTTCAGAATGAAAGGCTCAACCATGCGGATGCGTGGCGCTCCGCTCTTTCGATTGGCGGTCAGAAAACTGGATCAGGCAATCCGCGACATCATGAAGGAATTCGGTGTGAGCTTGGAAGAAGTCGCGCAGGTGATCCTGCATCAGGCAAACGGACGGATTCTTTCGCAGCTCACCACAAGGCTGGGCCTGCCCTCCTCGAAAATCTGTTCGGTCATTGAGCGCTATGGGAATACGTCATCCGCCTCGCTGCCGATCGCGTTGGATCACGCGGTCCGTTCCGGCAGGATCAGCGCGCAGGATATGGTATTGCTGGGAAGCTTCGGGGGAGGGATCACCTGGGCGACCGGATTGGTCAAATGGTGAGGTCGCGTAACAATTCCGTAACAATTACTTCATCGAACCGTAATCGAGCCATGAGACAACAGCGGCGTCTTATGAGGAGAGGAGCAGCGTAATAATGATGTTCGGATTGATTCCGAGGGAGGAAGCCTTCTTTGAGCTCTTCAAGAAGGCGGCGCACAACATGATCGAGGGCAGCCGGCTCCTCGCAGAGATGATGAAAGATCTGCGGTCCCCGGTCGAGCAGGCCAGGCGCATCAAGGAAGTCGAGCACGTCGGAGACAGCATCACGCACGACATTGCGCTCCGCTTGAATCAGACCTTCATTACGCCGATCGACCGGGAGGACATTCATGATCTCGCCAGCGCGCTGGACGATATTCTCGATGTGGCCGAGGCCATTGCCGATCGTTTCGTTCTGTATAAAGTAACGAAACCGACCGACATGGCCGTCAAGCTGGGAGACATCTTGTATCAGGCTTCAGTGGCGGTCGGCTGCGGAGTGGACCGGCTTGGTCTCCCGCACCCTGACGTGAAGGAGTGTAGCGTCCAAGTGAACAGTCTGGAGAATGAGGCCGACCGCGTGTCCCGCGATGCAATTTCAGCGCTCTTCGAAAAGGAAACGGACCCGATGGTCGTGATCAAGTGGAAAGAAATCTACGAAGCCTTCGAAGCCGGGACTGATCGCTGCGAGGATGTGGCCAACATCTTGGAGCGGATTTCCCTTAAGCACCACTGAAACGGCTGCTCACTCCTAACCCAATCGATCACAAATCATCATGTTTGATCTCAGCGGAATGTTGCTCCTTGTCGTCTTTCTCGCGCTGCTGTTCGACTTTTCGAACGGGTGGCACGACAGCGCCAACGCTATTGCGACAGTCGTGTCCACCAGAGTGGTGAGCCCGTTCGTCGCCGTCATGGCGGCCGGTGTCCTGAACATCGCGGGCGCGTTCATGTCGACCGCGGTCGCGAAAATGGTCGGGTCTGGTATCGTGGACCCTGCCTCGGTCACCCAGCAGATGGTGGCGGCGGCGTTGGCCGGCGCGATCGCGTGGAATCTGTTCACGTTGCTGTTGGGCTTGCCGACCAGTTCTTCACATGCTCTGATCGGCGGGCTGGTCGGAGCGGCGGTAACTCACGGCGGTTGGGACACGGTAAAATTCTCGGGGCTCCGCGCCGTGCTGGAAGCCATGGTCCTCTCACCGTTTTTCGGCTTCGCCATTGGCCTTTCTTTGATGGTCTTGATCAGCTGGCTGTTCTTCCGCGTCGCTCGCGGAGTCGCGACGAAAATATTCAAACGTCTGCAATTGCTGTCCGCCTGCTTCATGGCCTTCAGTCACGGAGCGAACGATGCGCAGAAGGCCATGGGCATCATCACGCTCGCGCTGCTGTCCGCCGGCCAGATTCAATCAGCCGAGGTCCCGACCTGGGTCATCGGCGCCTGCGCGGTGGCAATGGGATTGGGAACAGCTGCCGGCGGTTGGCGGATCGTTCGCACGTTGGGAATGGGGATCGTCAAGCTGGAGCCGGTGCACGGTTTCGCGGCTGAAACCGGAGCGGCGGCGGTGCTCATGGTCACGGCCCATATCGGCTTGCCGGTCAGCACGACGCACACCATTACCTCGTCGGTCATGGGTGTCGGCGCGATCAAGCGGCTCTCCGCCGTACGCTGGGGAGTGACGAGGCGAATTCTCTATGCCTGGCTCTTCACATTGCCGGGCGCAGCGGTACTCGCTTCAATCATCTATCTGCTGGGAACCGGACTGGGGTGAAGCGCCGGCTGGCCGGTCGGCTGAACCGGCAGGCGCACAACAAATCGGCTTCCGGTCGGGAGATTGCCCTCGACCCAGACCTGGCCTCCATGGCCCTCGACGATATGCTTGACGATCGCCAGGCCGAGTCCCGTGCCTCCTAATTCGCGTGAGCGGGCCTTATCCACGCGGTAGAAGCGTTCGAAGACGCGGGGGCGATCCTGCTCAGGAATCCCGATCCCCGAATCCGTCACGCTGATTTCCACGCTTTCAGGTTTCGCTTCGGACGACTGCGCCGAGGAAGGTATGTGGTGGGCGGCGACGGTGATGCTGCCTTGCTCAGGCGTATATTTGATCGCGTTGTCGAGAAGGTTCGACAGGACCTGCCCCAGGCGTTCCTCGTCGCCGTTGACGAGCGGAAGCCGGGGCGCGATATGGACGATCAGGCGATGACCTTTCTTGCCGGCCAGGGGCCTCATCATGGCCAGCGTGCGTTCGATCACTGCGCCGATTTGCAACGGTTCCCGTTTGAGGAGGACCTGTCCCGACTCGATCTTCGAGAGCTGCAGCAGATCTTCTAGAATCAGGTTCAAGCGGTCGCTCTGCTTGAGAATGATGTCCAGGAACTTGGCGCTGGTTTCCGGATCGTCCTTTCCTCCATCCAGCAGCGCCTCGACGTAGCCCTTGATCGACGTCAGCGGAGTGCGCAACTCGTGCGACACGTTGGCGACGAAGTCCTTGCGGATCTTTTCGAGTCTCCTGAGCTCTGTAATGTCGTGAAAGACCAGCACTGCGCAGGCTTCATTTTCCTGCTCCCCCCCGGCCACGGACGCTTCGATGTGCAGGCATCGCCCGCTCGGGCTGAGGAGAATTTCGTCTTCCTGTCCAGCTCTGGTGGTCAATACGGTCGAGACCAGCGCCGTCAACTGAGGGTGGCCGAACACTTCTGAAAACTGCCGCCCGCGAGCTTCCGCCCTCGTCACGTTGAACATGCGTTCGAGGGCCGGGTTGACCTGCAGCACCCGTCCCCGATAGTCCAGCACCATCACTCCCTCCACCATCGAGGTCAGCATGGCCAAGAGCTGGGAGCGATCCTCGGACACTTCATCGATCTTGGCCCGCAACTCGTCCGCCATCTGGTTGAGCGTGTCCCCCAGAAGTCCCACTTCGTCCCGCGAGGCTGTGTGGATATGCGCGGCAGGATCGCCGGCTGCGAGCCGGCGGGCCGCTGCCGCCATATCCGACAGAGGCTTGGTCAGGCTGCGCGCGAGCCAGATGCTCAATCCGACGGCGATCAAAAAGGCGCTGCCGAAGGCGAGCATCAAGTTGCGTCTGAGCTGCGCTAGTTCCAGTTCGAGGGTCGTCATCGGAAGCCCAAGCCGAAGGATGACGGTCGCTGTCCGGTCATCGTCGGTCAGGCGAATCGCCCGGTAGAGCGTTCGCTCTCCGGTTGTTTGGCTTGCACGGATGTCCGTCCCGGTTCCCGTCGTCATTGCCTGTTGGATCTCCGGCCTCGTTCGATGGTTCTCGACTGTCGGAAGATTCTCTTCTAAGACGGCGCTATCCGCCAGAACCCGCCCGTCGGATGCCACCAGGGTGATTCGCGCCAGAGCTTTGGTGCCCAGTTCACGGACAACGGACTGAAGCGGGGGAACGGCGGAACGCGCCGCCGTTGAAAGAAACAGCGGCCGCAATTCATAGGCCACGAGGTTGGTCCGTACTTCGAGTGTTCTGCTGGATTGAGCCAGTTCCTGTTGCTCGAGCGAGCGTTGAGCCAGAATCCCCGCCACCGTGAATCCGCAGACCAATGCGAAGAGGGTGGCGAGTGTGACCTTCCGGCGGATGGACAGAGTCATGGATACGTTTGTCGGCAACCGGTCTTCGTCAACCGGCAAGAGATCATCGGATACATCTTGCGTCTAACGATTCACGTTTCGCGCTCTTTTAACTTATAGCCGAGCGATTTGACGGAGATGATCGCCGCATCGAGGAGCGGAATCTTCTGCTTGAGCCGCCGGATGTGAACATCGACGGTTCTGGTCGTTCCGAAATAGTCGTAACCCCAGACCGTATTGAGCAGCACTTCTCTCGTCAGCACCCGTCCCGGATTTCGGAGAAGATGCTCAAGCAGGCCGAATTCCTTGGCCGTGAGCGGCACTTCCTTGCCGTGGGCCGTAACCTCATGGCGTGAGAGATCCATCACCACCTGGCCGTACCGGTGCACGGTCTGGTTCTCGTGCTGATTGCGATCGAGGCGGCGGAACAAGGCCTTGACCCGCGCCACAAGGGCTTTGGGGCTGAACGGCTTCGTCACATAGTCGTCGGCGCCCAGTTCAAGACCGATGACGGTGTCGGATTCTTCCGCTTTGGCCGTGAGCATGATGATCGGGATCATGGCGGTTTCCGGCGCCGAGCGGAGGCGTTTGCACACCTCCAGGCCGTCGATCTCCGGAAGCATCAGATCGAGCACGATCAGGTCGGGCTTTTCCTGCTTAACGCACTTGAGCCCGTCGGTTCCGGTCGCTGCCGTCACGGTGCGGAATCCCTCTTTATCCAGGTACAACTTGACGAGGTGAAGAATATCCTTCTCGTCTTCGACGATGAGAATCTTTCTGGGAGCGGCCTGTGCCATGGGAAGTGGGCTCAGCCTACGGGGGAGGGGGGAGCCTGTCAAGGTCGTCATGTTCGGGTCTAAGGCAATTCTGTTGACGCAGCCGGCTGGAGTCACGTAAGGTGATCGAAGTGGTTGATAAGAGAGAGGTGGCCGGAATGAAAATCTATCTTGCCAATCCCCGCGGGTTCTGTGCCGGAGTGGACCGGGCGATCGATATCGTCGATCTGTCGCTGAAGAAGTACGGCGCTCCGATCTATGTCCGCCATGAAATCGTGCATAGCCGTCACGTCGTGAATTCACTGCGCCAGAAGGGCGCGGTATTCGTGGAAGAGTTGAACGAAGTGCCGGAAGGGTCGGTCGTGATCTTCAGCGCGCACGGAGTGGCCAAGTCGGTCTGGGATGAAGCGAACCGCCGACGCTTGCACGTCATCGACGCCACTTGCCCGCTGGTCATCAAGGTTCATAATGAAGTGAATCGCGATTATACGCAAGGTTACGATCTGATCCTGATCGGCCATGCTGGTCACCCGGAAGTGATCGGCACGCTAGGCCAGATCCCGGACAAGTTTCACCTGGTGTCATCCGTGGAAGATGTCGAGAAACTCCAAGTGGACAATGTGCATTCCCTGTCCTATGTCACGCAAACGACGTTAAGCGTGGACGAGTGCCGCGACATCGTCGGAGCGCTACATCGCCGCTTTCCCAACATTAAGGGCCCGCATCAAGAGGACATCTGCTACGCCACCCAGAATCGTCAGAACGCCGTCAAGGAACTGTCGAAACTGGTCGATGTTATCCTCGTCATCGGTTCTCCCAACAGTTCGAACTCCAACCGTCTACGGGAACTGGGCGAACATTGCGGGATTGCGTCGTATTTGATCGACTCCGCCTCCGATATCAATCCGGCCTGGCTCAACGGAGTGAAGGCCGTGGGCATTACCGCCGGCGCATCTGCGCCGGAAGTGTTGGTCGCCGAAGTCGTCGCCTATCTCAAGACCTATAGCAGCGCGGAAGTCGAAGATCTCACTGTGATCGAAGAAGACGTCGAGTTTCTCCTGCCCAAGGAACTCATCACGATCGAGTCGTCCAATAAGTCGGTTGCCGCGCAGACCGGGTAGACTCCCTCTGTTTCGATTTTCGTCCGACCGCCAAAATCTTGTAGGTTCCCCTCTCATCTCCTACCACCGGCGGTGTTTTTCTTTGATTTCCTCCAATCGGCTGTGATACAAGACTGACCCGTGCGGTCCCCTCAGACACCGGCGAAATCTGTCACAGAAGGAGTCGTGCATGTATCTCAAGTCGCTTGAGATGTTGGGGTTCAAGTCCTTCGCTGAAGCGAGGATTGAGTTTCCGGAAGGGGTGACCGCCATCGTCGGACCGAACGGGAGCGGGAAAAGCAACGTCGTCGATGCCATTTTGTGGGTATTGGGGGAGCAGAGCACGAAGACCCTCCGGAGTGAAAAAATGGAGGACGTCATTTTCAACGGAACGGAACTACGAAAACCATTGGGTATGGCGGAAGTGTCGCTGGTGATCAGCGGACTCGATCAGATCAAGGTGGACCCGCTCTCCGGCTTGACCAGCCAGCTCGCGGAATACCAGGACTTGATGATCACCCGCCGCCTCTATCGCAACGGGGAGAGCGAATACCTGATCAATAAAACGGTCTGCCGGCTGAAAGACGTTCGGAGCGTGCTTCTGGATACCAGAGCGGGAACCAAAGGGCATACGGTGATCGCCCAGGGCCAGATCGATCAGATTCTGAATGCCTCTCCGCAGGACCGTCGGGAGTTGATCGAAGAGACAGCCGGCATCATTCGCTACAAAAAACAAAAAGCCGAAGCGCTGCGGAAACTCGACGCCACGCAACAAAATCTGCTGCGCGTGCGCGACATCATCGCGGAGGTAAAGAAGCAGTTGAACTCCCTCGAACGGCAGGCGCGGCAGGCGCGATCGTACCAGGTGCTGCAGCAGGAAGCGCGGTCGCTGGAAATTCAGCTGCTCACAAACGAATACCGAATGCTGCGAACCGCCGTACAGGAGCTCGAAAAGGAGCTGCAGGCCTTGGCCAGGCAGGAGTCAGAGCAAGCGGCGGAACAGGCGAGATTCAACGTAGAGCTCGAGCGTATCAAGCTGGCGATCGCGACCGGAAGTGACACAATCAACCAGCGCCGAGACGAACTCACGCACATCGAACAGCAGCAAGCTCAGACCTTGACGGCGGTGGAAGTCGAGCGCCATCGCAGCGAACTCTACGAACAGCAGCGGACGCAAGGCGGCGAGGAACTTGAGCGCCTACGACAGGAGCAGGTGCAGGTGAAAGAGACGGAGGCGGCGCTGGAAAGCACGTTGGAGACTCGCGCCCAGGCATTGGCGGAACGTGAACTGGCGCTCGAAAGGCTCGAGCAAAACATGAAGACCCTCGTGAACCAGCGGGCCGGGGCCGTCCAGGAAGAGGAACGGGGACGGCTGGATGTGTTGAACCTTGCCGTGTTGGTGGGGAATACCGAGCAGAGCCTGTCTCAATTGGCGATGCGCATCGGGGAAATTTCGCAGCGCGAGACCCGGCTTGTCCGGGAGCAAGAGGAATTTCTGGCGCAGCATGAGGCCGCCACGGACAAGCGCCGGACGCTGCTCCAATCCTGCCAGGAAGCGGAACACAGAGTGAGCGACCTTCGCGGGCGGCAGCAGAGCGTTGAGCAGGCGGCGGAGCGGGCCGCGCTCGAATTGGCGGGGGTCGATCAGCAGCTGTTGCGCGAATCGGAAGAACTTGCCGCAGTGGACTCTCATTGGCGGGCGCTCCAGGGTGTGCTTCGCGAGGATATGGGCTACGGGCGATCCGGAGACGAGGAATCCACGGCGCTGAAAGCCTGTGACGGCGTGCATGATGCCATCGCCGAGTGGCTGAAGGTCCCTTCCGGACTCGACCGCGCCGTGGAAGCCTGGTTGGGGGAAAAAGTCCGAGGATGGCTGGTGGACAGCCCGACCACCGCTTGTCAGGCGATCGAATTTCTCATCGGCAAGGATCTGGGCAGGGGAACATTCATTCCCCACTCTCCACGATGGACGGCGTCGGTCATTACATCGGATTGGTGGCAGGCGATCGCGGGACAGGCCGGCGTCATCGGCCGGGCTATGGACCTGATCACGGTCGACGAGCAGCGCACCGCCGCGCGCGACTATCTGTTCGATCGTGTCGTGTTCGTGGAGACATTGCAGGATGCCCTGCGGCAGTGGGAGGGACGGGCAGCCGGAATTGACGGGCCGGTCTTCGTCACCCGCGCGGGGGAAGTGCTGGATGCGGCCGGCGTAATCACCGGAGGCCAAACCAGTTCGACAGGAGGATTGCTGCAACGACGGCGTGAGGTCATGGAATTAGAGTCTCGCCGGACCGCGCTCGCTGAGGCCGTGAACACGGGGCGTGAGCGACGGGAACAGCTCGTTGGGGAGGGGCAGTCACTGCGTGAAGAATCGCGGCGCCTGGCGGACTCGCTGCGCGAGGCCGAGATGAGCGGGCTCTCTCTCCAAAAGGATGAGGAAGGGCTGCAGCAGTTCCTCGGCGATTTGTCTCACCGCATCGAAGCATTGAAGGCCGACGCACGGCACGGCGCGATAGAGGCACAACGGTTGGAACAGGAGGCTCGATCTGGCGCGGCGCAGCTACAGCAGTGGCTGTCGGAAAAGGCGGGGCAGGAGCGTGGACTCGGTCAAGTACGGGAACGCCTCGCGCACATCGATCGTGAAACTCAAGGACTTCAGCAAAGGCTTACAGAAGCGCAACTCTCCGTGCAGGAGAGCCGCACCGCTCGTGAACACCATCTGGAAGATTTGCAGCGTATCCGGCAGCAGCATCAGGAGGGCATCGGTCGCATCGAGAGCGTGATCCAGCAACTGGACTCGCTTGAGGCATCGCTTGACCAGAGCCGGCGGGAACGAGAGCGGCAGGAAGGACTCTGTCGCGACCTCGGACTCTCGGTCGATCGCGTGAAAGCACAGGTTGTGGAGGCGCAGGAGCGTCAGGCGCAGGATATGGCTCAGGCTCAAGAGACCGAGACTCGTCTTGAGACCGCGCGGCAGGCTCTGTCGTCGCTTCGCGAGACTCGCATGACTGTTGAAGTGAGGCGCGCCGAGGTGCGCACGCAGTTGGGAACGGTCGAATCCACACTCTCCGGTACATACCAGGTTGATCCTCCAGCCTTGATCGATCGGCCGGTGCGCGATGAAGTCGGGGATGCCGTTCAGGCGGAGGGCGCGACGTCAACCGACGATGAACTCAGGCAACAATTACAGAAAATTCGCGAACGGCTCGATCGTATGGGACCGATCAACCTGGCCGCCATCAGCGAGCATCAGGAACTGGAGGAGCGGTACCGGTTCCTCTCGACACAGGAACAGGATCTGTCGACATCTATCGCGTCGCTGAAAGAGATCATCCAACGTATCAATCGCACAACCAAGGACATGTTTGCCACGACCTTCGCGGAATTACAGGAAAAGTTCGGGGAGGTGTTCACCAAGTTTTTCCCGGGGGGGCGCGCAGAATTGCAATTGGTTGAGGTGCCGGTAGATGAGACTGCGGAAAGTAAAGGTCCGCAGGAGCCAGGCGTGGAGATCGTCGCGCAGCCGCCGGGAAAGCGTCTCAAGAATATCACCATGCTGTCGGGGGGCGAAAAGACTCTGACTGCCATGGCCCTGTTGTTCGCGAGTTTTCTCATCAGGCCCACGCCCTTTTGTATTCTCGATGAGATCGATGCTCCGCTCGACGAAGAGAACATCGGGCGGTTTACCGCCGTGCTTTGCGAATTGGCCCGGAATGCTCAGTTCATGGTGATCACTCACAACAAACGGACCATGGGGATCGCCGATTCTCTGTTCGGCGTCACGATGGAGGACCCGGGGATCTCCAAGTTGGTGTCGGTCCGGTTGGCAGACCTGCAGCCCGCCTAATTCTGGCGGGCCAGCGTTCGGTAGTTGCGGCAAAAACATTCGTACTTCAGGGCACTTCCGATCTCCTCTCGCTTGACTTCGCCAGGGGTGTCTGTTATATCCCGACAAATTAAGGCCTTCAACCTGCGTATCGGCGACTCGGTGTGCCACTGGCGGGGTGAAGTCGGTCAAACCTGGTCCTTTCTGGTGCATTTTCCCCGTACATGCCACGATGAGTATTCTTCGCACGTTATTGGATCGCCTCTCGGATAGTCTGTTCGTCTCCGTACCGGAGAAAATCAGGCTCGTCAGGGATCTCTCGCAAGCCCCGCCCTTGCGGCTTGTTTCAGACAAGTCCGCTCCTTCGCCGGTCGCTGATGCTTCGGTGCGAAGAGCAGCCGGCCAAACGGGCAGCCAGCTCGATGCGCTCGATGACGCGGTCAGGCGGAGTCAGGCCTGGTTCCTCTCCAGGCAGCATCCATCGGAAGGGTATTGGGTAGCCGAACTGGAAGCCGACACCACGCTGACCTCCGAATACCTGATGTTGCGGAGGTTTCTCGATCGTGTCGATCCTGAGCGTGAGCGCAAAGCGATTCGCTATCTCCGGTCCGCCCAGCTGCCGGACGGCGGATGGCCGATCTACTACGGTGGGCCTTCGGAGATCAGCGCATCGGTGAAGGCGTACTTTGCCTTGAAGTTGAGCGGTATCTCAGCGGAGGAATCGTTCATGCTGCGCGCGCGCGACCGCATCCTCACGATGGGCGGCGTGGTGCAGGCGAACGTGTTTACGAAGATTACGCTGGCGCTGTTCGACCAGTACGATTGGCAGGGCATTCCGAGCATGCCGCCGGAGATCATGCTCCTCCCGAAGCGGTTTTATTTCAGCATTTACGCGATTTCCTACTGGTCTCGCGCCGTCCTCATCCCGCTCTTGATCGTCTTCGCCAATCAGCCGGTCTGCCGTCTGCCCAAAGAGCAAGGCATCGAGGAACTCTATCTCGCTCCCCGGGCCCAGATCCGCTACCGCCAGTTTCCGCCGTTCAACAAGGACCAGGGCTGGTTCACACCGCACAACGTCTTCGTGGTGCTGGATGCCGTGCTGAAGTTGTATGACCGGATGCCGCTCAGCTGGTTGCGCGAAAAGGCCCTGCACCGCGCTGCCACCTGGATGTTGGAGCATATCAAGGGAAGCGGCGGACTCGGCGCGATTTACCCGGCCATGGCCAATTCGATCGTCGCCCTGCGTTGCCTGGGCTATCAGGTCGACGATCCCCTGGTCCGTAAGGCTCTGCACGAGATTGAGGAACTGGAAATCTTCGATACCGTCACCGTCGGCGATCAACGCGTCGAAGCCATGCATCTGCAGCCTTGTCATTCTCCCATTTGGGATACGTCCTTATTGATGAACGCTCTGATCGAAGGCGGGATGGCGCCGGATCACCCGTCGCTGCAACGAGCGTGCAGCTACCTCATGTCCCACCAAACCAAGACGGTCGGCGATTGGAAGTTTTCCTCGCCCCAAGCCGAACCGGGCGGCTGGTATTTTCAGCATGAAAATGAACTCTACCCGGACGTGGACGACTCGGCCGTCGTCCTCATGGCCTTGTCGAAAATCCGGATGCCACAGACAGCCGCCCTCCAGGACTCCATCAGGCGGGGAGCCGCCTGGGTGGTCGCCATGCAAGGGTCCGATGGAGGATGGGGCGCGTACGACAAAGACAACAACCGCATCGTTTTCAACTATATTCCCTTCGCCGATCACCACGCCTTGCTGGATCCGAGCACATCGGATCTGACGGGGCGTTGTCTCGAGATGCTGGGTGCCTTGGGGTACGATCAAGACCATTACCATCCGGCGGTCGCGCCGGCTCTTGCCTTCCTCAAGCGCGAGCAGGAACGTGACGGGAGTTGGTACGGTCGCTGGGGAGTGAACTACATTTACGGAACCTGGTCCGTGCTGGCCGGTCTCAGAGCGATCGGAGAGGATCTTTCTCAGCCCTACATTCGCCGGGCGGTTGCCTGGTTGGAGTCCAAGCAGAACCAGGATGGCGGGTGGGGCGAGTCCTGCCGGTCATATGGCGAGGAACAATGGAGCGGGAAGGGCGACAGCACTCCCTCTCAAACCGCCTGGGCCGTCATGGGACTGATGTCCGCCGGCATGACCGATTCGTTCAGTGTCGCGCGAGGGATCCAGTACTTGCTTCGCCACCAATTGAAGGACGGATCGTGGGAAGAAGTCCGCCACACCGGAACCGGCTTCCCCCGCGTGTTCTACCTGCGGTATCACTGGTACTGCCAATATTTTCCGCTATGGGCACTGGCGATGTACCGAAATCTCCGGACGCGGGGGAAAATGCGGGCCGACGAGGTGCGGCAACACGTGCTGTCTCACGGGTCGTACCGGTCCCATACGTGATCACCTTGAGACGCGGGCCGTTGCCTGAGAACGGCCCTTCTCTGGATGTTGTGTGAAGCCCGTCGCGATTTTTGCAGCCACTCGATGGGAACTCCGCGCCCTTCATCGTGCATTCCCGACATTTCAGGTATCCACAATCGCCGATCTTCGCTGTCTTGTAGGGGAGCAGGCCGGCCAGTCATATTGGCTGATCCAAACCGGCGTAGGGCCCGAATCCGCCGGCAGGGTCGCGAAGTCGATCATGAATCGACAATCGATAAGAGCGGTCGTCTCCGCCGGATTCGCCTGTGCCCTGGAACCGGCTCAAGTCGGCGATCTCATCGTGGGAACCGAGAGTCTGACTGCCAGGCGGCGAGGAGACTGGGAGATGCAAGACGATGTCGTGCAGTGTGATCGCGCCCTGCGCGAACGGACTGCTTCCGCAGCGCAGCAAGCCGGATTGGCGGTGAGGGGGGGAAGGTTTGTCTCCGTGGAGACGGTGGTGTGGCAAGCCGAGGACAAGCGCCGGCTCTCCCGTCTCAGCGGAGCCGTCGCGCTCGATATGGAAAGCGCGGCGCTCGGCGCGGCCGCATCTCGACAGGGGGTGCCCTTTGCGATTGTTCGGACGGTGTCTGATCTCGTTGACGAAGACCTTCCCGTTGACTTCAATCACTTCCTTCGTCCCGTTGGATGGCTCAATGGAATACAGGCGCTGCTGGCTCACCCCTCCAGCCTGCTCGGACTGAATCGGCTCAGAAAGCAGAGTTGCACAGCAGCGGAGCGGCTGACGGAGGTGTTCGCCCGTTATGCCGCTGCGGGAGTAGCCGCCGGCGAGGTCGGCGCACTGTCATGAGCCGCTTGATTGAAAGATTGGGAGCCTGGGCGATTGATGCCATACAGGAAATGGGGCGCATGCTGCTGTTCGTGTTGTCGTCATTTGCCTGGCTTGCGCGACCGCCGTTTCGATTGACTCAGATCGTCAAGCAGTTGCATTTCGTCGGGTACAAATCGACCTTTGTCGTGGTCCTCACGGCCGGGTTTACAGGAATGGTGCTCGCGCTGCAGGGGTATTACACCCTGCGGAAGTTCGGATCGGAGGGATTGCTTGGCTCCGCGGTCGCCCTCAGCATGATTCGCGAATTGGGGCCGGTACTGGCGGCCTTGATGGTCACGGCGCGGGCCGGATCCGCCATGACGGCCGAGATCGGCATTATGCGAATCACCGAACAAATCGACGCGCTGGACACAATGGCCATCAACCCGCTCCAATACTTGATCGCCCCCAAGCTGGTGGCCGGCTTGATCGGAGTGCCGTTGCTCGTGGCGATATTTGATGTCGTCGGCATTTATGGCGGATATCTGGTCGGAGTCGAATTGCTGGGCGGAAACGGAGGCGCCTATTGGAATTCGATCGAGTCCGCCGTCGAGTGGAAGGATGTATACGGCGGAATCTTGAAGTCGATCAGCTTCGGGCTGATCGTGAGCTGGATCTGCTGCTACAAAGGCTTCTTTACCAGGCACAGCGCCGAAGGATTAGGCTCGGCTACGACGGAGGCTGTCGTGCTTTCGTCTGTGCTGATTCTGGTGTGGGATTATTTCCTGACATCAGTGCTCTTGTAAATCGTCGCAGGCCACAAGTCTGAAAGTGGAAAGTTGTTCGACAGAACATGCGACCCCATGACATGACGACATTCGAACCTTTGACTTCCCGGGCATGATCAAACTCATTGGCGTGGAAAAGACGTTGGGTGGACAGCGGGTCCTGCAAGGTCTCGATCTGACCGTTCCAGTCGGCAAGTTGACGACGGTGATCGGCCGCAGCGGTGAAGGCAAGAGCGTCCTGTTGAAACACATGATCGGCCTGATGCAGCCGGATCGGGGTGAGGTCTGGGTCGGGGATGTCGAGATCTCCCGCTTGAAGGGCAAACGATTGAACGATGTCAGGAAACGCTTTTCCATGCTGTTTCAGGGGGCCGCGCTGTTTGATTCCCTCACCGTATTCGAAAACGTGGCATTTCCACTCAGAGAGAAATTGCGGATGAAGGGCCCGATAGTCGCCCGTCGGGTCGAGGAAAAGCTGGAGCAGGTAGGATTGAAGGGGATGGGACACAAGTTTCCCGCCGAACTCAGCGGGGGCATGCGAAAGCGGGCTGGCTTGGCGCGGGCGCTCGTCATGGAGCCGGAAATCATACTCTTTGATGAACCTACGACCGGGCTCGATCCGCTCATGGCCAAATCGATCCACGATCTTATCGTCGAGACCCAACGGCGGTTTCGATTCACCGCCGTCATGGTAAGCCACGAGATCCCGGAAGTGTTCGCAATTTCAGACTGGGTGGCGATGTTGCGGCAAGGCAAGATCGCCGCCATGGCGCCTGCCGGGGAATTTGTCCGCACCACGGATCCCGAGATTCAGGAATTTATTTCCGTCGGTGGCACCCTGTCATTGCCGGGGACAGCGGTCGGCTAAAAAGAGGAGTGAATCCAATGGAGAAAGCCAAGCTTGAATTGATCGTGGGAGTGTTTGTGCTGATCGGCCTAGTCTGTCTAGCCTATCTGTCCATCAAGCTGGGGAAATTGGAACTGATCGGAGGCAACGTGTATGAAGTCGTGGCGCAGTTCACCTCGGCTTCAGGGCTGAAGCCGGGTTCGGCCATCGAAATCGCCGGAGTCGAAGTCGGGAGAGTGCGGGGGATCACGCTCAAGGAAGATCGGGCGGCTGTCACGCTCGCAGTCGACAATAGCGTGAAGCTCTATACCGACACGATCGCGTCGATCAAGACCAGAGGAATCATCGGCGAGAAATTTCTGGCTCTCTCGCTTGGCGGAGGAGGTGATCCCCTCAAGCCAGGGGACACGATCCGCGACACGGAGTCCGGGCTCGATTTGGAAGAATTGGTCAGCCAGTATGTCCATGGTAAAGTCAACTGAACCTGTGTCCGCGGCTACCGGAGGACACAGCGGTAATTGATGGAGACGCATGTATGACATTCTTGAAGCAGCGATGGCGGGGAATGAGCACATTGACATACGTGATAGTCGTGCTGGCGACGGTGATGATGACCGGGATAGCCGTCCGGGATGCGGAGGCCGGCGGCGCCACGGAAGCGATGAAATCGACAATCGACGAAGTCCTGAGGATCCTGGCCGATAAAGAGCTCAAGCAACCGGAGAAAGCCGAGCAACGCCGGAAGCTGCTGGAGAAAGTCGTGGGTGATCGGTTCGACTACGCCGAGATGTCCCGTCGGTCACTGGGCTCAACCTGGGCCGGCTTGTCCGACGGTGAGAAGGAAGAATTCGTCGGGCTGTTTCAGACCTTGCTGGTAAACACCTATGCCGACAAGGTCGAGACTTATTCCGGCGAGGGAGTGCAGTACATCAACGAGCGGACTGAAAAAGAGTACGCCGAAGTCCGGACGAAGGTCCTGACTGGAAAGACGGAAATTCCACTGGACTATCGTCTACTCCACAGGGGATCGGTGTGGCGAGTTTACGACGTGGTCGTGGACGGAGTCAGCCTAGTGAACAATTATCGCGGTCAGTTCAGCAAGATTCTCCGGAACGGAAGCTTCGCCGAGCTCATCGATCAGCTTCGGAAAAAATCAGAGAAGATCAAAACCTCGTGACAGTCCGACCGTGAGCGTTCATGACGATCCTGCGCGGCATCGTGGTGCTTCTTGTATGCCTGCTCGCGGGAAACGTCATTGTTTGGATCGAATCCGCTCGGGCGGACACGCAGCTCTTTCCCATACCATCCGCCTCCACCACGAAAAATGACGGCAATGACGCGGGACTGATCGTCCCCATTCTCATCACCGATCCGGACGGGGAGCTGAAGTACCTCATGGCCCCCATGCTGATTCGAAACTCCATCGTCGGCTGGCGAGGGACATTCAACCTGTTCCGATACGATACCGGCGGGCGGCAGATGCAATTCATCGCATCGATTTCTGAGAAAATAGAGCGGAAAATCGTCTTCAACTACACGGACCCGGCTTTCAGCAACGGGAGGTATTTCTTGAATGTCGGAGGAGCCTACTTTAAGAACGCGACGGCTCGTTTCTTCGGGGTCGGGCAGACGACGACGGAGGGGGACGAAACAAACTATACGGCAGTCGAAGGTCGCGCAAACTGGCGCTTCGGGGTCTACGCCAACGAAGTAACCCAAATCGCCATCAGCCAGCGGTTTCGCACCGTAAAGCTCCAACAAGGGGCCACCGACCTTCCCTTCACCGGAGAGGTTTTTCCCACCGTCCCCGGCGTACAGGGGGAGACGTACATCCTCGGGAACCGTGCGACCTTTTATTACGACACGCGCAACAGCCTCGTTTCCCCGACCGACGGCATGGCTGTGACAGCCTACGCCGAACTGAATAACAATTTCCGTAACGGAGACCACCCGATCTACTCGCGGTATGAATTCGAGGTCAAGAAACTGTTCCCCAGCGAATCCAAACGCGCGATCCTGGTCGTCCGGGCTGATCTGCAGGCGACGATCGGGACGCAAGTGCCATTTTTCGAGCTCAGTTCACTGGGAGGTCAAAACAATCTGCGAGGCTATGGCGTCGACCGCTATATTGATAAGAATTTGGTCGCCTTCAGTCTCGAAGAACGCATCCATTTGGCCAGGATGAAGGTGGCCGGAGTGACGGCCGATTTCGAGGTTGCGCCGTTTCTGGATACTGGGCAGGTCTTCGACAGCTTCAAGGATGTCAGTTTCAAAGATTACCGCATGACACCGGGAATGGGTTTTCGCGGTATCGTCCGTCCCAACGTGGTCGGGCGTATCGACTATGGCTACAGCAAGGAAGGGGGTGCCATCTTTGCCGGTCTCGACTTCCCATACTAGCCTGGCTGCTCCTCCGGTCTCGCCCAGAAGGAGGACCCGAGCCCGCTATTCTTTGCTCGGTTCCAGGGGATCTTGAAGGCTAACTACTTGACAGTAGAGGGGTTCTATGGGAAACTCACCTTTGCCAGTGTGCAAGTCAGTTGACTGCTTCGCCTAAGCCTCTTCTATTCAGCCTATTCGCACTAGGCACAAGATCTCACGCAAAGGAGCATCTGCTTATGTCGATTCTGAAGACCATTCACAGCCCCGCCGATCTGAAGCGGCTTCCACCATCAATGTTTCCGGCCCTGTGTCAGGAGGTTCGCGAGCAGATCATCGGAGTCGTTTCTAATGTCGGCGGACACTTAGCCTCCAACCTGGGCGTCATTGAGCTGACGGTGGCGTTGCATTACCTGCTGGATGCCCCGAAAGACAAGATCGTCTGGGACACAAGTAATCAGGCCTATGCCCATAAGCTTCTCACCGGACGACGGGAGCAGTTTCACACCCTTCGTCAATACGGAGGCTTGAGCGGGTTCTGCAAGCGCGAAGAAAGCGTCTACGACACCTTTAACGCGGGCCATGCTGGGACCGGCGTATCGGCGGCCTACGGCATGGTCGAGGCGCGCGAACAACTCGGCCAAAAACACAAGGTCGTCTGTATCGTCGGCGACGGAGCGATGACGGCAGGTATGACGCTGGAAGGTCTCCATCACGCAGGAGGCCTGGGAAAAGATTTTCTGGTGATCTTGAACGACAACCAAATGTCGATCTCCAAAAATGTCGGCGCGATCTCCTCTTATCTGAACCGCACCTTTACCGGCGAGTTCTACACCAAAATGCGCGAGGAGACTGGACAGCTGTTGGCGAAGATCCCTCATATCGGACAGGACATGCAGAAACTGGCACGCCGGGCGGAAGAGCTGGCCAAGGGCGCGATCCTGCCGGGGCTCCTCTTCGAAGAATTGGGATTCCGCTATGCGGGTCCGATCGACGGGCATAATTTCGAGCACCTGTTGCCGACGCTGGAAAATGTGCTGAAGATGAAAGGTCCGGTCCTGCTCCATGTCATCACGAAGAAGGGACTCGGCTATGAGCCGGCGGTTCAAAATCCGGTCTGGTTCCATGCCTGTCCTCCGTTCGTCCGGGAAACCGGCGCTCCGGCGAAGAAGGCGGCGCGCCCGTCGTACACGCAAATCGCGGTCGATTCACTCGTCAAGCTGGCTCGCGAGGACAAACGGGTCGTCGCGATCACCGCGGCGATGTGCGAAGGAACCGGGCTCAACGCCTTTGAGAAGGAATTTCCCGAACGGCTGTACGATGTGGGTATCGCGGAACAACATGCGGTGACCTTTGCGGCCGGTCTTGCGGCGCAGGGCATGCGTCCGGTTGTGGCAATGTATGCGACGTTTCTGCAGCGAGCGTACGATCAGGTCGTCCACGATGTCGCGACCCAGAACCTGCCCGTGACCTTCTGCATCGACCGGGGCGGGCTGGTGGCGGAGGACGGCACAACCCACCACGGAGCGTTCGATTACGCCTATATGCGGCATATGCCCAACATGGTGGTGATGGCTCCGAAGGACGAGAACGAGTTGCAACACATGCTCAAGACCTGTCTCCAGCATGACGGACCTGCCTCGGTGCGGTATCCGCGGGGAGTCAGTCTCGGAGTTCAGATGGATCAGAGTCCGAAGGCGCTGCCGGTCGGCAAAGGTGAGCTTCTCCGCGACGGAAACGAAGTGGCCATCGTGGCGGTCGGCGTTCCCGTCTGGCAAGCGGTCAAGGCGGCGGAGCGGCTCGGCGAAGAAGGGATTTCAACGGCGGTGGTCAACGCGCGGTTTGTGAAGCCGCTGGATCGTGAATTGATCGTGGACGTGGCCAAGCGTGTGCGATATGTTGTCACCGTCGAGGAAGGCTGCAAGATGGGCGGGTTCGGTTCGGCGGTTCTTGAGACACTGTCGGATGCGGGCGTGACCGGTATTCAGACCAAGATACTGGGGCTGCCGGATTGGTACATCGAACAGGGGCCGCAAGATCTCCTCCGCGAACGATACGGTCTGACGGCTGAAGGGATATACAGCAGCGTCAAGGAATTGATCGGGACCGGCGCCGATACGATGCGGAAAGAGAACGTCCTCTCCTCGACGCTCGGGCATATCCCCTTTGGGGACGAGCAGGGGAGCTGATCGAGGACACGACGCCTGAACCATTAGCGTGAAGCGGAAGAAAGAGTAATGCACATTTCGAGAAGGAAGACCAGGCAGATCAAGGTCGACAACGTCAAGATCGGCGGAGACGCTCCGGTCTCTGTGCAATCGATGTGTTCAACCGACACAAGAGATGTCGCAGCGACCGTTGAGCAAATCAGGCAATTGGAAGCCGCGGGCTGTGAACTTATTCGTGTCGCCGTGCCGGACGAAGAAGCCGCTGCGGCCTTGCCCAAGATCAAAGCGGCGATGACGGTTCCGCTGATCGCCGACATCCATTTCGACCATCGCCTCGCGCTTCATGCGGCAAAAATCGTGGATTGCGTGAGAATCAATCCCGGCAACATCGGCGCCTGGTGGAAGGTTGAAGAAGTGATCAAGGCCGTCAATGAGCGAGGGATACCTCTTCGCGTGGGAGTCAACGGCGGGTCCCTTGAACGGCCGTTGCTCGACAAGTATGGATGGCCGTCTCCCGAAGCGCTGGCCGAATCGGCGCTCAACGCCGTGCACGCCCTGGAGGATGTCGGCTTTACAAACATGAAAGTGTCCCTGAAGGCGTCGGATGTCCATCACGCAATCGACGCCTACTGGCTGTTCGCCCACCAATCGAACTATCCCTTGCACATCGGCATCACCGAGGCCGGAACTGCCATGACGGGAGCCGTCAAGTCCGCTATGGGGCTCGGGTTTCTGCTCTCGCAGGGTATCGGCGATACCATGAGGGTTTCTCTGGCTGCCGATCCGGTGGAGGAAGTCAAAGTCGGCTTCGAGATTTTGAAGTCGCTTGAACTCCGCCATCGGGGTATCAACGTGATTGCCTGTCCGACCTGCGGACGGGTTGAAATCGACGTCGTCCGCATGGCCAACGAATTGGAAAAGAAGCTCGGCCACATCAAGACGCCGTTGAACGTGTCCGTTCTCGGCTGCGTAGTGAACGGCATCGGTGAAGGGAAAGAAGCGGACATCGGAATCGCCGGCGGAGAGGGCAAGGGCATACTCTTCAAGAAGGGCAAACTGGTCCGCAAAGTGCCGATTCAAGAGCTGATGGACACGTTGATTCAGGAAGTCGAATTGATGGCGAAGGAAAAGGAAGCTGAAGGAAACGGAGAAGGTGGCACCCGCGCAAACGAGGGATGGGAGTCGTTGACTCCCCATTCAGACCAACCGTCGACGCTGGGAAAAGAGATCCCGGTTCTTCCCAATCGCTAACCTGCCCGCCTGTTTCACTCGATCAATTATCGTCGCCAAGTTGAGATGCCTGAACGAGGCCCGTTATAATGCGCGCGTGGCGCCGTACCCAAGTGGCTAAGGGAGCAGTCTGCAAAACTGCGATGCAGCGGTTCGAACCCGCTCGGCGCCTCCAAACAGAGCTTGCTCGTGCCGGTGGCTCTTCGGGCTGTCATTGTGGCTTCGGCTGAAATTGACGCGTAGGATGTGGGGTGGTAAAATTCCGCCACCTTCGGACCGCAAGTCGCGCTGTGTTCACAGCTAATCATTAGACAAATCGATTGGAAGGAGAGCGGAATGGCCGTTCCGGTTTCCCAGATGTTGACCGTGACAAAGTACGTGCTCACCCAGAAACTGAGAGGGGTGAAGCGCTACCCCTTGGTCCTGATGTTGGAGCCTCTGTTCCGATGCAATCTCGCCTGCGCCGGCTGCGGGAAGATCCAATACCCGGATCATGTCCTCGACAAACGACTCACGCCGGAACAATGCTGGGCGGCGGCGGAAGAATGCGGCGCGCCGATCGTCAGTATCCCAGGCGGCGAGCCTCTGATTCATCCGGAGATCTCCAGGATCGTCGAGGGTTTGATCGCGCAAAAGCGCTACGTCTATCTCTGTACCAACGCGATTCTCCTTGAACGAAAACTTGACGAGTACAAGCCTTCTCAGTTTCTGACTTTCAGCGTGCATATGGATGGACTGAAGGATGAGCATGACCTGGCCGTCTGTCGCGATGGCGTCTATGACGTTGCGGTCAAGGCGATCAAGGCCGCCCTCAAGCGCGGCCATCGCGTCACGACCAACACGACGCTATTCGACGATGCCAATCCTGATCGCGTAAGGAAGTTCTTCGACGAAATGATGGAACTGGGTGTCGAAGGAATGATGATTTCTCCGGGGTATAGCTATCAGAAGGCTCCGGATCAACAGCACTTCCTCAAGCGGGCGAGGACGCGTGAACTCTTCACTCGCATCTTGAGCAAGCCGAAGGCCGGCTGGCAGTTCAATCAATCGCCGCTGTTTTTGGATTTCCTCATGGGGCGCCGCGAGTACCGATGTACCCCCTGGGGCAATCCGACCTACAATGTGTTCGGATGGCAGAAGCCCTGTTATCTCCTCCAGGAGGGCTACGCGAAGTCGTTCCGTGAACTGATGGAGACGACGGAGTGGAGCGACTACGGCACCAGCAAGAACGAGAAGTGCGCGGACTGCATGGTCCATTGCGGGTACGAAGCCTCTGCCGTGGAAGATACCTTCGGCACCGTATCCGGCTTCAGTCGTACGGTGAAACTGACCTTGTTGCCTACCTCTCGATAATTCCGTCAATGCGTCAAATGTCATTCGTCAATCGCAATGGCGAAAGATCCGATGACTGTCCCGCGCGTGACGGTTGACGCGGTAGGTCCTTTCACCATGACCGACACCAAGAACCATAGCGACGGGGGCGGATCGAACTCGCTGGAAGGGCGCTTCTTTCACCCTGCCTCTCCGGTCGAAGTGACGGAGGCGATAGAACTGGCATTTGACTATCGGGGAGATGTCACCGTTCAAGTGAAATCAGGCGAGCGGATTGAAGGATATATTTTCAATCGGGATGCCAATGGACCGGCTCCGTCGCTCGAACTCTTCCCGAAGAACGCGCCGGGAGTCCGGCTGATTCTCTATACGGACATCGAATCCATCGCCTTCACCGGCGAAGATACCGCCTCAGGCAAATCATGGGAGGCTTGGACGACAAAGAAGGAGGCGGAGCGGCGGGCCGAAGTTGACCGAGTCGCCGCCGACGCAAGAGCTCGGGGCCATCTCTAGCCTGTTGCCTCCGAGAGTTGATCCGTTTCTTCCCTCCTTTCAGAATGCACCCACCATCAGCGGTCGTTCCCACGACGAATGCCCTCCAAGTGCTCGGAAAGGCATTCTTCTTCTCGATTGAATCGCCTGCGCTGTCGTTGACAAAGGAGGGGCCCTATGTTAAAAGGGTCGGCCTCAAAACTGGGCATGCTCGGTCGCGGCAGAACTTTTCGTTGTGAATGAGGGTGGCACAGGGGGGCTCGACAACGGAAAGACGCGCCGGTCCGAAGCACGTGGGTCACCAAGACGCAGTAAGGATGAGATCGAGATCGCTGGAATGGGCCTTTGCCCTTGCGGCGGTGGTGAATCTTGTTCCTTCCGTCGGGAGTGCCACGCACGAGGCGGATCATCGGTTCACGGTCGAAGGGTTCGTGTGCGGAGCCGATGGAAAGGGCAGTGCCAATATCGATGTGATGGTCAAGGATACCCGAGTCTCCTATGGCCAGGTCGTCAAGACCGACGTCGAGGGGTACTACAAGGCGACCTTCCATCTTCACAACGACAATCTGGGCGATCCTCTTCTGATTGAAGCCAAGGGAGAGCAACAGGAACAAAAGGTTCAGTTCGATCCGAAGGATCTGGAGACCGAAAGGAAAATTCAGGTCAATTTTGGCGGTGGTTGTGTACGGGATGTAAATAGTCCTCCGGTCTGGGTCTATTTGGGGCTGGGGGCCGGCGCCGTGGCGCTCGGAGGATTCGTAGGGCTGAAGCTGGTGCGATCATGGCAAAAGCAGGGGCAGAAACGAGGAAAGTCGCAGGGTAAACGGAAGAAATAACCGAGGCGGTCTGTGGAGCTTATGTGCACCTCGCCGAATCGGTCGGTTGACATGGCGGGGGTATGCGCGTGCTCAAGAGGTTCGTGAGAATCGGCGCTTTTGCAGAGGAGATGAAACCTCGGTGAAAGCGTTTTTTTTCGTCTTTAAAGTGGACATTTATCGAGCGTCATCGGCGGTGATGCGGGAAGAAAGGAGCTGGTAACAGTCATGAAGCAGATGAGCAGGAGAGAGTTAGGGGTACTGTTCGCGATGGGTTTGATGTTCGCCGGTTGCGGCGGAGAAGGCGGCGGAGAAGGACCGGTCGTGCCTCCGCCACCGGCGCCCGCCGAGTATGCCGACAAACATATGCCGGCGGGCTGGTGGACGGATGCGGCGAAGGCAGAAGAGGGGCGGAAGCTCTTTATCGGTGAAACGAATCCGGACGTGAACTGCGCAAGTTGTCACGGCAAGGACGGCAAACCCGTCAAGGCCGGCGCCCGCGACTTCCGCAACGGCGAGCGGATGAAGCTCTATTCCGATTCCGTCTGGTTCTGGCGCATCTCTGAAGGTGTTCCCAACACGAAGATGAAGGCGTGGAAGAGCAAGCTCTCCGAGGAAGATCGCTGGAAGCTCTTGCTTTTTGAGCGTAACTTCGGTCTGGCGGGTAAGTCCTGGGATGCCGACAAGAAGCAGTGGGCCGACTCAGGTGAGATCAAGGTCGCAGCGGCCGACGCAACCAAGTAAGCGCGCTCGGCTGGATCGAACACTCGGGACGGTAGGAGGGCGGCGAGCATCATGAAAATGTGGCAGCGCGGTCTCTTGGCTTTCTGTGCGCTTCTGGCGCTGTGCGGAGGAGCCGCTTATGCGCAGGCTCCCGGCGCCCCGCCGGTCGAGTTTCCCTATACGGGCAACCGAACCGCGGTCTGGATCGTCGCCCAACTGCATATCCTCTTTGCCGCGTTCATTCTCGGCGCTCCGATCTTCGTCGTGATCTCGGAATGGCTGGGGTATCGGAAGCAGGATCCGCGATACGATCGGCTGGCGAAGGAGGTCATGAAGGTCACGGTCATTCTCTACAGCATGACCGCTCTCACGGGAGGCCTCTTCATCTTCGTGCTGCTCGCAACCTATCCGCAATTCACGACCTGGCTGATCAATCATTTCTTCCTGCTCTTCGCGGTGATTTATCCGCTACTGTTCATCGGGGAAACGATTCTCCTTTATTTGTATTTTTATTCCTGGGACGCGTGGAAAGGCCAAAAAAAAGCCAGGCACATCGCGTTGGGTGTGCTCCTGAATCTCATCGGCACCATTACCCTGTTCGTCATCGACGGCCCGACCTCGTTCATGAACACTCCGGTGAAAGCGGAGGGCGTCTCGCCGGCCGAATTCCTCGCCACAGCCAGTCTGTGGGACAAAATCTACAACTACAGCTGGATGCCGATGAACCTGCACCGCCTGGTGGGCAACGTCACCTTCGGCGGGTTCATCACGGGACTTGTCGCGGCCTACATGTACATGGCGGCGAAGAAAGATGAAGACCGGTCCTATTACGACTGGATGGGCTTTGTCGGAAACCTGATCGGCGTCGGTGCGCTGTTGTTCCTTCCTTTCATGGGCTATCTGCTGGCCTATGAGCTGTGCGATTACGATGCATCAATTTGCCCGTACATGATGGCCGATCAGCTTTCGATGTTCTTCGAAATGCAGGGAGCCATGGTGGGGCTGATCTTCCTGGCCAGCAATTATTACATCTGGCTCAGCATGAAACGGATCGAGGGAGTGGAGCGGGTGAGGATGACGATCTTCGCTCCGCTGGTGATGGTGGCGCTTCCGTTTGTCATGACATACGTCTGGACCATCTTCCCCGTGCCCGATCCGCGCTCCCTGGCGATTCTTCTTCCACTCGCGCTGCTGCCGATGGTACTCGGCCGGTTTATCCCTCTGACCGTCTCCTCTCGCACGGTGATCAAGGTCGGGTTCCTGATGGTCGTAGTGGGTGACGCGATCTGGCTGACTCCGCACGGCTTTGTCCCGACTGGCGCCAAGCTGGTGGCCGATCTGGAACTCCCCTCGGATTGGAATTTCCTGGCGCTGATGCCGGCGAAAAATTCCGCGGCCTTTACGTTGGTGTTCGTGACGATTGTGAACTACATCATCTACAACAGGGCGATCAGCCAGGGCACGATTGTCTGGGGAAAGATCGATTTTGCGTCGCAGTTCGTGTTGGTGTTTCTCGCCTTCAGCGCGATCTGGACGATGGGATTGATGGGCGCGGTCCGGTCGCTGCTGCGGAAATACTTCCACACATACAATCTCCTTCCGGACTTCACGGCGGAATCTTTCACGCCGACACTGTCCTATTCGGCCTGGTGGATCACGGGAATTACCGTGGCCTTTTATCTGGTCGTCAGTTTCGCGATCCTCGTCACCCTCAGACCTACTGAAGCCAAAGGACATGCGTCGGAAGGGAGCCCAGCCCCTGCCGGGGCGAAGTGAGCCTGTTCGAAAGACCTGATAAGGAAAAGGGACTGCTATGGGTAACGTGATTAAGAAGCTGGTGATAGGACTCGTCGCAGGGGGAGCGCTGTTCGGAATCACGAAGGCGCTGGAATTTCCGACGGTCTTCCAGATGATGTTTGTGGCCTACGCGCTGCTCGGCGCGGCCGTCTTCATTTTGCTGGATGCGCCGTCACTGAAGCCCTTAAGCGGCGTCAAAGCATTGGGCGCCCTCCTGGTCTTCTACGTCGTCCTCTGTGTCGTCTACATTGCCGGCGCGTCGCTCTGGCCTCAGTATGACCCTGAGGACGAAAAAGGGAAGATCGAAAAAATTCTCAAACCCAAGCGCGCGGCAACGGAGCAGGGCAAGGCCGATGAGTTGCTCGCGCGGGCAAAGGCACTCGATGAACAGGCAAAGGCATTGGCTGAACGGATCAAGGCGCTGGGCGGCGATCAGGCGACCGCGGCGCAAGGCGCTGGCGGACTCAGTGCCCCGCCCGCGACAACCGGAGCGGCCGGAGGAGATATCCTGAAAATCGGCGAGGATCAGTGGCAGCTCCAGGAATGCTACAACTGCCACAAGCTGAAAGGCGAGGGCGGGAAGAAGCGTGGTCCAGAACTCGACAATATCGGCAGTTACCTGACGGTGGACGATATCAAGCAGAAGATTCTCGACCCCAAGAGCTGGATGGCCGAAGGATTCGAGAAAGAGTACGAAAAGAAAAAGATGCCGGACAAATACAAGGATCTGATGGAAGAGAAAGATGTTGTTGCGCTGGCCACCTGGCTCTCGACGTTTAAGAACACCTCGGTGAATACGCCGAAGCCGATCAAGAAGTAGTATGCAGCCCAAGCTTAAGTCCAAGGTTCGCTGCACGGACCGCGAAGTCGGGGAAGTGACGAAGGTCATCGTCGATCCGCTGTCGCGCGAGATCAGCCACATCGTCGTGTCCATGAACGGCCACGGCGAGCGGCAGGTGGCGATAGGACAGGTCCAAACTGTCACGGACGGCGCGGTGCAGCTGAATAGCGCCTCCTCCGAGATCGTCGCGTTGCCTCCCTTCAAGCGCGACGATTATGTCACCACGCACGAAGTCGAAATCGCACACCTGGAAGAAAACGTTCACGTGACGCCGGGAGAAGTGCTGGTCCCGTTCCCTGAACTGGAAAAGAGCGTCAAGCGTCGAACCTTCTTCATGAACTTTACCCATGCGATCGGCTTCCTGATTGGACTGCCGATCGCGTTTCCCGTTCTGCGCTATCTGATGAAGCCGATGTATGCCCCGTTCGACAACGGATGGTTGAAGATCGGGAACGTCGGCAAGATCAAGCAGGACGATATCGGCGTCCAGTTCAAGTACAAGAAGAAGGTGAAGGAAGCCTACATGCCGGAGTCCGAGATCGAGAAGAACGTCTGGATTCTAAAGGCGACGCCGGCCGTCCTCGACAAGATTTATCAAGGTAAGGACATGGAGTTCCGCGACGCCACCGGCAAGGCCGTCTGGACGAACAAGAAAGAGATTCCCTATGTCGCCTTCTCCGGCAAGTGTCCTCATCTCGGCTGCGGCTATAAATGGCGGCAGCACAAAGTGCTCGGTCAGGTGTTCCTGTGCCCCTGCCACTTGAGCATCTACGACGCCTCCGGGAAAGTGCTCGACGGGCCGGCGCCTCGTCCGCTCGATGCGCTGCCCATCAAGGTCTCGGGAAGCGGCGAAGTCCAGATCATTGATATGGAATTCAAAGCCGGCACAAAATCCCAAATTCGGATCGTGTAATGGAACACTCGACCATTCCAGGCACTCAACCGACGGTCATCGAGAAGGTCGTCGCCTTCATCGACGAGCGCGTCGGGCTGAAGCAGATGCAGGCCAAGATGCTGAACGAGCCGGTTCCCGGCGGTTCGCGTTGGGCCTATGTATTCGGGTCGGTTCTGCTTTTCATCTTCATCATGCAGGCGGTGACGGGCATCTTGTTGATGTTCTACTACGTTCCCACCGCCGATCATGCCTATGCGAGCACTCAATACATCATTCACGAAGTCGATTACGGTTGGTTCCTGCTGAGCTATCACTTCTGGGGTTCCACCGCGATGGTGGTCTGTGTCTTCGCCCACATGTCGCAGGTTTTTCTCTGGGGCGCGTACAAGAGCCCCCGCGAGATGATCTGGCTGGTCGGGCTGGCGCTTTTCGGGATCGTGATGGGCTTCGGCTTTACCGGCTACCTGCTGCCCTGGGATCAGCGGGCCTATTGGGCGACGACGGTCGGCGTTGAAATCATGGACAAGACGCCGGTCCTGGGCGATTTCATGGCGCGCTTTCTCAAGGGCGGGCCGACGCCTGGACAGATGACCCTGAGCCGGTTCTTCGTCATCCACGTGATGATTTTGCCCGCGGCGCTGATGGGCCTGGCCGGCTTGCATCTCTTTCTCTTCAGAGCGGCGGGACCTGCCGGACCGTTCCGGGGAACTCCTGAGGAGTTGAAGGCGAAAACCGACTATTTCTTCCCGCGTCAAATCTGGAAAGACATCGTGGGGATGGCCGTGGTCTTCGCCAGTATCTGCGCGCTGGCCTTCTGGGAACCGGTCGTCTTGTTGGAAGAGGCAACCCCGGATCCGGGCGACTACCATCCGGAGCCGGAATGGTATTTCCTGTTCTTGTTCCAACTGCTGCGGCTGAAGATCTTTGCCGGAGAGTTCGGGCAGTTCCTGGGCGCAATCGCATTGCCCGGAGCCTTCATGGCTCTCCTCGCAGCCTTGCCGTTCATCGATAGAGACCCTGAGCGGAATATCTTTAAACGCCCGATTGCCCTGATCGGTTGGATTGTCGTGATGGTCACGATTCTGTTGTTCACTGTTTCGGCGATCATCAACCGGGAGTTCCTGGATTAACGCGACAGCATCCGAATTGCGCAGCTGACTATGACCGACGAACGCGAATCGTTGTCCCCCACGAAAATCGGACTCGGCGTGCTCTGGCCGGCCTTCTGGACTGGGCTTCCCTTTAAGCTTGCCTTCGTCCTGCTGTTCCTGGCGATGGACCTGATGCAGTTTGAAGGTCGATTGGGCCTGGCGTTTTTTATGTTGCTGGCCAGTCCGGTGACGGTGTTCGCGCTGCCGATCATTGCAATGGGATTGGAGTCCCACATTGGGGAAGGAGCCGGGATCGCCCTGCTGTTTCTAATCGCGATTCCCATCGATATCTGGGCGCTCGGCCTCGTGGGCCGCACCTATTTCCTCGAACGACTCCGGCGCGAGCCGCCGGAAGGCTTGGGTGTGACGCTCTGGTGGAAGTGCGCGCTCGTCGGCGCCCTGTTCTTGCCGATTCTCTGGCTTGTCGTCGGCTCCGTCACCTCGGCGGGTATCTCGATGGCGCATTCCCTCATGGAACTGGAACTGTTCAAGGGCGTTCCGGTGGCTGAGCGGATCAGCATTGAGTTGGCGCTCTGGGGTTCAGCGTCGACCGCGGTGCTTCTCATCCTCCTCTTGATCGGAGTGTCTCTGGTTGGGAGGGTGATTCGCAGTACGGCCCAGGCGGCCGCGCCGGTAACGGACAGTTATCAAGGCTTGATTACCAGATGGGACTTGATGCGGGTGCCGGCCGATCAGGGCTTGATGTTGACGTCGTTGACCGGAGCGGGGGTTGTCTTGTCGCTGTTGTTCTGGGCCGCGCTTCCCGTCACGACGCCTCATCCGCACGAATGCTGCAAGAAACCCGAGGTGAAAGCCCAGCCGCCGTTCAAGCCCCTCGAGGCGCTGAACAAGAATGAAAAGGTGTTCGCGCAGGTCTCAGCCCAGATCGAGGCGCTCGAAAAGCAAAAAGCCGAGGCGGAGGCCGAGAAGGGCAAAGGTAAAGGCAAGGCAGGGAAGGAAGCCGCTTCACCTGCGAAGAAACCGTAACAGTCGAGAGAGATGAGGTGAGTGCGATGCGACACCAGGGCGGATTGATACAGCGGGTCATTCAGACCATCCGTGGCTCTCGCGGAATCCTCGCGGGGTTGATGGTGGCCGCCGGCCTTTTTGCGCTCCCTTCCTTCGGACTCGCGGCGGATGCCGCGCCGGCCGTCGCAACCGAGTATCGAGACATTCCCGGCATCGGAAGCCGCAACATCGTCTGGGTTATCGCTCAGCTGCACCTCCTGCTTGCCGGATTCGTGCTGGGTGTGCCGATCTTCGCCTGGCTCTGCGAGGTCGTGGGCTGGAAGAGCGGCGAGAAGCGGTACGACAAGCTGGCGAAGGAATTCACCAAGCTGCTGACCTCCTCTTATGCGACCACAGCCCTCTTCGGCGGGATTCTGCTCTTCCTCTTGATCGCGTTCTATCCCAAACTGATGAACTACCTGACGGATATTTTCTTCCCGTCGTTCATTTTCTACTGCATTCTCTTCCTGCTGGAAACCGCGACGCTCTACCTCTATTGGTACGGCTGGGATGCGATGCAGGATGGCGGGAAAAAGACGTTCCACATTTTTCTTGGGTTTTTGCTCAATCTGTTCGCCTTCTTCATCATGATCGTCCCGAATTCCTGGGCGACGTTCCAGGCCAGTCCCGTGGTCATCGCGGAAGGCACGGACCTTCAGCGCGCCTGGGCCGCAACGTGGAATCCGACCTGGTGGCCGGTCAATATCCATCGATTGATCGCCAACGTGGTGCTGGGCGGTTACATCTGCGGCGCCTATGCCGGAATCCGCTACCTGGCCGCCAGGAACGCGGAAGAGCGCGATCACTACGACTGGATGGGCTACGTCGGGAATTTTATCGGCGTGTTCGGATTGTTGCCGTTGCCGTTCGCCGGCTACTGGCTCATGCGAGAAATTTATCAGTACAACCAGCAGATGGGCATCACGCTGATGGGCGGCTTCCTGTCCTGGCTGTTCATCCTGCAAGCCATGCTGATCGGCGTCCTGTTCCTCGGATCCAACTATTATTTCTGGCTGGGGATCACGCACCGGATTCCAGGATCCGAGGGACAGTACAAGAAGCCCATCATGGCGATGCTGGTCATTCTGCTGCTCTGTCTGGGCGTCTGGATGACGCCGCACTCGCTGGTCGCCAGTCTGGAAGAAGCCAGAAAGATGGGCGGCACGCACCATCCGCTGTTGGGGGTCTTCGGCGTCATGTCGGCCAAAATGACCGTGGCCAACCTCATGATTCTCGTGACCTTCATGAGCTTCATCATGTACTGGCGCGCGGGGAAGCAGGAAACCGCCACCTGGGCCAAGGTGGCGCGAGCGGTCATGGGGGCGGTCCTCGTGATCGCCGCGCTCGCGGTGATCGTCTTGGGTGTGTGGGGCTATTTCGTCCCGGCCATCATCCGCATCAATTACTTCTCGACCTCGCAGGTGTTGATCGTCCTATTTGTGATGTTGACGATTACTCCGCTCACCGCCTTGCTGTTGAAGAGCGCCAGGACGACCACGGAAATGGTCTGGGGCCGGATGCCTCCCCGCGCCGGCTATGCGCTCGTATTGAATGCGGTGATGGTGATACTGCTCATGACGCTCATGGGCTATGCCCGCTCCTCTTCGAGAGTTCACTGGCACATCTACGGGGTGATGCGCGATTCGTCCCAGTACGCCTTTTCTCCGGCGTTGGGCTATGCGGCTGCGTTCATGGCCTTGAACACGTTTCTGTTCTGCATGCTCGTGGCCTTCATCTTCTGGGTCGCCACAATGGGGGACAAGGGCAAGGCAGGGTATGGCGGAGGCGCGAAGGGTGAGCTGCCGCACGGGATGCCGGCGATGGCAGGCGGGTCACAGTCGTTGAGCAAGCTGAAAGGTTGAGGTCAAGGTTGAGGCTCGGGGCAAGATCAGGATCCATCTTTTCTCAATCTTAATCTCGACCTGAACCTTGAATATGAAGTGAGGACCTATGAGTGAAGTCGTCAAACTGCAGCTGATCGGTCTTTCCGTCGTCGGAGTGGGCATCGTCATTCTGCTCTTCGTCCGGGCGCAGTTCGCCAGGGTGACCGGATTTGTGGCGATTGTTCTGGGTCTCTTCTCGCTGGTCGCGTTGTCCGTGCCGCAGATGGCGTCGCTGCCTCCCGCCGAAGAGAAGTTTGACATCGCGACCGTCAAGACTCCGACCGACATGGCGGCGATCGGGCAGAAGATTTTCTTCAGCAAGGGCCAATGCGCGCTCTGTCACTCCATCGGTCCAAGCGAATCGGCACGCTGCCCGGACTTGAAAGGGATCGGCGCCAAGCTGAGCCGGGAATTCATTTTCGAGAGCCTGACTCAACCCCAGGCCTATATCTACCTCGACTATCGACACGAGGGGTTACCGAAGGAGTACCCGGCCCGGATGCCCTATATCAATAAGAATCCCATCGGACTGACGAAGAATGAAATTTTGTCCGTAATCGCCTTCTTGCAGCAGATGAGCGGGGAACCGATTTCCGTCAATCCATCCGAGCTCGAAGTGCCGGGACAGACTCCCGCGGCTCCCGTAAAGGCCGGGGACTCTGTTCCAGTCGCCGTCGCGCAAGCGCGCTGAGGAGGAATCTATGGGGGGCTCGTTGGGCAAACCGATCATTCTTGTCGCGATTATTTATCTGCTCTTGAAATTTGTCGTGCCGAATATTCCCGGCTCGGCACCGCTTCCCTCTAGTCTCATTTTTCTTTATTTGATGCTCACGACGTCCGGGATCGTGATTTTCGCGACATTGAGCGGAGAGTCGAAGGACGCATTCTGGGGCCCCATCCAACGGTTCATGACCGGTGAGAACATCGGCGGACTGCAAATGCTCCGATATGGCGTCCTTATTCTGTTTCCCCTCCTGGTGGGATGGCAGACTTACAGCAGCACGGCGCCGAGCGATCAGCCGCCGGCGGAGAACCGGACGATTCATCCGGCGCCGCCCGGCGAATACACCGGCCTGTCGAACCCGGTCGCCAAGACTCCCGACAACATTATGCAGGGCAAAGGTTTCTACGCGGCCTTCTGTTCTCCCTGTCACGGCGGGCAATTCGACGGGAAGGGCCCGGCGGCCCGCGGATTCAATCCACCCCCGGCGAACTTTTCGGATCCCACCACGATTGCCATGTTGCAGGAGAGTTACCTGTTCTGGCGCATCAAGAAAGGCGGCGTCGGCCTTCCCATCGAAGGGATGCCGTGGAAATCCGCGATGCCGCGATGGGAAGTCGAACTACCGGACGAGTGGATCTGGAAGATCATTATGGGCGAGTACGACGGAGCCCATCAGTCCCCGAGAACGTGGGAGTAACCATCAGGTTTGACGAGGCCTCTATGATAAGGGTGATGCAAGGACGATCGGCGACAGGCGGAGTGGTATTGGCATGCGCGGCCTCCGCGTTTCTGCTGACGGGGGCGACGCAGGGTTTCGCCCAGGAGAGCGTCGCCGTCCGGGCTCCGATGGTCAAGGGCGCGCTTCCAGTCGACGATCCCAATGCGGCCGCCTGGAACAGCGCGCCGCTCTCGCAATTCCCGATGTCGCCCCAAGTCCATTGGCAGAACCGCATTCAGGAAGCGACGGTGAAAGATCTTAAAATTCGCGCGTTGCACGATGGGGCGCAGGTGGCGTTCCTGTTGGAATACGCGGATCCGACGGAAGATCCGGACGACTCAGCCGCGCTTGAATTCATGGTCGGCGACAAGAAGGCTCACTTTGCGCACGGCCAGCCGATGGCCCAGGTCGAAGGCGGCCCGGTCAACATCTGGTTCTGGAAGAACAAGGAAAACAAAGCGGTCGATATGAGCGCCAAGGGCTTCGGCACTCTGAAGGCCCAGGCGCATCAGGATGTGAAGGCCAAGGGCGCCTATTCGGGCGGCGCTTGGAAGGTCGTGTTCTCCCGCCCCTTGACGACCGAACATCCCGACGAGGATGCCCAGGTCAAGCCGGGGGAATTCATCAACATTGCGTTTGCTGTTTGGGACGGAAAGAAAGACGCGAGCGGTGAGCTGCGTGAAAAGGGCTCCCAGAAGGCGGTGTCCTCCTGGTGGTATTTCCGCGCGGAACCTCCCCCGGATTATTCAGGCTATCTGTATGCGGCGATGGCGATCGCCGTGGCGTTGGGGTTTCAGTTCGTCCTGATCCGTAAACTGAAGAAAGGGCAGTCAACATGAAGGCGGCAAGGCTGCAAGTCATGGGAGCGGTGGCTGGCCTGATCGGTATCTGGGCCTTGGTTGCCGGAGGCTGTGCGAGCGAACAACAGAGAAAAGGCCAGGAGCTCTACGCCCACTACTGTCTGCATTGTCACGGCGAGCACGGGCGCCAGAACGAGGGTTTCAACTGGTCCTCCATGCCTGATCCCAAGCCAAAAGACCTGTCCAACAAGTCCGAGATGGGGACTTTCAAGGACGAAGAAATTTTCAACACGATTTCGCGTGATATGAAAGACACGAGCCCGGGCGGCGACAAGATCGGGGACGACGAATTCGCTGTCCCCACCATGCCGACCTTTAAGTACACGCTCTCGGAAGATGAAATCTGGGCCATCGTGGGATACGTCCGCACGCTGCACGGTATGAAGCTGGAGTTCAAAGTCGAGGAGCGGAAGAAGGAACTGGCCGATGCGCTGCAGGCGGCCCAAGCCAAGTTCGACCAGGCCAAGCAGACCTACGAAGCGGCCGAAAAAAAGGCCAGCGATGAGGCTGAGAAGAAGAGCGAAGCGCTCAAGAAGGATGTCGACGTGGACGAAGCTTCCTACGCCAAGGAGCAAGCGGCTATGGCGCTGGCGAAAAAAGATCTCGATGCCGCGCAACTCGCCGCGAACAATTTTTCCACCAGACCCGGCAAGGGCGTCAATGTGGCCAGGCCAGACCTGACGGTGAAGCCGGAGCAGGCGGCGCAACTCGCGGAAGCGGGCAAGAAACTGTACTCGAACAAGTATGGCTGCAACGGCTGCCACAGTGTCGGTGAAGAAGGAGGCAAAGTCGGTCCTGCCTTGGACCGCGCGGGCTTCCGTCTCAACGGCACCTGGGTGTATCGTTGGGTCAAAAACCCACAGGCCATGAAGCCGGAGACGAGAATGCCGGCTTTGGGATTGAGCGATGCGGACGCCAAGGCTGTGGTGATGTACCTCGGCACGTTACGTGCCGCGAAGCCGGAGCCGCCGAGCAACAAACCGGCAAGCTGAACGACTAGGCTGCTGAACTGTTCAACTAGGCCGGCTGATTCATCAAAGCAAGCATCCGGCGAGCAATCCGGCCAGAATTCCTGAGCCGAGCCACACGTGCCGGTGAAAGAGTTCAAAGGCGCGCGTGGCTGAGACGGCTGCCCTCAACTCAAGCGCTTGCTTCGCCGCCAGAATAGCGGCTGCTCCCAGCACTGCGTAATAGATCCAACCGATTCTTGTTATCCAACCGGCAAGACCGAGCAGCGCCAGCATGGCGGCGAGCGTCGATCCGACCGCAAGCCATATCCATTTGCCGAAAAAGAGGGCGGAAGATTTCACGCCGATGCGACGATCGTCCTCCTGATCCTGAAGCGCATAGATCGTGTCGTAGCCGATGGCCCAACAGACCGTAGCACCGAACAGGATCCAGGCTGGCGCCTCGATCGTCCCGCGAGAGGCAGCCCAGGCCATGATCGTCCCCCAACCGAAGGCGATACCCAGCATGGCTTGCGGCATACGGACGAAGCGTTTGGCAAAAGGATAGAGGCTAGCCAGGAGTACGGCGATCGGACTCAACAGCGCCGTGAGAGAATTAAGCGTCATTACCAGTATCCCTGCCAGCCCGAGTAGAACCGCGGCAACTAGCAGGGCATGCCGAGGCGACAGTTCCCCGGAAGCCAGCGGCCTGGTGTGAGTCCGCGCGACATGCCGATCGAACGAGCGGTCCGCGAGATCGTTCAAGACCACGCCGGCGCTTCGCATGAGAAATGAACCGATTGCGAAGGTAAGCACGAGCCGAAGCGGAGGCGTCCCCTGGCCCGCCAGAACGAGAGACCACATGGTGGGCAGGAGCAGCAACCATGTGCCGGTTTGGTTCCGCAAACGAATCAGCCTGGCGATGGCGGACCAGGAAAGTCTCGGCGCGGTGAACTGGGGGGAAGTCGTCGAATCCAATTCGTTCATCGGGGGGGACCTTAGCCGAGGGGTATGGACCTGTCAAATGAGCCCTTCGGTTGTGATCGTATGAGACTTTTCGGTATAACGACTATCGTGCGACCAGTGCAGAGAGAACTCTCCTCGCTATTCACGCGCGCCACCGGCGCGGCGCTGGCCTGGTTCCTGTTGCTTTCACTCACCGCCTGCGGGCTCTTTGCTTCGCGCGACGGCCTGGGAGCCGGCTACTATCTGCCGCTCACCGTACAGGTGCGGATGGCGCCGAGCGTTGCTGCGGCACAGGTCTCGTATCAGGATGCCTGCGGCCAACCCAAGACGCTACCGCTGGGCACGCTGCTTTCTGAGGCGATCAAACGAAAGTCAGGGCGTGTGTTCGAGAAAGTAATCCTGGAGGATCAGAGTGTGGTGGCGGTGGACGGATACCAGGACGTCTCCGTCGGACTGACTGAATTGGACCTGGCCGTCACGCGGAAAGTCACGAGAACCTACCCTGCGACGATCAGCATCGGACTGGACTTCGCCTACACGGCTGCCGATGGGACAGTTCTACACAGCAAGAAATTGAAAAGTGTCGGGCGCGGCGATGTGGATGTGACCGATGCCTCTTGCGACGTGTCGGGGCTCGATAAGATTGCACAGGAAGCGATCGGCCATGTGACCGACGGCATGGCCAAGCAACTCGGGACATCGAGGAAGATTCTCAATGCGGCCGATGCCCGAAAGGCAGGAGCGGCACTACCTGTGGCCGCGGCAGCAGCTCCCCCTTCTCCAATTGCAGTCTCGGGCCAGCCCGCAGCTCGAAGTCCTGACCCGGCTCCCTCGTCTGCGCCGGTCCAGGCGCAGACGGCATCCGGCGAATCAGCCGTCATCAACTTCCGCGCGATCATTCGCGACGAAAACCGCAATCAGCTTCTCCATACAGGCGAAACGATCTCCGTCGAGATCGAGGTGAAAAACGACGGTCCCGGTGAAGCCTCCGGGGTCGAGATTCTGGTCAGCGGAACTCCGGAACTGGTCGAACAGATTCCCGGAGTGCTGCCGGTTGGGAATATTCCGTCTGGTGAAGTAAAGCGGGTTTCCCTGGAGGGAAAAATCGGAACGGTCAAGGAGGCGATTCAAGCTGAGCTCGTGCTGGCGGTGCGCAGCCGCTCGCCATCGGACCAGTTGCCTTCCGCGAAGAAATTTCTCGTCGCGATGAAACCCGGCACGGCTCCGGAAGCCACGGCGATGCCGGTAGATGTCGATGAGCTGCCGAAGCGCGCCGGGAAGTTGAAACAGCCGAGGGCGATCGGCATTGCCATCGGCGTCGGACAATTCCGTGAAAGCGGACTGCAGCGCGTCAAATATGCCGCCCATGACGCGGAAGTCGTCGCGACATATTGGCAGGCGATTCTTGGGATTTCCTCCGATCGCGTTCGTCGGCTTACCGACTCCCATGCGCTGAAAACCGATCTGGCGGAGACCTTCGAAGAATGGCTTCCGAAGCAGGCGGATACAACAACGGTCGCCTACATCTATGTGTCAGGCCGCGGAGTGGTGGAGGCTTCAACCGGGGCCGTCTTCATGATTCCGTTCGATGGAGCATCGTCTTCCGTCGGCAGATTATTCTCTCTCCGTCGAATGCATGAAGCACTGGTGAAGTCGCCGATCCAACGGGCGATCATCATTCTGGATCTATCGCTTGAGCCGGTTGCAAAGAAGGACGGTGTGGAGCCGGTTCCTCCGGTCTGGGAACAGGAGACGGCGGGCAAGGAAAAAGTGATGTGGATGGTGGGCAATCGGTCCGTCCAGGAAGCTCATCCTTACGATCTCGGGCAGCACGGATTGTTTACCTATGAAATTCTGAAGGGTCTGGCTGGCGCTGCCGATATGGATAAGGACGGAACGATTCTCGCCGGCGAACTTTGCACCTATGCCAAAGGGCAAGTGCTGGAATCCGCGAGGGAACAATTCGCCAACCAACAGGAGCCGCTCTGTATTCCACCGCCCGGACAGGGTGCCGCAGTTCGACTTCAGGCGGTCGCGAAATTAAAGTAGCCCCTTATAAATACCCCTTGAGGCTGAGAAAAAACCCGTGTAGGTTATGGACTCTTTTCAAGATGCCGGCGTAGCTCAGTTGGTAGAGCAGCGGTTTCGTAAACCGCAGGTCGCTGGTTCGATTCCAGTCGCCGGCTCCAGGTTGCGTAGCAACCTGGAGCCTAACCAATCATAGAATCAGCGAGCTGTGGGGGATCCGAAGGGGGTCGGTCCCCTTCGTGGGGATTGTACAAGGGGGCTGGCCCCCTTTGTAGGAATCGGTGAGGCAGGCTTCAGAGCCGAACCGATGACTGGTCGCCCGTTCAATCCGGGTCGCCGGCTCCAGTTTTTGCAGATGCGAAGGCTGCCCGCCTTTGCTAAAGCTATGGCGGGCGACCTCCTATGCATCCGCTTCGACTGGCAAGCCACACCTTGCTTGCGCGCTCCGGCGGCTCATCAGGCGAAGTCTCCCTTCATCGTCGCCGCCGGATAGACCCATTAGGTGTTCATTCTTTGCCCCGACCGCAAGCTATTGTGAGTCTTTTCATTCTCTTCCTACCTTTGGACCGGAGCCCTTCTATTTCTTAGCGACGAGATAAAACCGACCGATGTTTATGAGTTTTGATTATTTCTTCGTGTGAGCCGATGCCTCGTTACGGCCTTCCGTCAATGGCTTTGGAAGGAAAGAGCCCAGCGGAAGCTGGCAGGGGTACGAAAGTCAAAGTGGTCAATCGTCCATGCAATACTGAGACATTGATCTCGTCGGAGAACACAAGCCTGAAGTTCTTGATGGAAAATGCGGACAAAGGAGGGATGGCTTCAAGCGACTGACTTGCCAATGCTTGGCCGGTCAAGTCCTCCAATGTGAAATGGAAACCTGCCAAGGGGCTACCATTGATAGTCGGACCGGTTGCCAAAGACGTGAATCTAAACTGGTGCGAAAAGCCGTTCAGAATACCTATATTCGACAAGGCATATTGGGCGCCAGTTCCGGTATAGGGGCCGATCAAAATGACTAGATCAGTGATGGCTCCATCATAATAGTTCTGACGCGGGACGAGGAAAGCGTCTCCGGCAGCGGGCTGGTAAGTAAACGACCCCGTGATGACTTGCCCGAGTTTGAAGGGATGAGGCGATTCAAAGGCTGGGCCTGAAATCTCGTCCACAGTGCCTTCAAAGAGGTACGTGATTGAGTTGGCATGCGCCTCCTCAAGCGGCGTGAGACAGAAGAGACAGAACAGCCAGGTACGCCAGGGCGGGCACCTCTTGCGCATTCTGAACATGGCCATTCGGCTCCTTCGGACAGGGCGGAGCGAATTTGAGAAATTAATCAACCTCAAGTGGCAATCATGATGCCGCATTCCATCCCATCATGGAGTTGCTCCTCAGGCGTTAAGAATTTCAAGAGGATATACCGCGTCGCCTGTGCGCCCTATTCTTGCTGAACCAGCAACCACGCGAATCGCATTCGATCCATGATGAATCGGAAGAGATTCAGAAAAATGTGCGGGGAACCACGAGCGCGGTAGCCCACGTAGCCTCCCAGCCGTCAAATAACTCAGAAATGTTTGGCCGAACCAGAGGGAAGCGGTAGCATATAGCATGATGCTTCGAACATTTTGCCTCGCAGTGCTTACTGTCGCAGCCGTCGCAGTCTTGCCGGCTCTTTCATGGGCCGACATGGTAGCCAGAGTCGTCAGCATCCATGACGGAGACCGGTTGACCATTCGACACGACGGCCGCAGCGAGACGATCCATCTGAAAGACGTCGATTGTCCCGAACTCACGCAGCCCTTCGGAAAGCAAGCGAAGCACGCGACCGCCGCCTACGTCGGGAACCGAGACGTGGTCGTGCGAGGACTCTCACGGGACAAGCAGGGTCGGATATCGGCCGAAGTGCTGTTGAACGACGGGCGGAGTTTGGGGCGTGAGCTGCTCAAAGAAGGGCTGGCCTGGTGGAAACGATCGCCTTCCAGCGATGCCCGTCTCGAAGTACTCGAAGAACTGGCGAGGGCCGGGGCTAAAGGCCTATGGTCGGAGCCGAATCCGATGCCGCCGTGGGAATGGAAAGAGAAGTCAAAGGTTAAGCGTGATCTTCCGCCTCAGCGGTGACGATCCAGCGCAACGGACCTCCCGGTATCGGCACGCGGAATGGGTAACAGGTCACCAGGACCAGTGACGGCTGTTCCCTGTTGAGCCGGATTCGGCCTGTTCGGCTATCGATGACGCGACGGTCGATCACCCGATAGGAACGAGTACGGCCGCCCCGCGATTGCAGCATGAATCGCTCGCCGGTTTGAATCAGCTCCAAAAACGCAAAGTGCGTATCGCGATGGCCGGTGAGAATCGTCGTGCCCGTCGAGCCTGGGAGCGCGCTCGATTCCAGGTAGCCAGGCCCGAATGCGAGCGAGCGGCCGTAGGCGCCGTTCAGCACAATCAGGTCGATTCTCCTCGCAGGAACTGTGAGTCGCGCCACCGGCCAGGTATCGGCCCAGGGCCAGGGCTTGACTGCGGCTTCTCCCTCTAGGGTGCGCGACCAGGCCCGTCGCAGCAGTAATTGCGCGAGCCCGGCCTTCGCATAGATCCACATTCCCTCCCCAACCTGCCACAGTCCGATGGCGAAGAGAGACACTACCAGCGCAACGAAGGAGCGGGAAGTGGGCTGGAACCGGCTCATGCCACCCTTGTCCGATAGGCCCACAACAACCCTGTCAGGACGAGCAAGGTCAGCCCGAAGAAAATCTGCAGCTGCCCGCTCGTGGCAGTCCTCGGCAGGCCGAAGATCGCCTGGTAGTCCTGCCCTTCCGGCAGGTTCACCTTCATCGCATGGGTAATCAAGGACCTGTCCGTCGGCCGAATCGGCTCTCGGTCCACAACCACGAGACTCGTGTACTTGCTGACAAGATGATGAGCCAGGGCCACGTCGAGCACCGCCTGCCTGGTTGAAGACTCATCCTGGCCGAATTCCTGTTGATTCATGATGGAATCGATCTTCCGACGAGCCCAGTTGACGGAGAGGCCGTCCCGTGAGGGATCGTCTTTCAGGGCAATGACCGTCGTCCATGGCGACGCTCCGATGGAGCCTCGAATCGTCAGACGAGCGGGAAGAGTTTTGCTCATTAGCGCGACGACAACCGGCTCGCCGTCATAGAGATCCGGCACCTTCGCCGGGAACGTCTCGGCCGTTTCATCGAGCCCTTCCACAACAAGATTTGTCAGCACCGGCCGCTCCAGCTTGCGGAAGATGGAGTCCATCTGCGCTTTGACTTCGCTGGTGCTGCCGATGTGGGTGAAGGTGCCTCGACCGAATTCCGCCGCCTTCCGCATGAAGTGGCTGTTCGGCGCGGAGCCGATGCCGATGGTGAAGAGACGGCTCGCGCGCAGTTGATCGCGGATCACGCCGAACAACTCGTCCTCATTCCCCACTTGGCCGTCAGTCAGAAAGATCACCTGCCGCAAGTGCGTCGAAGGGGCCTGGCCCATCAGTGCCATCTTCAGAGCTGGCAGAATCTCCGTGCCTCCGTTCGCCTTGAGCTGCTCGACATAGTGGACCGCCTTGCGCAACGTCCCGGTATCGACCGGCATCGGTTGAGAGAAGAGCATCTTGGTGATGCTATTGAACTGGATGATGTTGAAGCGGTCCTGTGTGCCGAGTCTGGTCAAGGCGAGCAGCAACGCAGCCTTGGCTTGCTCGATGGACGTACCAGCCATGGAACCGGACGTGTCGATGACGAAGATCGCTTCGCGGGGCTGTGACGTGGCCTGCTGATCGGACAATGCGGGAGGGGACAACATCAGGAATGCATAGAAACCGTCGCCCTGTTGCTCTGTGAACACCGTCGCGACCGGGGCCTTTCCGGGAGCCGGCTGCCAGAGCAGGGCAAAATCGCGATTGGCCGGCACATGATCGGCTCGCAACGTGATGTGCCGTCGACCGTCCGGTTCAGCGATGACGAGAATGTCATGATAGGGAGATTCGACCTTGCCGAGAGGAAAGCCTGCAGCCAGATCGATCGTCAGGGTCACCGGATTGATCGGGCCGTGGTCAGGGTGCTGAACCGGCGGGGTGATGCGGGAAGCATCTGCGACACGATCGGTATCGAGCGACCACCCGTATGCTCGCGGCTGATCTTCCATCACGACCGGTGTGCCGGGAATGTAGCGGGGTCCCACGACCATGGGGAAACGAAAAGAATATGTCCCCTGGTCATACCGAACCGTCTCCTGATACTCGATCTCGACTGTCACGCGGTCACCCGGAGCGATGTTCGCAACAGAAGTGGTGAAGACGTTCGGCCGTCCCTGTTCAACTAGGCTCGCCCGCTTGCCTTCCTGTTTGGCCTGGTCGTAGACCTTCTTCGCTTCGGCGCGCTCCTTGATCTGTCCTTCGATCGTTCGCTCGCCGACTTTCATGCGGAGGTGATCGACGGCCGCAGTTTCAGGGAGAGGGAACACATAGATGCCCTCGGCCCAGTCGTCTTTCTTCAGGCTGGGATTGACGAATTCCTGGTGAAGTTTGGTCCGCGCGATGGTGCCGGTCACGGAAATCTGCACGTCCGTCTTGAGGATGGGAGCGGGAATGTATCGGCCCGCTTCGTTGGTCTTGAAGAGCAGGCTGCCTTCTGTCACGTCGTTCAGGCCGATGCTCGATTCGCTGTGCAGGGGTTCCTCTCCGCAGGCGAGCAGCACCGGCAGTCCGCCTGCCCATGAGAAGAAAGTGGTAACCAGAGTGGCGCAGAGGATGCGAGCTGTCCTCCTCGCGAACAGTCGTTGATTCACGATGCTGTGTCGATTCATGCCGTCCTCGTCTCGTTTGTTGTGAGTGGCGCTGCGACATCCGGCTGGCCGGACCCTGGATAACCTCATCCAGGGTCCGACATAGGCGTGGGTCAGCTACCTGAGGCTGGCTCAAGTGGGGTCGCGGCAGGCTCTTCCGGCTGCGTTGCGTTGGCGGAGGGGATGAGGCTATCGATGAGCGAGTTGGGTTCGTCGGTCATCTGAGTAGGATCGAGGGAAGCTGGTGTGGCGTCAACAGTTTGTGTGGTCGCCACGACCGGCGCGACCATATGCTCCTGGCCGATCGTGCGGATTTCAAGGTGAACCCGGCGGTTCATCCGGCGGCAGGCATCGCTGTTGTCGACGCACAGCACACCGTCCTTGCCGAGACTTACGGTCTTGATCTGGTGCTCCGCCACCCCGGCATTCATCAATTCAGCTTTGACGGTCTCTGCGCGTTTCATCCCCAGCGTCATGTTGTAGCCGGCCGAGCCCTGCCGATCGGTATAGCCCTGAACGAGGACGCCGAGGTTGGCGTCGTTCTTGAGAAACGCCGCCTCTTCATGAAGGATAGCCTTGGCTTCGTCCGTCAAACCCTTCCGGCCCACTTCGAAATAGATATCGGCATGGATGATCTCCGGCTTGACCTTGGCGATCGGAGACTCCTGGATCTTGTTCGCCGGAAGCGAGACCGGGGTCACCAGAGACTGGTTGCTGCCCTTGAGCACTTCGCTGACTTGCGAACCGTTCAACTGGTCAGGACCCGTGATGGTCGAATGGTCGGTCGAGGAGTAGTACCAGAATGCGCCGATGATGGCGGCGAGGCTCACGACAAGCCCGGAGATGACGAACACATCCTTATCCTTGTTGGGCCCCGAGATAGTCGGGGCGATATTGCCCGATGTGACCTGCGATGGACCTTTCTGCATGGCGAAACCCTCCCGAGGTTATAAAGTGTCAAAGTTGAAAAGTTAGAAAGTTGCTGAAGTCCAAGCCTGCCTAGACTCTGATTCACCCCCTTTCCAGCCTGCTTGCCTGCGTACCGATGACTGGATGCTTGAGCAACGGGAGTGCCGACCTTGGGCAGTATGAAAGTGGAGAAAGTTGTGAAGGTAGTTGAGGGGTTCAGAAGGAGTGAGAGAGGCGCGTTCGATGCGGGGATGGTGTTTCCATCTAGCGATGCGGGGCCGGCCCCGCACGTTCAGGTTTCAGAGCGGGTCCTGTCGTCGATCAGCGCTCGGTCCGCGCACCCCCCGATGTGGGTCCCCCGCTGCGCGCGGCGACCTCTGACAATCTGGCCAATAGAAATGGAATCATTCTCAGGATTTCAGGCTAAGTGAGAATTGACGGAGTCGGCGCATCGGTAGAGAATGTGCCGCGCTGGTTCCGGCGTTCACTCATCGTAGAGGCCGTGCAGGCTCGTCATTACTCCAGGAGAACCGAACAGGCGTATAGTCATTGGGTCGCAAGGTTTCTGCACTTTCATCAAGGGCGCGATCCGGCCAAGATGGCCGCACCGGACATCAATCAGTTTCTGACTCATCTGGCCCTGCAAGAGAAGGTCAGTGCTTCGACGCAAAACCAAGCATTGGCGGCGGTGCTCTTCCTCTACCGACACGTGATCGGGCGCGACCTCGGAGACCTCGGCGAAGTCATCCGTGCCAGAAAACCTGAACGTCTGCCTGTGGTCATGACCTGTGAGGAAGTGAAAGCGGTGCTGGCGAACCTGGCCGGCGAAAAGTGGCTGATAGTCGCGATCATGTATGGCGCGGGTCTTCGTCTGATGGAATGTCTGCGTCTCCGGATTCAAGATATCGATTTCTCTCGGAATGAGATTCTGATTCGCGACGGCAAAGACGCCAAAGACTGGATCACGATGTTGCCCGAATCGGTCAAGACCCCACTCCAGGGCCACCTCACGAAGGTCAAGGCCGTACACCAACAGGATGTGGCAGATGGGTGGGGGCGCGTACAGCTACCACACGCATTTGACCGCAAGTACCCCAACGCGCCGAAGGACTGGCGCTGGCAATGGGTCTTTTCCCAGGAGCACCGATGGGTCAATGGCAAGACCAAGGAACAAGGACGTCATCACATTGACGAATCCCTGGTGCAGAAAGCTGTCAGAGAGGCTGTAGCGAAGGCCGGACTGACGAAGCGGGCCACCTGCCACACCTTCCGGCACTCCTTTGCCACACACCTGCTGGAAAGCAGCTCGGATATTCGAACCATCCAGGAGTTGTTAGGGCATCGCGATGTCAAAACGACGATGATCTATACTCATGTCCTCCATCGAGGGCCGTCCGGTGTCCGCAGTCCGCTGGACGGGATGTGAATCCATTGAAGGAAGCGTGTTATGCCGATCCGCATAAGACCCCGTGATAAAATGGGCCAACAGTCGCAACTCATTGAAGCGAGAGCAGGTATGGCGTATGGTTCACGAACCGTCGTGGCGTGTTATACGGATCGGAACTGGCAGATCCGGCTCTTATGCGGATCGGCCTAAACATAGTTAGGTTGCATCAAATACCATGACTGCACGCGATCGACTTGAACTCATCTCCGTCAAAGTCGATCGTGCCAAAGAGCACCTTGCGACCATTTCGGCTGATCTCCGTGCCTACCTCGATTCGAAGCCCTACGCTGTCGGAGCAAAGCGCGCACCTGACACGCGTCGGTTGATCTACTCTGTGGCGGGAGTACGGCCCACGCCGCTCAGAATCTCCGCAGTCCTTGGCGACGCAATCCATAACCTCAGGAGCGCCCTAGATCACCTTGCGTATCAGCTCGTCTGGGTAGGGTCTGGCAAGAAACCTTCGAGCCATGTGTACTTTCCCATCGCGGACGATCGCGCGAGGTACATCGAGCAACGGCGTCAGCAGCTCAAGGGTGCCACGCCGACCGCGATTGCGACGCTTGACGCTCTCATGCCCTACAAAGGCGGAAACGACGCTCTTTGGCGCTTGCACAAGTTGAACAACGTTGACAAGCATCGCGTTCTTCTCACGGCCGGTTCGGCGTTTCGGAGCGTCAACATAGGCGCCCACATGAGCCGCGAGATGCAGAAGCACCTCGCGTCCCCTCCAATGGCTGACAAGTTCTCCGGAATGCCTGCCGTCGACCTCTTCCTTCGACCTGCGGACCGGCTTTTTCCGCTGAAGACGGGCGACGAACTGTTAATCGACGGCCCGGACGCTGAAATGAACGACAAACTCGAGTTTCGGTTTGAGGTGGCTTTCGGTGAGCAAGACATAGCCTTTGGCGATCCAATCGTCGAAACCCTGACGTCAATGGTGCAGTTGGTCGAAGACATTCTCCCGAAGTTCGAGCCGCACCTTCAATAGCCTTGCCGTGAGCCAAGATGCAACTTAACCCTTCGCTCGAGCGGACTCGCACCGGCATGGCGCTCGCCCCTCAGCTCAAACGTTAGGCTCCCAAGTGATAGGGGGCTTGACCATGACGGAGGTATGACGTATGGTCATACCCAGAGGTGCAACATGCCCCGGTCAAAAATTGCGATATCCCTCGATCAGTCCACCGTAGAACGCCTCGATACCCTCGTCGAGAAAGCCGCCTTTCCCAGTCGGAGTCAAGCGATTCAAGAAGCAGTGGAAGAAAAACTCGCCCGCCTGGACCGAAGCCGTTTGGCGAGGGAGTGTGCGAAACTCGATCCCGTCCTCGAAAGGACGCTTGCCGAGGAAGGCCTATCCGAGGATGTGTCGGCATGGCCCGAATATTGAGAGGTGAGATTCGGTGGGCGGATCTCAACCCGGTCCGCGGCAAGAAACAAGCCGGGCGACGCCCCGTGCTGGTCCTCAGCCATGACGTGTTCAATGAACATTCCGGCACGGTCATCGCGATTGCGCTCACGAGCCAACCGCAACGAGCGGGTTTCCCTCTCACGCTTGAGCTTCAGTCGAAGGGTCTTCCGAAGAAATCATGGGTAAAGATCAGCCAGATTCGCACGCTGGCAGTCGAACGGATCAGTCAGCGACTCGGCAAAGTGAGCCTTGAGGAACTGGATCAGGTCATCGAAGGTCTGAATGAAATCATCGGCGCCTAACCCGGCGCTGCGGCGGACGCGCACATCGCGCCGGCTGAGCTTAGCGTTGGGCGCACTCACACCAGGAAACACCATGCACGATCCGACAGCGGTCCCGGCAACTTTCGAAGACTACGATCGCTCGATTGCCTCCCTGGTTGCCGCATTCATCTGCGATCCGTTCATTCGATGGATGTTTCCGGACTCCAAGCAGTACTTCCACTACTTTCCGCTTGTGCTGAAGGACTTCGCCGGTGGAGCGTTCGATCACTCGTCCGCCTATCGATCCTCTGACTTCAACGCCGCGGCATGCGGGGATGGCCCCGCGTCATTCATGATCAGGGGTTGGAAGTGGTCGTCGGCTGCTCTGTTTGTGCAAGGCGATACCAGGGACCTGTCGAAAGCTTAGAATCATCCAGGGAAAAGTATTATGCTGGTGACCAGACGACATTGGTTCAGCACCTCACCTGTTGTCATATGAGGAGCTTCTCATGCTGCAACTAAGCCTTGTCTTGATTCTGGTCGCCGCGATTACTTCGCCTGCCGCTGCTGAACAGTCGTCGGCTTGCTCTCTGCTGACTCCGGGCGACATTGAGGCTGTCACCGGCGGGAAAGTCACCGCCACTCAGCCGCTACAGTTTGATGACATTCCGACAGGCCCGAACAAGAGCGTGAAAGTGGAGGGCTGCATGTGGGGCGTCTCAACCATGGGGCAAATCACCATCAGTTGGTTCCGAGGCCCCCTCACCGACGATGAGATTGCCCAATTCATCAAGATGACCAAAAGCAATCCGGGAGTCGATGGCCTAAAAAAGGCAAACTACAAAGAGGTTTCAAAAGATTTTCCTCACGCTTGGTGCTCAATCATGACCCCCCTGCCTCCGCCAAGGATGGCCTGCCGTTGTCCACCTGTGTCGGCGGGGTGAAGGGCCAGGGCCTTTCGATTACGTTCATGAGCAAGACCAAGGCGCTCACCATTGATCAAGCGAAATCCCTCCTGGACAAGACGGCTGCGCACCTTCACTGAGAGTCGTTCTTTATGATCCGAAGCAAGATATAAAGGGATCAGATCCCGTAAGTCCTTGTCATCTGTTGGCGAAGGTCTAGTCAATTGAGCCTCACATTCCCTATTGCAGCCAGGCTCAGGGACGGCTCGCCGGTTCAATTGGTGCTAGCCGGCGAGCGCGATGTGGAGCCTCTGCGAAGCCTCTACCGGGTCATTGTCGAGGAGGGGACGTCTTATCCGCATGACCGGTTCCCGGATCAGGATGACTTCATGGACTATTGGTTTCGCGGCAAGAGTACTGTGGCGGCCTATGTGCCGGACCGGGCGCAAGCGGCCGGCATGGCCGGGGCCTTCTACCTCAAGCCGAACTGGCCGGGGCGGGCAAGGCAAGTGGCGAACGCCGGCTTCATCGTCGCGCCGGACTGTCGAAAGAACGGACTGGGCTGGTTGTTAGGCGCGACTATGTTGGAGTACGCCAAGCAGTTGGGCTACCGGAGCGTGATCTTCAATCTCGTATTTTCCGAGAATCTGGTCGCGCGCCGCCTCTGGGAGAAGCTCGGCTTCAACGAACTCGGGGTGATTCCAGGCGCTGTGCGGAAGAACGACGGCATGTATCAGGATGCGGCGATCATGTTTCGGTCATTGATTGAATGAAAATCTGGGTCAGAAACGTTTCCCAAGCGAAGGAGAGATCGGGTTGTTCTCACGAAAATGTTGTCTCACCAACGCTTCGACTGCTTTGAAGTGACGATCGGGCAGGTTCTTGAATCGTCGCTTGCCCTCAACCAGCGCCTCGTCCGCGGTAGCAAACGGCTCGATCACTGATTGCAGATGGCCGTAGTAGTCCATGAGCTTGAGCTCGACGGTACGCAGATGACTCGGATCTCCTGCGATCGCCACTGCCGCTTTGGCCTGGTCTCCATTCGATTCCACCAGAGCTTGGAAGCAGAGGCCCTTCAATCGCTGAGTCACAGTGCTGCGGTCCCAACCGAGCGTCCTGGCCGTAGCCTGCATGTCGAAGCGATGTTGCCTCAAGCAATCCAGGACGACGGCGTCACTGGCTGATTCCGGCGCACCGGCAGCCGCTTTGGTCGATGTCTTTTCTTCTTTCAGTGAGACTCCCTCCAGATGGAACGAGTTTTTGGTGAGCAGCGGGCCGTCGCTTAATGCAACGGCCCGTTCGAGGGCGTTGCGAAGTTCCCGGACGTTGCCAGGCCACTCGTGCTCGCTCAAGAGACGGAGAGCATCGTTGGAGAGCTTAGGAACAGCCCGTCCCATTTGCGCCGCGATCTCAATGAGACAGGCCTCGGCCAGAACTGGAATATCGTCTGCCCTCTCACGCAATGGCGGGAGTTGAAAGACCAGCCCCTTCAGCCGGAAGTACAGATCTTCACGGAACCAGCCTTCGGACACCCCCCGCTGCAAGTCACGATTGGTGGCGGCAACGATTCGTACATCCACGGTCGTCGGAGTTGTCGCGCCGACGCGGTAGAACGACTTTTCCTGCAGCACGCGCAGCAGCTTGCTCTGGTGATCCAGCCGCAGATCGCCGATTTCATCCAGGAAAATGGTCCCCTGGTTGGCGAGCTCGAAATAGCCGCGTCGATCTGCCGTGGCTCCCGTAAAGCTGCCCTTCACATGGCCGAACAGCTCGCTTTCAAACAGTTCCGGTGAGATCGCCGCCATGTTGACGGCGATGAATGTTTTTCCGGCTCTGGGGCCCAGGCGATGGACTGCGCGGGCGAAGAGTTCCTTGCCTGTGCCCGGTTCTCCGAGCAGCAGGACCGTCAGCAGCGACTTGGCGCCTTTCTTCACGTCGCGGAACAGGCGGAGCAAGGCGGGGTTTATCGTGATGATGCCGAATGGCCGGCATTCAGCTCTCAGCAGATCGAGTTCCGCATCGCCGATGGTGGCAACCTCTGCGCCGGCAGCGCGGAGATCGTGAATCTGACGTTCGAGCTGTTCCAGTTGCCTGCGGGCGGTTTGCTCCTGGGCCTGGGTCTCCAGGATTTGTGATCTGAGCGACTCGGAGGTTCTGGCCAGTTCTTCCTGCGCCCCGACCGATTGAGCCGCAGCGGCCTTCGCAGCCTCCAGGTCCTCCTGGAGCGCCTCCACGCGATTCTCGCGAAGGATCAAGGCTTCTCTGACCGCCTCGGCGTCCTGCCTGATGCGCAACATGTCTCGCTCGAGCAGGACCATGCGCTGACCTGTCGTCAGATGGGTCCAGGCCGTTGCGCCGACCAGAACGAACAGAGCAGCGGTCAACGGCAGCGCTATCGGAAACACGAGGTGCAGCCCCGGCAGCATGACACCAGTCAGCGCGATGTACAGCGTGATGGCGCTGCCGGCGAACAGCAAGCCGGTCGATCCGCGGAAGTACAGGAGGCACCAGACGACAAGCGAGGCCAGGAGCACGGTGACGCCGAACCGTCCGAGCGGACCGACCTGACAGGGTCGGTTGTCTGTAAGCAGGGTGTTGAGCAGGTGAAGGTGCGCCACTGTTCCGCTCACCGATTGACCGGTCGGCAGGAGCCAAGGTCCCTGCGTCATGGGATTGGGCAGGATCACGACGGTCCTATCCTTGAACCATTCGTCGAGTTTGGCGCTGTCCTGTTGTTGAACCGCGTCCCAGACCGACGACAGTGGAACGGTCGGCAGCGCCGCCAGTGAGCCATTCCCGACGAAGTTAATGAGGGCAGGACCGGCTTGTTCGGTTATCATCTGTTGAGTCGGCGAGCGCTGCTGCCGATAGAGGTCGTACAGGACAGAGCCAAAGGCCGGGATGGTTTGTGTCTGGACTGCCGCCAGCAAGGGAATCTGTCGCGTTGCGTGGTCCGGCTGGGTTGCCACCAACAGGTGGCCCATGATCGTCGCGTTGGATGACAGGGCCGATTCGGTATCGTGCACGAAAACCACCGGGGCAGCGGTTTCTATCGCTTCGAGGAGCAGAGCGTCGCTCGCCGCGCCGCCGAGTTGTGCCGGGCTGGCGTGATCGAGGCGGTGCTCGAGGCCGATCGCCGCGGCGCCGGACTCATGTGCGGCCGTGATCAGATGCGCGAGGATCGCGCGATCCCATGGACCGGTGCCGAACCGATCTTCGCTGGCGGAGTCGCGCAGGACGATGGTCAGTGCAGGGCTGACAGCAACAGGCGAGCGATGACGAAGCCAGGAATCATAAGCTGTCCAATCCAGGGCCGTGAACGTGGCGGGCGCCGCTACCCACAACAATTCTGCCAGGAACGCCGCAACCAGCCCGATCGCGAACGATTGCAGGGTGAGCGACGTGATAAAAAGACGCCAGATTCTTGGCGGGTCCATCATTGCAGATTATTGTGGGGCGAGTTCGTCGAGCAGGGCCTTCATCTCCTGCTTCGGCAGACCCTTGAGCACGAACTTCGCTTTGTAAAGATCCGGCGCCATGCCGAGGCCCTTGCCGTAGATGCGTGCCAGGGTTTTCTTCGCCGGAAGGAATCCATCGGCCGCTGTGGTCTCGAAGCAGGCCAGGATGTGTTTATCGAACGGCGCCAGGTACTGGTCCCATCCAAATTCATAGAGCCTGGCCAGCTCCGCTTGCGCCATGTCGCCGAGAGCGTAGGTTTCTTTCAGAAGTGTCGGGATTGCATCGTCCGCGCGATTCAACTTCAAAAGCCTTGTCCCGAGGGTCTCGTCGCCCGGCGCGGGGGAGTAGTCCGGAAACTCCTCCCACAGCCTCTCGCGATAGGACCGAAATGCGTCGAGCGCTTCCTGTCGTTTTCGATCCGATTGATCCGGCGAGAGCGCTTGTCGCCTGACCTTCGCAAGGGCCTCTGCAGCAGGCTGGTGGCCGAATTCCTCCGCTTTGGTCCACCAGAAGACGGCTTGTGCAAGGTTCTTCTCGACTCCCAGTCCGCTCTTGTAGGCATTACCGAGAAAGAATTGAGCCTGCGGCACGCCGCCGAGCGCCGCTTCCTCCATGAGCTTGGCCGCTTCCTGTTCATGGTTGGTCAGCTTTAATAACAACGCGAGGCGATAGCGTGCATCCGGAAAGTTCGGCTGCAACTCCAGCGCCGCTCGATAGGATTGAATGGCGGCCTTCACGTTGCCGGTCGTGTATTGCACGCTGCCGAGGCTGTAGTGCGCGTGGGGCGATTCCGGCTCAAGCCGGATCGCTTCCTTCAACACCGATGAAGCGGCGCGCCAGTCCTGCTTTGCCATGAGCAGGACGCCGAGCTGCAAATGGCCCTGAGCCTCGTCCGGTTTCAATCTGATGGCGACGCGGCACTCCTCGATCGCGGCGTCGAGGTCGCCGATGCGATACAGGCCTTCGGCCAGATTCAACCGGTCCTCTGCGTTCCGGGGCGAGAGCCCAACCGCGCTGCGCAGTTCGGCCAGGGCCGTGACGGCATCTTCTTGTTCCTGCTGGGTCAGGTCGGGCCGCCGCGGTTTATCGCGCGGCGGAGCAAGGGTTGGAGGGGGACTTTCGATAAGCGGGGCGGGAGCCGGATCTTCTGGTTTCTGCGAAAGAGAAGGATGAGTCGAGAGGAAAACCGACAGCAACGTGAGCAGGATAGTCACCGGCACCGATCGACGCATGGAGAACCTGTGACCCTCCCGAGGCAGTGTGACAGCAAGCAATATTATATCGCATCCGGTCCGCTGATTCAGGCTGCCGGGCAGGCTGGAATCGTGTCGTTTGACTGGTAATGGAATGGCTATCGGAGCCTGGCGATCCCGCTGCCGATGCGCTGAATTCGATCTTGAAGCGTTGAGGTTGCCAGCCGGACCGGGCCGTGCTGCACCGACCAGACCGGTTCGAGCGGGGCTGGATCGTCGGCGCACCTCGGGATGAGATGCCAGTGGATGTGAGGGAGCTGGTTGCCGAGCAATTCGTAGTTCATCTTTCTGGCATCGAAGGTTTCGGCCAGGCTTCTGGCGACCAGATTAACTTCCTCAATCAACTGGAACCGTTCAGTCGGAGCCAGCTGAAACAGCTCGGTCGCGTGGCGCTTGAAGACGACAACCGTCCAGCCGGGAAAGAACTGATCGTCATGAAGGTAGACTTTCGAGAGGCCCAGGTCTGCGACGAAATGATCGGTGCTCGGCCAGCTGCCGTTGCAGGCCTTGCAGGCGGGATCGGTCACGGCTGGGTTGCCCTCCGCCACTCTTCCTCTGTGATTACACCTTTCTTGAGCAAGAGCTGAATCAGCTTCTCGGTCTGTCGGTCCGCCGGCTGGTTGCGGGGGGCGCTCGGCTGGGCCTGCGCCGCAGGCCCTTTCGGTTCCGGCGGCGGTCGTCTGGTTCCGTAAACACGGAACACGGGGGTAAACACGATCAGATAATCCTTGTTGCGAAGACGAATGTTGGCTGGAAGGCTTTGGCTGTAGGGAATCAGATCGGCCGTCGCGCCGGCTGGAATCCGGAAGTAAGGTTTCCCATCCTGTGTCTCTCCTTCCTGGCCCAACACATCCATTCGGCTCAGAATCGGATCGCTGTTCAAGTTTTCCCGGTCCTCGCCTCCGATGTTGGTCACCCTGTCGAGGACAACATAGAGGGAATCGCCGATGAACGTTTCGGAAGACAGATTCTTCACACTCACATCGTAGCGATATTCGCTGTTGAAGTTATCCCGCCCTTTGAGAGTCACGATGGCGGTGGCTTTGCCGGTCAGGTCGGTGAGCTGGTCGATCGGCGAGGCAGGTGATTCTGCGACGGAGGCAACAATCGATCCGGCCAACAGCAAGCCCCCCGTCAGTGATCGGAAAGGTCGTGTCCTGTTCACCATAACGCGTTCACGCTCGGAGCAATTTCCTAAGGGTCCAACGGTCCGCAGCATAGCAAAGATGGATGGATTGAGCGAGACCCTGCGGAAGGTTCTCCGCCTTGACACCTCGTTTCAGCGAACGATATTCTGCCCTCGTTTGCAACGGCCGAACCGGCAGTCTCCGTCCGCGACTATGAGACCATCCATCCCAAACTCCGCGCCACTGATCATTCCGCGCGCCCTCTTGTCCCGGCTGATGCGTTTATATGACTATCCGCACCCGCTTCTCCGAGGCAGGGTAATTCGGGGCTACGATCGCCCTCACGCCCTGCGTACCGCCCGCATGTGCGCGGCCGTGGCTGCTGAACTGGGCCATGACGGAGAGCGGGTCCGTCAATATCAGATTGCCTGTCTGTTGCATGACCTGGGCCGCGCAGGCCTGGATCGCCAACTCTTCGGGAAGATTTGGTCTTGGGCCAAGGCGCACGGCATTCCGACGAGACCGCGTGAATGGCGGGCCATACATCCGCAGACCGTATATGGGCGGGAGACCGAAGCTTTTCTCAAACGCTATCGAAAAGGACTGGAAGCCGACGGGATTGCGGTTACGACCTGGGCCAAGGAGCAGGTGGAGATGCGGTTGGGCTATGCGCGCAGGTTGGCACGCCGGCTGCGGGCAGTCCGTTCGTCGATCAAGAAGATGGGCATCCGGTGGGAACCCTGGATGCAACGGGTGATGCTCTACTATTACTACCCGGAGAAACTGGCCAAGGCGAGACCCTGGGTGAAACAACTCGCGGAAGTGCTCGTGGCCTGCGAGCAATTTGAAGCCTACAGCAATCAGCGCCGTGGCCGGGATTACTATGCGAGAAAGAAAGAAACAATTCTTGAGGCGTTCGCCTATCTTGACAAGCTGGAGCAGGAGGGGATTCTCAGCTCCGAAGTGATGAAGGCGCTCAAGCATCTGGCTGCAGTCGGAACATTCGACGGCATCATCGCGGAGGCGCGCGGGCGTCGCCTGACGCCGCAAGAAGCCGCCCTACTTCGTCGTATGGAGCGCTGAGCATGGCTGTGAACACCGTTCCGTTCCGGCTCGAGATGCGCGGCGGCACGCAGATTGAGAATGTGACGAAGATTGTCCAGGATGCGCTGGCCGGCTCGAAGCTGGCGGCCGGCATCGTGACGGTGTTCGTGAAGCACACGACCGCGTCGATGATGATCATCGAAGACGAGCCCGGCATCAGGGCCGATACGAAAGCCTTCTGGGATCGCGCTGTGCCGGCGGATCCGGCCTGGCAGCACAACGTCCGTAACGCCGGCGAAGACAACGGGCACAGTCATCTGCGGGGTCAGCTGCAAGGCCCGTCGGTCACCATTCCTTTTTCAAACGGGGCGTTGCTGCTGGGCACCTGGCAGCAGATTGTTCTCGTCGATTTCGATACCCGCGCCCGCACGCGCGAAGTCATCATCCAAATGATCGGCGAGTAGCGGTCATGAAGCGCCACATCATCATTGTGTCCGGCCTGGTCTTGTTGCTTATCTCCGCTCCGTTGCTTTCTTCTCACGTTCAGCCCGCGGAATGGGGCAAGCCGCTGGGGGCGGCCTATGACGGGCCCGAAGGGAAATCCCGCTCTGTGACCCCCGCTCCGCTGGAACTGGCTCCCGACGAGCGGGCGACCATGGCCGTGTTCGAACGGGCGACCAAGTCGGTCGTCTTCATCGCCAATACGGCGATTCAGCGGGATCCCTGGTCGTTCGACCTGTTCGAGGCGCCTCAAGGCTCGGGCTCAGGATTCGTCTGGAACAAGCAAGGGCACATCGTCACGAATTTCCATGTCGTCTACGGAGCCAATTCGATCAGGGTCACGCTTTCCGATCGATCTGAATACAAAGCCGTGCTGATCGGAGCCGATCCCGACCATGATCTGGCCGTGCTGCAGATTCAAGCGCCGGACGAGACCTTGTCGCCAATCACGGTCGGCTCTTCGAATGATCTCCGTGTGGGACAGAAGGTCTTGGCGATCGGGAATCCGTTCGGGCTCGACCACTCGTTGACGACCGGCGTGGTGAGCGCCCTAGGTCGAACCATCAAATCGTTGTCGAACCGCACGATCGAAGGGGTGATTCAAACTGACGCGGCGATCAACCCGGGCAATTCAGGAGGTCCATTGCTCGACGGGACCGGTCGGTTGATCGGCGTGAATACCCAGATCGTGAGCCCGAGCGGAGCCTTCGCCGGAATCGGGTTCGCCGTACCGGTGGATACGGTCAATCGGATCGTGCCGGAGTTGATCAAGCACGGCAAGCTCATTCGTCCCGGTCTAGGAGTGTCGTTGGTTCCGGATGCCATGGCAAAGCGATGGGGCGTCAAGGGCCTGATTATCGGAAAGGTGTCGCGCGGCGGCGCGGCGGAGCGAGCCGGTTTGCAGGGGGCGCGTGAGACCTTACCAGGGCGGGTGGAACTGGGCGATGTGATTTTGTCCGTCAGCGGCAAGCCGGTAACGACGGTCGATGAGCTCATGGATGTGATGGAGGATCATAAAGTCGGGGACCGGGTCGCGGTGGAGATCCTCAGGGCCAATCGACGTCAATCGGTGACGGTCACGCTGCAAGCCGTAAATTAGCGTCCGCTTGCGACTCTTTCAGATTTACCTCGGCGATTGAGTGCGGCATTCCTCAATACCTCTATGGTAGGATCACCCATCTCGGCTGTGTGGAGGACCATCGATGAGTGATCGCCGGCCTACGAATCAACAGGATGAACATCCAGAACGCCGCACCGAAACGTCCCCGGGTGCTCCGTCCCAATCCGGTCCGGACCCGCTGGAATTGATCGAGCAGTGCCTCGCCTCGTTCCCGGAGACGGATCCGCGACAGAAAATCCTCTACAAGTTACGCCATGCCGTCATGCTGGCTCAGGCGGCGAACCACCAACGCGAAGCCGAGTTTAAGAAAGTCAGCGAGGTCGTCGCCAAGCTCACCGCGCCGGCCAATCGAATCGGTACGCTGCTGGACCTGCCGGGCGAAGGGTTGGCCAGAATCGTCGTCGGCGGTGCTGAATACTATGCCAATGTCGATCCGCGTGTGCCGCCGTCGGATCTGAAGATCGGCGCGCAGATCTTGGTGAACGAGGCCTATGCCGTCATCAAAACACTGGGCTATGACCGTAGCGGACCCATTCTGAAACTGGCTGAGGCCATGACCGACGGCCGGTTGCGCTTCGAGCAGGAAATGGGCCGGCAGTCGCTCATTTTGCAGCGGTCGAGCGATCTCGCCGGAGCCGACTTGAAGACCGGCGATGAGATCCGGATCGATCCCAGCCATCGCATTGCCATCGAGAAACTCGAAGATCGCAAGGCCAGTCAGCACCTTCTCGAGGAAGTGCCGAAGGTCACCTGGGAGCAAATCGGCGGGCAGAGCGAAGCCATTGCCGCCATCAGGAAGGCGATTGAGTTTCCGCTGTTGCACGCGGAGACCTTCGAGCGATTCAAGTTCTCTCAGCCGAAAGGATTTCTGCTGTACGGCCCGCCCGGATGCGGCAAGACGCTGATCGGGCAGGCCGCGGCCGGCAGCTTGTCAAAGCTGGTCGGCGAGTCCAAGGAAGGGGATGCAGCCGCAGCGGAGGACAAGCGCGCGCCGGTGACGAGCGGCGCCTTCCTCCATGTGAAGGGGCCTGAGATCCTCAATATGTGGCTCGGCGAGTCGGAACGAATGGTCCGTGATCTCTTCGCCCAGGCAAGGGCTCGGCGTAAAGACGGAGCGCTGCCGTTCATTTTCATCGACGAAGCGGAATCGATCCTGGGGACAAGACGAGCCATGCGATCGTTCAATATTTCCAATACGCTCGTTCCGATGTTCTGCAGCGAAATGGACGGGATCGAATCGCTTCGCGATGTGGTCATCATCCTGGCCTCGAACCGGCCTGATCTGATCGACCCGGCCGTATTGCGACCGGGACGCATCGATCGGAAGATCAAGGTCAGTCGCCCCAACCGAGAATCCTGCGCCGAAATTCTCAAGGTCTATCTTACGGAGGAGTTGCCTTTCGATCAGGCCTTGTTGGCGGAACGAGGAGGAGAGAAAGCCCCTGTGCGTTCGTCGCTCGTCGAGGAGGTCGTCGAAGCCATTTTCAAGCGGACCGACGATAACCGGCTGCTCTCCGTCAGGTTGCGCAATGGCCAGAACAAGATTCTGTACCGGAGCGATCTCGTCAGCGGCGCGATCCTCTCATCCGTTGTTCAGCGCGCGAAGGAGAAGGCGATCGATCGTACGATTCAAGCGGGCAAGCCGGCCGGGATGACAATGCAGGACATGCTGGAGGCGGTGACGGAAGAATTCCGCGAGGGCGAGATGCTGCCGCCGGACGATGCGGCGGAGGAATGGCTGAAACTCCTCGATCACCATCCCGAACAGGTCGTGGGGATCTCTTCATTACGGCGCGGCCGGCAAACCGAAGAGCGATTGGTGAATCAGATAATCTAGGAGTCTAAAGTCTGAACGTCATAAAGTCGTCAAGTCTGAAATCGATGCTTGATGACTTTCGACTTGTTGACATTATGATGCGTCTGTTCGGGCTTGAAACCGAATACGGGATTACGAGAGACGACTTGGAACAGGTGGACCCGGTCGTCGAGTCCATGGAGTTGGTGCGGGCGCACCTGACGGCTTCGTTCGAGAAGCGCTGGGACTATGGCGGAGAAGATCCTCATGAAGACGCGCGGGGGTTCCGCGTCTCCGGATTACAACAGGATAGGGAGGAAAATGAGTTTGCGAAGGTCGATGCCCATCGTCCCTTTTCGTTCCATGAGATGAAGAGCGATCTGGTGCTGCCGAACGGCGCGCGCTTTTACAACGACCATACGCATCCCGAATACTCTACGCCGGAGTGTCGAAGCCTGAAGGATCTGGTGGCGCAGGATCGCGCGGGGGAGCGCATTGTGCAGCGCGCAGCCGATCGCCGGAACAAGACTCTCGGCGGAGAGCATGTTCGACTCTACAAGAACAACACAGACTTTCACGGCCATAGCTACGGAAGCCACGACAATTATCTGGTGCCGCGGGTGCTTCCCTTTACCGCCTTGGTGACCGGCCTTGTGCCGTTCCTCGTGAGCCGCCAAGTGATTGCCGGATCCGGGAAGGTCGGGATCGAAGCGCAGGAGTCGGGATTCGTTCCGGGCGCCTACCAGCTCTCGCAGCGGGCCGACTTTATGGAAACGGATTTGAGCGTCGATACCATGCACAACCGGCCGATTTTGAATACGCGCGACGAGCCGCACGCGGATCGTCGGAAGTATCGCCGCCTTCATCTCATTATCGGCGACGCCAATATGTGTGAGTACGCCACCGCGCTGAAGGTGGGAACGACCAGGCTGGTGTTGGAACTGATCGCTCGGGGCGCGGCGCCGGATCTCGAACTGGAGCATCCGGTATCGGCGGTGAAGCAGATCTCGCGCGATGCCGATCTCAAGGCGACGGTGCGCCGGCAGAACGGACGTACGGTCTCGGGACTGGACATTCAGGAGCAATATTTGACGGCGGCGCGGCAATCGCTGTCCGGATCAGATGCCGAATCCGATTGGGTGCTGCAGGAATGGGAGAGGACGTTGCGCGAATTGACTCGGGAGCGCAATCACCTCATTGGGAAGCTGGACTGGGTCACGAAGCAATGGCTGCTCGAAACGTTCGTCCGAGAAGAGCGAATCGGATGGGATGATCCCTGGCTGGCCAGCCTGGACCTGGAGTATCACAACGTGAACCCCGAGCGGGGGCTCTATTTGGGCCTTGAGGCGGAGGGAAAGACCTGGAGAATGACGACAGAATCGGATGTGGAAGAGGCGCTCTTGACCGGGCCGCGCGATACTCGTGGCGGCTTGCGGGGTCTCTGCGTCCGGCGGTTTCCGGATCAGATCAAAGGCATGCAGTGGGAACGGATTCAATTTTCCGGCAGACTCTGGCCAAAGACGCTTGAGATGGGCGATCTCTTTGATCCCGAGGATGTGCTGCGCTGTGCAAAGATTTTTGAGGAGGCGCCTTCTCCGGCTGAAGCGCTTGCGGTCTGGAACACAAGAAAGGATGCTGAGTCATGACCCACATCACGATGCCTGAACGACGCGAAGGACCGGTCGATCCGATGCCGAAGGGGCCAGGTCCTTCTGAAGAGGGGGGCGGGCCTCGTCGACCTGAAACCGGTTCGCCCGACAAGGATAATCTGATGAAGCGGATGCGGAAGGTGGATCCGAAACAGGCGGAGCGGTATCGGCAACGAACCGGCGAATAGGCAAAAGGCGATGGGCGAGAGGCCAGGGGCAAGAGACGGGGAGGTGCGAGTGGCATCGAATCTCTTCTCGCCCCTTACCTCGTGCCACTAGCCTGGAGGAACAATGGGAATGCAGGGGGACTTTTTTCAGCTGCTGAAGGAACAGGGCTATCAGTTCGGAGTACCGGCTGCGGCTGGGTCCGAGGTCGATATCCCGAATGCCACGACGATTCTGGCGTTCAAGTACCGAGACGGCGTGTTGGTGGCGGGCGATCGTCGCGCCACGGCCGGCAACACGGTCATGTACGATCGAACCGACAAGGTGCTCGAAATCGATCGACATAGCGTCATGGCCATCGCCGGCGTGCCGGCGACAGCATACGAAATGGCGCGCATCCTGGAACATTCCTTCAAGTACTATCGGCGCACACAGCTCCAGGAATTAAGCTTCGAGGGAAAATTGCGGGCCTTGTCCAAGCTGCTCAAGGAAAACGTTGCGGCGGCGCTGGCCGGGACCGGGGCTGTTGCGCCGATTTTTGCCGGCTATGATCTCGAGCAGGGAGCCGCCAAGACCTATTTTTACGATATCCTTGGGGCGGAATTCGAAGGGGTGGAGTATGCCGTGTCGGGGTCCGGCTCGCCGACGATTCGTGGGATCCTTCACTACCTGAACACATGGGGTGAACAGCCCTTGAGCGAGATGCAGGAAGAACAGGCGGCGATCCAAGCCTTGAGGCTGTTGACCAGCGCGGCCGAATTCGATTCCGCCACCGGCGGAGTGAATCGCGAAGCCAATCTCTATCCGGTCATCAAGTTCATTACAGCGAGCGGTGTCAGGACGATGCCGGATACACAGCTGAAACCTTTATTCGAAATGAAAGTAGCTCGTCATGTATGAAGAGCCTTACAAATGGGTCGAGGCGGTCGGCAATCGTCGGCAGTATCTCGATGAGCAGTTCAAACAGGGCAGCCCGGTCGTCGCAGTTGCGTACGAGACAGGGATTCTCCTCCTGACGGTCAGCAAGGGGACGCCGAAGCTGTACGAGATTTATGATCGGCTTGCTCTCGGCGGGATGGGACATCCCGCCGACCTCGAGAAGCTGCGCTTCAGCCTCTTGGAAATGGCGCATGTGGAAGGGTTCAACCGCTCGCCTTCCGATGTGACAGGCGGTCGCATGGTCAAGTACGGCATCGCGCCGGTGATCAAACAGGCGTTTGAGGAAGTGTTCAAGGCGCCGTTCATTGTGAAGATCCTCCTGGCGGAGTTGGGGCAGAAGGCCGGCAAGGATGCGTTTCTGACCATTAACTATGACGGCACGTTCGAAGAGGGGACTCACTGCGCCGTCCTGGCGGCTTCGCCGGCGGTCGAACAGGAGATGGTGACCTATTTGCGCCAACCGCCAACAGAAGGCTGGTCGCTTGAACAGGCCATAGGAGCCGCGGTGCGCGCCTGGGCGGTGGGCGATCGCGCACAGCGTCGGATGAGCGAAGATGTGCGCGAGAATCAGGAGAGCAAGGCCGATCCGACAAGAGCAAGAGATGAGAAGAACGACGCGGCTGCTCTCTATTCCCATCTGCGAGAAACAGTCGCTGAGAAAACGATCGAGTGCGCCTTGCTGGACCGCCAGCAAGGCGGATTCTCGAAGTACCGGGCATTGACATCGGACGAACTCGGTCGATTGCTGCCCAGAGACATGAAAGCTTCGCTGACGTAACACCATGCTGAACCGTATCTTCGGCTTGGAGACCGAATACGGACTCCTGGTCCATCAAGACCGCCCCGATCATTCCCCTACCTGGTTCGCACACAAGATTCGCGATCATGTGTTTCATGTCCAACGGCAGGGAGTATTGGACTTGCACCATCGCGGCCACGATGAGCCGCCCGGCAACGGAGGTTTTCTGACGAATGCCGGCCGGATGTATCTCGACATGGGGCACCTGGAATATGCCTCCCCGGAATGTCACTCCCTGACCGACCTGGTCGCCACCGATCGAGCAGGCGACGCTATCCTGCAGCAGGCCATCAAGGATCTTGATCTGTCGGAACAGGTTTCACTGATCAAAAACAACGTCGATCATGAGACAGACGCGACATTCGGTTCACACGAGAATTATCTGGTCTCCCGCCGCTTTCCATTCACGCGCCGCGGGCTCGCGCCGCTGGTGACGTTTCTGGTGACCAGGCAAATCTACACGGGATCGGGACGGGTCGGAGCAGCGAGTCCCCAGGACGCTTGGATTCAAATGGATCGATTGATCGTGCCCCGCGCATCGATCGGCTCCCGGCGCGGCGGCCCGTTCCTTCCATTTCAAATCTCTCAGCGGGCCGATCATATCGTCAATGATTTCTTCGAGTGGGTGCAACAGAACCGGGCCATCGTGAATACGAGAGATGAGCCGCTCGCCGATCCGAATCAGTATCGCCGCATTCATTTGTTGCTCGGCGATTCCAACATGACGGAATTCGCGACGGCGCTGAAAATGGGGACGACCGGATTGGTGCTGCAGCTCATTGAGGAAGGACATGCGCCTTGTGACTTGGAAATCAATGACCCAGTCGAAGCGCTGCAAGAGATCTCGCAGGATCAAGACCGGCAATGGGTGGTGCAGTTGCAATCCGGAAAAACGATCTCGGCGCTCGATATCCAAGAGCAGTTCCTGGAGGCGGCGATGCTGCATTGCCAGGGGCAGGACGAAGAAACCGATTGGGTGCTCGACCAGTGGACAGCGGCGCTGCAGGATCTGCGCGGAACGTTTGAAAAGCTGGTGGGACGGGTGGACTGGGCTTCGAAGCTTTGGCTGTTGGAGTCGTTCCGTGAAGCGGAAAAGTTGGAGTGGACCAACCCGATGTTAGCGAGCCTCGATCTCGAGTATCACAATCTGAATCCTGAGAAGGGACTCTACTACGGCTTGTTGGAGGAGGGCCGGGTTCCGCGCCTCACGACTGACAAAGCGATTGATCTGGCTACCGTTCATCCGCCTCGCAACACGCGCGCATTCGGGCGTGGAGAATTGATTCGACATCTCCTAGACTGCGGCCCTTCTGTCGAGGACTATGAGCCCAAGCAGCAAGAACGCTATTTCCCTTCCTATGTGATCAACTGGTCAATTTTTCAAGTACGCGGCCAGGCTCCCTTTCCGATGCCGGACCCCTTCAAAACGTATGTCCAAGAAGTCCGCGCTCATCTGTCAAGAGTCTGAATAGCTTCCTGCCAGACATTCGCCATCGCATCCAATACATTGAAAATATTGACGAAACTACCGTGATGCTATGCTTCTCTATGGCTCAGCTGGGTCTTTAATTTAGGCTGAGAGGAGGTTCACGATGAAAGCACGCAGGTGGATGATGGAATACGGGGTGGCAATGATTCTGGCAGCACTCTGCGCTGTGATCTTGGGTCACCTACCGCTGTTTCGCGAGGCGACGGTTGGGAAGCTTCACGCCTCCGATCTGGCTCAATTCATCGGGTATGGAGGAGCGATGGTCCTGGCTTGGCTCGGCGCGCGCCAATTGGCAGCCGACCCGCCGGACGATTGGAAATGGTTGATGCCGTATCGGGCGTTAGTTCTGCCGGTCACGACGCTCGTCATGGTGGGCCTGGCCTACGGCGTGCTGCTGTATGCCTGCGAACCCTTTCTCAGCAAATCAGGGAAGGAAATTTATAACTGGATATTTGTGACCGGTATCATTGCCTCGTGCGCCTGGTTGATCCTGACTTGGGTGCAGAAGTGCGCTCCTCAGGTGGCGGCAATGGACTCCCGCAGACTCAGAAAAGTTGCCTAGGCTCTTCGTTTATCCTGGCTGTCCTCGTTGGAGGCAGCCAGGCCTTCCTCACAGTCCTTTTGTCATCACATCGACAATCCGATTTTCAACCCAAAACCTGTCTTCCTCCGACCGACTCAGTTGCATGAATCCGCAATGGCCGCCGTATCGTGGCGCGATGAGCCGGATGGAGGGATTGTTCTGTAAGGCCGGCAATGCAAACATCGAGTAAGGGATGAATGGATCATCCTGAGCCGTAATGATCGTCGTCGGCAGGGAGATGGATGCTAAGACGTGGCGCGCTCCGGCACGATCATAGTAGTCGGCCCCATCGCGATAGCCGCCGTCCGGCGCCGTATAGCGGTCGTCGAATTCACGAATGGTGCGGATCCGGTCGAGGCCGGTGAGATCCCATCGACCGGGAAAGAGGGACACCTTCCGGCGCATGCGCGCTTTGAGTCGCGTCAGGAAATGATCATGGTAGATCCAGTTCCTCGGTTGCTCCAGCGCATCCACGCACTGGGTGGGATCGATGTTGGGACAGACAGCAATCGTTCCGGCTAACGCCCGGTGCGATGATCCGGCTTCACCGGTGGCTCTGAGCACCAAATTTCCGCCCATCGAATAACCGACCAGCCAGATGCGTGACAGGCCGTCTTTGTGTGCCAACTCGTCGACGATCATCCTATAGTCCTGGCTCAGCCCGCTGTTATACAAGGTCGGCGTGAGGTGCTCGGTTCCGCCGCAGTTGCGTTGGTTCATGCGAATGACATTCAGGCCTGCGCGATAAGCCTTCGAGGCGATCCCCCGCATATAGTGCGAGTCACTGCATCCTTCGAGTCCGTGCACGAGCACCACGGTGGGATGCGCCCGACGCTCCGGCTGCCAATGGCAAAACCCCAATAGCCGTGTATCGTCGCCTGTCGGGAAGAGCCGGGCCTCGATCGGCATCCTCTTCAATAGATTCCCGCGGCGCCAGTACCGGGGCGCCAGGGTCATGAGATGAGGATTTCGCAGGATGATTGGGGGGAGGAACGCAGGAAATGGTGCCACCGCACTATCCTAAACAAAAACGGTCGTTGTTCCTACTACGAACAACGACCGTTCTGCGGATGTGGCTCCCTGAGGGACACAAAGATGGGCAATGGAGAGAGATTATTCATGTTCGATAGTATGGCGCAACGGCACCTCATTTGGTCTAAATGACTTCGAAAGGGGCACAGGTAGGACAGTACTCTTCGAGCCGTCCAATGGTTACCCTTTGGGCAACCGATGATTAAGATGCAGACGGCGAATTGTAGCAAACGCCCGACTGCTCCGATTGATGCAGACCCAGCCACCCTCGGGCCTACCTACATGAATGATATACTCACACTGACCTTCCCCCTGAAAACTCGACCAGCAAGAGCTGGAATTTTCGGTTTGGCTGCGGCCCTCAACCAGAAGTGCGGCATGAAGAAGAGCAAGTATATGGAGAGCCAGGTTGCGTCCGCCTTGCGGCGTCTAGCCCTCCACGAGCTTCCACTCATGTCTTAAAGGGTCCCAGGAACACGACAAAGTTTCCAACGGTCGCCTCAATCCATTAGGCCAACCTGCGGGACGATTCTCGCTCGCACGACCAGCCTGTCTTAGACTTTTCTATTAAGGCAACTTACTAAGCGATGAACATGAATCGAAAAATCTGTTTGCCGAATCATTCATCGCGAGTATCGTAGTTACGTGCTCGGGGGTTCAAGAATAAAAAAATGCCTTTCTAAAATGTAAGCCAGCCAGGACATGCCAAGTGAGATTTACTCAGCTCTAAGACGTGGGTCATGCTGAAGGTCTTAATAGTTAAACGTTACCGCACTTCTGGGAAACTCGTCGCGACAGGTCTGGGAACTGGTTATGTCTTCCCACTCAACAGCGATTTGACTTTCTCGGAAAAGAGGCCGCACAAGCTCAGCGGCAGCACAAGACTTGATCAAACTCCCTATCGAATCGAAGTAGAAATTGAAAAGAAGGGGAATAAAGATGCGTTTACAGTCGTGCGCAGATGGAATGAAAACGATCTGCCACGCAGGTCTACTGATCCAAATTCTCCCCTTGAACAGCGAATTGATGTCAGTCCGTCTGAATACTTCACCTCCGCCGAGAATGCATATATCGGTCAGTCTCCTGGGCATCCTATTGGCTTCGCATTAGCGGTTTCCTCTTTTTTTCTGATTTGGTTGATTGGTTTATTCGGTTGGTGGCCTCCAATTCTTGCGTTCGTTGCGGGGGGCCTTATCGTTTACCTTACAAAAACGCCTGGAGATTCATCCAAGATCCAGGAAGGAGAAGACGCTAAAAACCGTGTTCGTGTGCAAGCAGAACGTGAACTAAACGAAGCTCTCCTAGATGTTCGCAACTGGGCGGCACTCGACGGGGTTGGCTTTGAACGAGCCGTCGCCAGAATATACCGCGAGAAGGGCTTCGATGTTCAGTTTACACCTCGGACCAACGATCAAGGCGTTGACCTTATTCTCGAAAAGCAGGGTAACGTATCAATCGTTCAGTGCAAGGCCTACGCCGCCAATGTAGGTGTCAGTGCGGTTAGGGAACTTGCTGGCGTGCGTGCGTCCTGGCCATATGCACACGAGGTCATCCTTGCAACGTTGTTTGATTTCTCGAAAGCAGCTAAAGACTTCGTTGCGAAAAACGATATCAAACTGTTCTCCGTGGCCAGAGAATATCTAGGAAGCGACTACAGACCTGACAGATGAATGTAGGTTTGCGTCTCAGCTGGCAGTATGCCCATGCAGTGGTACCGCAGCCCAAGCGAAGTATCACGGGTACGCCTTGCGCGGACGTTGGCTTCGTCGAAGCCCACGTGAACGCAGCAAGTCAGGAGATTCTCTTCGCCGTAGTGAGCGATGGCGCGGCTGTGTCAGTAATCATGCCAAATTGACCCCTGTCATCATGTGAAATTGACCCCTCTCCCACAACCAGGAGAGGACACACATGGAGCTAGCAGAAACGCTGACGACCCCAGTACCTTCTTCGCGCGAGACG
>WIAH01000024.1 GCA_014055525.1 Nitrospira sp. CR1.3
CGTCTCGCGCGAAGAAGGTACTGGGGTCGTCAGCGTTTCTGCTAGCTCCATGTGTGTCCTCTCCTGGTTGTGGGAGAGGGGTCAATTTCACATGATGACAGGGGTCAATTTGGCATGATTACTGACAGCTCTACCGGGCGGCGTATCCTCCGGTCAGTGAATGGATGTTTCCGAACGCGAATGGTGGGCCGATGGACGGGGATAACTGGTCGAAACGAGTGTTCCTTCCCCTCGTGCAAGGGGTAGGGATGCGACCGATCGGCCTCCACGTGTTGCGGCATACATATGTGTCGCTGCTCATCAACGCGGGCGAGAACATCAAATATGTGTCGCGACAGGTGGGCCCCACTCAACTATCGGGATGACGTTGGATACCTACGGGCACTTGTTCAAAGAGACCAGCCAGGCGACGATGTCTCGGCTTGATCAACGGCTACGAATGGGATTGCTGGAAGCTGTTATCGAGCGCGGGCCATCTAACAGAAGGAGCCGAAACAGGCCAAAACAGCATGGAAGATGGTCCAACGATAAATGGTCATAATTTGTTGGAAGATCGGAGCATAGTGGACGTAGCGTGAAGATGATGAAAGATACGATAACAACCCCGCCTTAACTTCGAACCCGCAGGTCGCAGGTTCAATTCCTGCCGGGCGCACCACAATCCAAGAATACAAAATCCCTCCCGCTCCCTCGCTCTAGGGAGGAGCCAAGTTTCGGACCTCCGGTTACCCATTTCGAAAAAGCTGGTGGACTTTCTCCCTATTCTCAGTAGAGAGCGTCGAAGAGTAGCTGTTTTATCGTGAATAGGTCGTCTGGCGATTCCCTTTAACTTCAATACCTTACAATTGATGATCCTGGGATTTCCCCAATCTTCCGGAGTAAACTGGCACCCCGCCAAAGCTGCATAGATTTCTCCCAGTTACAGCTGTAGCTTTACAACAGGAAGCTGCAAGACGGGAGGAAGCGAAGAGTGGTATTCTATAGGCAGGTTCCGAGAGGCAACAAAGAGCAGCGGCAGCAAGCTTGGACCAGACATTGCCCTTGCTGCGGACGGTGGCTGAAGAAGCAGGATCCTATTTCCCCGTGGGTCTGTTCCTGTGGGTGGCAAAGCTGAGAACCGTTCAGTGACCAGGATGAAGGAGGCATCATGAACCACGTTTTCCTCCACGATGTCCGGGCGGGGTTTTTACTACTGGTTGGTTTTGCCATGTTGGCGTTGATTTGCGCTGTGGCTGCTCTGAGTACGGTGATGCGGCCAGTGCGATGGGCTGATCGGCGAGCAGCTCACTTCTGAGTTCTTGCCTTCGTCAAAGCCTTATCCCTAGCGGTTTGTCCCATATCGCCTCTTCATCCGAAGGCTCATCCTGCCAAGCCATCCGTAAACTTATTGATTTATTTAGACTTTCCCATCTCAACCGGGTCTCCCGTTGCCTTTGATCCGCGGTGCTATAGTTGTTCTACGTGATAATTCACTCACACCAGAGATGGGGGAAGCCATGAATTCGAAGATGGGGAAATTAAGCGGGGTAGCCGCCCTGAGCGCGGTATTGCTTGTCACTCAAGGGTGCGGGATGAAATGGCTACAGTCGGATGGAGAACAGGGAGCCGGGTCTCAGAGCAGCCGGGCCGGTGGAGGTGCCGGATCCTCCGGCGGAGGCGCCGGTTCAGAGTGGAATGGACAGGGCGTAAATCCCAACTTCCCAGGCATGGCCCCCGATGGGTCACGAGGAGAGTTGAGCGGGTTTTCGCAGAACCCTTCCGAAGAACGTTTGGCGCATGGAGGGGGGATCGCCTCAAAGTCCTACGCCGGCATGAACGTGATGCAACATGCAGAACTGACGAGGGAAGAGAAAGCGGCTATCGAAGCCGGGTTGCAGGACGTGTTCTTCGGCTACGATCAATGGACACTTTCAGATGGCGGGATGGAGGCCCTGAATCACGACGCCAAGTGGCTGAAGGACCATCCGGGAGCGGTGATGAAGGTTGAAGGCCATTGTGATGAACGAGGCACAACCGACTACAACGTGGTGCTCGGAGACAAACGGTCAAAGAGCGCCCGTAGTTATCTCATCGAGCTGGGCGTCAACCCGAGGCAGATCGGCATCGTTTCATACGGCAAGGAGCGCCCCTTCTGCATGGACCACAACGAGGCCTGTTATCAGCAGAATCGCCGAGGTCACGTGTTGCTGAAAGTAAAAAAGTAGCCGCTACTTCCAAGATCCAGCGAGCCCCGACGCAACTTTTTATGGTCGAAGCGTCGGGGCTCTTTGTTTGACGAGAAGAGCCGAGGCGCAGCAACATCAGCAGCAATAAACACAGAAGGACCATCATGACCACAAGATCTCAAGCGCTCAAAGATGACGGGTGCATGGAGAAGCGAAGGCAACCGCGGTTTACCGCGCAGTTCCGAAGCACTTTTTCCGGCGGGCAGCGGGAAGGGCAGGGGAAGACGCTGGATCTCTCTCATGGAGGTTGTCGAATCGAAACGGAACAGGTCGTGGTGACCGGCGCAACATTCGAATGTCGTATTTACGCTCCCGGCCTGAACTGGCCCCTCCGCATCGATGAAGCGCAGGTTCGGTGGGTGAAGGGAAAGACTTTTGGAATCCAGTTCACTTCGATTCAGCCTGAAGAACGTGTGAAGCTCAAGCAGGTCATCGCTCATCTGACCGTCCAATAATTCTCATCGTCGCCGATATTCTCCACCGTCGATCGGCCTGGTCATGCCTGATCAGGCTCGAGACCCGTTCTTACTCCATGGTATATAGAAGCGAGATGTGCACGAGAGACACGCCCGTCTTTTTCGTGCCGCATAACATCGTATGGAATTATTTGAGGGGAACCGATGAAACATGAAACTGCCACGCTGGCCGGGGGATGTTTCTGGTGCCTGGAAGCGATCTACGACCAGCTGAAGGGGGTACACTCCGTCGAGTCAGGATATATCGGTGGAAAAGTTGCGAACCCGACATATGAAGCCGTGTGCGGTGGCGGTACCGGGCATGCGGAGGCAGTAAGGATCACGTTTGATCCGACAATCGTAAGCTATCGAACATTGTTGGAGATGTTCTTTGTCATCCACGATCCGACGACGCTCAATCGGCAAGGTCACGACGTCGGGTCACAATACCGATCCGGCATCTTTTATCATTCGCCCGAGCAGAAGCAGATCGCGGAGGACATCATTGCAGACATGGCGAGAGAGCGGGTCTTCTCCAATCCGATCGTGACCGAGGTCGTGCCGGCCGAGATCTGGTACGAGGCGGAGCCGTACCATCAGGAATACTTCGCGCGCAACCCGTTTCAAGGCTATTGCACGGCGGTGGTAGGGCCAAAGGTCGCGAAGTTCCGCAAGGAGTTTCTCGACAGGCTCAAGTCCTAGCGCTTGGGTCGTCCGCTCAGAACACTGCTACTTGAACCACTTGGCAAGTTGCTCTCTCGTCTCGGTCAGCAGATCCGGCTCTTGTTTGACCTGGTGAATCAACAACAGCACTTCGGCCTGAGGCGGACAGAAAGGCCATTCGATGGCCGGTTTGCCTTGGACCTTCACGAGTACCAATCCGTCAGGCCGTTCTGTCGGTCTCTGGACGACGATCAGCGGATCTTCGGGATCCAGAAGACATGATCCATCGAATCTCGCGCTCTCGTACAGGAGGGGATTGGCGAAGGTTACCTTGACGGCTCCGTTGGAATAGATGGTGTCGCCTTCTCGAATGGGACCAGTGGGCGAAATCAAATAGATCAAGAGCGGCAAACTCAATATCAGAATAACGCCGAAGCCGATCGACCAGAGCGGAGGGCCTGATTCCTGGCGGTCGTCTGGAGTGGAAGGCATCGGAGTGCGGATTAGGTTTGAGGATCGCGCTCCTGATCGAGCCAGGCATCGTGGTCGTCTGTGGCAGTCTGAGTCGTCCGGAGCGACAAGAAATCAAAGAGGCGTTTGTCCAGCAACAGTGAAGGAGCGACATTGGCAAGAGCAGCAAACATGCTATCCAGGCAACCCGGCGTCCGCTGTTCCCATGCACGCAAGAACGCCTTGGCTTCTTTGCGCTTGAGATCCTCCTGGGAGCCGCAGAGGTCACAGGGAATGATGGGGAAGGCGCGGAGTTCCGCATAGCGGGCCAGGTCGCGTTCTTGCACCGCCGCCAAGGGTCGAATCACCAGGTGCCGGCCGTCCTTCGAGCGGAGCTTCGGCGGCATGGTCTTCAGTTTTCCAGTGAACAGCAAGTTGAGAAGCAGAGTCTCCAGAATATCGTCCCGATGATGGCCAAGCGCGATTTTCGTTGCACCCAACTCGGTCGCTATGCGGTACAGATGTCCGCGTCGGAGTCGCGAACAGAGGGAGCAGGTGGTGTGTCCCTCCGGGACCAGCCGTTTGACGATCGAGTAGGTGTCCCGTTCCTCAATATGAAAAGGGATTCCCTTCGTGGCGAGATAGTCCGGCAGGATGTGCGCGGGGAAGCCGGGCTGTTTCTGGTCCAGGTTGACTGCAACCAGATCAAAACAAATCGGGGCTCTACGTTGCAGGACAAGCAGCAGTTCGAGCAATCCATAGCTGTCTTTCCCACCTGACAAGCAGACCATGACCTTATCGCCGTCTTCGATCAGGCCATAGTCCGCAATCGTTTGGCCCACCAGCCGAAGCAGACGGGTTTGAAGCTGTTCGGTCGCCTCATCGAGCTTGACTCTTGTCGACGATTGGCCGGTTGATTCCAACATGGCGGCGTATTGTACGCGCGCGATTGTCGGCTGTCGATCCTCGGAAATGCATGGTAGAAAATGGCATGAGCCGACACATCCATCCGGTTCATTCTTGGACGGAGGCGACAATTTTTCACCGTTCCGCGCGCGCAGTCGTCCCGGCGTGGCCTGCTATATTTCTCTAGAGAAGCGCCGTTACGGGCAGGATTGTCATGTCAGGCGACAAGCCAAGAGACGTTGCGTCACACGGTTCCGTTCGATCGGAACCCAAGTGGGCCTCATGGACGGATGAGAAGCTTCTCGATCTTCCCATGCGCCAGCTCGGGATCAGTCTACAGAGCCCCTTCTTGTCTGGACAGATCGAGCAGCTGTATCGAGAACTGGAAGCCAAGCGCCTTCGATTTCGTCCGCATTTCTGGCTCTCCAACGAGTGGTTCACGCCGGACGGAATCCCCGGTATTGCCATTCCGTTCTACCTGGCTCATCCGCGTTTGGTAAAACTCGAATTAGCGCAGATGCTTGAAGTAGAGGGCGGGACGCCTGAATGGTGTATGCGCATTCTCCGGCACGAGGCGGGACATGCTATCGAGAATGCCTACCGAATCAGGCGCCTTCGCAGCCGGCAGCGGATATTCGGGCGGTCCTCGGAACCCTATCCCAAGTATTATAGCCCTCGTCCCTACAGTCGGAGCTTTGTTCGCCATCTGGACGTGTGGTATGCGCAGAGCCATCCGGATGAGGATTTTGCGGAAACCTTTGCCGTATGGCTGACTCCTGACTCCATGTGGGCCGATCGTTACAAAGGCTGGCCGGTGCTGCGGAAGCTTCAGTACATGGACGGACTCATGCGTGGGCTCGGGGATGTCACCCCCGCGGTCACAACGACCGAGACACTAGATCCCCTATCGACTCTCAAGAAGACCCTTCGAGAGCATTATGACCGCAAGCGCAACCACTATGGCATCGAGCGGTCTTCTTTCTACGATCCGGATCTGAAGCGGCTGTTTTCGAATGCTCCAGCCCATGCCGACAAGATGAGAGCGTCTACCTTCTTGAACCGGTTTCGCCGGGAGGTTCGTCGCAAGGTGGCGGGTTGGACCGGAGAGTATCAGTACACCATCGATCAGGTTCTCGAGGATATGATCCAGCGCTGCCGGCAGCTGCAGCTCCGGCTCCTGATTCCGGAGGAGCAGGCCAAGTTGGATTTTACGATCTTGTTGACCGTACACACGATGAATTACCTGCGGAGCGGGCGTCATAAGGTGGCAGTATGAGACGGCTCCGTATTCTGGTGCTCATGCATGAGGACCTGGTCCCGCCGGAGCAACTGAACGGCCAGGATCCGAAGCACGGGGAATGGAAGACCGAGTTCGACGTCGTCAGCACGCTCAGGAAGCTCGGCCATAACGTCAAGCCGCTCGGAGTGAAGAGCGATTTGGGCGTCATCCGCGCCGCCGTCGAGGAATGGAAGCCCCACATTGCGTTCAATTTACTAGAAGAGTTCGACGGTGTCGCGATCTACGATCAGAATGTCGTCTCCTATCTTGAGCTTCTTCGGGTACCCTACACGGGCTGTAATCCGCGCGGCCTGATGCTGGCGCGCGACAAGGTGTTGTCGAAGAAACTCTTCTCCTTCCACCGCATCCCGTTCCCCGATTTTATGGTCGTGCCGCAGGGGCGAATGGTGAAGCGGCCCAAGTGGCTATCTTTCCCTCTCATCGTCAAGTCGGCGACCGAGGAAGCCTCGCTCGGCATTTCACAGGCTTCTATTGTTCAGGAAGACGACAAGTTGAAAGAGCGCGTAGCCTTTATCCACCAGAGTGTCGGCACAGGAGCGCTGATCGAACGCTATATAGAAGGACGAGAACTCTACGTCGGTGTGTTAGGCAACGGGCACTTACAAGTATTGCCGGTCTGGGAACTCATGATGGATAAGTTACCCGACGAGGCGCGTCGGATTGCGACCGAACGGGTCAAATGGAGCCGTAAATATCAGGACAAGTACGGCATCACCTCGAGAGAAGCCAAAAACCTGCCGGTGGGTAAAGCCGAGCAGATCCAACACCTTGCAAAGCGCGTGTATCGCGTGCTTGGATTAAGCGGCTATGCGCGCATCGATATGCGGATGGATGGGGAAGGGCGTCTGTATGTGCTGGAAGCCAATCCCAATCCACAAATCGCTCAGCATGAAGATTTCGCGGATTCTGCGGAAAAAGCCGACTATCCCTACAAAGAGCTGCTCCAGGAACTGCTGAGCGTCGGTCTTCGTTGGCGGCCGGCTAAGGTCGCATAGGCCGGGGATCACGTCGTCGTAAGAAAACAATCAGGGGCCGAAGTTGAAGCCGAACAGCAGTGCCACACTGGTGGTGTCCTTTTCGGGAAGAGACGGGGCGAGATTGATGTCGTGGAGATTGACAATCAAGGTCGAGGAGAGGGCGACGTTTCGGATGACTTGATACTCCAGCGAGATTCCGATGGGGACGTACCAGCTGGTATCGTTACGATCGATGCGGCTTGGGCCGGTTCCCTTGTCCAGGTCGGCGTGAATCAAGCCAAACCCGACAAAGGGGACCAGATTCACACCGTTGTTCAACCGGAAGTGATAACGACCCACACCGGCAAAAGCGATTTGGAAGAGATCGCCCGTCGGGCTGATTAGCATCATCGGCCCCACGGAGAAATTCCGGTCGACGTAGTAGTCCAGATTGAAGCCGAGGGTGAAAACCGTGTCGTTGACCGTGCCGGCTGTAAAGCCGAGGCCGCTCCCGAATCCCCACCGGTTCTCATCCGCTTGAGCCGGCTGGGTAAGCGCCGCCAGACCGCAGAGCATCAATACGACCGCCGCAAGCCGTCGGGAGGGAGGCGCAAGAACTGATCGAGCCATATCCGCCGGATGCTAGCACAGGGGTGCCACGTCGACAAGTTACTTGAGCCGGCAAGAAGGGTCGGGTATCCTCGCGAGCCGAATTCAGTTTGCGAGATTAGATGATGGTGGCCAGCACAAGAGCTAGTGAATGACGCCCAATGAAGCAGCCGCAGCGTTGATCGCCGCTTTGCCGACGGGAATCCTACCCTCGCAACTGGAAGAGTACGGGATTGAGTCCACGGTCGAGCGGGCGCAGGCGATCTCGCGCGAGCTGCTCTTCTTGAATCTTTTTTGGATCGTTGCCGCGATCGAAGCGCAGATACCCCGCAAGTACCAGACCGGGGTAACAGAATTGGTTCTCAAGGCGGTGGAATCCGGGTGGTCGACCACGTATCTTGTCGGCTCGGCGGCCTGGCCTGCCTTTCTCGCTGAATGGAAGGTTCGAACAAGGCGATACGAACGGTTGGTGCAGGACGGAGCGAGCCCGCTGGCGGTCAGTGGCGAGGCAGGGATGGTCTTGGAAGAGCAGCGGGTCGTGAACGAGGAAGACCGGCGCAACCTTTTGGCCCTGCTGCTCGATTCGGTACCGGTCGAGACCTACGGTCGATTGCTGCAGGAGGTCGGATAGATTTACCGACTCTATAAATAGCGGTGATTCAATACCTTGCCGCTGTTCTCCATCTCATAGAGTAACGGTGCTCCTGTCGGAATATTGAGTTCCAGCACCTGCTCCCTTGAGAGCTGCTCCAATTGCATGACGAGCGCCCGGAGGCTATTCCCGTGCGCGGCGATGAGAATGGTTTCACCCTTCAACACGCAGGGCTTGATCATTTTGTCATAGTAGGGCAACACGCGCTCGGCCGTGTCTTTCAGGCTTTCCCCCCCCGGCGGCCGGACGTCATAACTGCGGCGCCAGATTTTCACTTGTTCATCGCCGTATTTCTTTGCCGTTTCTGCCTTGTTCAAGCCCTGGAGTTCGCCGTACATTCGCTCGTTCAAGGCCTTATCTTTTTCGACTGGAATATTCGTCTGGCCGATGGTTTCAAGCGCGAGCCGCAAGGTTTCATTCGCCCGGACCAGGACGGAAGTGAACGCGCGGTCGAACACAAAACCACGGAGTTTCTCGCCGGCGTTCCTGGCCTCTTGGATGCCCCGAGGAGACAGCGGGACATCAACCCAGCCGGTAAAGCGGTTTTCCAAGTTCCATTGCGATTCGCCGTGTCGCAACAACACTAAACGCGCCATAGGGTTGCTCCTCTATGAACGTGAGAGCTGAGAGCCAGACACAAGAATACTGGATCGTGCCCTCAAGTCAAGCGTTGCTTTCGCAGGGGAGCGGCAGTACCATGCCCCACGGTTTTCCCTTGGGAAAGGGTCGACTCCCGGCATGAATCCCTCGCCTCTTTCCGATGTCAATCGGCTCACGCTTGAATCCTGGTGGGGCGGTTTGGCCGAACGCCTGCACGTGGCCGATCGCGCGCAGACGTTTTTTCGAGGAATCCAGGCAGGTAACCTGCTCGACCGGATCGGTCAGGTCGGCGGACAAGTCGATTACATCCTGTTTGTCCTGACCCGTTATTGGGTTCCGACGGTGCTGCCCCCGGCGGGCCGCGAACGTCTCACCAAGAACGATCAGGACTACTGGCTGGAATCGGAACAGATTCTGAAAACCGCGGCCATGCGGCTGCGGGAACTCAAGCCCTTGATTGAACTTCTCACAACTCCCAGCCCGCTTGCGGACCCGGCGCCGGAGACGAGTCTCAGCCCATCGCCGGTGATCGAACTGGAACTCGCCAATGTGATCGAAGGCATCGCAGAAGCAGCCGGAACCTATGGAGGTCCTGACTACACCTCAATCGTAAAGGCCTTCGATCCGGTGCCGCTCAGGCAAACTCAGCCCTTCAAACACAATAAGAAACATAGCGCTGAGCTGTGGGTCGTCTTCCTCCTTCGCGAACATTTTCGCAGCCTCGGGCTCGGAAAAGACCGCTATTGGCCGCTGGTCGCGCCGCTCTGCACCGCGGCGGGCATCGTGAATCAGAACGGACAGTCCTATAGCCCGGACGAACTGAAATCCTGGTGGCAGAAGAACTGGCCTCGCACCTACACGCAATTGGAACAAAAACAGGAGGCGGCCGATTCAGGTGGAGCAGCCTACGAACAGGATTTTGCCTGGTTTCAGGGTTGGATCGGCTGGCAGCGGTCGAGAACCACAAGCAGATAAGGGCGCCGGTGCTCAGGTATCAATCATCGCTGCCGGCTTGGCCGGTTTTATCGGGAGGCGGTCTCCCTCGGACAGGCCCTCCTGAATCAATTTGAACATCATCAGGATAAAGAGAACGTAGAACGCGACGCCCACCCAAACAACGTAGGGCTGGACGCCGCCTGCCTCCTTCAGCGCGAGGGCTCGCTTCGTCTGATCGTCTCCGGCCTTCCGTTTGATCTCTCCGATCTGTTCCCTGCAGTACCAATAGTAGACGTAATTACCCGTCGCACCGGCCATGATGCTCCAGACAATGCCGACGGTGACGTCTCCGGTCAGATAGGTGGACACCATCGGCCCGACCGCATAGACCATCGCGTACAAGTACATTTTGCGATAGAGGAACCAGAGGAATGAAATGAACAGGAAAGCGGGCCAATTCCATGTGAGCGAAAACTTGGGCGCCTGCGCAGAGCCGAATTTCTTGAATTGCTCCAAATACCGATCGGCATGTGGGCCGATGAATTCTCTCCAGAGATCGCCGTCGGTCTGGTTCAAATGAACCGTGGAAGGAGGGGAGGCCGCTTGCTCCACGACCGGGGACAGATTTGTCCCGCATTGGTAACAGAACTTGGAATCGTCCTGGTTCTGCTGGTTGCACTGAGGGCAGGATTGCATCGGTCAGAGAGTATCACATCGACAGTCGCGTCTGGGAGGGACGGAGAGCGGTTGCTTTCACTGCCGTCCTATGCTAGCGTCCCTTACTTTACAAGGGGATACGTTTGCCATGCCCACAGAAGAACTCAAAAAGAATGCCGAACAGTTTTTGATGGGGACCTATGCCCGCCAGCCTATTTCGATCGTCAGAGGCCGAGGCACGAAGGTTTACGATCTGGAGGGAAGAGAATACACGGACTTTGTCGGTGGAATCGCCGTGAATGTGCTCGGACATGGGCATCCGGATCTGGTCGCTGCCATTCAGCGCCAGGTCGCGCAGCTCATTCACGCGTCGAACCTCTATTACACAGAGCCTCAGGTGAAGCTGGCCGAGACTCTCGTCGACCATTCATTCGCCGACAAAGTGTTTTTCTGCAACAGCGGGGCGGAGGCCAACGAAGCGGCGATCAAACTTGCCCGCCGCTATTCCCATGCCAAATACGGGGACGGTCGGTATGAAATCGTCACAATGAAGAATTCGTTCCACGGACGCACGATGGCGACCTTGACCGCTACTGGACAGGAGAAGGTCCAGAAAGGGTATCAGCCCCTGGTTCCGGGGTTTTCTTATGTGGACTTCAATCACTTTGCAGAGCTCGAACGAGCGGTCGGAGATAAGACGGCGGCCGTCATGCTGGAGCCGGTCCAGGGCGAAGGAGGCGTGCATGTGGCCGATCGGGAGTACTTAAAGGCGACGCGTGACCTCTGCACCGGAAGAGATGTGCTTCTGATCTTCGATGAAGTGCAAACCGGCGTGGGGAGAACAGGAAGTCTTTTCGCGTACGAACAGCTTGGAGTCGAGCCGGATATCATGACGTTGGCCAAAGGGCTCGGGGGCGGCGTGCCGATCGGAGCCTGCCTCGCGAGAGATTCTGTCGCGCAGGCGTTCGGGCCGGGATCACATGCCTCTACTTTCGGCGGCAATCCTCTTGCCTGCGCGGCGGCGCTGGCTGTTTTCCGCGTCTTGCTGGAAGGAAGAGTGCTTGAGCAGGCGAGACAGATGGGCGACTACCTTGCGAAAGGACTGTCCGACTGCAAGGATCGCCACCATGTCGTGCGCGATGTGCGAGGCCTCGGCCTCTTGCAGGGGATGGAATTGGAGATGGACGCGAAAAACGTCGTGAGCGACTGCCTGAAGCGTGGTCTGTTGATCAACGCGACGTCGGAACGGATTCTGCGATTCGTACCGCCCCTGATCGTGACTCAACGCGAAATCGATCGGTTGCTCGATGTGCTGTCTCAGATTTTCAACCGGCATGCCATTGAGTCGCCGGCTCATTGACCGCGCGGTGATCCGATGAAAGCTCGAGCTCGACACAAGGCGGGATTGGGGAAAGATCTGCTGGATGTGGCGGCGATCTCACGCGGCGAGATCGAAAGCCTTCTGACGCTGGCGGCTCGCCTGAAGGACAAGCAACGTCGCGGAATCCCTCATCCCTTGCTTCAAGGGAAAACCCTGGGATTGCTGTTCCAGAAGCCCTCGACGCGGACCAGAGTGTCTTTCGAAGCGGGCATGAACCAGTTGGGCGGCCACGCTCTTGTCCTGCCCATGGGAGACATTCAATTGTCCCGGGGAGAGAGCGTAGCCGATACGGCGCGCGTGCTCTCGCGATATCTCGACGGCATCGTCATCCGCACCTATGACCATGCGACGGTCGAGGAGTGGGCTGCCGAGGCGACGATGCCGGTCATAAACGGATTGACCGACCTGAGCCACCCCTGCCAGGCCCTGTCGGACCTGCTGACGATCCGTGAAAAGAAAGGGCGGTTGAAAGGCGTCAAGATCGCCTATGTCGGCGATGGAAACAACGTGGCGAATTCTCTTATCGAGGCGGCGGCGAAAATGGGAATGACCATAGCGCTCGGTTGCCCGTCCGGGTATCAGCCGGATCAGCATGTCGTGGATCTGGCCAGGTTGGAGGCGGCGAAGACGGGGGCCGTGATCGAGCTGGGCCATGACCCTCAGGTGGCGGTGAAGGAAGCGGACGTGATTTATGCGGATGTGTGGATCAGTATGGGACGCGAGCGGGAACAGGCGCGACGGCTCAAAGTGTTGGGGCCATACCAGGTCAATAGCCGCCTTGTCAGCCGAGCCAGACCGGACGCGATCGTCATGCACTGTCTGCCGGCGCATCGAGGCGAAGAGATCACGGCCGAGGTACTCGACGGTCCGCAGTCGGTGATCATTGATCAGGCCGAGAATCGGCTGCACATGCAAAAGGCCATCTTGACAAAACTGCTGGGCAACAGGAACCGGACACCACCATGAGTCGTGCGATCAAGAAAGTCGTCCTGGCCTACTCCGGCGGGCTCGACACCTCGGTGATTTTGAAATGGTTGCAAGAAACCTATGAGGCCGAGGTTATCGCATTTTGCGCGGATCTGGGTCAGGGTGAGGATCTTAAGGCGATCAAGGCCAAGGCGCAGGCTCTCGGCGTCAAGAAGGTCTACGTTGAAGATCTGCGAGAAACCTTTGTGAAAGACTATGTGTTCCCCATGTTGCGGGGCAATGCGATGTATGAGGGCAGTTATCTGCTGGGTACGTCGATCGCTCGCCCGTTGATCGCCCGTCGGCAGGCTGAAATCGCGCTCAAGGAAGGGGCCGAGGCGGTCTCGCACGGCGCAACCGGAAAGGGGAACGATCAAGTCCGCTTCGAACTGACCTATACGGCGCTCGCGCCTAAGCTCAAGATCATCGCCCCGTGGAGAGAATGGACGATGCGTTCCCGGCGCGAATTGATTGAGTACGCCGACCGCCACGGGATTCCCGTCACGGCGACCAAAGCAAAGCCGTACAGCATGGATCTGAACCTGTTCCATGTGAGTTACGAAGGGGGGATCCTCGAGGACCCTTGGGAGGCTCCGCCGGATGAGATCTTCCAGATGACGGTATCGCCGGAACAGGCTCCCAATAAGCCGCTCGAAGTCGAAATCGACTATGAAGAGGGTAATCCTGTCGCGGTTGACGGGAAAAAGATGAGTGCGGCGACATTGCTGGCCCATCTCAATAAATTGGGCGGCGCGCACGGGATCGGACGCGTCGATCTCGTGGAGAACCGCTACGTCGGAATGAAGTCACGAGGGGTGTACGAAACGCCCGGCGGGACTATTCTCCATGTCGCTCATCGGGGGCTTGAGTCATTGACGATGGATCGCGAGGTTCTCCACTTCAGGGATAGTTTGATCCCGCGATTCGCGGATTTGATCTATAACGGCTATTGGTTCAGCCCGGAGCGCGAGATGATCCAGACGGCAATCGATGAAGCGCAGAAGGATGTTACAGGTACGGCGCGCGTGAAACTCTATAAAGGCAGCTGCGCGCTGGTCGGACGCAGGTCGAAGAACTCCCTCTATCGGCTGGACATCGCGACCTTTGAAGAAGATGAAGTCTACGATCAGAAGGACGCCGAGGGCTTTATCCGCCTGAACGCCTTACGTCTGAAAATCCGAGCGCAACGGAAGAGGGCCTCCCCCTGATGGCGAAGAGAAAGCGCCGCAGCCGGACGGCCGCGACCGTCGGGAAGGCCTGGGATGGAAGATTTCGGGAAAGGACGAACCGGCTGGTCGAAGCCTTTACCGAGTCGGTGACCGTCGATCGCCGACTCTATGCAGAAGACGTGCAGGGCAGCATCGCCCATTGCAAAACATTGGAGAAGGCCCGCGTCTTGAGTCCGACGGAAACCAGGACCATCGTGCGCGGATTGGAAGCCGTTCGGGCGGAATTGGATCGGGGACGATTCCGATTTATGCCCCATGACGAAGACATCCACATGGCCATTGAGCGGCGACTGACGGAGCTGATCGGACCGGTCGGCGGCAAATTGCACACGGGTCGCAGCAGGAACGATCAGGTGGCGCTGGACGTCCGCTTGTATCTTCGCAGCCGATTGAGCCGATTGCAGGACCAGCTGCGGGAATTTCAACGGGTGTTGGTGGCGAAGGCGAAGATTCATCGCACCGTCGCCATGCCCGGGTACACGCATCTGCAACGCGCGCAACCGGTGCTGCTCGCTCATCATCTCTTGGCTTATGTCGACATGGTCGAGCGGGACAAGGGCCGGTTGCACGATGCCTATGTCCGGCTCAATGTCATGCCGTTGGGGTGCGGGGCCCTGGCCGGCACCAACTATCCGGTCGATCGCCGGTACACGGCCGGACTCTTGGGATTTCCCGCTGTGACCACGAACAGCCTTGATACGGTCTCCGATCGTGACTTCATGATCGAAGTGGCGGCGGCCCTGTCGATCGCGATGATGCATCTCTCTCGGTTAAGTGAGGAGTTGATCGTCTGGTCGTCACAGGAGTTTCAGTTTGTGGATCTCCCGGACGCCTTTTGCACCGGCAGCAGCATGATGCCCCAGAAGAAGAATCCGGACGTACCCGAACTCATCCGTGGGAAGACCGGCCGTGTCTACGGCCACCTGATGAATTTGCTGACCACCCTGAAAGCCTTGCCGCTGAGCTATAATAGGGACTTACAAGAGGACAAGCCGGCGCTCTTCGACGCGCTCGATACCCTCTCGGCCTCGATTCGGGTCATGACCGAGCTGATGCGCCGGTTGAAAATCAATCGGGACGCATTGAAGCAGGCCGTCCAAGGCGGAGGTTTACTCGCGACGGAATTGGCCGACTATCTGGTCACGCGAGGCGTGCCGTTTCGCGAGGCCCACGCGGTGACCGGACGTATCGTGCGGGCTGGTCTCGAAAAGAATCGCGAGTTGACAGATTTCTCGCTGGAAGAGTTGCGGGCCTTCTCTGATCGCATTGAGAAAGGGGTCTTCGCGCGTTTGTCCGTTTCGTCTGCGATCGATCGAAAGGGACAGGTCGGAGGGACGGCCCGGGGACGAGTCGAGCAACGCATCAAGGAACTGGAACGGTCCCTGTCATGAAGCGATGGATCGTCGCTCTCGCGGCGGCGCTGTCGGTCTCCTGCGGAACAGTAGGGCCACCGGTTCCGCCGGAAAATGTCGGGGTGGCGGTGACGATCGAACAGCAGAAGAAACGCGACGCTATTGACGCTATTGAGGCGCAGCAACGTGAAGCGGCGGTACCGGTGGAAGGCACTGATTCGGATCCTGCCATGCAGGGTCAGGACGTGAATCTGCCGCCCTTTCGGCCGGTGGGCACCCGGTAAGTCGATCACCATGACGCTGAACTGCAGGAGGGACTGATGCAATTGATTCAACCGATGAGACAAGCTCCGCCGCCCCGGCATGCCGGAGGCAAGCGGCTGTTGTTGGTGGATCCCTATCCGCGAAACAGCCAGTACCATCTGACCGCGTCCGAGCGGCGGGCGGTCTGGTTTCCCAAGCTGAGCTTGCCGACGATCGCGGCCTACACGCCGGATCATTGGGACGTCGATCTGGTCGACGAGGCGGTCGAGGACATCGATTTCGACTATCCCTGCGACATGGTCGGGCTCTCGATCATGACCTGCTACGCGCCGAGGGCCTATGAGATCGCAAAGGAGTTTCGCAAGCGCGGAAGAACCATCGTGATGGGGGGTGTACATCCGACCTACTGCCCTGATGAAGCCCTGCAACATGCGGATGCGATTGTGTGCGGAGAGGCCGAAGATCTCTGGCCGCAATTGGTGGCCGATTATGAAGCAGGGGCCATGCAGCGCATGTATAAGATGACCTCGTTTCCCATCCTCGAAGGGTACAAGAGTCCGCGGGTCGAATTGCTGAGCCCCGATTCCTACATGACGCGGCAGTGCAGTTTTACGACCAGAGGCTGCCACTTCGATTGTGAATTCTGCAGCGTGTCGCCCTTCAACGGCAAGACGACCCGTCGGCGGCCGGTCGAAGAAGTCGTGACAGAACTCCAAAATGTGCAACGGTGGATTCGCGGGGAATTGGTCGAGCGGTTGAGGGACGAACCGCTCTGGAAAGCCTTCATTCTCGGGTTGCGGATCCGTGTCGGCATTGAGGACGGCAGTATTGTGGCCTTCGTCGACGATCTGCACAACAGCAACCGCGCCTATTGCCGGGAACTCTGGACCGCCTTAAAGCCTCTCAAAATCAAATGGGGCTGCCAGTCGACGTTGTTCTTGGGAGATGATGAGGAAATGGTCAAGCTGGCGGCGGAAAGCGGTTGTGTATCCGTATTCGTCGGAATGGAATCGCTCGACGAAGATTGTCTCGATGAAACGAATAAGCCGTTCAATCGCGTCAAGAAATTCTCGCAAGAGATCAAGATGTTCCACGATTACGGGATCATGGTCAATCCCGGCATCGTCTTCGGCTTCGATAACGACGACGAGGCGGTCTTTGAGCGGGCCGTCGAGTTCCTGACGAAAAATCAGGTGGAGCTGGCCTACTTCAATATCCTGACGCCGCTTCCGGGGACTGCGCTGTACGACCGTTATAACAACGCGGGCCGCATCTTCGACCGGGACTGGTCCAAGTACGACGGCAAGCACGTCGTCTTCCAGCCGAGCCGCATGACGCCGGAGCAGCTGCAGGAAGGATTCCATTGGGCCAACCATCAGTTCTATTCGTTGCCGAATATTTGGCACCGGCTGTCCGGCACAAAACAGCGGTTGATCGCCAGATGGGAAATGAATCGCGAGTTCAGAAAACTGGTCAAGCGGAGCTGTCCGCAGGGGACGCTCTCGCCTCTGGCGGCGGTTCTGAAGAACCTGCAGGCGAAACTACCCGTGCTTGACACGGATCAGTTGATTCCCAGCGCCTTACATGCCCTCAAGCAGCGTCTCGATCCTAAGGCGCTCTCCGCCGAAAATCTGGCGCTGAACATCAAGGTGAAGCGGCACGACAAGTTTGCGGCGCTGTTCATGGATCTCGAAGGAACGCTCGACCGCCTCAATGCCGAGGAACTGATCTGCCGTATGAAAGAGGCGGCTGAAAAAGCACGGATGGACATCATCGTCAACTTCGAGCATCTCAAGCTCGCGGCGCCGGACGCCTTGAAGGCCTTGGTGGACGCGGAGGCGATCAAGGCTGCCGTCCCGAATGTGAAAGTCCGGTATCGCAAGTTTAAGGATGCGTTTGAGACCGCGCTGCAGGGGTTCTCGTTGGCCGGCCTCGAAATCCTCAGTGAGGATCTCCAGGATGCATAGTTTTGAATACCGTCAGGGCGAGCTGTACTGCGAGCAGGTGCCGGTCAGTCAGATTGCCAAGGAGGTCGGCACGCCCTGTTATATCTACAGTCACGCGACGCTGACCCGTCATTTCAGGGCGTACGACGGCGCGTTCAAGAACATTCCGCACATCGTGGCCTTCGCGATGAAGGCGAATTCGAACCTGGCGATCCTGCGCCTCATGGCGAAAGAAGGCAGCGGCGTCGACATCGTTTCAGGAGGAGAATTGTTTCGGGCGCTCAGGGCCGGCGTACCTTCCTCGAAGATCGTCTTTGCGGGAGTCGGCAAGAACTCCGACGAGATTCGCGACGCCTTGAAGGCGGATATTTTGATGTTCAACGTCGAATCGTCGGCGGAACTGCGCGCCATCAACGACGTGGCGGGATCGCTCGGAACGAAAGCCCGGGTGGCATTGCGGATCAATCCCGACATCGATCCGAAGACCCATCCCTACATTTCGACCGGCCTCAAGAAGAGCAAGTTCGGCATCGCGGCGGATCGTGCGCTGGAAGAGTATAAACTGGCCTCCTCGCTCGGCCATATCGAAGTGGTGGGGGTTCATGCGCATATCGGCTCGCAACTGACGGAGGTCACGCCGTTTATCGAAGCGCTGAAGAAAGTCGTCTCGCTGGTCGAGTCCCTGAAGGGACAGGGGATCATGATCCGGTACTTGAATATCGGAGGCGGTCTCGGCATCACCTACTCTGATGAAAAACCGCCGCTACCTCAAGAGTTGGCGGAGGCGATATCCCCGCTCGTGAAAGACCTCAACCTGACGCTGGTCATGGAACCGGGGCGTGTCATCGTCGGCAACGCCGGCATTTTGGTTACCAGAGCGTTGTATCAGAAAGACGGAGAGGCCAAGCGGTTCATCATTGTCGATGCGGGCATGAACGACTTGATCAGGCCGAGCCTCTACAGCGCGTATCATGAAATCCGGCCCGTGTCCGAGTCGCTGTTGCACCGGCCGAAGCATGCAGTGGATGTCGTTGGACCGGTGTGCGAATCCGGTGATTTTCTGGCGAAGGATCGCACATTGCCGGAGGTCAGGCCGGGCGACCTTCTGGCCGTGATGAGCGCGGGCGCCTACGGATTCGTCATGGCTTCGAACTATAACTCGAGACCTCGTGTGCCGGAGGTGCTTGTAAGAGATGCGGAGGTCCATGTGATCCGCACCAGAGAGACGTACGACGATCTCGTGAGGGGCGAAACAGTTCCGGCGTTTCTGGGGTAGCCGGAGGAGCGCGCATCCTGCTAGAGGAGTCTCCATGTTTACCGGTTCACTAGTCGCCATCGTTACCCCGTTCAGGAGCGGCAAGCTGGACGAGCGGGCCTTCGGCGACTTGATCGAGTGGCAAATCGCTAACGGGACAAACGGGATCGTACCCTGCGGCACGACCGGAGAATCGGCCACCCTTTCACATGAGGAACATCACCGGGTCGTCAAGCTGGCGGTTGAGGTCGTGAACCGGCGGGTACCGGTCGTCGCGGGCGCAGGCTCCAACAGCACCGAAGAAGCCATTTCGCTGACCAGGCATGCGAAGGAGGCCGGCGTGGACGGAGCTCTCCTCATTACGCCCTACTACAATAAGCCGACTCAGGAAGGGTTGTATCGACATTACAAAGCCATAGCCGAGGCCGTCGATCTGCCGCAGGTGCTGTACAACATTCCCGGGCGAACCGGTGTCAATATGCTGCCGGCCACGGTGGCGCGCCTCTGCGGGCTGAAGAATATCGTCGGAATCAAAGAAGGGAGCGGGTCGGTTCAGCAGGCTTCTGAGATCGCGCAGAATTGCGGTGAACGCATCACCGTTCTTGCCGGCGACGATTCTCTCACGCTCCCGATGATGGCCGTCGGGGCAAGGGGGGTCATCACCGTCGCCGCCAATGTCGTGCCCAAAGAGATGGCCCGGCTGGTCAAATCGTTCCTGGCAGGCCTGGTTGAGGAGTCGCGGCAGATCCATTTCAAGCTGTCCCCGTTGTTCGCCGCCCTGTTTTATGAAACCAACCCGATTCCCGTCAAAGAAGCGCTGGGCATGATGGGCAGGATCGATCCGGAATTGCGCCTGCCGCTTTGTCCTATGGGAACGGAAAGTAAATCGCAACTCACCCGTGTCTTAAAGGACGCGGGACTGATCTAGCGACTGCCAAAGCGAGTTCGTTTCTCTATGATCAAGGTCATTGTCGCGGGGGCTGCGGGCCGGATGGGCTGCCGGCTGATCGCGCTCATTCAAGAATCTACGGCGCTCACGCTGGCGGGAGCGGTCGAAGGCAAGGGGCACCACGCGCTCGGAGAAGATGCGGGTGAAATTGCCGGTTGCGGTCGCACAGGTGTGAGGATTTCGGACGATCTCTCCGCGCTTCTGGAACGGGGCGAGGTGGTGATTGATTTCTCCGCTCCTGAAGCCACGCTGCACCATCTCCGCGCGGCGGCTCAGCACCGGAGGGCCATGGTGATCGGGACGACAGGATTCTCGTCACCGGAACTCGACGAGTTAAAAACCCTGGCCCGCCAGGTTCCCTGTGTATTCTCGCCGAACATGAGCGTGGGCATCAATTTGATCTATAAAGTCATCGCTGAGATGGCAAAAACGCTCGGGGACGAATATGACATCGAGGTGATCGAGGCACATCATCGGTTGAAAAAAGATGCGCCGAGCGGGACCGCGTTGAAAATTGCGGAGGTCTTGGCGCGGGCGGTCAACAGGGACCTCAATCAGGTCGGCGTGTTCGAGCGAAAAGGCTTGATCGGGGAGCGAAAGAAAACCGAGATCGGCATTCAAACGATTCGCGCAGGAGACATTGTGGGAGACCATACCATCCTGTTCGGAGGAATGGGTGAACGAATCGAGGTTACGCACCGGGCCAGCAGCAGGGATACCTTTGCCAGAGGGGCATTGCGGGCTGCGCGTTGGGCCGTTCGGCAGCCTCCCGGACTTTACGACATGATGGACGTACTCAATTTGAAATGAATGTAACCGGGCGGAGCACGTCGATTCAGAGGCAGACTCAGGAGTCTTCAGGGGGTCGGTCGGATGTCCGCGATAAGCAGCTTTCGCCGCTTATGCTCGTCGTGAGGCGCGCGTTTCCGGCTCCGTCATCGCGCGGTCAATGTCTTGCAGTAAGGGGACGAGGTTCCTGGTCCGCGGCCTTCCGACGACCACAGTTCAAACAGGCGAATACGGTGATCGCAAGCCCGGCGTCCAAATCCACTGCCCGCTCCGGCAACATTGTTCCGCGGCATTTGTCGCATGTCTTCATGGGCGCACTCTAACATCCCAGAAAATGGATGCATATCCATCAGAAGTACTGGGCTTATCGGGGGATTAAGTCCTGGAGACCGATCAGAATCTAGGCCCTTCGAGCTATGGAAGTTGTCCAACAAGACTGCCGGAGCGTTACGTGAAACCTTGCCCTGCAATTCTTGACAGGGTCTGCCCTGTCCCATAGGATTGTGGCATCGAGCCGACTCTCCTACTATGTATAGAATTATCTTCGTTCTCATCCTCCTGACCGTCCTCTATTTTCTGATCCGGAGCGCGTTACGCGAGTTTAAGGGGCGGGTAGGGGACGACCGGGTTCCGATCGATAAGAATCAGATGGTGCAAGATCCTGTCTGCCGCGTCTTTGTTCCTCGGGGGGCAGCCGTGACGGAAGTGATCGGCGGACAGACCTACTGCTTCTGCGGAAGGGCCTGCGCGGACAAATTCCAGAAGCAAATGGGTGGCTAGCAGCCGGAGTAGCTGTAGTCGGAGAGTTTCTCTTCCTTATCGAACTTCAGCGTGATCTGACACTGATTGGGAGTAAAATTGAAGAGAGGGGCGCTGGTTTTTCCGCCGGCGATGCGATAATAAGTCCAGGTCTCGCCGCCGAAGAAGCGCGGCGACTTTCCATCCGGCGTGCCCCAATTCTTTTCAAACCAGGCCTTGTCCTTCCCCTGCATCTCCGCCGGTTTGAGCGAGGCTTCGAGATAGGGATTGTCGCCGCCGCAGGCGGAAAGAGCAAAACAGAGAGACAAAAGCCAGATCGAGCGTCGCATATCAGATCTCCTCGATGACCATGATGACCGGTCAACGCAAATCGCCGCTACTGGATGACGGGGCGGATTGTAACCGCCGACCGCCGACCTGTCAAACCGCACGGTTCTGTTGCGATGAGGGATGAGTTCTCCATACAATAGATCAAACGGCAGCCGGAGCAGAACGCTGTTCCCGAACATGACATGAAAGGATCAGGCCATGAAATTCTATCTTGATACCGCCAGCGTGAAGGAGATTCAGGAAGCGGCCAGCCTCGGCCTATTGGACGGAGTGACCACGAACCCCTCGCTCGTGGCAAAGGAAGGCCGTGTGTTTCGCGAAGTGCTGGTCGAGATCTGCAACATTGTGGACGGACCGATCAGCGCCGAGGTCGTCAGCCTCGAAGCGGACGCGATGGTCAAGGAAGGAAAGGAACTTGCCAAGATTCACAAGAACATCGTCGTGAAGGTCCCGCTTATCGCGGAAGGGCTCAAGGCCACCAAACGCCTTGCGGCCGAAGGCATCCGAGTCAACGTCACCCTCTGCTTCTCTCCGACTCAGGCCCTGCTCGCCGCCAAGGCCGGTGCCTGGTGCGTGTCGCCGTTCATTGGGCGGCTGGACGATATCAGTTCGAACGGGATGGAACTGATCCGGCAGATCGTGACGATCTACAAGAACTATGATTTCAAGACCTATGTGCTGGTGGCCAGTGTGCGGCATCCGCAACATGTCGTCGAAGCGGCGCTGGCCGGCGGACACATCTGCACAATGCCCTTTGCGATCTTCCAGCAGATGGTCAAACATCCGCTAACCGACGTCGGTCTGAAGAAGTTTCTCGCGGATTGGGACTCGCAGAACAAGAAGTAATCTGGTCATTGGTCAGCCGTCATCGGTCATCCGCAGGTCGAAATGCCCAGCGACCCATGGCCGCTTCAGCGGCTCAAGCAGGTCCTTGCTCTCCTGAAAACGGCATGGAACATGGGCCTGGTGAGCCGGCCCGTAAACGTGTTCTGCTGACTGGGATGATAGGACCCTATCAGGGTGATCTCCCAGGGTAGCCGGTATACCGTTCCATGGCCGAAGATCGGAAGAGGAGAAGGAAGCCGATGCCCTTCTTCCCGGCAGGCCTTCAGGTAATGATCGAACGCAATTTTCCCGAGCGTCACGACGACCTTCATTCCCCGCAACAGGCGGAGCTCCTCGCGGATAAAAGGACGGCAGGCCTCGAATTCTTCCGGCGCCGGTTTATTGCCGGGAGGGGCGCAGCGCACGGTGGCGCCGATATAACAATCCGACAATTTAAGTCCATCGTTTCGATGTTGCGAGAGGGCTTGATTCGCGAAGCCGTAACCATGCAGGGCTTCGTACAACCAGTCTCCGCTGCGGTCTCCGGTAAAGACACGGCCGGTTCTGTTCCCTCCGTGAGCGGCTGGCGCCAATCCCAGGACATAAAGGCGCGCGTCCGGATCCCCGAATCCCGGAACGGGGCGACCCCAGTACGTCCAGTCGCGAAACTGTTTCCGCTTTTTCGTGGCGATCGCCTGCCGATAGGCGACAAGGCGCGGACAGGCCGTGCAGCTGGAAATTTGATCGTTGAGCACGTCGAGGGAACGCATAGAGCGGCGCAGTCTACCAGGCAGTTCCGTTACGATTCCAGCGCGTGGGAGCATCCTCTTCGCGGGCGACTCTGCTAAAATTCGAACCTGCTTGCCGCACAGGTTGCTTACTGCTAGCATGACTCTTTGATTGGTGAGGCGTCATGCAATTCGGAGGGACAAAGGGTATGCCAGCTCTGCTCCGTTGTGTCATTCTCCTCGTGACCGTCGTCATGGCCATCGCGTCCCCGATTTCCATCGGGGCTCAACCCGAACCCGATCAGTCGCAGTCGAAGGACGGAGCGGTTCGTCCCGGCACGAACGGAGACGCCGAGCGGGATCTGGTCCTGATCGATCCTACGGAAGGTCAAAATGAACCGGAGGATCGACTGGTCATCCTTCCGGAAATCAAGCGGGATGGAGAGCGGTTCTTCCTCAGTTCGTTCAAGCTGCCTGACAAGCTCACCTTTGCCGGACAGACGATTCCGTTGGACAACTGGCAGGTTCGTGAACGAATCGAATACGAGTTTTATCAATTCCTGGAAGACCAGGGAGAGAGCATTATCCTGGCCAAACGGACCGGGCGCTGTTTCCCGCCCGCCGAAAAGCAACTGGCCGAGGCCGGTCTGCCGGACGATCTCAAGTACATGCTGCTCGTCGAGAGCAAATGCATCGCGGCCGCCTATTCCAAGGCCAAAGCTTCCGGTCCCTGGCAGTTCATTCCTTCGACCGGCCGGCGGTACCGGCTCAAGAGCGATTCGGTTCGCGACGAACGAAGGAACTTGGAAATGTCGACCGAAGCTGCCGTAAAGTATCTCAAGTATCTGAAAGACTTCCAGCAGAATGACTGGTTCCTGGCTATGGCCTCGTACAACGCGGGAGAGGAGCGAATCCGTAAGCTGCTCAAGGAGCAGAAGATCACCGATTATTGGAGGATGCATGGCCCACGCGAAACCATGCGTTACGTTCCGAGGATCATTGCCGCCAAGGAAATTTACTCGCAGCCCGAAAAATATCTTGGCTTGAGCAAGAAAGATCTCTACATCCCCCTGGAGACCGAAACGGTCACCGTCAACGTCAAAGATTCCCAGCGGGCGCTCGCCTCGATCGCCGAAGAGTTCGGGACCTATTACTTGGAGCTGAAGATGCTGAATCCCGAGTTCAAGAAGGATGTTCTCCCCCACGGGACCTACCAGATTCGTGTGCCGCGCCAGAGCTGCCCCAGCCGGTGTTTCAAACAGGACAAGAACCCGTAAATAATAGTCGCTCATGGCGATTCAGCTTCCCGCCTCTCCTGCCAGTCCTCTGTTGAAGAAACTGATCGGGCGGGCGCTGGATGCCGTGCAGGCCGGTGCTGCCCTGCGCCGAGCCGTCCGGAAACAGGGCGATGTGCTGGTAATCGGCACTCGCCGGTATGATCTGCGTCGCTATGAACGAATCGTCGTCATCGGCGCGGGAAAGGCGACGGCCTCCATGGCGTGCGCTCTGGAGCCGCTTCTCGGGAGCCGCTTGCAGAGCGGGTTCGTGATTGTGAAATACGGACACGCCGTCCCGACCAAACGTGTCGTCGTGGCAGAGGCCGGTCATCCTCTTCCTGATCGGGCAGGCCTCTATGCCGCCCGCCGGTTGATGAGGGTGGCTTCTTCACTCTCCAAACGCGATCTCCTGATCGTCCTGCTTTCTGGTGGCGCCTCCAGCCTGATGCCTGCGCCGGCCCCGGGCATCAGCCTCCATGACAAGCTACGAGTCACGCAGCGGTTGCTCAAGAGCGGAGCGAGCATCCGTGAGATCAATACAGTTCGCAAGCATCTGTCGGCGCTCAAAGGAGGCCGCCTCGCCGAGTCAACGGACGCCACGATCGTGACACTGATCCTGTCGGATGTGCTGGGCGACGACGTCAGTTCCATCGCATCGGGGCCCACGGTTCCCGATCCGACCACCTATGCGGAAGCCATCGAATGTTTGAAGCGGTATCGTTTGTGGGCCGGGCTGCCGAGCGGAATTCGAAGGCACCTTAGCGGTGGCTTGCGCCGACTTGTCGGCGAAACGCCGAAACCGGGCGCCGCGCTGTTCCGTCGGGCGCATCATCACGTGATCGGAAACGGTGCGCTCGCCGTTGCTGCGACCGCGCGCGCCGCTCGTGAGGCCGGCCTGATGACCGTTGTCCATTCGACGACGTTGACCGGCGAGGCCGGTCCGGCAGGGGCACGACTTGGAGCGATGGCTGCAGGCATTTTGCGGCGAGGCAAACCGGCGCGCAGACCCTGCTGCATTGTTGCAGGGGGAGAGACGACTGTGACGGTGAGAGGAAAGGGAAGGGGAGGGCGCGCGCAGGAATTCGCCGTTGCCGCTGCCAAGGTCATCGCCGGCATGAGGCATGTCTGGGTTGCAGCTGTCGGAACAGACGGCACCGACGGCCCCACCGACGTCGCTGGGGCAGTTGTAGACGGCGGGACGCTGAGCCGCGCGAAGCAGATGGGAGTCGATCTCGACGCCGCGCTGAAGAAGAACAACACCTATCCTGCCCTGAAGAAACTTCGCGCCCACATCAAGACAGGACCGACCGGGACGAACGTAAACGACCTTTACCTTCTCCTCATGCTCTAGCTACTATCCCCTTCATGTCTGTTCCGCTGATTCTTCCATTGCAGGACTGCATGGATCCGACGCTTGTCGGAGGAAAGGCCGCCGGGCTGGCCCGCCTTCTTGCCGGTGGATTTCCCGTTCCTCCCGGGGTCTGCGTCACGGCGGAGGCCTATCGGCAGAGCCTTCAAGAGCGGGGCTTCTCGGTGAACGATCGCTGGCGCATGGTCAGCCGGGCAGCCGGGCCGGAGCGGACAAATGCGCTGGAGGAATGTCGGACACTGATTGGGAAGTCGGATGTCTCGCGGCTCACGACGCAATGTCTGGATCTGATCGCCGAGTTCTCGGTTGCCTCGCAGGGGCGATGGGCCGTCCGGTCTTCTGCGACAAACGAAGATACAGGACGGGCCAGCTTTGCCGGCATGTACCGGACGCATCTCGGCGTCGCGTCTTCAGACCTCGAGAGAGCTGTTAGAGCCCTTTGGGCATCGGTCTGGGAGGAGCGGGTGCTGCAATATGCGCTGCAGGCGCCTCAGCCGGCCGATGTTCCTGCCATGGCTGTCGTGATCCAGCCGATGCTGAATGTCTCCGCCGCCGGTGTCGCCTATTCGATTCATCCTGTCACGGGAAGATTCAGCCAGATCGTTATCGATGCAGTGCCGGGCTTGGCAGCGCCTCTTGTCGAGGGGCGCGTCACGCCGGACCAGTATGTCGTGGAGACGAACGACCGGGGAGAGGCGGGAAGCATCATCGCGCGTATGATCGCGGAAAAGTCGGAGAGGTTGTCGGTCGCTGAAGAGGGACTGCGCACCGAACCGATCAGCGAGGAAGGACGAAGTCAGCCCTCGCTCACGGACGATCAGGTGATGGCACTGGCGCGCCTGACAAAACGGATTGAGCAGACCTTTCGCTATCCGGTCGATATCGAGTGGGCCCTCGACGCGCAACAGCTGTGGGTGCTCCAGGCCAGGCCGATTACGGCAATTCGGGCTTCCTCGGATCTGACGAACGATGGGTGCGAATGGTCGCGGGCCAATTTTAAGGAAACGATGCCGGAGGTCCCGAGTCCCTTGGGCCTGTCGTTTCTCGAATATTTCATGCAGGCCTATATCATCGACCACTATCGACGGTTGGGGTGCCGGATTCCCGAGGGGCTCGATTCGGTCCGGACTCTCTATGGACGGCCGTACATCAATGTGACGCTGTTCCATAGTCTCGTCGGGCAGCTCGGCGGAGAGCCGTCGTTGAACGTCGAGCAAATGGGCGGAGAGCCGCTGCGCACGAAACCGTCGTTCGCCAGGCTCGGATGGCCCGCGTACTTCCGCGCAGGCTGGCTGCTGCTGCGCGAAATGAGACGGGTCACGAAGTCGGGGCCCCTCTGGTTCACGGAGATGAAGCAACTGGCTTCCACCTATCATCCGGACAGAATCCGGCATTGGCCACTCGACGAGCTTGGAAAGCACCTCGATGAGCTCGGGCGCTGGCTTGACCGCCGCGAGGTGACGTTTGGTATCGCCGGAGGAGTGGGACAATGTCTGCAAACCTTCAGTCTCCTCCTCCCTCGTTGGCTCGGCGCGGACTGGAGAAGCCTGCTCAACTCGGCGTTACAAGGAGAAGGGACCGTCGTCAGCGCACAGCAGATCCTACAATTGGCCGATGTGGCTCAAATTGCGCGACAGGATGACATGGTGTTTCATGGCTTGCTGTCGGAGGGATGGGACCTGGCGGCGCTGCGGCGGCTTGCGCCGCGCGCTGAGTTTCTTGCCTCGTTCGATCGATATTTGGAGGATTTCGGCCACCGAGGAGCCGGCGAGTCCGATATCATGTCTCCGCGGTTTTCCGATCAACCCGATACGTTACTCGATGTCATACGAGCTCAGCTGCGCGGGCCCGCCTCCCGTCCGGACGAGATTCTGAATCGGCAACGGGCGACGCGGGCCGTCGCCTTGACTTCCATCAGAAGTCGATTCGGTTGGCGGCTCGATCGCTGGTTGGTCTTTCGCTGGTGGTACCGGAGGCTCTGCCGATTTTTCGCGCTTCGTGAAGCGAACCGGCATCACCTGATGTATTACTCGACGGCGGCGAGGAACCTGTTGTTGTGTTTCGGTGAGCGCCTGGTCGAGCGCGGCATATTTCAATCGCGGGAGGACGTCTTCTATCTCACCTTGGCGGAGAGAGCCTCTCTGCTCTCCAGTGTCGAGCATGACTGGCGGGGGTTGGTGCAGGCCCGGAGGAGCGAACGAGACCGTTGGCTGAGCGAGAAAGTTCCCGACACGATCAGAGACTGGAGCGAAGCGACTCGCCATGGGGAAAAGTCGACCCTTCGCCGATTCGATGGCCAACTTCGCGGCATTCCCATCAGCGCCGGCAAGGCTGTCGGTCCGGCGCGCCTGGTTCGATCGACGACCGACTGGGGGAAAATCCGGGCAGGCGACATCATTGTAGCTCCGGTCATTGATCCCGGCATGGCGCCGCTCTTCGTGGTTGCAGCGGGGATAGTGGTCGAGATGGGAGGAACCTTGTCGCATGGGGCCATCATCGCGCGGGAGTATGGGTTGCCGGCTGTGGCCAATGTCCATCAGGTCATGAGTCTATTGAAGGACGGCGAACAGATACAGTTGGATGCCGGTTCCGGAGAAGTGCGCAGAGGAAGTACTTCGGGAAACTGACGGCTCCCGACCAAAAACTCCTAGAGCCGAACGACTCTAGACCAATGTGCTTGACCTTTTCAGAAAAATTACGTACTCTCCAAAAAAGTTCCTCTCTTCATTCCAGTTACACCCGACATGTGATCGAATCATGTTCATTGTGATGGCACGGATCACGATCGATGATTGAGAGCACCGCTTTTAGTCTGGGTCTCCTTGCCGGCATCCTTCTCGGGGCCGTTATCGTCGGATTTTCAGTCGCAATAAGGCTCCGCACACGATTCCATACGCAACTGTTTACGGCGGGAGAGCGCGCCCAGCACGCCGAGACCTTGGCAGAGGAACTCCGTCGCCAACTCGACAATTCGCGCGGCGAACGTGATCGTCTCGGACAAGAAGTGTACGACCTGTCACGATCCTGCGCGGTAGCGGAAACGCAGGCGGCCGAGACGGTGAAGCACGCTGAGGAGCAGAAGGCGCTTCTTGCAAAGGCGCGCCAGGAGCTGGCCGAGGCCTTCCGGGCCCTTTCCGGGGAGGCGCTCAAGCAGAATAGCGAAGCCTTCCTCAACCTGGCCAAGACGTCGTTTCAGACGCTCCAGGCGGAAGCCAAGGGGGATCTCGCTCAACGACAGCAGGCCATCGATGAGTTGGTCAAGCCGTTGACGGAATCGCTGCATCGATATGACGAACAATTGCGCCACCTGGAGCAATCCCGGCAGGCCGCCTACGGAGGGCTCGACCAACACTTAAAATCGCTCGCAGAATCGCAGCAGCGATTGCAGCAGGAAACCGGCAATTTGGTGAACGCCCTGCGCGCTCCGGCGATACGCGGTCGCTGGGGGGAAATCACGCTCAAGCGAGTCGCGGAATTGGCCGGTATGGTGGCGCACTGCGACTTTGTTGAGCAGGAATCGGTAACGGTGGAGGAGGGGCGTCTTCGTCCCGACATGGTGGTGCAGCTTCCCGGCGGACGCCAGATCATCGTCGATGCCAAGACCGTGCTGGCCGGATATTTAGACGCTCACGAGGCGTCCAGCGAAGAACAACGCTTGGACGGTCTCCGGCGCCACTCCGCGCAAGTGCGGTCTCGCATGGATCAACTGAGCCTCAAGGCTTATTGGAGCCAGTTCGAGCAGGCGCCTGAGTTCGTCGTCCTCTTTCTCCCCGGCGAACAGTTTCTCGGCGCCGCCCTCGAACAGGATCCCCGGCTTATCGAAGACGGGTTCGCCCAGGGTGTCGTCTTGGCAACCCCCACCACGCTCATGGCGCTCCTGCGGGCCGTCGCCTACGGCTGGCGTCAGGAACGACTGACCGCGCATGCAGAGGAAGCGGGACGATTGGGCAAGGACCTGTATGAGCGCATGGCAATATTGGCCGAGCATCTGAATGATGTCGGACAGGCCTTGGGCAAGAGCGTGCTGGCCTATAACAAAGCGGTCGGCTCGTTGGAAACGAGGATCTTACCTGCCGCGCGCCGGTTCAAAGAACTCGGTGTCTCAACGGATAGGGACATTCCCCCGTTAGGGCCGGTCGAAGTCGTGTCCCGCAGGGCGTTGCCGCATGACGAGGAGTGAGGAAGGCTCGATGAACGATCCCCAGGCGATGGTGGAAGCATTTCACCGCACGTTCGATATCGTCGTCAATCCCGCCCCCACGCCAATCGATAGCGACACAAGGACGCTGCGCCTCCGCCTGATCCAGGAAGAATTCGATGAACTCAGAGAAGCCATGGCGAACGATGACTTGCCTTCGATCGCCAAAGAAATGGCCGACCTGCTCTATGTCGTCTATGGAACCGCCGTGTCCTACGGCATCGATATGGCCCCGGTCTTTCGGGAAGTCCATCGTTCGAACATGAGCAAGGTGGGAGGCTATAAGCGGGAGGACGGCAAGTGGATCAAACCCGCCACATATTCTCCCGCCCACATCGCCCCGATTCTGGCCGGACAGGGAGCAGAATGCTGCGCGGCGGTAGAATATCAGAGTGCAGCCGAGGAGGTTCGCCGATCGGGATGAAAACCCTGCACTGTCCAAATTGCGGTACCCCGTTCGTTCGTGTGACGTCGAACGAAGGAACGGTCGAGCGTCTCTTGAGCCGCTTCAATATGCTTCCCTTCAGATGCCAGTTATGCACGAATCGATTCCGCGCTTTTTATTCCGGAGCCAGGCAAAGCACGCAGGCGTTTGACCGGCGCCAGTTCAAGCGGCTTCCGGCTTCGATTGAAGCTCAAGTGCTCGACGATAAACAATTGCCCTTCACCAACCGGATCACCGACATCTCGATGGACGGCTGCACGCTCATGATGACCGGATTATCCAAGGGCGCGTTTTTGGAATTAGTGCTCAAGCCGACCTCGGAGAACGAAGAGATCCGAATTGAGACGGCCATGGTCTGTTCCGTACATCCCACGTCGGTCGGTCTCCGGTTTCTCGAAGTCGACGAGCCTGATAAGCGGCGTCTCAGTCAGGTCGTCCTCGGGCTGCTGGTGAGCCAGAGCCACCATCCCGCCCCAAACGCTTGACCGGATTGCTGAAAAATCCCTCCAGCGTCGTTCTCACATCGCTCCAGTCCTCCACGTACCAAAATCGCACGCGTCGGACTTTCTCTCGTTGCGGCCTTGCTGGACGGGATTTTTGAGCATCCGGCAGATGGTTCAGCTTCGCTTCCTCGTCGGGACCGATACCGTAATATTGTCGATCAGCCGCACTGATCCAATCCGAGCAGCGCCGAGCAAGACGGCAGACCGAACGATCTTAGAGAGCGGTTCGAGCGACGCCACGTCGCAGACGGCCAGATACTCCACTTGGATGACCGGTTCCTGTTTCATGATCTGCTTCATGATCCGGTTGACCTTCCCACCGTCCCGCAAGCCTCCCAGGATAGCCTGTCGCCCGGCTGACAAAGCCCGGTACAAAATCGGGGCGCGCCGCCGCTGATCGGGAGAGAGATAGACATTGCGGGAGCTCATGGCGAGTCCATCCTCTTCGCGGACAGTCGGTCGAACGTCCAGTTCGATCCCAAGGTTCAAATCGGCGATGAGTTGCCTCACCAACGCGGCCTGCTGGTAGTCCTTTTGCCCGAATGCGGTCAGATGCGGTCGCACAATGCCGAACAGTTTTGCGACAACCGTGGCGACTCCGCCGAAATGGTGAGGTCTGGCCGCTCCTTCCCAGCGTCTGGCGATGTCCGGCACGGAGACCGTCGTCTGGAATCCCTCCGGATACATGGCTGAAGCGGTCGGTTCAAAGCACGCATCGACGCCTTCGGTCCGGCAAAGCATCCGGTCTCGCGCGATCTGGCGCGGGTACGTCGTCAGATCTTCCTTCGGTCCGAACTGAGTCGGGTTTACGAAGATACTCACTGCGAGGGCGTCGCAACGCAAGCGGATGTCGCGGATCAGCGCCCGATGGCCGTCATGCAGCGCCCCCATTGTGGGCACAAGTCCGATCGTCACGCCTTCACGGCGGAGCTGATCGCTCCAGGCGGTCATCGCGCGAGGAGATCGAATGATTTTCATGAGCTTGGGGGCGGACTGCACGCGGGGCGTGATCCGTAACGAGTGGATGGCTGCGGAAACAGCAGGCGAACCTCCGACGGGTCGTTGAGTCCGGCAAGCAACTGATTGACGGTGTGACCCATGACCGGATGGATCAAGAGAGGATCAAGCTCGCTGAGCGGCACCAATACGAACCGCCGTTGATGGAGGCGTGGGTGGGGAACGGTCAACCCCGGTTCGTTGATGACTCGATTGCCGTAGAAGAGGATATCGAGGTCAATAGTCCTGGGACCGGAGCGGTTGTCTGCGTCGCGCCCCAACGACCGCTCGATCTCACGAAGGACGGATAGAAGGCTTTGCGGGGTCACGTCCGTTTCGAGCTGGACGACCCCGTTCAAGAACCAGCCGTCGCCCGGGTTCGCCCCATCGTTCACCGGCTCCGTTTCATAGAGGAGAGAGATGCCTGAAACTTGAGAGTGAGGGAGCAGGCTCAGCAGCGTCACCGCGCGGTCGCAGTAGTCGACCCGGTTGCCGACGTTGGACCCGAAGCCGATATAAACAGTCTCGCGTGGCACGCTCACCTGAGTTCTGAGTTCGGCGTTCTGGGTTCTGAGTCAAGCCAAGTGATCCGCAACTCAGCACTCATAGCTCAGAACTCACTATTCGGTTAGAAACCCGCCTTCTTGATCCGTTCCACCGCTTCCGCCAATCGCTCCTTCGACGTACAGACCGTCATCCGGATATAACCTTCGCCCGGTGCGCCGAAGCCATTACCCGGCGTCGTCACGATGCCGGATTTCTCCAGCAAGTGAGCGGTGAACGAGGCGGAGGAATAGCCCTTCGGGACCGTGACCCAAACATAAAAGGCCGCGGGAGGCGGATCGACTTCCAACCCGAGCTTTTTCAAACCGGGGACGAGCGTGTCGCGGCGCTCCTGGTAGATCTTCCTGAGTCCATCAGTGACGGAATCGTCCAGCCCGAGCGCTGTGATGCCGGCCGCCTGCACCGCCTCGAACACACCGGAATCCAGGTTGCTTTTCACCTTGCCGAGCCCGGCCAGGACGTCCCTGTGACCGACCGCGAAGCCGAGGCGCCAGCCCGTCATATTGTAGGTCTTGGAGAGTGAGTGGAACTCCACCCCGACGTCCTTGGCTCCCGCGGTTTCGAGGAAGCTCGATGGGCGCTTGCCGTCGTAGAAAATTTCCGAGTATGCCGCGTCGTGACAGACAATGACGTGATTCTCCTGCGCAAACTCGACGACTCGTTTGAAGTAGTCTTTGGTCATGATGACGGATGTGGGATTATTCGGCGAATTGAGCCACATCAGCTTGGCTTTCTTTGCGACATCTTTCGGGATCGCCTTCAGGTCTGGCAGGAAGCCGTTGGCCTTCGTCAGCGGCATGATGTGCGCGATTCCGCCCGAGAAACTCGTGCCCACCGGGTACACCGGATAACCGGGGCTCGGGACGAGCACCACATCGCCGGGATCAACGAAGGCCAGATGGACATGTCCGATGCCTTCCTTCGACCCAATCAGCGTCAGGACTTCGTTGGCTGGATCGAGCGCCACATTGAATCGGCGTTGATACCAATCGGCGACGGCCTTGCGAAACGCCAGCATGCCTTCATACGAAGGGTACTGATGGTGCTTGGGGTTCCTGGCGGCCTGGGCGAGGCTCTCGATGATGGGAGCGGGCGTGGGCAGGTCCGGATCGCCGATACCGAGATTGATGATGTCCACACCACGCGCGATCGCCTCCTGCTTCATCTTGTCGATCGCGGCGAACAGATAGGGGGGAAGGGTCTTGATACGATTGGCGACTTCGATGGGAAAACCAGCCATTCAAATGGCTCCTTTCGAGGAATGGTCCGATGCAAAAAAGTTGAACAGTTTGAAAGTTGAGAGTGAACGTTCTCGCTTTTACACTTTTGAACTAGGCCATTAGGGTACTTCAGAGAACGGCTGGCAATCAACGTGGCGGAGCGAGGAGATGACCAATCAACTGATCGGCGATCTGATGCAGACTGGGCAAGTGCGGAGTGGCGGTGGTCTTGACCTCTTGTGCAGCCATACGCGCCTTTGCGAGATCCGATGAACATTCCCGGCAAAGCGAATCGATGCCGGCCTGTTCCATCTCTAAATGGAATAGGAGCCCGTAGGCTCGGCTGCCGTGCCGGAACGCCTGTAGTGGCGCTCCGGCTGAGGCCGCCAGCGGCACGCAGTTCTTAGGAAGGTCGAAGACTTCGCCATGCCATTCGAAGACTGCGAACGAATCCGGCAGGGTCTTGAAGACCGGATCCTTCCTCGCTTCAGACGTCAAATGAACCGGCGTCATGCCGATTTCCAACGCCTGGCCGGGCCGTACCGTCGCTCCGAGCGCCTTTGCCATGAACTGGCTGCCAAGACAGACGCCGATCACGGGTTTGCCGGCGAGAAGTGCGGATCGGATGAAGGCCGTCTCTTCGGCGATCCAGGGGTCCGGGTCGTTCACCGACATAGGCCCTCCCATCACCATCAGCAGTTCGCCCGAGTCTTTCGGTAACCCGTCTTTCGGGACGAGATAGGATTCCAACTGTACGTCGCGATTCTGCAAGGCAGTCGCAAAAGCGCCTGGACCTTCGAAGGGAACGTGTTGGAGGCAAACAGCGCGCATCGACTCCTCTACGGGATCGAACCAGGTTTCTTGTATCTGAGAAATAGCGTGAATCGGGTCGCTACTTCAAGCCAGGGGGCGCGGCGATGCTCGCTGCAATTCGGGGCATTCGCGCCGACATCACCTACTTCGGGTAAGGCTCGCCGTTACTGTACTGTGGTGACCCGCATTCGCGTCAGGCGGGAGCAGTAGCCATAGCGTGGATGTGGATGTGGAGAATAATGTCAAGGGCCATCAAGTCATGATCGCGCTCCCTGCTGGCCGTTCGACTGTGACTGCGCTACAATCTCTTTCATGAAGCAACAGATCAAGAACGTGGAGGATCTCCGCTGGCTGTTAGGTCACACGGGGGGATTCCGAGGCGGCTATGTGACCGACGTGCAGATGTCCAAGCGGCGGCTGTTCGACGAAGGGTCAGCCCGCGAGGTGCTGGCGGACACTATGGTCACGGTCGTGGTGCGCTATCGCCTGCGCCAGATGGAACGGGTGGCGAAACTCACCATGATGGGTGTGACCGATTTTTCCATATTCGAACAGGAAGGCGCCGACTGCTCCTCCTTGGGCGTGATCCAGGCCGAATGTACAGCGGGAAAATTGCGTTTTTGGTTCGATCCGCAAGGCGAACTCTATGTCGTATGCGACGAAGCGCAGGTGGAGGAAGTGGCGATGCCGTTCCGTGACGAGCTTGCGCACGCGCAAGCGGCTCAATGGACGTTCCAAAGTCCGGTGGCCCACTGGCCGACGGTGGAATGGCTCCTGGAAGGATTGGATGGCGCCGGCCTGCCCTGTACATGGAAGAAGGGGAAGGCGGCGAATCGTCGTCAGCCCGCCGTTCAATGGGAAGGAGAACTGATCCCGGCATTAGGCGCAAACGAAGCAGACTGCGGCAGCGTGCGCGTCATGCTCTACGGCCCGCTCGACGGGCCGGGATTCGGGATCGTTCTGCATGTCACGGGGACGCAGAGTCGGGCGGCTTGCCGCATCTTCTCCTGCGCGGCTGATCTGCTCGCGCGACATTTTTCGGGCCAGTGTCTCGTAGGAAACACGATTATTCCCGGCGGTGAATGGATGAATTGGAAATCGCTGGAACACCAACGAGGGATGGGAAACGAAAGGATCGAAGAGTAGCTTAAGCGAGGGCTTCCTCGGAGTGACCGGTGGCGCGACTTTCGCTGCTGTGGGAGAAGACCGTTGTTCCGTTGATATGGCTCATCCCCTTCTCGTGCTTGCGGTTCACACATTCCACTAACGCCCAGAGGTGGAGAGGATTGACGTTCTGTTTGCGGGCGACGTGGAGGCTTGTGCCTTCCAGGACGGTGTTCAACGACAGGTCCGTTCGCCAGCCCAGGTGTTTGGTCAGCGGCGAGATCACTTTTTCCACCGCCGCGATCACCTTATTCCCGTTGCTGAAATGATTGAGCATGATGATGCGGCCGCCGGGACGGCAGACGCGGATCATTTCATTGACGACCTTCCGGTAGTCGGGGACAGCCGTCACGACATAGGCGGCGACAACCGTGTCGAAGCTGTCGTCCTCGAATTCCATGGCGCCGGCATCCATGCGGTGGATCGTCACATGGTCCATCCGGTGCTCGCTCGTTCGCTTCTTCGCAACTTCCAACATGCCTTCAGAGAAATCAATTGCGACGATCCGGCAGTGGCGGGGATACATCGGCAGGGCCAGCCCGGTTCCGACGCCCACTTCAAGGATGCGTTCCTGCGGCTGGACGTTCAGGTTCCGGATGGCGGATTCACGCCCTTCGTGAAAGACCTTTCCGAAAATCTTGTCGTAGACTCCGGCGTAGGACGTGTACACCCGCTCGATTTTGTGCAAATCCATGGTACCTCCAACCCACATTTCATGTGTCCTGCCCACCCCGAAGAGCAGGGATGAACCGCCGACGAGTTCGATGGGTTCTATCGTTATGATGGCGGAGCGCCTGAAATGGAGCGAGGGACCCGCCTGAATCGAAACAGGCGCTACAATATCCAACTCGCGGGGTTGAGTCAACAGAATCTTCTCTGTCTCCGAAGGGATAAAATCGAGAAATCCGCGCGGTCGTTGAGCAGGCTTGATTCAGCGTCAGAAGCTGTGGGATAGGTACGAACATGTTTCTGGCAGGGCTGTTTGCCGCGGTCTTGTTCCTCGGCCTGATTCTCGGAGACTGGCTCTACTTCGTCCGTCTGACCCCCGACGCGATCCGCTACGGGTGCGGGGTTGCGCGAAGCCGCGACCAGTTCCCTTCGAACGGCATGGACCGCTTGAGCCGGCGATTCGATACGAACGGGGTGTTGTCGCTCCCGCACGGAATCGCCCGGTACTATCCGGATCTCGGCCAGATTGCCATTCGCCCGCAGTATCATCTCTTTTCCATGAGTTTCCGGACGGCTTGGCCGATAAAGGGATTGATCCATCTTTCCCAGGAGGCCACGACAGACTCGGCGCTTTGCGTCAAGCGAATCCCCTGGTCCTCCGCCATTATCACCCTCGTCTGGTTCCTGCTCGTCAGTCTCGGGACGGTCGCCTTCCTGGTCGTCTATGCGGTGCAGGGCGGGTTCAATTCGTTGACCGGAATCCTCATGGGGGCCGGCATTCTCGGAATCGGCCTGCTGGTCCTCGCCTTCGGCGTCGTGACCGTCCTGTTCTCCTACCGGCTGGAAAACAGCCGCCTGATGAAGGTCTACAGTGAGCTTCTCGCCGTCGCCGACGGAGCCGCTGTTACGATGTAAACAGGCTCAGAAACTGATCGTACTCCGCGGGAAGATTGAGGCGAGTCCGGTCGCGCGCGAGACCGGCAATGATGCCGCGATGCTTCTTGCTGAGGCCGGATGTTTCGAAGGCTTGCCGGAATTGAGCCCATTTCAGGGCTGAATCGGCGGCGACCCGCGTTAGTTCATCCTTCGGCATCGCATGAAGGGCCGTGGTGAGGGCGCGAATCGCTTTTTCCACGCTTTCATAGGGAGGCGCAAGGTTGAGCCGGGCATAGAAGGTTTCCAGATGAGATCGGAACTCTTCGCGGAGTCCCTGAATCGATTCGGAGACGGGGGAAGTGGGTTCAGGCATCGTGATCGAACGGATGATACGGTATCATGGTTCTTTGAGACAACAGGGAGAGGATGTCTACATGAGCGCAATGTCGGAGTTCATAGGAGGTTCTGTATGAGAAGGATGCAGTTGGCAGTCTTGTCACTGGCAGGAGTGTTGGCAATGGCCGGGTGTTCGTCCCCCCATCACCACCGCGGGATGATGGAAGGCGGCAAGAGCGAGGCGTATTGGCAGAAGGGACAGCAGGACATGGCGGCCTTGATCGACAGGACGGTGAAGGATCAGGAGAAGGCGAAGCAGGTCAAAGCCATTGTCGGAGACATCGTCACAGAGCTGAAATCAGGGCGGGAGCAGGAGCGTGCCTATCACCGCCAGCTCTATACGCTGAATGCCAGCTATACAGCCGCTCCCGAAGACTTCACCAAGATCCTCGATGAGGGGAACAATCAGCGAATGCGGACCTCGGCGAAGATTCTGAGCCTGCGGTTCAAGATGAAAGACCTGATGACCGCCGATGAATGGAAGGCTTTGTCCGACCAGATGCTCTCCTACAGCAGCAAGTATCAGCACGGGGGTGCAGGAGCGAAGACGGGGTACTAACAGGGAAGGTTAAGGTTGGGCTAAGGTTGAGTGGATCACGAATAGTATCTCCTCAGCCTCGACCTTGACCTCAACCTGGTCCTGAAGGCGCGGCCTTAAGCGGGACGGACACCCAGGTCGCGCCGGCGTCGATCGAACGATAGAGCCCGCTTCCGTTCGTGCCGGCGTACAATGTCTGGACGTTCCTCGGTGCCATCGCGAGGGCCCGCACGTTGAGCGTGACAAGTCCCTGATTCATCGCCTGCCAGGTTTTTCCGCTATCTGTGGTTTTCCAGACTCCGCCGGGCCCGCCGATATAGATGATGCCGGGCTCGCGGGGGTGGACCACGATGGAGCTGATAAACGGATCGTGAAGCGACTGTCCGATTCGTTCCCAGCGCTCGCCCTTGTCGGCTGTGCGAAATAATCCCTTGGTCGTGCCGGCGTACACCACATCAGGATTCGTCCGGTCGATCTCGATCGCGTTGACGCCGAGTGCCATGGAGGCCATCAGTTCGCTTTCGGGGATCAGTCCGTTGTTGACTTTTTTCCAAGACATCGCTGCGTCGTCAGAACGGTAGATGCCGCCGGTGGTTCCTCCATAGAGAATCGTCGGATCCTTCTCGTTGATCGCGATTGAAGTGACGATGTGAACCTCCTTCATGCCGTTCATCCGCTCTTCCCACTCACGGCCCGCATCTTTCGTGTAGAAGGCGCCGACGGTCGTCGCCGCGTAGATTTTCTCGCTCAGCGCCGGATGAAACACGAATTGATTCACGAAGGAGACGTGCTCTTTCAATCCCACATTGTGCGGGAGCCAATGCTGGCCGCCGTCGGGACTCTTGTAGACGGCGTCTCCCATTGTGCCGGCATAGATGGTCGCGGGCAGCTGCGGGTCGATCGCCACGGTCGTCACACGTCTCGCGCTGAAGCTGGGGAACTTCTCCCATGTGCCGCCTCCGTCGCGCGACTTGTAGACCGCATCGTTCGTCGCCACGTAGAGGATGTTCGGATTCGTCGGGTGCAGCGCGATGGACACGACGGCCTCGCTGTCCTTCTGGCAGCCAAGACAAGAGAGCAGCAGAGCCAGCGATGCGCATTGCGCGACGGTTCGAAATAACATGGGTGGGGGCAGACCTAAACACAGGGATTGGAGGGGAGTCAAGGGAATGGTCCGTCTGCCGCCTTCGCTCAAGCCTGGACCTTGTTGGCCGCTGTTCACCTTGTTCACGCTTGGCGCCGCAACTGGTTCCATTTCACGCGCGCGTGAATGGACCTGCGAACAGCGCCGCCACCTGCCAAGATCAGGATGCGTGAACTCGGTGTCAGCGGAAACACAAGGCCCAATGGCCGCTCAGGCGACAGACCGACCGCAGGTAGAGTGCCGGCTTCGGCACAGTCGCGCGAGAGGCATTTCATCCCTACATTGTTAGCGAAGAGAGGGCTGGACCAGTTAGCGGAGGAAAGTAGAATGTCCCTATTTTTTCCTCCACGCCGCTGATTTCCGACGTTAGATCGCCTTGGGGCACACGACAGATCCTTGCATGGCCACGTCCAATGTGTTACATCGTAGCACATGAAGACATCGACAATCACCATCCGCCTGGACGCCAAGATTCAGCGTGAACTGGATCGCCTGAGCCGCCGGTTGGGACGCAGCCGCAGCGACATCGTTCGCGACGCCGTGAGACGGCAGGTCGCGCTGCTACGATTTGAGCGGTCGCGCCGCGCATTGCTGCCCCTCGCCGAGGCGCAGGGCATCCTCACCGACGAGGACGTGTTTCGCATCGTGTCGTGAGGGTCTTTCTCGACACCAACGTTCTGGTCAGTGCGTACACCGCGCGCGGCATTTGCGCCGACCTCCTGCGCTACATCCTGGCCGAGCATGCATTGCTCACAGGGGAGGTCAACCTCGTTGAACTGCGGCACGTGTTGCGGGATCGGTTCCACGCGTCACCAGAGCTGATCGCCGCCGTCGAAGCGGAGCTCCGCGATGAAACGATCGTTCCGAAGCCCGCGAAGCCTTCACCGCTTCCCATTCGCGATCCTGATGACCGGTGGGTGCTTGCGTCGGCGGTCGAGGGCCATGCCGATCTGCTGGTCACGGGAGACCAAGACCTCCTGGCGGTCGCGCGTCAGGCTCCGCTCGCCATCGTCGATCCGCGCGGCTGCTGGGATCGTCTCCGCGAGTAGCGGTGCCGCTCCGTATGGTGGCGCCGGCAAGAGTCTTTTCTCAGGAACACGATGGATGAATCTTCAGACAAACAGGGGAGAAGATGGGGGTCTTGATCTTGCACTTCTCCAGGCAATCAAGCGGGAGGGGGGGTGTAAACTCAAGAACTGACCCCACTTAGCAGGCCGCAGGTCAACATCGTCGCCCGATAGCAGTCTCGCCGCAGCCTTGGCTCATGCGCAGGAGGGACTGGCTCCGGCAGCGCCGGTGCCTTGTATCTTGGACCGAGTACGGCAATGATACGGCGCATCATCAACTCGGGCGTGATAGGCCGACGGTGCCGAGGTCCGCAGAGACCGGGGGACAGCCAAGGTCGTCATGCCCTTTACCGGT
>WIAH01000025.1 GCA_014055525.1 Nitrospira sp. CR1.3
CGATTGCCTGGCTGACGAATTACCGCAGAATCCTTGTCCGCCACGATCACAACCTCAAGATGTACAAGGCTTTCGTCCATGTGGCCTGCATGCTCATTGCACTACGACAGTTTTGAAACCGCTTCTAGCCACCGGGCTGCTGGTCGCCCTTCACGCTGTCGTGGTGGCCGGAAATGAGCCGGTCGTCGCCGACGGACAGAATAGTGAGATGGTCCGGGTGCGGATCCCGCAGCGCGCCGGGGCGGCCCCGACTCTCGCGGACATGCGGCAATGGCGCGATTGGTTGATGCAGCGCGGAATCGTGGTGGACCGCTGTGGAATGGACCAGCAGGCCGGCGAACTGATCGTCGAATTGGAAGGCCAGGGTCAGCGACAGGCCCTCACCGACGCCGGCTTCACCGTCGTGGAGCAATTCGAGCCCCATCCCTTGGATGGGCCGCTCCGCGTGCAATCACAGTACTATGACCCGGGCGAAATTGCCGCGCTGCTGGATAGCGTGAATGCGGCCTACCCCGAGATTACTCTGGTCTTCACGATCGGCACGACGCCGGAGGGGCGACCGATCCGGGCCATCGAAATCTCCAACCAGCCCGGCGTGACCGAGGATGAACCGGCCATTCAGTTCAACGGGCAGCATCACGCCCGAGAGGTGATCACCTCACACGTCGTCATGGACGTCATCAGCCAGCTTACTGAGAACTATGGCGTTGATTCAGAGATCACCGACTGGGTGAATAATTACAAGACCGTGTGCGTGCCGATGGTCAACCCGGACGGCGTGCAGCACGTGTTCAACGTCTACAACCTGTGGCGCAAGAATCGCAAGAACTACGGCGGTAGTTGCATCGGCGTGGACCTGAATCGCAATTATCCCTACCTGTGGGGGCCGGGGTGCGGGTCCAGCGGGACGTGTACCACCGATATCTATCGCGGGCCATCGTCGATTTCCGAGTTGGAGAGCCAGGCCATGATGGCGTTGGCGGATAGTTACCACTTCGTCATGGCGACTTCGTATCACTCCTACGGAAACTTCATCGACTACCCCTATGCGTGCAGCGATGGCTCTGCGTCCGGCCAGATGCCCGAGCACCCGGTCATCCATGAAATGATGATCGCCATGGCCGGCGCCATTTCGTCGGTCGATGGCGTGACGTACACGGCGTACACGCCCGTGCCGTATGGCGGCGTAAACGGCGACGACACGAGTTGGTATTACGCCCATCGCGGCACGTACGCGTTCATCGTGGAAGTGGGCAGCAGCTTCGAGCCGGCGTTCAGCACGGTGCCCGGCCACATCACTCGCAACCGCGCCGGGTGGAAGTATCTCTACCAGCGGCTGGGGCAGGCACGCATTGATGTTTACGCCGCCAGCGGGTGCGTTCCCATTGAGGCAGAGATCACGCTTAAGAATTACGTATACGACACCGGCGAATGGCCTCGTACTACCTTCCTTCCTTATGGACGCTGGACGTATGTGGTGCCCGCCAACGGTACGTACACGGTGCGCGTGTCCAAGCCGGGTTACGTGACACAGGATGTGCCGGTTGCCGTCGGTAATTCCCCTGTTTCCCTCCACATCGAACTGCAGCCCGCCAACCCGCCTCCACTGATGCTCGGAGACATGAACCTGGACGGCCTCGTGGACGGTCTGGATGTGCAGATGTTCTCCGACGAATTGGTAGCGGGCACAACGGCGGACCCGGCGGTCGTCGTTCGAGGTGATTTTGTCCCCGATTGCGCGTTGGATGACCAGGATGTGCCCTTGTTCGTTGAGACGTTGCTTAATTGAAGGCGTACAACCCGCCATCGGCCTTTTTTCGGCGCCATCGCCTCGAACTTCGCCTTCAACTCGGGATGGCAGGCAATGCACTGCGACTCCGGCACGCCATGCCCCGGACACCAATCGACGATTTCCGCCTTCTTGATCGAGGGCTCTTTCGGTATTTCAGGCACTGGCGCTTGCGTCTTCATCGGAGGAGTCGCTGGTTGCGGCTCGCTCTTGCGGTCGCAGCCGCCGAACAGCAATAACGCGCTGTCCGGGGTGCCCCCGTTATCAGGGTTATTCCATGACTCGGGGGTAGAAGGGGTACGAACGAAGGACGTCAATGGCGGCAAGGCGGACGACGCTCGTTTGATGCCGTCTAAGCAAACAACCTTCTTCGCTGGTCTTGGGCGCCGTGCAGATCAAATGATCAGCATTATCGTCGGCGGCGTCCTGACCGCATGCCGGAGATGTAACAAAAGCAGACGGAGTGGCTTGGAATCGCCGGTGGTTTGTCTGTACAGCCCGTCGGCCTAATACGACTTCGGCGGTGTTTACGGAAACACGTGAAGAAACAAGTCACTTATGTTGTTTGGCTAGGCAGATCAATGTCGCATCGTCTGCGAGCTTGGTTGCTTGTCCGAATAGGCGGACATGTTCAATTACATGATGGACTTGATCAGGCGGGGAAAAAGAAATGGTACCGCGCAGCAAGTCTTTTAAGCGATCCCGACCAAAGAGTCTGCCTTCCTTGTCAAAGACCTCATGCAATCCGTCCGTATAGATGAAAAGCCGATCGTGACAAGCGATTCTCTCTTGCGAAGACACGTAAGAAACTGAAGGCAAGACACCGAGAGGCAGGCCGCCGATTTCGAGTTCCTGCAAGGTTCCATCCGCGCGGACCAGAACGGCGGGATCGTGACCAGCTCTAGCATAAGCGACCAGATCGCCTCCAGGAGCGATTCGAAGAAGGAAGCACGTCGCGAAGTCTTCAAGGCGAGTGACCGTGTGCAATCGAGCGTTCATTTCGGCGAGGACCGTGGCCGGATCCTGAGCCCGTTCAGCCTCGTACCTGAAGACAGTTCGCAAGAGTGCCGTATAGAGTGCTGCGGGAACGCCGTGTCCGGACACGTCCAACATAGCGACCAAGACTGATCCATCCTGCTGACGAACGAGATCAAAGAAGTCGCCTCCGACATTATCCGCGGGGAGAAATTGAGCCGCGCATTGGAATCCGTTGAATTCATCCGCCAACACCGGCAACAAGCTCTCTTGAATCTCCTTGGCGCGCAACATTTCGGCCAGCCGGGCCCGTTCGACACGTTCCAGCGACTCTGCCATTCTGTTGACGCCGGCTGCAAACAACCCGAGATCTGTGCTGCCCATGCTTTTCGCACGAACAGCGAAGCCACGCTCGCCAATCTCCCCGACGACATCCAACAAGTGGGAGAGCGGCCGACGTACCCAAACCAGCAGGCCAATACTGGTGACAACGAAAATCACTAGGCTTAGAACGAGCACACTGATGGCGCGACCAACCGCTTCCTCTCGAATCATCTTCCGAACCGGATCGGTTGACTGCGCGACAGCAATCGTGAGTCGTCCACTGGTGGGAGCGAATGCCATGACGAATCGCTCCGCGCCTGAAGTGAATTGCTGAGTATCATTGCGTACCGCCCTTACCATTTCCGCTTCGAGCGCCGCCTCCGCTCGTGCATGGGCTCTGAAGAGGATCTGGCCATGCTCATCCAGTGCGACGATGTGATGTCCAGGTGAGACCGCCACGCTCATCTGATGGCAGAATTCGTCAAGAAAACTTCGGAAGACCTCTGGATCCGGCATCCTTGCGCGAGCGACCGCGATAATCTTCGCTTCTTCCGTCAGCCGCTCCGCTTCAGCCGCAAGAAGCCCGGCACGTTCCTGACGGTAGCCGAGTAAGGCCGCTATGCCGAGAACCAACAGCACCGCAAGATTCACAAGAACCCCGACGCGGAAAGCCAGGGTATCCCAGAACCTCGGGACCGGGCGAACCGGCGCGGGGGCGCCTGCGATTTGAGGAGGCATGCGTTACCTTTTCACCAATCTGTCACCATATGGGGGTTGGTCGTTACCACGCAATCGTGCCGTGTTAATTCGATGCGGCCGAGTCAGCGTTTCTTCCCAGTTGATGCCTCCGTCTACAGGAACGTAGCTTCCACTCGAATACGTAAGTTGTCGGAAGAAAGGAGGTTGCTTTCGCATCCAATTCATAAAACGGATACCGCACAACATACGGAGGTCAAGCGATGAACACAGTACTTTTGCTCTATCATTGCCGGCGGCTTCGCCACGAACTTTGCACGATCCTGGCGGGCAAATACAGGGTTGTCGCGGCTCACGGCGCTGTTACTGCAGAACGGTTGCTTCGAAGCCGCAAGCCCGACTTGATACTCATGGACTACGGTGGAAACAATGGAAGTGCAACCGCCGTCCTGGCACGGCTGCGATTTTACCATCGGCAAACGCCCGTAATCGCGCTGTCTCGTTTTGAAGCTCCCCGTAGTGCCCGGATGGCTCGCAAGCTCGGCGCACGAGAAGTCGTGCATTGGCCGGGGCCGGTGAAGCGGCTGTTGGTTGCGATCGCCAGGACGGCAGGGTTGGAGTCCGATGTCGCCGAGAGGCCCTTTCAAACAGCCGAAATGGGGGTCCGCTGTGGGGAAAAGGGTTCGCGTGGGCAGGCTTAAGGAAAACCGCGATTCCGGCGGGAAGAAGCTCGCCCGATCAGGCATCTAACCAACGAGCGGTACGACAACGGCTCCGGCAAATCGATTGTCCGGGGGTGCGAGTTGTAGTAAGTCTGCGGGGAACCGTATGCTCGATGAACTCGGGACGATGAGCGGTACGATTCAGGCCCCCAGTTGGTCTTAGGAGTGAAAAACGATGAGACGCGTTGTGTTCCAGTGGCGGCCTGCCCTCGTAGTATTGGCGCTTGTCATCACGGTTGTCACGTTCTTTGCTGCACAAGCCCAGCAACCAATCGCCTCGACGCAAAACGCGCAGCGCATTCTCATTCACATGAAGGAGTACATTTCAGAGATTCATGCGGCTCAGATGGGTCTGGAACTCGCCGACCGGCTTCAGCGCAGCGGGGCAAAGGTTACGCTGTGGTTGGAACTCCGGGCCGTTCGCATTGCGGACAATCGGATCATAAGAGTAGCCACGCCGCCCGGGGCCCGACCATTCTCTGCGGTATTCAAGTCGCTGGTTGATCACGGCGTCCGGGTGCTGGTGTGCCATCATTGTGCCGACCTGGAGGAAATCGGACAGGAACAGCTTCGCGAGGGCGCGAAGCTCGTCGGCGTTGACGACGTGGCTCAAGCGATTATCGAGGCAGACAAAATCCTCGATTATTAGGAAACCATAGGAGCGACATGAGGGTCGTCGCGGCGGGTAAGCGTTGAGTTTCAACAAGGTGCAAACATGGTTGTCCAATCCTGCCGACCTGTATGGCGAATCCTAGTCCTCGTCGCAATCGTATTTGTTACAAGCTGTGCATGTATGTGCGGCGGCGATCTTGTCGAGCGTCTCGCGCAATCCCGCTCTAACCAGCACCAGCACGAGATGGGAGGGGGCATGTGCGGCGGGATGATGAAACATGGTGACATGAACGGTACAGCAAGCAGTCAACCCGCGCAGACCAACACGGGAAAAATCGGGGACGCTAAAAACAGTCATGATCTGCATTGATGTTCGCCTCCGGACGACAGTGATATGAGAGCGCGCCCGAATTGGAAAGCGAGTGTAATCCAATGGCGAAGACGCAGCGTAAAGTCCAAGCCGACGGCATTCTCCTCCAGTGCCGGGCTCCCGAAGCCAGGCAGGTCTTCCTGGCTGGCACGTTCAACAACTGGGATTCGAGGGCGAATCCTATGGAGCCCGCCGGTGACGGGGTGTGGTCGCTGAGGCTCGCCCTGCCCCCAGGGCGTCACGAGTACAAATTCCTCATCGATGGGGAGTGGTGTTGTACGCCGGGCGACGATCAATCAGTGTGCAATTGTGTGCCGAACGCATTTGGCACGATGAATCTTATCATCGAGATTCCGGAGGTTCGGTCGCTATGAGAGCAACGAAAGTTTCGGAAGATGGACCGGCTCGTAGCACGTTGCTTTCTCATCCGCACAATTCGGCGAACGAGCCCGCACTCATGTTGTTCTCGACATGGAGTCACGCATCCGCAATGGCGTCAAAGAGTGGGCGTCTAATAAACCCTATGGATGAGACGAGGATGGCTGATTACGAATACACCCGCTTGCATCGCGAAATGTGGCCATTACTTGTCCGGCACACGGATGCCGAGTGTTTGAACCCAGCCGACATGGATTCATGGAGCCGCCTTTGGGGAACGCTCGGATTGGATTTCTTCCGGCTATTTTTCCACGGCGACGATTGCATTCGCAACGACATGATGCGGCGTGCAATGTCGAATGGTTCCTGGCGGGGCGAGGTGGTTGCAAAGCGATTGTCAAGTTGGGCGGAGGAACTTCGCGAACGCGGGCCGCGCCAGGGCAGCATACGGTTGAATGCATCCGCCTGAGCGGCGGTCTTTTGCGGGTTCCTCAGCCGGCTGAGACGAGATGTGCCCATGCTGGACATCCACGTTGCCAAAGATCGGGCTGTGCACCTTGCGGTTCTTAGCGGCCATATGCCGAGTTTCGACCTGATCCACGCAAGACAGCGAGCGGAGGGATTTGACGCCTGCTTTGGGCGCAGCGTCGAAGACTGTCGGCAGGTGCATTGTCGATGGTATCAGGAGTGCATGGCGCTGGTCAGGTTCGACGCACGGCGGGAACTATCGGCGGATGATCGTGGCGAGCGCGGTCGCTGAGGCAGACAGAATCTTGGATTATTAGAGAGGTTATGAGGCAGCACCTGATTGATCGCGGTTTCGAGGACCACGACTTTGATGGGATTACTGAAATGAGCGACCTAGACCCGCTTGAAGCCCGCCTGGACGCAATGCTGCGCACGACCGAGGAGCAACGTGTCCAATGGCAACAGCATGCCCACGAACGCATGCGGGAAAACGAAGAGAAGGCTGGCCGTTTCAATAAGGCGGCCGTCCTGTTGATGACGACGGTGATCCGCCCTCGCATGGAACTCGTGGTGCGTAAGTTCAAGAACGCGTCGTTAGTGGTCGCGGATGCGGCGGCGGCTTATCGATGCGCCTGCACTTTCGATCACACAACGCAATTCCCGGCGTCAACCAGGTTGGAATTCTCCGTCGGGCCGGATGATCGTTTGGAGCAGCTGATTATTTCATACCATCTGGAAATTTTGCCCGTTTTCATCTCCTTCAAGGGCACGGATCAGATTGCCTTTCCGCTAAGCGCGGTGGAAGAGAAGCTGGCAGCGGCGTGGGTTGACGACTGCCTCGCCGATTTCACCGCCGCGTACCTGCAACTTGAGACGGCGCACGCTTATCAACAAGAAAACATGGTAACGGATCCGGTCTGCGGCATGCCCGTGAACAGAAACTGGGCTGCCGCGCAGATGGAGTACGGCGGACGGACCTACTACTTTTGCATCGAGGATTGCCATACACAGTTCGCAGCAGAACCCGAGCGCTATGCGACCAAGCGATGATGACGCCAAGCCTTTGGCTTGCAAAGGAATCGCGACCGGAATTGGAGGCCGGCAAGAGAGCAGCTCAATGGGCGGACAAAGCAGAAGACGGCATTCCGACCGACATCGGGATGTGATACAATTTCCGAGGAGTTGGAGCGGGCGCATCCTCTTGTGCCTCGTAGCGACAGCCGTCGTCACATTTCTGATATTCACCTGGCCGAAGAGCGAAATCGATACTGCCCCACTGCCGCTGAGCACGCCTGGGCAGATCCTCTGCCCCGTCGGCGGAATGGCCGTGAAGACCGATCTAAGCGTCGAAACGGCCGAAGGTCCTGTATTTTTTTGTTGTCCGCATTGTATTGAGAAGTTCAAGGCCGATCCATCCAAGTATGAAGCGGCGACACGCGCGCAAGGCCGAGCGCGAACAAGCGCCAGCCAGCCCCTGTAGAGCGTACGCCAAAACGGGGCACACGGGGTCCAGGGCTGGCGCAGCCTGAACCCGCCGCAGGAGAACACAATGGCCGCAATCGTCGGAAAACCGACCCAATAGACGTTTTCTGCCACGGCCTTTGGAAGAAATCGCCCGCTCCGTGCATCCAACCAATGGACGCCGGTTGAAGCAGCAGATGGTGTCGCACGGGAGTCATCGGGCATGACGGTACGATAGCGGTTGTCCAGAGGATGACGTGTCCGCGGTGAAAGAGACCAACGTTCGCGTAGAACGGGAATCAAATGACAAGGAGAATCACTCATGAAACACAGAAAACGACTCGGACTAACGATGCTCGTTGTGGGGTTGCCGGTTGTCGCCACGAGCTTGATCGCGGCCTTGGCCCAATCGGCCGATGAGCCGAAGACAAAAGGATCTGTGGAGGCGAAGCGAGAGCTTCCAAAGTGCCCCGTGCGCGGGGAGACCATCAACCTTGCCGTCAGCACGGCGACCGATGACGGGCCGGTTTTCTTCTGCTGCAGCCAATGTATCGCGAAGTTCGAGGCAGAGCCAAAGAAATACGCGGAGAAAGTTGCGGCACAGCGCAAAGCATTGGCGGCCCTGCCGCGCGTTCAATTGGCCTGTCCGTTAAGCGGCGAGGCCGTGAAGAGCGATCAATTCGTCGAAGAAAAGGGACAGAAGGTTTTCTTCTGCTGCAAGAATTGCCGCGGGAAATATGAAAAGGATCCCGCCAAGTACGCCGGAAAACTTGCCAACAGCTATACGTATCAGACGAAGTGCCCCGTCACTGGAAAAGCCATCGACGCGCAGGTGTCGGCCAAGGCGCCAGCCGGAGAGACGGTCTACTTCTGCTGCAAAAACTGCCCAGAGAAGTTTGGCAAAGACCCCGGCAAGTATGCTCCCAAGCTGGAGGAGCAAGGCCTTCGTCTGGACCTCTCCAAAACAAAACCATGATGATTGACTCGCTTGATTGCGGCGTGGTTAGGCGAAAACCAGTGCTCGCCTAAATCTCGAAACGACTCGGTCCTCCCATCATGCCGCAGGTTTTCGGTTCGCAAAACAAAGCAACGTTCGCCGGGGGCCGCCCCTGAGTTCACCGAGTCGTTTCACAGGGGCGCGCCTGCCGGCGGTTGCGTTGCCGCCAGGCGTTAGGCGGAGGCATGAAAGGTAGTGACAATGTCGCCAGAGCCAATTCCATCGTCCCCTCCGGAGTCTTCACATTCCTTGGCCATCGCACGTGTCTGGGCGTTTATCCGCATTATGAACGTCCGCTTGCGCTTCATCTTTTTGATGGCGCTCGTCGGCGTGGTCGCGGCCAATTGGGAGAGAATCCAGAATTACTACGACCGTTGGCAGCGGCCGACGCAGACGCCGGAGACCGTCCAGGCGCAGGCGATCGAATACTACTGTCCCATGCATCCGAACATCATCAGGGCCCAGCCGGGCAATTGTCCGATCTGCGGGATGCCACTGGCGAAACGTGCCAAGACGGGTCGCAAGGCACTCGCAGAAGGTGTGCTGGCGCAGGTTCAGATGAGCCCGCAAAAGGTTCAAATGGGCCGCATCGCGACGTCGCCCGTCGAGAAGCGGCTGCTCAGCCGGGAGATCCGCACCGTGGGAATCGTCGAATACGACGAGACGCGCCGTGCGCTCATTGCCTCCAGAATCAAGGGACGTCTCGACAAGATGCTCGTCAACTATGTTGGCCAACAGGTCAAAAAGGGCGACCCACTGGTCTGGATTTATAGCCCCGATCTACTCGTAGCTCAGGAAGAACTGCTCACGGCCGTGCGGCAGATTAAGGATCAGAAGGGAGGAGGAGATTTCGCGGCGGACGTGGGGAAGTCGCTCGTGGAGGCGTCGAAAAAGAAGCTCAGCCTTTGGGGCATCTCCGAGAAGCAGATCGAAGACATTATTAACCGCGGTTCAACCACGACGCACTTGACGATCTTCTCTCCCATCGAAGGCATCGTGACCGAAAAAAAAGTGCTCGAAGGCCACTACGTGATGGAGGGCGACGACGTCTTGACGATCGCCGATCTGAGTCGTGTTTGGATGCAGGCGAAGATTTTTGAGGACCAAATCGGCGGCGTTGGTGTGGGCACCGCCGTTGAAGTGAACAGTGTTGCCTATCCCAACGAGATTTTCGCTGGCCAGATCACCTTTATCGCCTATACCGTTGATCCCGCCACTCGCACCGTTGCAGCACGCGTCGAAATCGCCAATCCGGATCTCAAGCTCAAACCCGGCATGTTTGCCACGGCGACCATCCGGCTTCCTCTGGGGCGCGTTGTGGAAGCGACTACCTCCGCGCCTGTCGCACCGGTCGGTCCAAAGACAGATGCGCTCGCCCATGCCTACACGACTCTCGTCGGGTTGTACGCGAAGGACAAGACCGACCCCGCCGTTATTTCGCACGTGGGCCACGAGGCGCTGGCACTAGCGAAGGAGAAAGATGAGAGTGTCCGATCTCAGGCGACGGCTATCGCGGAATTCGCCAAGCAAATGGAGGGAGCCGACCTCAAAGGGCAACGGACCATTCTCAAATCGCTGAGCGCCAAGTTGCTGGAACTCCTCCGGGCGCACCCGCCCACGGAAATGACGTTTTTCACCGTGCATTGTCCGATGGTCAACGCGGATTGGATTCAAATGTCCGAAGAGGTCGCAAATCCATATTACGGCTCGGAAATGCCGAAGTGCGGTCAAATTACGGGCCGGATTGAGCAGGGCCACGCCGGGCAGAGCGACGATTTCGCCGAGGGGTATTTTTGTCCCATCTATCCGGACCACCTCTTCGACGAGGCCCGAGAGTGCCCCATCGACAAGTTTCCCACGAAGTTCGTCCGGCTCGAAAAAGTCCTAGCGGTTCCGGCCTCAGCGGTGATCAATACGGGCACTCGATCCGTGGTGTATCGCGAAAGCGATCCCGGAACCTACGACATGATTGAAGTTCGTTTGGGACCGAAGGCGGGGGAATTCTATCCCGTGGTCTCTGGATTGAAGGCGGGCGATCGAGTCGCAACGGCGGGCGCCTTTGTGGTCGATGCCGAAAACCGGCTGAACCCAGCGGCTGGGGCGCAATACTTTGGGGCCAGCGGCGGTGAATCGGGTGGCGCAAAGCCACAACATCAACATGGCGGCTAGCGGTCCTGGAATGGCGAGGCTGGTTTAATGGTCCCCCGAATCATCGAATACTGTGTCCGCAATCGATTCATCGTGCTCCTGTTAATTGCGGCCGTGGCGGTGTGGGGAGTCTATTGCGTACTCAAGACGCCGATCGACGCCATCCCCGACCTGTCCGAGAACCAGGTCATCGTTTTCACAGACTGGATGGGACGCTCACCACAGGAGATCGACGACCAAATTACCTATCCGCTCTCCGTAAACCTACAGGGCCTGGCGGGCATTAAGTCGGTCCGTTCGGCGAGCGAATTCAACTTCTCGATGATCAGCATCATCTTCGACGAGAAGACCGATTTTTATTTCGCTCGAACGCGCGTGTTGGAACGGCTCAACGTCGCCGGCACATTTCTCCCCGCCGGGGTCGTTCCCTATCTTGCGCCAGACGCAACAGCGCTTGGCCAAATCTTCTGGTATTCGGTGGAGGGCGAAGATTACAGTCCGGACGAACTCCGCGCCATTCAGGATTGGTACGTTCGGTATCAGCTCTATGTGCCGGGCGTCGCTCAAGTGTCCAGCGTCGGCGGATACGTGCGCGAATATCAGATTGACGTTGACCCGGAAAAACTCCGCGCCTACGACATCGCGCTCGGGTCGGTCTCCAATGCGGTGGCGCGAAGCAACATCGCCGTGGGCGGCAAAGTCTATTTCGAGAACAAAGCGGAATATCTCATCCGCGGGGTGGGTTGGCTGCGCGGCGTCAAGGACCTGGAAAACGTGGTCGTGGCCGAGCGGAAGGGCGTTCCCATTTACGTTCGGAATCTCGCGGCCGTGCAGCTCGGACCGGAATACCGTCGCAGCATGTTGGAAAAGCACGACCGTGAGGCAGTGGGCGGCGTAGTCATGATGCGCTATGGGGAAAACCCGCTGACCGTCACCAAAGCCATCAAGCAGCGGATTGAGCAGCTCCAAGCCGGGTTACCAAAGGGCGTACGCATCGTGCCTTTCTACGACCGTACACGGCTCATCGAAGGCGCCATCCATACGCTGACCGGTACGCTCAGAGAAGAGTTGATTGTTGCGAGCATCGCGATTCTGCTGATCCTGACGCACCTTCGCAGCGCCATCGTGGTGTGTTCAACGCTTCCGCTCGCCGTGCTGGTCGCATTCATTCTCATGTACTACCTGGGGATTCCCAGCAACATCATGTCGCTATCTGGCATTGCCATCTCCATTGGAATACTGGTCGACGCGGCGGTGGTGATGGTTGAAAACGCCACGCACGAGCTGACCAAGGAGTTCGGCCACGAGAAGGTCAAAGGCGACACGACGGAAATCGTGGTGCGGGCCTGCCGGCTGGTTGGCAAGCCGATCTTCTTCGCCGTGCTGATCATGCTGATCTCCTTCCTTCCGGTCTTCGCCCTGGGCGGTCAAGAAGGCAAGATGTTTCACCCACTGGCTTTTACCAAGAGCTTTGCGATGGTGGGTGTTGCCATTTTGTCAATCACTTTCGTGCCGGCCATCATTCCGATCCTCATCAAAGGCCGTCTGCGGAGCGAAGAGGACAACTGGATCGTCCGCAGCTTTATCCACATCTATAAGCCTGTGCTCACGTGGCTGATGCACGTTCCTGCTGCGGGCATCTGGTTCGTCGGGCTCTTGTTCATCATCGGCGCCGGCTTCATTGGCAGCCGCGGATTGTTCGTGGGCGTCGCCGGGCTAGCGATGTTCTTCGGCTGCGTATTTTTCCGGCGATGGTCGAGCATGGGCTTGGCGTTCGTGCTGCTCATCGGGGTGGCCAGTTGGGCCTGGCGCTTTCCTAAACTCGGCCGTGAGTTCATGCCGCCCTTGGACGAAGGCAGCATCCTGGACATGCCGGTGACGGTGCCGCGTGTCTCGATAACGCAAGCCGGTGAGGATGTGCGATTGCGCGATCACATCATGACGGGTTTCCCAGAGGTCGATCAGGTCGTCGGGAAATGTGGTCGCGCGGATACGCCGACTGACCCGTCCGGCATCGACATGATCGAGACAATCATCACCATGCGGCCCAAGGAGTGGTGGCCCAAACGAAAGATCCGTTTCGAAGATGCGGAAAAAGAGGCCGGGACGATTATCGCATCGATGCAAAACGCCGGATACATTCCGGCTTCGCTCAAGAAGGGCGACGTGGACAACTTGGTCGGCGCCGCCACGATGGACGCTATGGTGCAATTCGACCGAACGATGCGAGAATTGGCCTATCGCCGACAGGTCGAGTACGAGCCGGTCGTTGCGAAAAAGCTCGTGGTCGCGACCCTCAACGATCTCGTCGCCATGTTCCGCCGCAAGGGCGAACTCAAGCAGGAGCCCACGGCGACTCAAATAGATCAACTCGCCGAGCCGCTTGCGCAGCAGAACGGCTTGCTCCTGGTTGAGGTCCCGCGCCGCGAAGAGATGACGAAGCTGATTACGGCCGCGACTGAGCGCTTGGCCCAGATCGGCGCGGTCGAGCAGAAGCCGGAACTCTTGGTAGCGGCTCCATCAGTGTGGGGTGAGTTCAAAGATGTGATTACCACGGCCGTCGGCGGCGAAAAGAGCACGGTCTTCAGCGAAATGTTCGACGCCTTCGAGCAACGCCTAAGCGACGAGTGGATTGCGCGAACAAAGGTCGTCAATTGGGAACTTGAAGATCAGGCCCGCGGCGCGATGGTTTGGTCTCTTCTGGAAAACTTGCGCAAACAAGCTAAGGCCAACAATTTGATCGCCAAAGAGCCCAGCGACGTGGATTTACAGCGCATCCGCCAGGAGCGTGAACCGCAGTTCGCCAGGGACGTTTTCCTTTGGCACAAGACCAAGAATGAACTCGTCAAGGAAATGGACAGTGCGTTACAAATGCCGGGATGGGGCAACATCTGGACGCAGCCGATCATCAACCGCGTCGACATGTTGGCCACGGGCGTCCGCACGATGATCGGCGTCAAGGTCTTTGGTCCCCGACAGGAGGACCTGACGGAAGAGGTTGTGGAGAGTGGCGTCAAAAGGACGGTCGTAAAGCAGCCCGGCATACAGAGCATCGCCAATCAGGTCGCAGGCGCCCTGCGAGGGATCCGCGGTGCCGTGGACGTGTTTCCTGACCAGATTGTGGGGCGAAGTTACTTGCAAATCGACATCGATCGAGAGAAGGCGGCGCGGTATGGTGTAAACGTCGCCGACATCCAGGAGGCCATCGAAGTGGCCATGGGCGGAAAGAGCATCATGACCACCGTTGAAGGCCGTCGCCGTTTTCCAGTGCGCGTCCGCTACGCGCGCGACTACTGGCAAACGCAGGAGGCCTTGCGTCGCATTCTGGTAACCGGCCGCCGCGGTTCAGCCGCGGCGCAGGCTGACGGTACCGGTATGGGCGGCGCGGCCATGGCGAGCGGCGGCACTAGTGGAACTGAGGGATCGGGCGGCGGTGAGGTGTATCAGATTCCGATCACTGAGGTTACGGAAATCAAAGTGGTTGAAGGCCCCAGCGTGATCAAGAGCGAGAACGGAATGCTCCGGTCCTACGTGCAGCTCAACGTCCGCGACCGTGACATCGTCGGCTTCGTCGAGGAGGCCCAGCGAGTCGTAGCGCAGCAGGTCAAACTGCCGACCGGCTTCTTCATCGAGTGGAGCGGCCAGTTCGAACATCAGGTCCGCGCAAAGAAGACGCTCCAGATCATCTTCCCGATGGTGATCCTGCTGATCTTCGTGATTCTGTTCATGACCTTCAATGACTACCGTGACGCACTGCTCATTATTCTCACCGTGCCCGGCGCGCTCGTCGGCGGCGTCATATTCCAAAGCCTTTTCGGTTTCAATTTCAGTGTGGCTGTCTGGGTGGGCTACATCGCATGCTTCGGCATGGCCACGCAAACCGGCATTGTCATGCTGGTCTACCTGCACGACGCCATCAATACACGCGGCGGTCTGGCCAAGATCAGCACAATGCGCGAGGTCACGGAGGCGATCATTATCGGCGCGGTCCACCGCCTGCGGCCGAAACTCATGACGGAAGGAGTTGCCATCGTCGGGCTGATGCCGATGTTGTGGGCGACGGGCGTTGGGGCGGAGGTCATGCGGCCGATGGCCGCGCCAGTCCTGGGCGGTTTGCTGGTTGCCGACGAAGTCATCGACCTTCTGTTGCCGGTCATTTTCAACTGGTATCAATGCCGCAAGTGGCGACGGTTGCATCCAGACGTTGTGGCAACGGAAGGAGCCGCGTCATGAGCGATGGAATGCCGGGTTGGATGGGTGATGTGCACAGCCTGTTGCCGCATCAATATTGCTGGGTGATCGTGACCGTACTTGCAATCAGCTGTGGCGCGATCATCGGCGTGGAGCGAGGCAAGCGGCAGAAACCGGCCGGGTTGCGGACGATGATGCTCATTTGTCTTGGCGCGAGCATCTTCACGCAGGCGAGCATACTCGTGGCCGGCACCCGCACCGACCCAGCCCGGATCGCGGCGCAAGTGGTCACCGGCATCGGTTTCCTCGGCGCCGGAGCGATCATTCACGGCCGCGGCGCCGTCACGGGCTTCACGACGGCCGCCGCGATCTGGGTCGTCGCCGCCATTGGCGTTGTGCTAGGAATTGGATACGCCGCGGCCGGTGTCCTTTTTACCCTGTTCGTGGTTGGCACTTTGGCGGCCGAGCGCACCATTGAGTCTGTTCTTTGTGGTCGGTGCCAGTGGGCCACGATGCGTATCGACTTCGATCCCACAGACGGCAGAACGCGCTGGCGGATTCAGGAAGTCCTCGACGATCATCAGGTTCCGGATGAGCTTGTTTCATTCGCAAGCTCTACCGAAGAGATCGGGGCAGTGTCGGTTCGATGCTGCGTGCGTCATCGCCAGCATCGCGGGTTTTTGGCGACCCTTGCTGCGATGCCGGGCGTGCGCCAGATCGTTGAAACGGCGACGCCGGCCTCCCCCCATGCGCAGGAGCAAAGGCGATGAAAGCGACAACAGCCCATGATCGGGACATCGTTTGTCGTCCGTTATGGCGTACGAAGGCACGATGGCGAACCATCCTGTTTGCCATCGGTGACCTTCTTTTTCTGGTCGCGGTCGGGATGGTAACCACGTTGGTGATGCACGGCATGCACCAACTGGGCTGGAACTTCGCAGCTACTTGCATCGTTGGGATGGCCGCTGCGATGTTGGTTCAGATGTTGATGGCGTTTTGCGCCGCGCCGCTCCTGGGCTCCATCGAAACCATGATCCCTTCGATGGTCGTTGGGATGGTGAGTCCGATGTCTGTTTGCACGCTTCATATGTTCGGAAATAATCCCGATTGCATGGTTGCTCTCGTCGTAGGCGGAGTGTTCGGTGCGGCGATGTTTGTGTTTGTTGAACTCTACGTCGCAGTGGTCAAGCGTTCATTTCGCCGGACATACCCAATTGTGTGAGGTCACCGATGCCGGGCGTCTGGGATCTGCGAGCCAAATTGTACGACGTGTGCGAGGCTTCAAGCATTCGCCGAGGATTCGCCAAGGAGGCATTGTTCCGGGAGATGAAAGGCCGCGTGCTGTTCGTAGCAATCGGCACAGGAGTGGACATCCCACATTTCCCGCCCGGCCAAGAGATCGTAGCGGTGGACATCAGCAAGGAAATGCTCCGTCGCGCGGAGGCACGGCGGGCGAATTACGCCGGCAACCTCCAACTGGTCGAGGCCGACGCGACGAGCTTTCGCTTTCCCGACGCTTGGTTCGACACGATCGCAACTTCATGTACGTACTGTTCCGTGCCCGATCCGATCCATGCGCTGAAGGAGCTGTTCCGAGTCTTACGGCCGGGCGGCAGGCTACTCATGTTCGAGCATGTCCGCAGCCGCAATCCCATCCTGGGGCTTACACTTGATCTGATGACGCTCTGGACGCGGCGAGCGGGTACGGAGATGAATCGCGATACGGTCGGCAACATCCTGAAAGCCGGATTTGAAATCACGAGGATTGATAGTGTTTATCTGGACATCATACTTGCGATCCGTGGACGCAAGCCCTGGTCTGGGATATCACAAACGGAGAATCAACATGGGTAGGTTATTAGGGCGACGCATGCGAATCCTCCTTCCCGCCGTATGTTTGTTCGCTCTAGCCGGTTGCACGCAGCCTGAGCCGAAGGTGGTTCACAATGTCGTTCCGGAAGGAGAAGGGCATCGTCTCGGCTGCCGGCACTGCTACGACGAGATGGTCCGCGTTCTCAGGGGGCCGCCGAAGCACCGCCGATACAAGTCGATTGCGCGGCATCATTGTGACGAGTGCATGACGGATGCCTCCTTCTATGTTGGCGACGACGGCAAGCTAATGTTTCGCTGCGCTCGATGCACGCCTGAAGGGATGCCCTGCGATCGGTGTCTGCCGCCCGAGCCGGCGACAACCCAACCGGCCTCCGCATCTAGGGTCGGACTGTAATCGCTATTGCGTCGTAAGTGTTTCTCGAAGGGTTTCTTGAAGCCATCGAGTCATGTTGGGGTGGGGGCAGAAGCCGCGGCCGTCAGCAACGTAGTTCAATCCTTCCAGCACCTCCTTGTATGGCCCGAACCCTGCTACTCGAAACGGCACGACAATTACACGACCGCCATCGCGATTACCCTCTTCCACGAATCGCCGGATGCGCTTTTCGGCGGCTACGCGCTTCTCGGGCCAATCCTCGCGCAAAGTCTCGCATTTCACGGACCGGAAGTGACCCAGTTCGCTTATCCGAGCGGCTCGTTGCTGCATTGCAGCCAGCCATCGTTCATTTTCCGCGTCGTCGGCAGGACCGTGCCCGAGGATCAATATGGACTCCGTCGCCGAATCGCGACTTAGCGAACGCACGCGGTCAACGAGTATTTGATCGATGAGCGGCGACTCCGCAACGCCCTGACGACTCAGGACAAACTGGGCGTTAGCGCGAATGCGCCGTGGCGATTCCATGTGGTGATGACCGTGGTCGGCCGACCCCGCAGAACTCTCGGAGTTTACGAGGTGTGTGGACGTTGCCAGCGCCGGCGTGTGGTCGTGATGTGAGGACTGTTCGTGCTCCGCCACCTCATGGTCGTGCGGTGCGTCAGCGTGCGCCGGATTCGAGGGAAGCTCCTTGCGCAGTCCCACGATGTATTCCGTCGGGGCCAAGAAGCTGTCGCCGGAAACGAACATCCGGACCACCGCGATCTTTTCGACGCCGCAGGCCTCCAGTTTCTGGACGGCGGCTTCAAGAGTTGACGGTGTTGCCATGCCGAACGCAACCTCCGTAGGGTATTCTGCCTTCAACGGAGCAACCGCAGTCTGGACGTCCTGGTTCCATTCCGGGTCACCACCATGCGCCATGATCAGCAGGCCAGTTTTCGGCTGGGCGCAACCTGCTACAAACATCAAACCAAGAAGCAACAGAACCCGTGGCATAAAACCTCCCGTAATTGAGACTGAGTCTCAATTACGCTATGTTAATGGCGTTTCCCGCCCCGGCAAGTAGGCATGCGGTGGGTTTTCGTTATCGCCGTCGCCTGTCCGGTCATCGTTGCCGGCATCCGACTTACAATAAGAGACTGGCCGCAACGTGTGCGGATTTGAGTGGAGCCTAACATAATGTCGCACAAAGGCTTGGTCACTGCGACGCTCGTCGTCGTTCTTTCGTTGAGTGGGCTGATTCCTGCTCGGGGCCAGACACCTTCGCAGGATGGCCAATGGTCGGCGCCGTTTGATCTGCCGTTGATCGCAATTCACTCGGCCGTGCTTCCCACAGGCAAGGTGTTGATGTTCTCCGCCGAACATGGGGTGCCCGGCATCCACGGATGGGTACTCGATCCCGCTTCAATTCCCGGAACGCCGGCACTGACAAACGTGCCTCCGCCGGAACCATGGAATCCCGATTGCGCCGGCCACAGCTTTCTGCCCGATGGTCGCCTCCTCGTGGCAGGTGGCACGCTGCAATTCAATCCTCTGCTTGGTTCGAAACTGGCGTATCTCTTCGATCCCTGGATCGAGCAATGGGTACAAGTCGAGGACATGCGTGCGGGTCGATGGTATCCCACGAACATCACATTGCCAGATGGTCGTGTAGTCACGATGTCCGGCATAAACGACACCGACGGGGGTCTCAATCCGGACATCGAACTTTGGGATGTCAACGGAACAAGCAACTGGGAGTTGCTTGGAGAGAAGTTCATTCCGTACTATCCGTATCTCCACGTGCTGCCAAGTGGCTTGGTTTTTCGCTCCGGACCCGACAGCCAGACCGAGACGTTCAACCCAGCGACGGCTATATGGACTCCGGTGGATGGCACCAATGCGTCCGCACGCTTTGAGGCGCCATCGGTTCTCCTCCCGCCCACCTTGAATCGTGTCATGCTCATCGGCGGCTTCACCGGCGGTTCTAGTTTGCCCACGAATTCGGCCGAGATCATCGACTTCTCAACTGCGACCCCAACATGGACCCTCACCGCTCACATGGGCTTTCGCCGCATGGAATTCAACGCCGTGATTCTTCCGACGGAAAAGGTCCTCGTTGTGGGCGGAAAGGCCAGCGCCGACGGTTCGCCCGATCAGCCTGTTCTCACTCCCGAGATTTTCGACCCGGCGAATCCATCGTGGAATCAAGTCGCACCGCATCAGATTCCGCGCATGTACCATTCGACGGCAATTCTTCTCCCGGACGCCCGTGTGCTGGCAGCCGGCGGGGACTTCCAGCCAACTGGAGAGATATATTCTCCCCCCTATCTCTTTCAAGGCGTTCGTCCGACGATCACATCTGCTCCGGGCTGGATCGCCTACGGGTCAAACTTCGCGCTTGGGTTTACGAGTTCTACCGGAAACAATCGAGTGGCTCTGATCAGCCTGTCAAGCGTTACGCATTCAGTGAACATGGGGCAACGATATGTTCTGCTTGCTCAGGGTCTCGCGGCAGGAGGTGCCGTCAGTGTGCCAGCGCCAGCCAGCGGAAACCTTGCGCCGCCCGGCTATTCCATGGTGTTCGTAATAAACGCCAACGGTGTTCCATCGGTGTCGCAAATCGTGCGAGTCGGAGAGCGCATCTCCGGCGATATGAATTGCGATGGGATGGTAAATGTGTCGGATCTGCCGCTGTTCGTCAACGTGCTGGTTGACCCAGCCGGCTTCAGCGGCTGCGGCATTCTCAATGCGGACATTAACAGGGACACGCTCATCGACGGCCAAGACATTCCCGGCTTCGTAGCCACCCTGCTATAAGAAGTAATGATGAAGGTAAAGCTCTCTGGGCTTGAATGAACACCGCGTTTTTCAACAATATATTTTTTTGCAACCTCATCGACCCCATTGGACGCGAAAAGTAACGTGATGGACGCGTATCATCCATGAGCGGCGTTCAGAGCAGGATGCGGGACACAGCTTCGACCGACTTGAGGCCGGTGCCGAATCGGGCCATGGCCTCTCGATTCTTCTCCAATTCGCTGTAGGGCAGGAATCGAATCTTGAGGTCGGCGACACGGGCAAAGGCGGGGCGGCGAAGTTGGGCGCGTACATCTTTTTCGCGGGAATCAGGGGCGACGAGATAAAGGTTCGCCTCCGCGCGGTCGGGTACGCCGAGCGCCAAGTCCAGCATGCGCACGATGCCCGAATAGATGCTGGTGGTATGCTCGACCTCGAAGGCCGCGACGACCTGCGTCGATCCATCGCTCGCGGGCGCGCCACGACGGAGCCAGAGAACGTCGATGAGTCGGATGGTCTCGGCCGCAGGAGTCTGCTCAAGCGATGGCGGGAGCGCATCAACACAGCCGTCGCAAAGCCGCCCGTCGTCGTATGAGCGATTGCGGTCATTACTGGCGACCCAAACGTCGAACCCCAGCGCCCGCCCAAGGTCGCGGAGCCAACCCTGCACCTGCGTGTGAGTGGCGTCGTCCTCGGCAGCGATGGTGCGGGCCTTCTTGACCGCGGCGGATTCCTCGCGGACCTTGGCCAAATCCACCTCCCACGCCGTCAACGCAGCCGAGTCATCCGGGCGCGGCGGAGGCTGATACCGTTCATTTCCCATGTCGAATAGCAGCCCCGCGATCGCGCCAAGGTCGTTGCTGAGCACTGTGCGGTGCTCGGTGTTGAGCCGCAAGATGCCCTCGCGCATGGCCAGATATTCCTCCCACGAGCCGAGCTTCACTTTGGAGCCGGTCAGCAAGTTGTAGCCGTTCACGATGGCGGTGTTAAAAGGCGGGATGAGAGTGGGGTGGAGGAAGTACAGCATGTTGGCTGCGGCAGGCCCGAGTCCCTTGATGTTTCGCTCGGCCAGGCCGCGGATCGCCCGCAGCAACGCTTCCTCGCTATCGCAGCACGAACAGGTGTTTAGAAATCGACCGAACGCTTGTTGGTTTTCCGAGTTCTCGTAGATATCGGGGATGCGGAGCTTCGGCTTCCACAGGAAGGCATGGTCGGCACCCTTGAAAATCTGCCGCTGCTCGGCGATGGAGTGGACGACTGTCTCCAGCGACGAACCCTTGTACACGTTTCCGAACGTGCCGGCCTCGATCTCGCGAACGACTTCCACGATTCCTGTGCGGATAGAACGGAAATTCTTAATCCGCTCCTCCCACAGGAACCACGTGCGGTAGGTCCCCCCGGGATCGTCGCGCCAGCGCGTGACGAGGGCCTGAATGGGAGACGCGTTGATCCTCATCGCGACCATTCTAAGTGAAAGACTCCTGCGGGCGATACCGCATATCGGGCTCCGGTTCGATTCCGAGCGCGTCCATCACGCGATTGGCATAGTTGAAGTAGCCGATGGTATGCGCCGCGTCGAGAATGTCGGCGTCGGCGAAGCCGGCGTCACGCAGCGCCGCAACGTCGTCGCGACGCATCTCCGTCGGCCGCGTGGTCATCTTCACCGCGAAGTCGAGCAGGGCGCGGGTCGCCGGCCCGAGTTCCACCTGGCGGTAGTCGTCTTGGATCGCGCGCACCATCGCGTCGTCCTTGATCTCCGACCGGAGATCACCCTCGTGGCTCTCCATTCAGTAGAGGCAGCCGTTGGTCTTGGAGACGACCGTCGCGATGAGCACGCGTTGCAGGCGCGTAAGGCCGCCGGGCGCATCCATCAGGTGTCGATAGAGCTGCCGGCCCAACGCCATCGTCTCCGGCCGCAGGCTCTGAATCTTGACGAGATTGATGACGCGCCCAAACTTTTGGCGACTTTCGTCGTAGATGTTGGACAGCAAGCCGGCCGCTTCGGACTCGGGAACTGTGGCTATCCAGCTCATTGGATTTCCTCCGTCGAGAGATTCCTACCCTTCAAACATGCGGTCCCTCCGCAACCGCCCGGAGATTCACGAATGCGCAAGCTAATTGTCCGCGTTTCGTCATGGCAGTAAAGGCCGCACGAAGCGGATCGGCACGCCGAAGTTGGAGCCTTGGAAGTCGCGCAGGATGGCGAAGTTGACGCCGATTACGTCGCCGTCGGGGCCGAACACGGGACCGCCAGAGCCCCCGGAAGTCGTAACGGCGTCGTAGATGAGCTGGCGGGCCGTGGCATCGCTCAACGTTCCATGCGTGATCACCGGCGTAATCGCATGACGGCGGCTCAACGCTTCAATCAGCATGGTCGTGTCGTGAGCCTCGGCCAACGCTGCATGAGCAACATCGGGGTCGGCTCGGGCCAGCAAGGCCGATAGCCCTGTCGGATAGCCCAAGAGCATAAGCCTTTCGCCACGTAGTTCGGCCGGATCGCGATTGGAAAGCGGCAAGACTGGCACGTCGTGTACCTGCGCGAGCAACACGGCCACATCGGCGCCCTCGGCGCTGACGCGAATCGTCTTTGGGTCGACCTGCACCGGCTCACGATCAGGAAAGGTGACTGTCAATTGAAGGAACGATGGCTCCAACCCTCGGCTCAGCAGCGGCGCAACTCGTTCGTTGTTCCACCACGGTTCAGCGACGTGGCGATTAGTTACGATGAGCCCGCTCTGGTCAGCGAGAAATCCAGACCCCAAATACTCCAGTTCCAACGGTTTGTCCTCGGAGTCCATGCTCGTCGCAAGCGGCTTCTCGCGTCGCTCGTTCAGCGTGAAAATGCCGTGGATCAGGCAAACGCTCTGGCTGTACGAATCCATGACGCGCCGCATGGCCGTACGACGACGCGCCTCCTCTTCGGCGACGCCCTCGTAGCTGCGTAGTTTTGCCCGAAGGGCCTCGACCTCGGCGGTGGAGACTTGAGCGGCATGTTGCTTGCGGCAGGCTTCGAGCTGCTGCTGAAGGTCTTGAGGCGCGTTCCGAACTCCATGCTGCGCGTTCGAGCCGCCCTCACGACAAGAGAATAACGTCAGCGTGAGGGTCGCTGCCACGAACCCAACCGCACAGATCCTACGGAGGCTGGACACGGAGTACCCGCTCCTTCTTAAGGCCCTCATTCAAACTGATGCCTTGCCTGCTTCCTAGCTTTTGAGCGGGCAGCACTTCGGACGGAGCCGTATGGAGTGCGCGGGGTGCCCGCGATTCTGGGTTCACTGCTGCCGTTCGAGCTCCATCCCACATTTCGGACACTTGCCGGGTGATGCCTGTCTTACGTCTGAGTGCATCGGACAGACGTACACAGCCTCCACGGCCGAGGAGGGTGGCGACGGATTCGATTTGGACGTACTCTTGCCACCACAGTGTCCACAGCAACTGCCATCACTTTGGGAACAAGCCGCTACGAACAGGATCGTTAGGGCAGTTAGTATTGTCGTCGCAAACAGTTTTCGTAGCATATGATCTCCTCGTTTTTCACCGAAACATTGTAACGTAAATCGTTCTTACTACTGCATTTCAGCGGGCTACGCCCGCTTGCTTCATGAATTTGTGCTTTTGCTCCGCGCAGTGGTGCCACTCCTAGCCATGTGAATGTCATCGAATTGGCAAGCCTCGTGTTTGTGCCTCCTGAAGTCTTCGCGCCTTAACCTGCTCCCGAGCTTGCGCGGTGTCGCCGTCTGCGAAATTGCGGTCATACACGAAGCCAAAACCATACGAGAGCCGAAAGGCGTTTCTTGCGACCGAGAGGAACGGCGCGAAAGCGCTAGTGCCAACATTCACGAGATCATTGGGCTTGAGTAGAACATCGGCCTCAGTGCCGGCGAAGATCGCATCCAGATTCACTTGAATCGTCTGCTCCTCGTCATTATTGAGCCGACGCACGATTTGAACTCTGGACGGCCAAGCGAGCGGACCAAAGCCTCCGGCAGAGGCGATCGCTTGCTTCAGCGTCGGACCATGTCCATGGGTCTCATACGCGCCGGGTCGTGCAACGTTTCCAGCCATGTAATAGTTGCCCATCGCACCGTGCGACACATAGATCAGGTCCAGGGGACGGATGATGATGTTTTGGCTTGGCACACCATTCATGAGTTCTTCCACATCGATCGAGATGACACGAGCAGGCCCTGGCTGGGTCGTCGAGGATTCGCCGTGTTCGTGCAAAGTCAACGGTTCGGACGCACTTCCTTTCATGGCCTGTGGCGACTGTTTGCGAGGTTGAGCGGTCACGAGGTGGAGAGCCTCACGATTCGATGAGGTAGAGTGGTGTTTGTGCTGATGAGCCGGTTCGTGCGCGGGCGCGGACGTTGGTTCAAGTTCCTTCGCTGCGCCCCCTCGAATTACATAAAGTTCGTGTAGTTCAGGTGGCGTGCCGCCGGCGTCGGCCAGTGCGTTTAGCAGACGATAGTCAGGCGTTGGAATCGGGTAGGCCCCGGAACGCGGAACTTGCCCGAGAATCGAAAACCTCATCCCTGGCGAGTCCAGGAGCTGGACCTGCACGTCGGCGTCTTCGAGAACCTGCTCGGCTCGAAGCTGTGACTTGATCTCAAGCTCGATCTCGGGCCGGGTCATCCCGGCGACGCGGAGCTGGCCCAAGATGGGAAGCGTAATCAACCCACCGCCTCCAACCTTGATTTGCTGTGAAGTACGCTCTCCCGGTGCGAGTAGCTCGAAGATCGAAATTGAGATCGTATCCCCGGCCGCAATCTTTGGCTCTTCGTAGATGGGGACGAGGTCTTCCGCTATCGGAGCCTCGGCTCTTTCAAGGTGCATGGGCTCCTCAAGAAGGCTGAGCGAGTGGCGGATTGGATTCCGCTTCGGCTCGCGGAACTGACCTACCTGCGTGGGATCGAGGAAGCCGTTTTTTATCCAATTCGCGGTCTCTGGCTTCTCGCAACCAGAAACCACAACCAACAGGCACGCAGAGGTACAAAGAAGCGGAGCGCCGATCGACTGCTTTCGTCGAACCGGAAAGAGTCGCAATTCGGTGCGAAGGTGCACAATAAGCGAGCATCCCATGGGCATGGATTTTCCGAGAACCGGTTGACCGGCGATGCGCACAAACTCCCCGTTGACGCTCCTCGCAGCGAGCGCACGTACGCCCCTATCCACTACTTGATTTGATGCACGACACGAGGCTTTTCTTCCCTCCCCCCAAAAATGCGATTTTTGACCCCATCCGCACGGCCTGAAGAGGGCCGCCCGCCGAGCTGATTAGATTCCGCCCTAATCCCAACTTCCGGTCTTCTGTCGTGTCCCTCCATTTGAACGGTCGGTGTCGACGCCATCGGGGTTGTCAGCACATAGGCCATAACTTTCAGATTGTGAGGAGATCCGAAAATGATTCGAGTTCTGCGAAAGGTCGCGATTCTGGCTGCTCTAGGGGCGGCAATCGTTTTGGGCGGCGCCCAGCAAGCAAAAGCTGACCATGAGTGTGGTTCCGGCGGCTACCGAGGCAGGTACGTGGACCGCGGCTACTCGTATCGCTCAGGGACGGTGTACTACGCTCGTCCTTCGTATCCAGCGTACAACCACGGCTATTCGTACGGTCAACGACGCTTCAGCGATTACCGGCCGGCGCCTCATTTTGATGTATCGATTCACACGAGGCGCCCGAGCTACTCGCATGACGGTCATCGTCGCCGGCACCACGACTAAGGTAGCTTTGGATGAGTTAGCACTCCTGCCTGCATGGCACGGCTCTGGCGGCCGACCGGACCGTGCCTTGCTTTATACTGCATTGGATTTCAACCGCATCGTTCAGAGCAATGGCGCTTTGCTCCTGGGTTGGAGAACTCTTAGAACAGGAAGGCCGCGAGACCTTGACGGAAGAAATCGGAAAAGAACATAAAGAGCGTCGTCAGGATCGCTGTCAACGCTTCAAAGAAGCCCTGAATCGGGTCGGTAGGTGTCATTTGTCGGTCTCCTCCTTTCCCGTCTGTGCCGGCTGAGTCGCCGGGCTCTTTTTTTCGTCCGCTCCTCCTGGCTGACTCGTCGTCGCAGGCGGGGTGGCGGCAGGTTGAGTCGTAAGTGGGCGCAGAAGGGTGTCCGGGATGCGTCCAGAGAGTTCCCGCTCCAACGAGGCCGTGGCCGTTTCGAGGTCGCGCAGGGCGGCCGCGTGGCTGAGTTGCGTGCGGATCAATGTCTCTTGAGCAAGCAACACGGTGACGATGGATTCACGACCGGCAAGAAACGTCTGCCGGGCCACGGTTAGGTTCGCTTGCCACTGCGGCAGAAGCGACTGCTCCAAGAGACGGACACGCTCCTCGGCGAGACGGCGCCGAATCAGTGCCGCGCGGACGCCTTCGATCACTCGCTGTTCGACCTCCTCCAAACGCTTCTGAAGTTCCCGGGCGCGGGCCTGCGCCTTGGCAACTTGCGCCTGGTTCTGGTCAAAGATTGGCAGAGGAACCTCGATCGTCGGCCCCAGGAGCATATTGATGATCAAACTCCGTTCGCGGTTGCGCTGGCCGCGCGACTCGATTTCCGGAGCAGTCAATTGGCCCGCTCTGACCGACGAGCGAGCCGTGTCGGCGAGGACCTTCCGACCGAGAATGCCTTTGGTCTCTGGGCGCTCACCGCCAATGCCAAGACCGAACGTCGGGATGAGGCGGAGCTTTTGCTGCTGAAAATCGGCCAATGATGCTTCCAGTTCCCACTGAGCCGCCTGAGCGTCCAGGCGCTGTCGCAATGCGGCATCAACCAATTCCGCCTCCGGCGCCGTGATCACGTTTAACGTGACGTCGAGCGGAATCGGCTTCCAATCAGCCGCGGCGTTGGCGACGCCCATCAGCCGCATCAGCGTTTGTCGGGTAATCTGCTCATCCGCCCGTAATGTTATCTGATCAAGCTGGGCTTCCAGCAGGCGGCCTCGGATGAAGTATACATCGAGCTGACTGGATTCGCCGGCGCGCAAACGAGCTTCGATGATTCCAGAGATGTCCTTCAGGAGCTTGATGTTCTGTTCCTGAAGTTCGATCGCGCGGGCTTGATACTGAAGCGAATAGTAGTTCGTTCGAAGGTCGTTCACCAGGACGACCGCGGTATCGGCGAAGGACAGAATCCGCTGCCGCAGCATCCCCTGAGCGGCCTTCTTTCGGGTCGGGATCAGCCAGAGACTGGCGATATCATCGGACAAACCGAATTCAAAACGCGAACGTCCGCCTCCAGAAGGGAAGGCAAGCAACATCGTTAGCATGGGGTTTGGTAATAGACCGGCTTGAACCAAATCCGCTTTCGCTTGCGCAATCGTCTGCAAGTCGGCGCGCAATGCACGATTGTTCGCCAACGCCAGGTCGAGGGCGCTACCGAGCGACACCACATTGTCTGGGCCCGGTTCGAGCGGGCGTATCTCCGCGTTAGCCGTCCAAGCGGCTTCGACTCCGGTCGCACGACCGAATTCACCGCCCGCCTGTTGCCACTCCGTAGTGTGGTCCACGCGGGCGCACGAAGCCAACAGGACGGACGCGCAGGCCAGCCAGACTGCCCTTCCACTCACACCTCGCCGTGTCATTTCTCAACATCTCCAAGCTTCCCGCCGCCCCGGGAATCCAAAGCTCTAATCCTGCTGCGCCTTCACTGTTTATCGGCAGGCGTGTGCTCCTCGCCGCCGTGCTGGTGAGCCGAATCGGTTTTTGTGGAGTCTGGCGTAGCGTCGATGGCCGCTGGCGTCTTCTCGACCCGGCTCGACCAGTGCAAGTGCGCGATCCTGGGCGTCCCTCCGTCGTTCACCACGACGTAGCTCACGGCCGCGAGGTATTTCTTCGCGGGTTCCTGGTGTTGAGGGTCGGGGATACTGAACGTGCCGATCTGCCGCACGATGGAGGTCGTGCCGAAGGTCTGTACATCTTCCTTTGTGACCGTCATCACGAAGCCGGGCATCTCTTTGAGTTCCGGCATCAGGTGGTGGTCACGGTAGATTTCCCACGTCCCCTCATCGCTCGCATTCTCGCTAACCGTCGCGCGACCCTTACCTAGGAACAAACCGTTGAGGGTGTCGGCGTCGGCCTTTGCGCAGGCTGCTAAATACGCACGGGCGACTTTCACGGCCGGATTTCTTGGCAGCGCGTTGGCGTCATTGGCGGCAATCGTTCCCGATCGCGGTACGTCGGACTTTGCCGCATTTGGAACATACTTGATCAGGAAGGCTATTTTGTCCGCCTCGGGTTTGGCGGCCCACTTCTTCTCGCACCCAGGGCAGCAAAAACCGATCAAATGCCCCTTATATGTCGTGGTCGGCGAGTCCTCGTCGAGCTTCTCGTCGACCATGATCGGGCATTTGTCGTTAACAGGACCGCCGGGGGAGTCGAAGGCTATCAATGCGCTGGCGGAGAGGATAACGGTGGATAAAAAGATACTTGGCATGAGCATTCTCCATTACGGTTTGTGAGTTTGAGGCAGTAACAGCACGACCCCAGGTTGAATTGTGATCGATCAACTGCCGCCGTGCCCCTTGCCTTCCTGCTGGCCTTTCGTTTCGTCGTCGTGGCCGGCCGAGGACTTGCTTGGTCCGTCAAAGTCGAAGTCAAAGACCTGCGGTTCCTTACCGTCCTTGAAGTCGATGAAGACCTTCACGGACACTGGGAACTTTACCGAACGCGGAGGCTTGGCGGTCAAAAACTGCTTGCCGGGCTCCACGGACAGCACGATTTCCTGCTCGGTTTCCGGCTCTTTGGCGCGAAATGTTCCTCGCCCCGTGAATTTGTCGGCCAGGATTGGCTTTGTGTACTCGTCATAGAAATAGATGCGCATCTCGTAGGTCTCGGAAATCGTGCCTTCAAGGTGATGCGTCTGGTCAGGCGCCATGAAGAAGACGCCGCCGTGCTTGGGACTGTGGTCCATGTGAGAGAGGACATCCTGGAGCTTCATTCCGCATACCGGGCACTTCCCAGCCGCTGGGTAGGTCTTTTCGCCTTCGCAGCGCATGGGGCAGACATAGTCCTTCGGCGCATATTTTTCCAAGACGGCGGCGAGCTTGACCATTTCTCCGTGAACTCTTCGCGTTCCAACAGCGTCTCCGGAATCGCCGGCCAAATCGATCGCATCAAACTTTGCGGCCAGCGCTCGGCCGGCCTTGTTGACTTCCTTAATCGCGGTCTTGGGAACGCCGGAATCCGCCTTGAGCGCTAGTTGACCTACGACGTTGCCGACTTTCTGGATTACGTCCGCCTGGGCGTGAACATCGGCAAGCTTCTTTGTGACGATCAGCTCGTCGATCTCGTGTAGGCGAATGCGGATCTCGCCGACAGCCCCTTTGTACGTGGTCGGCATCTTGAATTCGAGCGGTTTACCGTGCTCGTGACCCCCATGCGCGGGTTGGCCCTGCGCCGACGTTGCAGTCGTCACAAACATCAAAAACAATGCAATCGTGAACGCTCTGACTAAAGCCATACGATGTTTCCTTTCTTAAAAGCAAGAGATGGTCTGCATCAGGACCACGTCGCTCAGGATGCACCACCACGTTTATTCACTGGGGTATCGCCCAGTCCAGGGATCGCTGAAGATGAAACAACAACCAACTCTCGGTCGATCGCCATCGCAATAGGCCGAGAGATTGGAAAATCGACTCTTTTCGCAACGTTCTAGGGCTTGTGCCCCTTGTGTTCGTCGTCCTTGTGGCCTTGGTGCTTCTTGTGCGGCGTGCTCGTCGGCGCATCGAATTCAAAGGTGAACATCTGCGCCTTGCCGCCGTCGTTGAGATCGAGCGAGACCATGAGTGTGAGCAGCGGCTTGGCGCCCGCATCGAACGTGCCGCTCAAAAACGATTTCGAAGCGTCCGGCGTGAGACCCACAGGCTTATGCGCGTCTCCTTTTGCTGCGCCGTGCGCTTGCGCCTTAACCTGGTCGAACGATAGCGGCTTGGAATGTTCGTCGTAGAGGTAAACGCGGACTTCGTTGCCTTTGGAGAGGGTCGTCTCGACCATCCGCTTTCGATCAGCGTTCCAAGCGACCAATCCTCCATGCGGACCGCCGGCAACGTACTTCTGGAGTGTCGCAGCGAGCTTGACCATCTCATTATAAACTTTTTGAGTACCCGCCGCATCGCCGGAATCACCGGCTTTGTCGATGGCGTCGAACTTGGCGGCCAATTCGCGCGCGGCCTTGTTAACCTCCTTGACGGCGCTCTTGGGCACGCCGGAGTCGGCCTTGAGCGCAAGTTGCCCAACGACGTTTCCGACCTTCTGGATGACTTCGGCCTCGCTGTGCACCTTGTCAAGGTCCTTCGACACGATCAACTCGTCGATCTCATGCAGCCGATTCTGGATTTCCTCCACGGCGCCTTTGTAGGTCGTGGGCATCTTGAATGCGGTCGGCTTTCCATGCTCACCTTCCCCATGTTCGTGCTGCGCGAGCGCCATCGGCACCGTCGGCCCCAGAAGCAGGGTCATTACAACAATTACTTTTCGACCGGACATGTTCAATACTCCTTTCGGAATTAGCGAGACAGCGGCGGTCCAGGGGGCTGACCCGCTCCGGCGAATGCGCCGGAAGGTTGAACGACTACGTCCCTTCCGAAGTCACGTACCGTGGTTCCGACGGGACGGTGGTCGGAATCGGGCGACGGTTCAGGCGGTGCATGTGTGGCCCGCCACAGAGCCACGACATGTTCGGATGCACGCCGGCCAAAGTGCAGGAAGACCGTCGGCGTGATGAAAAAGTCCAAGAGCGTAGTTGTGAACATGCCGCCCACGACAACGAGGCCAACCGGGTAGAGGATTTCTTTGCCTGGCTGTCCGGCGGATAGGATGAGCGGGACAAGTCCAAGCCACGTCGTAAGCGCCGTCATGAGCACGGGCGCCACGCGCTCCTGGCTGCCCCGAATCACCATCTCCTGGCCGAACTCCATTCTCTCCTCGGTCATGAGATGGATGTAGTGGCTGATCATCATAATGCCGTTCCGCGCGGCGATGCCGCATAGACTCACAAAGCCGACCAGACTTGCAACGCTGAACGTCTGCCCCGCCAACCACAAGGCGATGGCACTGCCGATAAAGGCAAACGGGATGTTGAGCATCACCTGTATGACCATTTCGGTAGACCGGAAATGCGAGTAGAGCAGCGCAAACATCGCCACGAGCGACATCGCGCCGAGGATCAGGATTCGCCGCGTCGCGGACTGCTGGGCCTCAAATTGTCCACCGATACTCAATGCGTACCCAGGCGGCATCTTTTCAGGCGGCAGGTCCATCGCGAGAGATTGCTTGATCTCTTCTACCGTACTTCCAAGATCGCGCCCCTGAACGTTGGCGGACACGACCATACGCCTCTGCACGTTCTCGCGGTTGATCAGGTTCGGCCCCGGCGTCTCTGTGATCGACGCAACATCCGACAACAACACTACCGCCCCTGCCGGCGAGAGCAACCGAACGTCATTTAGCTTTCGAACGTCATTGCGAACGGATTCGTCCAGCAGGAGGATCAGATCGAAGGACTTAAGCCCGTCCAAAACCTGCGACACAACTTTGCCCTTGAGGGCCGTTTCCAGTGCCCGCACGAGGTCGCCCGGCTGAAAGCCGACCCGTGCCGATTCTTCGCGCTTCACGCGAATTCGCACCTGCGGGACGAGCACTTGTTTCTCAAGTTGGAGGTCGACCACGCCGGGAATGCCGTTCATGGCCGCCTGCGCCTGCTCCGCCAGGTTTCGGAGCGTATTGAGATCTTGACCCGTAACCTTGACGACGATCTGGGCACGCACGCCGGAAAGCAGGTGATCGATTCGATGGCTGATCGGTTGGCCGACTCCGACGGAGACGCCGGACAGCGTTTCCAGCTTGCTGCGAACGTCTGCAAGGACCTCAGGCTTGTCGCGGATTTGAGAGGGCGGAGTTCGCCCTCCCAGTGCCTGATGTTCGGACATTGCCGCGACGTCATCGGGCGTCCAGAAATCGACATCGATCTCACTGTAATGCACGCCCTCGGCGTGCTCGTCATTCTCCGCCCGGCCTGTTCGACGCCCGGTGGATTTCACCTCGGGGACCGACAGGATCATCTCCTCGGCACGCCTCCCCAATCGATCCGATTCGGCAAGCGAGATACCCGGTTCGGCGATCACGTTGATCGTCGCGGTGCCTTCGTTGAACGCGGGTAGGAACTCGCGGCCCAGGCGGAAGACAAAGAACCCACCCAGAACCACGAGGACAGCCGCGGCGCCCACCATCGTCCACGGACGAGGCAGCGTCAGCGCGTACACCTTTTGAGCCGCCCACTTGCACGCCCTGAGGATCGGGCCGTCGCGTTCATCGGCCATGCGTTTCATGTTGGGAAGTAGGTACAAACACATTGCCGGCGTGACGGTCAGTGCAACGAGCAACGAGGCCAGAATGCTCACGACGTACGCCGTCGCCAATGGCTGGAAAATGCGGCCCTCGATTCCTGCAAGAGCGAACAAAGGAAGGAAAACTAAAAGAACGATGAAGGTCCCAAACACAATGGAGCTACGGACCTCCATTGACGCGCCAAACACGACTTCCAGGGCGGGCCGAGGATTCGCCGCGTGTCGGTTCTCACGAAGCCTCCGGAAGACATTCTCCACATCGACGATTGAATCATCCACCAATTCGCCAATGGCAACCGCGATGCCGCCGAGCGTCATTGTGTTGATCGTTTGTCCCGACAGTTTGAAAATAAGAACCGTGACGAGAAGAGAGAGCGGCATCGCGGTCAAACTGATGATCGTTGTGCGAAAGTTCAGGAGGAACAGGGCCAGGATGATCGCGACGAGGATCGCGCCTTCCTGTAGCGCTTCCGTAACATTGTCAATCGACGACTGAATGAAATGGGACTGCCGAAAGAGATCGGAATTGACCACGAGGTCGTCCGGAAGGCTCGGGCGCATTTGCGCCAATGCCTGATCGATGCGAGACGTCAAGTCGCGTGTGTCCACGCCCGGCTGTTTTTGGATGGCCATGATCACGGCCGAACCGGCATTCATGGATCCGTCCCCGCGCTTAATCGGTGCAGGGCCTTCTTTCACCGCCGCAACATCACGGACGAGGATAGGCCGTACCGCGCCCTCGCTTATGCGGGTCGCGACGAGGGAATTCTCGATATCGGCAACCGAGGACACGCGGCCGAGGTTGCGAATAACGAACTCCTGGCTCCCGGCGACAAGGAACCCTCCACCTGAGTTTTCGTTCGCCTTCTCCAGTGCCTCTTCCAAATCCGCGAAGGCGAGATCGAATCGGCGCAGCTTCTCCGGATCAGCGAGCACTTGAAACTGCTTCACTTGCCCGCCCATTACAGTGACCTGCCCCACGCCGGCCACAGCAAGGAGGCTGGGACGGATCGTCCAGTCGGCTAGCGTCCGGACGTCCATGGGAGAGAGCGAATCACTCCGCAGGCCCAGGAGCATGATCTCACCCATGATGGACGTGACCGGACCCATGAGCGGAATAACGCCGGGAGGCAGCTTCTCCGTGACTTGGTTAATGCGTTCCTGAACGACTTGTCGGTCATAACGGATGTCCGTATCCCAGCCGAACTCCACGAACACCAGCGCAAGTCCCAATCCGGAGCTGCTTCGCACCCGCTCCACGCCGGGAGCGCCATTGAGCGCCGTCTCAAGCTGAAACGTGACCTGCGTTTCAACCTCTTCGGGTGCGAGCCCCACAGCTTCGGCGAAGATCGTGACAGTTGGACGGTTCAGGTCCGGGAGGACATCGGTGGGGAGCTGCGCAGCGGTGAAGAGGCCGTACGCGGCCACGAGTCCGGCTCCGGCTAACAGGATCAGCCGGTTTTGCAGCGAGAATCGAATGATCGCGTTAAGCACTAGTGCTTATGCTCCTCTTGCTGAGGAGAGGGCGTGACCGCGGCGATGGCAGTCGGGACTTTCGGCCGCAATTGCGTGAGCGAATAGGCGCCCTGAGTAACAACCACATCTCCCGGTGCCAGCCCGCCAAGGACTTCCACCACCTGATCATTGGAAAGACCGGGCGTGATGTCCTGCTTTTTGTAAGCGTCGCCCGATTTGATAAAGACAAAATGCATCGGCCCACTCTGCACCACTGCCGACATCGGCACAACCACCGCCGTCTTTTCCTCCCGCAATACAATGGCAAGGTCAACGAACATGCCGTCGCGGAGCATGCCGTCCTTGTTGTCGCACTCGATGAGGACGTGCGCAGTGCGCTTAACGGGGTCCAGCGCCGGACTGATGAACTTGATTTGCCCCCCAACCAGGAAGGTCGGCTGCGCGGGAATCCGAATCCGAACCGCGTCGGACGAACGCGATGCGACGCGCGGGATCAAGGACTCCGGCAACTCGCCTTCGATCTGAACGACACTGTAGTCGGCAACGGACAAGAGCGTCTCTCCGGCGGCAGCCCAATGGCCGGGACGAGCGGTGCGTTCAACGACGACTCCGTCGGCCGGTGCGACAAGACGCAGCAGGTTAATCGGTTGGGTATCGGACAGCTCCGCTCGTACGGAATCCGCCTGCGCCCCAACGCTGTCACGAGACCATCGTAGGGCCTGCTGCCTGAGGACCGCGATTTCCTTAGTGGTTACCTCTAAGTCAACGGCCTTGAGCTTGGCCTCGCCTCTTGCTCGAAGCGCGACCGACCGCCGCTCGGAAACCGCATTGATCGGGACCACACCGTCGCCAGCCGACTTGACGCGATGCAATTCCGCTTCGGCCAGGGCGGCGGTCTCGTCGGCGTTTTGGGCTTCAACGTGAAGCTGTTGGACTCGCCCTTCACCGCGAACGACATCGAGCAGCAGCCTGGCCAGCTCCGGCGAATCGATTTCGACCAGAAGATCGCCTTGGTGTACTACGCTCCCCACCTGGACATGTACCGCGAGCACCTTACCAGCCGTTAGAGTTGAGATGGTCCAGTGCCGGTCGGGGGCCGCGCGGACCAGCCCCGTGAGGGCCAACACGTCTTCAACGGCGCCGAAATCGACCTCCGCGGTCTTGAGGCCGATATGCGCCGCAGTCTCGGGCGAGACCTGACGAGGCGAATCCAAGTCGAACGCCCCGACCTCTTTGTCACCGTGACCTTCGTGTGCGAAAGCGACACCGATCCCGCCCAACAGCAAGACCAATCCGACACTAATAATGCCATTCCAGGACGACGAGCGCATAAAAAACACCTCCGCTCCCTTACGAGCCTTAGGTCGATGGCAACAGTCCTCTTTGCTATTGGATGCACAGCCCTGTTAGAATCTTCCCGCCATGGCCAGCTAATGTTGAATGGCGGTGTGAAAAGATGGTCTGGGAGGGTGGGCTTGGGTGGTCCACGCATAAGCTGGCTCGGCGACGGGATTAAGCGATCGGACGTGTGCCTTACCCGGTCTGGCTTGGCGATCCGCTCTTGCCCATGGAATGACCATGACCGACGCTGAATTGATCAAGGGATGTAAATGCGGTGATCGTGAGGCCCAACACGAGTTGTACGTTCGCACCTCCGAGAGGATTTACGGCCTCCTTTTGAGGATGACGCGTAATCCAGATGCGGCCTTTGACCTCGCCCAGGACGCTTACTTGCGAGCATTCAGCCGAATCGGGCAGTTCAACGGGGACTCTTCGCTCGGGACATGGCTTTACCGAATCGCCGTTAACGAAGCCCTCCAATTCATGCGGCGTAGAAGCACGCTGCCACTGCTTTCAGAGGGTTCTCTGTTAGAGGCGCCGGCCCCGAGCGAGGGCGAATGCATCACGACACGGATGGATGTGAATGCAGCCCTGGACCTCCTCGATACGAGCGATCGGACGATTCTTATCCTCCGCTACCAAGAGGGCTTGGATTATCGGGAGATTGCCGGCGTGCTGGATTGTGCTGCGGGGACGGTGGCTTCACGGCTTAACCGTGCCCGAGACCGGTTACGACAGGTTTTAGGCGGCGGATATGAAATTTCGGAAGAAATGGCGGAGGCCAAGCATCTAACGGATGCGGAGTGAATCCGCGCGGTTACGACGCCTTCAACGGGTGCCTTCAGCCCGCTGACGGTGCGGTTAGAGCGGTATTATCATGAACTGCCACTCAGTGAGAGAATCGCTCGGCGCTTACCTCGATGGGGAATTGCCAGTCGATGCCTGCGCGCCCTTCGAAGCGCATCTCGCCGGATGCCTGGCATGTACCTCAGAATTGGAAATTATGCGCTCGGTCACGGAGTCGATAGCGAAATCGGCAGCAGTTCAGGTCCCAGCACGACTTTGGACCGAAATCGATCGTCGACTTGACCGTCCCGTTCAACGAGAGCTCACACCGAGGAACCGATTCTTGCGCGTTCGTCGCTACGCGCTCGCCGCGAGCGTCTTGATCGCGGTGGGGCTTGGAGCATGGGCGTTTCTTCCGCTCGGGGGTGGCGCTTCCGTCGCGAGAGCTTCAACGGTCGACTTCAGCATGCTGCTCGACACTCTACCAAACGACGCAGTCGCAGCATTTGAGAAGTTCTTGAACCGATACAATGCCCGGCCGGTATTAGCATCGGAAGCAAAGAACTCGGCACCTCAGTTAGACTTCGAGATCCCCGCCACGTTGCCGGGTGGTTTTCGTTTAGAAAAGGCCTACACATTACGATTCGGCGATGAAACTGGCGCTGCCGCACGCTACTCGCGTGATGGCGAGTTCCTTGGAGTGATCTTTCATCGGCCCGTCCATCGCGAGGAATTTGGAACGCACAAGGACTACGAGTGTGCGATCGGCAATCATCGTGGTCACGCAGTGGCTGTTGGGGAATGGAAGCTCGTGCATGTGACGGATGCGTCGACCTGCCATTGCGTCTTGAGCAAGCTGGACGACCGCTCTGAATTGCCGGAGATTCTCAAGGCCGTTGCGCCGCGCTCGATGCCTCAGTCACATTCGGAGGAGCAATCCCATGGGCATGGCTCGTAGGGTTTTCTCGATAAGTACTCGAACGATGCAACGCCTCTCGTCAGGAAGTTTTCGTGCAACACTGCACGTTTCGATTGTGATCCTGGTTGCACTCACTGTTTCGGCGCCGGGATGTGGCTTGCTTGCGAACCTGCCTTTCTTGGCCGGGCTTGTTCCCGGTGCTTCCAAAATCGATGTGGTGACCAAGCGACGGGGTTGCTCGGAATTCAGTCAGACAGCGGTTTTGACCGTGGTCGCGCCGGAACAAAACGGCACCTATCAGTGGTTTTTCACTGACGGCACTGTGCAGATCGGACCAACCATTGTACACACCTTCGAGAACAAGGGGCCGCAAAAGGTTCAACTTGTTTTCGGTGCGGAGTCCCAAGAAATTATCGTTCACATCCCGGTTCAGGGCGATCCAGACGGAGGGCCAGACCCCTTTGGTGACACCTGCCTGCCATCTGCGGGCGAGTTGCACGTGCAGCAAGGCACAGCGGTGAACTATCGAGACCTACCGCCGGCATCGGGTCCGCACTACTCGGTGAATGGCGTTGCTCCGACTGCCCCCGGATTTTACCCGGACCCCGTGCGCCCCGAAGTATGGGTACATAACCTGGAGCACGGCGACATCGTGATTCTGTTTGACTGCCAAGGAGACTGCGATCCTGTACTTCTTCAATCCCTTCAGGGTTTCTTTAACTCCACCGTTTCACACAAATTGGTGATTACACGCTTTCCCGGCCTGCCGTCTCCCATCATGGCCATCGCTTGGCAGGTGCAGCGTAGTTTTGACTCATTCAACGCCGCCGAGCTGAGGGCATTCCATGATCGTCGCGTTGGACAAGCTCCCGAAGGGGGCGAATAGGATATATCGGAAACGATACGCCCAGACCACGTCTGGACCGACCGGTTTCGATCGGCTCGCGCGTTTCACAGCCGAAACCTCGTCGCCACAAAAATGTGGAAGTTTCCACACGGCTTCGAGGAAAAACACCCTCCCGATGGTCAGACTGGGCGTACAGAATCGCTCGTAGGAGGCGAGGCATCTGGCATGCGAATTGCCGGAGGCAATTGTCAATTGTAGATAACCCGTGAGTTCGGATTCGGCAAGCGTCAATTCAGACCGTTGGGAGTCTAAAAAATGATGGGTGTCAAAAAATTCTTAATCGGCGTGGTTCTCTGTAACGGCTGCCTAGCCCTTTGCGCATGTACGACCGGAGGACTCTGGAGTCTGCTCAATCTCACCGAACCGGCAGGCCTTTCGGCTGCCATCGCATCGAAGGCTGAAGCTGTTGGTCGTCAAATGGGAGGCCCCGGTGGATTCGGGGGCGAGATGATGGATGGATATGCCGGTCACATGCCGCAACACATGGGCTTTCACAGTGATTCGAATCTGGTCGGAACTGGCGCGCCAATGATGGTTGGATTGTCGAACGAATCCGGCCAGGACGGCGTGTTTCATCTTTCCTACGTCTCGAGCCAAATGGGTGCAACCGAACAGATGATGGACGTAACCGTTGCCGGGGGAGGGGAAGTGACCGTTCAGATGCCGTGTTCAGAGATCGTGGGAATGGGGCCCATGGAAATGCCGGGCCAGCCCGGATGTCATCTTGCTGATGGGCAGCCGGTAGGCAACGCGATGTCCACGCCAGGATTCATGGGGATGAACTACTCCTGCGGCGAAGAGTACGCGTTTCGCCTTATGGCAGACATCAATGATCTGGACGGGGATGGAGATCTTCAGGAACTCATCATCATGAGTCAGGCGATGGAGCAGTTCATGAAGGTTAGTTTTCCAATGGGGATGGGTTCGATGATGGGCAGCATGATGGGATGGTAAATCCGGCTGTGACTTATTTAGCACGCGGCACGGGCAATATGAACTGATTCCGGGAAACCGGGAGGAGCAGCATGTTCATCGCAAAGTCTTCCGCAATCGCTCTCAGGTACAGCATCTACGCCTTCGTGCTCGCCCTGCTCGCTCACCGCCCCGCGTTGGCGCAATGCGGCGGTGGCGGCGGAATGTCTTGTGGCGGACATTCGATGTCAGGCCTCGGCATGGGACACGCAAGTCATTCCAGCGGACTTTCAAACGGGCATTCGCCAACGGGCCATGCTCCGGGAACCCCTTATCTTAGTACGATCAGAAACCATACGTGGGGCGGTGCGGCGGCCAGTAATTGGATGTTGCCAAACGGACACCGCACTCATGGTGGGCAAGGTGGTCCCGAGAGTTCTCCCGGTTGGTTGAGTACCCCGTTCGGATTCCGCCAAACCGGCTCGCGCCCCTTCAACGGCTTGGCGAATCCAACCATCCGCGGCCGTGCATCTACCGCATTTCGCACGTCATTGCCCGGACATTCGATGAGCCACTGGAATGGCACAGGCACTTCAGGAGGTCGGATTTCTCCTGGCGTCGAAGATCGTGCACCGGTTGCATTGCCGCGACTTCAACGGGCGATATCATCATCCTCTCTGCTCTCTCGATTACCATCAGCAGACTCTGCCGGAATCCCGATCGACAATCACTCGGCCCATCAACCCCATCTGGATCTGATGTCGGAATCGTCCCCGGGTTGGGCCACAAAATTACGGGGTCAGGCACAGTCGAATTTGTCCTTGCTGGATTCCTTTGGGCTCCGATCGCGAGTTCGACCTGACCAAACGATATTGCCAACGTCTCGCGTCAGTGCTTTAAGTTCATCCCATGCGAGCCACTCACGGCCGAACTCAAGTGCTCGACTTGAAGTAGGCGTTCCTCCGACGAACGACTATACGTTTGGCCGGGCATCAGGTACGCTTCCGGTTTTCAGGTCTTCGTTGGACGGTTTCAGCGCCATCGAGTTGCCGGCAACTGGTGGCTTGGAAGCATTCATGGCCCGAACTCGCAAAGTCCAAACCACTCACCCAGAGAACGAGCCCTCAACGCAAACTGGAATGTAATGCTCGCTGCGCCGATGGTTTCTGTCGCAAGGCCGGAATCGGCGCATCCGTTTCGCATCTTTGGAACGTTTATATACTGTTTCGTGCCCAGAGACGATGAAAATAGGCCGTGGGTGGTGACTTGCGTTTCGACTTGCGCTATTCTGGCCTCATGAAACACCGTTTGTTTCACTGACCTTCCCCCCAGAAACTGATCCAGGTCCTGAGTTAGGATTGGGGCTTGGATCAAGGAGGAAGGGTCATGAGCAGGAAGCGATTCAAGGCGGAGGAGATCGTCAACAAGCTTCGTGAGGCGGATGTGTTGATTGCTCAGGGTCGATCGGTGGCGCAGGCGAGCAAGCA
>WIAH01000026.1 GCA_014055525.1 Nitrospira sp. CR1.3
CAATACACTGGGCGGGAAAGGCGAAAAAAGCGTGAGGGGTGAGTTGTCTGACGAATGATGGTTCAACTCGTCCCGCCCGTCTCGCCTCTCGCGCGAGCCTCGCCGTCTACTTCACTTCAATCGTTCCCCGCTTCGGCCAGGACACCATCAGCGTTCTCGGACCCTTCTCGCCGTTCGCCAGCAGTTTCGCGCGCATTTCGTAGTGGTAGAGTCCCGCGCCGGCAGGCGCCTTCTTGTGATCCATCCCGTCCCACGAGAGCACGATCGGAAGGCGTGGCAGATCCGTTGTACTTGCAGGAATCTCATGAGCATCCAGCGATTTACGCGTCGAGAGGAAGCGGATCGAGGTCTTGGAGGGCGATGTGACCAAGGACGACACCTCCAGCAGCGTTGCGCCGTCCAAATCCTTCGGAAGCTGCACCAGAACGGAAAATTCCAACGGACCGGAGGTGGCGCTGTAGGGAGTCGGGCTGATCTTGAACTCGAGGATCTTCAAATCTGGCTCCGGGCGGGGAGGCCGAGGAGACTTCGCTTTTGCCTCTGCATGGACGGGAACGAACACCAGCAACATGAGAAACAAGAAGAGCCAGGCGTCCAGACGATACCGTGCGACGGCAGCTCTCCTCGGCTTGGAAATGACAGGAGTCGAAAGCAACATCCGGCTGGTTGGCGGTCTTAGATTGTTATCACTGGCACAGGGAGTCGGCTCGACGCAAGTGGGGATAACACAGCAGTCTGCACCTGTCAATGCGTGGCATGCGTGGATTGCCGTTCCGTCTCGCCTTGGGTAAGATGACGCCTCTTATTGTTAGACAGAGAGGATGAACATTGGGCGCGCATCTCCACTTCGATTGCTTTTCCGGGATCAGCGGCGACATGACATTGGGAGCCTTGGTTGATGTCGGGGCGCCGTTTGACGATCTGGTGCAAGGGCTCAAGCGGCTGAGCCTATCGGGGTTCCGGTTGCGCCGGCGCCGGGTATGGCGGGGGGAAATCCAGGCGACAAAAGTCGATGTGCAGATTCGAGCCGGTCTGCGAGCGCCCTTGTCGCTCAAACGAATCCACGCCATCCTGTCCCGCAGCCGCCTGTCCGAGCAGATTAAGCATCAGAGCCGTTTGGTCTTCGATCGTCTGGCCGATGCCGAAGGACAGGCTCACCACGTCGCAAAGGCTCGCGTGCACTTCCATGAAGTGTCGGTCCTTGACTCCTTCGTCGATATCGTCGGCAGCCTGATCAGCTGTGAATTGTTGGGCGTTTCTCGTGTGACGGCCTCGCCCGTGAATGTGGGTTTCGGGACGCTTCATTCTGCCCACGGCATATTGCCGGCTCCCGGTCCGGCGGTCGCGATTCTCTCGAAAGGCATCCCGATCTGCAGCATGGGGCCTGCCCGGGAGTTGGCAACGCCGACCGGCGTCGCCCTCTTACGGACGCTCACGAAAGAATTCGGGCCGATGCCGCTCATCACTCCTGACTCTGTCGGGTACGGAGCAGGGGATGCGGATCCCGAAGATTGGCCGAACGTCCTGCGGGTCTTTCTCTCATCCGGGGTTTCCCGTCAAGGCCGCGAGCACGACAAGGTCGCGCAGGTCGAGACGAATCTGGACGACGTGAACCCGCAGACCTACGAACACATCGTTGAGCGGTTGTTTCGACAGGGCGCGCTCGACGTCACGCTGACGCCGGTCATCATGAAACGAGGCAGGCCTGGAATCGTCTTGACCAGTCTGGTCGATCCGGACCGCGTCGACGCCGTGCTTGATGTGCTGTTCGAAGAGACGACCGCCCTGGGCGTACGGGTGCAGGAAGTCGCGCGACAGGTTTTACCTCGACGGTTTGCAGCGGTGAATGTCCGCGGAGGGACGGTGCGTATCAAAGTCGCGGGAGTCGGTCGGGCCGGAACCAAGGCCTCGCCCGAATATCGGGACTGCCAACGGATTGCAGAACGGACCGGTCGTCCGGTGAAAACGATACTGGAAGAGGCGTCTGCCGCTTACGAGCGAAGCCGTAAAGGCAAGAAAGCTCGCTCGTGAATCTTCTGTTCTACGGGTTCCTGTTTGTGGCCTCCGTTGCCGTGACGCTGGGGGCCTGCGCGTTATTTACGAATGCCATCGAATGGTTGGGAAAACGTCTCAATCTCTCCGAGGGGGCCATCGGGAGTGTGCTGGCTGCGATCGGAACCACGCTCCCCGAAACATCGATCCCGATCGTGGCGATCTTTTTCGGCTCGGGTCGTGAAGAAACCGAGGTCGGGATGGGAGCGATCCTCGGCGCTCCATTCATGCTGAGCACATTGGTCATCCCGATTCTGGCGATCCTTCTGGTTCTCTACGCTGTGCTCGGAAAACGAGGCGCTGTCTTCCGGCTCAATTATCGGGAAGTCACGATCGATCTTTTCTTCTTCGCCTTCGCCTACGTCATCGCGCTCGGTTGTGTGTTCGTGCCTTCGCGTCCGCTGCATGTTGCAGCCGCCGCGGGATTGATGGCGTGGTATCTGTATTACGTCAAGTTGAAGTTCGGCGGTTCGGATGAAGAGGCCGAGTCGAGCGAGCTGGATCCGCTGTTTCTGTTCAGAAGGGCCGCACCTCCCCCCTATGCCATGATCGCCGTTCAAGCTGCCGCCGGTCTCGGGGGTCTGGTGGTGGGAGCGCATCTCTTTGTGACGGCCGCAGAATCAACGGCGAAGTACCTGTCGATCTCACCGTTGATTCTGGCGTTGCTCATCGCGCCGCTGGCGACGGAGCTGCCGGAAATGTCCAATAGCTTTCTCTGGCTGTATCAGAAAAAGGATCGTTTGGCGGTGGGGAATGTCACCGGCGCTATGGTCTTCCAGGGAACCTTCCCGGTCTCGGTCGGATTGATCGGCACCGAGTGGGTGCTCGCGCCCTCTGCGCTCGTGACGATGGTGCTGGCCGTGATCGCGGCAAGCGGGCTGCTCCTCCAATCGGTCGTGGGCGGTCTGTGGCGACCCTGGTTGATGAGTGCCTCCGCCCTCCTCTATATAGGTTATGCGGTGTACTTGTACGGGTGGTGAACAGGTAAGACCGTTGCTCTGGTCTGTTTGGTTCATGTGGTCTATTTGGTGCTGAAGATGAACGACTCAGTGAAGCCTCAACCAAACAAACGAAACAAACCAAATAAACCAGTTCGGCCGCACAAACCTCTGCTAGGGATCACCATGGGGGATCCGGCCGGCATCGGTCCTGAAGTAATCGCCAAGGCGTTGGCCGGAGGCAAGTTACGGCGTCTGTGCCTGCCGCTCGTGATCGGATCGCTCTCTGTCATGCAGCAGACCGTCAAGCGGTTGAGGCTTAAGCTCGATGTCGTCCCGGTCAGTGGCCACCGCCGCGCCGCGTTTCGCTCGAATCAGATTGCCGTATTGGATCCGCTGGAGCGACCTCTCGGCCGGGTCAAGTTGGGTGCGGCGGCTCCGGAAACCGGCCGGGCTTCTGTGGCCTTCATCAAGAAGGGCGTGCACCTTGCCCAAATCGGCTGCATCGACGGGATCGTCACGGCGCCGATCAACAAAGAAGCGATCAATATGGCCGGCTGTCATTTCCCTGGCCACACGGAACTCCTCGCTCATCTCACGCAGACGGAGGAGTCCGGCATGATGATCGTGGGCGGGCCGCTTAAAATCATGTTTGTGACGACGCACGTGGCCATCAAGGATCTTTCGGCCTTGCTGACGAAACCGAAAATTGAAAAAGGAATCCGGCTCGCTCATCTGGCTTTGACCAAACTGTTCGGAATCAAGAGGCCGCGGATCGGCGTGGCCGCATTGAATCCGCATGCGGGGGAACATGGCCTCTTTGGGAACGAAGAGGCCCGAGTCATTTTTCCCGCCGCAAGAGCGGCCCAAGCAAAGGGGATTCTTGCCAGCGATCCCTTGCCGGCCGATACGCTCTTCGGCAGGGCGGCGCGCGGAGAGTTCGACGGAGTTGTGGCGTTGTATCATGATCAGGGGTTGATTCCTCTCAAGCTGGTGGCCTTCGGCACCTGTGTAAATCTCACGGTCGGTCTCCCTATTATCCGCACATCTGTCGATCACGGAACGGCCTTCGACATTGTCGGGAAAGGCGTCGCCGACCCGGGCAGCCTCATGGAAGCCGTGGCACTCGCGGCGACACTTGCCATGAAACGAAACGCCTGAGCGGCGTATAGAAGGATATCCAAGACATGATGCAGGACGCGCACAAAGCCATTGCGGTCATTCAGCAACAGCTGAAGGAGCTCGACGGCATATTTCAGGACACCATGGGAACGCTCAACACAACGGCGGGAACCGAGCGAGTGGCGAAGTGGAAATCGAAGACGGTGACATTATTGACCGAGTCGGTCGGCGAGAAAGCCGGACAGGATTTTGCCAGAATCCAGCCGGGTCCCTCGTTCTCCAACGACTTGGTTGAGGAGTTCACCGATCTCATCGATTGTTTCCGGTCGCCGCTGACCAGTTTGTCCAAGTCCTTGACTCAGACCACTCCGCGCAGTACCGGTGGAGGCTGATTGGTGTCGGGCAGGTCCTTTCCACCCGCGAACAAACGACTCGGCCAGCACTTTCTCATCGACCAAAACATCGTCCGAAAAATTGTCGCCACGGCCGCGCTCACGCCGGAGGATGCCGTACTTGAAATCGGTCCCGGTCGAGGCGCGCTCACGGAAGTGCTCGCGCGCGCGGCACGGCTGGTGGTCGCAGTTGAAGTCGATCCGCTCTTGCATCGCCGGCTTGAGGAACGGCAGGCCGACTGGCCGAACGTCGAACTTGTCTGCGCCGATGCGCTGGCCTATCCGGTGGACCGTTTGCCGGTGGGCACGATTGTCGTTGCGAATCTTCCCTATTATCTTTCCACGCCTCTGTTGTTTCATCTCCTTCAGCAACGTGCGCGAATTCCACGGATGGTGCTGATGCTGCAAGAGGAGGTCGCCGATCGGCTGGTTGCCAAGCCATGCGGCCCGGAATACGGTGTTCTGTCCGTCATGGCTCAGTATGCGGCGGAGATCACAAAGGTGTTTCGAGTCTCGGCCCAGTGTTTCAGGCCCAGGCCGGAGGTCGGCTCGGCCGTGGTCCTGCTGCGAACGAAAGCGAAGGTGGATCTTTCCCGAGAGGAAGAACAGGGCTTTTCGGCGCTCGTGAAGGCGGCCTTCGCACATCGAAGGAAAACCCTCGTCAATTCACTGCGCGACGAAGGTCATGACCAGCTGCGGGTATCGGAGGCGATGAATCGACTCGATCTCTCGGCAACCGCCCGCGCTGAAACCCTCTCGTTGTCGAATTTTGTGGCCCTCGCTCGAATGCTGGCTGTCAAACAATCCTGAGGATTCCTGGGGGAAAGACCGGTGGCGCGGAGGCCGAAGAGGGAGACGAAGCGTCAGGCCGCGTCCGCACGCAGATTGTCGAGGAACTCGCACAGAGACTGTTCTTGCTCTCGTCGCATGGCGATGAACATCACGCCGAACATCTGCTTCCCCTTCCATCGGGCGATGGCTGATTCCACTGTTACAGGTTGGGGGAAGTTGGGGAGCTGAATGATCAGACTGTAGGGTTGTTCCAGGGCGATAGCGATCTCGCTGTTCACCCGGCAACCGCCCTGAGAGAGATCGATGATCAGGCCCTCCCCCTCCGCTTCCAGCGCGGCATCGGTAGGAGCAGCAATCGGAGAAAATGAAAGCAGAGAACCGGGCGGGAGAGCGCTCCGCCGGTGCTTGCGACGCTCGATGATGCGTTGGGTTTGTGCGTCAAACGGTGTCATGATTCGATGAGTCGAGAGAGCAGTGTCCCTCCCATCATAGTCGTCCTCTTCCTGGCGGCAAGGGAAATCCGGTTTCGTGATCGCTGAAATAGCGGCGCCGGCTAAGGCGAAGCGTCCTGCGCGTCGTTTGAAATGACTTCCCCCCTGTGTTAGCATCCGCTCCATGGGCGTCACCAACCCGGCCAAGCGGAGCGAAGCCCGCCGCGCCCCTGCACCTCCCTCCCATATCAGGCGCGAAGTCGTCGGCGTGATTCTGGTCGCGCTGAGCTTGCTTACGCTGTTGAGCCTGCTGTCCTTCGTTCCGGGCGAGCCGAAGGCCGTCGCGACGGCAGGGGCTGTGACCTCGCCTCCCACGCACAATCTCATCGGTTCCGTCGGAGCGATATTTTCCTCGGTCTTGTTTTCCCTCATCGGAGGAGCGGCCTATCTGTTTCCGATCCTGCTTGGACTCATGGGAGCGCGGTGCTTTACCCAGAGCGATCTGTCGATTCGACTCCGCAATGCCGGAGCGTCTCTGGCTGCCCTTCTGTTTCTGAGCGCGTTCCTGCATTTGGAAATAACCGCCATACCAACCCTCGCGAGCGGGTTCGTTCATCGCGGACAGGCAGGAGGGCTCTTCGGGCAGATATTGGCCGACGGGTTGCGAGCCTACTTCGCGAGCACCGGCGCGCACATTGTGATTATCGCCGGATTTCTCGTTGCCCTGCTGTTCACAACCCCCTTGTCGCTGGCGCAACTTGCGGTCCGTGTATCTGAATGGGGCCAGTGGAGCCTTGACCGAGTCCGCGCGTTGATTCCGGCCAACCCTCCGCAAGCAACTCCTGCTGACGTTCCCAAAACGTCGAAGCCAAGAAAGCCAAAGTCGATCCGCACCGTCATTGAAGAAGCGCTGCCGGAGCCGGAAGAGCTGTCGCCGGTCGCTCCTCACGTCATTCAACCTCCTCCGCCTCTGGTCAACGAATCCGTCGAGCTGGCGGCCAATGAGCCGGACCCGGAGCCGCCGGTGGCCATGAGGCTGGACCCCTCCGATGCCTATCAACTGCCGGATGCGGCCGAACTCTTGAGCGAACCGACCGGCGCCCTTACTCGAGTGACGGAGGGCGAGCTCAAGGTTCAATCCGAGATCTTGGCGAAAGCCCTTCTCAGTTTCGGGATAGAGGGAAAGGTGACGGAGGTCCGGCCGGGGCCGGTCGTGACGATGTTCGAATTCGAGCCGGCGCCTGGCACCAAGGTTGCGCGGATCGTGAATCTGGCCGATGACCTGGCCCTGGCGATGAAGGCGATCAGTCTTCGCATCGTCGCTCCGCTGCCCGGGAAATCGGTGGTGGGCATTGAGGTGCCGAACCCCTATCGCGAAACCGTGTCGATGAGAGAAGTCGTAACAAGCGAGGCGTTCTCGAGGGCGCGGTCGAAGCTTACGCTGGCGTTGGGCAAGGACATCTTCGGGGCGCCTGTCACGGCCGACTTGAAAACGATGCCGCACCTGCTGGTGGCCGGAGCGACGGGAGCGGGGAAAAGCGTCAGTTTGAATACGATGCTTCTCAGCCTTCTGTTCTCCGCCAGGCCCGACGAGGTGAAGTTGCTGTTGATCGACCCCAAGATGCTGGAATTCCAGACCTACGACGGCATTCCCCACCTGCTGAGACCGGTCATCACCGATCCCAAATCCGCCGCCCGCGGTTTGAGTTGGGTGGTGCAGGAGATGGAACGGCGCTACAAGCTGCTGGCCGAGGCCGGGGTACGAAACGTCGATGCCTACAATCGGAAGGTCGCCGGAGTTCAAGGTCTCCTGAGCGAGGGGGAAGCGGGGGTCAAACCGAATCAGGCGGAGTTGCCGATCCAGTTTCTTTCCGAAGAAGAGCGACTGGCAGCAGGAGAAAGCGCGAATTCCGAAGGGAGTCCCGGCTCGTTCGCTCCACCGCCGACTCCGCCGGAGCCGTTGCCTTATATCGTCGTCATGATCGATGAATTGGCTGACCTCATGATGGTGGCGCCGAAAGATGTTGAGGACAAGATCGCCCGGCTGGCCCAAATGGCCAGGGCCTCGGGCATCCACCTGGTATTAGCGACGCAGCGCCCGTCCGTCGATGTTTTGACGGGATTGATCAAGGCCAATTTCCCTGCCCGGATCGCCTTTCAGGTCTCTTCGAAGACGGATTCCCGGACGATTCTGGACGCCAACGGAGCGGAAGCGCTTCTCGGTCGCGGCGACATGCTGTATTTGGCTTCCGGCACGGGGCGCCTTATGCGATTGCACGGCTCCTTCGTGTCCGACGACGACGTCCGCCGTGTGGTGGAGTTCGTCAAGGAGCAGGCGCTGCCCAGTTACAATCAAGAACTGCAGTCCTTGAAGCAGGAAGAGGCCAAGGAGGAAGAAGCGCAGGATGAGGTCTACGAGCAGGCGAAGGAATTGGTCTTGTCCACCGGCCAGGCGTCGGCTTCGTTGATTCAACGGCGGCTGCGAGTCGGTTATCCTCGCGCCGCCCGCATGATCGAGCAGATGGAAGTCGACGGGCTGGTCGGAGCCGCCGGCCGGGACGGCCGGCGCGAAGTGATCGGCCGGCGCGGCCCTGTAGGAGACGCCCAGGGATGAGGCGGCTAAGGTGGGTCTGCTTCCTGGGGATCATGCTGGTTGGGCATACGATGGCACCGGCTCAGGATGCCGTCGACGAGCAGGAGCGCAAGGAGGTTCAGGATGTGGTCAAGCGACTTCAGGCGCGCTACGAAAAGACCAAGGATCTGCAGGCGGACTTCACTCAGAAGACCCTGATCGAAGGTTTCGAGCGGCCGATGACATCGACCGGAAAAGTCTACATCAAGAAGCCTGGACGCTTACGCTGGAATTATCTCGATCCTTCGACCGAAGACATCTACGTGAACCGGGATGACGTCAAGGTCTATGTTCCCGAGCACAAGCAGGTGTTAGTCGGCAAACTGACCCAGATGGCCGCCTCCAAGGCGCCGTTGGAACTGTTGCAGGGGGCGGCGAAACTCGAAGAATCGTTCGTGGTCGATCCGACACCGGGGAAAGGCCGGGGCGTCGGAGGCCTTCGCCTGCTGACGCTGTTCCCCAAAGGACAAGAACCGACACGTACCTTGCAGCGAATCGTGGTGGAAGTGTTTCCGAAAACCTATTTTATTCGAACCGTTTCGCTATATGAGAACAGCGGCAACGTATCACATTTCGAGTTTTCGTCCCTGCAAGCCAACATCGGACTGGGCGATGAGCTGTTCGACCCCAAGTTTCCTGCGGATGTGGAAGTGGTCAAGGCTCCGGTGTTGAACGGGCCATAGGTGTGGACAAGTTGACAAGTCAAAGGTGGACGGTCGTTATTCACCTTTCACACATGCCAACATTCTAACTTTTCAACTATGCGAGGAATTTCGTGTCGACGAACGTAATGACGGCGGTAGGCGAGGCAGTGGATCTGGCGGTGACGAGGTTGGATTTCGATCGACTGCACCGTGAATATTGGGAGCAGAATGAGTTTGTGTTCATCCCGCAATTTCTGGATCGGGCACTGGTCGAGGAACTGCTGGTTCCCCAGGCGCAGGGTGTAAAGGGAGAACTAAACCGTAACTACATACCAGGTCATAAGAAAGGCGGAAGCGTCAGCTATTATGCCGTCATGGAGAAAGCGCCGCGATTTCTTGACCTGTATCGATCGCCGGCCTTCGTTGATTTCCTGAGCCGGCTGTCCCATGCCAGACTGATGCTCTGCCCGGAGAACGATCCGCATTCCTGCGCGCTCTATTACTACACCGAGCCGGGTGACCATATCGGATTCCACTACGACACGTCGTACTACAAGGGCAGCCGGTATACGATCCTCATGGGATTAGTGGACAAGTCTACCCAGTGCAAACTGGTGTGCGAACTGTTTAAGGATGACCCCGCGAAACAGCCTCGGCACCTCGAACTGATCACGGAGCCCGGCGACCTTGTGATTTTCAACGGCGACAAGCTGTGGCATGCTGTCACGCCGCTGGGACCGGGAGAAGAGCGGATCGCCCTCACAATGGAATACGTCACCAACCCGGAAATGGGATCCTTCAAGCGGCTTTATTCCAACCTCAAAGACTCCTTCGCCTATTTCGGCCTTCGCGCCGTCTTCAAGCGGGCCTTTGGCTCCACCAGCCGGACTCGCTGAGCGCTCATCGCACGCCCGTTTCGTCTGCAGAGGATTGGATCTTTCGGAGCACCCTGTGCGACGGCTTGGCGAATGAGTCGGCTGGAGGTGCGGGTGATGCCGAACTTCTTTGAATGACCTGCTCAACGTCTCGATAGACCGTGGTGTTCGGAGATCTCATCTGCAGATTCATGGTCTGGCCGATGAGCCTTGGTCTGCCTGCCCGAAGCGGCTTCGATCGTCTTGGAAAGGGACCATGGTTTGTCGAATGCAGGTCAGCCAATGAAGTCCTCATCGCTCGCGCGATCAACCAGGCAATCGTGAGCCCGGGCGTCCAATAGACTGCATCGCGCACCTGTTCGACCAGATCCTGAGGAAGGTTCACGGTGAGCCGGACTTTGCGGAAATTGACATGGCCGTTGTGTCCTGAAGTCCTGTGGTCGATCGTCTTGCCTTGCCGCAATGCGTCGCCGGACTGTGGCGTTAGAATGGGTGCGTCCATGAGGTTCCTCCAAAGCTTGGGTTGAATGAGGCCCGATAGCAGGTCGGGACATCCGAGCCTGCAGCGAGTAGGAGCATTCGCTGGAGGGCCGCGCGCCTTTGTGACTGGCTCACGCGGCCCAGGCGGCAGAAGCGTGGGGCGATGAAGTCGCTCCGAATGGGCACGATCCGGAGGTCATCCCACCGGAAAGACGGGCTCGCGCTCGTCGCAGTGGGGGTCATCGACGCCTCGCTTCGCTAGCAAAATCCCTGAGGGGATTCTGCTTTTCTCGCAAGACCGAAAACCAGTATGGTCACAACCTTGAGCCAGAGCAACCCTCGTACCAACGAGGAAGAACTGTGGTTTGTCGACGACAAGAGAAGAAGCTGTTGAGCAGCCTTGGTTTTGTGATTCTATGGCGGGAATTCAATCGGTCAATGCGCTCAACTTAGGAAAATTAATTAGTATCAGATTTAATACATTAGGTATCCGAATAGATACCGCTGGAGGCAAGACTGAGGCGATAAGTGCGAGCTACTGATGGAGGTGCTTCATAGCGGCCGCACAGAGGATGATGAAGAAACCCATCCACAGTGCTGCACGTTGGAAAGGGATTGCCTCGTAAGCGTCACCTTCTTCCTCTTCCTCATCAGACTTAAAGATGACGGTGTAGAGGAAAAGGGTCACGAGGCAAAGGACAAGAAACAGCTTGATGAAAAACACCATGAGGTACTTGGCATGGTGCTGCACACCGCTGCCAGTCTGGGAGACCAGAACCTGGTTCACGTAGTGAAGGTTGATGCCGCCCGTAAAGAGCAACACAACCAGCAGGATGCCGGCCACCTTCTTATAGTGCTGGTAGAAGGCATCGGTGATGGGTTTGATCTGTTGCCTGGGAACGGCTTTTTGCAGCCCCGGGGTGACGGCCATGACCAGAAAGGCCAGTCCGCCAATCCAGATGACCGCCGACAGCAGATGAAACCAATGGTTGACGATCGGAATCAGCTGGTTGATATCGGTCGCGATACTTTGAAGCGCGTCCACCGTAACCCGTTAATCGTCAACCGTCATCCGTCAGTCGCGTCGGATTCGGCCAAGATCCTTTCCTCTCGAATGACGAATGACCATTGACGATCGGCGTCCGTTTAAAACTTAAAGACTGGCGCGTCGTTTCCAAACCGTTTCTTGCGCAGTTCTTCCATCAACTCGACTGTAATAAGCGCCACCCCCTGTTCACGGGCGTGCTTCTCGACGCCTTTCTTGACCATGGCGCGGAGAAAATAGGGAATACGGCTCAGCCGGAGAGATGAGGCTTCGTCCCACGCCACTTCAGATTCTTCCGGCACATTGAAGGCTACCTTGATCTTGTCGCCACCCTTCGGCGTGTAGAGACACCACTGGTCCTCGTCCAGCCAGTCTCCGTGATCCACATAGGGGCGGGCGCGACAGCCTCCGCAAATATCGGAGTACTCGCAATCCCCGCATTTTCCTTTGAGGACCGGGTAGCGGAACGAATTAAAGATGTCAGATTTCTCCCAGAGATCGACGAAGCTATTCTGCCGGACATTGCCGGCCGACAGCGGCATATAGGGGCAGGGGGTGAGTTCACCGTTCGGGGTCACCCGCGCGTAGTTGGTTCCGGCCAGACACCCACCGCCCATGTATCCGGTGGCTTTGGTGATGGGCGAGTTGGGATCTTTCTCATAGGCCAGCCGCTTGAAATGCGGCGCGCAACGGGCCCGCACGAGCATTCCCTTGTAGTTGTCCTGACAAGTCACCAGATAGCCGAGGACTTCTTCGTACTGGGCGGGCGTGATATCCGTCAGCTCTTCGCCGCGGCCGGTACAGACCATGAAAAAGACGTTCAGCACCCTTGCGCCCAGGTCGTGCGCCCAGTCGATGACAGCAGGCAGCTCTTGATAGTTCATAGGCTGCGCGCTGAAGTGCACTTGGAACTGGAGCCCGTTGCGCTTGCAGGCTTCGATGCCTGCGACGGCCGCTTCCCACGCGCCAGGGACCCCGCGGAATGCATTGTGCTTGGCCGCATCGAGCGAATCGATGCTGACCCCAACACCCATGACGCCGATCTCTACCAACGTTCGGGCCATGGCATCGTCAATGAGCATGCCGTTGGTCCCGAAGACGACCATGAAGCCGAGTTTGACCGCATGGCGCGCGATGTCGAGAATGTCGGGACGGACCAAGGGCTCGCCGCCGGTGATGACCAAGAGGCAGCCCTTGTTGACTTCGGCGATTTGATCGATCAGGCGGAAACATTCCTCGGTTGAGAGTTCGTCATCGCCGCCTGCCGCCTTGGTCGTGGCGTCGAGGTAGCAATGATCGCACTTGAGATTGCAGCGCTTGGTGAGGTTCAGCGCGACCAGGTAGGGCTTGAAGTCATCGACGGTTCTGCCGTCATAGGGACCGACTTCGTTCGTGGCAGGTGTAAAGAATTGGGCAATCTGCTGTTGAAACGATCCCAGCGCTCCGGTGAGCGAAGAGTTATTCAGGATGGGGAGTGATTTACCCATGAAAATTGGAGTGGTATGCGGGGTAAGGGGGTAGAGGGGGTAGGCACCGTAAGATGGGGCGATATCCCGTTATCCCTTAACCCCTTACCCCTTCTTCCCAGTGCCCGTCAGATTGGCGATCATGTCCTTGAGGTTGCCGGTCTTCATGGCCTCGGCCATATAACCCTTGGCCTGCTCGATCCCTTCGTTGGCCACCTCAAGCGTGATGTAGGTTACGCCGATCTTCTCCGCATGCTTGATGATCAAGGCCTTGGTGCAGTCGCGCATGAATCCTTCCGGCGCGCGCTCCAGTCTTGCCTGGGCATCGGCCGTCCAGGTATATGGGGACGACTCAGGATGACCGGCGCTCATTCCTTTGCCGTTCTCATGCGCGCCGTTCTCACTCACGGCAGCCAACTTGGCTTCGGCTTCAGCCGAGATGCCGGCTCCCTTGTTCGCGAAAATCGGTTGATAGTCTTCATCCGCCGCTTCCTTGATCATGGGGGCGGCGTATTCGAGCGTAATCGTGGTCATCCCCAGCTTTCGGGCGCTCTTTTCAATCTTGGCTTTGGCGCGCCGCCGCTGGAATCCTGCCGGGACGGCGCGAATCGCTTCCTTGGCGTCTTTCGTCCATTGCATCGGCACGTCGTCATAGGCCAGATCGGTTTCCACTTCGCCTTCGGCCTTGGCCGCCGCTTCGAAGATGCTCTTGTCGACTTGCTTGAACCGGGCGCCCTCGGCACTGCAAACGGGACATTTGACCGGCGTCTCTCCTTTTCCGATGTAGCCGCAACCGTCACAGACGAAATAATTCTGGCTCATCCGGTCGAGATAAGCCTGCGTCGCTGCTGAGTTCTTCGGCTTCTCTTCGACCACCTGGGTCATCATGCCGCTGAGCGTCGAGCCCATAAGATCCTTGGCGACCGAATCGTCCGCTTGCATCTTGTCGCGATCAATCCCGGCCGCGTCGAGACTTCCACCAAGCGCCCGCATGGCGTCCATCGCGCCTTTCGGCAGGATATGGCCGACCGCCGCGTCCACGACCGTATTGCTGATGATCGTATGGCCTTTTTCGATGGCATAGCGGTGAATGGCAGTTTTGGCGACGCCCCTTGCAAAAACCGGGATTTTCTCCATGCGCCGCAGAGCTTCTTCAGTCCAGGCGATCGTGTATTCCGCCTGCGTGTCGATCGGCGGCACATACTTGCGGTTCGACACCAGCACGTTACAGGGCGCGCTCCGGAGCAGATTCTCGGTGTTGCTGCCGATATCCATATCCTCATCACTATGAACACCGATCCGGCCGACAATCAGGAGCGCCGGCACGTCTTTCCGGACATATTGAATGATCTTTTCAAAGGCCTTGCCGTCCAGCAGAGTGGTCTTGACGTCGGTCTGCTCTGCCTGGGCGATCTCGCGGGAAATGTCCAGATGTGACTGATAGATCTTGGCCAGGCCGCTGTCGATGATCTCTTCGTGCAGCTTTTCCTGCTCCTTGAATCGAAACACCTTCCCGGCTTCTTCATTCAGCACACCGGAAATGCTGTGGAAAGCGGCATAGTGAAAATAGGGATCGAAGGCCGAGATGGCCTCGACCGGCATATTGAAGGCTTTGCCCAACGCCAGCCCGGTCATCAATCCGCCAAATGAATAGGGGCTGCCGTCCACCGCGACGACAATTTTCCCGCCGTTCAACGGCTGGATATTCTTGATGATCAGCATATCGGAGTTACGGACGCGCCGGACGACCCGTTCCGTATTGCTGCCGATCACGCTGTCCTTGACGGCACCGACACCCAAGGCTCCCATAATGACGAGGTCGTAGGCGTTGGTATTGATATCCTCAGCCAGGACCTTCCAGTTGCGCCCTTCGAGGGAGCGCCGTTCAACCGGAAGATTGGCCTCATTGCACTTCTTGTCGACGTAGTCCAGGTAGGAATCGGTGATGATCTGCAGGCCGCGGGTGATCAGCGAATCATGGATCTGACGCTGGCGGTCGAGTTCCTTCTCATCGTGGTACTCCTCCGGGAGTCCCGCCTCCATCTGCTTGAAGCGCTTGTCATGCATTTTGGCGGCATAGACGTGGCTGCCGACGATCTTGGACCCGAAGACCTTGGCCATATGGACACCAACGTCCACAGCCGTGTTTGAATGATCGGAATTATCGACGGGAACATAGATAGTCTTATACATCGAGATGCCTCCTCCAGGCACTCACACAGCCGGGGGTAAACCGCCGTAATTGTCAGAAAAACCAAACGGTTGACGAAGTTCCCCCCTGTAAAAGAAGCGGCATGATAGCACCGCGCTTTACGGGATTGCAAGGTGGACGGACGCGTCAACCGTCCTACGTCAAACGGAGGGATGGAGCGGTGATGAACGGCGTAACTGGAGAGAACCGCCTGAGCCTGGTAGGGCGGAACCTCCTCAGATTTTGGAGATTTCCTGCTCGATTGACGGTTGACGAGTGACGGTTGATTTCCGCGACCGAAGAATCTCCTCCAAGGACAGGAGCGCTTCCCGGCCGGAATTTCCCTCTATTCCTCGGATCAGGCTGGTATCAGCGTACCTCCCAGAATCCGACTCGGCTTGAGACAACGAGCCTGTCCACTTGCGCGGATCATGGCTTCCGTCCTTCCGCTCCCAAGCCTTGAGACAGGCCTTGGCAATGATTTTGTTCAAAGGCGCCGGATTGTAGAGGAGTTTTCTGATACTGGTCGGAGTCAGCATCAAGGGGTTGTAGCCCGCCGAGAGATAGCCTTCCTCCAACAGGCGATGTTCAAGGTCGGTATTCGGCTGGATACCCAGGAAGAACATCAGGGGGAAGACACGCTCCTCTCCTAGGATCGAGGCGACGGTTTTGTAGGCTTCGACGCTTTGTAGCAGGGTCTCCTCGGTTTCCTTCGGACTGTTGAGCGAGTAGTTCAGGATCACCTTGCCCTTGAAGCCTGCTTCCGCCAGGTACCGGCATCCGTCGTACAGCCGTTCGAGCTTGAATCCCATATGCAGGTTGTTGAGGACCTCCTGCGATCCGGAGGTAATCGCAACTTCCAGGTCGCCGACACCGGATCGAACCATCAGCCTGGCCAAGTCAGGCGTGATCAATGAGGTTCGGATGTAGCCGGACCACTCGATCGCCATTTTCTCGCTGATGATTCTCTCGAGGATCTCGGTGCATTGCGGATAGGCTTCCTTGCCGGTGATGAATTGGGCGTCGGTGAACCAGAAACGGCGAGTTCCCCATTGATGATAATGCTGAGCGATGTCCTTCACCACCATGTCGGGCGGTCGATAACGGACCCGCTTGCCTTCGATATAGGGGTAGAGGCAGAAGGCGCAGTCATAGGGACAACCGCGCTTGGTTTGCACACCGATGGCGTCGTCTTGGTATTCGCGATACTGCGGGAAGATCGACGTGAGATAGGGCAGGTCGACCGTAAGGGCATCGAGGAGCGCCGGCGAGCCCTGCTGACCCTTTCTGATCCGCCCTCCTTCCTTGACAATGTAGCGCTCATCCTCGATCGACCGACCTTCGATCAGCTTCAGGATAGCGTCTTCGCCTTCGCCCAAGAGGCCGATCGTTCCTTCAGGCAATTTTTCGATCAGTTGATCGGCAAAAGCCGTGAAGGCGCCGCCGCCGATCATGATCTGGGACTTGGGAAATTCCTTCCGGATCAGCCAGGGGTACGAAAGGATCGTATAGATGTGGCTGTAGTAACGATACAGTTGCTTCACGCCCTCGATCGAGGCCGAGATGCGTTTGAGCGGATTGCTGGCGAAGTAGAAATTGAAGGCATGTTCCAGAGAAGAATCGCCTTCGTGGGGCGAGAAAATCTGGATATCGCGCCAGGAAAAGCAGACCAAATCGGGCTTGAACTCGGTGGCGGCATCGCGGATCGCCTGGCTGCGCCTCGATACGGGGAAAAGGGATAAATCAAGAATCCGTTGGCGCACCTCAGGCTTCCGGCGATGAATGAAATCAGCCAGGTAGGTGATCCCGATGGGATAGACTTTTTTACATGGCAGAAAAATATAAAGGATGGAGTTCATGGTCGAAAAGTTACCAAGTCGGAAAGTTGGGACTTCAAGGACCTGATGACTTTCTGACCTGTCAACTTGAGCACTATCATTTAACTGCCACATGTATCGCCACGATCCCACCGGTCAGATTCTTGTACGAAACCTGGCGGAAGCCGGCCTCTCGGAGTACCTGGCAGAGCCGTTCCTGATCCGGGAACGTCCGGATCGACGCCGGCAAGTATTCATAGACGCCGGTCTTGTCCCGCGCCACTTTTGTTCCAATCCAGGGGAGCAACCTAAAGGAATACCAGTCATAGAGGGCCCGCAACCAGCCAAAGACCGGGCGGGAGAATTCGAGGCAGACAAAGGTGCCTCCCGGCTTCATTACACGACGAATTTCACCGACGGCTTGGGCCAGATTGCCGACGTTGCGCATGCAAAATCCCGTCGTCACCGCGTCGAACGTATTGTCGGCAAACCCCAACTGTTCGGCGTTGGCCTGCAAACAATGGATCTTGGCCGCCAACCCCTCATTCGAAACCTTTTTCAGTCCCTCGACCAGCATCGCATGATTGAGATCCGACGCGATCACGCGCCCCGTCACTCCCATGCGGGGCTCGACCAGGAGGGCCAGATCCGCAGTCCCTGAGCCGACGTCGAGTGCCGTCCCCTGTTCGACCATCGGAACCATTGCAGCGGTCAGTTTTTTCCAGCGGTAGTGCAGGCCGAAACTCAGAAGGGTGTTGTTCAAATCGTACACGCCGGCGATGGCGGTGAACATCCGCTGGACGGCCTGCTCCCGCGCCTGGCCGGACCAGGTCGAGACGGCTTGTGCCTGGGTCCCCTCCTCATGAATGACGGGCGGTAGGTCTGCTCGCACCATAGGCAGACCTGGTAGCACCTGCTTTTGAGCTTTGTCAAGGCAAGGAGAGCGGATGATATAATCCGCTCCCATGCCCGGTTCAATCGTCATCAAAGGCGCGCGCGAGCACAATCTCAAGAACATCGACGTCGAGATCCCCCGCGACAAGCTCGTCGTCATCACAGGCCTGAGCGGCTCAGGCAAGTCCTCCCTCGCCTTCGACACGATCTATGCCGAAGGCCAACGACGCTACGTCGAATCGCTGTCCGCCTATGCCCGTCAGTTTCTCGAACAGATGGGCAAGCCGGACGTGGATTCCATCGAGGGGTTATCTCCCGCGATCTCCATCGAACAGAAGAGCACCAGCCACAATCCCCGCTCCACGGTTGGGACTGTTACAGAAATCTACGACTATTTGCGATTGCTCTTCGCGAGAGTCGGACGGCCGTACTGTTTTCAATGCGGCCAAGAGATTACCGCGCAGACGGTTCAACAGATGGTCGATGCCATCGCCGCCTTGCCGGAAGGGATGAAGTTCCAAATCCTTGCCCCGATCGTCCGCGGGCGCAAGGGAGAGTACCGGAAGGAACTCTTGGAGATGCGACGCGCCGGCTATGTCCGTGCCCGTATCGATGACAAGCTCGTCGATCTCGGCGAAGACATCACGCTCGACAAGCAGAAGAAGCACACCATCGAAATCGTTGTCGATCGATTGGTCATGAAACCGGGCGAGGCCTTGATGCGGCGGTTGGCCGACTCGGTTGAAACCTCGCTCAAGCTGGCAGGCGGACTCGTCGGCGTCCTGACCGAAGACGGCAGAACGCTGTTGTACAGCGAAAAACTCGCCTGCATCCGGTGCGGCGTCAGTTATCCCGAAGTTACGCCGCGCATCTTTTCCTTCAACAGTCCGCACGGCGCCTGTCCGGCTTGCGACGGCATCGGGTATGCCTTGACGCCCGGCTGTCCCGAAGAAGAAGATTTCACGCTGCTCGAGCGGTGCGAAGCGTGCCATGGGGCGCGGCTCAGACCGGAAAGTCTCTCGGTCAAGATCGCCAAGCAATCGATTGCGGAAGTGACGCGGCTGTCCGTGCGGGCCGCCGCGGATTTCTTCGTGTCGTTGAAGTTCACCGACCGTGAACTGGTCATCGCGCATCGCATCCTGAAGGAGATTCGCGAGCGGCTCGGATTTCTCGTCAATGTCGGCCTCGATTACCTGACGCTCGATCGGGCAGCCGCCACACTGTCCGGAGGAGAAGGACAGCGCATTCGATTGGCGACGCAGATCGGATCAGGATTGGTGGGCGTGCTCTATATCCTGGACGAGCCGTCGATCGGGCTGCACCAGCGGGACAACCGCCGCTTGCTCCAGACGCTGGTGCGTCTTCGGGACCTGGGCAATACGGTCGTGGTCGTCGAGCACGATGCCGAAACGATGCAGGCGGCAGATCATATTCTGGACATGGGCCCCGGCGCGGGCTCTCATGGAGGGTATGTCATCGCACAGGGAACCACCAAGCAAGTCATGGCTGATCCCCGTTCGCTGACGGGGCAGTACTTGCGTGGAGTCCAAACAGTAGCGGTGCCCCGGCGGCAACGGAAGGCCAAAGGCTTTCTGTCCATCGTCGACGCTCAAAAGCACAATCTCAAGAATCTGACGGCCAGGATTCCGCTCGGGCTCCTCACCTGCGTGACCGGCGTGTCCGGTTCGGGCAAGAGCACGCTGGTCCTCGAAGTGCTGTTCCATTCGCTGTCCCAACTGCTGCTAAGTGGAAGGAAGGGGACAGGCACCGCCGGGGACGATCCCCCTTCTGCACGGCGACTGTCCCTCTCCCGGCGGAGCCAGCTCCCTCTCGACGGGTGCAAGGAATTGCACGGCGTGCTGGCGCTCGACAAGGTGATCGATATCGATCAATCGCCGATCGGGCGCACGCCCCGGTCGAATCCGGCCACCTATACGGGCCTGTTCGGCTACATCCGCGATCTATACTCGAATCTTCCGGAGTCACGCGTCCGCGGCTATAAACCGGGGCGCTACAGTTTCAATGTCAAAGGCGGGCGTTGCGAGGCCTGCCAAGGCGACGGGCTCATCAAGATCGAGATGCACTTTCTTCCGGACGTGTACGTGACCTGCGAAGTCTGCAAAGGCCAACGCTACAACCGGGAAACCCTCGAGATTCTGCACAAGGGGAAGAGCATCGCTGACGTCCTGAACATGACGGTCGACGACGCGCTGGAATTCTTCGAGCACATTCCGCTGATCAAGTCGAAACTGCAGACGCTGCACGACGTCGGTTTGCACTACGTGAGACTCGGGCAATCCGCAACGACACTCTCGGGCGGCGAGGCACAACGCGTGAAGCTGTCGCGCGAATTGTCGAAGCGGGCGACCGGACGAACGATGTACATTCTGGACGAGCCGACGACCGGCCTCCATTTTGCCGACGTGCAACGGCTGCTCGATGTGCTTGACCGTCTGGTCGAAGCAGGCAACACCGTTCTCGTCATCGAGCACAACCTCGATGTGATCAAGAACGCTGATTGGATCATCGACCTTGGACCGGAAGGCGGCGACCGCGGGGGTGAAATTGTGGCGGAAGGGCCGCCGCGCGAGGTCGCGAGGTCGAAGCGGTCCTATACGGGACAGGTGTTGAAGGAAGCAGGGCTGTAGGGGACTGGCTCATTGAAGGGACTGGCTCCGCCGTGAGGCGGTGCCTGTCCCTGCGAGGGAACGGCGCACAAGGCCATGATATCGGATCAAGATGGAGGGGTGACGAAGGATGGATCTTTCGGGAGCCGCCATAATGCGTTGAATGGGGGCGGCATCCGGCTCGTTACTGTTGGCCGCGTGCTCCTCTAATGCGCGACCGGAGTCGCATGCCGTCGCACCGCGGCGCTTTGTGGGCCATATCTTTCCATGTCCGCTATGGCGACTCCCGAAAGATCCATCCCTTCCACCCCGCAGGGGAGAAATGGGTAAGAGACGCTAATGGCACCGATGGCCTTCAGTCGCGTCAATCCTGATGACCGCTTGTGCTAGGCTACTAGCCGTGAGCTTTGTACATAAGGAGGCCCATGCACACGATCCTCTTGTTGACCGTATCGAATATTTTTATGACCTTCGCCTGGTACGGTCATTTGAAGTATAAGGACTCGCCCTTGTGGATTGTGATCGTGGCGAGCTGGGGCATCGCCTTCTTCGAATATTGTTTCCAGGTGCCGGCCAACCGGATCGGGCACTATGAATTCACTGCAGCCCAATTGAAAACCTTCCAGGAAGTCATTACGCTGGTCGTGTTCTGCGTCTTTTCCGTGCTGTATCTCAAAGAGCCGCTCAAGTGGAATTACCTGGCCGGGTTCGGCCTGATGGTGGGAGCGGTGTTTCTCATCTTCAAGGAGTGGTAAACCATGCCACCTAGGAAGAAAAACCCGTCGAAGCCAAGAGCATCCTCTCCCGCGTCGGGTGGAAGCACAGCCGAGGACTTTGAAAAACTCGGAGTCTTCTACCTCGGTCGTCCCTACGATCTGGCTGCTAAACAATCGAAGCCGGGTTGGCTGCTCTATGACTCTAAGGACTTGGTGACTCATGCCGTCTGCGTCGGGATGACCGGTAGCGGCAAGACCGGCCTCTGTCTTTCGCTGCTCGAAGAGGCGGCGATCGACAACATTCCCGCCATCATTATCGATCCGAAGGGCGATCTCGGAAACCTGATGCTGACGTTTCCCGGGCTCAAGGGCGAAGATTTCCAACCCTGGATCAACGAGGACGATGCGAGAAAGAAAGGACAGTCGCCGGCCGACTATGCCAAGGCTCAGGCGGAACTCTGGACGAAAGGCCTGGCTGGGTGGCAACAGGACGGCGCGCGGATTCAACGGCTGCGGGACGCCGCGGATTTCACCATCTATACGCCGGGCAGCAATGCCGGCCTGCCGGTCTCCATCCTGAAATCGTTCGCGGCGCCGGCGGCCGACGTGCGCGAGGACGCGGAGCTGCTGCGCGAACGGATCAATACCACGGTGACCAGCTTGCTTGGCTTGCTGGGGATCGAAGCCGATCCGATTCAGAGCCGCGAACACATCTTGCTCTCGACCATTCTCGACCGGACCTGGAAGAACGAAGCAGACCTTGATCTCGCCGCACTGATCCATGCCATTCAGTCGCCGCCGGTGGCGAAGATCGGCGTGATGGATGTCGATTCCTTCTTTCCTGCCAAGGATCGTTTTGCATTGTCGATGAAGCTGAACAATCTCCTGGCAGCGCCTGGATTTCAGGCCTGGCTGGAGGGGGAGGCGCTCGAGATCCAGCAACTGCTCTATGCACCGACGGGGAAACCCCGCATGGCGATCTTCTCGATTGCCCATCTGAACGATGCAGAACGGATGTTCTTCGTCACGCTTCTGCTGAGCCAAATGGTCGGATGGATGAGAGCGCAGTCCGGGACGACGAGCCTGCGCGCGCTTCTTTATATGGACGAAATCTTCGGGTACTTCCCGCCGGTGGCTAATCCGCCTTCCAAGCTCCCGCTGATGACATTGCTCAAGCAAGCCCGAGCGTTCGGGCTTGGGGTCGTGCTGGCCACTCAGAATCCGGTCGACCTCGACTACAAGGGCTTGGCCAACACCGGGACCTGGTTTATCGGCCGGCTGCAGACCGAGCGAGACAAAGCGCGGGTGCTCGAAGGGTTGGAAGGAGCCTCATCCAGCGCCGGAAAGAAATTCGATAGGGGCCGGATGGAACAGACGCTTGCAGGCCTCGGCAACCGGATCTTCCTCATGAACAACGTGCACGAGGACGAGCCGGTTGTGTTCGAAACGCGTTGGTGTCTCTCCTATCTGCGCGGTCCGTTGACGAGGGCACAGATCAAGACACTTATGGATCGGGTTCGAGGCGAGGGGCAAGGGGCGAGGGGGGCTGCACGAGACAAAGGAATTGATGCCGGCCTCTTGCCTCGCACCTCTAGCCACGTGCCTGGCGCAACGCGCCCCATGTTGCCGCCGGATGTACCGCAGTATTTTGTGCCCTTACGAGGTTCCAAGCCAGAGGGAAGCGAACTCGTCTACTCGCCGATGTTGTTGGGCGCATCCCAGATTCGATTCTCCGATACGAAGAGCGGTATCGACCAGACGCAGGACGTGATGGTACTTGCGCCCATAACCGATGGGGCCGTCGTGGTGGATTGGGACCATGCCGTACAGGCCGGGCTGGCAGTCGGGGATCTCGAGTCTTCGCCGGAAACGGACGCGCAATTTCTTACCTTACCGGCCCACGCCACTAAAGCAAAAAACTACGCCGATTGGAGCAAGGACTTCGGGGGGTGGCTCTTCCGCACGCAGAAACTCGAATTGTTCAAGAGTCCCAGCACCAAGGAAGTGTCGAAGCCGGGAGAGTCTGAACGCGACTTCCGGGTTCGTCTACAGCAGACCGGCCGTGAGCAGCGGGACAAGGCCGCGGATTTGCTCCGCCAGAAGTACGCGTCGAAGATTGCGATGCTTCAGGAGAGGATCAGGCGCGCCGAGCAGAAGAAGGAGAAGCAGCAGACGGAGTCCCGGTCGAGCCAGGTTCAAGCGGCGATCACGGTTGGGGCGTCGATCCTGGGGGCGTTCTTAGGCAGGAAGACGATCAGCGCTACGAACCTCGGTCGCGCCACGACCGCGATCAGGAGCGCCGGTCGCGTGATGAAAGAATCTCAGGACGTTGGCCAGGCAGAGGAAAACGTGGCGGCGCTCCAACAGCAATTAGCCGATCTTGAAGCGCAGTTCAAATCGGAGAGCGACGCGCTGGCTTCGGCGACCGATCCATTGAACGAGAAACTGGAGTCGATTGCGATCAAACCCACCAAAACCAACATCGCCGTCAAACTCGTCGCCCTTGCCTGGACGCCGCACTGGCGGGATGCGACGGGGATGCTCACTGCCGCGTGGGAATGAATCGGGATAGGCTGGCTCGACGAGCGGAATATTCTACGAAACCCAACTGAGACGGAGTTGTTCGAAGGCCCTGTCCTCTTCGCGTGCCTGGGGCGGCATCGGGCTGTGAAACACTTCGTCGACAATGTGGGCGCCCAGCTTTCTGTACGATTCGAATTGCGATTCATCGAAAAACTGATCCGCAGTGGACTCATGAGGAAAGTCCGGATGCCGGTTGGCATAATCGAGGATGTCCGCCGGTTCGTGCCCTGTCAGCGAAGGCTTCAGGTAGATCAGGAGGCCCGTAGGGGCGTTCGCATCGACGAGATCATAGCGAATCGTCCCGATGGCATGGTGGCGCTGGTTCTCTAGAGGTAACGTCTCCTGACGGAGGTCATCGAGATCCATCTCAATCTCTATCCCCAGATCGATCCGGATCTTCCTGATGGCATTCCCCAAATCGCCGAATCCTCTTTGCCGGTCGCATCCGGCGTCGCTGACCAGGATCACCTGGCAGCGCCGGAGGACCATTTCATAAAGCCCAAGATTCTCGAAGTGGCCTCCGTCGGAGAGGTACACATAGCGGCTCCGTTCATCGGTCAAGCCGAAAGCTTCGACGAGAAGCGGCCCGATAGCAAATTCCGGGCAGGAGCGTTTGTACGTGACCCGGCCGGCCTCGCCGGGATTTCCCAGCCACCAGCCAAGCCTGATATTGAACATGGTGAGGAGAAAGGCCACCGCCGGTGAAGAGTGGTAACCCATGTTGGGGCTTGCAGCGGCGCCGGAAATCGTCAGCGCGGTTCCGATCGTAATCGCCTGGTTCACCGCGGGGTTTTTCCCATATTCCGGCGTGCGACGATACCCAAGGTTGCCGGCGGCGCTGCCGCAATGGAGCGGCGTCACGGTGAATGATTGAGCCTTACGCTGCTGCCAGGCCAGATTCTTCCCGCGCACCAGATTGAGCGCGATGTTCACCACGTGAAACGGTCTCTGAAGGGAGCCTGTTGGCGGCGCGAGGTCGGCCATCTGAAAATTGTCGTTGGAATCAAATCCGGTAAACGGATTAGGGGTCCGGTTGTTCCCTCTGGAGGCTCCGAGGTAAGCGCGAATCAGTCGATTGCGATAGGTGGCGTGAAGCGAAAACTTGTTGATGTTGATGTAGAACGACATCAGGACGGCAAAAAGAGCCATCCCGACGATATATTCGCTGACCTCGAAGGAGGAAGCGGTCTTGAGAATCCCGGCGTTGACCCACGCGAGCAACGTCAGCAACAGCGCGACAGTCAATGGGGCCAGTACAAGCAGGTAGCATTGCGCTCCGAGCTTCTTCCACCATTGAGGCTCCGCCTCGGTGGGGGTTGCCGCCGTCTTGGCGCTGAAACCGATGAGGAGCGTGAAAAGCCCGGTGATTCCACCTGCCGAGCTTAGCCATCCCGGGAGCTTCGACAGCATCCCAGGACCGAACATCACGATCCCGAAAGCTCCCGCCCAGGATACCGAAGCGATCAAGACCCAGGACCCGGCGCGTCCCCACCATTCACGGTCGCCGTCCCCTGTCGAACGGCTCGCAATCCCGATGAAGAGCGAGGCGGCCAGCAGAAAGAGCGAGAGCACGGCTGGAACGGCAACGCAGCTATACCAATCTTCAAAGGCGGGGAGCTGGTACAGAGCGGCTGCTCGATGGAGAGCGAACCAGATGAGTCCTCCGCCCAACAGACCACTGAGCACAATCGTCAGAAGTTCGAGATACCGCCAGGCCTCTCCCCAAGGCCGCTGGAGTACCAGGGCTGCGATGAGCCAGGCGGTTGCATGCATGGCGCCGGCCCCGAGCGCTAAGGTAAAGAGGCTTGAGAAGCCGAAAAGACTGAGGTCGCTAAGACTGTGTCCCGCCGCCCTATACCATTCCCAGGCGACCGTTAGGAGGGCGACGCCGGATACCAGCGGGACCAGGGAAAGGCAGAGAAACGCGCGCTGGCCTTCAAACCAGCGCCATTTTGCGCGCGGCCGCAATGTTGAGAGACTTGGCCGGCACAGATGCAAATACATCAGATTGAGCAGAAGCAGGAAACTGCCGATCGTCGCCGCTGTCGCCATGAACTCGATTGGAGGGCGGAGTCTGAGTATCGCCCGATGCAGGAAGGGAACTGCCAGGAGAGCCAGAAGAAACGGAACCAGCACGAGCCAGTTGAGAAGGAGATTCCGGAGATACGTTCCGACGAGAGTCCAGGAGTCGACGGAAAGCAAACCCAATCGCGGGCTCAGGTAGTTGCTGAACATGCGGAGATGAGCGATGGGAGCCGGTTCCACCCTTTCCGGGCGTCTCGGCTGGTTGCGAAGTTCCTCGGCGACTCCCGCGAGGCCCAACGGGTGATTGCGTATCCATGCGGTCAACCAGCTTCCGATATACCCGCCGCCCGAGACGGTCGAGAGATAATCAAACCTGCCGAGGACTGTGAGGCGGGCAAGCCCCTGCAGGATGCCGAGTCCGAATGTCGCGCTTCGAATTCCTCCTCCTGAAAGACAGAGAGCGATCCGTGGACGAGGCAGTCGGTGAATGAGACCGTAGAGGGCTTCGATTCGGGCTTCAGGCGATCCTTCGGTCGGATGGCTCGCCGGCAACGGTCCATGCAGCCGTTCGTATTCCTCCTCCAAAACTCGGCAGAGATGAATCGGTGAAGTGGTAGGCTGAGGCGACGTCATGATTGCATCCCCGCGCGTACAAGTGCGTCGCGCACTCTCATCGGCCCTCGATGAAGGCGATGATCCGCTGCCGTTGCTTGTCGACAACTTTCCGGGCCGCCGCGATCAGGAGCGCGCCGTGGCAGGGATCCTCGATCTTAAACAGGGTCGGGATCTGCCGCATGGTCCGTTTAATCTCATCGACCGTGAGGTTCCGGGGGCAGCTTGACGGGATGGGATCGTCCTGGGTCCACTCCGCTTCGGTATGCCGCAGGATAATGAGTTTCAGGTGATCGTAGTCCGGCAGGAGTGCGCCTTCTGCGCGCAGACTGTGCCAGAGCATCGCCTGATAGGCGTTCGCCCGCTCCTCCATGATGCCGACAATGCGGGAGGGGTCATCAGTGAAGACCTCAAAACCTTTTTCCTTCCCGGTCAGCTCTGCGCTGCCCTCGTCAAAGGGAAAAGAGGCATCAACGACGATGATCAACCCTTTTCTGGCGGCGGGATGCTCGGGATTCAGCTTGTTCAGGAAAAGCGTGGTGAGCGACTCGGTGCCGAGGTTGTCGAAGAGCCCGCCGTCTCCCACGTGGGTGTAGCGTTCCGCGCCTGCTGATTGGTAGGTCACCGGTCCGACCACGGGAGGAAAAGAGGCCGAGGTGACCACCGCGAGCGAGATTGGAAGCCGGCGATGATCAATGCCGAGATCTTCGAACGTCTGTGGAAGAAATTGATCCTTGGCCCGTTGGAGGCTCCGATCATAACTGGCTCGCCCTTCGGGCGTGAACTGCAGCCCCTTGGCAACCAGCTTGGCGCGAAGTTCCCCGGTGAAATCGTAGGCGAAGTCCGACGGCGGCAGCGTGGTGAGGGCCAGGCGTCGTCCCGTGTTGTAGATGGTGCCGTTGAAGATAATCCGGGGGGCGTCCCCATGACGCTCTCGTTCGTACAATCCGTTGAGCGTGATCCCGCTGAAAAAATCGGCGTCCCAGACATCGGCGAAGGAGTGGGCGAACTTCGTGGGATTGGCGACTCGGAACTTCAGCAGCAGCCGCCTGATGGCGCGCAACTGGAAGTTCTTCTGCATGTCGTCCTTGAAGGCCGCGAAGAACTGCCGATAGGCGGGAGTCAACCCCTGCTCGGCCAGAACCGCTTCGGACTTGCCTGGTTTTTTGACGGCATAGTAGCCTGTTGCCAGACTGCCGCCGGATACACTGGAGATGTGGGTGATCTTCTCGATCACGCTGCGCTCCCGCCCGCCGTCTTTCACGCGAATCTCCGCTAGGGCTTCGATCGCGCCCGCGGCAAAGGTGGCGGCCCGACTGCCTCCGCCTGACAAGGCGAGGCCGACGAGGAGATCCTGATCAGGGAGCGGCGCAAAGACGGGTGTTGCCCTGTCCGTATGGGCCGGCAACTGCTGGATTTTTGCAAAACATCCGGCGAGCGCCAGCATGAAGCCTAGGCTCAACAACGTCATTCCCTTCATCATGGTCGAAGCTCCCTGACAAATCCTGCCGGGCACCAGCGGACCACCGGCTCCTAGTTGGTTCCCTGCTTCACCTGAAAATAGCAAAATCCTTCATGCTCGACCAGTTTCTTTGCCGTCACGCCAGCGGCCGTTTCGACTGCCGCCGCCAAAGTTTCATTGCCGGTTCCGGCGCCGCTGCCTCCTCGGACAGCTTTGCCGACTTCGGTGGTGACAGCCGCCTCAGTCCGCAACGCGTCACGCGTGATTCGTGCCATGGCATCCGGTGTGACCGCGGGATGGTCAGCTCTGAATTCCGGATAGGGGCGGTCCTCCGAAGCCCATTCGACCCGCAAGGCCGTTGCTCCGTGGATGGCCGGGACCTCGAACGCTGCGTCAAAGAAGGCTTCAAGAAAGATCCTGGTCAGGTCCGCGCTGACCCTTTGGGACGTGACCGTTCCTCCTGAATCGACGGTCGGGCTGCCAGAGACCGGCATCGGTTGTCCGGAAAGGCCTGGAAACAGGAAGGCCGTCCCGCTTCGGTCGACAAATCCGTTGGAAGTGATCCTCAGTACTCTGCGGGCGGACCCTGCGGGCGTTGACTGGTCGGCGATAAAGCGGAGATCGCCGAAATAGGCCTTGTTGTACGCCAAAAGCAGCCGCGCAAACCGCGAGGTATCCCGCAGGAGATCTTCTTCATCAATGCCGATCTGATTGTGCCAGTGATGGATAGTCATGACGACCTGCTGCAGAGCGGCGAGGTCGAATCGGGGGAGAGATTTCTTGATCAGATCAGCCGAGAGATCCTCCAGCGGCAGCAACGAGTCCGCGTCACTCGAACTGCGCTCGCGAATGCGTTGGATGAGCGCCCGCACCGGCTCGATGGCAGACTCGGTGGACATCTGCTTCTCATCACGAACTTGCGCGAGACAGGCCAAAAATGACTTTGAGAGCAGAGGATCCGCAGTCAGTTTGTCCCGATAAGGTGACTGACCCAGGCTGATCGGATTTCGCACATCCGGCGCGGAAGAGCCGCAACCGACGAAGACCATCAAGCCGCCTATGATCAGAAGAGGATGGGCGAGATTCATGAAGGCTCCGACTGCCGTTGTTTCGCGAGGAGTGCCACAGCACATCCTCGCCCACAACGTGCAACCGCTATGCCTCTAGTATTCTACGAACCAGACGTTCTGACGAGAGAATTCAGCCAAGTTCAGTGCTTTTTGTCCTTCTGCATGATCTTGTCGGTCCATGCGAGGAGTATGGCTGACCCGAGAAAGGTCATGTGGATAAAAATTTTCCACTTGATGTGTTCGGGATTTTCATTGGCTACATCGACGAAGGCCTTGAGGAGATGGATGCTGGAAATTCCAATCAATGAGGCGGCCAACTTGATCTTGATGGTGCCAGGATCGACGTGAGTCAACCAATCGGGACGGTCCGGATGGGTCTCGAGATCCAGTTTGCTCACAAACGTCGCGTAGCCGCCGATGATGACCATCGTCAGTAAATTGGCCACCATGGTGACGTCGATCAGGCCCAGCACCCCCAGCATGAATTTCGTCTCTTCAAGCTGTTGAATGTGGATGGACATTTCCCACAACTCGACAAGAAACTTATAGGCGTAGAGGAGCTCCGCGACGATCAGCCCTCCATAGAGAGGCGCTTGAATCCAGCGGCTGGCAAACACGATGGATTCGAAGACTCGTTCGATCGCGTGCATACCCTCCTGGCGGGGCGCCAGGGCCTCATCGGGAACAGACGGAGTTCCGCTGGTCATCACACCTCCTTACTTTCTATTTATGGGTCAGGTGAGACCCCGCCGACTTAAAGCTTCCGGCATAGAATGCGGCGACTTGCGATCGTCGCCCTATCTGCAGCTTTGAATAGATATTCGCCAGATAATTCTTGACGGTCTTCTCGCTCAGGTTCAGTTGTGTCGCGATCTCCTTGTTGGTTAAGCCCTCCGCCACCAGCGGCAGCAGGCGCTGTTCTTGAGGCGACAGTAACGGACGTTTGGAGGGCCCTGATTGAGCGGGCCCGTTCTTGATTAAGTGGAGCGTGTACTTGGTCAGTCGCGGGTCCATCAAGGGCTGGCCTGAGGCCACGGTCTTGATCGCCTTGACCAGCGCTTCGGAGGCGATATCTTTGAGCACATAGCCATGCGCTCCGGAGAGGATCGCCTCCACTACCGTATGGTCGTCGGCAAAGCTCGTCAAAAACAGCACTCTGGTCTCCGGGCAGGCCGCCAGGATGTCGCGCGCCGCATCCACGCCGCTTCCGTCGGGAAGACGGATGTCGAGGAGGACGATATCCGGTTTGAGACGAACGCTCAATTGCTTTGCTTCGTCCTTCCGAGTCGCCTGACCGACGACTTTAATGCCGGGGGTCAAGTCGAGGACGGCTCCCAGCCCGATGCGCACGACTTCATGATCGTCGACGATCAGTAAGCGAATCGATCTGGAACGGGAGGGGCTCATGCGGACTCCACCGTGGAGAGATCGACGGTGACACAGGTTCCCCGAGCCGGTTGGCTGGTCAACCGGAGCCGGGCGCCGATCTTCTTCGCGCGCGCGGCCATATTCACCAAGCCGTGCCCTTGCTTCCGTTTGAGTCGGGGAATGAACCCGATTCCGTCGTCACAGACCTGCATCCGCACCCTGGTTGGACCGAGCCGGACGAGGCGAACCGATCGACGAGCGGCCTTTGCATGGCGCACGCTGTTGCTCAGGGCCTCGCGGGCAATATTCAACAATTGTTCCGCCTGGTCGGGGGTTATCAGATCGAGTACCCCTTCCTTGATGTCGAGCTCCGGAGGGTGCTGGCCGGCCGCGGAAAAGGCCGACACCAGCTGGTGCAATGCCCCGCGTAAGTCCATCCGAGGGCTGGTTCCTCGTTTCAGCAACGCGATGAAATGCCGCACATCACTCACCAGGTGATTCAACTGGTCGATGGCCTGGCTCGCATGAACCTTCGATTTTCTCTCGGACTTGCCGGCAGCGAGCCTGCTCGCTTCCAGCTGCATGCCCACGGCGTAGAGCGATTGGAGGATATTGTCGTGCAAATCCTGGCTGAGCCGCTCGCGCTCTTCCGTAGCGCGTTTGTGATCGGTGATATCCTGTACGACGGCCAGGATCAGCGGACCGGGGTGGTTGGGCAGGTCGATACCGGCGGCTTTCACCGACACCCAGATCATGTCTCCCTTTTTCCGCAGATACCGCTTCTCGATCGTATACTCCTCCCGGAGACCGCGATAGAACTCGTCCGTCAACTTATGATTGCCGGCAAGATCGTCCGGATGAGTATAAAGATCGTAGGTCTGACCCAGCAGCTCGTGCTCCTTGTATCCGGTCAGCTCACAAAAAGTTTTGTTGGCCGTCAGCACCCGCCGTTGATCATCCACGATCACCAGCCCGACCGGAGCTTCCGACACGAAGCGTTGGAGCAGCAGTTCGCTGGCTCGCAGGGCTTCTTCAGCTCGTTTGCGCTCAGATATATCCTCGATGACAGCGATGAAGTAATCCGGCGCGCCGGATGCCGCGCGGACAAGAGAGCCGGTCAGGTTGACCCAGATCCAGGTGTCGTCGGATCGACGATAGCGTTTGTCCATGGAAAAGGAGGGAAGGGTCCCGGCCTTCAATTCTTCGAGATAGCGGAGATTGACCGGCAAGTCGTCGGGGTGGGTCAATTCTTGAAATGTGAGCTGCATCATCGTCTTCGAGGAGTAGCCGAGCGTTTCGCAGAGGCGTGGATTGACGCGAAGGAACCGCCCGGTCAGGCTCAATTGGGTGATGCCGACTCCGGCATGTTCGAACAGCGCTCTCCAGCGCTCTTCGCTCTCCCGGATGATGTCTTGCGTGAGCCGCCTCGCGGTGACGTCTTCGCATACCACCAACACCAAGATCCGGCCGGTTCGATCTTCAATGGCCTGCGCCCGTTCTTTGACCCATAACACCGCGCCGTCCTTCCGGATCTTTTGGATTTCCCATTCGAAGAGCTTGCCGGGATTCGTCGTGCAGACGTTGAGCTGCTCGAGAACGACCTCATGATCCTCCGGCTTGAACACCGCAAGAACCGACCGATCGATCAACTCGCTCGGCCGGTACCCCAGTTGCTCCGCCCCGTACTTGTTGACCGATAAGACCATCCCCTCCGGGGAGAGCGTGAAGTACATGGAGGGGTTATTGTCGTAGAGAGATTGAAAACGTTGCTCACTTTCGCGCAACGCCGACTCGACCGATTCCCGCTGCTGAAGTTTTTGCTCCAGGTCTCCGATCACCCGTAGCAGCTGAGTATGGCAATCCTGCAGGTGCTCGCGCAGCGCCGCGTTCACGGTCCGATCTTGCCTGTCGGCTGCGGCGGATTGTTCCATGACTCCTTGGAATTCGGTCAACTGTTCGAGTAACTGGTGGAGTTCACGAGTCGCGGAGGGAGTGGTTTCGAACCGCTGAGTCATGCTGCGCCCCACTGTGGAAGCGAATGCGGTAGATTTTCCCAGGATCCCCGAGGCTTCAGCGAGGCACATCCTCGAAGCAACCGACGGGAGGGTAGCATAAAACTCTTTATCCTTGAATTGCTAGAGCAGGAGTGACGGGAAGGACACCGGATGCGGTCGCCGAACGCACCAGGTCGGGTTCCTAGGTATTGGGACCTGAGTAGGTCGACCGGCTTTCTTTCACAAACCAGGCCACTGCTTCGGTTCGGCGCCTCACGTGCAGCTTCTCAAAGATATTGGCAAGATAGTTCTTGACCGTTTTGTCGCTCAAGTTCAGCTGGGCGGCTATTTCTTTGTTGGTTTTTCCCTCCGCGAGCAGAGGCACGATCAACCGTTCTTGCGGGGATAATCGTGGACCACGATGAGACGAGAGATCGGTCCGATATTGTGTGCGGATCCAGTGAAGGGCCTGCTGGGCGATCCGGGGGTCCAGATAGCCGCGCCCTTCGGCGACGGTACGAATGGCGTGAATCAGGTCGTCGGTGCGGATGTCTTTCAGGACGTACCCGTGCGCGCCGCTCTGGACCGCGCCGATGATCGAGGCATCCTCCGCGTAACTCGTCAAGACCAGGATGCGCAGGCTCGAGGTTACCGCCAGAAGTCTCTGGCATGCCTCCATTCCGGTAGCGTCCGGTAGCTTTACATCCAGAAGGACGATCTGTGGTTTGACGCGTTCCACCAGCGAGACGGCCTCTGCAACATTTCCAGTCTCTCCGATAATTTTGAAGTCCTGTTCGAGACTCAAGAGCGATCGAAGTCCGTGGCGAACCACTTCGTGGTCGTCCACGATGACGATCTTGATCGGCGGCTGTTTCATTATAGAGGCAGGCTCCCCGGTTTCAGGGCGAACCCCACCATAATGCGCATCCCTTTCCCGGAGTTCGAACGGAGCCGCCGACCTTTTGGGGTCCGGCGGCCCATGTCGGAGGGGCCATAGCCCTTTGCGCTGTGGTTCTCTTGGGTGAAGCCGACCTCATCGTTGGCAATGAGGAGTCGAAGGTGGGTTCTCCTGGTTTCCAGGGCGTGACGGACACAATTGCTCGGCGCTTCTCGAACCATCATTAACACCTCCCGCTTTTCTTCATTGGTCGTCATGACGACAATACCCAGCGCCGTGGTGGCGGTGAATCGACGGCAACTTGATCACTTTGGATCTGCGGATCATCCTCCGCTATTCGGACGGTAAATCGAATCCCTGCACGCGACCGGATTCCAGGTGCCCGGTCATTCCACGAACCTCGGTTCTTGAACGGCATCGTGCAACATCTCACGTGAATGTTCGCCTTCTGAGCTAGTGAGCTCCTCGAAAAGACGATGTGCGAAAAGGATACGGAGGTTCCAGACATGAGGCATCCTTATGAAAGAGGAACTTCTAATATCAGGTCGTTAGTATACCGATGTTTCTTGAAAAATGAATAGAGCCGTTTGAATTGGTGATAGGGCTGTATGGCTCTAGTCCGCCTGGGGAGCATTCCGGGGGAGATGCCGGGGAACGTCGCTCAGGGTCTTGCGAATTTCTGCCAGGGTCTTGTCATCGATCCCGGACTCTCGCAAGGATTCATCGCTTGCGGCGGCGATCTGTTCCACACTGCCGAACCGTTTGAGCAGTCGGCCTCGCCTGATCTCGCCGATGCCGATAATCTGATCCAGCTTCGACGACACAAGCGCCTTGTCTCTCAACTTGCGGTGGAACGTGATCGCGAAACGATGGGCCTCGTCGCGGATCCGCTGCAATAGGTGCGTGGCGGGAGACTGAGGTTTGAGCTGAATCGGATTCTTTCTGCCGGCCAGAAAAATCCGCTCCTCCTTTTCTCCACGGGCCTTCGCGAGTCCAATGATCGGAAGCTGGAGCTCACCGACCTGCCTGAGTCCTTCCATCGCAGCCGCCAGCTGGCCGATCCCTCCGTCGATCAACACGAGGTCCGGACGGGCCAGATCCTCGGTCGCGCCATACCGCCTGGTGACCACTTCCTGCATGCTGGAAAAATCGTTCGCACCCGAAACGGTTTCGATCTTGAAGCGTCGGTAGTCTGCTTTCTTCATCCGGCCGTCCTCCCAGACGACCATCGAAGCGACAGATTGGTTTCCCATCGTGTTGGAGATGTCGAAACCTTCGATCCGGCGCGGAGGTTGCTCCAATCGGAGCAGGCGTTTGAGCTCTTCGCCGGCCTGCCGATCTATTTCTTCGCCGCGTAGATGCTCGGCCACCGCCGCCGCGGCGTTTTCCTCGGCCAGCATGACGAGCTGATGTTTTGCGCCCCGCACCGGGGCCATGACCTGCACGGAGTCACCCCGCTTTTCCGACAACCAGCGCGCGATCAGTTCCGCATCGGGTACTTCCACGGGGATGAGAAGCTCCTTCGGAGGCTGGCCGTCCTTGTTGTAGAACTGCTCGATGGCGGCCAGGACAAGTTCATCGTCCGGCGTGTCCGCCGACAGAGGCCAGAAGAAGTCCTTGCGACCAATCAACAGGCCGCCTCGGACAAAGAGTAATTGAAGATCGACGGCGGCGCCCTGCCTGGCAATGCCGACGACGTCCTGATCGACCGACGTGGTCTGCGTGATCCGCTGTCGTTCAAGGGTGCGCTCGATCTTGAACATGCGGTCGCGCAGCCGGGCCGCCTCTTCGAAATCTTCCCGCTCCGCGGCGGCCTCCATGTGAGCGCGGAGGTCGTCCAACAGTTCACGATCCCGGCCCTCCAAGAAGTGGCGCACCTGCTTGACGATCTCGTGGTAGTCTTCTTTGGACTGATTGCCGGTGCAGGGAGCCATGCAGCGCTTGATCTCGAACTCAATACAGGCCCGCTCGGCTTTTCCGTCGATGTCGATTGTACAGGTGGCGAGAGGGAACACTTTCTTGATGACCTTCAGAGTTTCACGCAGTGCGCCGGCTGGGGTATAGGGTCCGTAGTACAGGGCTCCGTCTCGCTGGACACGCCGGACGATGGACAGTCTCGGAAAGTTCTCTTTGATCGGCAGGCGAAGATACGGGTACTGCTTGTCGTCCCGCAGCACGACGTTGAATCGCGGACGATGGCGCTTGACGAGGTTGCTTTCGAGAATCAGGGCCTCGAGATCGGATCTTGTGACCATGGTCTCCAGGTCGGCAACTAGATTGACCAGGAGCGACGTTTTCGGCGTGTGGTCTCCGCCTTTCTGGAAATATGATCTCACGCGGTCCGAGAGCACCGCTGCTTTCCCGATATACAGCAGGTCGCCGGCTTGGTCTTTGAACAAATACACGCCGGGCTGGTCTGGCAAATGAGCGAGCTTGGATTGAAGAATGTCGTTCGTCATGCGTCAGCCGTCGTTCGTTAATCGTAAGGATAGCAGGAACCGACGGCGTTTTTCCTCCGGGACCGTGCGGGTGACGATTGGCGTGTGGCGGGTGACGAGGTCTACCGCAGCGATCGGACGAAGGACGGGCTCAGCGTCCCCCGTCCCACTTCGGCGACGGGACCCTTCATCGTCAAGCGAAAGTCCCGCGCGACATCGATCTTAAGCGTGCCGCCGGGCATGTGGACGGCGACCGGGCTCTTGACCAGACCCAACTTGACCGCGGCGCTGGCCGCCGCACAGGACGAAGAACCGGAAGCCTGAGTTTCTCCGGCGCCCCGTTCCCAGATCAAAATAGAGATTTCATTCGATCCGGTCGGAACAGCGAGTTGGACATTGGTGCGCTTGGGAAACAGTTCATGATGTTCAAGGGCCGGCCCGAGTGAGAGCAGCTCTTCGCGCGTCCAGGATTCGCCGGACGGTCTGAATATGACGCAGTGCGGATTTCCGACGCTGACGCCGGTGAAGATGAACGATCGACCGGCAGCGTGGATGGGTTGCCGGACCAGTTCATCTACCGCGAGCGCGCAGGGGAGCGCAGCCGGCTTGAACGTTGCCAGACCCATCTCGACAGTGACGGAACTGGCATCGCCGTGACGGTCGATGTGCAGGTCGATGGTGACCGATCCCCCCTTGGTATCGACCGTAAAGTGTTTTTTCTTCGTCTTGCCGGTGGCGTGAAGATAGCGGGCGAAGATCCGGAGACCGTTGCCGGACTTCTCCGCTTCGCTGCCGTCAGGATTGAAAATGCGCAAGCCGAAGTCCGCTTTTTTTGCCGGCGCGGGAGCCAGAATCCCGTCGCTCCCGAGTCCCCAATGGCGATCGCAAATGCGCTCGACATTTTTCGAGGTCAGCTTGAAGCTCAATTCTCTTGGATCCATCACGACGTAATCGTTGCCCAAGCCGTGCCCGCGGAAAAAGCCGTTCTTCATTCAACGTTCCTTTCTCGTATTGCGTCGTTCGTGAAGCGTAAAAACAATACTTGGTCATCAGCCCATGGTCAATAGGTGCTGCTAGGCCCGAGATGGTGACTCTTTCTTGGCTCCGGCGAGAGGCGAAGCCGTAGGGATCGTCGATGTTCGGCTGGAAGGGATGTGAACTGAGGTGTTCGACATGGCGTCGTCCCACACTAGCGATTCAGGACGCTTCCCGATACTCGGGGCTCGCTGCGCCCGTCTCTCGACTGACGCGGCATTCGGGCACATTGTATCTATCTTCATCTCCCTCGATTCGGCTCGAAGGGATGTGACTTGAGACGTTCGCCATGGCGTCGTCCATACCTCAATAGCGCACGTGTCCACGCACGACGGCATTGCGACGCCTCGGCGCAGCCTTATAGGAGTGCGTGGGAAAGGATTGGGGCAAATTGCAGCGGAAGGTCGCCGCATCATGGCGACGACGAAGGTTCACGCCCTTCGTCAGCCGCTCTTACACAATCTGCACGTCTGCCGGCCGTTCGATCAACTCCACTTCGTAGCCGTCCGGCGCGTCAATGAAGATGAAGCGGCTACCGGAAGAGGTTTTTGTGGGGCCGTCCGTGATCTTGACGCCCATGCTCGTCAGCGTTGCGATCGTGTCGTCGAGATGCTCGACTTGAAAGGCAAGGTGGACGAGATCTTCCTGCACCTTGACCGGTCCGCTCGGAGGAAAGCTGCAGAGTTCGATCAATTCGTCGCTGTTCGGCACACGCAGAAACGCGAGGTGGGAACCTCGCGGCGACGTCTTGCGCTCGATCACCTCTAAACCGAGGACGCCGGTGTAGAACGCGATCGTTTGATCCATATTGCTGACGCGCATGCGGGTATGGAGGAGCTTTTTCACTCGCATGGAATAAACCTCTCAGGCCGGTCTCGCGGGGCCGGCGGTTTTCCGCACCAGAATTTCCGAAGAGCCTTGGATTAAAAGGTCCTGAATCGGGCCGATCTCCCGATAGCCCTGCTGCTTATAGAAGGCACGGGCGGACTCATTGAAGTCCGACACACAGGCAAAAAGATTCTTGCCCCTGCCGAAGACGAGTGATTCAACGTGAGCGAGCAGCGCCTTTCCTGTTCCCGCCCGCCGGGCGTCCTTCGCCACTCCCAACAGTTCCAGGTAATCGCCCAAGAGAAACTTTTTCCGGACCACGGCAATGCCCGTCACGCGTCCGTCCTGTTCGCTCACGAACGATTCACGCTCTTGCAGGGCTGCGGAGGAAAAGTACCTGTCCCAATCGGCCTTGTGGTAGCCCAATCTGGTCCAGGGCTCCGAATCGAGCAGAAGCGCGATGGCAGCATTGTGATCCTGGGGCTGCATAACGCGAACCAACGGTGGTGTTATGGCTTTGGCGGCGGACAAGAAAGCACCTGGCTGACGGTCATGGGCGTGAGGTGGCGCTGCGGCAACAAGTTTTCATAGAGATGAGCGACAGCCTCGTAAGTATGTTTTCCCTTTCCGTTCGCATGCAATACAATAATGCTGCCGTTCCGGGTCAGTCGCGCGAGGCGACGCTCGATCTGCTCCACCGAGAGCGTGGGATCAGGATCGCCAGACACGACACTCCACAGGATGAATTGAAGGCCGAGTGCCTTCGCGACGTTGACGGTATCGTCGTTGAATTCGCCATAAGGAGGCCGGAACAGAGACGTCTTATGCCCGTATTTCGTGTTGAGAAGTCTCACGGGTCCGAGAATTTCCTGCTCTTGTTCCTGAGGGGAATGCATCGGCAGATGAGCATGGACTTCGCCGTGGGTCCCAAATTCGAAAAATGGAATCCGCAGCATGTTCTTCACCTGTTCGTCATGCTTGGTCATCCAGTTGCCTGACATGAAGAAGGTGGCGGGCACCCGGTGCTCGATCAAGTACTCGATCAGTCGCTGATCGTAGCCGCTTCCCCCTCGCACGGGACAGAGGTCAAAGGTCAAGGCCACTCCGGGACAGGTCCCCGGCCCGGACTTGATGACCTGCGCATGAACGTGAACCGACGTCGCCGCCATGAAGAGCAGCACGAGGGGAAAAATGGGCACTTGTCGTTCAAACTGGCGCAACATTCCGTTAGTATACCCGAAGAGCAGAAGGATTGACGCTGCAATTCACCCGCTGGTACCGTGAGTACATGTCTATGCCTGCCTGGGAAATCGGTCGCGCCCTGGGGATTCCAATCCGCGTTCATGCCTCTTGGCTGTTTGTCTTTCTCTTCATGAGTTGGACGCTGGCGACCGGCTACTTACCGGAGGCTTTGCCGGGTCTGTCCGGACAACGATATTGGGGGATGGGAGCTATTGCGGCGCTGTTGTTGTTCCTCTCCGTCCTCCTGCACGAACTCGGACATTCCTATGTCGCCCAGCGCTATCACATCCCGATCGGACAAATTACTCTGTTCCTGTTCGGCGGGGTCGCCCATATGGGGAAAGAACCACCCAATCCTCGAGCGGAATTCCTAATCGCGATCGCAGGACCTATCGTGAGCTTTGCATTAGGCGCCTTGTGTCTGGGGGCGGCGATTGTGGCGGATTCGGTCTTGAATCTCTCTGGGGGTCAGGGGTTCGTCGTGTTGGGCGG
>WIAH01000027.1 GCA_014055525.1 Nitrospira sp. CR1.3
CCGCAATAGAACGGATCCGGCAGCGTCGTCAGGTTGTACCCCTTCGGCTTCGGCACCAGCCCCTCCAGCTTCACGGTGCCAGTGAGGGTCCCACCGTCCGGCACTTGGATCTCTTCGTAGGCCCAGGTAGGAGTGCTCAAACACAAGGCCATCAATCCTGCTGCGATTGGTCTGATCGTCATCTTTCTCCGGCCTCCCTCTTCACCGAGTTCTGAGTTCCGGGTTCTACGTTATCGACCACGGTCCCAAGAGGTTCTCGTCTTGACTCCTCCGAATTCCGCCGCCTCAACAGTCGAGACTCAGCATTCAACTCTTCTTAAGATCTTAAGAGTCGGGGGAGCCACACGTTACGTGCAGCTCCCCCGTCTTTGTGACCTGCACTATTCCGTCGTCGACTATTTCATCGCGGTCGGAATAGCTTGGGGTTGCCGCTCCGTCTCCGCCCGCTTGGCGCCCATCCCTACGGTGCCCAGCGGTTGGATCCGCGAATCGCCGACCGGCAACACGCGGAGGTAGCCCCATTGTCCCGACTGCGTGTAGGGCAGCCGCTGATTGGACCAGACGAAATCCCCAACCTGGCGGTACGGACCACCGGCCCCGCCGCGGATGAAGACATCGAGGGTTTCCGATCCGGCATACTCCACCACGCTGATCATATCGGCACCCGGCATATACGGCTCGATCGGCCACTCGTGGCCCTCGACACCGAACATCCCGTTCTGTTCGCTGTTGGCGCCGATCACGTGGATACGGACCGCGTCACCGGCATGCGCTTCGATGAGCGGCGTGACCGGATCTTCGGGTTTGTCCACGACGCAGGGCTGGAAAATCTTGCCCAGTGAGCAGCCCTGTTCTTCGCGGAACTTGTAGGGCTCGGCGCGGTAGTTCACCGACGTCAACCCTGCCACGTTCTGCACATAGGGCATGAACGCGGTGCCGATGATGTTGTCCTCGTCTTGGAAGAAGAGAGCCACATCACGATAGTTCCGTTTGCCGACGTTTTCCGGCAAGCTGGCGTCGACGATCACATCGGCGCGCCAGGTGTTCTTCTGCGAGACGTCGGCGCCGGTCACCGGATCGCGATACTGCGATCCCTTCGGCCCGACGATGATCGCGCCGTACAATCCGTTACGCGGATTGACGACGATGTTGCCGCCGTCCCACACCAGCGACGTCGTCTCCTTGTTGGCAGGATGCGCGTAGTAGGTGTAAGCGCGGCCCTCGCCGGGACCGATGGTCTGGTCGCCGCCGTTGTTGCCGACGTTCAAACCTTGGCTGTCTTTCGGATCAAAGGACAATCCGGGCGCAAAGAAGGAGGCCCGGCTCGCCTTCATCTTGTTCTTCAGATTGACCTTGATGCAGTCGCCCAAGTTCGCGCGCAGCGTGAGCGGATTCGGCATCACGTTGCCCGCCACCGTGGTGGCCTCTTCTTCGAGCGCGTAGATCTTGCCTTCCGGCATGGTCATTTCGATCTTCCGCTCGAAGTCCACCTCGATGGCATCCGGCGCCTTCGGATTGAGCTTCATCGGACGATCTAACGCCACGACGTTGAAGCTCTTCACCGGAGCATCGGACGGACAGACGGAACTCGGGGTGGCTGGGATGCCGAGAGGATTCGTCCCCTTCGGGAGCGGTTTGAGATCCGCCGTTTCCTTGTCGAGTACGCGTATAATCCCCCATCCGCCCTCGGCGAAGTGTGAGCTTCGTCCGTTGAAGTGGATGTAGTCGCCCGGCATGCCCTGGAACCCCCCCGCCTTGGTGACAAGGTCATACCGTTCGGCGATTCCGACGTGAATCGAGTTCTTCCGATTGGCATCCGCCGCATACCGTTCCGTGAGGAAGGTATGGCCGGAAATCGTCCAGACGTGTGATTCGTTCATCAACTGGTGCAGCAGACGGAACACCATGGTGTCGCCCGTGTACGCCCGCAAGAGCGGCGTGCCGGGATCGCCATGGATCGCGCTGCTGAACAGCTTCGACGTATCCGGATTGTTCGACAAGCGCTGCGCAAACGGTGCCGCGCGGAAGTTGAAGCCGCTGCCGGTTGTATGCGTACCGCCATTGATGTACTTGTTCGGCGCATTCATGATTTTTTCCGGCATCTGGAACGACACCGTCTTGCCGGCTTCCAGCGCCACCTCGATCGGCTGGCCGGGAGGATTGCCGGCTTCGATGACGTTCACCGTATGCGGCACCGTGTCGTGGATGGAAACCATCAACTCACGGAAGCTGCCGCTGACGCCGGCGCCGATCGGTTCGTTGCTGTGAATGTCCGCGATCGGACCGCTGTAAACAAGTTTGCCGTTCTTCGGATCGTGATAAGTGGATCCGAACGGCTCAACCAGCGTCACGCCGAACCCGCCGTGCGGCCAGGTCGTCGCGCCGAACGCGTGGTCATGCCAGAAGACGGTTCCCATGTCGACGTCCACCCACCACCGATAGCGCACGAATTCCGGCGACACGATATCGCCCGCCGGGTGGTTCTGCTTCAGCGGCTTAAAGAACGTGACCTGATCGCCCTTGATCTCCTTGATGCGGGCAACTTCAGAGCAACTCTTGTCCCGCGGCAGCGAAGCCGTGGGATCGTTGCCCTTCTCCAAGCAATCCATCCCGACCATCACCTCGGTATTGAGGTGGAACGGCGTGGCGCCCGGCGCCAGCTTGACCTTGATGCTGGCAGTCCCCGCCTTCGCGGCCTCGGTCAATTTCGCTACCATCGGAGCCGGCAACCCGTGCTTGTTCGGCTTGCCGAACATGGTGAACGGGCGCACCGACATTTCATATTCAAACCCTGAGATCACACCATCCGAGTTCCCTGTGTCGAACTGGAAGAAGTGAGGATGGATGTTGATCTTGGACGACTGGAAGTTCGTGTATTCGTCGTCGTCCCACTCACTGGTGAGCACCAAGTCCACGCAGTCATACACGTTGGCGCGGATGACGGCTGGAAGCTTGAGATCGTCGTTCGCCCTGGTCAAACGCTCCTCTTCATGGAGCACATAGATCAGACCGTCCTTGTCCACCATAGCCGGCTCTTTACCCTGCTTCTTGGCCAGGGTGATCGGCATGCGGAGGAAGTGGAGGTTGTAGAACTTCTGATTGGCGTTGTCCGGACAGAGGCTCCAGCGGCCCTGCTCGCCCGGTTTTGCCGGCTCGGACGTCCGTTCACCGTTGGCGTCCTGGTGGATCGGTTCCAACCAAGGCGCGCCGCTGTGATTGGCGGAGAAGGGCACGCGTTTGCCGAAGTGCGGCTTGAACAGCGGCCAGGAAAGCTTGCCTGTGGTCGGATCGAACAGGATCGCCGGTCTGGTGCTGTCGTCCCACTTGGCTGCCCAGGGATACTTCGGATTCTGAGCGGTGCTCTCCCGTTCGCCACGGGCGATGTTGCCGTCCCACTTCCAGTCCCACACGGTGGCGTCATAGGCCAGGATCTGGCTCTTCTCGTCGTTCGTGTGGCCTGGTTGGCCCTGTGCGGGGACAAACATTTCGACCCAATCCTTGATGTTCACGATGATCGGATCGGATTTCCAGTTGGTCTTCTGGTTCTTGTCGACGATCTTGAACGTCTTGCCGAACCAATCGACGGTCGTCCCGATCAACTTGTCTGACGAGACACCGAGCTTCATCCGGCCCTGACGATCCGGCAGCTCGCGCAAATCCGGCATCGTGTCGGTATGAGCCGCGCCGACCTGGAGCGTGTTGTAGAACCGGCCATAGCCCCACATTCCCGCCACATAATGGTGGGCAACGTGGCAATGGAACAGGAATTCACCGGCGAGATGCTGACAGCCTCCGCCACCGCATTCCGGTTCAAGGTCCAATGCTTCTGACGGACCGATCACTTCGACGTCCACACGATCGGACTTTGTCCGGACAACCGGATACTTGACCGGGCCGTCCTGACCCATCGCCCAGAGATTGTTCGGCTCCGTGCCGGGGCTGCGCTGCCAGCGGATGGAACCGCTGTGGGGATGGTGGGAGTGAAATACTTCCGATCCACCGTGCACAATCCGCCACTTGACGGGATCGCCGAGATACCCGCGAGGAATCGTCGTCGGCGGTTCGCCGAATGTATAGGCGCTATAGGCCATCGATTCGTCTTCAAACCCGAAGTACTCATGCTGCAGATGCATCTCGTCGATGCCGAAGGGCTCGCTGCGATAGTTCAACGCACGGCCGCCCGGACGGTAGGCATCGGTCAGCGGATCGCGCTGCGGCAGGAAGTCGCCCTTCTTATTTAACGGGCGGAAGGCCTCGTCGCCGATCTCGTGATAGAAAATCACGAACTCGCGGAAGTCCGGTCCGCTTCCATTGTCGATGTTCACCTGCCAGCCGCTCTTTGTCTCCGGCGCAGGCCCTCCACTTCCGAGGGCATCAAGATACTTCGAGCCCTTCGGTTCCACGATGAACGCGCCGAAGAGACCCAACACCGTCAACTCACGGTCATGGCTGTAGGAGTGGAATTGCCGCACACCTTCCTGCATATGAGGATGGATGTACCACTCGAATTCCTGCGACTTGCCCGGGGCCACGATCGACTCAGGATTCGTCGTCGTCGCCGGCTTACCGGTCGCGCTCACGACCATGCTGGAGGCCTGGATGAACAAGCTACCGTCTTCGCTCTCCATCTGATTGCGGAGCGTCATCTTGACGCAGTCGCCCTGATTGGCGCGAAGGACCAGCGGCTGAATCATGTCACCTTGCAACCCGGTGGTGACGGCCCCCGGATCGAAGCCGTCTTTATCACGGGCGGCCTTATTCTTGGCTTCCTCTGCACGGACCTTCGCGAGATCCTCATTCAGGACATACATATAGCCGGGATAGTAATCGAGCCAGCGGTTCAGCGTGATCTCGACATTGATCATCGCCACGTCGTAATGCTTGGTCGGCACACCGGCCGGGCACTTGCCTCCCGACGTCATGACCGGTTCGCCTTTGGACGCATCCGTCATGAGTAGGAAGCTGCTGCCGTCCTGTCCCATGTACTGGTGCATCATGGACATGTTGTTGAACGCGCCGGAGGTCTGTTGCGCCTGCGCATCCTTCTGCGCCTGCTCTTCGAGGCGGCGCATCAAGCGATGATGCTGGAGCTCCATCTTCTCCGAACGTTCCGGCCGCCCCTCGATCGTGTCTTCCACGACCGTTTGGCCCTTCAATTGCTGGGTCCACCCCGGCAAGGCGACCTGTGTCGCATGACCATCGTGCGACCCCGATTGTTCTGCTGCTGACGGCCATGCGGTCGCCACCAGGCTGCCGGCAAGCAGCACGCTTTGCAGCAGGAGCGCGGTACTGGTGCGCTTCCGCCCGCGTTGTGGTTGAAATAGATGAGACATACGGCCTCCCCCTTCTGAAAATGCCCGCCCATCTTGGCGGGTGGTTGATGAATCGTCGCTCGTATCTCATGAAGCGTGTCTCGAGCGAAGTCGGTCTCCACCTCACGAGAAACGTTTCACGCTTCACGGCCTCCGTTAAGAGCTGGTGAAGGCTTCCTTCTTACGAAGGGAGGGTCATTCGGAGGCCGGTCCTAATCACCCAGACCTTCACCAGCGGTCATCCGATAGCGCAACAGATGTGCCGCGTCGGGGTTCGCCAACTGAATGATGATATTCCTGAGATGTCAGCGAGGCTTATAGGGCTAAAGGCAGTCGCGACAGAGCAGGCTGTCTGTGGCGTCATTCCAGCGAGTTAGACAGCTGCGAAAGGTCAGCTGAGCGAACATTCATTCTTTCAGCGACTTACGCAGTCCAAATACTTGGACAGCCATTGGGAGGAATTGAGGCAGAGAGGGACAGATTCAACAGATGTTGAATTGGAAACGAGGGATGAGGACTGTAAAGTCAGCAGTGGAGAGATGCACAGAGAAGGATTACTCGATCTGATAGGCGCGAAGTTTGTTATACAGCCCGGCCCGGCTGATCTTGAGATGCTTGGCCGCTTTGGCCCGATTCCCATGCGCCTGTTCAAGAGCCTGGAGGATGCGCACCCGCTCCGCTTGTTGTGCCGCGCCGCGCGATACCGATCGCAGGTCCAGGGCCGCCGGTTCCGATCCCATGGCCACAATGTCGGCGCAAGTCAAGGCCGGTCCGGTCGTCGTGACCACCGCCCGCTCAATGTAATGTTGGAGTTCCCGCACATTGCCGGGCCAGGCCGCCACCGTCAGGGCATGCATCACCTCTCCCGACACCGTTCGCGGAGACTGGCGATGCCGCTTGCACGAAGCCGTGACGAACCGCTCCACCAGCAAGGGAATGTCTTCCTGGCGGTCGCGAAGCGCCGGCAGGAACAAGGGGAGAACGGCCAATCGATAATACAGGTCCTGTCGAAAGGTCTTGGTCTTCACGAGTCCGGCGAGATCTTTGTTCGTGGCCGAGATGACCCGCGCATCAATCTTGATCGGCTGCGTCCCGCCGACTCGCTTGATCTCGCCCTCTTGCAGGACGCGGAGCAGTTTGGCTTGAAACACCGGCGTCGTATCGGCGATTTCGTCGAGGAAAATCGTGCCGCCGTCGGCTTCTTCGAACAGGCCACGCTTGTTCGCTACCGCTCCTGTGAAGGCCCCCTTCATGTGACCGAACAGCTCGCTCTCCAGCAGCGTCTCGGGCAGTGACCCGCAGTCCACGACGACGAAGGGTTTCGCCCGGCGATAGCTCAGCTCGTGAATCGTTTTCGCGACGAGCTCCTTGCCCGTGCCGCTTTCCCCCTGGATCAGCACGGTCGCTGAACTGTCCGCTACGAGACAGATCATATCGAAGAGCTGTTGCATGGCGGGGCCCCGGCCGATCAACTTGCCTAACGACTCCCGCACCGCCGCCGGCTGGTGCTCTCCTTCCAGGGATTTCAGATCGGGCACGGTCCGGGCGCAGTTGTGCTTGAACAGCACCAACATGGAGCCAACCACTCCCTGGCCTGAGGCAAGGGGAAAAGCCTGGCGCATGCCGCAGGCGGTCTCTTCCTCTGCGCCGGTGCATGACACAGACTGCGTGTCGGGAACGTCGAAGACCTTGACCGCCGGACAGAAATCACAGGGCTCGCTCCGATGGGCGAAGGCTTCATAGCATTTGGCCGGTCTTGCCTGTTCCCCTTCAACGGCCGTGACGGGCCAGGCCGATTCGTTCGCGTAGATCACATTGAAATTGCGGTCCATGACCGCCACTCGGTCGGTCAATCCGCCGGCAAGCTGTCGGATGGCTTGCACTCGTGCATTCAAAATGGGATCGCTGGACGGGAACTCAGGGGGAGTTGCTATGTGAGATCCGGCCATCTCGATTCATCCTTTCCCGATGTGCGGACAGGGCCGCCAAGCTTGGTTACGGTGTCAGGCGCTGCTTTGCGGGGCACCATGATGGTGAATCAGCAATTGTTGTATGCAGATCTTCAGCTCGGCGACCCGCACCGGCTTGTCGAAGTATGCATTCGCGCCAGCTTGGAGCACCGCGGCTTTCGTCGCCGGATCTCCGAACGCGGTCATAACAATGATGGGACAACGGGGCGCCGCTGTTCTCAGACGGCTGATGTACTCTGCGCCGCCGGCCGGCATCCGGAGGTCCGTCAGAATCAGATCCGGCACAGACTGCAGAACCGCAAGGAACGCTTCGTCTCCGTCCCTCGCTTCCCGTAGTTGATACCCCACGCTCCAAAGCTCATCGCAGAGCAGACTGCGCATGTCCCGATCATCCTCAACGACCAGTACCATCACCGCTCTCCTAGTGTGCACAAAAGCTACCCTATTTGTTGGCTCTTTAGCCGTCTATGCCCGCTACCTTGGCAAAGGACGTGCCGCTACGGCCGGCTGACGAAGGAGGCGATTTTCCGTGCAAACTCCAACGTCGACGGATAGCTCGGCGAGAAACTGGTGAGAAAGACTACAGCAGGTATGCTGTCTATTGTTGCGTGATGCCACAGTGAAGAGAGGGTAGCCTATGGCATAGAGCGTGACGCTATTTGCTCCCTTCACTTGGCTTTTCGCTCTTCGGCAGCAGAATCGTGAATGTCGTCCCCTTGCCCTGTTCGCTCTCGACCGTAATCGAGCCCTGATGCTCTTCAATTATGCCTTTGACCACGGTGAGCCCGAGACCGGTACCCTTCCCGAACTCCTTTGTCGTGAAAAACGGCTCGAAAATCCTGTTGACGACTTCAGCCGGCATGCCTTGGCCCGTGTCGGCTACGGTGAGTGTGACCGCCTTCTTGGCCGGCGCCAGCCCGATGCGAAGGATCCCTCCATCCGGCATCGCATGGATGGCGTTCATGATGAGGTTGATCAAGACTTGGCTCATCTGATCGGCATCGGCCAGCACTGCTGGACAGTTATCATCAAGCTCCATTTCCACTCGGACTCGACTTTGCGTCAGTCGTTCTTGAAACATCTCGACACCGTTTTCGATGACGTCTTTCAGAGCCAGGGGTCCGCGCAGAGGCGGTTTCCGCCGGGCGAACGCCAGGAGCTGATTCATGACCCTCGTAATGCGTTCGACCTGTGCGACGATAGTGTGCAGCCCTTTCCTGGCTTGCTCGTCCTGGATGCGGTCCATCAGATATTCGGCCCGTCCGAGGATGACGTTCATCGGCGTTCCGATCTCATGCGCCATCCCGGAGGCCAATGTGCCGAGTTCGGCGATTCGTTCTGTTCGGCGGAGCTGTTCTTGAAGGCGCCGTCGTTCGCTCACATCTCGGAACGTGAGCAACATGGCTGGCCCTTCGTCATCGGTGAACCCGGTCGCGGTCATTTCAACATCAAGGATCGTTCCATCGACTGCGACGACTTTTTCTTCGGCGAGTGGGATCGTGGCGCTGCCTTCGACCAATTGATGCAGGCGGTCATGAATGGCGGGGTCGTGGTCGGGAGGAAACAGCTCCAATGCACGCTTTCCAATAATCTCGCTGGCTCTCACCGACTTGAACAGTCTGATGCCCGCGTCGTTAACGAAGACCACTCGATCGCCGCGAGTGACCACGATGGCGAGCGGAGACACGGTGAGGAGCCGTCGATACCGCTCTTCGCTCTGACGTAAAAGTCGCTCGGCTTGTTTTCGCTCGGCAATGTCGCGAAGTATCACGGTGTAGAACTTCTTTCCCTCGATCGTGACGTGCGAAATGGCCGCTTCGATCGGAAACTCTTCACCATCGGCACGGAGTCCCATGACCGTGCCAAGTTGCCCCATTTTCCGGCTCGTCACGCCGGATCGTCCGAATTCCGGTACGTGGTGGCGGTGCGCTTCGCGAAATCGAGCGGGGAGAAACCGGTCAAGCGGCTGGCCGATGGCCTCCCGCGCCGGACGCTTGAACATCCGTTCGGCTGCCTCATTGAACATCACGACGCGCTGCTGCTCATCTATTGTGATGATCGCGTCCATGGCAGACTGGATGAGGCTCTCCAGTCTGAGTTGAATGACCACATAGCTTGCTTCTGCCTGTTGGCGGCTTGCAACCGCTCCCGTCACCGCCGTCTCGGCGTAGGCCCGAGCCTCCTGAGCCGCTGTGAGCAACCCCTCCGCGTGGGACCGCTCAGTACGCTCCGTGATCAATTCCTCCATCGCTTTGTGTTTCTCCGTTTCCGCTGAAGTCAGATGTGATTGGGTCGTCTTATATTTCACGAGCCCCAATGCGATGAGCCACAACACGAGCGTACCCAATGTGCGATTCAGCACTCCGTAGGGGATGTGAAGTCCTGCGGGCTTCATGAACAGGTCTGCCCAAAGCAGTCCTGTCGCGACGATGGAGAAGTCCAGAGGATCCCGCTCACGCGAGGAGAGGAATGTCAATAACAGCGGGATGACGTAGAGGACGGACACCGCCACCCCGACCGGAGTCAGCAGGTCCAAGACGAAAATGCCAAGGGTGAGGACTGGGATCGACCAGGGCACGACGCGCATAGCGATACGGTTGGGAATCTTCATGCGATCGATCCCGGCCTCAATCGATCAGTGTCAGGTGGTTACACGTCCGATTGCGACTTACCTTCGATCTCTCCAAGCTTACGATAGAGCGTTTTGCGGTCGATGCCCAACGCGTGGGCGGCCTGGTACTTGTTCCCACCCATCTTCTCGAGAATCTTCTTGATATATTCCTTCTCGATTTCATGGAGTGGAAGCGTTTTCTCCGCGGCTTCATCGAGCACCCGGCGGTCGCCGCGCGCACCCTGGACCGCGGACGGAAGATCGTCCGGAAGAACCTTGTCGGCCCGACTGAGGGTTACGGCCCGTTCAACGACGTTTTCCAGTTCCCGGACATTGCCCGGCCAGGCATAGTCCATCAACATGGCCAACGCCGACTCGCTCACGCCCTTGACGGCCTTTCCCCGTGCTTCTCCGCATTTCTTCAGGAACGTTTCCACCAGCAGAGGGATGTCTTCGCGTCGATCGCGCAGCGGCGGGAGCTTCAATTCAATGACGTTGAGTCGATAGTAGAGGTCGTCCCGGAACCGCTTGGCTTTCACCTCTTCTCCGAGATTGAGGTTGGTTGCGGCGATAATCCGCACATCCACGGGAAGCGGCTTGTTGGCGCCGACACGCCGGACCTCTTTTTCCTGGATGGCCCGCAGCAATTTAGCCTGCAACATCAACGGCAGCTCGCTGATTTCATCCAAAAACAGCGTGCCCTTCTGCGCCTCTTCGAACAACCCGCGTTTGTCCATTTTGGCGTCGGTGAAGGCGCCGCGCACGTGACCGAACAATTCGCTTTCCAGCAGCTGTTCCGGGATGGCCGCGCAATTAACCGGAATGAAGGGAGCCTCTTTCCGGTCGCTATTGTAGTGAATGGCCTTCGCGACCAGTTCTTTTCCCGTGCCGCTCTCCCCGGTGATGAGGACGTTGGTCGGACTGTCGGCCACCCGTTTGATCAGATCGAAGAGGGCCAGCATCGGCTTGCTCTTGCCGAGGATCTGATGGAAGCTGTACTCCTTGTGCACTTCCTTCCGGAGACGGCTGACTTCTCGCCGCAACGACGCTTCCCGGATCACGCGTTCGATGACCCGGAGGAGCTCGTCTTTCTTGACCGGTTTCGTCAGGTAGTCGCTGGCCCCGTGCTTCATCGCCTCGACGGCGGTTTCCACCGACCCGAAGGCGGTCATCAGTACCACGCCGATGTCCGGATGGAGGCGTTTGATTTCCGACAACAACTCCAGCCCTTGAATACCCTTCATGCGGAGGTCGGTCAGGACCGCGACATAATCTTCTTCCCTCAATAGCTTGATCGCCTCCTGCCCGCTTCCCGCCGTCGACACCTGATGCCCGCGGTCTTTGAGCATGTCGAACACCATGTCGCGCATGTCGGCATCGTCATCCACAACGAGAATCGCGCCCCATTCTTCCGTCATGTCCGGTTCCTTCCTTGTGCGTGAGGACGGGCAGAGGCTAGCCTTCCGCGACAAGGCAGGTCAAGTGCCGCTGTCCCGTTCTGCAACAGGCCGTCTGACCGTCTGCCCCAAATTTCCACGAATCGGAGGGAAAATCCGTTGAAAGAATGAACGAGGACCGGCACTCTGCAAAGACAGGACCACAACAGGCCAAGCAACTTCCTGAAGGAAAATGTGGAAGAATCGAGGAACGGCCGTCACCGATCTCCACCGGCCCCAGATTCCGTTACGTGTCGTCGGTAGGGCTTCCCGGGAAGTGACGATTCATTTTCTGGACCTTCGGATGTCTTTCGCCGCTCTTCTGATTAGCAGGATCACGATGATCACAAACACGATCCCGCCGACTAGTAGCATGCCGTCGTGCGTGGTCATGATTCCACCTCTCGGAAATCTAATAGACATCGCACCGAAGGGACTGTCCTCTACGGGCTGTGGACCGGGCAAGAGCCTTCACTGAGGCTAGACTTCGGCCGGAACAGGCTCCGGCCTCGTCTGGACCTGGAAGGGACGGCTGGTTTCACCCATATAGAGTGTGCGGTGCGGAAAGGGAATCTCAATCCCCCTGGCGTCGAAGGTTTTTTTGATCCGTCGGATCATTTCGCGACCGATCCGCCATTGCTGGATCGGTTTGGTCTTGATGCGGCGCTTGATGATCACGGCCGAGTCGGCGACCTGATCCACGCCGAGCGTCTCCAGCGGCTTCAGAATGTCAGGTCCAAACACGAGAGCGGCCGTGAGCCCTCCGGCGATCTGCGCCAATACCGCACGACTTCATCCACAGCCTCCCGATAGGGCACAGTGACGTCGAAGACATAGTGGGAGTCGAGCTTGGTCATGTTCCTGACCCAGAGGACCAGCGACCGATGGCCGGAACCGCGAACGGACATTTGAGATTGCCAGGGACCGACCGGCGGAGATATATGATAGCCGTCTCCAGTCCGTGAACCTCACCCTTGTAAGGAGGACGCATGACAAAACCCATAAACGCTGTTCTATTTCTGGTCCTCGTCCTTGGCGACGCAGCGGCAGCAGTGCCGGCCCGGTCAGAGGTTCAAACTTCCCCTTCCACAAGTCCCACTACCGGGGAAGCATCCGGTGTGCCTGCGGGCGCGCCGGTTCAATTCGGGGACGAGACGCTTTTCGTCCTTTATGACAAGGTCGGCGCGTTCACCGCGCCGGAACGGGCCAAGGCTCTCGGTAACCGGCTCGAGCTGCTTTCGAAAACGTCCGATGTCCCGCTCGATAAAATCGACGTCGTCGATGCCGACAGCCATACGGTCCTCACCGCCGGCGATTTCCTGATCATGGCGGTTACGGACCGAGACGCGGCTCCCCTGGGTCGCAGCCGCCAGGAGATCGCCAACGACTATGCCAGGAAAATCCAGGCAACCATCTCCAAGTCCCGTGAGCAGGTCACGCTAAAAGCGATCGCCATCGACGCCGCTCTCGCCTTGCTGGATACGGTGATTCTGGCCGTCATTCTGGTGCTGTTCCATAAGACCTTTCCCAAGATCTACGCGAAGATCGAGGCCTGGCGAGGAACCGTCATTCGGTCGATCAAGATTCAGCGCGTCGAGCTCCTGTCAGCTGGCCAGATTGCCGGCGCACTCACAGGGATCGCCAAGACCATCCGCGTGGTCGTCGTGCTGACGCTGTTCTATGTGTATCTCACTACCGTGCTCGGCATTTTCCCGTGGACAAAAGGTATTTCTGCCGCGCTCTTCAGAGTTGTAGTTGCCACACTCAGCGCCATCGGCCAGGCCTTCGCCACCTATGTGCCCAACGTGATTTCCATTGTCGTGATCATTGTGGTGACCAGATACATCATCAAGCTGATTTCACTGTTCTTCACCGGCATCAGGCGCGGCGCGATTACCTTCACCGGTTTTTACCGGGAATGGGCCGAACCAACCTACAAGATCGTTCGGTTCCTGGTAATTGTTTTTGCCGCCGTCGCCTGCTTTCCATATATTCCCGGGTCCCAGTCGGAGGGGTTTCGCGGCATATCAGTGTTTCTAGGACTCCTCATCTCGTTGGGGTCTGCCAGCGCATTCGGCAATATTGTGTCCGGCGTCGTCTTGACCTATATGCGCCCGTTCCGGGTCGGCGATCGGGTGAAAATTGCCGACACGATTGGAGACGTCATGGAAAAAACACTACTGGTCACGCGCATACGCACAATCAAGAACGTGGATATCACGATCCCCAATGCGATGGTGCTCGGGAGCCACCTCGTCAATTTCAGCGCCTGCTCCAGAAACCCGGGTCTGATTCTCAACACCAGCGTGACCATCGGGTACGATGCGCCATGGAGAAAAGTCCACGAATTGCTTATCGCGGCAGCGCGCGCGACGGCTCAAATCCTGCCCGATCCCGAGCCCTTCGTCCTGCAAACGAGCCTGAGCGATTTCTATGTCACGTATGAGATCAACGCCTACACCGATCAACCGAACCTCATGGCGACCATCTACGCCGAGCTCCACCAGAATATCCAGGACACGTTCAATGAAGCCGGGGTGGAAATCATGTCGCCTCACTACACACAGGTGCGGGACGGGAACCAGACCACAATTCCTGAGCAGTATCTGCCGAAGGACTATCAGGCACCTGCGTTTCGATTTAACTGGCTCGAGGGGGTCATGGGACGAGCCTCGGTTCAGCAGCCGGGTGCGCACCGACCTGCACCATGATCGGTCAGCCGGATTGTGCGGCTGGAGCCCCACTGGCCCGTGACCGCTGCTCGCCGTGTTCTTCGAGCATGACCTCAGATGCTGCTACTTCTCCCAAAGGATGTCGGACAAGTCCTTCGGATAGAGCGCAATTTCGATCCGGCGGTTGGCGGCCTTGCCGGTCTCCGTGTCGTTGGTCTCCACCGGTCTTGTATCAGCATAGCCGCCCGCCGAAATCGTATGCTGGTCCACGCCGCCTTCCTCGACCAGGTACCGGACGACGCTCGTCGCGCGAGCGCTGGAGAGTTCCCAGTTCGTAGGGAACTTGTCGCGCAGCTTAGCTCCGATCGGGACATTATCGGTGTGACCCTCGATACGGATCTGCTTGTCGATCACCTTTTTCAGGATGTCGCTGACCTGCTTCAGCACTTTGAGTCCGGCCAGCTTGACTTGAGCCTGGCCTGAATCGAACAAGACCCGGTCCACCATGTTGATTGTCAGCCGGTCGCGCATGTCGGCATCGTCATCCACAACGAGAATCGCGCCCCATTCTTCCGTCATGTCCGGTTCCTTCCTTGTGCGTGAGGACGGGCAGAGGCTAGCCTTCCGCACAAGGCAGGTCAAGTGCCGCTGTCCCGTTCTGCAACAGGCCGTCTGACCGTCTGTCCCAAATTTCCACGAATCGGAGGGAAAATCCGTTGAAAGAATGAACGAGGACCGGCACTCTGCAAAGACAGGACCACAACAGGCCAAGCAACTTCCTGAAGGAAAATGTGGAAGAATCGAGGAACGGCCGTCACCGATCTCCACCGGCCCCAGATTGCGTTACGTGCCGTCGGTAGGGCTTCCCGGGAAGTGGCGATTCATTTTCTGGACCTTCGGATGTCTTTCGCCGCTCTTCTGATTAGCAGGATCACGATGATCACAAACACGATCCCGCCGACTAGTAGCATGCCGTCGTGCGTGGTCATAATTCCACCTCTCGGAAATCTAATAGACATCGCACCGATGGGACTGTCCTCTACGGGCTGTGGACCGGGCAAGAGCCTTCACTGAGGCTAGACTTCGGCCGGAACAGGCTCCGGCCTCGTCTGGACCTGGAAGGGACGGCTAGTTTCACCCATATAGAGTGTGCGGTGCGGAAAGGGAATCTCGATCCCCTGGGCGTCGAAGGCCTTCTTGAGTCGCCGACGATACTCGCGCCCCACGTTCCATTGTTCCAGCGGTCTCGTCTTGATCCTGATTCGGACGACGACGGACGAGTCGGCGAAATTATCCACGCCGACGATCTCGATTGGTTCGACAAACTTGTCGTGAAACGCGGGATCCATCCGTACATCCTCGCCCACCTGCCGCATCACCTCCGCGACGCGATCCGTGTCCTCCTTGTAAGCCACCCCCATGTCCAGGACGAACCCCGACCAATCCATGGTCATGTTCGAGAGGGTTGTGATGGTGCCGTTCGGAAAAATGTGGACGATGCCCGAGAAGTCGCGGAGCCTGATGGTCCGGAACGTAATGGCCTCCACCAGACCTCCGGTGCCGTTGATGATCGCAACGTCTCCCAGGCGCACCTGATCCTCTAGGATGATGAAGAATCCGCTGATGAAGTCACGAATGAGGTTCTGCGCGCCAAAGCCGACGGCGAGGCCGACGATCCCTGCGCCGGCCAGGACCGGCCTGATGTCCACCCCCACCAAATCCAGAATCTCTACGATCACAATGGCCCAGATGAGGGTCAGTGCGACCGTCCGGAGAATTCCGGTCAAGGTCGCGGCTCGTTTCTTGGCCATTCCGGAGACTGTCTCGGTCCGTTCCCCCGCCAGCACAATGAGCCGCTCCAGGTGGGTGAGACCGAGCTTGACGAACCGTATTCCCACAACACCGACGGCCAGCACGATCGCAATTTTCGCGATTGACTTGGCGATCACTGTTGCGACGAAAAGCAATGAGGGAATCAGATCATTCCATGACGGCTCCAACATGGCAGAAACCTCCTTTTGGCTGAATGACACCATGTCACGTGACGGTCAAAACTCCCGAATCAGGCGGAATGCGAGTTGGGGAATGACCAGATTGTCGGTTGCACGGAATCCCGCCCCGCTCTGGACCATCCAGTGGTAGCCGACCTCGTAGTGAACCTGTGGCATGACCAGCAGGGCCGAACTGCCATCAAGTACCTGCCCGAAATTCGTTTCGAGCCCCATCACTAAGCGGTCCGTGACGTCGGCGAAGAGCGTGAGGTTCGCCAACATCTCCGCGTTGTGCGCGCCGATTTGGCCTCCGTGCTCGAACCTGGGGCCGAACATGCCGAACAGGCTCCAGGTCTGATCAAACCGATAGCCGGCCAGGTATAGCCAGGTTGTAGTCCAGAGCCCGGGATTGCGGTCGTACTGGGCGATGACCTGGGCCCCGTGAATGAATCGGTAGTTCCACAAAGTGCCGAAGGTGGCTTGGCCTGCCGCCTTGTAGGCTTCGACCGACACATTCTCCATCGGCAACTCGAATTCGAGCGCCAATCCGTCGGCCACCGCATACTCGATCTCCGGCGCCCATTCCACGCCCTGCGTATCTTGACTGCGTCTCACGAGTCCCAGCGGGTCGGGCACATCGTCAACCGTCTTACTGGTTCGTCTCAGAGGGACCACGCCCAAGACATTGACCTCCCCTGCGCCGCGTTTCTCTCCAAGCGGACGGACGAGGTCGAACACCATCGGCTCCGGAACCCGCGGTCCCTTTTCTTCTCCCGAAACCCGTTCAATCGTGTCGGCACCATCGGGTGGTTTCGACCACAACCGTGAACCCCATCGTTCGGATTCTCGCCCGGACAGCGTCGGTTCGGGAGGCAGACGAGATCTCCAGCGGTTGCCCAGTTCGATGGAGAGCGACGAATCGGTTTGGACCGGTTGTCTCGGCTCCGCTCCGAAGCGTTCGGCCAACGCCGTACCAGGGGCAACTGAGAAGGCGCACAGATGCATCAATAGCGCGACGGCCACTTCCGCGACATCGCCTACGCGCACTGGGTTCTCGAGCATGATGAAAAAACCCGAAACGATGTCCTTGATCTCCCCCGACCGAAGCCCTGCGAACACCGCGTCAATCAGAAAGGTGCCGGTGCTTGCCGATCCAGTCAGGCTACCTCAATTCCAGTCCTCTCACGTCAGCCCTGAACGTGACGCTTCCATTCCTGTCCACCGGACAGGCAGCGGCAAACACCGGAGAGCCTACGGGGGCAAACCGGCCTGCGGTTGGCGGCTGGGCACCTAGTTAAGCGATGCTGAAGAACGATCGGGGAAGAGCGCAGCGGGAGGATCGCATCCGTGACGATAGACGGACGCGTTGATTTCCTTGGGTGGGCGACGGCCTGCTTGTGTTTCGGCCATTTCGAGAGATAACTTCTTGAGGATGAGTTCTTTCTCCGTCTTCGTCACCCACTAGTGGGGACGCAAGGGGTCTAAAACTTTATTTTGATCCCTTTGGTCGGGCAGTGCAACAAGGGCCGTTGACGGTTTTCCGCAGTGGAATCACGTCGGCTGTTACTTGACGACGATGATTTCCACCTGACCGTCGCGGCGGGCGACGACCAGGCCGACATCCTCGGGGTGGCGATCGAGGATCAGATCGACTCGCGCGTCTCCGATGGTGATGTTCCGGAGTTCGACCCGTTCAAGAAACGGAGGGAGGACTGGACGGACGAAGCTGAGTCGTCGTCGAGGTGCATCGATCCGCAGACCCAGGCAGGATTGCAGCAGGAGAAATCCGGCGGCGGAAGCCCAGGCCTGGGGCGCGCAAGCGTTCGGGTAATGCGTCGGACTCTCGCCCGGTCGCCGCGGGAATCCGCAGAACAGTTCGGGCAGACGACGGAGCTCGAGGAATAGGCTGGCATCGAACAGTCCGGCGAGAACCTTCATCACCCCCTGCTTGTAGCCGTAGCGGGCCATCCCTGCTGCGATCAACGCATTGTCATGCGGCCAGACGGACCCATTGTGGTACGACATGGGATTGTATCGCGCTTCCGATGTCGCGATCGTCCGGATACCCCAGCCGCTGAAGGAATCTTCGGCCAACAAAGTCCGTGCCGTTCTGATGGCGCGATCCTCTCCGGCGATGCCGGACAGCAGGCAATGACCGGCGTTGGAAGAGCGAACGCGACAAGGATGGCCGTCTCCGTCCAACGCCAAGGCATAGGATTCGATCTCTTCGCACCAGAAGGCTCGTTCGAACCGGTCTCGGAGCGAGTCGGCTTCAGCAACCAGCTGTTCGGCTCGATCTCCGTCCCCGACAAGGCGCGCCAGGTCGGCCGCCGCCCTCTTCGCGTGATACACGTAGGCTTGAACCTCACAGAGCGCGATTGGTCCGCGCGCGGCTGTGCCGTCCGCATGGAAGACGGAGTCGTGGGAATCCTTCCAGCCCTGATGCACGAGCCCGTTGGAAGACTGCCGGTCGTAGGTGACAAAGCCGGTTCCGGTCGGATCTCCGTAACGATCGATCCAGTGCAGGGCGCGCAGAATGTTCGGCCAGATCCCCTTGATGAATTCGAGATCCGCGCTGCGCTCGTAGTAAGCACCTGCAAGGATGATAAACAAAGGGGTGGCGTCCACGCTGCCGTAGTAGTGGCCGAAAGGGATTTCCTTCAGGGCGGCCATTTCGCCCCGGCGAGTCTCGTGTAGAATCTTGCCGACCTCGGCGTCCTGTTCCGGAACACATTCTGTGGCCTGCGTGGAGGCCAGAAAGCCCAGTACGCCTCGGGCGAGAGCTTGGTTCACCCAGAGCATCTCGAGTGCGGTTATGATGCCGTCACGGCCGAAGGGCGTGCTGAACCAGGGCACTCCGGCGTAAGGATAAGGTCCTTGGGGCGTTTCCGAAACCAGCATATGGAGATCGGCGAGGGATCGATTGAGCCAGTCGTTAAAAAGCTCGTTCGAAGTGTAGATGTGGCAGTCCCGCTCTCTGGCCGTCATGAGCGACCGGTCCGATTCGATACGGGCCTGATCGTAGGCGAGAAAGACTTGCGATCGCCGGGGCTGGATCTCGCAGGCAATGGCCAATTCCCAGGAGACACTGGAGCCGGGGGGTATGAAGGATTCGACGACCAACCCATCAGTGGTCACATGGTCCGGGTTTGGCCGGCAGCGGACATGGGTCCGGCGGACGACCTGATCGAGTCCCTGATATCCGAGTATGAGGCCCTCGACGGAGCAGACCGTGTCCAGCCTGTTGCCGCGGCGCGGTCGCTGTCGTCCTCTCGCCTCGAAGAGATCCGCGTAGTCGGCGTCCAAGGAAATCGTGAGCGCCAGTGGAAACTCCGAAACTCCGTAGTTGTGAATGAGGATGCGCTCGTGACAGGTCCCCTGCCAGAGAAACCTGGTTCGGCAGAAATGGAGCGTCCCCCGGGGCACGAGTTCCTGGCCCTCCAGGGCCATGTCCGGGTTGGTCAGATCGACGGTGAGGAGCGCGTTGTCCTCCTTGACTGTCGTGCTGAGGAGCAGGGGCCGGTGCGTCCCGAGGGAGCATTCATAGCGGGAAAGAAAGCGGGTGCCTTCATGGTATAGCCCTTGCGGGCTCGGCAGGACATGGTGGATGTCCCCATAGCGATCAAAGACAGCGAAGGTTTCCCCGTGTTTCAACACCTCGACGCGGCTGTCGGCCAACGACGAGGTCGCGAGGATGTAGAACTGGTCGTTCCAGCGGATAACTTCGCCCACGGACAATTCCTCCTTAATACCTAGCGCAGGCCCGGCTCATCCGGAGCGCCACCAACGCGGTGACAAACATCATAATCGCGATTCCCAACAGACCGGTTTCAGGACCGTGGCGCTCGGTGATCCAACCGAACGCGGAGATCCCGGCGATTGCGGCGGTCATCGCGCCGGTCCCGTAGAGTCCCAACACCCGGCCGATCAAGTGTTTGGGCGTCAGCTCCTGGATGATCCCCCAAGCGATCGGTGTAAAGGCGCCCATGCCGGCACCGATCAGCCCCATGAGGATGCCAGCCGGATAGGCGTGAGGCGTCCAGACCAACGCGCAGATGGCTGCTCCACTGAGCAGGCTCGTGCCGACGATCAGATTGGTGCGGTCTTTGACCGTCCAGTCGGTCGCCCACAGGAGGCCAATCGATGTGACGAGCAGCCCGATCCCTAATGCAGACCATAGGTAGCCGACCTCCACCGGGCCCAAGTCGAGCATCTTCCTGGCAAAGACTGGAAACAACGCCGTCAGCGCTGCGGTACCGCAGGTATACAACGCCGCGGTGCCGGTCAGGAGCAAAATGACGGGGCGGCTGACGACTCCGAAGCGGAATCCTTCGATCAGATCCTGGACCAATGTTGAATGGGGCGCCGAGGAGGTGACCTTGGCAGCGGACTCGCTAAACCGGACGAGCAGGAGACAGAGGGCCGACACCGCATAGGTGGCCGCATTGAGGCACAAGACCTCCTGCGATCCGTAGGCAACTATGCCCAATCCGCTCAGGGCCGGACCGAAGATGATCCCGAGACTGGTGGTTCCCTGAAGGAGCGCATTCGCCGCAGTGAATTGCGTCTTGGGCACAACGGCCGGTACGGCGGCGGTGAGCGCCGGTCCGAACACCGCGGTCGCGATGGCGTGCAGTAAGACTAGGACGTACAACACGGACACGGTGAACGACTCCACCGGGATGAGGCAGGGGATCAGACCTATCAGCAAGGCGCGAAGGAGGTCGCTGATGATCAGCAGGTACTTCTTGGGCAGCCGGTCTACATAGACGCCGATGAAAGGGCCGAGGACGATCGGCGGGATCGTCTGCAACAGGCCGATTACTGATGTCTTGAGCGGCGAGCCGGTGACGGCGTAGACGAACCAGAGGAGCGCTAATTTGGAAATGCCGTCGCCGACCTGCGAGATCAGCTGACCCGACCACACGAGTCCAAAATTACGGGTGAGCAGGAGAGGACGGTACCTAGTCGTGGGACAATCCGTTTCTCGATCCACTGAAACAGGATACCAGGATGGGCTGGAGCGGCCCTGCATCAGCCCTCCACCTCCAACCGTACTTTGTCGGTCTTGACGGCCTTGACCCCCGGCACCTGCCGAGCCGCCTCTGCCGCCTCGAGAGCGATGACCTGGAAGCGTACGGCGCCGCTGATCGACACGACCCCGTCCTCGGTTTTCACCTCGAAGTTTGCGGCCTTCAGAGTGGCGCTCTTGGCGAACCGTTCCTTGACAAGACCGGTGATGATGTCGTCCTGTTTCTTGACCAGCGCCTGCATCAGGCCCTTGTCCACTTCGAGCTTGTTGACGACGGTCTTGACGCTGGGTACCGATCGAGCGACCTCGGCAGCGACCGTCTTCTCATCTTCGCTGGAGACCCGTCCTCCGAGCGTGATGGTCTGGTCATCCTCCCCGACCTCGATCTCATAGTGGAACAATCGAGCCTCGGCCAGCAGCGCGAGTTTGACCGTCAGGATCAGCGAGCGCAACGGTTTCTTGAGAACCTCCTTCTCCTTTTCCTTTCCTTTCACCTCGCGTTCCGGGGGCGGTTCCGGCTTCGCTGGAGGCGCGCTTTGGGGCTCGGGCTTGGGCTCGGTGGAAAGTTTCGGCGGTTCCGGCTTCCCCGGGGGTGCGCTTTGCGCCGGCGCTTTGGGTTCAGGGGAAGCTTTCGGCGGCGCCGGCTGATTCTCGGGAGTCGGAGACTGTTCCGAGAACACCCTCCCGTCAGGAAGAAGAGACAAGAGGAGGCTGACGATCGTCACACGGAACAGAATTGGAGAACAGGACATCATGCAGAAGGGCGCACTACCACTGCGCCATTATGGCTCTTTGAATCTATCTGCGGCAAGAAGAACAGGAGTCTCGGCGCGTAATCACGGTGTCGCCGCAACCGCCCGGGAGGCGAAAGCCCCCGGTTTCGTTGCCGCGAGACCGGCCATCTCCGACTTGTACCAGGCGAACATCCCCGCTGCAGCCGCCGTCATCAGCAGGATGAGGCTGATACCGCCGAGACTGACGCCGGGACCAAGTGTGTCGGTGGCCCATCCGAATCCCGCCATTCCGGCCATTGAGGAGGCCATTCCGCCCGTGGCAAAACTGGTGAAGACGCGGCCGAGGAGCGGAGCCGGCGTCAATTCCTGGAGCATTGTCCAGACCAGCGGTGTGAACACGGCCGTGCTGCCACCGATCACGACGATCATAACGCCGGCTGCCAGCGGAGCCTGGAGAAACCCGAGCGCGCCGACGGCAAGTCCGCCCACCGCCAGTGCCCCGGAGACCATTTGCAAACGCCGTGACAGATCTCCCTGCGAGATCGACGCAAGGCCGAACGAGGCCACCAACATGCCCACGCCAAGCGCCGACCAAAGCCAACCCAGTTGGATCGGTCCTACATCAAGCACATCCTTCGCGAACACCGGCAGCAGAAACACGAACGCGCTGACCCCGACGCTGTACAGGGTGGCGGTCAACATCAGCAGGAGGACGGTCTTCTGCTCGAGGAACACGAACCGAAATCCTGCGAGCAGATCCGAGCCGACACCGTGAGTCCAGCCCTTGCAGGCAAGATCGGGCTGAAGGGTCTCATGCATCCGGATGGGCATCAGGCAGAGGGTCGAGACGAAAAACGTAGCGGCGTCCACGTAGAGCACGTTTTGTGCTCCGATCAGAGCGATGCCGATCCCGCTGACGGCGGGACCGACGAGAAGTCCAATATTCGCGGTGGATTGCATCAAGGCGTTGGCGGCGACCAGACGGTTTTTTGGTGTGATCAGCGGAACCGCCGAGGCGAGGGCCGGCCCGAAGATGGTGGAGACGATGGCATTGGCGAACACCAGTAGATACAGCCGATCCAGCGTCAGGGCCCCCATCAGATACAGCAACGGGATGAGCAGAATCGTGATGGTCCGGAGGAGATCGACGGTAATCATGACCGGTTTCTTCCGGAACCGGTCAAGATAGACGCCGATCAGTGGTCCGAAGAGGAGCGGGGGGAGTGTCTGCAACAGTCCAATGATGGTCATCTTCAGGGCCGATCCGGTCAGGTCGTACACGAACCAGAGCAGCGCGACCTTATTCAGGCTGTCGCCGATCTGCGAAATCGTCTGGCCGGCGAACAGGAATCCGAAATCTCTCGTCTTCAACAATTCCCATCCGCGGGGACTCTCCTGCCCCGAAGTCTCTTGCAGGGCCCGATCGTCAGACATGTCGTCCTCCCACAACATGCAGTGACCGTTCCTTGTGGTGGCCGTTGGAGGTACCGTTGGCTGTTCCGTCGAACAACGAGCCGGATCCGACTGCATGAAGCTTCGGCGCAGTCAAGGCGGCTCGCTCTTCGATAATCCGTTCATACAACGCGACATAGTCGCGCGCCATCCGGTCCGCAGTAAATCGCTGTTCAAATGCCGCCCGGCAGCGACGCCGGTCGATGAGGGAGACCCGTCCGACTGCCTCCGCCATCTCCGGCAGAGTCTCGCACACGAAACCGGTCAGTCCGTGATCGATCACTTCCGGTATCGATCCTCGCCGGTACGCCAGCACCGGCGTTCCGCAGGCAAGGGCTTCGATCAGCACCAATCCGAACGGTTCCGGCCAGTCGTAGGGGCACACCAAGGCCATCGCGTTGCCCACAAACTCATTTTTCTCTTCGTCCGAGATCTCTCCGATGAATTCGATCAGCGGATGGTTGAGCAGTGGTTCAATCTCAGTTCGGTAATATTGGAGATCGGCCGGATCCACCTTCGCTGCGATCCGGAGCGGCAGTCCGGTCCGTTTGGCGATTTCGATGGCGTGGTCCGGCCGCTTTTCAGGTGAAATGCGACCCAGGAATGCCAGGTAGCCGTCGGCTTGGGTATGCAACGAATAAAGATTGCGCGGCAACCCGTGATGGATGGTCGCCTGCCAGTTTGCTGACGGCAGCGGCCGGCGCTGCGCATCGGAAATGGATACTAAAGGCATTTCGTCGTATTCGCGGAAGACCGGTTCCAACTCCGGCAGGTCCAAGCGGCCATGCAAGGTCGTCACGACCGGCACGGGGTTTCTCCGACCCAGCGGAAATCCGAGGAAATCGAGGTGAGAATGAATGATATCGAAGTTGCTTGCTGCGCCCAGAGCCCGCTCCTGGAGCATCGTCATCGGAGCGTCCCTATTGAAGATGCCGCTATTCAGCCGGAGCGCCTGGGGGCAAACCCCTTCTAGACGTGCGGCAGTTTCCGAGTCGCCGCTGGCAAACAGCGTCACGTCATGTCCCTGGGCCACCAACTCCTCCGTGACGTATGAAACGATCCGTTCGGTCCCCCCGTAGAGCTTCGGAGGAACGCTTTCCCAGAGCGGGGCTACTTGTGCAATTCTCATCGAGTATTCCTTTCTGTCTCTGTTGGTCGACTGTGTCGCGCAGTCTTTGCGTTGATCTGATTGAGCCTGTCCTAATCGGAAAAGTTTGTTTAATGGCCGGGGGAGAATTGGACTTCGATGCGTTCGCCGGGATCGAGAATGTTTCCAAAAACCTGCATGACTTCCCGAGAGTGGCGAGGCTCTCTTGAGTCGCATGAAAGTAGCAATACGGATGCCGTATCTACGTAGTGATGGAAATCAGCCAATCCCGAAATGAGTAGTGAAGAAGGTTTCAATTTTCAATCAGTTAGAGGGAGGTTTCCCGATGATCTATCGGTGAAAATATCTGAGGGAGTGAAGGTGTGTATGTTTATGCCTTCAGGTCAAGAATTCTTCGATGATCTGGCACCGGTGCTCATTCGCCCGTCTGGGTCAACATCCTCCGGCGTGCGGTCCATGCGATGGACAAGAAAACGAATGACCTCTTCCACTTCTCCAGGATGGTTGAGAAAGTACTTTGCGTGAGAGCCGGCCTGTTTCCCGACGCGTACGCCCAACGTCAATCCTTCGGTCATGGCGAAGACGCTTTCATCGGTTTCATCGTCGCCGATGAAAAAGAGGCCGCTCCGACGGAGGTGCACCATCAATGCCAAGGTGGCGGGACCTTTTCCGCCCTGTCCGGGGGGCAGGACGTTGATCGAATACTTCCCCATAATCAACTGAGGCGCCGGTGTGAGGCGACGGAGCAGGGGCAGCGTCTGCCTGCAGGCGGCCTCCGCATCCCTCGCTCCTCGAACGTGGACGGTGAGTGAATACCGCTTGTCTTCAACCTCAGCCCCCAGCGCGGCCAACAGCGCAGCAGCCTCCGCCACCATCTGCCGTTTCCAGTCCGTACAAACTTCCTCCGCCCGGAGCAACGTTTCCTGAGTTGAGAGGGGACCTTCAATCCCGTGATTGCCGATCAAGTGGGGGACGGCCCCGTTGATCCTCGGAGCGAGGTCCGCTAACGCCCGTCCCGACACGACGGCGCAGCACGAGCGCTTTGAGAGTTCTTGCAGCCATTCGCTCATGGTGCGGGACACTCTGACGGCATCCCGTTCTGCGGAGATCGGCGCGAGTGTGCCGTCGAAATCGAAGGCGTAGAGGACAGGTCTCACCGCGACGGCGCGCAACACGTGGCGCCCCTCGTCGGACAATAGATGGATCATGCTTGGCCTCCGATGGTGGTCCGCGCGTCCCGCGCTCCGGTCTGGCGAGTGATGCGGGCCCGTTGCCGCATTCTGGCTGCATCCATGAGCATGCGTCCAGCCCAGCGATAGACATTGAACTCCTGCACGATGCCACGCATGCTGCGCATCCGTGCTCGCTGCTCGGTCGGAGCCATCTTCAATGCGACATGCAACGCCGCAGCGCATTGATCGATGTTGTAGGGATTCACCACCAGCGCGTCCGGCAGTTCGGTCGCCGCCCCCGTGAATTGACTGAGAATCAACACCCCTTGTTCATCATCCCGCGCGGCTACAAATTCCTTTGCGACGAGGTTCATGCCGTCGTGCAGGCTGCTGACGATGCAGAAGTCCGCACCACGATAATACGTCGTGACCTCCTGCGGATCGTGGTGTTCGATCCGCAGGTGAAGGGGGCGGTACCCATCACGTCCGAAACGACGGTTGATGCGTTCGGCTGAGGCGACGACTTGTTCCGTGAGCTGTTGATACTCGTCGATCTTGGATCGGCTGGGAGCGGCGATCTGGATGAAGGAAAATGTGCCGATCCATTCCGGCTGCAATTCCAGCAGCCGTTCAATGGCGAGGAACCGTTCGAGAATGCCCTTTGTGTAATCCAGGCGTTCGACTCCGACTCCCACGCGGTGCCCGTGGGGAAGCCCGTTGATCGCCCGGATGTGGGTGAAACAACTTTGGACGGGCGGCTGCTCCGGCAGCCAGCGGCTCGGCCACTCGATCGAAATGGGGTAATGATTGACGGCCGTGAGCTTGCCTCGATACGAGATGGTGGAGGTGTCCCAGTCGATTCTCGTTTCCAGCGAACGATCCACGGTATTGATGAAGTTGCTGCAGTGAAAGCGCGTGTGAAATCCGAGGATGCTGCTTCCCAGCAAGCCCTGGAGAATCTCCCTGTACCAGGGACAGATGGCGTAGCGTTCCGGATTCGGCCAGGGAATGTGCCAAAAGGTGATGATCGTGGCGTGCGGTAAGTGATCGCGCACGATCTTGGGCACCAGCGCGAGGTGATAGTCCTGGACGAGCACGACAGGGTTGTCAGTTTTCGCTTCTTCCAGCACCGCCAGGGCGAATCGCTCGTTGATCTCCTTGTACCGTTCCCAATCCGAAGATCGAAAAACAGGCCGAACGTGAGCCAGGTGACAGAGTGGCCACAGGCCTTCGTTGGCGAATCCGTAGTAGTATCCGTCTTCTTCTTCGGGAGACAGCCAGATGCGGCGGATTTCATAGGCGGGCTTGTCCGGCGGGACTCGAACGTGCCCCCGCGCATCGACCACCTCACGGTCTGCGCTCCCGCTGCCGTGGGCGATCCAGACGCCTGAACAGGCGCGCATGATGGGCTCCAGGGCGGTGACCACGCCGCTGGCCGGTACTTGAACGTCGATGTGCCCCTCATTCCACATATGAATGTACGGCTGGCGGTTGGAAACGATGAGCACCTCGTCCCCGGCCAGGTGATCGTGAAGAATAGTCTTGAGCGTGAGGGGTGTCCAGCTCATTTGGCTCTCGTCGCGCATCCGCTTATCCGCCTCCAGATCGTGAATGAGCGCGCGCAGGTCCTGGGCGACCGGTTGCAATTCGGGCCGATGGCGCTGATCTTTGATCAACGCGATCAGGCCCTCGCCTCGGAGCATGGCTTGAACGCCCGCCACCCATCCGCGCCAACTCAAGTGCGCAACGAGCACTGTGACCAGCGAGATCACCGCGCCGATGACGGCGAACAAATAGAACAGATACCACTTGGTGTCGGTGCTTCGACGCTGAACCCAGCTCATGTCGTGGACAAGCATCAGACGCCCGTACATGCGACCGTTGCCCTCGATGCCCACCGCGGAAACATGGACCGCTCCGTGTGGCAACCGCAACAGCGCGGTTTGATCGGCTTGGATCGTTCCGAGGCCGTCGCAGGGGATGGAGTCGGGATAGGTCAAGGTCTTATACGCAAGACGGTTATCGCGGTCGCAAAACCCGACGGCGAACAGCCGCTCGTCCTGGATGATCCGATGAAGATATGTAAGCAGCTTGGTCTTGGAATCCGAGGCCAGAAGATCGACGAGGGGGCCTTCGACCATGCGCCCGATCAGTTTGGATCGAATTTCGATATCCCGGACGAACCATTTCAGGGTGAGGCTGTCCACGAGCGGAATGACCGCATAGGCCAAGCCGGCGAGGACAAGCGCCAGCGGGAGGAGAAATCGCAACGATAAGCGCATAGCTCACCTCTCGTTTACTTCGGCGGGAAAATCGCCTATGGTGAGGGCATGTATCCCTACGGACTCGTCGGCAATTGCCAGACCTCGGCGCTGATCGGATTGAACGGCGGCGTCGAGTGGATGTGCGCGCCGCGTCCCGACAGCCCCCCGGTGTTCGGTCGACTGCTTGATCCCGACGGCGGCCATTTCGTCATCACCAGTTCGGTCTCTCACCGGGAATGCTCGATCGAGCAACGCTATATTCCCAACACGAACGTTCTCATGACCACTTTCGCCCTTCCCGGCGGCGATCAGTTCCGGATTACCGATTTCTGCCCCCGATTCGAGCAATACGGCCGAATCTATAGACCCACGGCCCTCTTCAGGGTGGTCGAGCCGCTGCAGGGTACGCCGGCGATCCGCGTCAGCTGTCGCCCTGTCTCCGGCTGGGAGAAGACGCCCGTCCAGCCCGTGAGGGGGAGCAATCATCTGCGGTACGAAATTCGCGGCGAGCTGCTCCGTTTGTTGACGAACATGCCGCTGACCTATCTCTGCGAAGAAACCCCGGTCGCCCTGACGCAGAAATTGTATTTCGGCCTGACCTGGGGGCTCGGCATCGAAGACGATCTCGTCAAGGTGACCCACGACTTCCTTGAGCAAACGACCCGTTACTGGCGCACCTGGGTGAAGAACTGCTCGGTGCCGCTGTTGTATCAGCAGGAGGTCATCCGTTCGGCGCTGGCTTTGAAGCTGCATTGTTTCGAAGACACCGGGGCCATCCTGGCGGCTCTGACGACGAGCCTGCCCGAACAACCGGGCGGCCGGCGGAACTGGGACTATCGCTACTGCTGGCTGCGCGACGCCTATTTTGCGCTGACGGCGTTCCATAACCTGGGTCACTTCGAAGAGATGGAAGCCTTTCTGAAATTCCTGTTGAACATCGCGCACACCCATGAACATTCCCGCGACCGGCTGCGTCCGGTCTATACACTGAGCCAGGGGCTGCCGCTTCCGGAAACCGAGCATGCCGGCTGGGCCGGTTATCAAGGCAGCACTCCTGTGCGCAGCTACAATCAGGCGGCTGATCAGGTTCAGAACGACGCGTACGGTGAAATGGTTCTGACCTTTGCGCCGATTTTCTTTGACGAACGGTATTTCGATTTGCGCACCAAGGATCTCGACACGCTCCTGGTCCATCTGGCCAAACTCTGCGCGCGGAGCATCGGCCAGCCGGACGCCGGTCTCTGGGAGATTCGAAACGGCTGGCAGGAGCATGCCTTCACCAACCTGCTCTGCTGGGCCGGATTGGAACGGCTGGAGCGCATCAAGCAGGCCGGTCACCTCCGCGCGATGTCCCTGGATCTGACCGGAGCGCGGGTCCATGCCTCCGATGCCCTGCTCCGGGCCGTGCACGACGGCGCGCTCCGGAACGGTCCTTCCGACTTTACATATGATGCCGCGCTTGCGCAATTGCCGATTCTGGGATATCCGGATCGACAGCTTTGTGAGTCGACGGTTCTGCACATCACGCGCGAACTGGCGCTCCGAAAGGGCGCCGAAGACACTGGCTTCTTCTACCGGTACGTGCGCGCCGATGATTTTGGAAAACCGGAGGGGGCCTTCGTGATTTGCTCCTTCTGGATCGCTCAGGCCCTCGCCCGTCTGGGACGGACTCCCGAGGCGCGGGCTATCCTCGATCGCGTACTGATCGCAGCCAATCATGCAGGTCTCTTTTCCGAACATTTCATCCCGGGGTCGAACGAGCAATGCGGCAATTTCCCGCAGGCTTACTCCCACGTCGGATTGATCAATGCGGCCTTTGCCGTGAGCCCTCCCTGGAGCGACGTGCTGTAGGGACTGGCTCCGGCGTAGGCCGGTGCCTGTCCTTGAACGAACGGGGACAGCCACCAACCGGAAAGGTGACAGTCCCCGTCGCGAACGTCCTTCAGCCGCCTGCCTCAATATGAACGGTCGCCGTGGGACTGATCGCGCCTTTTGGGTTTTCCGCATCGAACCATACATTATATTGCAGAACGCCTGAACGGAGCGGGCAGAGACTGACGGACTCACCAGGTCCGATCGTGATTACATCGCCGACCTCTCCGAAGAAGGCGCTCACGCCCTTTTTGCATCCCAGTTCTTCCAGAAGGCGCCCGGTGAGAAATCCGACTCGCACCGGATTCGTACGGAGATTCTGCCAGCGGATTTCCTCACCGGATTTGGCGTACACAGTCTCAGGTTTGACGAAGTCCGAGATGCGAATCATCCTGACGGTCGTCGGCCTGTCGGGGACGGACTGATGTCCGCAGGCCGAAAGCGCACACACCATCGCCATGATAAGACTTACGTGCGTCCGTGTCATTACCTTCTCCTCTCATTTCAGCCTTCCAGATGGGAATACCGTTTTCCCGTCGGGAAAATTCTCATCCCCCATCCCGATCAATGACGGTAGTGAGCCGGGAGGGAGGACCGAGCAGATCGTTACGAATGGGCTATTGGACCTGGAGAAGAGGAGGATGAAAGGGCGCGGACGCGAGAACCGGCACGTGCAGAAAGGTTTGCATTTCAGTCGCAGAGATTGCCGAGGCAGACGGCGTGGGCTGGGCTGGATTCGGCGGAATGGAAAACCCCTCCAGCACCGACGTGCCCCAGATGTCGGATGCCAATGTCGGGCTCAACAAGGTCCCGGGCGTGCCGAGCATCTGCATCATGACACAGAGACAGAGAAACAGGACCAGAGGAACAATGTGGATGGGACAGCGGCGCATACGTCTCTCTGTTCCTTGAGCGATCAATGCAGAACGAAGTGCGCGCGCCGATTCTTCTGCCAGCACCGTTCTTCGTGCTCATGGCAAAAGGGACGCACTTCGCCGTAACTCACGATCGTCATCCGCGAGGCCGGAACTCCGAGGTCTTCGAGATAGCGCTTCGCGGCTTTCGCCCGTTTTTCTCCCAATACAAGATTATAGGCCTGCGTTCCCCGCTCATCGCAGTGGCCTTCGATGAGCACAGATTTATCCGGTACGCTCTTGATCAATGCCGCGTTGGCTCCCAGCACAGGCTGAGCATCTGCCCGGACGGTGTACCGATCGAAATCAAAGTAGATATCGGAAAGAACGGAAACGTCTGTCGAGACGGAGGCATCGGCTGGCACGGGCGCCGCGGAGGATGATGCCGACGGCGCTACGGCGGAAGCCGGCGGCCGGCTAGACGCCGGTTCGCTCGGTCGCGAATCGGTAGCGAGCGGCGTCCGGGCCGATTCAATCGGAGCTGGTTTTTGGTCGGGGAACGCGGCCATCGAATCCGGCTTGACCGTTTCAACGGGAGAAGCCTGACTGGGTGCGCTCGCGACTGCGGCCTGGTCACCCGAAGAGGAAACGGCGCGCTTTCCGCAGCCCCAGCCCGCACCGAGGGAGCCAAGGCATATCGCAGCCACAACAAACCTGTAGGCACTTGATTGGTCCGTCATCTCTCACCTGCCTGGTCGATCGCGGGTAGAAACGTCTGAGCAGCACCGCTGCCTTGCAATCAAATAGTAGATAGCACGTTCCGGATGCGCTTGGCAAAACAGAAAAGAGGAATCCTCTGGGAGAGAGCAAGACCGGACGAATGAACGCTTGGACCCTTCACACGGGGAGCGGGAGAGTGGCGCAGGCTCAAGGTCGCGGGTCCAATTCGATCAACCCTTTTCGGATGGCCAGAATGGCGGCCTGAGTCCGGTCGTAGACCTGCAGCTTATGGAAGATGTTGCGCACGTGATTTTTTACCGTCTTCTCACTGAGGTCCAGGCTGTTGGCGATTTCTTTGTTCGTTTTGCCGTCGGCGACCAGGCGCAGCACGGTGATCTCCCGCTCGGTCAAATCGTGCTCGACCCAGGCCGGCTTTTTCCCCTTTTTCTGGGCCATCAATGAAAACTCCGCGAGGATCTTGCTCGCGACCGACGGATGGATCAGCGACTCCCCACGATAGATCGCCCGGATGGCGGCGACGATCTGCGATGATTCGGAATCTTTCAATAGATAGCCGGTGGCGCCGGCGCGGACGAGATCGAAAATGTATTGCTGTTCTTCGTACATGGTCAACGCAACGATCCCGATGTGCGGGAATTCCCGCTTGACCTGCCTGGTGGCTTCGACGCCCCCCATGCGAGGCATGCTGACATCCATGAGAATCACGTCGGGAAGCAGCGTCTTGGTTTTTTCGACCGCTTCCATGCCGTCCTGCGCTTCGCCTACGACCTGGATGTCGTCCTTGGTCTTGAGGATAGCGGCGAGTCCTTCGCGCACGACGCGGTGATCATCTGCAATGAGAACCTTAATTTTCTCCATCGTCCGGAGTCTCCTTCTTGCCGAGCGGCACTGTGACGACGATCGTCGTGCCTCGACCCTTTTTCGAGTGAATGGTGGCTTCACCCCCCACCAGCCTGGCGCGCTCCACAATGCCGCGAACGCCGAAATGGTCCCACTTTTCCGGGTTGTGCAGGACCTGATCCATGTCGAAGCCGATGCCGTTATCCGTGATGGTCACGGTCAGCTTATCAAAATCGATCTCCAGGCGCACAGAGACGCGATCGGCCTTGGCATGTTGCACCACGTTGCTGAGGGCTTCCTGGACGATTCGGAACAGGAAGATCTTGGTGCGAGGAAAGAGGATCTGTTCATCGCCGGATACCTTGAATTCGGTCTTGATGCGGTATTGCGTTTGATACGACTTGAGGTAGTTGGTCAGGCCCGGGATCAACTCCATCTTGTCGTATTGGAGCGGCCGCAAGTTGAAGATGACCTGCCGCGCCTCCTGAATGGCCAGCTTGAGCTGCTGCTTGCTTTCGCGCAGCGTCGCGAGGCTGGCCTTCGGATTCTTGCGGAGCAGTTGCTGCGAGAGATCCAGCTTGAAGTTGACGCCGGCCAGGCTCTGGACCAGGCCGTCGTGAATCTCGCAGGCGATTCTCGTGCGCTCTTCCGTCACGGCTGCGCCGGTTTCTTTCACGTACAGCCGGTAGAGCGATTGATACTTGTTCAGCGTCTTCTCGATCTCGGTCGTCGCTCTGATCCGGGCCTCGATCAGCTCCCACATGAATTTCGCGCTGGCCCCGCCGAGGATGGTCACGCCCATCCGGTGAAAGTCCTGAAGCACCTGCCAGACTTCCAGGCTGCCGGACACGTCGATGATGAGATCGACGTGCTCCAGATTCAGGAGCAGCCGGTAATCGCGGGTGATGGGAATTTTCAATCGCTTGGCGAGGCTCAGGCCTGGCGCAGCGGGATTGATTTCGGCAACCGCGACGATATCGACCAAAGGATCGATGGCGAAGATTTCCATCAAGGCCGTGCCGCCGCGACCCGCGCCGATGATAGCCACGTGCGTGGCGCCGGGTATTGCAATCGGCTTGCGGCGGGATTGAGGGGATTTGGCTTGACTGGTCGGCATTCCGGAGCCTCGTAACGGCCTCAGTGTATCACGCATCATCGGGGGATCGTGGAAGGACAAACGAGAGGACGATTGGAAGGTGTCGGCGCGCGCGTGATGAGCCTCACCGCTCGCGGCGCTGTTGGGCCAAGGTTCTCAGTTCGTCCATGAACTGATCGATGTCCTTGAATTCCCGGTAGACGGAGGCAAACCGGACATAGGCGACCTGATCCAGCTGGTGCAGCTCCTTCATGAGTTCTTCACCCACGATCCGGCTCTCGATCTCCGTCTCGCCCATTTCCTGGATGCGCTTTTCGATGCGGTCGGCCACGGCCTCGATTGTCGCGGTGCTGATCGGCCGTTTCTCACAGGCCTTTTTCAGCCCGGAGAGAATCTTGGCTCGGTCGAAGGCCTCCCGCCGCCCGTCCTTCTTGACCACGACAGGAAGAATCTCGTCGACGCGTTCGTAGGTGGTGAAGCGGCGTTTGCAGCCGAGACATTCGCGGCGTCGGCGGATCAACTCGCCTTCCTTCGCCATGCGCGAGTCGACCACCTTGTCTTCGACTTCATCACAAAACGGACATTTCACCGGCGGCGACCTTGTCTGTTCGAAGCGCGGCTCAGTAGGCGTGGAAAATCGGGAAGCGGCTGCACAAGGCCTTGGCCTGGACGCGGACTTCTTCGAGCGCAGCCTGATCCTGCCGGTGCTGCAACACTCTATCGATCAGGCCCACGATCGACTGCATCTCCGCTTCCTTCATCCCGCGGGTCGACACGATCGGCGTCCCCAGGCGGATTCCGCTCGCGACGGCCGGCGGTTTTTCATCGTACGGCACGGCGTTCTTGTTGACGATGATTCCGGCCGCATCCAGGGCGGCGTCCGCTTCCTTGCCGGTGATGTTCTTGTTGGTGAGATTCACGAGCATGAGATGCGTGTCGGTGCCTCCGGACACAATCCTATATCCGCGGTCCAGGAGACCTTGAGCCAACACTTTGGCGTTCGCGATGACCTGCTGCTGATATCGCTTGAAGGCCGGTGACAGCGCTTCTTTGAAGGCGACGGCTTTGGCCGCAATGACGTGCATCAACGGGCCGCCCTGCATCCCGGGGAACACGAACTTGTCCACGGCCTTGGCATGCTCGGCCTTGCACATGACGACCCCGCCGCGCGGTCCTCGCAGCGTCTTATGTGTGGTCGTTGTCACAAAATCGGCGTAGGGAATCGGGCTGGGGTGCAAACCGGCCGCGATTAGTCCGGCGATATGAGCGATGTCGACCATCAGAAAGGCGCCGACTGATTTCGCAATCTGCTCGAAGCGTGAAAAATCGAGCGTGCGGGCATAGGCGCTGGCGCCGACGACGAGCATGCGCGGGCGGCACTCCTCCGCCAACTTCTGCACCGCGTCATAGTTGATCGTCTCCGTCTGGCGGTCCACGCCGTAGGAAAATGCGCGAAAGATGGATCCGGAAAAATTGACTTTGCTGCCGTGCGTGAGGTGACCGCCCTGAGCCAGATCCATACCGAGAATCGTGTCTCCCGGCTTCAGTACGGACAGATAGGCCGCCATATTAGCCTGGGAACCGGAATGCGGTTGGACGTTCACGTGCTCGGCGCCGAAGATTTGCTTGCAACGCTGGATGGCCAGATCCTCGACCGTGTCCACGTGCTGGCACCCGCCGTAGTATCTCTTGCCCGGGTAACCCTCCGCGTACTTGTTCGTCATGAGCGATCCCTGCGCGGCCAGGACGGCGGGGCTTGCGAAATTCTCGGAGGCGATCAACAGCAGCTTATGGCGTTGCCGCTCTTCTTCCGCATCGATGGCGGCATAGACATCGGGATCGGTCGCTTGGAGCGCATCGAGAGAGCCGACGGCATCTTTCATCGACATGATCGTGGGTTTCCCGTCCGACTAAGCGGAAGCCGGTTCGGCTTCCTGTTTCTTCACCACCCGTATGGTCACGGCAGCCGTGACCTCGCGAGGAAGCTTGACCGGCACCGTGAAGCTCCCGAGTTCCTTGATGGGCTGCGGCAGTTGAATCTTGCGGCGATCGACTTGATACCCCTGTTCCGCAAGTCCTTCGGCGATGTCCTTCACCGTGACGGAGCCGAACATCTTGTCGTCTTTGCCCACCTGCGCCAGCACCGTCAGCGTCACAGTGGACATCTTCTTGGCATGGGCTTCGATTTCGAGCTTCTCCTTCTTCGCGCGCTCCGCCGCGACACGTTTGGCATGCTCAAATGATTTGATATTGCGATCGTTAGCCACGACGGCCTTCTTGCGGGGCAGCAGAAAATTTCTGGCAAAGCCGTCCTTTACATCGATCAGATCGCCCAGGTGGCCGACCCCGTCCATCGTCTCTTGTAGAATGACCTTCATACCCCTAACTCCTTCTGTTGGAAAGGAAAAGAGCATACTGGCGGGCTGATGAAAAGTCAATCGTACTCTTGTCAAACAACGATGCGTCTGAATGACCGAGTGCTTAGTATACAGCCGCAGATTCTGTCCCAATGCCCGGCCCCCATTACCCCGAACGTCGAACCTCAAACTCAGCCCCCCGAACTTCCTGGCGTCTGGACTCACGACCTTGGCTGCCCGTATGATGTCGCAATCAGCGCACGGACGCATGTCGATCACCGCACGAGATCT